>CAZXOK010000004.1:0-369640 GCA_964642175.1 uncultured Chlorobiales bacterium | reverse complement strand
GAAGAGTCCGGAGTCTTATTTCGGGAGAAACACAAGAAATTTTTTAAGTCAGTGTCCCGGGACGCTCAGCCCGGGATAATGACTTTAGACGTGATAACCGATCCGGTACTTTTCTAAGCGGATAAATGTTCAAAAAAAACCCCGGTTCGTGAATGCATGAAAATCACCCCCAACACTCGCAGGTTCACGTGGCCAAATCATCCTATGTTTTATCGGCTACAAAGTGTAATACAGTTTATAGGTTAAACGTACATTCACTCCGGCTTCCGGCATAATGCTTTTCACACGCGAGAGGTGGTTGCGGTATTCGGTGTTAAAGAGGTTTTCAAGTGTCAAAGAGAAATTATGGACCTGGGAGCCCGCCATCAGTGAATACAACACATGGGCATTAAAAATGGCATACCCCTCGGTAGGCTCTTCAAACGCATCGGTTCGGTTTTGGCTGGCCGCCCAAATGCACTCAACATCCCAGTCCATTTTACTGATCTTGCCGTTTAACCCAACTTTTCCTTTTAGTGGCGGAATTAAGGGTAAAGGCTGATGGGTTCGTGAAAATTCACCCTGTGTATAACTGGCCGATGCCAGAAATCCCAGGCTTCCGGTTATGGAATAGTTCATACTAAACTCACCCCCAAATAACCGGGCCGGCTCGCCAAAAGTTTGATACTCGGGTAAAAGCAAACGGTAATTAAACTCACCGTTGTTTCTGGGCAGGATATACGTGTCGAGATTGTAGTAAAATAAGGTGGCCAGCACGCTAAGCTTGTCGGTTTCTATATAATTAAAGACTTCCGAGCCAAACCCAAACTCACTGTTTAGATCCGGGTTGCCAATTTCGTAAGAGTAAGCGGCTAAATGCGGCCCTTCGGAATAGAGTTCCTCGATAGAGGGCACACGGGACGACTGGCTTAAATTTGCACCGATCGACCAGTGTTTGGTGAGTTCATATAACACTGAGGCCGAAAACGCAGTTGTAACAAAATCCCGCTCCCTTACTGAACCAATACCAGCGTCGGGTTTATCTTTGTCCGGGGTAATCAGGTCGTAGTTTAACCTGCCACCAAGTTCAAATGTTAACCGGTTCAGGTTAATGGATTCAAAGACGAACAAAGAGGCGTTCTTAGACACACTCGGAGAGGTAAACACATTGCCGCCAATATCGAAATCGCGCACATGGAATGAAGCTCCAAGCGTACCCTGACTAAAAATCCCGCTTTTAAGGTGGTTGAAATGGACAAAGCCCTGGTAGTTGAGGATCTTAAACTCGGCCCCAACCAATCCATTGGATTCAATTTCCTTATGATAATAATCAGAAAAGCTCAGGTGGGTTTCGATGGAAGAAAACACGCCAACATCCGAAAACAGCCGGGATTTTAAATCCAACTGGTCTTTTTTCATTTCAATGAACACGCCATTGGGGTGAGCGCCAACAAATCCACCGGGAACACCATAATCCAGTCTGTAATGCTTCCAGGAGCTGCCCAGAAACCCGGCATTGCCGATCCAGCTTGCACCAAGAGTGGTTGTTAAGTTTTCGGATTGGGAGTTTTTTAACTTGGCATTTGGCGTTTTCAAATCATCGGTTTTTCTGCGGCTGATCATGCCTTTAATAGCAAAGGGCTTAACGGGAATTTCGGTCAGGACTGAGCCTAAATACCCCGAGTTCGCACTTTCCCCATACAGGCCAATATTGCCGGTAATGGATTCTTTGATGGATTGCGGGATATCGTGTCGTACCACATTAATCACCCCGCCAATGGTGGTTGAGGTTTGAAGCAGGGTTTTCGGCCCCCGGATAACTTCTATGCGTTCGGAAGAAAATGGATCGATTGTAACAGCATGGTCAGGCGAAGTGGAAGAAAGGTCAATTGTGGTCTGGCCATCTTCGCTGATGAGTACCCGGTCTGAACCTAGTCCCCTTAAGACCGGCCTGGCCGGAGCCGGTCCCATAGACCGCATGGCAAGTCCGGTTTCATTTTTTAGGGTTGTAGCCAGGTTCAGGCTTAATTTTTTCTCAAGGTCTTTGCCTTTTAACACATTGCTTTGTTCAGCAATATGTTCAAGCTTGTTATGGGTATGTTTAGCCGTAACTAAAATCGGGTCGGTTCTGTAAATTTTTGGTTCCAGTAAGATGATAATCTTTTGCCTGGTAAAGGACGTCTTATCTATCTCATGGGTAGTAGAATGGTAAGACTCGTGTGAGACGAGAATTTCAAAAGGCTGACTATCCGAATTCTGAAAACTGAATCGGCCTTTTTTATCACTGGTAAGGGTTTGATTAAGGACCTTAACTTTTGCATCTGCCACCGGTTGGTGGGTGAGCATATCAAGGATTAATCCTGCGAAACGGTCTTGCTGTTGAGCCCCAAATAAATCCGGTGAAAAAAACATTATGATACAGGCCGCCAGTAAAGAGCGGCCTGCCTGTAAAAAGTAGATCATTTAATGGAAGGGGTTACAACAACTGTAATTGGCTTAAACGGCTTACCAAGGTTGTCACCGTGCATGATTTTCACCGTTATATCGGTTGTATCTGCCGACTTACCTGTAATTTTAAAGGCCCAGGGTTCGTCGGGTTCCAGACCTGTAGTATCTGCGATAGCTGTATTACCGCTTTCTACCACTAAGCTGTGAGGTGGCACACCCGGTTGAAACTTAATGCTGTTATCATCAAAGAAATAAGCAACGATATGATCGGTTGTATTGCCTTCAGCAACCTTTATGGTATCATTGGGTTCAGAGCTTGAAGCCACTACATAAGATGTTGCCAGCAAATCGCCGCTGTCCTCATCTTTGAGTTGCACTTCAACCGGAGGTCCGTGATTAACCGTTGAATCAACCAATACCGGTATTGGCAGGGTGGTGAAATCGGCGTGGTCGTTATGCATGACTTTAAACTCAACAGTGGTAAAGCCTTCTTTGAGTCCTCTCATGTGAAATTCGAATTCACCTTCTTCACCTTCATGCCACCATAGCTCAGCAACACTTGGATCAGAAAAAACCGCACTGAACGACTTATCGGCATCATCGGGTGGAGCGATAACCGTGCTGTCTTTATCATAGAATTTTACATCCCAGTGATCGCTTAATCCTTGTGAAATTTTAATGGTATCATCTGTCTCTATAGTACCCGGTGCGAAATCCGGACCATAATAGCTGAAAATCACTACACCGGATTTAACAATCTGCAGTCCAACCGCTTCGAAATGATCTTCAGGTGGTGAAAGCGGATCATCATCGTCGCAACCCATCGCTAAAGTCAGGGTTGAAAATAGAAATACAACAAGCCATAGCTTATTAAAAGCCGTAAAAAAATTAACGTGCATAATTCCTCCGTACGCTGTTTCGTTAAATAATATGTAAAAGCTTAGTTATGAGTGTTTTGGCTAAGCGTTATGAGGAGGTGCGCGTAAGGGTTGGAAATGGGTTAAAAAAGAAAGGGGTAACAGAATCCCCCGGTGGAGGTGATTGATTTGAGTGATCGAAACGCTGGAAAGACTAAAGGGCTGGATGGCCAAAGCACTGTGCAGAGACGCTTTAAAAATACAGACCTGGCAGGAGTGCTCATCATGTTGGTCTTCATGCTCCGACTCACAGTCTGAGCCATGCTCATGGGTATGGCAAATTTCGGTTATCTCGCAGGGAGAGCTATGGGTATGAAACGCAGAAATTTCCAGCTGAAAGAAAAACAATACGGGAATGAGCGCAGTTGTTAGCCTGCGAGAGCTAAATTTTGCCGGTAAGCAGGAGAGATATGTAAATCTGTTGTCTTTTGGCACTACTGTCTTCGTATCTGAATATCAGGCATAGCTTAAAATAAAAAACCTCGATTTATTTACAAGCCATTATCATATAAAATGAGGTAAAAAAAACCCACCAAGTGGTGGGTTTATCTGATCAGATATCCAAATTTAATTGCCAAACTGCTTTTTGAAGGCATGGGCCACAGAGTTAATAGCTACCATTGGTACAGAAGTGATGGTTTTAATGACAAATTCTGCATGGTCCAAAGCTGACATGGATTGGAAATTCTCTCTTGAGCTTTGGTAAGTAAAACCGCCCGGATTATCGGCGCTAACTTTTGGCTCGGCTTCCGGAGTTTTGCTTTCAGGCTTAGCTTCCGCTGCAGCTGCCTTTGGAGCAGGTTTTGGTGTTTTGGTTTCTTCGGCCATAGGAGTCTCCTTAAAGACAAATTAAATTGAAAATTTCAAGAATTAGCACTTCAAACATCCCTAAAGTTAAGCTTTCATGCCGAAAATCCCAATTTATTGATCGGCTCAGATAAATTCGGTATATCAATAAATAAACTACTTTTTTGTAGTATTTTTTTTGGTAATTTAAATTTAATTACCTAACTTTTTTCAGATATAACAATTTATATCCTTATAAAATTA
Organism: uncultured Chlorobiales bacterium; assembly: GCA_964642175.1. Classification (GTDB taxonomy): domain Bacteria; phylum Bacteroidota; class Chlorobiia; order Chlorobiales; family Chloroherpetonaceae; genus JANQGG01. Next base: position 365,246 of record CAZXOK010000004.1, on the reverse strand, counting down.
GGATAAATACTGGTTAAGCAATATATTTTACAAGTTTATTACAGGACGGTAGGAAAAATGACCTGGCATATTGATACCATTGATTTAAAACTTCTCGACATGCTCAATGAGCAGGGAAGAATCCGGCGGAACGAACTGGCCGAAGCAGTTGGGCTATCTATACCTTCGGTAAGTGAGCGTCTGGAAAAACTCGAAAAGCGTGGCATTATTAAAGGTTATACGCTTTTAGTGGATGAAAAAAAGCTCGGTTATGATATTACTTCATTTATACGAGTAAGAATGGAGTCATCAAAGTATTACGAAAATTTCTCAAAACATGTCATTAAAGAAGACGAGGTTTTGGAATGTTACTCCATAACCGGCGAAGGCTCGCACATGTTAAAGGTGAAAACCAAAAACACCGGATCATTGGAAAACTTATTGGCAAGGATCCAGTCCTGGTCGGGTGTGGCCAGTACCGAAACAAGCTTTGTTTTATCCATTATTAAAGAAAAGGTCAATCTGCCTGCCCAGAAATCGTTCAAGGATGATGAACACGTTCGTATTGCTGAACCCGGCAGTCGTCGTGGAGGTAACAGAGCTGATAAATAAATAAAATCTAACACTTAACTTCTTTAACCAAAAAATAATAAAAATGGCTACTGAATTTACAGAAACACAAACAGGATCAATGGTTACGAACTCGTTTGGAAGTTTAACATTCAACATGGATGTCATGCGTGACAAACTTCCTAAAGATGTATTTTATTCTCTAAGACAAACCATTCAAAATGGTGAAAAATTAGCCCCTGAAACAGCAGGTGTTGTAGCACATGCTATGAAAGAATGGGCAATTGACCATGGCGCAACCCACTACTGCCACTGGTTCCAGCCTATGACAGGTGCAACAGCTGAAAAACATGATGCATTTTTAAGTTTCGATAAAGATGGCAGTGTAATTGAGCGCTTTTCCGGCGACCAGTTAATCCAGGGTGAGCCTGATGCTTCAAGTTTCCCTTCCGGTGGTATGAGAACCACGTTTGAAGCTCGCGGCTATACCGCATGGGATCCAAGCAGCCCGGCCTTCCTGATGCAGTCTGCCCAGGGTGTTACACTCTGCATTCCAACCGTATTTATTTCTTACCATGGTGAAGCTTTAGATGAAAAAACACCTTTGCTACGTTCCATGACAGCTATAGACACGGCTGCAAAACGCGTTCTGGGAGCAATGGGTCGCATGGATGTTCCTAAAGTAACCACTTTCCTGGGTTCTGAACAGGAGTATTTCCTCGTTGATAAAGAACTGTATGAAAAACGCCCCGATCTCGTTATGAGTGGCAGAACAGTACTTGGTGCTTTACCACCAAAAGGCCAACAGCTGGATGATCACTATTTTGGTGCTATTCCGGAACGTGCATTGGATTTCATGCAGGAACTTGAAAAAGAGCTTTATAAATTAGGTATTCCTGCTAAAACCCGCCATAACGAGGTGGCGCCTCACCAGTTTGAAATTGCACCGATTTTTGAACAGGCCAATGTTGCTGCTGATCATAACTTACTGGTTATGGATATGATGCGTAAAGTGGCAAACAGAAAAGGTCTGGCTTTGTTGTTGCACGAAAAACCATTTGCCGGAATTAACGGATCAGGTAAGCACAATAACTGGTCGGTTGCAACAGTTGATGGTGAAAACTTCCTGGATCCGGGTCATACACCGGAAGAAAATCTTCAATTCCTCGTGTTCCTTGTCGGGGTATTGAAAGCTGTTCATAAACGTGGCGGTCTGCTTCGTTCTGCTGTGGCTTCAGCCGGTAACGACCACCGTTTGGGTGCTAACGAAGCCCCTCCTGCTGTTATGACCGTATTCCTTGGTCATCAACTCACAGCGATTCTGGATCAGATTGAATCGGGTGATGTGAAAACAGCCAGCCAGCGCCAGTTCCTTGATCTTGGCATTTCTCACCTGCCTGTTGTAAGCAAAGACAACACAGATCGTAACCGTACTTCACCATTTGCCTTTACCGGCAACAAGTTTGAGTTCCGTGCTGTGCCTTCTTCCATGCCGATCTCAATTCCAAACACCGTATTGAATACGGTTATGGCTGAAGCATTGCATGAACTGGCCGATGAACTTGAAAAAGCGATGAAAAGCGGTAAAGAAAAAGATGCAGCCATTCTGGAGGTGGTTAAAAAAGCCGTTACCGAAACCAAAGATGTTCGCTTCGAAGGTGATAACTACAGCCAGGACTTGCAGGACTATGCTGCTGCAAAAGGACTGCCTAATCTGAAAACAACTCCAGAAGCCCTGGATGTATGGTTAGATCAATCCAACCGCGAGATTTTTGAAAAACTTGGTGTGCTTACCGCACCAGAAATTGACTCTCGCTACAATGTTCGTACTGAGCAGTATGTAATGGCTATTGATATTGAGATCAAAACCATGTTGTTGTTGATAGAGTCTATGATCTTGCCGGCTTGTATTAAATTCCAGGCATCTTTGGGTGAGTCTTACAAACTGCTTGCTGAACAAGCCAGTCAGATTGGTGTATCATCAGATACCTTGAAGTCTCAGGGCAACTTGTACAAAAAGATCGCCGAAGATATCGCCAAAGTTATGACTGGTGCCGATAATCTGCGAGGCTTGATTGAAAAAATGGAAGACATGGAAGATGAAGCAGATAAAGCAAAATTCTGTGCAACGGATATCCTTCCAAAATCAGTAGAAGTTCGTCAGATTGTAGATGAGCTTGAGCTTTATGTTGATCAAGACTTGTGGCCATTGCCATCATTCTTTGAACTTCTGTTCAAATATTAATTTATCACACGATCAGATAAAGGGCTTGCTTAATCGTAAGCCCTTTTTTTTGGCCAAAAATATATTTCCAACGCTTTACTTTTGGCTGAATGTCCCGAAACCCCTATCTTCTTGGATTAATTTTTCAACACAGACCCTGAAAAATGGAAGTTTATACCTACCCAATTACATATCCGGAATTCTGGCTGAACAGTTTCGCCTATACAACATGGGTGTTCAGTATGTTGTTTTTTTCAGTAGCATGGGCCGTTTTCTTTAAATACGGTCAGTTTAAGTATGGTATTGATCTGGGTTGTGTGGTGAAAAGTTTAGCTATACTGATTGCTACTATGCTTGCATTTGGTCTGCCACAGCTGTATAACATAAAATTTGAAGCAGAAAACGGGCATCAGGGCGATAAGATCACCATCACGGAAAATGCTTTGAAGTATGAAACCCGCCTGGGTAAGGTTACCACATTACCCATGAATCAAATAAAAGAGATCTATCAAGAGCCAACAACATTTAACCCGCCGGTAAAATATTTTGTTGTGGCAATCACCGAAAACAGCAGGGATTCCATAACCATACGTCGCAATCTTCCCGAGTTTTCCAGGGTTATGGACAGAGTTCAATCTTTATCAGGTGTTAAGCTCAGAAGAGTGTATTAAAAACAGTTTTCATGGCTACCAGTACACTATCCACTGAAGAACTGCAACTGTCTCTACAAGAATTATCTGCGTTTGTATCCGATATAAAGTATTATCCCTCCCTGGCTTCAACCAATGAGCTGGCCATGCAACTGATCAAATCAGGTGCTTCGGCAGGTACGCTCATCCTTGCAGATCATCAATCCAACGGCAAAGGCCGAAACGGGCATAACTGGGAATCTGAAGTTGGGGTGAATTTATTATTCAGCCTGATTTTAAAGCCTCAGGTACCCACACATCGCTTACCTGTAATGAGTTTATTATGTGCGTTGGCAGTATCACAAGCCCTGGCATCCCATACAGAACTCACCCCGGAAATTAAATGGCCTAACGATGTTTTATTGGATGGCCGAAAAGTATGCGGCATACTCAACGAATCGACCATAATGGGCAAAGAAGCTTCCTATGTTATCCTGGGTATCGGTTGCAATGTTAATCAAACCATATTCCCGGAAGATCTGGCTCAATCAGCCACATCACTTAAACTGGCTACTGGAAAAGAGTTTGATCGCAAGGCCCTTTTAACTGACATCCTGAAGTATCTCTGGCCGCTTTACAAGGACGTGGAGAGAGGTGATTATAAAGCACATTTAGGTTTATGGACAGGCTATTGCAGAATGCTCGGAAAGGAAATTGAATATATTCAACAAGGGCAAACTCAAAGCGGCATTGCTGAAGATATCGACGAAAATGGTAGGCTGGTGGTGCGCCATTCCGATGAAAACCGGGTGCTCTCCCAGGCTGAGATCTCAAAAATAAAATACTGATATGGCAAACGAGTCTTACTACCTGGCCATTGATGTTGGCAATACCAAAACAACTGCCGGATTGTTTTTGGACAACAGGCTGATCTCGTCGGCAAAGGTGGCAACACCTGAATTGAACTGGCAGGTTGAGTTAAAGAGATGCCTTGAGCAGCTTTTCCGGCAAACCCAACTTATACCCAAATCAGATATAACGATCGGTGTGGCCAGTGTGGTGCCGGAGAAAAACGCACTTGTTCAACAAGTCTTAAAAGAAATGGGCTGCCAGGAGGCACCCACATTTATTTCTTCTCAAATGGCATTGCCCTTTGAAAATTGCTATGAAACTCAGGAAACTCTTGGAATTGACCGGCTAGCACTTGCGGCATGTGCATATGATTACTTCCCAAACCAGTCTAGTATTATCATAGATTTTGGGACAGCCATAACCTATGATATACTCACTTCTAAACCGGCCTATCTTGGTGGATTAATTTTGGCCGGTCCGCAAATTATTTCAGAATGCCTTCATGAGAAAACGGCCCAGTTGCCTATTGTATCTTTAGAGCATCAATCAACTTTAATTGGTGGTAATACCGAGGATTGTTTAAAACGAGGCTTGTATTGGGGGTTGATGGCGCAAACACAGGAACTGATTGCCCGACTTAAAACCAACTTGAAAGAGACATATCATCAACCAGAGACTAAAGTTGTGATCACTGGCGGGTATCACGAGGTGATTGCCGGTCATTTACCCAGGATTGACATCAAAGATCCAGTGGCTGTCTTACGAGGGATAAAAGTAATACTGGCTTATAACAATGCCGGATCACATAAAAAAGTATGAGTTGGAAAACCATTGCCACAAGGCTACTACAATCTGCAGGACAATCATCCCAATCACAATGCGGTAAAACCAATTCCGATATTTATAGAGCTGCTTTTTTTCCATGCCATTGAAAACTGACTACTTTCTTAATGACGGATAAAATAATAAAACCTTTCATTTTTTGATATTTTATGTGAAATTCAAAAGTTTACCGTTTAGTATTATCTGAACACATCTTTACCCTGCTCAATTGCTTCCAATACATCCTCTTCATCTATACGCTCATAATGGAGATACGCTCGTCCGATATCTTCCAGTAATGTGAAGCGATTGAACCCGTCAGCTTTCTTCTTATCAGACTTCATACTGTCATAAATATCATTAGAATCAACATCCAGAAAGTACTTTTTAATCAAGCCAGGTTCTATGGAGAAGCGCAAAATCAAGTCATTAATACGCTGAGCCGAGTCATGATCGATATTGCCTAAGATCTTAGACAGGCAAGTTGCGCAGGACATACCCAATAAGACGGCTTCGCCATGGCGCATATCGCTATAATTTGAGAGTTTTTCAAAGGCATGTGCAAATGTATGTCCGAAATTCAATATGGCCCTGATACCGGTTTTTTCTTTAAAATCATCAGCGACTACTTTTACTTTTGCATCCACACTGCGTGCAATGGCTTCATCAATGTAAGGGGATTCAAGGGCTATGATCTCATCAAGGTAATCTTCGATATAATCCAGAAATTCCTTGTCAATGATCAGGGCATATTTGAGAACCTCTGCCATACCACCATATATTTCTCGTTTTGGAAGCGTTCGAAGAAATGCCGGATCAATGAGGATCGCGATAGGTTGATGGAAAAACCCAATCATATTCTTACCCAGGGGATGATTTACAGCTACTTTTCCGCCAATGGAACTGTCTGTCATGGCCAGTAGGGTAGTCGGAACCTGAACAATCGGGATGCCACGCATAAAACTTGCCGCAATAAAACCGGCCAGGTCGCCAACAACTCCGCCACCCACAGCAATCACAGACCAACTTCGATCCACATTGGCTTCGATGAGCTCGCCATACAGTTTAAAAGCCGTTTCAAAACTTTTTGAGGATTCGGCTGCTTTAACGATGGTGTTGAAAAAATGAAAGCCTTGAGCGGAAAGCTGGCTTGATATATCCTTTTCAAAAAGTTCAGCGGTATGTTCGTCGTAAAAAACCACTACTTTTTTGGATTGCCCCAGTTGATCATACACACCGCCTAACTGTTCCATTGCAGGTGTTTCAATAACTATTTTGCTCAATTTCTATAGGGTTTAGGTTTTTGTGATTGGTTTTGTCTGGTTTTCTGCCGCATATACTTTTCAACCATTCGGGTCAGATGTTCTACTGTTTGCCCTAATGGTGTTTTGTCTGTATTAATGGTAATTTGGGCTTTTAAATATTTTGGTTCCCTCTCCTGAAGCATAGCCAGGATCTTTTCTTTGATTTGTTCTTTACTGAGTTTTTCTCCGTGAGAGCCTTTAATAAGTGGCCGATCGGTTTTATGAGAAAGTCGTCTGACAAGTGTGTCCAGATCGGATCTTAGGTACACCAGGGTGCCAGACTGCAGAATGGTTTCCAGACACCTCTCCTGCTGGACGGTCCCACCACCTAATGCAATCACCATATCTTCATTCATGGTTAATTTACACAGAAGGTTGTATTCCAGATCCCTGAAGTAAGTTTCCCCCTTGGTTTTAAAAATCTCATTTATGGATTGGCCTTCCAGTTCTACAATATTCTTGTCTAAATCTAAAAACTCAAATCCCAACGTGTTGGCCAGAAGGGGCCCAATGGTTGATTTACCCGATGTGCTAAATCCAGTTAAAAAGATCAGGTTTGGTTTACTCATATTCAGCTCAGGCATTGCTCATCGAGGGGATTTTTAGAACAAAAGAATTAAGAATCACTAAATACTATGTACGTATTTTTTTGAGTTCAAGCAACTGTAATGTTTAGTTGGCTTAAGCTACACGTTCTTCTGGATTCAGACTCCAGCCCAACCAATTCTGTAACCAGCTCATACTGCCCGATACCCCAAGTTTTCTAAAAGTGATCTCAAATATTTTCGGGTATTTTTTACCAACCGTTAAGATGAGTTTGTTGAAATCGGTCAGGCTCATTTCATCCCTGAACATAGATACGGCATAGCGTGGAGGCAGTCCATCCAGAACTTTCATGATTTCATTCATCAGATCATTAACAAAGTTGGCGTCGTCTGTCCTGTGATTAAAGCACATGAATTTCATCAGGTTCGACATGATAGCCACATTGGGCTCAAACGGGCTGATCTTGTCCAGATCTGTCTTGGTAAACCGGTCCGAGTTCAGGCAGTTGTTTAAAATTGATGCTGTTCGTTCCAGGTTACGAACCATAGAACCAAAGCCACAAAAAGTGAGTGGTGAAGAAAGCGTGGCAGAGTCGCCAAGCAAGAGGATCCGGTCGTGAGCCGTTTGCCTGGATTTTTGAGTACCTGAGTGATGATAAGCCGGAATAATGCCATAAACCAGCTTTTTAACGTCAAAATCCGGACCGGGTTTTTTGTATTGTGGCAGTTTCTGAAAATAAGTTTCGAAAAGGTTTAACAGCGATTTATCGTTATCCGATAATATCCGGTCGTAAAAGAACAGGTAAGTTGTAATTTCGCTGTCGCTTGTTGGAAAACCTTCCCAGATAAGCTGCCGGCCGCTACCGGCTGAAGTATCTGCCGGTTCAGTGCTTACCAGGATCTCACCTGTGTCGTAATCAACATTCTCTAAACCGCTTGCTACTGTTCCAACTGTCGGGCATATATGTGTCTGAGGCATTCCTTCGTTAAGCTCCATGGCAATCGGAGACATTACTCCCATTACATCTACCAATACTTTGGCCTTGTAATAAAGTAGCTCGCCCTGGCGCGACTCAACTTCAACAACAATACCATCCGGCTGCACAAAACATCGTTTGAACGTTGTTTTCTCAAGAATCAGGTTTTCAGAATTTTGAGATATGATAGCCATCACTTTTCCCAAAATCAGATCCGATTCTACCACACAATCGAGAACCTCATCGAGATATAACCGCGTTGGAGTTTCGGTAGAGGCAAACTCAACAAAGCCTGTTTTATATTTTTTGGTGATTAACTCCTCGAGGTCTTTTTCGGTGAAGAGCCCCAGTGTGACCATTCGTTTGAGCTCGCCATAGGAGATGTTCCAGTCGCGATGGGTTTTCCCGGGGGTATGTTTATCCAGCAAAAGAACGTTTTTCCCATATCTGGCACTCATAGCGGCTGCATGCACGGCTCCAAGTGTGGCACCGGCATAGATGAGATCGAATTCACCCGATATTTTATGGTCGGGGGAGAGATCTGCATCAGAAAAAATAACTTTTTCATAATCCCTTCTACCGATTTTAGTCCAATACTTGTCCAGTTCCTGCAGTCTGGAAAGCGATTCCTGGCCGTATTCTAATTTGGAGAAGTATTTATAAACCAAGGGATGGGAATTCTTTAGTTCTTCGAGAGTCATTGGTGTGTGAAATAAATCTTAAAAAAAATAATACATGTTATAACATATAATTGTCAGACCCGTATAACATGTCAAATCATGGTTCTTTAACATTCCGATATGTCATTAATGAAAACTCATGTCAGGTAAATTAAGTTTTTTTTCCTTATCAACTTTAAACATCTAAATGTTATGAAAAAGATTCTTCTTGCATTAATGCTACTGTTTTCAACCTCAACAGTGGCGATGGCTTCAGAAACCTGGGTATTTGACAGGGCTCACTCCAAAATTGGTTTTTCGGTCTCTCACCTTGTAATTACCGATGTTGAAGGGTTGTTCAAATCCTACTCGGGAACGGTAAAGACAGACGACAATAGCTTTGAAGGCAGCCAGGCAAGTTTTGAAATTGATGTCGCCAGTATTGATACAGATATTGAAAAACGCGACAATCATCTCAAATCTGCTGATTTTTTCAATGCCGATCAATTTCCAAAAATCATATTTAAAAGCACCTCCTTTACAAAAGTTGAAGGAAATAAATACAAGCTGGTAGGCGACTTAACCATTCGCGATATTACCAAGCCTGTAGAACTTGACGTGGTTTATAACGGTATCGTAAAAAATTTCATGGGCAAAGATAAAGCCGGTTTCAAGCTTATGGGAGAGATAAACAGGTTTGATTACGGTTTAACCTGGAACAAACTGATGGAAACAGGTGGCGCCGTGGTCGGTAAAACTGTCTACATTGAAGGTAATATCCAGTTAGATAAAAAATAGGCTTATACACCAGGCCCTCTGCCGGTTGTCAGGGGGCTTTTTTTATTACAAAAATTATGAAGCTTGAAAATGAAATTTCGCAGAAAACATTTGAATCGGAGTATCATAAGCTCTCGGTAAATATCTTCCGCACATTTCATTGGCTAAACGAACGCTTTGCCCAATTGTTCAAAGCTTCAGGTATCACCAATCAACAATACAATATACTCAGGATTTTACGTGGTCAATACCCCGACCCTTGTTCTATAAAACGCCTCAGAGAACGCATGTTGGATAAACAACCCGATGCTTCAAGATTGGTGCAACGTTTGGTTGAAAAAGGCCTGGCCGAAAGGAAACATTCTACCAGGGATCGTCGGAAAATGGATGTGATGATCACTCAAAAAGGGCTGTCTTTATTAGACCAACTCGATATGCAAACCCGCTCCGTCTATAACTCCTTTACAACGCTCAACAACCATGAAGCCGAAGATTTAAACCGGCTTCTTGATAAACTAAGAGATTAATAGAATTATATCTTCTTTTGTAAGGCGAGAGGCTCGCCAAATAATTCATGCTTGTAAACAGCAACAATAAAGGCTGTTACAGGTATTGCAATCAGGATACCCATAAATCCAATAAAGTAACTGAACAAGATGATTGAGAGGAAAATCAGGATCGGGTTCAGATTTACTCGTTCCCCCACAATTTTTGGTATAAATATGAAGTTTTCCAGCGATTGCATAACTGTATAGGCAATAGCTGAAAAGAGGATGGGTTGCCCGTAAGAAGGGCTGCCAATAAGGATAACAATCAGGGTTAATGAAATCGATATAAAAATTCCAATATAAGGTACAAACAACATGGCTCCGGCTACAATCCCCAAAACAAGTGGGTATTTCAATCCGATCAGCGTAAAAATACCGATGTAGAGCAGAATTTCTATGGTCATAATTATCAAATAACCTCGCAGATATTGTCTGAAAATACTGCCTGCCAGCTCCAGGTATTTATGTATCGAGGTCATATAGATTTTTGGTACAACCTTATAAAAAGAGGACTTAATGTTTTCAAAATCGTTCAGAAAATAGAACGATAGAATTGGGATCAAAATAATGTTAAATATAATTGAAATTAATTTGGGTATACTTTGGGCTACTGTAGTGGCAAAAGATGCTGTGATTTTTCCTACATCCCCAACCTTGCTTTTGATAATCTCTTTTAATTCGGTCTCAATTATGGTGAGATCGATATTTAGTTTTTCCAGAAGCTCAATGCTTGTTAGCGCGCGAACCCATTCAATTAATTTATCCGGCAGTTTTTTACTTAAGATCAGCAAGGCAGAGATCTGGCGGGAGACTTCAGGAACAATTAAAACTACGATAAGTATAAGCCCCACAGTGCCAATAAGTGTAATAACAATGGAGGCCAACCACCTTGGCACACGTTTATCGCAAAGCCAGTTCATGAAAGGTTCAAATAAGTAGGCCAGGAGAAATGCAAAAATGAACGGGGCGAGCAGGCCCGTCATCATATTCATAAACCAGAGCGCAAAGAAAATAACTGTAATCCAAAGCAGGCGTTTGGCGTAGGTGTTCTCGCGAAGAGGGTAGAGTGTAAAGACTAACAGGAGAAATAAAATCAGTGGATTCAGAAACGGATGAATTTCAAATGCAAAGAAAATAACAGCTAGTGTAGAAAGTCCGAGTATAAGGTAACGGGATAGCGTTTGTTCTGTCATAAATTAGAAATTATACGTCTTGAGTTGGTGCATCACAACGGTTAAGTTAGAAAACGAATTGATAGCTCTTAACCTAAGCAGTTCAAAGTTTTGTTGAGATAATTTTGCTTTTAGCTGGTTTAAAGAGTCAAAGCGATATACAGCCAGGCTACGTTGAACAAAGCCATCTTCGGTGGCTTTTGCTATCGAAACAGCTGTTTTATACCCAATAGACCTGCAAGTTTCAATAACCTGCTTATTGTAATGGCCAAAGGGGAATGAAATACTCTCAACCGCCCGGCCAGTTAAATCTTCCAGATCTTGTTTAGATCGCAATAATTCCTCTTTTAGCTCAGCAGGCTTTAAGCGGTTCAGCGAGCGATGGGTTTTGGTGTGACTGCCAATAACCCAACCATGCCGGGCCAGTTCAGAGATTTGCTCTTTACTGATATGGGAAAATGAACCAAAAAAATTGGCATCCCATGTATTCTTTTTGCCAATCATATCCGAAATCACGAAAACGGTCCCTGTTAATCCAAATTCAGATAGGGTAGGGAAGGCATGTGTATAGGTGTCGGTATAGCCATCATCAAAAGAGATAACCGGTTGATCACATTTGGGCAGTGATGCGATATAGGCCACATCATTTTTAAAAGCCTGGGGTGATCGGGTGCAAATACCAAAATCTATCCGTGAGGTGATTTTATGATAGCTGAAATAAACAGGCATGAACTCAAGAACAACTTGTTTGTGATTGTATTTTAAAGCAAAGTTAGCACAATGGGTCTAAATAAAAAAAAGCAGGACTTAGCCCTGCTTTTCTAATATTAAAAACATGGATCTGCTATCCATAAATATGCTTTAAAAACTCTTCCCTGGTTTGGGTGTTTTTAAATTTACCCATGTATGCAGAAGTAACAGTTTTACTGCCAACATCTTCAACACCTCGCATAGACACACAAAGGTGCTTGGCATCGATTACAACAGCTACATCTTCGGTCTGAAGTGTTTCTTTCAAGTCGTTGGCAATTTGCATGGTCAGGCGTTCCTGAACCTGAGGTCGTTTGGCATAGTACTGAACGATCCGGTTAATTTTGGAAAGGCCAATAACTTTCCCATTGGATATATAGCCTATATGGGCTTTGCCAAGAATTGGGATAAAGTGATGTTCGCAGGTAGAATGAACTATAATATCTTTTTCTACCAGCATTTCGTTGTACTGGTAAGAGTTATCGAACAGAGCGATTTTCGGCTTGTTTTGTGGATTTAAACCGCTGAAAATTTCTTTTATGTACATTTTAGCCACACGCTTCGGTGTACCTTTGAGACTGTCGTCTGTGAGATCCAGTCCCATAATGTTCATAATATCCTCAAAATGTTTTGCAATAAGCTCCATCTTCAAGTCATCATCTATGGCAAAAGCGTCGTCGCGAAGCGGTGTTTCCAGGTTTGTGGAAATGTGTTCATTGCCCAGCTCTTCGGTTTCTGCGTCGATGAAAGCCTGTTGCGTCCCATTATGGTGGCCGTTCTGGTGTCCATTCCGGGTAATGTCAGAGTTTTTCATGATTGTATCAATTAAATTAGAGAGATTAAACTTGTTTATGTCCACGATAGCTCACAAAATTCCGTTCCGATTCATATACTTTCACCTCGTAAAGAGTTGCCTTTGTGTGTGCTGTGGCTTCAATTTTTTCTTTTAGGATGTTCCAAAAGCTTATTGCTAAGATTTCTGCTGATGGGTTTAAGTTTTTTAAAAAATCCACATCATAATTTAGATGTTTATGATCAACTTTAGAAGTTATATGCTTCTCAATTAGTTCATCAAGGATTTTTAGATCGAAAACATAACCTGTTTTTTCATTCACAGGTCCTTTAAGCGTAATTTCAATTTCGTAATTATGTCCATGTCCGCATAAATTATTGCAAGTCCCAAATAAGGCCTCGTTTTCCTGATCACTTAAATTTGGATTATTTAATCTGTGAGCTGCGTTAAAATGAGCTTTCCTCGTTACATATAAAATGTGAGGGGTGTTGATCAACTCGTTATAATCTTCTTGTTCGTTTTTTTTAGCAGTAATGTTCACAATAAATGTAATATGCGAATAGTTTTTTAAGCAAATTCTTGCTCAGATGCATAGTCTGGCAAACGATGTTTTTTTATTTCTTCTATAACTTTTGGATCGATACCCTTGCATTGGGTTTGATAATACCTGCAATCTCGGCACGATAAATGTAACCAGGTTGGCTCACCGGCTGCGTCTATCCACGTAGAGGTTAAAGTGCCATTTTCGTTCTCTTTTACACCGAAACAAGACTCGTGGCATTTAGCTGTAAATTCTCCGGAATCGCATCCACCTTCCTGGCTTCTGAGGCATGAAAAATCTTTACAGATAATCACATTGGGATTCACATGGAAGATTGGTTCCTGGTATCCCCTCATTTCTTTTTTTATGGTCGTGTAGAGATTTTGTAGGATTCTGTGTGTATTATTCCAATGCCATCTCATACTATACCATTTGATACCGCTTAATTCCATAAAAAGAATAGCAGATGCAGCCCTTCGAGCCGCCTTATGATTTCCTGAGACCTTAATTATCCAGTTGAATAAACGAAGTTTTAAGGATTTTATTTTCGGCATAGGTTTTATGAATTAGCCAGTTAAACTTACTTTAAAGATAAACTCATCACAGGCTTAGTTCGTTTTTAAGGCACTTAAAAATCGGTTCTCCTTCGTTAATATCAATCAAGTTATGTCTTAAGGTTAATGTGGCATAGTATTAACCAAATTACATAAAACCTCTTTGATTCCATTACAGGCTTTATAGCTAACAATGGCACTGATTTTTTCTAAATACCATGTGTCACGGGTATAATTTGGAAATCATATGTATAAAAAACATTTTTGATATTATCCTATTGACAGCAATAAAAGCAAGGCAGTTGTTTGTTTATAAAGTATTTAAATAAAACCAGGAGATAAATCATGGAAGAACAAGGCCAATCTGTGATTCCAATGCCGAAAATTGGTAAAAAAACCCCCGAATTTACAGCCATCACAACACATGGCCAGATCACATCCAGTAAGTTTAAAAAAGACAGTTGGGCTATTTTATTTTCTCATCCAGCAGACTTTACACCTGTTTTTACCAGGGAATTTGTAGGATTTGCTGAGAATATTATGAACTCAAAAAACGAAAAGTGAAGTTAATAGGTCAGAGTATAGACAGTATTCATGCCCACGTGGCCTGGGCACAAAATATTAAAGAAAAACTGGGTGTTGAGATCCCATTCCCCATTATTGCGGATATAGATATGAGTGTAGCTAAACGGTTTGCTATGATTCATGGCGAAAGCAAAACGGCCGCTATCCGTGCGGTAGATGCGTTGCAAACGGTAGATAAACATTCGGTGGCTTGTCCGGCTAATTGGAAACCCGGAGATAAAGTAATCGTGCCACCGCCAAAGACTATCGATGAAGTGAAAGAACGATTAACACCTGGTAAATATGATGATATCATTGACTTTTATCCGGTGAAAAAGTCTGTATGATGTAAACTAAAAAAGGCAATTCAGAAATGAATTGCCTTTTAAGCTTAATTAAGTTTCCAAAGCTTGACAAATTTATCATCACTTCCGGTTACCACATATTTGAAATCCGGAGAAACATCTACTGAATTTACAGTGAAAACATGCCCATCTTTACTTTTATCAATAACTTCAATAGATTTCATTAAGTCTAAATCCCATATTTTTATGGTTTTATCCTGACTTACAGTGATTAATTCATTCGAATTGTTCAGAAAATGAATGCCTTTTATCGCAAAGGTATGAGCGATAATTTTTACGCGCGGTGTAAGCTTTTTGTCATTTACAGACCAAATTCTTAATCGTGCGTCTTTACCACCAGTTACAAATAACTGCCCGTCCGGTGAGAACTGTGTTGAAAAAACCGTATCACCATGGCCTTCAAGTGTTTCAACAGGTTCATAGGTTTTCATATCAGAAATAATGGCGTACTTATCACTACTACCTGTAGCCATTAGATTGCCATCCGGAGAAAACGATATGCTTCTGATATTTCCTTTGTGAATGGACAGTACTTTTTCTAACTGCCAATCGCTTGTTCTGTATAATCTTAAAACACCACCACTACCGCCTACAGCAATCAAAGTTTGATCTGGTGTGGTAGCAAGGGCATAATTGGGCAATTGCTGAGGATGGGCCTTTGCCAGGTCAAATTCAGGCAGAAGTTCAGCAATTTTATCGTACTTTTCGGTTTCATATACCATCACTTTCCCATCACGCCCGGTTGTAAAAAACCATTTACCATTATCAGAGTAGTGAGTAGCGTAAATAGATTGGGTATGGTCTGCAAGACCGCCTATGGCTTTTTCGCTTTCAAGATCATATATGAAAGCTGCTCTTAATCCTCCGGCTGCTGCAAAATGTTTGCCGTCGGGTGAAAAAGCAACAGAATAAGCATTTTCCTTATTCTCTTTAAATGATCTAACCAAGCTAAGCCTTTTTGATAAAACAGATTGAGTCATATAGGTTAAAATTAAAGTTGTTTATTTTTACCTATTAACTGAATCAGACTGGTTTTGGTTCGCTTTTGAGGTGACTTCTGAAAGTTTTGACGACGCATAATCCATAATAGCAGTAATAGCCACATCTTTGAACGCATCAAATAAGTCGTATGAAAATTCTGAAAAAATGCGTGAAAAATTCTTATCCGGATTTTTTTTGCTATAGGAAGCTGAAGATGGTCTTGGGGGTTTAGTAGAAACAGAGCCTGAGCCAGAACCTGAGCGTTTGATCAGGGCGCCAATTACAAATCCTACCCCAAAAGAAGCACCTACTGATGTAACCGGGTTGTTTCGAATAATCTCTTCCGGATTTACGCGGTCTTCAAGCTGCTGCTTAAAGTTGCTGGCTCTTTGATGAAGTTTCTCTTTTTTCTCAGATATTAGGTTTTCTAGTTCAGTACGTTTTAACTCCATATCTTTTAATCGCTCGTCTAAATTTTCGCTCATAGTTATTTTTTTTGCAGCTTAAAAAAACCAGGAAATTATTCTGGACTCTTGTATCTGTATAAAAAATACTGAATCTTTTCGGTTAAATAATCAGGTTTAAACTTAATTAAAATGGTGATAACAATAAAAAATAAGGCGCTGATTGAAAAATAACCCAACCAGGGGTATCCGGTTAAATCACCAATCAGAATGCCAATGGCAGATAGGAGATAAAGACATGCAATGATAAAAACTAGCAATACAATAACTTTGGCCAGAATTTCAGCAAGTTGCTCAGATAGCTCGAGCTTAGCCAACTCGATTTTTGCTGAAAAAATATCCAGAATATCTGTATAGGTATCGTTTAAAGTATCTTCAATCAAAGACGTCACTTTTTGATTGAGCTTTCTTTTTTTTTCACTCAAATCTTCCATACACTCTATATTATGCAAACGATAGCATGTCTCTATCAATTTATTTGTTTCGATTAAGCAACAAACCTAAAACTAAGCCGGAGCCAAGGGCAATTAAAGATGATTGAATTGGATTCTCCTTTATATAAGAGATGCCTTTATTTACATACGGGGTAACAACTTTGGTGGCTTTACTTTCTTTGAGTTGTTCAAAAAGTTCAGAAAAGTCCGAAGAATGGCCACCGTTGGAACAGGGTGTATGTTCTGTTTCTTCAAAATTTATCTCATTCTCTTCAGTCATATTATACTCACAGTTAGAGGTTTAGAAACCATTTAAATTAAAAATAAAAACTTGAAAAATGGAAGGCCAAGCATTAAAAAGTGATTCTTTGATTGAAGTATGTCAGGTTGATGATCTTCCCGTTGGTGAGTTCAAGACATTTGATTACAATTATGATGGTTATGCATATCAGGGTGTAGTGATAAATTACAATAATGAATTGTATGCTTATCTGAATATATGCCCACATGCAGGGATACCGTTGGATGCATCAGATAGTGGATTGTTTAATGCAGACGGGAGTTATTTAATATGCAGAAAACATTGGGCATTATTTGAGCCTCACACAGGCAAATGCGTAAGCGGTCCATGCCCTATAGCGCCTTTGCTAAAGTTTGATGTGATAATCCAGGAAGGCACGATTTTTGTTTCTCCAAAACCATAAAAAAAAGCGGTTTCTATGAAACCGCTTTTAAAACAAGTCATTAAGCTTCTTAGTTAGCTTCTAAAGCTTCCTTTTTAGCCAGTAAATCTTCTTCTGATTCGTCAAAGTTAGGATCTTTAACAATACAATCAGAAGGACAAACTGGTATACACTGTGGTTCTTCATGATACCCCACACATTCTGTGCACTTATCAGGCACGATATATGTGATTTCAGCATTTAAAGCTTCATAACTTTCGCCAAAGAGTTCCCATTCTTCAGCTGGTTCATAAATAGCTGTGTTTGGGCATTCTGGAATGCATGCAGAACAGTTAATGCACTCTTCAGTGATCATTAAAGCCATGATATATATCCTTCCTAAATTATTTGATAGTGATTATTAAACTTCGGAGTGAAAATTCATTTTTCAATCCTTCTTATAAAAAGAACGATATGTGGAAAAATAACAAATTTTGGATATTGTAAAAATCTTCTGAGGGTAATTTCAACTGAAAATATTAAATAAGTTAAGTCCAATTTAGAATTGAACTTAATTAGCACTAAGCTCATAAAAAAAGCAGCCTGTTGGCTGCTTTTATACTGTGAGAATGATGAGTTAAACCTTGTCGGCTTCCAAAGCATCTTTCTTGGCCAATAGTTCTTCTTCCGTTTCCGGAAAATTCGGATCAGCCACACAACAATCTACCGGGCAAACGGCAGCACATTGTGGTTCTTCATGGAATCCGACACATTCTGTACATTTATCTGGTACGATATAGTAGTAGGTGTCGCTCAGTGCCTGGTAATGCTCACCAAACAATTCCCATTCTGCATCCGGCTCATATATCGCCGTGTTTGGGCATTCGGGTTCGCAAGCAGCACAATTGATGCACTCTTCAGTTATCATTAAAGCCATAATAGCCTCCTGACATTAAGGTTTAGTGTTAAAAAATCAGGATCTTATAGATCATTGGCGGTTTTTTATGTGATTAATGCTTAATTTCTCTTCAAAGTTCGTTTTCTGAGTTATTTTTTTGCTTGTATTTGTCATAAGCATCAATAATATCTCTTACCAATTTATGCCTAACCACATCTATTTTATCAAGGTAAACGAATCCAATCCCTTTTACGTTTTCCAGTAATGATTTGGCCTGAATAAGCCCGGAATCGTTTTTTTTGGGCAGATCAATTTGAGTAATATCACCAGTAATAATAGCTTTGGAGTTTATCCCCAGACGAGTTAGACACATTTTCATTTGCATATTTGTTGCGTTCTGAGCTTCATCTAAAATGATAAATGCATTGTTTAAGGTGCGGCCTCGCATATAAGCCAGCGGCACAATTTCAATGGTTTTACGCTCTAAATAAGCTTTTAACTTTTCAGCTGTAAGCATGTCCTGAAGTGCATCGTATAGCGGACGAAGATAAGGATCAATTTTCTGGGCCAGATCACCAGGCAAAAATCCCAGGCTTTCGCCAGCTTCCACTGCAGGGCGAGCCAAGACAATTTTACTTATATCTTTGCGTTTCATGTATGAAACAGCAATGGCTACAGCTGTGTATGTTTTCCCTGTACCTGCCGGACCAATTGCAAACACAATATCGTTCTTTTTCGATTCGGTCACCATCCGACGCTGCCCGGGAGTTCTGGCACGAACAGGCTCGTTTTTAGTAGTGATAATGACATCGTCTTCTGGCTTTTCAGAAGTGTGCTGTTTTTCATAAGAAGACTCTGTATCAGCATTTGAAAGCTTAATCACAGTTTCGATATCATGGGGAAGCAGCTCACCATTTTGATTTATTAAAAAAATTAGCTCAGTAAAAACGTTTTCAACCTGACGAACCTGATCAATACTGCCTCTTAGAGTAAGCGTATTGCCTCTGGCCATGATCTGTACTTCCTCGAATTCTTCTTCAATTCTGTTCAAATGAACATCATGAACTCCAAAAATTAATACGGGTTCAACACCTTTAATTGAAAGTTTTTTTTCGGTAATCAAAAGAATTTGGATTTAGGTTTTAATTGTAGATAAACCTTGATGGTCTGTTAAGAACGACGACTTTTTTGAACTCATATATTGATGCAACAAATATTTTATATCTCAGATTTCAGAATAGTCGCTGGGTTCAGGTCTGATGCAACTTAATTCTGGATTGAGTATTACCAGAGGTTTCTGATTCAGAAAAGCATTTTTCTAATATGGAAGCACCAAATACTTGATTTTCATGTAAGCTGATCGAACGAAACAAATAAATTCACATCTCTGAAATGATTTAACCATTGTTATGAATAATGCTGAGCTAAGACATCATAACCACTAAGTTTAAATAAATCGGCCAAAAAAATACATGCATACACATTTCAGGCATCTTTTTTCATAGACACAAATCCAGATGAGCCTAAAGAGAAGAGTCAAAATATGGCCTATCGGTGTTCAGGTAACTATTTACATAGTCATAGACACTATCTTCAAGTGCTTTAAACTCAACAGGACAACCAGCTTCTGTAAGTTTGTGCATATCTGCCTGGGTGAAATACTGGTATTTTCCTCTAAGATGTTCCGGCATGTCGATATACTCGATTGCCACAGGTTGATTTAATGCCTTAAATGTAGCAGTTACGAGGTCTTTGAAACTTCTTGCATGGCCTGTACCCACATTGAAAATTCCATTAATATTTGGATGATCCAATAACCAAGTCATAATTTCAAGGCAATCTTTAACATACACAAAGTCTCTCGACTGATTACCATCTTCAATGCCCGGCTTGTGAGATTTAAACAAACGAACTTTCCCATTCTGTTTGATTTGGTGAAAGGCCTTATAGACAACGCTTGTCATATCGTCTTTATGATACTCATTCGGACCGAATACATTAAAAAATTTTAAGCCGGTAATTTTATTTAAATAATCATTCTTATATGCCCAGATGTCAAAAAGTTGCTTTGAGTATCCATACATGTTAAGTGGCCTGAGCATATGCATATCATCTTCAAGATCAGAATAACCCTGAGACCCATCTCCGTAAGTGGCAGCGCTGGAGGCATATATAAGCCGAATATTATTCTTCATGGAATGAAGGGCTAAATCCTGGGAGTAGCGCACATTATTCTCAATGAGCAGATCCGCATCAGTTTCAGTAGTGGCACTTATGGCGCCAAGGTGTATGATGCCTTTAAAAATGGGGTACTTGTTTTTATGCAGATTTTCTAAAAATTCTGTTTTGTGGTTATAGTCCTGATAGATTAAGCCGGTTAAGTTTTTCCATTTTTCATCAGAGCCCAGTTCATCAACAATTAATATATCAGTTATACCAATTTGATTGAGTTTCCATACCATTGCGCTTCCAATAAAACCCGCGCCACCGGTTACCACAAACATAGATCTTATTAAGTTTAGGAATTAAAAAAACCACAGATAAGGCTCTGTGGTTAAATGTAAATCAATTTTCAGAAAATCATTCGGATTAACAGTGTTTTCTGAAACATTAAACGTGTTCCTGTTGATGAAGAATATCAGAAAGGCCATTTTCATGTGCATGTTTGAGTTCATCAACAGGAAGATCAATCACTAATTTATGATTAATTTCTACAATGGCATTTCCTGAAATCACCTGACCTAGTTTAGTATAAGGCACGTTATGATCTTTAGCCATATTACAAATCTGATCGATATGCCCGGCAGAAGCCGACACAATTGCCCTGCCTTGCGATTCTGAGAATAATGCAGATTGTATGATGTGATCGGATGATGTTACATCGAGATCTAAATCAATTCTGAAGCCAAGAGAATCTCGTTTGTTGAAAATTGCACATTCAGATATGGCAGTTAATAGTCCCCCCTCGGATATATCGTGCGCTGATTGAATGAGTTTTTCATTCGTTACCCTCAGAAGCAGGTCTACTAAGGCCTTTTCTTCAACCAGGTTGAAATAAGGTGCATCTGATCCAATGTGATCATAAAAAGTGGAAAGATATTCTGAGCCATCTAATGAGTGATGAGTATTTTTGCCAAGAAGCAGGATCGTATCCCCAACCGATTTAAATTCTGAAGTCACGCAACGAGTTATATCTTCTACTTTGCCGATCATACCAATTACAGGTGTTGGGTAGATGGCAGATTTTTTTCCATCGTATTCCGACTCGTTATAAAAACTTACATTCCCACCCGTTACAGGGGTATTAAATGTGCGGCATGCTTCGCCCATACCTGTCACGGATTCTTTAAACTGAAAATAAACAGCCGGATTATATGGATTGCCAAAATTAAGGCAGTTGGTTATAGCTAATGGTGTTGCGCCACTGCATGCTAAGTTTCTGGCACATTCAGCAACTGCAATTTGACCACCTTTTCTTGGATTCAGAAATACATAACGCGAATTACAATCGGTAGTCATTGCAATCGCTGTATTTGTATTTTTAATCCGAACAATAGCTGCATCAGTCTGTCCAATTTCTGTGGCTGTATTTGTTCTAACCATAGAATCGTATTGCTCATATACAGGGTGTCGGCTACTAATATTCGGGCTATGTAATAGTTGTTTTAGGATTTCACCAAAATTCAACTGATTATCCGACTTTAAAGTGATGTTTCTTTGAGCAGGCTTTTGCTCAATTGCATCGCGTTCATAAACCGGCGCGCCTCCACCCAAAACCAAAGAAACAGCTGGAATATTAACAACCAGATTATTATCATGACGGATTTTCAGATGGTTATCAGAAGTGACTTTGCCAATTTCTACAGCATGTAAACCCCATTTCTCATAAATATTAATGATATCCTGTTCATGGCCTTTATTAACCACCACCAACATACGTTCCTGCGACTCAGAGAGCAAAATTTCGTAAGCTGTCATGTTTTTTTCACGAGTAGGAACCAGATCAAGGTTAATATCAAGACCACCGTGGCCATTTTTTTCAATTCCACGAGCACACATTTCAGAGGTAGAGCTTGTAATTCCAGCTGCACCCATATCCTGAACACCAACCAAAAGCCCGGATTTTTGAGCTTCAAGGGTAGCTTCCAATAGTAATTTTTCAGCAAAGGGATCTCCAACCTGGACGCTGGGGCGTTTTTGTTCTGAAGCTTCTGAGAGCTCTTCTGAAGCAAAAGTAGCACCATGAATCCCATCTCGCCCGGTCGATGAGCCAACGATCAATACAGGATTTCCTTCACCTTCTGCAATAGCCTTTATAATATTGCCATGCGCCAGAAGTCCAACCGACATGGCATTAACAAGGGGATTACCCATATAGCATTTATCAAAATAAACTTCACCTCCTACAGTAGGTACACCGAAAGAATTACCATAATCTCCAATGCCACGGACCACACCATCCACTAAATACTG
The DNA here is from genome assembly GCA_964642175.1 of uncultured Chlorobiales bacterium. Lineage (GTDB taxonomy): Bacteria > Bacteroidota > Chlorobiia > Chlorobiales > Chloroherpetonaceae > JANQGG01. The sequence continues at coordinate 342,709 of CAZXOK010000004.1, read as the reverse complement.
AACCCGAGCATCCTCAGGAAGTCCGAATCTTAAGGAATTTAATGTGGCGATAGGACGAGCGCCCATGGTGAAAATATCTCTATGTATACCTCCAACGCCGGTAGCAGCACCTTGATAAGGTTCTACTGCAGACGGATGATTATGCGATTCAATTTTAAAGGCTATGGCAAGGTTATTACCAATATCAACCAACCCGGCATTTTCCTCACCGGCCTTAGTTAGTAGGGCATCGCCTTCACGAGGCAGGGTTTTGAGAACAGCTATAGAGTTTTTATAACTACAATGCTCAGACCACATTACAGAAAAAACTCCCAGTTCTGTAAAAGTGGGTACTCGGCCTAGAATTGATTTAATATTTTCAAATTCCTCAATTGAAAGTCCATGAGAGAGAGCTAAATCAACATTGACAATTGGCTCGGAAAAAGACATATTGGCATCCATATACTGTTAAATAAAAAAGCCTTTACAATTGGTATTGTAAAGGCTTATAAACTTTAAAACTTGGTTTGTACTATTCAGTTACTTCAGAAGGTACGGCGTTGTTTTCTTTTAACAACTGGCGAAGTTGCTGAAGGTTCTTTTCAATCTGCAAACGACGGCGTTTAATTTCTTCAATCTTTTCATCAGCATTTTTGTCTTCAGAGAAGAGTTGTTCCAGATTAATCTCGGACTGATTGATAACAGGCCAAGTAGCTGATTGCTGAAGGGTAGGTACTTGTTCTTCAGCGTTGATGTTAAACTGAAGACCTAAAGCCACTTTATAGTCCGGGTAGCTGGCAGATGGCAATCTACGAACTCCAAAGCTACCATATTTGGTTTCGTCATCATCCCCAGTGATCAGTAAATCACCCGATATATTAAAGCTGAATAATGCACTTGGTGTAATTTTAATAGCACTGGTTATGAAAGATATGTCTTCCCTTGAGTATGCAATTTCAGGTGGTGCTTGTAAAAACAATTGCCCCCAATATTCAAGGAAAAAGTCAAACCCAGTTTCTTCAAATAGGTTGAGCGGGTATTTAATTCCTAAGCCGTAATTTATGGCGGAAGAGTTATCTTCTACAAGAAATTCTTTGGCGTTATTTGATATGTCCTGATCTTTATCAAAGAAGTTGTAGTAGCCAATATTAAAATGAATACTTAAAGCTTCATTTGGGAAAAATTGATCAAAAAAATATGAACTGAGTAAGTTTATACCTAACTCGGTACCACCACCAGAGTACATTTGCCCAAAAACATTGTGTCTATCAGTCGCCGGAACTTTTACAGAACCAAGAAGTCCGATTGTAAAATTCTTGGATAGATCAAATGATCCATATTTGGCGCTGATTAAAATATTATCTATTGGGAAATTCTCAGCTTCACCTTTATTCCCGTTTAAATCCTGATACAAAGTAGGACTTAAAGCAAATGATAATTGATCAGTTAGAGCAAAGTCTATATGTAAGGAGTTTTTGAAAACTGAAAATCGTTGATCGGAGAAAGCAAAACTCAGAGCTGTGTAACCTTCAGTTTGAGTATAAAATGAAATACTACCCGATTTAGCTGATTTAGCCTCAAGAACATGAATTAATCGATTGGAAGAGGTATAAATGTTTTGTGCAACCAACCCGGATTGATTGAACAGCAGAAAAGTTAGTGTCAGGAAGTAGAGTATTTTTTTCATAATGAATATCTCTGTATTAGGTGTTTGAGCTAAAGGACTCAATTTTGAGGCTAATATATAAATTTAATAGAATTTACTCTAATTTATGTAAGCTTTAAAACTTAAACGTAATGTTTGTCTAAAAATTAAGCGAATTAATTGAAAATAGAGTTAATTTTCTTTTAAAATTGAACGAAGAAGACGAACATTTTTCTCGATCTCCATTTGATTCTTGTTGAGTTTATCTATTTGTTTGTTCGCCCAGTCTTTGCTTTCCTTATGTTTATTTAACTTCTTAACAATGTTGGTGGCTTGATTCTTAGATAATCCCCGATTTGTAAAAATTGTAGCGTCACTGACTTGATTAAATGGTAGAATATTGAATTCAAGACCTACAAAAAAACGCCATTCAGGATAATTAACTCCACTTACTCTGGGTATCTGAGAAATGCTAAAGGATTTAGCAACTTTAAAATCAGTTTCTTCTTCATTACCGGTTAAAAGTATATCAGCACCAATATTAAGGTTGATAAAAGACAATACAGATAACCTGGTTGCAAAAGTCATAAACATCTGGTTCTCACGACTATATGCAATTACAGGTGGTTGTTGAATGTATGTGTGACCCCATAATTCTATGATTAAATCTATAGATGGTGTAGGGACCAACAAACCAAATCCATAGTTTAAAGCAGATGAGCTGTTTTGAACAATAAATTCGTTTGAATTGTGTGAAATATCTTCATCAATATCTCTAAAATTGTAGTAGCCTAAATTAATACTCAGGCTTGTAGATTCTTTAGGGAAAAGGTTATCGGTGTAGTAGGTGAAAATAAAGTTTAACCCAATTTCGTTTCCTCCGCCATTGTATGGCAGCCCGTAATTGTTTTGGTAATCAGAAAAGGGAAACATGAAGGACGCCAGGCCTGCAACCGCAAAATGATCATTACTAAAACTAAATGAGCCTGCTTTCAAGGTAAGGGTAAGCTGATCAAAATTGTTGCTGGGATCCTTACGATGAATATCCTGGTACAGCGATGTGTTTAACCCAAATAGAAAATTATCTGTAATACCATAATCTAAATGCATGGTGTTTCTTACAACCCAGACATTGTAATCGTCTAAAGGTGATGAAACAGTATTGACATCTGAATACGTGTAAAGGGTTAAATGCCCGCTTTTTGGGTTCAATGCTTCCTGCACATGAATCAACTGATTGCTGGCATTGTATATTTGCTGTGAAAATGTAGGTTTATTTAACAACACCATTAATAGCAACAGTGCAAATACTTGTAAATATTTAGTCATATATGTTGGGAATTTTTGACAATATCTCAATTTACGCGTTAATATAGTAAAAACTGTAAAATAAATAACCTTAATTTGTACGTTGGTTAAGCAATGCAATTAAGGCAAATGTATTAATAACAACACTAATACTGGCAGCTATACTAACAAAATTCTGAAAAACGCTTAACGCGTCACCTGGTATAATAACCGTATCTCCTCTTATCAGCTGGGGTAGATTGCCCTGATCTCCAAATTCAATAAACTTAACAATATCTACCGTTGCAATTTTTTCTATCACGGTCGTATCTTTAACCGCATACCTGATAATTCTGACATCATCGAGTTTTGCTTTATCGGTCGGGCCACCGGCAATTGAGATAAGGGAAATTAAATCGGTGGTGTATGGCACAAAGTACTTACCGGGTTTACCTATTTGACCCCATAAATTCACATCAATTAAGACACCCTGATCCTGACCGTAATAATATGTACTTGGACCACCTGAACCATCAAGTGAAGGCGTTAAGGGTGTTCCGGCGCCGGATGATCCTGATAAACCACCTCCAAAAACCTGACCGTAAGATACCGAAGGTAGTTGAAAAAAACATATCATTAGTAGAAAACTCTGAATAAAACGTTTCATGTATTGGTTTTTTGTTAGTTTGTTAGACTAAATGCAGACTCGCTGATTGAGCCTTTAAGCTGATCTATTGCAGACTCAGAGAAATACACATACCAGTTATATACGACTCCAAATGAGTCGCCTTCCAAAAACTTGTAAGTTGAGATTGTTTTGTTAGCAATTACCGTGTCTTTTAACATGCTGAAATCAAATGTCACTGATTCTTCACCGGGAAAACCTGCTTGATTAATAATTGCACGTCCTACAATTGTATTTACTCCTGAAAAGGGATCTTCGGTATAAATCTTAACAATATATGTGCCAGCCGCATCTTCGATATTGGTCCATTTGAAAGTGAGTTTTCGATCAGATGGGATCTGAAATTCTCCGGTCGGAGATTCAATATTCGGATAACTCTTTATTTCATAGTTTGGGGATTCCAGAGATGGAGTGCTTTCGCCGCCTGATCTTGAATAAGCTGTGAGTCTGTAATAATATCTTTGATAGAGTTCAATAGAGAAATCCTGGTAGCTGGTATCACTTAAAACCGAAACACCATCTTCAGAGCCAAGGGGGATTTTTCTGAGCAAGGTAAAGTTAACGGGAACCACCTCGCCAGTACCCAAATTAGTTGTGGTTGTTGTACGATACAAATTGTACCCTTCCAGGTCTGATTCTGTGTTATTGAACCACTCGAGATAAATCCCTTCTGAATTTGTTGTTGGGCGTATTCCGGTATCGAAAAAAGCCGTATCAGAACTTTTTGGGACAAACACGGGCGTTTCAGGAATTGAGAGGATCTCATCATCGGTGCATGCCGCAAAAAAAGACAAGCCAATTATAAGGCATATAAATTGAAGCGGATTATGACTGTGCTTGAAATGAAACATATTAAGATTAAAATATATCAGCTAAATTGGCCGTTACTCCTACACGGTGTGGATCACCTAATTCATGGGATTGGAATGCATAATCGAGGTAAATAGCCTGTAATAAATGAAGGCCAACCCCTAACGTCAGGTTTTCATCATAGGAACCGATTCTAAGTGCTATAATATCCTGGAATTTATACTCCATTCCAAGCGATGTGATATTATCGTATTTAGAGTCTTGAGAGATCAGAAAAACAAGTGAGCTGTTGATAAAGCCGATGGGTTGTTTGTATGAAAAACTCAACAGATAGGAGCGCTCAATGGTTGCTTTGGTTTTTAAATCTGTATTCCATGATACGGGGGTGTTGAACAAATCCCTGACTGTGGCCCCAATGGCCATATCGCCATAAGCTTCATTAGAGACAAAATCACCCAAATTAAATTTTAACATTGCCCCAAAATCGATCCCGACACCGGATCCGGCATACTCAACTTCAGGACTACCGCTAAAACTCTGGTTGATATACTTGAAATTTATCCCAATCGGTAGTTCGATGGGCAAATCAAAATACTGCCATCCAAAATCAACAGATGAGGCAATATTACGGGCCAAAGTGAGCACAAAAGCATCATCGGTATTGGAAAACGAACCATTAACAAGGGATTGGCTACGCAGAACCTGGCCAATATCACTCTGGTTTAAATCCAGGCTTTCTGTAAGCGGAATATTTGTTATACCGTTTCTGATCCAGCTGATAGAAAGCCCAAATCCTTTACTTAATTGTTGTGCATAGCCAATAAAGAAAAAGTCGGATAGCGGGTCGCCAATAGAACCAAATTGATTGGCGTAGAAAGTTGTTAATACCTTGCCTTCTGTAAAACTAACGGCTGCCGGGTTCCAATAGAATGCCGAGCCATCGTGGTTGTCTATGGGGGTAAACTGGCCCCCGAGACCCAAGCTTCTTACACCAACGGGGATATCAAGAAAAGCAGCAACATAACTATCATTTTCAGCCTGAACATTTGTGCTGAAAATGCTAAAACATAAAAAAGCAAGCCAAAAGCTTTTAAAATGACCAGTTATTCTTTGTCTCATGAAATTTTAATTAACGAATTCTCGCAATTTTAATAATATCTTCCTGGATATTACCTCTAAAACTTGCTTTGATTTTACAGAAGTAAACCCCGTTAGCAACCGGATTGCCATTCATGTCGGTACCATCCCAACGAAATATATGAAGACCAAAAGTTCTGGCATCATTGTCAGACCCGGTAACTTGTGTTGGTGTAAATCCTAGAACTTTACCCGATTGCTGGTTGAAAGTGGTTATTAATCGGCCTGAAACCGTATATATTTTAAACTCTAAGACACTTGCGCCTCCATCTACTAAGATTTCATAGGCAATATCGGTTTCATCGGTAAAAGGATTAGGAAAATTACCAAAAACCTTTAAGCCATACTGTGTTTCTACCACAAACTGCATGGTTTCGCTTCGGGTTTGGTTCAGGTTTGTATCATGGAAAATAAAGGTTACTTCGTGGGGGCCGGGCTCAAAGTCATCATCATAAGAGATGCCAACATTATTGGCATTCAATGTGCTCAGAGGGATTGTTAATTTGCTTTGAACAGCTTGAGAACTATCGCCATCACGCACAACAGTAATAAAAGCCGGGTCTAAATTAATACCGTTCTGATCTTGAAGAGTCGCAACAATCCGGGCTTTTTTTGGCGCAAAACTTCCAGGTGTATAGTACTGGCCTTCTAATCCTAAATTAGCAATTGGGTTGGTTTGATCTGATGAATATAAGACTGAGTAGGTGCCCAGCTTGGATATGTCTGTTTCGAAGGTGGCTGAGTCCAGCCTGTTTTGATCACTAACTTTTATCCAACGCTCTAAATTAGTGGCGTAGAAATAAGCGCCTACATTATCTCTACGGGTAGGGTCATCTATAAAACGCTCATCCAGGGCATCAAATGAAATGGTTGCAAGTATGGGTTTTTTAAGATAGAAAGCGGTATCCAAAGGCTGTAAATCATAGGAATAATAATTCTCATCGACCAATAGACCGCCACTACGCTGATCCTTGAACCTGATAAATTGATTATCGGGTTGAGCAATAATGCCTGGATTTGCATTTTTCGTAACTCTGAAAAAACCACTTTTAGAAAATGAACCCGAGGGAATGTTAAGGTTAAAGCTTTGATCAAGTGCAATATTTTGCGTAGTGCTGTTATCTATCCAAACCAGATCATAGATAATATCACGGGCGTTGGATAAATTATTGGTATAAGTTTCCTCGAAACTGGCATTGCTGGTGTCCGAAACGATTTTAACACCTATCGAGTAGGTTTCTGAAAATTTAAAACCAGAAGGCACAGGAATCTTGGCTAAAGTAACTTGATTGGGATCTACCGAAATAGTAGTTGAACCAATAATGTTATTATCAATTAAAACGGGAATATTTAGGTTTTGGAACGATGATTTACGAGGGTCGCCATTTCGGATTGAATTCTCATAGAAATACACTTTAGCGTTATCGATACGCTGCCCGCTCCAGTTATAAATTTGTGCACCGATAACAACAGAGTTAGCATCCGGGTAAAAATCAATGGATGAGTTCTCGAAGAATTGAAGCATTCCCGGTTTGGCTTTCGGGTATGCGGCAAGGTCGGGTAATTCACCTACTATAGCTGTTTGAACATCTGAGTAAGCAATGTTGTAATTGGTGTTTTGAGCAATAAAATCATAAGTGAGCTTATTGCCTTTTCTCATAAGTGAGGCGGGAATAGGAGAGGTTGATTTAAAAATACCGGGACTTATTTGAGTTGCAGTTATCAATTTATTGTTCCATCCCGAAACGGGTTCATACTCCAGGTTTGGATTAAGCGATTCTATGGTAATTCTAAGATATGCTGACCGGATTCCGGATTTAAAGTCAATATTAGCTGTAAAGTCTAAAGGCAAATCAACAGCGTTTTGAATGGGGATTTGGGGTTCAACATTCACGATATAAGGACCATTAGCACTAAATGGAATAAACCCATGAACTGTCTTGCCTAAGCTGTTTCCCGCGCCCTGAATGTAAAACTTAATCTGACCGCCTCTGAAGAGTGAACTATTGTTTTTAGCAACTTCTATGGGTTGTTTAATTGGAATTCTGATGGTATCGGTTAAACGGCCGTCAGCATTCTGAAGCATTCTATTGCTTTGAACAAATAGTATGTTATTAGGATTAAGTTCGGTATCAAAATTATAACTATCGGTCAGTTGCCATCTGACAATACCGGTATTGATGCTATTAACCTCACAGGTAAATGTTAATGTGTCATCAATAGCCAGGATATGAGTTTTCAGATCATAACTCAATTCATTTTCACCTGAAAGTGTTTTTGATTTAGGGTAGGCAAGCCGAAGGGCAGGATCTCCGAAGATCCCGTACTGGTATATCATGGAAGGTGCCTGATCCCAAAAATTTATATTATCGAGGTAATAGGTGGTTTTAGCCCTGAAGAGCAGGTCGCCAATAGAAAGGTCTTTATTTTCATCATCAAGCAAGAAATTAAAGATAGAGCGAGTCATGATATCATCATTGACAAGCCAACCTAAACCAGATGAACCAATAAATCCTATTGCGCCTTTTTCGGGGGTTAAAATCATTTTTTCAGCAAGTGTTCCGGCCGAATACCCCGGATCGTCAAAAGCCCCTGTAAAGCATGTCATGCTGGTAACAAAGGGAAGCGCATTAAAGTTATTTAGCCGATCTACACCATCAAGGGTCATAACCTGGCTATCCGACCAGATTGCGCCACCGCCATGGCCAATAAAATTCAGTATCAGGCAACCCTCATTAAGGTATTGTTCCATATTCGACCTAGACCCCCTGTATACATCGGGGTAAGTGACACTGGATACAGCATTTCGTCCCAAGTTAGTGTGCAGACGGTTAATAAAGAAATTGCGTTGAATGTAGTTTTCGATCAGATTATCAGTTTGGATCACAAATACATCATTTCGTACCCCCTGACTGCCTATACTTTCAGATCCGGTTTCGCCAGCTACAAATACGATTTTATTTTGCCACTCACCAAGAGGAGCGTTGGCAGGATCTGTAAGGTATTTTTCATAGTTTTCAAGTTTAGTCAGATAAGTGGAAATATCTGTCAACGATTTTGCAGGCACTCTGGATATTTGCATTTCGGGCAATAAATCCAGTCTTCCGGAATCGTCAATGCCATCAACCATTGTAAACCAGACATCTGCACCGGTAGCACCAAACCTTAATGTCTGAATATGCATGGTAGGAACAATATCCTGAGATTCATTAGCTCTCGAAGCATCACCGAGTAACAGAACATATGAGGGTGATGTAGCCCAATTATGATAGGCGTAACTTAAGAAATCGCGTATAGCATGCGGACTTTTAATTCCATTATTGAATTCATCGTAAATGCCTTCTACAGTTGTAACCAGAATATTGTTGGGTTCATTATATAGCGGAAGTGTTTGACTTCGGTAATCTCTGTATAACGTTACAGGGTTAGTGTTGTCATCTTTGGTTTCCTGATTGATGAATTTTGATGATGTGATAATTATATAATTATAATTATTAGCAGTGTTTTTCAGAGCGTTTTCCGGTTCAAATACATTTGCTGGTTCAACTTCAATAAAAGCAGAGGGTATCTTTTTTTGATCTGAGGGCAGTGCTATGTATTCAACATCTTCAGGATTAATAACATTGTCCTGAAATACGATTCTGTAACGGGTTCGTTCAATGTTATTATCGGATACTTGTGTGTATTTTTCAACACTAAAATTCGACAATTTACCAACACCTACCTTATAAATATCAACAGACGGAGTTGTAAAACCATTAATTTGAAACTGGTAGAGTCCTGGTCTGGATGAAGGCGGCGCTGTAAATGCTAATTCATCCTGATAAGCTTCGTAAAGCCTTCGATAGGTGAGATTTAACCAATTAAAATAAAATGAGCGGGAGGAGGTTCCAATGTTAATATTATCTCTATTGGTAATTTGAATTACGGCGCTTCCAGATTCATCAAGTAGCCGTTGTTGTGTAATGGGGAGTTTCACATCGACCACATTTAACTCCTGGCGGCTTAAATTTCTATTGCTATAAACCTTTGTTCCCCAACTGGTTTCAGTAACAATAAAGGGTGATGTGGCTTTACCCAGTGCAACTAAAGCGGTGTTTTGAGGTTGGCCGTTAAGATTAACAATACTTAGCCCATGAAAAGCCGCACGTACTCTTAATGATTCTGGATCAATACTGACACTGAAATCTGGCGATGGGATAGTTATGTCAAATGTATATGAACGACCATATTCAACATCGGTCCAAAAACTGATATCTCTTGAATCGGTGTGATTTCTGGTTTTAACATAATCCTCTTGATTATAACGGCTGTAAAAACCGCTTAATCTTTCTCTTACAGTATTATTCTTTTCAAAATGTAGTGATGAGCGAAAAGAACGACCCTTCAGGTTAAAGGAGCTTTGAGGACTTATTTGCCTGCGGATTTGGGCAGGAACTTCTACCATTCGCAGTCCTGCATTGGAATCATTAAACGCTGTTTCCCAATAGAAGTAGTAGATGTTCTCATCGGTGTAGGGATCATTATACATATCGGGTCGGTCAGGATCTTTTAGACCAATCTTATGCGATTCACCAATAAATTCTATGAAATCGTTTCTGTCGAATTGTCCATCACTTGCCCCGGATACAAAAATCGGAATTTCTACACCTTTGTTGAAAATACGGAACGTACGCGGATCGGCTTCAAAAAACTCATCCGGGAATTCGGCGTCCTGAAACTCAAAAAAGCCGATTTTATAAACGCCATCTTCATCTACAACCATTTTATATTTTGGTATAACCGGCAGCGAACCGAATACCGCAGAACTGGATAAGCTGGTTTGTAGGGAAGTGGAGCTCAAAGAAGAAAGATTCTTTTTTAAATTCAGTTTTTTGTCAATGCTTTTGTTAGGTCTGAATGGTGTAGGATCATCCAGAAGACTTACATGGTTCAATCCAAGCTCATAATTCGTTCTATCAGTTGAGGAATTAAACGTTATCTCAACCGTGTATGAGGTGTCAAAAACCAGTGATTCATTATGAGAGTCATACCGGTATGGGTATAAATGCAGATAAGAAATGTTTTTACCGCGCATAGAACCGACATAATTCCAATGTAAGGGGGTGTTGGTGTTAGTTGACGGGCCTTGAACACTTGTTTCAAGCGGCAAGTCACTCTCAGATTCTAATCCAATAGGCGTATCACCATAAGCATTTTGAAGCGGGTCTAAATCAATGCCGGAAATAACCCCCCCATTATTGTGATTAATTATCTTTGCAGATATCACTTTGCCTAATAACGGATAGCTGAAATATGGGACAGGATATTCTGTGCCGGGCACCTGGAATGAGGACGTTTTTGAACTAATTGCCAGGGCATTATCCTTTTCTACAACCTCAGGTTTTTCGAATGAAAAATAAAGTTGAAGTGTTTTTTTGTTGGAACTAAGGATTTTATAATGCTTAGTTGGTTCTTTGGTTTCAGGTAATCCATTTTTGTGAATCTGTCCTGAAAGAATCTGGCTGTGTAATGTTTTTGCTAATGGGATCTGGCATCCCAAAAGCCCGCTAACAAACACCAAAAAAAATAGCTTAATCTTTGAATTCATTCAACTAACCAATAATGATTGAAAGGTTTAGTGCTTGGATATCCTATTTGCCATGGCAATGTTTGTATTTTTTTCCACTTCCACAAGGGCATGGTTCGTTCCTACCTGGCGTTTTTTCAACCCGAACCGGGGCTTGTTTAGTATCACCTGAAGGTTTAGATGCGTTTTGAGACTCGGAACCACTTTCTTCCGGGCTATAAGAATAAGCACTTTCAGCTTCTTCATGTGTCGCAACTAAGCGCCTGGCATTGACTTCAGCTCTTTGAGGAACCACTTCTTCTGACTGAGACTGCTGAGGATACAATTTAAAGGCCAGCGACAGTGTTTCTTTGGCAATATCATCAAGCATATTCACAAAAAGCTTAAAGGCTTCCTGCTTGTATTCCAATAGTGGGTCTTTCTGACCGTACGCTCGCAGGTTGATCCCTTCTTTTAGCTCATCAATATCGCGTAAATGCTCTCGCCATTTTTGATCAATTACGCCCAATACCGCAAATTTTTCGATCTGTGTCATGATTTCCGAGCCCAGGATGTTCTCCTTTCGCTTGTAAAAATCCACACAGCTATGATATATCTTATCGCTTAAACCAGATGCGCCAACTTCTTCAATTTCATCCGCAGTGATTTTAATATCTACAGAGATCTCCCGCAAAATTAGTTCTTCCAATTCTTTAGCTTCAAGCGATTGGGCATATGGTTCAGCTATTTTATCTGCGTGATCTCTCAGCAGATCAAAAATTTCAAGGCGCAATCGGTCTTTGAACAGGGCATTTCGGCGACGGGTATAAACAATTTCACGCTGCTGGTTCATGACATCATCATATTCCAGCAAACGCTTACGGATAGCAAAGTTTTGTTCTTCAACCTTGCGCTGGGCACGCTCAATGGACTTGGTAACCATTGAATGCTCTATCACATCGCCTTGCTCATGGCCTAAACGATCCATAACTGATATAACTCGATCAGAACCAAACAGGCGCATTAAATCGTCTTCAAGGGAGACAAAAAATACCGATTCACCCGGATCACCCTGCCTACCGGCACGGCCTCGGAGCTGCCTGTCAATCCGACGTGATTCATGGCGCTCGGTTCCAAGAATATATAATCCCCCAAGGTCCTTAATCCCGTCGCCAAGTTTAATATCAGTTCCACGTCCGGCCATGTTGGTGGCAATTGTTACAGCCCCTTTTTGTCCGGCATTAGATACAATATCGGCTTCACGCTCATTTTGCTTGGCATTTAGAACATTATGAGCAACTTGCTTCATACGAAGCATTCTGGAAAGCGACTCCGATACTTCAACACTTGTTGTACCCACTAAAACCGGCTGTCCTTTTTGGCGCAATTCCTGAATTTTTTCAATAACAGCCGTGTATTTTTCACGCCTGGTTTTATAGACCAGATCTTCCTGATCCAGCCTTTGGATCGGTTTATTTGTGGGTATGACTACCACATCCAGCTTGTAAATTTCAAAGAATTCCGAAGCCTCGGTTACAGCTGTACCTGTCATGCCGGCAAGCTTGTTATAAAGGCGGAAGAAATTCTGAAGGGTGATTGTAGCCATTGTCTGGGTTTCCCCTTCAATTTTCACACCTTCTTTAGCTTCAAGAGCCTGATGAAGCCCATCGCTGTAACGGCGGCCGGGGAGAATACGACCTGTAAACTCATCCACGATCAAAACTTTGCCATCCTGAACCACATACTCATCATCTCGTTCGTACAAGGAATAAGCCCGCAAAAGTTGAGAGACATTATGAATACGTTCGGAGCGTTCAGAAAAAACGCGGTAGAGTTCATCTTTTTTGAGTTGTTTATCCTCATCTGAAATGGAGCTGTCCGACTCGATTTTTGCAATTTCAGTTCCCACGTCAGGAAGAATAAAAAAGTCGCTATCCTGATTAGAGTCTGTTAGAAACGACCGCCCTTTTTCAGTTAAATCAATCGTGTGATTTTTTTCGTCTATTGAAAACAATAACTCTTCATCAACCTCATGCATGCGCCGAGCGTTGTCTTTCAGAAAATCGTTTTCAACCATTTGCATCAGCTTGGATTTGTTGGTTTCTCCCAACAACTTGATCAGCTTTTTGTTTTTTGGCTGACCGCGTTTAACCCTTAGCAATGCCAGTCCGAGTTCAAATTCCTGGTCTTTATTGGTCTGTGATTGCTTGGAGATTTTTTCTGCACTGTTAAGCATTTGAGCAACCACATTCTGCTGAGAACGAACCAATTGCTCAACCTTGGGTTTGATATCTTCGTACTTGTTGAGGTTTGCATTAGGAACAGGCCCGGATATGATCAGGGGCGTACGGGCTTCATCAATCAAAACACTATCCACCTCATCAACGATAGCGAAATTAAATCCCCGCTGAACAACATCTTCGGGCACAGAGGCCATGTTATCGCGCAGGTAATCAAAACCAAACTCGTTGTTGGTACCATAGACAATATCGCAGTTATATTGTTCTCTTCGGCCTTCCGGCATCATACGGGAAAGGATAACACCAACTTTGATGTCATGAAAATCAAACACAGGTTTTACCCATTGAGAGTCGCGTTCAGCCAGGTAGTCATTAACAGTTACCACATGAACACCTTTTCCGGTAAGGGCATTTAAAAAGGTTGGAAGAACCGCAACCAGGGTTTTACCTTCACCGGTGGCCATTTCAGCAATTTTCCCTTCATGTAAAACAATGCCGCCTATCAACTGAACATCGTAAGGCACCATATCCCACGTGTATTCATTTCCCATGAGCATAAACGTTTGGCCAACTAACCGGCGGCACGTGTCTTTTACAAGGGCAAATGCTTCAGGGAGAATTTCATGAAGTATTTCCTCGGTTTCTGACTTTAACTCTTCTTCAAGATGGGCGATATTTTCTTTGATGGAATCTATTTCGTCGAAAGTCAGCTCAAGGTCGTTGAGCTTAGTTTTTTCATTTCCCAGTTCCTGCTCAGTCTCATGAAGGTGTTCAGAAATGCGTTTTTTTAACTCTGTGGTTTTGGCCCGCAACTGATCATCTGATAAACTCTTGAACTCTTCAAAATAGCCATTGATCTCATCAACTATCGGGAGTATCTTTTTTATATCCCGATCATGCTTTGTTCCAAATATTTTTTCTATAAATTTTATCATTATATCGGTGCTCTTTCTAGTACATTCTTGGTTTGCAGTAGTATGCAAACTGTAAAAAAGTATTAAATTTTATGGGGTAACGCTTAATCGATTGTCTTTTTACTTGTAAAATTTCCACACAAGCTTAAAATTTACTTAATTCATAGGCAATAAAAAAACCATCTGTGTATGTCTCTTATGTTATACATAAATCATATGCAGAAATAAAGTTAATTTAATACCTGCATTAATCTTTCTTCATCAATAATATCCAAAAAGATCATGAGTCAATCCAAACCTGAAAAGTTTGATAAACTAAATCAGCTTCGGGAAGAAGCACTTCTGCAAGGTGGTGATAAAAAAATAGAAGCCCAACATAAAAAAGGTAAGCTATCGGCAAGAGAGCGTCTGGATATGTTGTTGGATAAAGGTTCGTTTCAGGAAATCGGGGCCTTGGTTAAACATTCATCCTCGAATTTCGGATTGGATTCACAGCGTTTTTTAGGTGATGGGGTCATAACTGGTTATGGCACCATTGATGGGCGCACAATTTATGTGTATAGCCAGGATTTTACGGTGTTAGGAGGAAGCCTCTCCAAAGCTAATGCTGAGAAGATTTGCAAGATTATGGATCTGGCCATGAAAAATGGCTGCCCGGTAATAGGATTAAACGATAGCGGTGGGGCACGTATTCAGGAAGGGGTTGAGTCTTTAGGTGGTTACGCAGATATATTTTTAAGAAACACCCTGGCTTCAGGTGTTGTGCCTCAGATATCAGCTGTTATGGGGCCTTGTGCCGGTGGCGCAGTTTATTCACCAGCGATTACAGATTTTATTTTAATGGCTCAGCAAACCAGTTACATGTTTGTAACCGGACCGAATGTGCTTAAAACCGTTACACATGAGGATGTTACACAGGAAGAACTGGGCGGCGCAGATACACATGCCTCAAAAAGCGGGGTGGCGCATTTAAGTTGTGAAAATGAAATAGATTTACTTGAAAACATCAAAACCCTTTTGAGTTATATCCCTCAAAACTGTGAGGAAAAACCTTTTAAGGCTAATCCAATTGAAGCGGTAAGTGATGCTGAAAAAAAACTGGACGAGATTATTCCAGACAGTTCCAACAAACCCTACAGCATGAAGGAGGTTATAGAACTGATTGTAGATGGAGGCGAATTCTATGAAATTCAGGAACAATACTCAGAGAACATCCGAATTGGTTTTGCAAGGATTGGCGGACAGTCTGTCGGAATTGTGGCTAATGAGCCGGCAGTTTTGGCTGGCGTTCTGAGTATTAATGCATCCAGAAAAGCAGCCCGCTTTGTCAGGTTTTGTGATTGTTTCAATATTCCTTTACTGGTTTGCGTGGATGTACCCGGGTTTTTACCTGGAACAGATCAGGAGTGGGACGGGATCATTATCCATGGCGCTAAACTTCTTTATGCCTTTGCCGAAGCAACCGTGCCAAAAGTAACAGTGATTACACGTAAAGCCTATGGGGGCGCTTATGATGTCATGAACTCCAAACATATCCGCGGAGATATGAACTTTGCCTGGCCCACAGCTGAAATTGCCGTTATGGGTAGCAAAGGCGCTGCAGAAATTATTTTCAGAAAAGAAATTGCCTCAGCCGATGATGCGAAAAAAGCCCTGGAGGAAAAATCCCAGGAGTATGAAGATAAATTCGCTAATCCATACCTGGCAGCTGAAAAGGGCTACATTGATGAAGTGATATATCCCAGAGAAACCCGTGAGAGACTCATTCGGGCCTTTGATATGCTCAAACATAAAGTGGATACCAACCCGTGTAAGAAACATGGCAATATCCCGCTATAAATTTTATGGTGGAATGTAAAATCTGAAAAATGGGTAAGCCAGTTGCATGAAGATAGCCCTGTTGGTGAATCAAAAGCCTGAGGAGGCTGGATTGAATGATGAATTATTCCTGGAGTGGGATTCCCGTGAAACGATAGCGGCTGTAAAAAATGCCCTGGAAGAGTTTCACAACGTTACGGTTATTGATTGCCATCCCGATAAATTAGCCGGTGTTGTAGATTCGTTAATAAGACTCAAACCCGATTTCTGTTTTAACATGGCCGAAGGGGCTTATTCGAAAAGCAGAGAAGCCCAGGTGCCTGCCTTGCTGGATTGGCTTCGATTGCCATATACCGGCGCGGGTGTATCAACACTGTCTCTTACACTGGATAAGGCTAATACAAAGCAAATCCTGAGTTATCATAACATACCCACCCCTGATTATCATGTAATTTCAGACACTTTTGAGCTTGAAGGTTTTATCCAAAAACAGCCGGGCTTTCCATTAATTGTTAAGCCTTTACATGAAGGTTCCAGCATAGGGATACATGAAAGCTCGGTGGTGACTTCAGTTCAGGAACTTCAGAAAATGGTGCGCGATGGATTGGGCCAGCATAAGCAGCCCATGATAGTAGAAAAATTTATAACCGGACGAGAATTTACCGTGAGTTTAATTGGAAATGGGCCAGAGGTTGAAGTTCTGCCCATCGTTGAACTTTGTTTTGAAAATTTGCCTCAACAATCCAAAAAAATTTATTCCTATGAAGCTAAATGGATGTGGGATACCCCGGATAAGCCCTTGCATATGTTTGAATGTCCTGCTAAACTAAGTAAAACTCTAAAACTCGGAATAGAAATGACAGCAATTAAGGCCTTTCATGCTATGGATTGCAAAGATTGGGCGCGAATTGATATTCGCCTCAACGATCTGGGCCAACCCCATGTTCTCGAAATAAATGCCTTGCCTGGCATTCTTCCGAATCCAAATGATAATTCTTGTTTCCCAAAATCCGCATTTAGTGCCGGTTTTACATATAATCAGGTAATAAATCGGGTTTTAAATGAGGCAATTAAAAGATATAATTGTTATATTTACAGCAAGGAATCATTGTATCAATGAATTTTCTAACTTATTTATCTCTGACAAACCAAAAAACTCTCGACATGAAAACAAAACACATTTTACCCTTACTACTTTTTTTTGTGCTGCTTGGTACAGGTTGTGCCTCTGATCCTACGGTAAGTTTGTTTATTCGGGATAATGCCGATGCAGGTAGTGCCCGTCAAAAAAGCATGGAAATCACAATTGGTGATTCTGCTGTGATTGGCTGGGATGCTCAAAATGCTGAACAACTATCAATTTCAAATCTGTTTTCTACCAGATCTATTGAAGATGCAAGCGTAGATAGTTCTGATATCTCACCACGCCCGGCGTTACCTGGTCCTAAAACTCAAAAGTACGAGTACATTGCTACAGCTTCAAAAGAAGAGAAAATTGCAAGAGATACCGTTACCTTAACCGTTGTTGTTCCAGCACCACCTGTGGTTAATTTCTCTATTTCCAAAGAAAAAATTAATGCAAGCCGTCCCGAAGATGTAACACTTTCATGGGATGTCAGCGGAGCATTTGAAGACCAGATCAACATTTCTGGTATCGGAAAAGTAGCGCCTAAAGGTCAGCAAATGGTTCGTCCTAAAGAATCACAACAGTATGCATTAAGCGCTGTTGGAAAAGGTGGTACTACCAGCAAGTCTTTAACCTTAATTGTTGAGGTTCCTGAACTTGAGAATGTTTTATTTGCTTACGATAGAGCCGATATTGATGGAGCCGCTCGTGAGCAGTTCAACCGCAACCTGGATTCTATACAAACCCTGTTAAAAGATCCTAAAGTGAGAATCATCATGGAGGGTCATTGCGATGTTCGCGGTGGAGCCAGCTATAACTACCGTTTGGGCTATAAACGCGCCAATAATGCCTGGAACTATCTTTCTGAAAACTTAGATATGCAGGATAACTATCGCCGGTTTAAGTTGATCAGCTTTGGTAAAGCTAAAGCCAACTACAAACCACGCGTACCTGATGTCTATCCATCTAACGACAGCCAGTATCAGGCCGACAGAAATGTGAACTTTGTTCCAACAAAAAGTGGTAAAAGACTTGATAACAATCGTTGGTACAGTCGTTCGCAAGGATCCAGTTACAGAACTGCTTCAAAAAACTCAAGGTTTATGCAGCATAAGTAATTCTGCGTGAGAAATGCTTAAATTAAGGCATTCCGTTAAGGAATGCCTTTTTTGTTTTCCCCAAGTTTCTCTTATCTTGTTTTTCTGATGTAATTTAACTGAAACCACGTCTAGATTGAATCAAGAACAATACGACATTGCTATTATTGGAGCCGGACCAACCGGTTTGTATTCGGCGTTTTATGCTGGTCTAAGAGGAATGAGCGTTCTGGTTCTGGACAGTCTGCCACAGGCAGGTGGCCAACTAACGGCACTTTACCCTAAAAAGAGTATTTTTGACGTGGCCGGTTATCCCGATATTGTAGCTGAAGACCTGGTTGATAATCTCTTAAAACAAGCTTCACAGTACAATCCCAGTATTAATACCAAAACGAAAGTTACAACCATAGACAAGCAGGACAATGTGTTCTATCTTCACTCAGAAGACGGTCGCACGTTTTGTGCCAAAACCATTCTGATTGCAGCAGGTGTAGGTGCTTTTTCTCCAAGAAAGCTGCCACTTGAAGAGGCACAAGATTGGGAAGAGAAGGGATTGTATTATTTTGTTCAGAATCCTGCGGTTTTTCACGGTCAAAAGATTTTGGTTATTGGTGGTGGCGACTCGGCCATGGATTGGGCAATGGCGTTGGCCGATCATACAGACCTTACCGTTATCCACAGACGCGACAAATTCACAGCGCATGAAGATAGTGTTAAAAAAGTCATGTCTTCTTCAGCAAATGTAAAACCTTTTTACGAGCTTAAGGGAATTGTTGGCAGTAATGGACAAATCGAGCAAGCTGTAGTATTTAATAACAAAACCAAAGAAGAGTTGGCCCTGGATGTAGATGCCATCTTATGCAACCTTGGTTTTTCAACAAACTTAGGACCAATTAAAGACTGGGGTATCGAAATCCTGAACAATGCCATTAAAGTGGATATTAACATGGCAACCAATATAGAGGGGATTTACGCAGCCGGCGATGTGGTTTGGCATCCTGCAAAATTAAAGCTCATTGCAACTGGTTTTGCCGAAGCAGCTATAGCTGTTAATAATGCTAAAACCCTTATCGATCCGAATGCTCATTTCTTCCCGGGTCATAGCAGTTCGGCATCTAAATAAACTGCCAAGATGATTTTTCTTAACCATACTAATCTCAAGTAGTATGTCTACCGACAAAAATGCAGCTGAAATTCTGATTGTAGATGATCAGGAAATTATCCTTCGATTATTGGAAGAAACGCTCAAAAGTGAAGGATATGTGGTTCGTATGGCTACCAATGGCATCGAAGCATTGGAATCTGTTGATACAAAACAGCCTGATTTGATCATCACCGATATGTTGATGCCAAAATTAAACGGCTGTGATATGGTATCTAAGTTAAAAGAGTCATCAGATACCCGCCTGATACCAACCATCATGCTCACGGGGTTATTTGATTTTGAGCATAAAGTAAGAGCTCTGGAAATTGGTGTTGATGATTTCTTAGGCAAACCATTTAACCGCATTGAACTTATCACAAAAGTTCGGGCGTTGCTTAAAACCAAATCCTATATCGATCAGCTTGAAGATGCCGAAACCGTCATTTTCTCACTTGCGCTTGCTATTGAAGGCAGGGATCCATATACCAATGGCCATTGCCAGCGTTTATCGGAATATGGCTCAAAGTTGGCAAAAAAAATTGGTTTGGATGAAGTTCAAATAGATGCTGTTCGAAAGGGTGGGGTTATTCACGACATTGGAAAAATTGTAGTTCCGGACTCAATTTTGCTTAAACCCGGAAAACTTACTCCGGAAGAATATGAGACCATGAAAGGTCACCCGGAAGAAGGAGAGCGCATATGTGAGCCCTTAAAATCCTTAACCCATGTTCTTCCTATTATACGTAATCACCAGGAACGATGGGATGGATCAGGATACCCGGATAAACTGGCAGAAGATAATATTCCGCTCACTGCCCGTATTATTGCCATTGTTGATTTTTATGACGCCCTGATTACGGTTCGCCCCTATAAAAAAGCTTATTCCTTGCAGGAGTCTCTTGATATTATGGAAGAAGAAACCAAAGACAATAAGTGGGATCCAAATCTAATGAAAGTCTTCCAATCTATGTTAATTTCAGGAGAAATCGACAAAGATATTTCAGAAATTCAACTTATCACATACGATTATACCTAAGCCTATGTCCATGAGAGTATTAACCCGCGCAGATCTGGATGGTTTGGTTTGTGCGGTTCTCATCAAAAAAACTGAAAATATTCAAGATGTTCGTTTTTCAGAGCCAAAATTTGTTCAGGATGGTGAAGTAGAAATTGGCCCTGAAGATATTTTGGCGAACCTACCCTACGATCCACGCTGTGGCATGTGGTTCGATCACCATATTGCAAATACCAAACCAAAAGATTTTAAGGGTCATTTTAAAACAGCGCCAAGTGCTGCGCGTGTTGTCTACGATTTCTACCTTCCAAATTTCCCAGAGCTAACCCGTTACGATGAGCTGATCAAAGAGACCGATAAGATTGATGCGGCTGAACTTACTTATGCCGAAGTAATGGAACCAGAACGCTACTTATTGCTTTCCATGACAATTGATGGCAAATACTACGATGAAAAATCGTATTGGCTCCATTTAATTGACTTACTGTCGGAAAAAGACATAGACAGTGTTATGCAGGATAACCAGGTTCAAGCCAAATGCAAGTCTTTTTTAGAGGAAAATGAAAAATATAAAGAGATTGTACGCACAAACTCTAAAATGGAAAAAAATGTCCTTATAACAGATTTGCGACAATATGATGAGCTACCCCGTGGCAACAGATACTTTTTGTACGCATTTCAATCTGCCACAAATCTTTCATTAAAAATATCCAACGACCCGGAACGTTCCGGTCAGGTGGCTATCGGTGTTGGTTACAATATTTTTAACAAAACTGCCAATATTAATATTGGGCAGTTGTTGAAAAAATATGGTGGCGGTGGTCATAAAGCCGTTGGCAGCACCCGTGTCCCTAAAGAAAAGGTGGATGAGGTTATTCAAGAATTGCTGAAATATTTAATTGAGCGATAAGCGACAAACTCATATGCTTTGCCTATCAGGGTAAAGAGTTGCTCGGAACATTCATCTTATATCAGGTGTTGATGGCTTATTAATTTAATGAGCACATTCTTACTTTTACTATGTCGACTCTCGAAACACCATCTGCTTCATCCTCGTCCGATCAAAACATATGGTCCGGGCTAACCAAGCTTCTTCTGGATGCAAACCATGTTGTACTGACCACACATGAAAATTCAGATGGTGATGGTTTAGGCAGTCAGATTGGTATCTATAATGCTCTTAATGCACTGGGTAAGGATGTGACGATCTTAAATCCGACTGAAATCCCAAATAATTACAAGTTTCTGTTTGAAGATTTTCACGACCATGAGAATATGGTCTTTTCTCCTGAAAACCCGGATCATCAAAATGCCCTCAGGCGAGCCGATGTATGTTTGGTTCTGGATACCAACAGCATTGCCAGAATTGGAAAATTGAAAGACCATGTGTTAGGATTGCAACAATCTGATGGCTTGAAAATAGGATGTGTTGATCATCATCTCGAACCACAGGATTTTGCCGATATCATGATCTGTTTAAGTTATGCTTCGGCCACAGGCGAGCTGGTCTACGACCTGATCAGGATCATGGAAAAATCAACAAATATGCCTCTGCTCAACCAGCATGGCGCCACCGGATTATATACGGCATTGATGACCGATACCGGTTCTTTTCGCTTTCCGAAAACCACACCCCATGTTCATCAGATAGCAGCCTCTTTAGTGTCGATTGGAGTAGAACCCAGTTACATACATAAGCAGGTTTATTCAATTCCTTACACAGCCATGCGATTAATAGGCCAGGCAATCAATAATATTCAGCTCGAAATGGATGGCAGAATCGGTTATTTGCTGATCACACAACATATGTTTCGTGAAACCGCTACCAGCCAGTCAGATACCGAGCGTATTACAGAGTTTCTCATGTCGCTGGACTGTATTGATGTCGGACTTGTGTTCATTGAAACAGATAACGGGGCCGTGAAAGTGAGTCTGAGATCTCATGGGGATGTTTATGTAAACCAGGTAGCCAAGAAGTTTGATGGCGGAGGCCACAAAAATGCGGCAGGATGCCGCATCAATATGCCGCCATATAAAGCTATAGAAGCTGTTTTAATGGAAACCCAACAACTTTTAAATAAACCACACATAAAAATCCAAGAGGATTAATTATGAAAATAAACATTACAAAAACAACCACTCAAAAGATTAAATGTGATGCAATGGCTCTTTTTGTTACAAAAGCCAATCGTGAAAAAGATTTACAGGAAATTGCTACAAAAACAGGCATCAATTTATCAGGTTTAGAACTGGATTTTAAAGCCAAAGAAGGTGAAATGATGTTGCTTTATCCTAATTCGGATGAGTTACAGGCCAAACGGGTTGTGTGCCTCGGTTTGCCCGATAAACCAACCCTGGAATCCATCAGAAAAGCAGCCTGCATGTTTTCGGCAAAATCAAAAGAGATGAAGCTGGATAAAATTGCAATGGATCTGAGTTCAGCCAGTGCCCTTTCAAAACTGGTTTCAAGTTCAGTTGATTATCTGGCTCAAACCTTATCTGAAGGTGCTTTTGAAGGTTGTTACGAGTATAACCAGCTCAAAACCAATAAAATCAATGAGTTAAAAAAGAAACAGCCCTCAGAGGACGAGGAAAAGCATGAGTTAAAAGAAATTGTGCTGGCAACCACTTCAAGCTCATATAACCAGGTTAAAAGCGGCGCTGAAACCGGGGAAATCATCACCAGCGCACAATCTTTAGTCAAAGACCTGATCAACGCTCCAAGTAATTATATGACAGCAACCATGATTGCTGAAAAAGCTAAAGAATCGGGTAAAAAGCATGGATACAAGGTTCAGGTTTTCGATAAAGCAAAATTGCAGAAACTTGGTTTTGGCGGACTTTTAGCAGTGAATTTTGGAAGTGCAAACCCGCCCACATTTTCCATCTTAGAATACAAACCACAAGGAACGCCCAAAGCTAAGATTGCCATTTTAGGAAAAGGTGTGACTTTCGACACCGGTGGCATATCCATTAAACCGTCTGAAAATATGGGCGATATGAAAGCCGATATGTCGGGAGGGGCAGATGTGATCGGTGCGGTTGAAGCAGCTGCCCGGTTAAAACTTCCGGTTCATGTTATTGGATGTATTCCGGCAACAGATAACAAAACCGGTGAGAATGCTCAAAACCCGGGTGATGTTCTAACAACTTATGCCGGTGTTACTGTTGAAGTTGATAACACCGATGCTGAAGGCCGCTTGATTTTATCAGACGCACTGACCTATGCCAAAGAAACCTATCAACCCGATGTGATTATTGATTTAGCCACATTAACAGGCGCATGCATTGTGGCTCTGGGTAACGAAGTGGCCGGATTGTTTTCAAATAACGACGAACTGGCCGAAAAACTTTTTCAGGCTGGTCAGAAATCGGGTGAGAAGGTTTGGCGGATGCCGGTCTGGGATAATTATGCCAAACAATTAAAATCGGATGTGGCAGACTTAAAAAACATTGGCGGCCGGGGCGCAGGCGCTATCACGGCAGCCAAGTTTTTAGAGTATTTTGTGGGTGATCATCCTGCGTGGGCTCACCTGGATATTGCCGGGCCTGCATTCCCCGGAATGGTTGGCGGTTCAAACCAGAAAGGCAGCACCGGTTTTGGTGTAAGACTTCTGGTGGAATTCATGCGTATGTATTCAAAATAGATAGTCGTACAGACGTGTTATTAGATAAATCTGATTATTTGCGCCAGGCAGTCTATCCAGAAGTTCATTCTTTCTGATGCGACCAGGTAGTTTTTTTGATGATAAGAAATTTATGAAACACTAAACCAAGAAGTATTATGGCTCAGCAATCACAAAATCCTGTAGTAATCATTGAAGGTGTTGGTTTTTGGGACTCGTTGTATAATGAAACGAAAGATGTTTTATCAAGTAAAATCCCATCAGAGAAGATCTTTATTTTACCAATCAATGCATTGGATTGGATCGGTTTTCCACCGAGTCCGGAGAGATCGACCAATCGGGTAATGAAAGTATTAGACACAACGCTAAAAGAGGTTCAGGCAAAATACCCCGATGAGCCAATTAATATTGTAGCGCATAGTGGTGGTGGCACCGTAGCCATGATCTACCTTCTGGGTAAGCCCTACCAGGGCGACTCGTACAACCAATCATATAAAATCAATAAACTGATCACTCTTGGTACTCCTTTTCACAGCCTGGAAACTTATGGCAAGATGAAGTCTGATTTCATATTTGAGCATCTGGATAAATCATTTTTTGAAAAAGTCCCCGTGGTATCCGTTACAAGTGATGCCTGGGAAGGCAAGTTAGGTGGAAAAATGTCTAATATTGTCAGTTATTACTTTTATGAAAGTGTTTCAGGAAAGGGCGATCTATTCGGAGACGGTATTGTAACCGTAGATAGCTGCAAACTGGATGGAGCGGAAAATGTTGTTCTGGAAGGGATTGAGCATCTTCCAACACCCATGACACCCTGGTACGGGGCAAAAATTGGTGTTGAACAATGGATGGATCATCTTGACTAAACACCCCTCTTTTATGAAAAAACCACTTCAAGATCAAGTAGCTATCATAACAGGTGCTTCAAGAGGTATAGGCCGAGCCACAGCTTTGAAGTTGGCTCTGCAGGGTGCTCACATCGTGGTCAATTACCTGCGTAATGATGACGCTGCAACATCTCTGGCCGAAGAAATTGAAGCCCTTGGACGATCAGTAATGCTATTTAAGGGTGATGTGAGGTATCCCGAAACCATGACAGCATTGTTTTCCCAAACCATGGAAACATTCAACAGGTGTGATATTTTCATTAGCAATGCGGCAAAAGGTGTTTTTGGCCCTGTTGAGCGTGTTGGTTTGCACGGGCTTGATCTGGCACTCTCAACTGGCCCTAAAGCGCTGTATCTTGGCGCTCAGGAAGCATTAAAGAGCTTTGGTGAAAAGGGTGGAAGTATCGTGGCGGTTTCCAGCATAGGAAGCATCCGGTGTTTGCCCAATTATACCACCGTAGGTACAGCAAAATCAGCAATTGAAACAGTTGTAAGATACTTGGCAGTTGAATTAAGCCACAAACACATTCGTGTAAATGCCGTCTCCGGGGGCCCGATAGATACCGATGCTTTGGATGATTTTAAAGAGAAGGATGAAATCAGAACGGCATGGGCAGAAAAAACACCATTAGGCCGATTAGGCACTGCAGAGGAAATGGCGAACATAATCGCATTTTTATGTAATCCGGAATCTTATTGGATTCAGGGTCAAACCATTGTAGCTGATGGGGGGCTTACCCTGAAACTCTGAATATTTGAATTTAAGACTCAATCTGATAAATTTGTAAGACATACATTTTTGGCTTTATCTTGTTCCAATTCATGAGACAGTTATTATTTTTTTGGATTATTACCCTATTGCTTGCTGCCGGATGCCAAAGTGCTAACCACGAAAAACAGATACAGGACCTAAAAGAAGAAAACGCCCGCCAAGTTTCGAAAAACCAGGCACAGCAGGAATACATAGAAAAAATCACATCATCTGTAGTCGATATACAGCGAAATCTGAACAGGATTCAACTCAGACAGGAAAAAATAGCCAAAGTATCCTCAGATATCGAGCAGTCAGCCCAGCGAAGCGATAGCACCCTCAAAGAGAATATCATCAAAAACATTTCCGATATTGATACCTATCTTTTAGAAAGTCAAAAAGCCCTGTCTGCGCTTGAATCCGATTTAAAAAATGCTGATTTCAAAATTGAAAGCCTGGAAAATTTAGTTGCCGAGCTTCGCTTTTCGGTTCTTCAGCGAGAAAAGCAAATCATGATCTTAAAAGAAGAAGTCAGAAACTTAAATGTTCAAATTTCCGCATTACAAAACACAGTAGATGTCCTGGATGATGTAATTTTACAGCAGGAAGAAGAGCTTGCCAAGGCATATTATGTAATTGGATCCGAGTCGGAGTTGGAGCAGAAAAATATCATTGAAGTTAAAGGTGGCTTGCTTGGCGTGATTGGACGAACCGTTGTGGCGTCTGATTCTTTTAATCCTGAATCATTTATCGAAATAAATACCATATCTACAGACACCATACCCATTCCGGCAGCTTTGGATGATATTTCACTGGTTTCGCTCCATGAAAAAAAATCTTATACCCTAAAGGCACTTTCAAGCGATCGTTCTCTTTTAATGATAGAAAACCCCTACTCATTTTGGCTGAAATCGAAATTTTTGATTATTACCACTTCGGAGTAAAACAAGATTCGCAGTGCATCTATCTTATCAATAATTCTGATTGTGTTATGGCGTGTTGTATAACAATATTGGACTTGAGTAAAAAAGTAGAATTCTAAGAATACCCTAACTGATTTTAATTACATCATCCCATGATTTATTGGATAAAAGTTAATAGGGATTAGATTTGTGATTTTTTATTGCCAACATTTTATTCGTTTTTTTTTCATAAGCTTTTATGAAAAATGCCGGGAGTTTCAAGATGAGAACGAATGGCATTAAGTGCCGGGTTAATTAATAGATCTACTGTTTTAAGGGTAATAATCAGTTCATATCATTTTATTCAGAATGATATAAACTTTCAACTAACTGTGATGTTATATTAAGGTACCTTAACAGGAATGAACTTTCTTTAAAATGAAGCCTTTGAATATCAACAACATAGATGCTGAGTTAATGGATGCAACTCCCGGTAAACACACCATTGATAAAATGGCTGAGTTTGCAAGCGATATTCAAAAGGCAGAACCAAAAAAAGGACTGGAACTTGCTGGCCGGGCTTATGAGATGGCCAAAGAAATTGCATATTCCTATGGCATTGCCAGTAGTTTAAAATCAGAAGCATTATGCTATTTTGCCCTCGGTAATTTCAATAAAGCGATAGATAAAGCCTCCCAGGCACTGGCCGTTTTTGAATCGATTAATGACCTCAAAGGAAAAGCCGGTTCT
This sequence comes from uncultured Chlorobiales bacterium, assembly GCA_964642175.1. Lineage (GTDB taxonomy): Bacteria > Bacteroidota > Chlorobiia > Chlorobiales > Chloroherpetonaceae > JANQGG01. Next base: position 315,348 of record CAZXOK010000004.1, on the reverse strand, counting down.
CAGTATTTGATAGCCGATTCAAGGTTTGAGTTAAAAGAATTTAACGACGCCCTGAAACATTATTTGGATTGCCTGAAAATTTACGAGTTACTGGATGATTTTGAAGCTCAAACAAAATCACTGAGTAAAATCGGTACTATTTACGGTATAGTCGGCGATTTCCGTACAGGAATTTCCTACCAACTTAAGGCTATATCGGTTAATCCTAACAAAATGAGTCTTGAAGTTGGCTATGTATTTATGAACTTAGCTGATTTGTACCACTTGTCTGGTAAGCTTTTGGCAAGTATGGACTACCTCAGCAAGGCAGCAATTATATTTAAAAAGCATGATCAGCAATCCGATTTTATGGACTGCTACGAAAAACTGGGGTTTATTTCACTTGAACAAAAAGACATCAAGAAAGCTCAGCAATGGTTGCAAAGGAATCATGATTACAGGTTTGAGCATAATGATATTGAAGGAATGGCCAGAAGCTTTTTGCATTTTGCAGAACTAAACAAGCTGGAAAACAAATTTGAAGATGCCATTTCAATGTATATTCAGGCACTTGAAAAAGCCGCTGAAGTCGATAATCAGTTTTTGATCGCAGAAATAAGGTACGATCTTGGTCAAATCTACCTGTTGAATAATCAGCAACAACAAGCCCGCGATGAATTTCAGCAAGCCCTTCTCATTTGCTCAAGGTTAGATAAAAAACATTTAGCCAGTAATATTCACAATGCCCTGAGTGTCCTAAACGAAAAAGAAAATAATCTTAAAGAGGCCCTGTTCCATTTTAAACAGTTTTTTAACATTAATCAAAAAATCTGGGTCGATGAAAAGGAGTCTGAAAGCAAAAACTTTTTGTTTAAGCAGGAAATTGAAGAGTCGAAGAAAGAAGCGGAAATCTACAGACTAAAAAATGTTGAGCTGGCTAATGCCAATCACGAACTCCAGATGATAACACTTTCCCTTGAAGAGGCAAATAAGGAAAAAGAAATGTTGTTAGACAGGTTGCGCGAGCAAACTGAATCTTTGGAGGAAATGGTTATCTTCGATGGATTAACAGGCCTGGCAAACAGACGGCATTTTGATGAGCAGTTCAAGTACGAATTTTTACGTGCCAAGCGCTATAGCCGAACCCTCTCGGTTGCTCTGGCGGATATCGATTTCTTTAAAATGGTCAATGATACATTTTCCCATCAGGTTGGCGACGATGTTCTGAGAACCATAGCCCGGATTTTTAAAACCCGAAGTCGCGCAGGCGATTTGGTTGCCCGCTACGGGGGTGAGGAATTTGTCTTTTTATTCACAGAAACGTGCCTGGAAAATGCCATGCTGGCCTGTGATAAAATTCGATTTGCCGTAGAGTCTTATGACTGGCACAACATTCACAAGGATCTGAAAATCACCATCAGCATGGGCGTTGCCAATTCTGATCAATTCAGCAATCAGGATGATCTTGTGATTTCAGCCGATCAAAAACTTTATCAAGCAAAAGAAGCTGGCCGTAATAAAGTCATAAAATAAAATCTTTACTCCTCACCTGCTTCATACTCTTCCAAAAATGCTTTTTTCCAGCTATTAAATTCACCTGCTAAAATCTTTTCACGCGCTGTAGCTGTAAGCCATAAGAAAAATGAAATGTTATGCAGCGAACAGATTTGCAGGCCAAGGATTTCGCCAACAACCAGCAAATGCCTGATATAGGCACGCGAATATGTATTGCAGACATAGGTGTCGAATCCAATATCTATAGAATTAAAATCCCGGGCATATTTGGCAGAGCGTAAATTAAGAAAACCTTTCCGGGTATAGACCCTGCCGTTGCGTCCTTCGCGGGTTGGGATCACACAATCAAACATATCAACACCGCGTTCAATTGCATTTAGAATATTATGGGGGGTACCGACACCCATCAGGTAGCGAGGTTTATGTTCAGGCAGAAGTGGATGAGAGACTTCTAGCATGCGATACATATCTTCAGTGGGTTCTCCAACAGCCAGCCCGCCAATAGCAAACCCATCGAAATCCATTTGGATTAATGCTTTGGTATTTTTAGCACGAAGCTCCGGATCAATACCTCCCTGGGTGATACCAAAAAGTTTCTGCGTATGCCCATAGAGTGGTTTATTTTGCTGATGATGAGTTAAACACCGTTCTGCCCAACGAAGTGTTAAATCAGATGAAGATCTCAGGTAAGACATTTCGGCATTATGGGGTGGGCATTCATCCAGAACCATCATAATGTCACTACCAATAATGCGTTGGGTATCAATCACGTTTTCAGGGGTGAACATGTGTTTGGAACCGTCAATATGGGATTTAAATAAAACCCCTTGCTCGGAAATTTCACGCAAATCTGAGAGTGAAAACACCTGGTACCCACCACTATCTGTCAGAATTGGTTTCTGCCAGCTCATAAATGGATGAAGTCCGCCAGCTTCATGCATAATTTCATTACCGGGCTTTAAATAGAGATGATAAGTGTTCCCCAGAATAATTTGCGAGCCAAGTTCAAGTAACTCACGTTGCTCAATGGCTTTAACTGAAGCACGGGTGCCAACAGGCATGTAAATCGGGGTCTGAATTTTACCATGGTCTGTTTTTAAAATGCCTGCTCTGGCGGCAGAATGGGTGTCCTGTTTTTGTAATGTAAAACTCATAAATTCTCAGGTATTTCTATAACTGTTTTGCATGAGAAAAAGCTGAATTTAGTGAGCAAATACCACATCTTCTAATTCGAGGTGATGGTTTTCACATATCTTGTGGTTTTCAAGTTGTAAGTTTATGTAAATGCATTTGAAATAAAGGCTAAATGAGAGGATCAAATCAAATAAAACGTATAGCAGGACTTCTATGTTTAGGTATGATTTTTTGCTTAACAAACGTGTATGCAAGAGTTCATTGTGATCCATTGCCTGAAGAGAATTCATCAAACCGCAACCAGCAAAAGCATCCCGTTCTTGCCGATTTTATTTCATTTGCTCAAACGCTCCTTGATGAAGCTTATCGTAAAAACTTATCCGCAAAAGACAACCTGACCAGCCGGATTGAAACATACAGAAATGATTTGGATTCGATGATCGTTAAAAAAGTCCCATCCGACCATCTCATTGAGCAGGCCGAGCAATTTAAAGACCTCTTGTATGAATATTCGGTAAATTTATTTATCCAGGATTTAAAGTCTGATTCATTAATAAATCAACAGCCTTCTCGCAGCCTGGATTCATGGATTGAGCTTCTCAGCCCACCTCAAAAACCACTGATAAGTTTTTCAACTGGTTTATCCTTGCAAAACCGTGCTTTGTATGAGGGCATTGACCAGAATAATGGCGGGGGAGCGTACAGTTTTTATGTTGAAGCGATCCATCGTACAGGTTTGAGTATTGGGGCAACAGTTGCAGGACTTGTAGAGGTACAACCAATTCTTGATCAGTATAGCTTATATCTTTCTTATGAGATAGATTGGAAAGATTTTATGCTAAGCGCGAGTTATACGAAATCCTTTTTTTCGGAAAGCAGTCCACAATTAAACTCTGCGATCACCGATGAACTGTCTCTATCACTGTTTTACTCCAATCCATGGGTGATTCCTTCAATTGAATTTTCAACCGGTTTTTCCAGGGATAAACCGGCTTATTTTTTAACCTACCAATTAAGTTATGCCTGGCATATTGGAGAGTTATATGGTGCAGATTTAATTCTGCAACCATCAATATCAGGGTATCTCTCAGAAAACGAATCCTCCAGGAATATCTATGTATCATTTCAGAAAACCTTTAACTGGCAACAGACAAGAACATTAAACGATGCCTTTCAAATTAAATACTATGAACTTTCATTACCACTTCTAATGTCCTATAGTAATTTTACAATAGTGCCAGAATTGACATTTACTCAACCTGTGAATACATATAAAATTGAATACATAGAGCTTATCAGAGCGGTGAATACTCAAGGGAGAGCAAACTGGCGGGTTGTTAAGAAAACAGAAAATCCCGAAGAAAAACTACTGGCTATCTTCGGGATCGGATTCTCATTTATGTTTTAACTGTTTGAAAACAGATCTATTGCAAAGAACTCAGCACTTTGCGTGCTTCATAAAGTGAAGGATTTAACTTTAAAGCCCGTTTTAGATCTTCCTTTGCATTCAGGTTCTGATTCAAGTTCAGGTATGCTAACCCTCTGTTGTAATAGCTATCCCATAGTTGCTCATCAAGTTTTATGGCATTGGTGTAATCCTGAACACTTTTCTGGTATTGTTTTAAGCTGTCATTGGCCACACCTCTGTAATGATATGCTACAGACATTCTGGGATCATATTTCAGGGCCATGTCAAAATTTCGAATGGCTTGATCATACCCCTGCCGATGCAACAAGATCCTGCCGCGTTGATAATACCCTTCGGGATTACTTGGTATAAGGTCGATGGCTTTATTCACATCATCCAGGGCTTCAGAGAACATCGAGATTCTTAAATGAACCTTAGAACGGCTGATGTAACAGGAGGCATAATTCGGATTTAGATCAATGGCCTTTTCAAAATCAGCGAGAGCATCGCCGAAAAACCCCAGTTTAAAATACAAGTCGCCTCGTTTCTTATAAAGCTCGGCATCATAAGCTTCTTTACCTATAGCCTGCGTATAGCTTTTAATGGCTTCTTTTGTATCACCCATTGCTGAGAGTGTTCTTGCACGATTGGCCCAGATATCACTGTTGGTTTTATCGTTGGCCAGAGCAGAGTTGAAATCACTTAAAGCTTTTGGAAAGTTACCTAACAAAAAATACGATATTCCGCGATTGTTATAAGCCGCACTGTTTTTTGGTTCAATCTTAATTGCTTTACCAAAATCGTAAATAGATTGTTTGGTTTGTCCCAGGTTTTTACGAACAACTCCTCTGAAATTATAGGCCTCGGCGAAACGAGGATTTTTCCGTACAGCTTTATTGAGATAAGTAATAGCTTGACTGAGTTTACCTAACGAAACTAATTCATTGGCTTTTTGATACTCACGAAAGCCAACTACATTTTGAAGATCTGATCTGGATTGAGCTTGCAATGTTTCGTGCTGTAAAAATAAGAGTCCGAAACAAACAAGGCAGACTGTGTATAATAATTTTGTCATATCCGGGTTATTTTAACTGGAGGTTACATTTTGTGTGATACATCGTTAAGGATTGTTTATTCCGCGAATGTATAGTTGTAAGGAAGATACTGAAAATTGTTTCATATCCAGCATCTCCCATTGATGCAGGTCACACCAAAACTTCACTGGCTTAATATTCAAGGGTAGGGAATTTTGGCTTGTGGCCTTTAAGTTTGTCCATTACTTCTTTGAGTGCCTTATCAAGTTGCGGATCTTTGGCTTTGGCATAGTCTTGCGGGGCAATTTCAACATAAATGTCTGGATCGGCCCCATAATTTTCAACATTCCATGCTACATCATTAAACCAAAAAGAATACTCAGGCTGGGTTGTGATGGTGCCATCAGCTAAGCGGTATTTGGGATTTATACCAATCACCCCACCCCAGGTGCGTTTTCCTACCAGCTTACCGATACCTAACATTTTGAAGGAATGACTGAAAATATCACCGTCTGATCCGGCATACTCATTTGTCAGGCCAACAATTGGTCCCGAAACTGAATAAGACGGGTAAGGATCTGGTTGGCTGGACCAGCGCTGGACATCGTATCCTAAACGTTTACGCGCCAGTTTTTCCAGGATCAGCTGCGAAACGTGCCCACCTCCATTATAACGGACATCCACTATCAATCCCTGGCGTACATATTCCCGTAAGTACAGCCTGAAAAATTCAGCATACCCATCCGGGCCCATATTTGGGATATGAACATAGCCAACTTTTCCTTTAGACACTTTATGCACATAGGCGAGGTTCTGATTGACCCAGTGCCTGTAATAAAGCGGTCGATCATTACCCAGGGTTCTCAGCCGAACATCACGCTTTTGCTTTGATTTCAACGTACCGGTTTTAAGCATGATTTCTTTGCCGGCGAAGTTCATTAAATGGGCTTCTAATGGTTTATCCGCGGAGACTTTCTGCCCATTTATACCATAGATTAAATCTCCTGTTTTAAGATTGCATCCGGGGGATTTTAATGGGGAGCGGCTATCCCATGGATCACCCTCGGGCATACTCTGGATTTGATAGGCCTGCTTTTTTTTGTGATAAGAAAACGTAGCCCCAAGTTGCCCGATGATATAGGCCGGAGAAGGCCGGTAATCCCCGCCGTACTCGTAACAATGAGAGGTGCCCAGTTCGCCTTGTAACTCCCACATGAAATCAGAAAATTCAGCGCGTGATCCCAGGCGATCCAGCAAAGGCGCATAACGCTCAAACATGCCTTCCCAATCGGTACCTGCCATATCTTCTCTCCAGAAATGTTCCAGTTGAAGCCGCCAAGCTTCCTGGGCCATTTGTTTCCATTCCTCCCGAGGCTGAACATGTACCGATACCTTGTTAAGGGGGATCTCTTCAAATAAATTTGATTCAACAGGGCTGTAATGCAGTTGATTGCCCGAACGATAAACCAAAACACCACCATCACCGGAAAGTGTAAAGGAGGTTAAAGATCGGGTAATAACATCTGTCTTTTGGGTTTGCAGGTTAAAACTTTCTAAAATCGCATCTTTTTTGAAAGGTGATTTTGGCGAGCTCAAGGCACCCTTAATAGGTCTGTGAGCAAGGTAAAGTTTATCCTTGCCGGCAACCAGTCCAAAATAGCGTTTTTCCGCAACCGGTACAGCCAGGATTCTATCTTGAATGCCATCAAAGTCAATTTCTTTTTCTTCGGGTTTCTTTTTAGAACCAGTCGTTTTTTTTCGGCTGGCAGCTTCTGAGAAAAATGGTGATACCAAATCTTTTTGAAGGGTGATCAGGTAGGGTTTAACTCCGTACGGGAAGTTCAGATCAAAATGAAGATTGTCATAAACCGGGTCAAAAATCCGTCGGCTCAGGAAAAATAAATACCTGCCGGTTGGATCAAATGATGGAGAAAAATCACTTAAGATGGCCTTGGTCACCGTATGTGTGGCATTGGTTTTGGTATCAAGGATACTGATTTCGTGCTGATCATTTGAAATGGCATTTATAAATGCGATATAACGGCCATCAGGCGACCAGCAACATTGTGTAATGCTTGCAAAATCATTCGCAGCCACAATTGCGTGTTCAGAGCTTTCAATATCGAAGCAATGAAGTTTGTTGCGGTTGGTGGCAACCAGGATCTTTTTATTTTTTGGTGAAGGGTAAATGGCTTGGACTATGCCCAGATCAACCGAACCTGAGCCCCATATTTTTTCATTTTGAAGCGAATAGACTTCAATTTTTTCCACGCCGCTCTCATCGGAAACCATGCACAGGTGTTCGCCATCAGATAAATATGTTACCATCCGGTAGCGGGGTTTTGCAGACAGGCCCAATTGCATAACCGGACTTGATTTAAAACCCGTTATGTATGTTTTACCTCTCGCATTGATGACCAGCTCGTTTTTATATGGGTGTGGTTCGTACGTTTCAAGATACTTGGCTGCGGGGACAAATTTTTGGTTGAGCTGGGTTTTTGGGCTCAGGTAATCAAAATTCAGCTTATGGGTTTCGTCTGTTTGGCAATCCAATACATAAAGGTCGCCACCAGCGTGATAGACCAACTTGTTGAGGCCTGAACTGTCTTTTTTGGGATGCCGCACATAAAAATCGGTATGGAATGTGTGCTGTTTGAGGTCTGTACCTTTAAGTGTTGTTGAATAGATATTGGCAATCCCATCATGATCACTGACAAAATATAAACTCGTGTTGTTGTTGTGTTCAATAATAACAGGACTGACAAAATTGCCTTTTACACCAAATTTGCAGCTAACAAGTTCATATTTTCCATTTCCTGAAATATCAACCCATATTTCACCTGCCGTACCCCCACGGTAACGTTTCCACCTTGCAGCATCGACCGAGTTCCTTCCCAGAGCTGTTATGTTTTTATGAAATAATATAGACATACCATGCCCGATATTGAGTGACTTGGGATAGGCTTCACCTGGTTTGATCGTATGAGGTTCAAGGAACTTGGCAAACGCCTGCCTGGCGTTTGTGGTAAATACAATCTCGTTATTTTGCCAGCCCAGAATCCTTGTGTCTGTTGCACCCAGATAGGTGATACGCTTAGGAGAACCTCCTTGTACCGGCATTACAAAAACTTCGGGCTCACCTTCATCACGTCCAATAAAAGCAATTTGCAGGCCGTCTTCGGAGATGGCAGGATACGAGCATTGGCCCAGGCCTGAAGTCAGGCGTGTGGCAGGCCTGCCGTCTAACGTGGTTTTCCATAAATCATCTTCAGATACAAAAACAACTGTGTTTTTATGTAAAGCCGGAAAACGATAGTAACCCTGGGGGAATTCAAGAGTTTGAGACATGGCAGTAATGTATAAAGTTGATCAAAAAACGTTGATATCTTCAGCTCTTATTAACATCATGAAGGAAATAAAGGTTTGCTGATGGATGAAAAGAAAAGCGCTTATTACAATATAAAATAAGCAAAGTAAGTTCGGCAAACCTAACAAAGTCAGGCATCTGCTTCAAGAACTTTCGTATATAGTTCGTAACGCTCCAGGATATCACGCACGTAATCATAAGGTTCCTGGCCACGGCAGTAACCATGTTTTACAACAGGATCGTTATAAAATGCCGGCTCCGACTTTGCCAGAATTAAGTTTTCGACATTATCGGTCCATATATCTGGATCTTTGCCATGTTTTTCGGCCAGGCGTCTTGCATCCATTACATGACCCTGTCCAACATTGTAAGAAGCCAGGATAAACTTTTGGCGTTCGGTGGAGTCGGGAATATCTTTCCAGAGACGTTTAAGGAATTTAATATAGGTAATACCGGCTTTGAGGTTAACCTCGGGTCGCTCAAGAGAGGCTTTATAACCAAAGAGTTCGGCAGTTGCCGGCATTACTTGCATAAGCCCGCGTGCGCCCATCCAACTGGTGGCATCTGGATTAAAACGAGATTCCTGGTAGATCATAGAAGCAAGAAGACGCCAATCCCAGTTCAACTCCCTGGCGTAAGTTTTAATCAAATCATCATATTGGGAAATATTGCCGCCATTCTTGGAGTAAAACGGACTTTTAACCCGCTTGCTGTATGCCGAGCGGTTTTTAAAGTATTTATTAAAGACAATATTGTAATAGGGTTTGCGTTTGATTTTCACAATCCACTCGTTAACGGCTTCCAGTAGCTCCGGTGAATTTTTTCGAACCGCCCAGGCAATTCGCTGCGGGAAACTTACCGGTGTTTTTACATCCAGATTTCTATAGTATGTTTGATTGATTTGGGCTATGTGCTGGTCGGCAATGGTGTAGTCAATTTCACCATCCGAAACTTTTCTTATCAGCTCCTCGGTTTCGGTGTTTCCCGGTACAGGGATAATGTCGATATCGCCCCCGATTTCATTGGAAAGATTAATCAACCTTTCGTAATACGACGTGTTTTTACGGACATAGACCGGTTTGCCAATTAATTCGATTTGGTTGCGAATCAACATAGATTCTATATGATGATACTTTAAACGATGCCAGTTTTCCGGCATTCGCTGAACCAATACCTGGCGTGTAGTTGTATAGTGCTTTGTAAAATTGACCTGCTCTTTTCGGGGCTGTGTTATGGTTAAACCAAAGGCTATTAGATCGCCTTCACCCGAATTAAGCATACCGGTCAGGTCATCAAGATCTTCGGCAAGAACTATTTCAAGATCCAAATCGAGGTGTTCGGCTAAATCAACCAGGAGTTCGTATTCAAATCCCATTGGTTGACCTTTGTAGATGAAATAGGAGGTGGAAGAGTATGTGGTGATTGCTTTAATTTTACCCCGCTCTTTAATTTGAGCAAGATCAATCTGAACAGGTTCAGGTCTGTTCAGTCCCTGATCATCTTTATTTGGTTCTGATTTGCAACCGTAAGCAGCGCCAAAAAAAACGAGGCAGATGCATAAAGCACTCGACTTTTTAAAGAAAGCCTTCATAGACAGGTATTTTTTAGAATCAGTAGATTCAGGTCAATATCATTTATAAAGTTTTTTTTCTGTTTGATCAGGCTAACTTGGGCTAATGTTCTTAATCTGGTCTTAAGCTTAAATGTGATTAATTTAACGATAGTTCCACTAAATGGTTTTAACTAATCTACCGCCTGGGTTTAAGCCGGCCTAATTTCGCCATGTCCTCTTAATACCCATTTATAACTTGTCAGCTCGCCAAGCGCCATTGGGCCACGGGCATGAAGTTTCTGGGTACTGATTCCAATTTCGGCTCCCAGACCAAACTGCGCACCATCAGTAAAGGCTGTTGAGGTGTTGGCATAAACCACAGCGGCATCCACACTTTTTAAAAACAAGTCTGTGGTTTGTTGGTTTTCAGCCACAATGGCTTCACTGTGTTTTGAGCTGTAACAGGCAATATGATCCAAAGCTTCACCCAGCGAAGACACCACTTTTATTGAAAGTTTCAGCGATAAAAATTCCGTGCCAAAATCTTCGGTTTTGGCCTGGTTCAATAAATTTTCTGTGTAATGACCTTTTAACGCTGCATAGGCTTTTTCATCGGCATACAAAATAACCTTATGCTCTATCAATGGCTGGCAGATATGGTTGAGATCGCTGAGACGATCTTCATGGATCAGCAACGTATCCAGGGCATTGCATACACTTGGCCTGCGGGTTTTGGCGTTACAAACAATATCGGTAGCCTTTTTCAGGTCGGCGCTTATATCAACATAGGTGTGAACAATACCGGCACCGGTTTCAATAACGGGTACTTTAGCATGCTCGCGCACATAGTTAATGAGTTGTTGGCTTCCCCTTGGAATGATTATATCAACCAATCCAACGGCATCCAGCAATACACCGGCGGCCTGACGCTCACTGGGCAGAAGATAGAGTATGGATGTTGGTAAATGATGCTTTTCAAGAACCTTATGAATAATTGATACAATGGCCAGGTTGGAATAATGTGCGTCGCTACCGCCTTTTAATACCGTGGCATTTCCCGATTTTAAACACAAAGAGAATACATCGAATGTGACATTTGGACGCGACTCGTAAATAATCCCGATTACACCCAATGGTACGGTAAGTTTTTGAAGCTCCAGACCGCTTTTTAATGTTCGCTCTTCCAGCACTTTGTATAGCGGGGAAGAGAGAGAGGCCACATTTCTAAGATCGCCGGCAATATCTTTGATGCGTTTTTCCGTAAGCTTTAAACGATCGTACTTAGGATCGTCTGCAGGCATCCGATCCAGATCTTTCTGATTTTCTTTTAAGATAAATGATGTATTGGCTTCGGCTTCATCAGCAAGATTCAGCAAAACAGCATTTATATCCGATTCTTCAAGCAAGGCTGTTTTCCTGCTGGCTTCCACGGTTGCCTGAATCTGTTCAAGTATCTCTTTTTCGTTGATCATAATCTGGTGAGTTAAGATTTTAAATACAGGTAATCGTAATGAATGAGAGGTTTCTGGGCTTTTTGTCCCATCAACTCTCTGGCTTTTTCGGAGTTGTACTGAGCGACCCCGTAGCCAATGGCTTTTTTATGTTCCGAACTGATTTTGATCACATCACCCTTTTTAAAACTGCCTTCAATAGCTGTGATACCAACCGGCAGAAGGCTGGCCGCATAGTCGGGGCAAGAAAGGGCCGAAAATGCACCATCATTAATAAAAACAATCCCCTTGGCATGATCTTCGGAATGCGATACCCACTGCTTAACACTTGAGGTGCGTTTGTGAGGCAAAAAGTGTGTTCCTACTTTTTTACCCGATGCAATTTTTTCAATTACTTTTTCTGTTCGTCCGTTGGCAATGTGGACTGAAATACCATGCTGGGTTAGTTTTTGGGCAATGGTGCATTTTGTGATCATGCCGCCTCGTCCAAAACTGGAGCGCTGAGGAGAGATAAACTTCCTGAAATCTGTTTTTTTGGTATCGATTTCTTTCAGAAGTTTTTTGCTGTCGCTAGATTCGCGGTTATCATAAACGCCATCAACATTTGTCAGGATCAAGAGTGCATCGGCTTGGATCATCGAGGTGATAAGACCGGCCAGTTCATCATTATCGGTAAACATCAGCTCGGTAACGGCAACCGCGTCATTTTCGTTGATCACAGGTACCACGCGTTGTTTTTGAAGCGCAGTAATACAGGTTTTCATATTCAGAAAATGCTGCCGGTCGCGAAAGTCGCTTTTGGTAACCAGCAATTGCGCGCAAAGCTGGTTATATGTTTTAAAGAGTGTGCTATACGAATGAATCAGGTGGATCTGGCCAATCGACGAGAGCACCTGCCGGGTTTCAACCGGGTGGGTTTTTTCCGATAACGAGATCAAAGACCTGCCAGCCCCAACGGCTCCTGACGATACCAATACCAGCCGGGCTCCCCGGGCATTTAAACGGGCAAGCTGCGCCACTAATCCTTCCAGAGCGGTCTGATCCAAAAGACCTTCTGAAGTTGTAAGCACATTGGTCCCGATTTTTAAGACAATATTTTTGTACTTAAGGTTTTTCACAAAACGATAATGCCCGAATGAGGTTAGTTTGATTGATTACTGAGGTTTAAACCTACAACCCCGATCACAATTAATCCAATGGATATCACTTTCTGAAGCGTAAAGACATCTTTAAAATAAAAGTATCCGATCAATGAGATCATTATGGTGCCCAAACCAGACCATACGGCATAGGTTACACTGACTTCCAGTTTTTTCATGGCAAAGGTCAGTGATGTAAAACTCAATGCGTAAAATACAAAGATTAGAACGGATGGCCAGAATTTACTGAATCCTTCGGAGAGTTTCATGGATGTTGTTCCGGCCACTTCCAGAATAATGGCAACAATTAGATATACCCAGCTCATTTTAAATAGGCTTAGTGATAAAAAAAGCCGGTAATGAACCGGCTTGTAAAGAAAAAGATTGTTTGGTTAATCGCCAAATACACCCGATAACACCGAGCCGGCAATGGCCGAGAGTTTATTTTCGGCATCGAAGCGGGCTTTTTGTTCAGCCCTGACCTTGCTTAGCTGGCCTGAACGTCCATCAGCCACATCAGAGGCCAGAACTGAATTTTCAGACGCATCCAGGGCTTTCAGGCTGAGCGACCATGCCGTGTAGTACCAATCGTCGACCTTCTCATCCGGGGTGTTCAAGTCCAGTCCTAAACGAAAAACAATGTCAAAATCACCTATGTTGTCTTCCTGAGTTGCGCTTACAACAAAGCCTTTATTGGTGATCTGTTGCATGAGCTTTTTGGTGGTTTCTTTGGGCGTACCAGCAGCTGCCAATACCCCGAGTTTAACCTCGTTATACAGAAACTGTTCAATTGCTGCTTGTTCATTACCAATATCGTAAGGTGGTTTTAATCCCATGTTGTCCATAGAAACCACCCTAAGGTCGGAATTAATTGTCTGCCGGGTTTGGAGAAGGGTTTTACAGGCTACATAAGCGCGGATCTGTTTTAACCGCGTATCGGCAGTTTTTGAAAGTGTTCGCTGGGTTTCGAAGGTTTTGTCAATTTCTTTCAGGCGTACGGTGAGAATACTTCTGGCCAGATCGCGTTCGAGTACAGCAAAGGCAAAATAGCGCCCGGATTCAGGTTCCTGCCAGATATCCTGAATTTCGGTTCCCTGAAGCGTTTTGTTCAGGCTGGCGTAGATCTGATCGCGGGTTTGCTCGCGAAGTTGCGACTGGGTTAAATTCTTAATGGTTTCGGTTTTTACCGTACGGGTCTTAGACTTGATATCTACCTTAAATACTTTTCCAATGTTTGCTCTGGCATTGTTTTCAGCTGTTGCGCGGGTATAGCCCGATCCCACACCTGTTATATAAAATGCATTGGGAAAACGCTGGCTTTGTCCTTGAAGCCATGAAGGTTTTTTATCTGAAGCCGGTGAGGTTTGTGCAGGCCGGCTTTGGGCACATGACCAAACAAAAAACAAGGCCATGCATAAAAAAATGATCCTGTTCATAAAATATTCAGGGTTTAATTGACATCAGAGTAAATTTTAAAAGTAATCTGGTTCGGTTTTAATTCAACAGGTTTGCTTAGAAGTTTTCGGGTGCCTGATGAAAGTTTTAAATGATATTTTCCGGGCGGTGCTTCCAGCCGAGATACCTGAATTTCATCAGGCAACGAGCGCCAGGTGCGCACATCTGCCTTTTCGCTGGCCGTGTAGGTGGCATCCAAAAGGGAACCGACGAAGAAATTAGCCACTTTGGAATCTCCTTTCATTTCTTTCTTGGCGGCCTCAATAGCTAAAAACTTCAAGACAGCTCTACCACCTGCTTTAAGGTATATCAGATCTATGCGGTCCTGAAGATCTTTTTCAGCAATTTTGGTGATATCCTGAAATCTTTCAGCTCTGCGCAACTGTGAGTTCATGGGTGAGTTCAGCCTCACCTGGTAATTTCGGTTTTGTTTTTCACGAGCCTTGAATGTCGGAACCGCAATGGCAAATGTATGGGGTACGGCATCTTTATCGTAAATGGTTGGTTTAATTTTGATCTCTTTTTTAATGGGGCCTTTACCCGAATAAATTATAACCACCAGGCTGCCATTTGATTTTTGGCCCGATTCGGACAATTTAAGATTAAACTCCTCTTCAAACTCCTCTTTTTCATCGTCAAAGCCAAGCTTACCGGCCAGACGAATCAGGTTCTGCTTCAACGATTCAGGCAATGGGGTATTGAACTGTTTTTCATACAACTCAAAAGCTTTATATGCTTTGATATAGGAGATATAAGCGTCATTCAATTCTCCTTCAGCTTCGTATAGCGTGCCCATTAAATACCGCACAAATGCATCTTCTTTATAGACATTTTTCCCTTGGTACTCCCTGGAAAACTCGTTGAGCTTCACATCAACCTTTCGGGCTTCAACCAAAGCACTTTCCAGGTCCCCCATTTGAAGAAAATTCAGTGATAAGAAGAGATTTACCATGACTTTCTCAAAATTTTCCCCTTCATACAGCAACTCATTATCGTTAGTGATCATGGAGGCCAGGGAAGTGGTGATACTTTTGGTGTAAAGTCGCTGCATTTCTTTTTCGGCAGTCAGTAAATGCTTGTTGCTTTGCTTGAAGTTGCCGGCATAGTGATCCAGAAGACCGGCCTCCAAGTGAAACAGAACGGCATTTTTCTTGCCGAATGCTTTTTTGCTTTTTTTAAGCGTTGAAGAGGCCTGAGAGTAGTTGCCCGACCAGAGGTTTTTTTCAACTTTGGGGTAAAAACTGGTTTTCATACCCGTGCAACTGACCAGAAGAAAAACCAATACGCCTAATCCCAAGATGGGTTTGGTTGGCCATTTAAACAGCATATGGATGGGTTTAAATTTTTCTTGGAATTAAAATTTATAGCGGCTTTGCGAGATCGCCTTTTTAATTTTCTTTTCACCAATCCATACTTTTCGGTTATCAGCCAAATCAATCAATTCAAGGTTAACCTGGTAGAATTTCACCTGTTTGCCACCAACTTTATCAATAATGCTTGAAATGGTACCAATCAGCATAAAATCAGCACCGATTTCAGCCCCTGGGCCTTTTTGGGTTTCAAAAGACGCATTCCTTGCCTGGTCTTTTCGTTCATCACGAATTTGCCCACGTTCCTGAGAACTGGCAACAAACTCAACTTCACCCGAATTGATCAAGCTGCGTTCAATATCTTTGATAAAGGTTTGAACATTAATATGCTCGTGTGAGCGGTTTTTAATTCGACCCACAATAACTACGGGTTGTTTATTGTTGGCAGAAATGAACTTTTCTAGCCAGGGTTGGGTAAGCACATCCTTGATCATGGTTTGAGACACTTGCCGCGAGTCGGTGTCGTTCCAATCGCCACTTAAATCGGTGGTGGTTTCTGCCGAAATCCGGTTAACTTTTACCGATCCCGAAGAGGCACAACCGCTGAGCACGATTGTTGAGCAAATCACCATAACGAGTAATAATACCGAAGGATATTTTTGTAAAGTCATAAAGCAATCGGTTATAGTTCATGTGATAAAAAACAATGCAACGCATTCTGCTTAGGGAAAAAGAATGACTGTGATCAATTTAAAAATTGATGTCAATTTTCCCGTAAAATTTGGATTAAGATATTCATTTTATCCTAAATATCTTGTTTATACCACATGACTATTGTAGCTTAATCAAGGTTTAAGCCCCATAAGCTTAAAATTTAATTTTAAACCTTAGCACAACACCCATTGTCGAACGCTACATTTAACACCAAACCTCTGGAGGATTTATGAAACATTTTCTTTTTGCATTATTGGCTTTATTTGTGTTTTCGGGCTGCGGTGGAGGCTCTAAACAATCGATGCAGTCAGCTGATACCGGCAATGTACCCGATTGGTTTGTCAATCCACCAAGTGATCCTAACTACCTTTATGCGGCAAATACACAAACATCACAGGATCTGCAACTTGCTATTGATAAAGCTACAACAGGTGCACGTTCAGAAATTGGTCGTCAGATTGAAGCAAAATTAAAATCGCTTCAAAAGAAATTTACCGAAGAAACCGGCAGCGGAGAAGATGCCCAATTGCTTCAAATGTTTTCGCAAGCCGAGAAAACCATTGTTTCCACAACACTTTCAGGCAGCAAGATCAAAAAGCAGAAACAAATACGCGACGGTAAAATGTGGCGTTCTTATGTTTTGGTCGAGTACCCCATTGGTGCGGCCAACGAAGCATTTCTGAAACAACTCAAGAAAAATCAGCAAATGTACACCAGGTTCCGTGCTGCAAAAGCGTTTGAGGAACTTGAAGGTGAAGTGGAGAAATACGAACAGTTTAAAAAAGAGCAAGGTCAATAAATATTGACCCAATATGTTAAGCTGCAGAAGTTTCCTGGGTATAGTTATTTGTTTGGCTCTAAGCACGGCCTGCTCCAGTGCTAAATTTTTAAAACCGGTTCAGGAGAAAACCAACATAAGAGCTTCATATCCGAAGTGGTTTTTAGAGCCTGAACTTTGTAATCAATCTTCAGCCACCGGGTATCTCACACCGGGTTATTACCTGGACTCTTCTGCTGCCTTAGCTTTTCAAATAGCCCTTTTTAACGCTGTTCGGTTTCAGCAGGCCGACATTTCTGCAAGTGACGATTTCTGGGCAACCGAAGCCGGCGTTTATTGGATTACAACTGATTTTGAAGAAACCATCGACTCGGCTCGCATTGCTTACTTCGAATCTCAATTTTCCCCTGTAGATACCTTTTACAATAAATCCATGGTTGCCGTGCTGGCCGCAAAAAGCTCCCGCTTACCCCCGGAGTGTTTGAAACGCATAACACCTGCCGGGCCTAAACCTGCATGGATTGAAAAACTTCCCCAGGAACAAGGATTTTTGTATGCAGTTGGAGCCTCTCCAAGGTATTATCATGAAAAAAGCTCATGGGATAATGCCACAAACCAGGTTCGCAAGCAACTCGCGGTAAGTGTAGCGGTGGAGATCCAGGCCGTGCAAAAACGCACCGAATTTGCCGGGGAAGAACAAAGAAACCGGAATCTGTCAGTTACCCTACGAGAGTTTGAAATCCTGAGGCGTTGGGTTGATCCCAAAACCGACTTGTTTTACGTTCTCGGAAGAAATCCAAGATAAGGTTAAACATCGGGTTTTTTTCGAAAGGATTTTTTCAATGCATCTTTTTTCTTCGATATCAGCCTTTTTTCAACAGAGCCCAACGTTGGCTTGGTGCGTTTTCGTGCTTTTACTGGTTTTAAAGCCTGAGTTATAATCGTGTGCAGCCGCTCAGTAACAAGGACTTTATTTTTACCCTGCGACCTGGTTTCCTGGCAGTTCAGTACCAGATCGCCATCAGTATTCAAACGACGGCCAAGTCTGTAAAATAGTCTTGATTTTTGGGTCTGGCTCAGTGACTGGCTTAAAGAGATGTTGAAACGCAGTTCAACTTTTGTTTCTACTTTATTGACATGCTGGCCACCGCTTCCGCTGCTTCTGGTATAAGAAAATCTTAGTTCATCAGGGGAAATTTGAACATTGGGTGCTTTTAGGCCAGACATTTCAGGGCAGTTGTATTGATTACAAATTTATAAAATACCAGCCACCAAGGTCTTTTCCGCCAACTTTTAATGCCGTATTCAAGATTTCGAGTTGCAGGGGGTTGATTTGGCCAAAAATGGTTTCCTGGTGGTCAGAGTCCAGAATATCAATGAGCTGGCGTTGAATAGCATGGCTGAATCCTTTTCTCCTGAAGGATTTTGCTACAATGATATCAAACATTTCATACCCATGCAGGTATTTTTCTGAATTTTTCGTTACACCCACAATGCCTGCCCATTTATCATCAATATAAATGTTGAACAATGTGCCCGCATTTCTCACTTTTTCAAAATTCTCCCTGGATTCACTGTAAATAATATGTATCAGGTTGGGATTTTCCCTGTAAAGCTGATCGTATAGCTCCAGGTAACGGGAATAAATTTTCAGATCCTTGGCTGGATTGAGGCTGATTTTGCCGTAATTGGCCGGCCGCTCAAGAGACTGGATATCCTCGATCAAGGCAGCTACAAACCTGAAATCACAGCAGACATCTTCTGATTCAGGAAAGGTTGAAAGAATATCGGGTGTCGCAAAAATTCGAATTAATTTAGGAGAAAATACTTTGTAGCGTGTTCGTATGGTTTTCCTGATTATATCAAGGTCTCGACTGAAATCGGGGACAAAATTGTAATGCAGAATCTCTATAAAGGGGTAGGCAATATCCAGTCCTTTAAAACGCAGGCTGACCATGATTTTACGATCTTGATCCAAATTCAGGATCTGATATTTATAATCATCGGCAGAGCAATTTTCAAACGGGCAAAGGCGCTTGAATCCCATGGCAAATACATCATCATGCATAGATGATGTGTTTTTAAATAACGCATTCTTTAAATTTTCTCTAACCTTTTGCTCGGATAGCCACTTGAATACTGAGGGTGGGGTTAATTGAAAATCGGTTTCCAGAAATGCTTCATCTATTGATATCGTTTTTAGCATGACCTGAATCAATCCTGTTCATACATCTATTTATGAAACTATACCTCAGATTCGTTTACTTCCTGGGGAGAGCCATTTTCCGACTCTGTTTGATCTGAAGATTGTGCATGTTTGTTCTCAAAATAGAATACGAAACCTGTCATCATTAGGTTACTGAGCAAAATGGTGCCAAACGCTACCGGAACAATAGCCTCGGTTCCGGGAATGTCCGATTTTAAGACCAGAAACGCCATAACAGCACAGGCTAAACCTCTGGGCAACATGCCTAGGCTGGCCGAAATATGATTGCCTTTTAAGGACGTTGAAAACGGAAGGATAATTTGCAAAGAGCCAAGCCTTCCAAGTAACATAATCCCAATGATAATTAAGGTAAAGAGTATGGTTTGAAAGTTGAACATGGAAAAATCGAACAAAAGTCCCATAAAGACAAAGAAGAACGTGCGGATCAGAAAAGATAGCTCGGCGTTGATTTTCTTGACAACCTCATCAAGTTCAAAATGAGACTCATGCAACTCGGTTTTAACCATTTTGTTGAGAAACGGGATAGATTTTGAAGCCAACCACTTCCCATTTCCTAAAAGTAAGCCAAAGAACAAAATTGTTATGGCCGCTTTACCTCCTGCAAACTCGGAAAACGCATACAATAAAAACACTACGCCAAGGGTAAGCATATAGGCAAGATTCTCACGGCTGAATATGCCCATGAACCTGCTCCAGATCAAGCCTGCCAATGAGGCCAGCAACAGGGAAATACCCAAAGCACTTCCTAATTTTGTCAGTGCCCTAGTTGCATTTGCGGTTTGAGGTTCTGCAGAAATATCCAGCAAGATAATAACCGATACCACGGTTAAGACCTCAGTAAAAGCGGTTTCCAGTGAAAGCAGGGTTCTAAGATTTTTTGATATGGAGAGTTTATTTATAACCGGGAAAATAACCGCAGGACTGGTACCGGCAAGAACCGACCCATAAAGCAAAGCCGGTAAAACATCTATTTGCAGCATTAGGAGCGCAAGGGCAGCAATTCCGCCGGCTGCTATAACAAAATATATGAGGCCTAAGAACAGGGCGGTGTTGAACTGAGATAACGCGACTTCAAATTCAAGGTCAAGCCCGCCCTCGAACATGATCAGAATTAAGGCAACGGTCCCAAAATAAGGAGCAGAGCTCATAAAGGCATCACTGGTTAAAAACCCGGTTAACGGTCCCAGAACAATACCTGCTGCCATTAAAATGACAGGATTGGGAATTTTGGTGATCCTAAACAGGTAATTTCCAAAAAATCCCAGGGTGATAACACCACCCAGCAATACCAAAAATAATGTTACGCTCATCAAGAAATAGTGCTTTCTGACTATATTAAATATCATCGGGCCCGTTTAGAGCCATAACCTGCAATATTAAGTGTAAAAAGTTGCTTTTTCTAATTTCATAATGGAAAAGTTTTTAGAAAGTATAGATATCACATTGGTCTCATTTGGCGAAAGCCAATTAACAGTATTATTACTGGTAAAGATCGTTGGGCTGACTTTTTTAATTTATATCTTCTCCCGTATCCTCCGGGTGGTTTTCTACGATTATGTTTTTGCAAAACTCCAACCTAATGAAGGCATTCGGTTTGCCATCGCCAGGATTATCCAATTTTTGTTCATTTTTTTCGCGCTCTTGATCTTGCTACAATCCTTAGGCCTTGATTTAAGCACATTAACGGTATTATCGGGCACATTAGGTATAGGTCTGGGTTTTGGTATGAGAAACATCATCGAAAACTTTGTGAGTGGCATCATCATTTTACTTGAACGCCCGATTAAAGTTGGAGATCGTATTGAAATGGGCTCGGTTTCAGGTGATGTGATTAAAATATCGGTTCGTTCAACAACCATTCGAACAAACAACAAAATATTACGATGATCGTCCCAAATTCAGAGTTCATCACTTCGAGAGTCATTAACTGGAGTCATACCGATCGGTTGGTGAGATTTGAGTTTCCGGTGGGTGTTTCATACAAGTCTGATCCAGGCCAGGTAAAACACATTTTAGAACAAGTAGCTGCCGAGCATACAGGAGTGGTTGAAGAGCCAAAGCCCGAAGTACTTTTTAAAGGTTTTGGAGAGAGCTCGTTGGATTTTGAATTAAGGGTTTGGATACTACCCATACCCGTTTTCCCTTAATCCTTAAAAGTGAATTGTACTACAAGATATTTGATGCATTTAAAACAGAGGGAATCGAAATCCCATACCCACAACGAGATTTGCACATTAAAGACACCCAAATAAAAAGCTGAAATACTTAGCCGCATTTAGGATGATTTTCCTGAATCATTTTCCAAACGAATATGCACCGGACTTGGCTGATAATCCTTTGCCCGGAATTTCTCCGGAATAGAGGTTGTGTTATCAAGACGATTTACCCTGTAGGCCGGGGATAGAATTTCAATTCCAGCCTGGTTAAATTCGTCCTGAATATTTGAAAACAAATTAGAGTAAATGCTGGCAGCGCGCTTAGGATCCTTGGTATGGGCATTGATCTGGTATGTGGGGTAATAATCCCCAAGACCGGTTTGGAGCACATAAGGTTTTGGATCATCAAGCACCCGATCGGTTTTCAGGGCAGCCTGGATCAGGCATTCATGGACACGTTGCCAGGGTACATCGTAGCAGATGGTAAGTTCAGCATGTAAAATCAAAGTCCCGCCCCTTCGCACAATTTCCGAGTAATTGATAATATTAGCGTTCATAACTTTTGAGTTGGGCAAAGACACTTCCTCATTTTTAATGGTTCGGATCTTGGTAACCAGGAGTGTTTTTTCAACAATATCTCCAACAATATCCTCAATTTTGATCCGGTCGCCAGATTTAAAGTTACGGGTATAGTTCAACATTAAACTGGCAATAATATTGCTGATAGCAGAGGTCGACCCCAATGCAAACAGAATGCTGAGGAAAATGGATATGCCCTGCGCGGCTTGGGAGTCGGCAATGGGGGTATAGGGATAGATGAGAACAATGGCTGTGAGGATAATGATAAATTTAGTGATCTTGCGGGTCGGATCGGCCCATTCCTGGTAAAACCCAGAGATTTTAAGCTCGCCTTTGGCTATGTTGCCGTAAATCAGATCAGCAAAATTCAGGATGTACTTAAATATGATAATAATAACAGCTATGGTGATCAGGTTGGGCAGGTAATTGATGATA
Source organism: uncultured Chlorobiales bacterium (assembly GCA_964642175.1). GTDB lineage: Bacteria > Bacteroidota > Chlorobiia > Chlorobiales > Chloroherpetonaceae > JANQGG01. Next base: position 293,115 of record CAZXOK010000004.1, on the reverse strand, counting down.
CCCGAAGTGATCTCCAGTGTCGGTTTCATGACGACATCTATGAGGGTTTGGGCCAGGCCACGTGTCCATAAAAACAATCCGAAAACAGCCGTCAGGTAGGAATAGATCAGTGTGAATTTTATGAAAACCGATAGCAGGCGTACAAAGAGTACCAACCCTTCAGATACACGCTCCGAACTTAACAGCTCGATATTCTTAAATCTGATGGAAGGAACGAACCGGTCTTTCAGGTTGGGGATTTGATCGGCTAAGAAATTAAAAAAATTTGTCAGCCATTTCCATAAATAGATTAAGAGTATAAATAGACCAATGGCCAGGATGAGCTTTAATAAAATTGAGTAAAAGTCCGATTCATCCCGATAATCATTAAAAAAATCTTTTATGATCTGAGCGTTTATCTCTGCAAGTTCAAGTCGAGAGAGGTTTTGTTTTCGGGCATCAGTATCCGTAATGGACATGATAACCTGGTTGCCAACCCGAATCGTGGCCAAAGTCTGACCATTTATAATTTTTATAGAATCAATAGGTTTGTTTTCGACCAGTATTTCGTTCAGAAGCTTTTCGACGCGTTTGGCACGCTCTTCAGGTGTGAAATCGCCCAGGCTGGAATAGAGTGAAAAAAGTTTTTGGCCTTTTAATGAAATCGCAACACCCTTCTGTTGCTTTGATTTTAAGGTGTCTGTGAGTGCTTCAAGAGCCAGGGAATCCTCAGATGCTGATGAGGAGATTACAACAATGGTGTTCTGGCTTTCTGAGTCGGATTTATCTTTTAAAGAATCACTTTTTGCAAGAGAGTCTTTGCCTCTGGTATTAGTGGTGGATGGTGTGTTTTTAGAAAGTGTATCAGTTTGGCTGTCTGCTTTCCCGGGAATCAGCAACAGAGAGATCAGCGCTATGAGAACAAATGGTTTTTTCATGATTGGTTTTGCCCTGGGTGAAAAAGAATTTCAAGGTTTTTTGCAATATAGCTTACCAAAATGAAATGATTAAATAAAGCACAATTAAATCCGGCCTTTAAGGTAATCTTGTCGGAGCGGTTCGGGGAATTTTTCAATGGCATAACGCAGCATGGTTCGAGGCATATGGGGGTAATGTTGATTGAGAAATGAGGTTTCCGTTTTAAGATCGCGGTTACCAATTTCACGCAGCATCCATCCTACAGCCTTGTGAATGAGGTCGTGCGGATCTCTAACCAAAAGCCTGGCAATGAGAAGCGTTGGCTCGAAGCGGTTTTGACGAATATGATAAAAGGTGGCAATAATGGCTATACGGCGCTCCCATAAGTTGGATGATAGCGCCAGCTTTTCTAACTGGGGCAGCGGGTCGTTTTCCAGGAACCTGCCCACAATATGAGGTGCCGATACATCCACCAGGTCCCAATTATTGATGGCCCCGGTATTGGAGAGATAAAGCGAAAAGATTTTTGTCTGGGTATCCCGATCAGCTTTTTTCATGCGTTCAACCAGTATCAGCAATCCCATTATACGGACTTCGTGATAGTTCGAACCTAACAATTCTGCAATGTCGCCCAGATCAATCCATGTAAAATTTTTTAACGTTTTCCGGATTTTAGGTACGGTAACACCTATGAACAGATCACCTTCGGTGTACTGGCCCGGACCGGTTTTAAAGAATCGCATTAAATCGGCACGTTTTTGTTCATCAGCCTGTGCAAACAAGGCTTGCTCAACCCGGGAGCAAATCTCACTCATGAGGGTCAGTTTTTAAATAGATCGGTGCTGATGTAACGCTCACCGGTACTTGGCAGCACGGTAACAATGGTTTTACCGGCCATATCGTCTCGTTTGGCAATTTGCAACGATGCCCAGGCAGCCGCACCCGAGGAGATACCACATAAAATGCCTTGCTCGTTTGAAAGTTTTCGTGCGGTCTCAATGGCATCTTCGTTAGACACCGTTACGACTTCATCAATGAGAGATGTGTTCAGATTGCCGGGAATAAAACCAGCGCCAATGCCCTGAATTTTATGAGGCCCGGGCTCTCCGCCACTGATAACCGGCGAGTCTTTCGGTTCAACAGCAATTACCTTGAACTTCGGTTTGCGTGATTTAATCACTTCGCCTACTCCGGAGAGTGTACCGCCGGTTCCCACACCGGAAACAAGCACATCAACCTGGCCTTCGGTATCGTTCCAGATCTCTTCAGCTGTGGTTACTTTATGGATGTAAGGATTGGCAGGATTGTTGAACTGATCGGGCATAAAGCTGTTGGATTCCTTTTCAAGTATTTCCTGAGCCTGCTGAATAGCGCCTTTCATACCCATACTTCCAGGGGTTAAGACCAGCTCGGCACCCATATGTTTCAATACTTTTTTGCGTTCCAGGCTCATGGTTTCCGGCATCACAATGCAGCACTTCATGCCTTTCTGGGCACAAATAAATGCCAGTGCCAGGCCGGTATTGCCACTGGTGGGCTCAACAATTAAAGTATTTTGATTTATTTTATTATCTTTCAACGCTGTTTCAATAAGGGATTGCCCTATCCTGTCTTTCACGCTCCCTAATGGATTAAAGAACTCAAGTTTGAGTAATACGGTAGCCTGGAGTTCTGTGGAATCAGATTTAAACCTAACAAGTGGGGTTAAGCCAATGGTGGCTTGAATGTTGTCAAATATTTTCATAAGAAAAGGGTTTTTGACCTAAATTATTAAAAAAGAGCTTTTTGTGCATAACATGAACACAAAGCAAATGTTCATTCGCTCTGTTGCATCCCTGGCATTTACAAAACTTGCCCTAATAGCTTTTTTATGTGCCAACTCATATGCCCAGGACAGCCGCCAGATTAAACCACTTCATGAATCAGACGCCTGGTTTCTTAAATCTATAGCTTTAAACGCTCCGATACAAGACTATACAATGGGTGATTTTAACGGCGATGGTCAGATAGACCTGGCTGTTCTTGGAAAAAATCGCCGGAATATTGAACTGTATTTCTCACGGGAACCCTTTGAATACATCCGTCGCAAAACCATTCGTTTCAGAAATCCCATCCTGGATCTAGAGGCAGTTGATTTCAATCAGGATAAGGTAGAGGATCTGCTATTACTGTTTGAAAAAAATCACACTTTGGCCAGTTATAAGGTGAAAACCTCTGGTGTATTAAGCTTAAAAGGTTACATCGTCACTAAACAGCCCGGTCAGTCCATCAGAGTTTTATCTCAAGAAGATCAAAAACAAGTTCTTGTACTTTGCAAAGAACGTGGCGTAGAGCGATATCTTTTGCAGAAACGGGGTTGGATCGAGTTTAAGGAACATATGTTCCCGGATACCCCGTTTGAGGACATCCGCCCAATGCGCCACGGATGTGATGAGCAGATCCAACCTGGTGCACTTTGTCTGGGTAAAACGCGACATCAGTTTGTTATGATTCAGGGCGATGAAAACAATCAGCTTGAGAGTAATCTATATGAAATGCAGGATTTTGAAACTCCTTACTTGTTGGAAGAGCTTAATGAGAATATTCTTTCAGAATTGATCGTTGGCGAACAGACATCCAAAACATCAAAACAAGGCCGTTTAAAAATAAAGTATGATTTTGGCATTGAAACCGGCCGGCAAGACAGGCTGTTTTATGAGGGTTTGTTACCTGATAAGCTTTTTGCAGCGGCATTAAGTAAAGCTCAATCCAAAGATTTGATGATGCTTTGGCACAAACAAAACAAGGTCAGGTTAATGCAGGATGCTTTTGCGCTTAACTCAGCGCAGTATTTAGATTTCGGTTTGCCGCAATCTGCAAAAATGATCAAAGTTTGTCGGGTGGATCAGGATAACTTCTCAGACATTGTTGGTATTTCAGGAGATGAGCGCCATCTGTTCATGCTCACCCAAAAAGGGTTCTCGGACGAAGAAAAAAAGCGAGAAGCTAAAAACCCGTTTTCACTTGTTAAACACCTGGTGGCTTCAGAGCCAGCCGACCTTGCCGTGTTCCGATCATCAGATAATACTTACTGCGCAATTGCACATAAAAAATCGACCAAAATCAGTTTTCTCGAGCGCACTAAACAAAAGACAACCATCAGGCAAATAGATGTTGGTTTTTCAGCTTCGCAGGTTCGTTTTCTGGATAAACGTCATGTTTTGTGTTATAACACCCGGGATAAAATCCTGAAACTAATCTCTTTCAGAACCGGCTATAAATCCTGCATGTTATCCTCACAAACCCTTATAGGTATTGATTTTTACCACAAAGGGCTCTTAACCCGCAACAGGCTTAGTTACTCGCTTACTTTCATAGACCGGGGAAACGAGAACGTTCAACCCAGAACAGTTCATATCCAGATAAAACCAGGTTACAAAAATCCCTTTAAAACCTTATTGCCCAAAGAGCTGCCGCTAGAAGTCCTGAAATCAAACATAACCATGGGGCAGTATGGATTTTATGTTCAGAATGCCAAAACCGGAAAAATGACATATCTGGGTATTCAAGAGTCAAAGTCTTACGGATTCAGGCACTCCATAAATAATAAACCTCTTGGCTCTCATGGCTTTAAAGACATGAGGTTGTTGCGGGCAGGCGATTTTGACTTTGATGGCAAAGATGATATTTTATTTCTCGCTGAAGGCACGCTTTGGGGGTTCATGTCTTTTGAAAAGCAGTTTAAAAAGAGTGCGTTGCCAATTGATCAACCTCTGAATCATGTCCGGATCAATCTATACTCAGACAACCAGCAGGAGTCTGTTTTGGGATTTCATCAAAAAAAGTCATCCGGAACACTACAAACTTGGTTGTTTGATGCCAGGGGCTTTAAACCAAAACCGTTGGTGGCGTTTAGTGCTCCTATGATTGATAGAGCCGTTTATCTGGAGAATAAAGAGGGGAATGAGTTATTTTTTCTCAATCCAGATACCAATTCTCTGGATATTTTGACTCTCAATAACTAATATTTGATAAGAATCAGCAACAAAATCATCTTTGTTGATGTTTAATCGTCAAGAGTATTTGTTGAATTTCAAGTGATATCATCATGGCCATTTTACCTATAAATACAGTTGGAGATAATGTTTTAAATAAAGTCGCAAAGCCATTGAAAAAGCTTGAGCCAGAGCACCAGCAGTTGATTAAAGATATGTTTGAAACCATGTACCAGGCTGAAGGGATCGGACTTGCGGCACCCCAGATAGGGAAATCACTTCGTTTGTTTGTTATTGATCTTTCGGTGATGGACGATTTCAAAGATGAAAAACCCATGGCATTTCTTAATCCACAGATACTTGAAACCAGGGGTATGTCGGTGATGGAAGAAGGTTGTTTGAGCGTTCCGGGTATTCGTGAAGAAGTCAAACGCCCGGAAATGATCAGAATCAAGTACCGAGATGAAAACTTCCAGGAACACATCGAGGAATATCATGGTCTTAAAGCCCGTGTTATTCAGCATGAATACGAACACTTAACAGGAAACTTATTTATCAGCAATCTGGACGGTCGGGTAAAACGCAAAATCAAGGATGATATCGAAGCGATCAAACATGGTGATGTGGAAACCTCCTATCAAATTGCTGAAAAATCAAACGCTTTATCTCATTCGTGAATATCATCTTTATGGGAACGCCCCAATTCAGCGTTCCCTCTTTACTTGCCATATCTAAATTGAGTTTTGCCACGATTAAGTTGGTGGTAACCAGCCCGGATAAACCGCGTCGATCCCAAAACAGCGAGCCCATTCCAACACCGGTTAAGTTAAAAGCCAGGGAACTGGGTCTTGATGTGCTGGAGGTTGAAGATGTTAAGGATCCGGAATTTGCCAAAACGATTGCTACTTATAACCCTGATGTTATTGTTGTAGTCGCATTTCGGATTTTACCTGAGCAGGTGTTCAGCATTCCAACAAAAGGCACGTTCAATTTGCACGCCTCAGTGCTACCTAAATTCCGGGGTGCAGCCCCAATAAACTGGGCTATCATGAAAGGTGAGCAGAAAACCGGTGTAACCACTTTTTTTATTGAAAAGAAAGTGGATACAGGCGAGATGATCCTTCAGAAAGAGCTTTCAATCGGATCCGAGACAACAGCAACACAGTTGGCTGAACAGCTCTCTGTAATTGGTGCCGAGGCAGTGGCCGAGTCGCTTGAGCAGATCTATGAAAACCGGGTACAACTTCAAATCCAGGACAGCAGCCTGGCCTGCAAGGCCCCTAAACTCTTTAAGGATAATACCCGGATTGAATGGAATCAACATCCTGATGACGTTGCCAATTTTATCCGTGGCCTGGCCGAGCGTCCCACAGCCTGGACTGAGTTCAATGGCAAAATGGTAAAACTGTTTAAAGCCAGTGTATCCGATGAACCGGCCTCGGACATCTCCCCGGGGACCTGGCTTGTCGAAAACGGACGATTGAAGGTGGCCTGCCTGAACGGGGCTATAGAAGTCTATTCCCTACAAATGGAAGGAAAAAAGCGTCTCCAGGCCTCAGATTTTCTAAGGGGTTACCGATTGCATGGAAATGAACGATTTGATTAATCGCCGGCCAATATTCCATTCTTTTTGTTATATTTAACGCTTTGCAGTTTTAAGTTACATCGCACATCCATTTATGGCTCAGACAAACGATAAAGTTCATATCAGGAATTTTTGCATCATTGCCCATATTGATCATGGGAAATCTACCCTCGCAGACCGGCTTTTAGAAGTAACCAAAACCGTTGAACATCGTGAGATGATGGATCAGGTTCTGGATGATATGGACCTGGAACGTGAGCGTGGAATCACGATTAAGAGCCATGCCATTCAAATGAATTACCAGACCCATACAGGCCAGACCTACCAGTTGAACCTGATTGATACGCCGGGCCACGTCGATTTTAGTTACGAAGTTTCTCGCTCACTGGCTGCCTGCGAAGGTGCCCTGCTGGTGGTGGATGCTTCGCAAGGCGTAGAAGCCCAAACCATTGCCAATCTTTATCTGGCCATCGAGGCCGGTTTGGAAATTATTCCGGTCATAAATAAAATAGATCTGCCTTCAGCCGATATTGAGAAAGTTTCCTCACAGATCATTGAGCTTATAGGTTCCAAAAAAGAAGAGATTGTTCATGTGTCTGCTAAAAGCGGCATTGGAATTGATGAACTTCTGGAAGCCGTGGTAGAGCGTATTCCGGAACCTAAAGTTGAAACCCAGAAGCCATTGCGTGCGCTTATCTTCGACTCTGTGTTTGATACCTATCGTGGCGCAGTAGCTTACATCAGAATTGTGGAAGGCGTTCTGAAAAAGGGCAGCAAAGTAAAGTTTCTGGCCAATAACAAGGTATTTGTGGCTGAAGAGATCGGTACGCTAAGTCTAAAAAAAATACCTCAGAAAACCCTGGAGGCCGGAAGTGTGGGGTATTTGATCTGCTCCATCAAAGATGTGAAAGACGCCAAAGTCGGCGACACGGTTACCTCTGCTGAAAACCCATGTACGGAACCATTACCGGGTTATCAGGATGTAAAACCCATGGTGTATAGCGGGGTATTTCCGGTAAATTCCGACGACTTTGAAGATTTACGCGATTCCCTGGATCGGTTATCACTTAACGATGCTTCGCTGGTTTTTACACCGGAAACTTCAGCGGCCCTGGGTTTCGGATTCCGTTGCGGGTTTTTAGGCCTGTTGCATATGGAAATTATCCAGGAGCGCCTGGAACGCGAGTATCAGATAAGTATTATAACAACGGTGCCTAATGTGGAATACCGGATAACCAAAACCAATGCCGAAGAAATGTTGGTTGATAATCCTTCTAAAATGCCCGATCAAACCGTGGTGGCTTATATCGAAGAACCTTACATTTCCATGCAGATCATTACCACAACCGAGTATATTGGCAACATCATGAAACTTGGTATGGAACGGCGGGGCGAGTATAAGGATACCAAATACCTGGATACAAGTCGGGCGAGTCTGCATTTTGAGTTCCCGTTATCCGAGATCATTTTTGACTTCCACGATAAATTAAAGTCTGTTTCCAAAGGCTATGCCTCCATGGATTATGAATACTGCGGGTACAGGGAGTCTGATCTGGCCAAGTTGGATGTGCTGCTGAACGGTGAGCAGGTCGATGCCTTATCAACGATCGTACATAAATCAAAAGCCTATCTCTGGGGACGAAAACTCTGTCAGAAACTCAAAGAGATCATCCCGAAGCAAATGTATGATATTGCCATTCAGGCAGCAATCGGAAACCGGATTATTGCAAGGGAAAGTATCAGCGCCCTTCGGAAAAACGTGCTTGCGAAATGTTATGGTGGCGATATCTCCAGAAAACGAAAATTGATTGAAAAGCAAAAAGAAGGTAAAAAACGCATGAAACAGGTTGGCCGGGTGGAAGTCCCGCAGGAAGCCTTTTTAGCCGTACTCAGTGTAGATGATTAAATCAGGTCTGTGCCATGCAAACCGCCCTTTTTTTGGGTGGCAGATTAATGTAAATACCTTTAAAAATCTTAACCATATCGGTGATTAAAACCTAAGAATGACGGATAGAAAACCAACGCTCAATAAAGACAAAAATACTTCCAAACGCACCCATAGCTCAAGCCGGGAGTGGTTTGAAGCCTTGATCTATGCAGCTATTGCAGCCACTATTATTCGAACTTTTATTATTGAAGCCTACAGGATTCCAACGGGATCGATGGAAGATACTTTGCTGGCCGGGGATTTCTTGTTTGTCAATAAATTTATTTATGGCGCCATGGTTCCTTTTACTGATTGGCGTTTGCCAAAATATAAGGATGTGCAAGTCGGTGATATTGTTGTGTTTAAATTTCCAAAGGAAGAAGATGTCAACTACATCAAACGTTGTGTAGCCGGTCCGGGTGATGTCTTTGAGCTCAGGAATAAAGAAGTCTATGTAAATGAAACACTTCAGCCTTTGCCTCCGGATGGAAAGTATCTCTCGGGAGCCAAGCCAAAGGGTCAGCCCGACATAAATATTTTCCCAAGATATTCACGTTTTAACCGCGATCAGTACGGCCCGATTACAATTCCAAAAGAAGGTGAGACTATTGAGTTAAACCGTAAGAATTTCAACTTATACCGTGATATTTTTTACTATGAGGGCCATGAGGCTACATTGATGGGAAATACGGTAGCTATTGATGGGGCTGTCAGTAAAATTTATACTGTTAAGCAGGATTACTATTTTATGATGGGTGATAATCGGGACAACAGCCTCGACAGCCGTTATTGGGGATTTTTGCCAGCTTCGCATGTGGTTGGCTCAGCTTTGATCATTTTCTGGTCCTGGGATCCAAATATTGGACTGCTTAATATATTCGATAAAGTAGCATCTATTCGATGGGACAGACCGGGTATGCTAATTGAATAACCATAAATCAGCACACGTTTTGTTTAAGCATATTTTACAACTTTTTATTGGGTTACTATTTCTGGCCGAACCATTGATGGCGGCAGGCGGCTCTCTCTATTCACGATTTGGCGTTGGAGATGTTCAATACATCGTTTCTCCACAAGCTGTTGGTATGGGTGGGGCCGGATTAGCAGCAGGAAGTAAACGGTACATCAACCTGCAAAACCCGGCTTTGTTGGGCGTGATTGATCAAACGCGTATCATGGGGCAGGTATCGTTTTCATCACATGCATTGGAAAGTAGTGCCGGATCGGCTATGCAGGTTGATGGAAACTTTAATGGCACCGCTTTTGCAGTACCTATCAACAAGTTTGTGCTTTCGGTTGGGTTATTGCCGTATTCAGTTCTTAAGTACGATCAAACTGAAACCGGCCTGATCGACATTCCAGACGGTGATCAAATCACCTACGACTCCCAGTTTGAAGGCACCGGTGGTTTATCAACCATCCCTTTAGCCATTGGTTATCAGCTTATTAATAAACCAAATATTGGTTCTGTATACATCGGGGCGTCTTATAATTTTATTTTTGGCACCTTTGAAAAAACGGTTCTTACAGAATATTCTGATATTTCTTTTGATAGCGGTGAAAAATACGAACGCGATAATCTTAATGGCAGTAACTACAGACTTGGTCTAAGCTACAGCAGCCCCGTAGGGATTTTTGCAAAAAACGATCAGTTTCATATTGGGGGATATTACTCTGCAAAAAGTACACTGAATGCTGATCGCGAAATTTTGATATCATCAACCACATCGGGTACAGATACGATTTCTACTTCTGAAGGAAACGACCTTTTGATTCCCAGTCGATTCGGACTTGGTTTAGCCTATGAACCCAATAAAAAGCTCTTGGTAGCACTGGATGTACAAAGCCAATCCTGGTCCGACCTTGTCCTTTTTAACGATCCTACCTCATACAGTAAAGATGCCCTTCGTATTGGCGGTGGAGTGCAATACGCTCAGGCCTACGAGCGTAGAAGCAGCATCTTTAAAAAACTGACTTACAGGGTTGGGGCCTACGTACTGAACCATAATATTGAACTTCAGGATCAGTCTATCAATGAATATGGTCTCACCTTTGGCATAGGAATACCTCTTGCAGACGGAAATTCAATGGTGGATATCGCTATGGAATATGCCCGCAAAGGAACCACCGATTTTGGATTGATCCAGGAAGATATTTTCAGGATTAAATTGTCTATGAGTGCAGGGGATACCTGGTTTTTAGAACGGATTATTCAATAATCATTATTTCCAGGATATATCTACTGATCCGGCTCCACTTTTCAGATACATCAGCAGTGTGCCGGGTGTTTTTCCATAATTGTTACTATAATAATAGCCATCGGATTTATTAAAATCTTCGGGGATTGTGACATTGGAAAAGAAGTGACGATCTTGATGAAGTTTCACACCTACATTCTTCGGGATTATAATTTTCATACTTCCGGCATCTATTGTGATATTAATTTTTGCCTCTTGCTCAATTTCTCCATCAAAATCAATCGTTACATCGGTTACACCTCCATTAAATGAGAAACGATCAAAATTAGCGTATCCCAACCCTGCAAGCACAACTTGAGAAGCTCCTGTAGAGACATGCATATGTCTCATCTTTTCAGGATTTTTCCTTGAGAAAAACACCCTGGCATTGCATGCACCGATGTTCATATGGAGGTTCCGAAGTTTTAAATCCGTCAGATCAAACTCCGATGCTGAAGAACCCACAGATATTTTTAAGTCCAGGGGCAGAGAGTCGGTGAGACTGAGATTTAACGGAGCGATACTCGACTCTTTTTTACTTGGGTTGCCAAAAAGCTCCCAACCCACCATCTTTTGACGAGAAGCTTTTCGTTGTTGATGTGTATGCACATTAAGATGTCCCTTGTTGCCACGTATCTTATAGCTGGACTGAAGTTTCAGAGGCTGATTGGCCGGGGAATAATACTGGTAAATTTGCGGTGCTTGGTGGGCTTTCAGGTTCAGATGAAGAGAACCCACCTCAATATTAGCCCGAATACCTTCTTCATATGTAATAGGCTCAGCATGCTTGACAACCTGTGCATAGATATCAAGCGAGACAAAGGCACTAAATAATATGGTTTGCAGTATTATTAGAGTTGGATACTTCTTCATGTAATGGCATTTAAAGATTAACTGTTTTAATTACACTAGTCAATCAGGGTTTGTTTCATTTCTGAAGGATCACGGCCAATATTATTCAAAACATGAATGAAACAAGTCAGGTAATAAGTGTAAAATGTGTGATGATCATCAGCAGATATAAACACAGATGGCGTAGATCCCTTGAATTCTTTATCAGCTAAACGCAAAGACATACACAGGGTTTCATATTCATCCAATATCTTTTCAAAAGTTTCTTTTTTAGATAAATGAAGCTTGTATGAAAAAAACTGTTCATGAGTTTCTGAGCCCTGATCACCCGGAGAGATATGTGTGATTTGTCCTTTCGTCATCACTGTGTTCTCTTGACCGGATGTAGCTACATAACCTGATATTTTAAAATACGGTGTCCCGGGTTTTGGTATCTCTGAACGCATCCCGATTCTAAACTCTGGATCTAAACTTGAGTTTAGTGAAGAAAGAGAAGCTGGCCATGCCCATTGTAAATTTTGGCATAAAAGTTCATAGTTTTCTTGGGTTGGGGATTGCCAACTCAATTCCAGGTATGAAGATGAGATGCCGGAAAAAGGTATCTCATAAGCAGCTGGTGTTTTTAATGAAGAATGATGCTGATGGGCCAATCGACCCCAATCAACTGATTCTAAAATAATCTCGGGTGAATAAAGTTCAACCCGGAGAGTATCGTTTTGAACGACACGCCACAAAACTTCTTTTGCACTGATATGGCTGAGCCAGAAATCAGTTGAAAAGCCCGAAATAGTTAGCTGTGAATCCAAAGCCTTAAGTTTTTGAGATGTATTGGAGAGCTTGATCTCGTGCTGGTTTAAGTAAGCATTCATGCCAAAGTAGATGAAAAGATAAGTCCAGAAAAACATGGAGCCGGGAGAGACCAAAAACGCAAAACACCATTTCATGATAGTGTTTAAGGCCAACGGATTTTGGTTTCCTTTCATCATAGCTTACAACGTTTGCCCCGGATATTTGATTCGTTTGTGGTGAGCGGCCATGATCGTTTTAATAAAGCTTTTTTTAATGATGTTGATTTCATCAAACGTAATCGGGCAATTGGAGAATTGATCTTCATCGTAGCGCTTTCTGATAATGGTTTCCACAATCGATGATATTGCTTCTTCGGTATGATCGCTCAAAGACCGAACAGACGCTTCCACGCTATCAGCCAGCATTACAATGGCTGTTTCTTTAGAATGGGGATTTGGCCCGGGATACTGATACAAAGATATATTTATAGTTTCTTCCGGATAGAGTTTTAAGGCCTTTTGATAAAAAAAGTCAATGACCGATGTGCCATGATGCTCAGGAATAAAATCAAGGACTTTTTGCGGGAGATGATGCTTTTTGCCGATAGACCGGCCATCAATAATATGTGAAATAATAATCTTGGCACTGTTTTCTGGTGAAAGGTTATCGTGTGGATTATTCCCGGATTGATTTTCAGTGAAAAACTCCGGGTTAGGGGTTTTTCCAATATCATGAAAATAGGCGCCGACCCGGCATAGCAATTGGTTGGCATGGATCTCACCGGCGGCGCGCTCAGAAAGCACACTCACCATCATGGTATGATGAAATGTTCCGGGTGCATTCAGGCCCATTTCCCTCAGTAAGGGGTGGTTGACATCTGAGAGCTCCAGAAGGGTTAAGTCGGTTGTTAATCCGAAAAAGCGTTCAATAAGCAGTATAAATGGATAGATTAAGAAACAGAGCAGCGAATTAACCAGGGCAAAAAAGATGTCGTTTAAAAGCACATCCATTGGCCCCAGTCGCGAAAAACTAAATGCTGTCAGAGACAGGATATACCCCAAAAAGATAAGAAGTACTGTTACAAAGATCTGGATCCGGTGTTTGATATCGCGAATACTAAACACGGCAAGGCCTCCGGCAAACATACTCACTACTGCAAATTGGAAATCATTCCCGAGAATCATAGCAGCCAGCAAGGCAATGGTAATGGTACCAAAAAAACCAACCCGCGAATCAAAAAGGGTGGTAAATAAAATTGCAGCAATGCCAACAGGTACAATATAGACCGATATCCATTCGTATTGCATGGCCTGCCAGGTTACGGCAAGTTCCATTAAAAAAATCAGAAAGATCAATAAGAGCAGTGTATTGTTGAAATAGACTTTCGGCCTGAAAAAGTAAAGATAGATGATAAATAAAGCGGTTATAATGACAACAATAAACAATTTACCCAGGTAAATTTTAAGTTCACCGGTTCTGGCTTCGCGCTCGGTCTTTGTTTTAAGATAGGAGCCGAGCATGCGTTTGTTCAGCGGGGTAATGGTCTCTCCTTTGGCGATAATAATCTCATTTTGGCGAACCAGACCATCGGCAATCGGGACATCTTTTTCGGCTCTTTCTACAGCCAATTGGGTTTCTGATTGATCGTAAAGAATGTTAGGGTTTAAAAATGGTCCGGCCAGATCCAGGGCCAATTGCAGGGTGTCGCCGGTAAGTGAACCAATACCTTTACGGTTTGATTTCAGAAGTTCTTTTAAAGTAAGAACTGCTTCAATGGAATCGCGGAATGCTGCAACATTAAAGACTTCTTCTTGCCGGTCGTTTTTAGAGCGGATCACCAGGCGGGCAGCATTTAAACCCCGCTTACTTTGGTTTAAAATACCATCAGATTTTATCGCTTTAATTTCGTCTGGTAACACAACACGCAGCGTAGAAAACAAGGTTTGGGGTGATCTGGAAGAAAGCCAACGGCTGTAAGCCTCTTTTAAAATCAGGCTTTCGGGACCTTGATCGGATCTTAATTCGGATGGGTTTGCCTTATTGGTATTGCTCTGGCTTTGACTCAACAGGTTCGAGGCCACAGAGTCGATGTGTTGTTGAAAACGATCTTTACTGAATGTGTTTGACGTTCTCCTGAAAACGGGCAAAACACGCTGCCGGGCCTGATCTTTTTGTGCCTGGTATATTTGCGGATCTTTATATATCGGAAAGGTGAAAGGGGCAATTAAATCGGGCTGCAACCAGGTGGCCCCAACATCAACATTTAACTGCGAGAGTTGTTTACGGGGAAACATCAGGGCAACCAGCACAAGAAAGAGGATAAAAATAACCCAGCGAACAATAGGGCTTTCTTTGTAGGTTTGTTTATCTGGTTTCATCAAATTGTACTTGTCATTTGTTATTTTCTACCCGTAACCAAATCAATGAATTCATAAAAAACCTTACACATGGAGAGTCGTAACGATCGCACCCAGAAGTCCGAAACAGAACCAGTTGTGGAATTTCAATCACTTCAGGAGGAACTTATAGCCGATACAGAAACGCCTGTGTCGGTGTATTTAAAATGTCAGTCCAAGTTTTCTTGCTTACTTGAGTCGGTTGAAGGTGAAGAAAGAATGGCAAGGTATTCATATATAGCTCAAGACCCCTTTGCTATTTTGAAAGCAACTATTGATGGAACAATTCAATTTGAAATCTTAAACGAACGTTACGCTAATTTAAAAAAAATAATTGAACAAGAAACTTCCGTTCGGGCTGCCATAGAAAAAAGTTTTCAGTTGATCACCAATAAAAACGATCACTCGAACTCAGATTCCCAAATGTTGCATTCGGGTGCTTTTGGGTTTATCGGCTACGATGCCATGCATTTTGTCGAAGAGATCCCCAGAGCCAGAAAACCCGATCCTGCCGGCCTGCCAGATGTCTATTTGATGTTTTATGATACCCTGATCGCTTTCGATAACATCAAGCGTAAATTATTTATCATCTCAAATTATCTGGATGAAGCAGGCAAAAAAACAGCCCGGCAAAAGATCCGAGAGCTAAAAGCTAAAATATTATCTCCGCTACCTCAGGACAAAATTCAGCTTGTGCCTGAAAAACCTGAGCCAATTGAGTCCAACACACGTAAAGAAGATTACCTGGAAAAAGTGGTACGTGCCAAAGAGTATATTAAAGCCGGAGATATCTTCCAGGTCCAGATCTCCCAGCGATTAAAGCGAAAACTAAATACCCGTCCGTTCGATGTCTACCGGGTACTGAGAACCATCAATCCTTCTCCTTACCTGTTTTATTTCGAACTGGACAACACCCAGATAATTGGCTCTTCACCCGAATTACTGGTAAAGGTTGAAAAAAACGCCGAAGGAGAGCGTGTGGTCGATACCCGGCCTATTGCCGGAACCCGGCATCGGGGAGAGACCATTGAAGAGGATGAAGCAATTGCCCGCGAGTTGCTCAGCGACGAAAAAGAGCGTGCCGAGCACCTGATGCTGATTGATTTAAGCCGAAATGATGTTGGACGCATAGCAAAAGTGGGCACGGTTGAAACCAACGAAATGATGATCATTGAACGCTACTCACATGTTATGCACATTGTGAGCAACGTTCGTGGCATATTGCAAGATAAGTATTCGGAGTTTGAGGCATTCTGGGCAAATTTCCCTGCCGGCACATTAACAGGTGCGCCAAAAATCAGGGCCATGGAGATCATCAGCGAGTTTGAAGAAGAAAAACGCGGACTCTATGGCGGGGCAGTCGGCTATTTTGGGTTTGATGGCCACCAGACAACAGCTATTGCCATACGCACCATGGTGGCTCACCAGGGACACATTTATTTCCAGGCGGCAGGAGGGATTGTAGCTGATTCTCAGCCGGAGTTTGAGTATGAAGAAACCATGAAAAAAATGCGTGCCGGGCTGCGAACGATCGATGCTTTGGTTCAAACGTGATGAAACCACGAAACATAGTTTTCGTAAGGACTATTCATTCTTAGTTCTATGTGTTCGACACACCAAATTTTTTCTCTAACAATTCATAACAAGATTATGTCTGGTAAAACAAAGTTTTCACTGTTTTTTGCAATCCTCACAGGTATGTTGGTGGGCGTAATGCTCTTTTCTGATGTTCAGATCACCTTGCAGCCAAAATCATCCAATGCCGAGAATTCTCATAGTTCTCAAAATAATCAGAATGCCCAACCACCGGCACAACTTAAGTCACTCCAGGATCTCAATAATGCTTTTGTAAGCCTTGCTGAGCAAACCCGGCCTTCAGTGGTGACCGTCTTTACTGAAAAAACCATTGAGCGCAGGGTAGTAAATCCATTCGATTTTTTTGGTTTTAAAGATTTTTTCAATCAACCCGAAAATCAAAAGCAGCCTGAAACCCGAAAGGATATTCGCCAGGGATTGGGATCAGGCGTTGTGGTATCTGACGAAGGTTACATTTTAACAAATAACCATGTTATTGATAAAGCAGATAAAATATTTGTGAGGACTTTCGATGACCGTCGGCTGGAAGCTAAAGTTGTAGGCGCGGATGCCAAAACAGATATTGCTGTTATTAAAATTGATGATTCCAAATTACGCCCGCTTTCATTTGGCAACAGTGATGGAATACGTGTAGGGGAGTGGGTGATTGCAATTGGAAGTCCGCTTGGTGATAATCTTGAGCAGACCGTAACTCACGGAATTGTGAGTGCCAAAGGTCGCTCAAATTTAGGCCTTGCCGATTACGAAGATTTTATCCAGACAGATGCCGCAATAAATCCCGGTAACTCCGGTGGACCACTCGTAGATATCGAGGGCAAACTTATTGGTATTAACACAGCCATAGCCAGCCGTACCGGCGGTTTTCAGGGCATCGGATTTGCAGTGCCGTCCAACATGGCTAAACAGGTTATGAATTCCCTCATAAAATATGGAAAAGTTACCCGTGGTTGGCTTGGTGTAACCATTCAGGATATCAACGAAAGTATGGCCGAGGGTATGAACTTAAATTCCACCGATGGCACGATTGTCGGATCGGTAGTTGAAGGCAGCCCGGCTGAAAAAGCCGGTTTAAAAACCGGTGATGTGATCATAAAGCTGAATGGTCAGAAAGTTAAAAACACGGTTGAACTTAGAAATAATATTGCATCAACACAGCCAAATACAACGGTTACTTTGCAGGTAATTCGCGAGGGCATGCAAAAAACGATCCGAATCAAATTGGGAGAATTACCAGCCGATGAAAAACTTGCCGGACCTACTTCAACAAAAATTGAAGAAGTCTTTGGGTTCAGTGTGGCTAATAATAACGCATCTTATGCCCAGCAGTTTAATCTTAAAAGCACATCCGGGTTGATAATAGTTAAAATTGACCCTTCCAGTAATGCTTACAGGAATGGTTTGAGAACAGGTGATCTGATTTTGCAGTTGAATAAACAAGATGTCACATCAATTGCAGATTTCAAGTCCGATCTTAACAAATTAGAGGAAGGTGAAAATATCCTGTTCCTGATTGAACGAAGGGGCAGTAAAATGTTTGTAGCATTTATCAAGTAAAACACCTGAGGGCCACAGTTTTTGTGGCCCTTTTTATTTTCTGTCAATCAAAGAAATTATAAAATATATCACTCAAAGATGACTGAAATTTTGTATATTGCTCACTTTACGATCGCTACACAGCGCACGTTTATCTTAGTGGTCTAGAGTTTCAGACTGTACCGGCCTATTTTTTCTTTCAGCCTCTATAAGCTACAGGAAATCCAACGGCGGTTCCAACGCCATAAGCACACGACAATCCGAAGCACTACTTCACGCATTTATTATCCAATCCATTGAACAGAATTTAACATGTACGTACAAAAATCATTACTTGGTTTTGCCGAACTAGGACTTTCCGATCAGGTTATACAAGCCATTAACAGCAAAGGCTTCGAAGAACCAACCGCCATACAGGCCCTGACAATACCCATTATGCTGCAAAATGATACCAACATCATTGCGCAAGCTCAAACCGGTACCGGTAAAACCGCTGCTTTTGGTCTGCCGCTTATTGATCTGGTTGATGATCAGCAAAAATCGGTTCAAACCTTAATTTTAGTCCCTACCCGTGAGCTGGCCATACAGGTATCCGAAGAGATCAACTCGTTGAAAGGTGAAAAAAACCTGAAGATTTATCCTATTTACGGGGGTCAGTCCATCGATGAACAATTCCGTCGTTTGAAAAAAGGGGTTCATGTGGTAGTAGGTACTCCGGGACGAATTATCGACCATCTGAAACGAAAAACCCTCAACCTCTCTGATATTGAGCACCTGATACTTGACGAAGCCGACGAGATGCTAAACATGGGTTTTGCTGAAGATATGGAAGAAATATTCAGGCATACCAATCCTGATAAACGAACCCTGCTTTTTTCAGCTACCATGCCGGCCAGAATTAAAGAACTGGCCAATAAATACATGCCGAGTTACAAGCAACTGAACGCAAAGCACGAGCAATTAACTGCAAATCTGACAGAGCAGATCTATTTTGAAGTGAAAGGGTCTGATAAATTTGAGGCGCTATGCCGGATTGTCGATATCGAGGAGAATTTCTATGGGCTGGTTTTTTGCCGTACCAAGAATGATGTCGATGAAGTGGTCTCTCATTTACTCGATAGAGGCTACGATGCAGAGGGCATTCATGGTGATATTTCCCAATCTCAGCGCGAACGCACTCTGGAGAAATTCAAAAAACAACGCATAAACATACTGGTGGCAACCGATGTGGCAGCCCGTGGCATTGATGTGAATAATCTTACCCATGTGATCAACTATGCGTTGCCTAATGATCCCGAATCCTACGTGCATCGTATAGGACGAACCGGCCGGGCAGGCAAGCAGGGAACAGCCATCACGTTTATTACACCAAGTGAGTACAGCCGGTTGATGTTCATTCAGCGAATTGCTAAAACAGATATTAAAAAATCCTCTGTACCAAAAGTAACCGACATTATTAAAGCCAAAAAGAAAAAGATCACCGATGATGTGCTGTCTGCAATGGATGAAACTATCGATCCAAAATACTACACCTGGGCAACAAGCTTGCTTGGCGATCAGGAACCACTGGAAGTTTTGGCCCGCGTACTGAATTATTGTTATGATGAAGAACTCAGTTCATCGGCGTATGGGGATATTAAAGAATTCGGATCATCCAGAAATCCGATCGATCAGGAAGGCAAAACCCGTTTGTTTGTTGCATTGGGTAAAAAAGACAAGATCAATGCCAGAAAATTGGTGGAACTCATTCAGGATCGCGTATCTCTAAAATCGCGGCAGTTAAGCGATATTCAAATTTTGGATTCATTTTCTTTTGTTACCGTACCGTTTGAAAAAGCCGAAGAAGTGATTGAATGTTTTCAGGAAAAAGGGAAATCCCCGCTTATCTCTCATGCTAAAAAAACAACCAAACGAAGCAAAAAGAACAAAAAAAAGTGACAAGGTAGAGTGTTAGTTTAACAAGAGCAGAACATTGGCCTCTGAATACAAGTATGATAAAAGTATAGCGGAGATCACTACCGGTCACCGCTATAAGGCATTTTTTATTTTGTTTATTAACATACTCAGATAACTACATAGCCCTGAACAGGAGGAAAAAATGAAATCCATGCCTGTTGAAGTTATTACCACAATCATCCTGGCTTTAGCCGTTTGGGTGATATTTACGGTATATATCGGGTCGCTGGCTGCAATTGACATATTCCTGCTGATTATAGCTGCATGTCTTATGGTATTCCATGTGGTCCTGATCTTTAAAAAGTTTACATGGAAACATTAATAAGCTCAGATGAAGCCGGGTAATGTGCTTAAAATAAAGACACTGGATAATGATTGGTCTGATAAGGATCAGGTGTTGCTCCATGCCTGTTTTCAATTATTGTGTGACTGCATCGAAAAGGAAAAACTGCTGGATTTTACAGATTGGGATCATAACAAATCCTACCGCGATGCCAAAAAGGAAATTGATGAGCTTTACGTATGGTGGAAAAAAAGGGCAAAAGCCCAGCAAAACAATGAGCTTGATCCGGTTTGTTCAGAAGGTCAGTATGAAAAAGACACACAAATGCTTATTCGGCTGATCAAGATCCGGAAGTTTTTATGGACATGATCAGCATGTAAAGCCACCTTTTAATGTTTTCTACGAAACACGCATGCCCAATCAACACTTACACCGTTTTCTAACTCTGCTTTCAGTTGTTTAAACGTGAGGTTGTCGCGTGTAATTTTTGAGTAGGGAACAGCTGTGGCGGCAGACAGGAAATGTTTGATTTTCTCAGTGCCCTGGGCATTCATGGAATGGATCCAAACCTTCGACCCGGCATTTCGGGAGTCTATGATATGCCTGGCAATGTCTTCTACGGTATCCGGACCATCGAGATCGAAATCCAGCAAAATCAAATCAAAATCATAGACATCTAACAAAGTTTTAGCTCTTCTTGCTGTATTTACCAGCACCCAGGCGTGATCTTTGAATAAGGACTTTAAGGTTGTTTGGCGCTCAGGGGTATTTTCAACGATCAAGACTTTAAGGCGTGTTTTGCACATGGTGTTTTTATGCCATGAGTGTTTGGGTGAAAGGAGTCAGATGCGTTAAGTCACAACCTGATTTCTGCCGTTTTCTTTGGCTTTGTAGAGATTTTCATCTGCAATTTTCATGATCTCTTCCGGATCCAGATGATCATCATTCATTTCACACATACCCATACTGATGGTAACTTTAAGCCCTTTCGCAATTTTTTCCCAGTTATGCTCTTCTATTGTTTTACGGATTTTATTGCATACAACCACGGCATTCTTATAGCTGGTTTCGGGAAATAGCATTACAAACTCCTCGCCACCGTATCTGGCAACCACATCAGATTTACGAGTGGTGCTTTTAAATATTTTGGCAATTTCGATCAGGACCTGATCGCCAATTTGATGAGAATAGGTATCGTTAATATTTTTGAAAAGGTCGATATCTGATATTGCCACAGGTAAGGGGTGTTTGTAGCGTTGACAACGTATAATTTCTTCGGAAAATTTCTGGTCGAAATGGCGGCGGTTGAACAATTTAGTCAGGGCATCTTCGCGGGAGAGTTTGTCCAATTCTTCTACAAGATTTGTTTTTACCTCGTTGGCTTCAGCAAGCGATTGGTTCATTACCTGTAACTCTTCCTTAGCTTTTTCCAGTTCAACATTTTTCAGTTGGTAGATTTCAGCTTCTTTTTGAGTTTTTTCAACCTCAAACTGGATTACAAGGCTTTTGGCTTTCTCTTTGGCCTGATCATTCAGGTATCTCTTCTCATATTCATGAAATTTTTCATGGTAGTTCAGAGCATTTTCAAATTCAGACATTTGTTTGTAGGAAAGAGAAAGTGCCTTATAAGTCTGGTTGATCATATCGTTAGACTTTAGGCTTTCAGCAATTGACAGCACTTTAAAAAGGTATTTCGGCGCTTTATAGCCTTCCTGGCGTTTAATGA
The DNA here is from genome assembly GCA_964642175.1 of uncultured Chlorobiales bacterium. Lineage (GTDB taxonomy): Bacteria > Bacteroidota > Chlorobiia > Chlorobiales > Chloroherpetonaceae > JANQGG01. The sequence continues at coordinate 271,364 of CAZXOK010000004.1, read as the reverse complement.
ACATATTACCGATACCTAAAAGTGTTCTGGCTTCACCGGGTTTATCTTTTTGATTTTCGAAAAGCTGCCAGCTTTTGAAATAAAAAGTTAATGCCCGCAGGTAATTATCCAGGCTTTCATGAATTTTCCCGATATGATTCAACGAGATGGCTTCACCCGGACGATCTTGAGCATCAATGCGTAAAGACAAACTTTTTTCATGGTAATCCAGAGCTATTTCATACTGGCTCAGCATGTTGTAGGCTTCACCGATACGGGTTAAAATATCTGCAATTAAGGCTGAGTCGGATGTTTTTTTAGCCGCTTCGGAAGCACGTTCATAGTAGGTTATGCCGTGTTCATAATCCTTAAGGAGTTCATAAATGCGTCCTATTGAAACCAATGAATGGATCTGGCCAATCTGATCGTGGAGGTGCTCGTTGATGATGAGGCTTTTTAAATAATAACTAAGGGCTTGGTCGAAGTAGCCTAGTTTTTCATAGACTTTGGCAATATTGTTCAGTGAAGTGACTTTGCCAGCTTCATCATTAAGTTCTTCGCGGATCTTGAGGCTTTCAAGATAATTCCGAAGGGCGTAATCGTATCCTGTCAGATCGAAGTAAATATTTCCAATGTTATCAAGGGCAAGTAAACCGGCAGGTTTATCATCAATTTCCTGATAAAGCCGGAGAGCTTCTATAAGGTTGATAAGTGCCAGCTCGTAATCGAACTCCAAGTAGTACAATTTACCCTGTTCATATAAACTATCGGCCAGGCCTTTTTGGTAATTGCATGAGCGAGCCAGGCGTTCAGCTTCCTGGCTTAAAGCAAACGCATACTTGATATCCTCTTGCTTAACTTCATTAGAACTTGAAATTAAGTAATCAACTTTTTCAATATCGTTGGTAAAGGATTGTATTCTACTTGAGTATTTATCAAGCATGACCTATTGTTTTACTTAATGTAATTATGATTATTTATAACTCAGGGTAAAAGAATTGCCTTACAACAATTACCAACCAAGTTATCTATTTTAACATTTATTCTCACAAATTCAATGCCGCACTTTCTCAAAACACTTCTTTGCGTGATTCCGGTTACATTAAAGACTTTTAAAATAATACCCTGAGAACAGGCATGAATAATTGGTTTTGATGTATTGAAAAAAAGGTATTACATTAGTTTATGCTAAAAGAGTCAGCCCTTAGCGGGGCTGACTTTTATTTTTGTCATTTTTTTTCTGAAGTGACCAATAGATTTAATGATAATTTAAACCATAGTCCTATGTCAGACACTACCTATTTAACGAAAGATGGATATAATAAGCTGAAAGTTGAATTGGATGATCTCAAGAATAATGTTCGCCATCAGGTTCTTGAAAAGATAGCTGAAGCCAGAGCTCATGGTGATTTAAGTGAAAACGCCGAGTATGAAGCTGCACGGGAAGAACAGGCCAAAGTAGAAGGCCGGATTGGGAACCTGGAGCGAATGCTTTCTACGGCACGCATTTTAGATGAAAAAGATATTAAGACCGATAAAGTGTATATTTTAACAACAGTATCGTTGAAAGATCTGGATAAAAACAAAAAGCTGGAATATAAATTGGTATCCTCAGAAGAAGCCGATCTTGAACAAGGAAAAATCTCGGTAAAATCACCGATCGGTAAAGCTTTGCTGGGCAAAACTGTTGGTGATGTTGTTGATATAGTGGTTCCGAAAGGGGAACTTTGTTATGAAATACTGGAAATTAAAGTTTAATCAACCTTAGTTTTAAAATTCAATCATGGGAAAACGTCAAGTAATATTGAGCGCGGATAAAATTTCAAGCTACAATGGATTGGAAGGTGAAGAAGTTAATGTATTGATGAAGTCGGCACGGGTATGGCACGGGTATGTAAAAACGGTTTCAGACTCAGGCCTCGCCCTGCAGGACACACGATTTAAGATTCATAATTTAGCGTTTGATGAAATTGAAAAATTGTATTTAGACCGAGTTACCGAGTATTAAAAACCCAATAAACAATTTATGAGACAACCCATTGTAGTTGGCAACTGGAAGATGAATAAATCTCCACAAGCTGCCACTGAGCTTGCTCAGGAACTTCAAACCTTACTTTCATCTCAAAACTTAATCACTCAGGCAGGTATTGCACCAACCAGTCTATCACTTATGCCTGTTAAAGAGGCGATAGGTCAGACGGACATACTTCTCTGCGCTCAAAACTGCCATTTTGAAGATGATGGTGCCTATACCGGCGAAATTTCAGCTTCCATGCTTAAAGAAGCCGGTGTGAATTGTGTGATTTTAGGCCATTCCGAACGCCGCCAGTTTTTTAATGAAACCGATGAGGTGGTTAATAAGAAAGTTAAAAAAGTCCTTTCTGAAGGGTTGCATGTGATCTTGTGTGTTGGTGAAACGCTTCAGGAACGTGAAGAAGAGATCACTAACCAGGTAATTGAAAGACAGGTTAAAGGTGGTCTGGAAGGTGTTTCAGATTCAGACATGGCACGAATTGTTATTGCCTACGAGCCGGTTTGGGCGATCGGAACTGGTAAAACCGCTTCACCTCAGCAAGCCGAAGACGTGCATGCGTTTATTCGTAACCTGATTCAATCGATGTACTCCCAAGACATTGCTCAGGCCGTTCGCATTCAGTACGGTGGCAGTGTAAAAAGCGCGAATGCCAGGGAATTGTTCTCCATGGAAAATATTGATGGCGGGCTTATTGGCGGTGCCAGCCTTAAAGCTGAAGAGTTTGTCAAAATCCTCACCAGCTTCTAAATCCAGCGCCACATACATTACTTTTTTAAAAAGCTATTGCCTGAAAAACAATAGCTTTTTTTTTTGTTTACGATTAAACCAACAGCCAACCTGATTTGTCAGAGCTTACAGATGATTGGAATAATCATCTTTTATTTAAAATCTTAACTTTTAAAAATTGGTACATTATGAAAAAGTTTTCTGCTATTTTGGCGTTGGTGTCGCTGTTTTTTATGTCTATGCAGGTACAAGCTCAACCATTTCAAAATCAGGAAGTTAGAGGTCAGAAAGGTCTTGGGATGAATGAGAAGTTCATGTCTCCACCTTCTGAAGAAGTAAAAGAAGCGCGTCGGAATTTAAGAGTAACAATCTTAAAAGAAGAACTCTCGTTAAGCCAGGCTCAAACTGATAAGGTTGATGCTATTCTGAAATCGTTTCAGGAAAAAGCCCGTCAGGATTATGAGGCCACAAAATCAGATCGAAAAGAAAGACGGGAGCGAGCCTGGGTTCGTAAGCAGGAAAAAGACCTGGCATTACTCGAAGTGTTAAAAGATGATCAGAAAAAACAGTTTGCGATTATGAAAGGCGAGCGTAAATTTAAACATATGACCCGATGCGGTGGTAAACGAGGCCCTGGCGCTCCAATGAAAGGCGGATTTTAAACCTTACCGAGACAAGCACTGAATTAATGGGCAACGGATTACAACCAGAGGTTGTAATCCGTTTTTTATTATTGGATATCTACATATAAATCGCCACCCATTTCTTTAAACTCTTCTGCTTTCTGTTTCAGACCTTTCTCTATCTCAGACGAATCGGTTTTTGACTCAGCCATTTTCCGGACATCCTGCGAGATATTCATGGAACAGAACTTTGGGCCACACATGGTGCAGAAATGCTCCACCTGTCCATTAGAAAGGGTTTTCATTTGAGGCGCACGAAATTCTTTGGCTTTTTCAGGATCCAGTGAAAGATTGAACTGATCCTGCCAGTTAAATTTAAACCTCGCCTGGCTAAGCAAGTTATCCCTGAATTGAGTGCCGGGCTGGCCTTTTGCCAGGTCGGCAGCATGGGCGGCCACTTTATAGGCAATTACCCCTTCGCGGACATCTTCTTTATTCGGCAATCCCAGGTGTTCTTTTGGAGTAACATAGCAAAGCATGGCACAGCCATACCAGCCAATCTGGGCAGCCCCGATAGCAGAGGTGATATGGTCGTAACCCGGAGCAATATCAGTGGTCAGAGGTCCGAGGGTATAAAATGGTGCTTCGTAGCAATCGCGCAGTTCTTTATCCACATTCTCTTTGATCATTTGCATGGGAATATGACCCGGTCCTTCTATCATAACCTGAACATTATGCTGCCAGGCAATTTTAGTGAGCTCACCAAGGGTTTCCAGTTCGCTGAACTGGGCTTGATCGTTGGCATCTGCAATACTGCCGGGACGCAGGCCATCGCCCAAAGATACCCCAACATCGTAAGCCGCAAGTATTTCGCAAATATCCTCAAAATGGGTGTACAGGAAGTTTTCTTCATGGTGGGCCAGGCACCATTTGGCCATAATAGAACCACCGCGTGAAACAATGCCGGTTGTTCTTCCAATCGTTAATTGAATATATCGTAAAAGCACACCGGCATGTATGGTGAAATAATCCACGCCCTGTTCGGCTTGCTCGATAAGTGTATCACGGTAGAGTTCCCAGGTGAGTTCTTCGGCATTGCCCTCTACTTTTTCAAGCGCCTGGTATATGGGCACTGTCCCAACCGGTACAGGTGAATTGCGAACGATCCATTCACGGGTTTGATGGATATGTTCACCGGTGCTCAGATCCATGATAGTGTCGGCGCCCCAGCGACATGCCCACACGGCTTTTTCAACCTCTTCTTCAATGCTTGAAAGAACAGCCGAGTTGCCGATATTGGCATTGATTTTAACCAGGAAATTTCGCCCGATTATCATGGGCTCGGCTTCGGGATGGTTGATATTTGCAGGGATAATGGCACGGCCGGCTGCAATTTCATCCCGAACAAATTCAGCGGTTACAGGCGTTTTTGGAAATCCCGGATTGTAGGTATAACCCGAATGAGCCGGGGCTTGCTGAATATACTTTTCTAATTCCTGATTTTCTCTGATGGCCACATATTCCATTTCGGGTGTTACAATGCCTTGTTTGGCATAAGCCATCTGTGTTATGCCATGCCCAATTTTAGCCTTTCTTGGTTTTGGAGGATTGGAAAAGGTCATAGGATCAGACCCGGCGTTTTTTGCATACGCCCGGGTATAACTTGAGCTGAATCCATCCAGCTCTTGAGTATCATTGCGTTTTTCAATCCACGGTACCCTGATTTTGGGTAAACCATTGTATATGTTGATCGTGGCATTGGTGTCGGTATAAGGTCCGCTGGTATCATAGACCTTAAATGATGAAAGTTTGGCTGATCCAAGTTGATAAGAGTCAGTGAGTTCTATTTCACGCATCGGGACCTGGATGTTGTGGTGCTTACCTCTAACATAACATTTCTTGGAGCCCGGAAATGGTTGGAGACTGATTTTTGGGCTGAACGATTCAGTGTGGTTGCTCATATTTTTACTAAACTATGGATTTAAATAAAACTCTTTAACAGATGCCGGCAGATAAAAGGTAAGATAAGAAAGGCTGAAAACAGTGGGCTTCCATCTTTTCCTTGCGTCAGTATTACCTGCTTCAAGTTTCATGGGTATGTTCTCAGTCGCAAATAATAATCATATGCAACACCCCAAAGATGTTAAATTACTCCTAAATGTAAAAGTATATGTATATAAATCTAAAAAAAATGGGTAAAGTTTTGTTTCTTGGTAAAATTTTTGAAAAGGGGGGTTGAATATCATAAATTATTCGGCTTTTAAGATAAATCAAGAATTCTAAGGGTATGGATAAATTAGTATTTCGGTTCAATTTGGTACGGCTGGCGTTCTTTCAAATGGGCTTTGGTATTATGCTTGGTTTTTTGGAAGACACCTTAAACCGTGTCATGACCTCTGACCTTGGTATTTCTTCCACAATTGTTTTTGGGTTAATCAGTTTAAAAGAACTTCTTGCCGTATTTGGGGTGAAAGTCTGGGCCGGAAACCTGTCCGACAGCACCAGCATCATGGGCTATAAGCGTACGCCTTTTATATTTGTTGGACTCCTGGCCTTTGCTATTGCGTTTTCATTATCGCCATCTGTAGCTTATGACGTTCAGATTCAGCATAAATCCGGTGATCTTTTGAGCCTGATCTGGTTTGCAATGACTGATATAGCTCTCATTAAACTTGTTTTCATCTTTTTAACAATTGGTCTTGGTTTGCAGGTTGCCACCACAACCTATTATGCCCTTGTTTCGGATTATGTCGGTGAACGTAATATCGGCAAGGTTGCCTCTTCCAGCTGGACTTTAATGGTGCTTACCACCATTTTAACAGCAAAATCTGTTGGCATATATTTAGAAGATTACAGCCCCGAACGCCTGAGCAATGTGGCCCAGTTTGGAGGCGCAGTTGCCTTTATTATTGGCTTCTTATCAGTGGTTGGTGTAGAAAAGCGTAACAATAATATTGGTAAAAAAACAGCTGAAAAAAGTATAACTTTTTCGCAATCCGTTCAATTAATCTCAGGTTCCCCAAAAACCATGTTGTTTGCCTTTTACATTTTCCTCTCCATTTTTGCTTTGTTTGCCAATGTCATTGTGATGGAACCATTTGGTGCTGATGTATTTGGCATGACGGTGAGCGAAACCAACAGCCTCTTCAGACCAACCATGGGTGGGATGCAACTGGTATTTATGCTCATTGTTGGTTTTTTGATTACTAAAACCGGAAAAAAACCTCCGATCTATTTTGGCAATACACTCTGTAGTATTGGTTTTGCCATGGTGATCTATTCAGGTATTACCCTTGATGAATCCTTTCTTAGAATATCTTTAGTTGTTGTAGGCATCGGGCTTGGCGCATCAAGTATTGCCAATATTACCATGATGATGACCATGACTGCCGGAAGGGCCGGTATTTACATGGGATTGTGGGGTACAGCCCAAAGCCTTGCCATGTTTCTGGGCAATTCCGGTGCAGGTATTGTCCGTGATATTATGATTTCAATTACCGGAGATTTTATGCCGGCATACACTGTTATTTTTGTTATGGAAATCATGGCTTTTACCACATCAACGTTAATTTTACCACACATATCCAAAGAAGAATTCGAGATTGAAAGTAAAGTCAAGTTGGAAGAAATGTTGGCAACCAGTGGTGTGGATTGACCTGACCTGAGTCTCAAACAATGCAACCGGATGCTGGTCTCAAAAAGCATATTCACCCGATTTTTTCTGGCAACTCTTCTTACTTTGCAGGGTGTTTTTTGCCTTAGTTCCGATAGCTATGCCAGGCCGTCCATTCTTTCCAAATCACCCCGAACCACAACAAGCGATATTAGCGTTACCAGCTACACAGCTTCCTCTCTTACTCTTACCTTTAAACCTGAATGGGTAGATTTAGAAACAGGTTCTTCGGTTAAAGGAGTCAAAAACCGCCTGAAACTCTTAAATGCCGATTATGAACATACAGCGCCCGGGTTTCTGGCTATACCAAAACGGGTTTTCCCGGTTCTTTTAAGGTCTGCTCAACGACCAGGTGTTGAGGTTCTAAGCCACATAACCTCAGAATTATCTGCTTCGGGATTTCTTGTTTCTCCCGAAAATCAGCTGGTATTTAAAGCAGAGACAAATGAGCAATCACCAGCAAGAACACTTCCCGGAAAACCCCTGATCACGCTTTCAGAAGTTGTAAAGCACCGAGGTCATTATCTGGTATATGTTAGTATTTACCCTTTGCAGGTCATGCCCCAATCATCCCTGGTCAAACAAACCCGGGAGCTGAGTTTTACGCTCCGGTTTCCATCCGGCAGCAAAGGCACCCAAAGTCATCCAAGAGCAACATCTTATTTGGCGGGCTCCAGGGAAATTCAAGGATTTATTAACGTAGATCAATACAGGTTGTGGAACAGGGAGACCGGGTGGTTAAAATCGGTCCAACGGAAAAAAAACCTGACACAACTTTCGCAGCTAACCAGTCCGTTAGCATCCGGGAGGGTATATAAACTGGCTTTTGAAGAAAGCGGTATTTATAAATGCACAAAAGCATTTCTGGATTCAGCGGGCGTTGATCTGTCGGGTGTAGATCCCACACGAATAAAGCTTTATTTTAATGGCGGCCAGGAGTTAAATCCCGATTTATCTGCCCCAGACAAGGCCGGATATCAACAAATACCGATCGAGGTATCTGGAGAAGAAGATGGCGTTTTTGATAGTGGCGATTTTATAAGGTTTTATGTTCAGGGCCCAAGTGGTATGACTTACAATGTTCCCGGCTACCCACCCCGGGTATCACCGGGCAGTGATACCCAAAAACGCCTGACCCATTACCTGAACCGCCAATCACGCAAGAGTTACGCATTTCTAAAACTGGATGGCGAGAAGGGTTTGCGTGTTCAAACCAAGCCCTCATTGAACGATCCGGCAGCCGTTAAGGCACAGTGGTTCAAAACCCTTCGGTTTGCCGAAAAAGAGCAACTGAATATTTCCGGTACAGGTGTGGATTTGGTTGATATGCCTTTAAACTCCAGCCGGCCTTCAAAAACCTATAATCTGGAGATACCCGGAGCCCTTGCCTCGGAACCTGTAAGTATAAGGTTTAAAGCTATTACAACAGGTCGCAATGAATCCATTAGTCTTTATGTGGATGAGAATTTAGCAGGGCAGAAACAAACCGGTGGCGTGGGCGCGAGCGGCTTCCAGGCCGGTGAATACTTTTATTTTAAGACCACCTATACATCGCCGCAAGTTTTTTCACCGACAGTGGGAGTAAAAGTGAGCTTTTTGCCGAATTCGCCCAGCACACAAGCCTATCCCGATTGGGTTGAACTGGAATACCACTCAACATTTGAAGCCACAGAAAACAGGCTGGCATTTACATCCCTGGTGGGCAATACCTCGCCGGAAACCGTTGAGTTTGAGATCAGCCGATTTACGGACTTGCCAACTATATGGGAGGTAACCACCCTCAACGCAGTTTCCCGGATTCAGCCTCTTGAAACACAGGCCGGAAAAGCTGTTTTTCAGGCTGAATGCCGGCCCGACTCCTGCCGTTTTTTTATGGCGTTTTCATCCCAGACGCCGTTCAAGACACCGCTGGAAATTAAGTCTGTCCAGAATCAGGATGTTTTGGGTCTTGCACCCGCCAATTACATTATAATTTATCCTGCTGAGTATGAATCAGCTGCCGGGAGATTACTGGAACACCGGTTGAAAGAGAATGCTTCTTCAGACCCGCTGAGTGCTCTGATGGCCGAGCAGACTCAGATCTTTAATACCTTTTCTGGTGGAAAACCCGATTTTTCGGCTATCCGGAATTTTATCCGTTACCTGTATAATCAAGCCGGCTCAGAGACGAATCGACCAAAATATGTGCTCTTATTGGGTGACGGCGATTGGGATCCCAGGGGCTTTTATACCAGCGCTTATCCAAAATTGCTCACTTATCAGTCCGATGAGTTTCTCCAGTCGATAACAACGGTAACTTCCACAGATGATTTTTTTGTATCGGTAGAAGGCGATCAGGTTCCGGGGAGTCTGATCCCGGATATAGCTATTGGTCGCCTGCCCGTCAAGTCGGCCTCAGAAGCCGAATTCATGGTGGATAAAATTATAACCTACGAAACAGATCAGACCCCGGGATTGTGGCGCAACCGGGTGATCTTTGTAGCCGACGACGGGCCGAATGACGGCCAGTCCGACGGGGCTCAATTCAGCAACGACAGCGAGCGTATTTTGCCTGTTCTGCCTTCATGGATCCAACCCGTCAAACTGTATTCGGCCTTCTACAAGCCCGAATCTTCGCCCTCGGGACTGAGACGCCCGGAGGCGTTCCAGGCTATAATTGAAGAACTTAATCGGGGAGCGTTGCTGACAAATTTTATCGGGCATGGCAATCCATCGGTTTGGACAGCAGAGCGAATATTTGAACCCGAAAGCTCGCTGCCTTTGCTCAGCAATACCCGCAAGCTTACAGTTGGCGTTACTGCCACCTGCGACTTTGGACGATTTGATGATCCGCTTCGGCAAAGCGGCGCAGAAAAGATGCTGCTATTAAAGAACACAGGTGCTGTGGCCATGCTCACCACCACCCGGTCAATTTTTGTATCCAGCGGAAGCAGTTACCCGCCGTTGTTATTTGAAGAACTGTTCCGGCCAACAGCTCAAAACACCAGGCGAAGGCTGGGCGATGGTTACCTGGCTTTTAAAGTGCAAAGAGCAGGGGCAGTAGATGCCACCAAGTTCACCCTCCTGGGTGATCCGGCCCTGGTTTTGGCCGGTGGTGATCTGGCCATCGGCCTGGATTCCATTAACGGCATGCCGCTCTCAGCTGAAACGCCGGTAATGTTAGGAGCCCTGGAAAAAGTGAAGATCAATGGCCGGGTGCAAACTTTAACAGGGGATTCCGAGGAGGGTTTTAACGGTAATATCAATGTTGAAATATATGATGCGCCCAAAAAACGGGGAGCCGATCATGAAGGTAACGGCAATATTGATCGCACCTACGATGTTCAAACCTCCCTTGTTTTTAAAGGTTCAGCCAATGTATCAAACAGCAGGCACGAGCTGAGATTTATAGTCCCGAAAAGTATTGCATACGATAGTGTTCAGAATGGAAAAGTTTATATGTATGCCTGGGAAACAGCACAAAACGGTCTGGAAAGTCGTTCAGCCACGGGGGCCTATTCGGCGTTACGCTTTTCTGGAACCAGCATGGACACAACTCAAGATAGCAGGGGGCCGCAAGCCGAGATTTTCCTTGATGATGAATCTTTCAGGTCGGGTGGGGTAACCGGTAAGAATCCGTTATTTATTGCAAAACTTACGGATGAAAGCGGGATTAATCTGTCAACAGGAACCGGCCATGAAGCCACTATTGTGCTGGATGATAATGAAAAAAATCCTATTGAACTCAGCGGGTATTATCAATCCGAGCCCAACAGTTTTACGCGTGGTCAGATTCGCTATCCGATACAGAATTTGTCTGACGGCCGTCACAGTTTAAGGTTCAAAGTGTGGGATAATTATAATAATTCAACCGAACAATATCTCTATTTTAGTGTCGAGCGTCAGGAAAAGTTGGCTCTGGGTGAGGTTTATAATTACCCCAATCCGTTTAACCCGACAAAAGACCGTTACACCTGGTTTATCTTTCCCCATAATCGGGTAGGGGACGATCTGGAGGTTAAAGTCTCTGTTTATACTGTGGCAGGCAGAAAGATCAAGTCGCTCAGGGAAACCTTTTTCACTGCCCCTTCGCGGCTTAAACTCAAATGGGACGGCCGCGATGATGTTCATGATGCCATTGCCAACGGTGTTTATATTTACAGGATCAGCGTAAAGAGTCTGACCGGAGATTTCAAACAGGAAAAACTACAAAAACTGGTCATTTATCGATAATCTGCCCAGGCATCTGGTAAGGGGCAGGATTTGGGTTTGGTTTTCTGACTCAACTCACCCTATATTCGGGTTCAATTTTAGCAATCAATGCGGTTGCAAGGAAATAAAATTTCTATCTACATGACTTTTAAGCTCAAAGCGTTTTTTATCTGTGCTCTCATTGGTTTTAACCTCAGCAGCGCCATCCAGAATACCCTTCAAGCCCAGAATACCATAACCACAGCAGTTCCGTTTTTATTAATTGCTCCCGATTCGCGGGCAAGTGGTATGGGTGAAGCAAATGTGGCTATCGCCGATAATGCAATGGCCATGTACTGGAACCCGGCCGGTTTAGGCTATCAAAAAGGCCTGGATGTTAGTTTTACCCACTCCGATTGGCTGCCTGCATTCAATGCCGACTTGTTTTATGATAATTTAACCGCAAAATACCATGCCCCCGGTTATGGTACCTTTGCATTGGGCATTACCTATTTAAACCTTGGCGAAAGTGAATTTCGCGGAGAGAACAACGAAGACCTTGGCACGTTTAAGAGTTACGAATTTGCCGTAGCGCTCTCCTATGGCGTGCGTGTGCATCCGTTCATCGCTCTTGGAACCTCTATACGTTACATCAACAGTTCGCTTACACCTTCAAATGTCCAGGTTGGTGAAGAGCAGGGTTCAGGACAGGGGAGCAGCATTTCGTTTGACCTGGCCGCCATGTTCAGACCAATTTTTAAAGGCTATCTGGCCGATAGGTTCAGCTTTGGCATAAATCTCTCTAACATCGGGCCAAAAATGACCTATATCGATGAAGCACAGGCCGATCCATTGCCTACCAATTTGAGATTTGGTACAGCATTCCGGGCCTATAACGATGATTTCAATAAACTCACCGTTGCCTTAGATTTTAATAAACTTCTCGTTAAGCGCAACGATGATGGTACATCAGATGGCGTCTTTTCAGCCATTTTCTCATCATGGGGCGATGGCCTTTCTACCATTAATATTGGTTTGGGAGCAGAATACTGGTATGGTAAGCCATCTATATTTGCCGTACGTGCCGGTTATTTTTATGAAGATCCCAGCTATGGGGGAAGAGAATACTGGACCCTTGGCGCCGGCGTTCGTTACTCGAAGTTTGGTGTAGATTTCAGCTACATCAATTCGGTTGAAGAAGATCACCCGCTTGATGGCACTGTACGCTTTTCAGTTGCCTACATTGTCCCGACAGCCGCTTTAAAATAACCTGATCCCGATATGAAGCTGCCATTTTAACAACGATTGAGGCAGCTTCTTTCAAACCTCTGGTGATTAGTTTACATTTTAGGTTTAAGCACTTAATTAACGAGGTTTATGGTATTGATAAATCCTGCATTTCTTGCCCTTTGGGTTTTGGTAGTATCATTTCTATTCTCGCTTGATCTCCCGGCCAAACCCATTCCAACAAATCCCAGACTTTCGCATCAGCTTTCAGCCGGTTTAACCGCAGTTCAGAAAACACCCGATCAGGGCCATAAGCTGCCCACTTCCATTCGGATCTTTGCAGCACGCGTACAATTTCAACCTGATGAGGATACCAAAACCTCAGGAGATGGCACGTTCGAGGGATTGGATTACCTGGGCGACTATGGCCCGGATATCATCGATCCACTGCCTCACGATAAAGCATATTTCCAACGCAAGCTCTCGTTTCTGAAGCACTATTTCGAAACTACCAGTGATGGCCAGATCACCCTTTCGTTCGATGTGTCCGACACTGTTATTACTCTCTCGGGTCAAATGTCGGATTACGCACCGGCAAAAGACAGTGATGATCTCACAAAACTTGCCGATATGGCAGAAGAAACCTGGCAGGCCATGGATGGCGTAACACCCGCTGTGCCATTTTCAGATTACGATTGTTTTGTGATCTTTCATGCCGGGGTGGGCCGTGATATTGATCTTGTCTCATCCATTGGCGTAGATCCCACCCCGTTTGATATACCGTCTATCACATTTAATCTGAAAGGCCTTAAGACGGTCTATGGTGAGTTGTTCCAGGGGTTTTCGGTTGATAACGGCCAAACGCTGATCCAGAATACACTGGTCTTGCCACAGACTGAGTCTCGCGAAATTGAGGTGATCGGCGGGGATATATTGCAGGAAATTTCCATAAACGGACTGCTGTGCGCAAGCTTTGGCAGTTACCTGGGTCTACCCGATTTGTTCGACACCAAAACGGGTCGCAGTGGTATCGGGCGGTTTGGGTTAATGGATGGCGAGGGGATCTTTAATTACTTTGGCCTGCTGCCACCCGAGCCTACGGCATGGGAACGGCTGGCATTAGGATGGGCTGATGTTGTGGAGATCTATCCCTCAGCTGATACCACGCTTCATTTGCCTGCTTTGGGATCGAACCAGGATAAAGATTCTGTCATTTACAAGATCGCGATCTCATCTGATGAATATTTTTTACTTGAAAACCGACAACGCAATCCCAATCTTTCAGGTGTTACTTTAACCATTTACCATAATGGCAGCTCAGAGCAGGTTAGTTTTTCAGAGGATCAGGACGGTTTTTCTGCCTTTAGTATCGACTCTTTAAAAGGGGATATTCTGGCCAGTTCTAACTACGACTGGGGACTTCCCGGCGGGGATATCATCCTTGAAGATGGTTCAACCATTGAGGTTCAGGGCGGGGTATTGATCTGGCATATCGATGAACAGGTTATCCAAAAAAACATGGCCGGCAATACCATCAACACCGGCCATGTAAAAGGCGTGCGGTTGCTGGAAGCCGACGGTTCAAACGATATTGGTGAGTCTTATGGCATTACCGATGCCGGAAACGGCTCACAGTCGGGCACACCTCTGGATTATTTCTATCAATCCAATCCCTCGCCTATTTACGATAACCGTATTGATGATACCACGTTTCCCAATACCAATGCTAATAGTGGCGCGCAGTCCAATATCCGTTTTTCCGGATTCTCAGAACCCGGCGCCGGTATGTCGCTTACGGTATCGCGCCAATCAACTCAATTGGACGCGTTAAGTGGTTTCCCTGCTGTTCTGCCGGATACATTCACTCAGGCCTCGGCTATTGCCATCTACACCGATCCAACCACAAAGTCAAAAGGACTTTTAATAAATGCAGGTTCCGGAAAGCTTTACAGGGTGATCTCAGGCCAAACCTTCACCTTTGCCGAAGCCTTGCCCATCTACGCCATAGCCTCATCAAAACCGGCCATAGATAGTGATGGCAACCTGTATTCGGTGAGAGACAGCATGCTGTATGCCATAAAAGGCGTTGATGTAGATTCAGTAAATGTGGGGCAATTTATTACTACTGCCCCTATCATAAACGGTAGCGATGTGCAATTTGGCACAGCATCGGGACATGTGATCAGCTATCAGTTGCAAGGCACCGTGTTGCAACAAACAGCCAACTCGCAGGTTGCTGCAGGTGATAGTCTGTTGGGTTTTGGCGGTAATATTGTCTTTACAGCTACTCATGCCTATAAAGATCAGACCGAATGGGCGTTCAGCCCATACAGGGTGCATCGGTTTGCAGCCACCGGGCTACAGGATGGGTGGCTAGCGGTTGCACTAACCACCACCAACGAAATGATATACTTGTATAGTGATGGAACCACCAGGGTATCATCTATCCCGGAAGATATGGTTGCTCATGCCTGGCCGGTTGTTGCCGACCTGGAGCATCGACAGGAACTGTCGGTGATTTTCCCGATAGGATCAAACCTTTATGCCTTTAATGAAGCCGGTTTTTTGGTAACAAACTTTCCATTCAACACCGGCTCTGATTTACCGATCACAGCTTCAGCGGTTGTTGCTGATATCGATGGCGACACGTTCGAGGATATTCTATTAGCTTTACCATCAGGAAAATGTATGGCGGTTAATCGTTTTGGAAATCAGCTGGCCACGTTTGCACTGGCCGACTCCTCGGCAGTAACGCCCGCAATTACCACATCCGGCTCGGGTGGGCTGGCGTTTTATGTAGTTGATAAGGGCGGATTTTTACAGGGATGGCGTTTTAAAGATGCGTCTAAAAACATTCAATGGGCCGAGCAATTTGCAACATCGGCCAACAATAATCGCTTTGAGCCAATAGAGTCTCAGGACAGGGTTGAGGTATCCTTTGACGCATTAATGCCGCAAAAGAGAGTTTATAACTGGCCAAATCCGGCTTCAGAAGAAACAAGGTTCCGTTTTTATTTAACCCGTGCAGCTGAAGTTAATCTCTCGGTTTATGATCTGACCGGCCGGCAAATCTGGCGAAAACGTGTTCAGGGTAAAGCCAATTCGGATCAGGAAGTCTTGTGGCTGTTGGGTAATGTGGAAAGCGGGATTTATTATGGTTTGGTAGAAGCAAAGGATGGCAGGAAAACAGAACAGGTTAAGCTGAAAATTGCAATTGTAAAATAATGCCATGTCAGGAGCATGAAGGAAATTCGCTCAGATATTGAAATTAAAGCACCGGTTTCAAGAGTCTGGGATATCCTTATCGATTTTAAAAGTTATCCTGAGTGGAATCCATACCTTCGTCGGGCAGAGGGAAAAGCTGAAGAAGGCCATGACTTAAGCCTGGTGGTTAAAACGCCCCGAAAACCCAGAAAAAAAATCCAGACTTCGATAGTGCTGATCCAGCCGAATTTTTTCCTGAGCTGGATCGGTAAGTTTCATTCGGCTTTTTTCTTTGAAGCTGAACACAGTTTTGAACTTCATCCAACCGATCATAACACCACCCTGTTAATCCAACGCGAGCATTTTGGTGGCTTATTGCTTCCTTTTATCTGGCGCGATCTGGCCAAAAGCACAGCGCGCGGATTTGAGACCATGAACCTGGCCCTGAAAATCCGCGCTGAAAGCATGAAAGAATCCGACAATTGATTGTGGCGGTTAATCGTTTAAAAACCAATAAATATTATTCAGGTTTCATTTGCGGAAAGAAGAGCACGTCGCGAATACTGGGCTGATTAAGCATCACCATGGCCATTCGGTCGATGCCAATGCCTAATCCGGCACAAGGTGGCATGCCATACTCCAGGGCTTTTAAGAAATCTTCATCCACGCTCATGGCTTCATCATCCCCTTTGGCACGCATTTCAGCCTGCTCTTCCAGGCGCTGACGCTGATCAAGCGGGTCGTTGAGTTCAGAGAAGGAGTTACAAAGCTCTTTTCCGGCTACGATCAACTCAAAGCGTTCAACCAGGTGCGGGTGATTGCGGTGAGTTTTAGCCAACGGCGACATTTCAAGCGGGTAGTCAATAATAAAGGTGGGCTGGATAAGCTTAGGCTCAACAAATTCACCAAAGATTTCATCTATCACCCGAGAAGCACTCATGCCCGGCTCCAGTTCCAGATGCAGGTCTTTGGCCATGGCTTTAAGTTCGTCCAGGGACTTTCCTTCGATATCTTTTCCTGTAAACTGCTTGATCGCTTCGGCCATAGTGTAACGCTGGAAAGGCCCTTTAAACTCAAGGGTATATTCGCCGTAGGTCACTTGGGTGCTGCCATGTAAAGCCTGTGCGGTTTTTGAGAGCAGGGACTCGACAAATGACATCATCCAGTTGTAATCTTTGTAAGCCACGTAGAGTTCAACCTGAGTAAACTCCGGGTTATGGAACCGATCCATGCCTTCATTGCGAAAATCTTTGGCAAACTCAAAAACACCGTCAAATCCACCTACAATAAGGCGCTTGAGATACAGTTCGTTGGCAATGCGCAGATAAAGGTCCATGCCAAGCGAGTTGTGATGAGTGACGAACGGGCGAGCTGTTGCGCCACCATAAATCGGTTGCAAGATTGGTGTTTCTACTTCCAGATACCCTTGTTCTATAAAGCTTTGGCGCATAGTCTGGATCATGAGGGTGCGTTTTTTAAACACCTCACGCACCTCAGGATTCACCAACAAATCCAGGTAACGCTGCCGGTAGCGTAATTCTTTATCGCTGAATGCATCGTAAGTGATGGTTTTGCCATCTACTTCTTTTTGTTTGGCAATAGGAATTGGCCTGAGTGATTTAGACAAAAGCTCCAGGGATTGGGCATGAACCGATATTTCACCTTTCTTTGTCCGGAAGCTGTATCCTTTTACACCAACAATATCTCCAATATCCAGAAGCTTAAATAAGGCATAAGTATCGGTTCCGACATCATCTCGTTTGATGTAGATCTGAATTCTGCCGGTAGCATCCTGGACATGAAAAAAAGATGCTTTACCCATTTTGCGGATAGACATGATCCGGCCGGCAATGGTTAGGGTTTCAGGAGAGTCGTCTTTAAAATTATCCAAAATAGCTTGAGCCTGATGCGAGACATCAAAAGCTCTTGGATATGGATCTATATTAAGTTTTCGGATCTCTTCAAGTTCTTCCCGACGACGTTTCATTTGGTCGTTGAGTTCCTCTTGAAAAAGATGGGCATTGGTTTCTGATGGATGCTCTAAATGTTCAGACATGGAAAAAATGTTTAGAAATAAAAAAGAGCGGAGTTTGTTAGTTCCGCTCAAAGCTGATGTTTGCTTTATGTATAAGCAATTTTTATTTGAAATAAAAACCCGAAATGCTTTATGCTCAACGCATTTTTGCAGTTCCCATATTGGTATCGCCAATGGTTTGGCAATGGAAGTCCCTGCTGATATTATCGAGCATTTTTTTTGACACATTTTGCATCGATATGGCTACGGCTGTTTCAGCCATGGCTTTAAATATCGGTTCGGGAAAAATTTTAAACAATCTTGGCAGATCAAAATCAATATGTACGCTAATATTAACAGCTACCTGGGTTTTATTGTCATGGATTTTCTTCATGTCCATTAACCCTTTTGCTCTGCCTAGAAACGTGCGTTCATCAGGCATTTTATCGAGTACTTTCACCGGATATTCCTTCCAGATGATCTTATTGCCAATTTTATGATTACTGGCCGCCTGATGCTCAGGTAAAGAATGACCATTTCCATTATGATGCTGATCTGGCAGATGCAAGACATGCTCTTCTGTTTGTTCAACAAAGAAGATGAGTTTCATCGGGTGGCCTTTAGGGTCACTGACTTCGAAATCCCATTGATACACATTATCCAGGCCGGTTGGGGTTACGCGTTTGCATAGGGGATTAAACAAAAGGATTTTCTCGTGATCAGATAGATAATCAAAAGTGCTTTGAAGATCCGAATGAAGAATGACCTCACCGTTACAATTTCCTTCAACTTTCATACTACTACTTACTTATATAATGAGTGCTGACTAAAAATTCCTAACTGAGAATTAATATTATATTTTTTTAAGTCTTAACCAAGTTTTCGGCATGTTTAAAAGTTTTTTTGTAAAAGGAACAAATGCTCTTTGAGTGAATATGTTGTATTGATTTTTTTCGATGGCGTCTAAAATTTCACGATAATTGGTGCTGCTAATGGCTACAGCAAAACGACTGTCTGGTGTGAGCATCGGTATTCCTTTTTCCGAATCCTCATAGTATTTGCGTGCACGGTCGATTTGGAATGCCATAAACTCAAGAAACTTATCATTGATGGTGTGAGCTTTCAAGTCTTCTTCCGTGTAATTGAATCGTTTGAAATCTTCTTTAGGCAGATAAATACGCCCTCTGTCAATATCCTCACCCACATCTCGCAAAATATTTGTCAGTTGCATGCCGATACCCAACTTGATTGCATAATCCAGAGCCTCCTGATTTTTGTAACCAAAAATTTCTGATGTCATCAAACCGACAACCGAAGCCACTTTGTAACAATACACGTAAAGTTCATCAAATGTCTCAAAGCCTTTAAACTGAAGATCCATACAGACACCTTCTATCAATTCAAAAGGCAGATTTTTAGGTATGTTGTACTGAGTAAGCGTATCGTGCCAGGCAATCATGATCGGATTATTGATATAGGCCCCGTTGTAACAGGCTTCAAGATCAGTTTTCCAGGTTTCTATTAATTCAACAATTTTTTCCTTGGTTAATCTCTGCCGGCTTAATTTATCTTCGGCACGATCTACAAGGTCGTCCACATATCGGCACAATGCATAAACAGCATAAACTGCGTTTTGCTTTGATGTAGGTAAGAACTTCGTACCAAAGTAAAACGTTTTTGCATGTTTCATTGAAACCTGCCGGCAATACTCGTAAGCTAAATCTATATCTTCCTGCGATATCGGATGATTGTTTGAAAGTGACTTTGATTGGCTGTTTGCAGGATTTATATTGCACTGAGAGTTTGGCGGGGATGCTGGTGTTTGTTTTTCTAACACTTTAGACGACATAAATAGGTTTATATTAAACTAATTTCATAGTTACTTCAGCTTAGCAATATCATCGAGGTGGGATTTGATTTTATGCAGAACCAACCTTCATCATTAAAAAATCGTATACCTGATAGCCTTAGGCCATTGATAGAGCATTTGATCATTAAAAAATTTAGCGATTATTTTATTTAAATAAAACTACAAATTGAAGTCTTCAGAGGCTTATGAAAAATTAAGCGTAACGATTATAGAATACCTAAAGAAACTTGGAACACATCACTCAGGAAAACAGCACTCACGAAAAACACAAAGAACGAGCAATACTCGTCGGTATTAGCAACCCCCCGGATATTCAAAGATGGCAGGCAGAGGAATACCTTGATGAACTGGAGCAACTCACCGATACAGCCGGTGCAGATGTTCTTGGTAAAGTTATTCAGGATAAACGGCAAATAGATCCCGTTTATTCTATTGGAAGCGGTAAAGTTCGTGAGTTGGCCGATTTTATTAAACAAAGTGCCATCGACCTGGTTGTTTTTGATGGAGATCTTTCCCCGGTTCAAATCAAAAATCTCTCTAAAGCTTTTGAATGCAAGGTTCTTGATCGTACAGCCCTTATTCTTCAAATATTTGCTGTACGTGCAAAATCTTCTCAGGCAAAATTACAGGTGGAACTGGCCCAGCTGGAGTATTTACTTCCCCGATTAACCCGCCAATGGACTCACCTTTCAAAACAAAAGGGAGGTATTGGTACCAAGGGTCCTGGTGAAACCCAGATAGAAACCGATCGACGTATGATCTGGCAACGCATAGCCACGTTAAAACAACGCCTTCGGCAGGTGGCCCGTCAGCATCAAACCCAAACCCGTATGCGAGATAACGTGGTTAAGATTTCACTTGTTGGATACACCAATGCAGGGAAGTCCACCCTGATGAATGCTTTATGTCCGAAAGCTGAAGTTGGTGCAGAAGATAGATTGTTTGCCACCCTGGATACCACCACACGAAAACTCAATCTTGAAAGTACCGAAGATGTGGTGTTATCGGATACGGTTGGGTTCATCAGAAAACTGCCACATAAGTTGGTGGAAAGTTTTAAATCTACTTTGGATGAAGTGTGTGATTCCAACTTCCTGATTCACCTGGTGGATCTGAGCCACCCACATTATAAAGAACAGATCGAAGTTGTAGAAAATACGCTTAAGGAAATAGGTATTGAGAATAAAAAAACCTTACAGGTTTTCAACAAGATAGATCAATTACCCCCCGAAGAAGATCTGGTTGGTTTAAAGCAAACCTATCCTGATGCCGTGTTTATTAGCGCAGCACGTTCCATAAATATCAATGGATTAAAAACAAGGTTAAACGATTGGATTCACTCCGATTATGAAACCCTGCACAGTCGGATTCATGTATCAGACTACAAATTAATCAGCTTGTTACACGATAAAACCGATATCGTCCAAAAACACTATGATGGTGAAGATGTTGAGGTATGGTTCAGCGTATCCAAAAAACGCAGTCCGATTATGAAGTCGGTTATAGAAAAAGCCGGTTATGAGGTGGATCATGAGATCTAGAAAAGGTTTAAGCGTGATTTATATCTTCTTACTAATCGGCGTTTTTCTTCATAACGATTTGTTTGGCCAAATTAAGCCATCAATAGATACTGAGGTGAAAATAGCCGAACACAGGTCGCCAAATTCTGTTCATCAAACATTAAAACCCGGATCACTTCTGCAACAACATGATAATATTAAAGGGTGTTATGTACCTGAAGCCATGGAATATTATGTGTTATTACACGGGAGATCGGTTTTGGGACAAACAGACAGCATCTACACCCAAAAAAAATATGGGAATATTGAACAGGAAAAATTATTTTCAGTTCGCAATATTGGTATATTTACAGTCATTTTTGGATCCGTAGCCGGATTAATGGTTTTGCTCAATCAGGTTACAGAGGCACCATTTTAACATATCAACGATGAGCTATTTGTTTACAAAAGATGATATTGAAAAGATTTCAAACGCTTTGCAAACCGAAGTCAGCACACGCACCGATGAATCTGTAAGATTTTTGATCCGGGACCCGAAGCAAAAACGAAACATGGAACTTGAGATTATTTTTAAACTGGAATTAGGTGAAAAGACAGGAAACCTCGTTTCACTATATACACCATTGGGATTGATGCAACTGCATTCTTGTACCAATTACATTGCCAGCCAGGAGCTTGGCGAAGTGATCATGTTTGCTGAGTCGAAAGATACCGTTTCCGGGTTGATTATCAGTAAAGATGCCGGTGTTACAAGTTACACCAATGTTCATAAATCGTTGCTCTCCAAAGATCCTTTCAAGCTCAGGGGAGAAGTGCTGGGGTGCGCCATTCAGCTCTCTCTTACAGAGCATAAATTGGAAGAAATGAAATAATAATTCTAGTCGGAATTAATTCACGACATATGCCGATCCTGATAACCAATACAACAAAAACGGTTATACCTGAGCAATCCCTGATAGATAGTATAGAAAATGTGGTAAAACATGAAGGCTGCCGTATTAGTGAGATTTCAGCTATTTACTGTGGCGACCGCTTTATCACCCGAATGAATTCCTCCTATTTGAATCATAACTATCCAACCGATACCATAAGTTTTCGTTTAAATGAAGGCCGGGATCTGGAGGGTGAATTTTATATCTCTTTGCATACAGTAAAACGAAATGCCAGGCACTTTGAGGTTAATTTCCTGGAGGAACTCTTTCGTGTAACCATTCATTCGGTTCTGCATCTGATTGGGTACGATGATCAAACCCCTGAAGAAAAACAAGTTATGACCAGAAAAGAAGATGAATACTTAAGTGCAATCTATCCAATTGCAACTTAACTGACATGATGCCCCGCATTAAAACCATTTAACCGTATGTCTTTGAAAACGCGCCTCAAAACCATAAAAAAATATACAACAGTCCCTCAGGATCTTGGATGTAATGATCAAGAAAATCAGCTTTCCGGGAATAGCTCACAGCCCCTAATCCAACGTAATACAGGTGAAATTTCTATCGAAACATCCGAAAACTGGCATACATTACTCGGCGCAAGTCTTGAATCACCGGAAGATATGTCTTCTGTTTTCGGCCTGGATCCGGCTCTTCTTGAAGCGCTTAATAATTATTTCCATATCCGTATAAATCCATACTATCAGAGTTTGATCCAATCCAAAGGAGATCCCATCTATAAGCAAGTGGTCCCAGACCGACGTGAGCTGGATAAAAAAGGCACTTTATCCGATCCGTTAAATGAAGAAGCAGCATCACCTATACCAAGTATCACCCATCGATACCCCGACCGGGTTCTGTTTTTAGTTACCCATCAATGTGCGGTTTATTGCCGGTTTTGTACCAGGCGACGAAAAGTAGCTGATGAGAAAAAGTTAAGTTCAAAACACATAGATCAGGGGTTAGCGTATATTCGTGAGCATAAAGAAATTCACGATGTTATATTATCAGGCGGTGATCCTTTAATTCTGAATGATCAAAAGCTGGATTATATTCTCAGCTCATTGCGTGCAATGAACCATGTTGAAATTGTTCGCATCGGCACCAAGATCCCGTGCGTGCTACCTCAGCGAATCACGCCAGCTTTATGCCGATTGCTTAAAAAGTACCATCCGATATACCTGAACACGCATTTTAATCACCCTTCAGAACTAACTCCAGAAGCAACACGGGCCATTAACCTGCTGGCTGATTCAGGTGTTGCTTTGGGAAACCAAACCGTATTGCTGAAAGATATAAATGACTCACCTGAGACCATGCTCAAGCTTATGAGGGCGCTTCTAAAGCTTCGTATCAAGCCTTATTATCTTTACCAGACCGATCTCACAGCCGGTACGGAGCATTTTAGAACAAGAGTGGAAACAGGCCTGGATATTATTGAAAGTATGCGAGGTAAAATATCCGGTCTTGGATTACCCCAATTTGTCATCGATCTGCCAAACGGTGGAGGCAAAATACCCGTTTCCCGGCAAGCACTTCTGAAAATTGATGATGAAGAAGTACAAATAAAAGGTCTGGATGGGAAAATATTCAGTTATCCCCAGGTAAAACAGGGATAGGGAAAGGGTATAGTTGTAACCTCAAAAAAAGTGGGGCCATACATAAGCCGAATTCTGTGCTAAAGCCTAAACTTTAGTGCAATCATTTATCTAAGCGACTCACCCAGAGACTTTCCCAAAGGAATTGAGCGGGCAACTCTTTTAAAGCCTCTATACATAGTCTTGCATCGGGGAGGTTTACCCGGCACAAATTGTTGCCAACTTGCCCGGTGGTCTCTTACACCACCATTTCACCCTTACCTTATTGTTAAGGCGGTTTGCTTTCTGTTGCACTTGCTGTCGGCCTGCCTGGTGGCCTGCCGCCCAAACTTGGCAAAGCCTTGTTTGGCACCCTGCCCTGTGATGTTCGGACTTTCCTCAGATTAGTCAGTTAAAATGCTAACCAGCGATTGCCTGTACGGCCCCAAATAATAATTACGCTTCAACAGTAAGCGCTTCTTCGAATAAGCGTTCATGAACCACAATACGACCGCATGTTTCACAGGAGTAAAAACCACCTTGCAGAATAAACGCATGACGGTTTGTTGGTACATAGGTGTTACATCCGCTGCATGCATGACGGTGCAGTTTAACAATAGCATTTTGTAGGCCACCGTTTCTTAAATGGTCGTACTTATCAAGAATTGGTTTTGCCTCGTTTAAAACCACCTCGCGTTGCCTGGCAATTTTCTCCTGGATCTGCTTTACTTCGTCCTGGGTTTCTTCAATGATTTCGTTGAGCTCTTCCTTTTTGTTGCTCAGTTCTTCTTTAACATCGCTTAGCTGACTTTCGAGAATGTCGGTTGGCATCATTTCGTCGGTCAGTTCATCATAACGGTTTTCATCCATTAATCTGCGTCCGCGATCTTCCATTTCCGACTGACGCTCTTTGTTTTCATCAATCGTACGGATCTGCCCCTCAGCTTTTTTAATTTCCTGCTCTTCGTACTCAATCTGTTTAGAAAGTGCATCATACTCCTTATTGTTGCGAGCCGTGGTCTGAGAGTCTTTAAACTTTTCTATTTTGCTGTTGGCTGCAGTAATCTCCTCGTTTAGACGTTGCTTAATTTTTAGATTTTCCTCTTCCTGGTTTTTCCTGGTCTCCAGTTGCTCAGTAATAGATACTACATCTTTTTCAAGGTCATGAATTTCTTCAGGAAGTCCTTGTTGTTCGCTCAGAATTTCATCCAGTTCATCGTCCAGTAGTTGGAGTTTTACTATCAATTTTAATTTATTGTGATCCACAGCATTAAAGTTTAGGTTGTCAAATAAAAACAAAGAAATAACTTCGAAAAAAAAATGCACTTCTTCCTAAGTGCATTTTTTATAATGGTATAAAAAATCCTGATTTATATTCAGGGAAAATTCGTATGTCTAAAACTTGCATCATGTCCTAACCAGTTATGTGCCCGAAAGGAGATTCGAACTCCTATGCCGCTAGGCGCTCGCCCCTGAAACGAGTGCGTCTACCAATTCCGCCATTCGGGCCTTTGAGGAATCTAAAAAAACTTTTTTACTTAAACAATTACATAACCTGCAAATTCATAAGAGATGAACCAGACAAGCTTGTCTTCATATGTTTCCACAGCATCCAAAGGGTTTTCCAATTCTGAGGATCTTCAAACAACCTTTCGTAAAATTCAGGATGCTTTACCGGAGAGATTGGTTCGGGTGCTTTGTCTTGGGCATAGTGAGCAAAATCAACCCATTCATTCAATTATTATTGGAGAAGGCCCAAAAAAAGTCTCTGTCTTATCCGGGTCCCATGCCGATGAACCGGTTGGTTATGATACGATCATTACCTTTTTAAATATCATAGCGCAAAACTCCGAAGACTTTCAGGTCTGGCTTACTCAATACACATTTGTGATTGTACCTGATATCAACCCGGATGGCAGAAAGCAAAATGAGCGCTGGCGTAAAGCCTGGCCTGACTGGAAAGCGTATGTTCGGCATACCGTGCGGGAATTACCCGGCAGAGACCTTGAATTTGGTTATCCGGATATGAGGGTGGAAAATCAAATCCTGGCCCGGTTTTATGAAACCCAGGGCCCTTTTCACCTTCATTTAAACCTTCATGGGATGGGATTTGCAGAAGGGGGACTGCTCCTGATAAATCGTGAGCATGTAGCAGAAACAGCCGGGCTTCAGCAGCGATTTATAAACCTGGTTTTACAACATGGTTTGCCCCTGCACGATCATAATCGAAAAGGGGAAAAGGGTTTTATGTACATCGGACCCGGACTAAGTACAACGCCGGAGTCTAAGCCCATGCAAGCCTTTTTCCTGGAACAGAACGATACAGAAACCGCATCACTGTTTCATCAAACTTCCATGGAGTTTATCAGCAATTTAGGTGGCCGGCCGCTTTGCCTTGTCTCGGAGTTGCCCTTGTTTCTACTAATTAAGCCCGGACACACCCACCAACCTGGCGAGCCCGCCATTTATAAAAGTTTCAGAGATATTCTGGTAAGTGTTAGAAAAGATCTGGAACGGAA
Organism: uncultured Chlorobiales bacterium; assembly: GCA_964642175.1. Lineage (GTDB taxonomy): Bacteria > Bacteroidota > Chlorobiia > Chlorobiales > Chloroherpetonaceae > JANQGG01. Next base: position 245,292 of record CAZXOK010000004.1, on the reverse strand, counting down.
TGCATCAGTTAAACCCAAACTGAATGGCATTGAAATATTGCCCCTGGATCTTGAAAAAGCCGTAGCTATCCAACTTGATCTGTTGCAAATTGCATTAGAAGAATGGGTGGATAAAACACCGGCTTAGCGAAGATGATATGACAGACTGTTAAATTTACATGGGCATTCTTCTGCAATCTGGATGCTGTATGCCAGATCGCCATTGGAACGCATTTCATAAAGCCTGGGTACCATTTTATCGCGAAGTTGATGCGGACTGATCGGGTTGATGTAAATACCGGTATTGCCTTCAAAACCAGCCGGTATATTGATCCGCCACTTAATAAGGATCCGCCAGGGAATATTATAGACAGAATCGATAGGTGTGTAATTCCATTCTTCGTTGCACGAAATGGAACTGCCCATAGCGCGATGGCAGGCATGAACCAGGTCGTTTATTCCCCTGATCTCATCATTGGTATGTTCCTGCGGCCTTGCATGGCGCGATTTTGAATAAATTGCTATGGTAGGGAAGCGATGCCCGATTGCGCAATAAGCAATGGCGTAGTCATTTTCGGCAAATACCAGATTATGGTGAATGGCGAAATTCGGACCAAATTCATTGAAAATATTCGGGTTATTGCGAACCATATGTATCTGGTTCTCGATATTCAAAGACCAACTGTCCAAACCAACCAATTGCTTGTGAAGATGGTCGAACGAAGCACCAGCGGGTTTTAACCAGTTCTGAAATACACTTACATACCGAACATACCTGTTGTTGGTATAGACATCCGATAGAGAGTTTATGGTAAAACGAAAATACTGAAAGTGTTCTTCGCAAGTCAGCTCTCCAGAGCTGCTTAACTGGCTATCATACCTGGCATTAGGCTCAAAATGGCGTTTTGCGACAATTAAATCATGGCTGCCTCCAAAAAACGCATCAGCCAGTGCAAGTTTCTCGTCAGTTGACATGTATTTTATTTCATCGGCGCTTTTACCCTGGCGCGACAATTTGTATTCAACCACATTGATGACATGTTTGATCCCATCCTGATCGCTGAGATATTTCTCTCGCCAATCAAGCTGGTTCTTTGTCATTTTAAAATTGTAGTTCTGACGCCAGTAGTTCAGGGTAACAATTTCGAACAAATTTGGCGTACGCCGAAATTCAGCTTTTGTATCTGAGTATTGCGAAGCGTTCAAACGCTCGACTAATTCGTAATTGTTGTTATTTAATACGATCCTTGATTTTTCCGGAGGTGTTTCAAAATACCGTGTTTCACAAAACGAGCAATAATCCTCTTTTTCTTTATACTCAAGAGGGCTTGCCGTGAGTGGTATATCATTATCCAGGGGTTTACTGCTTCTTCCCGGAACAGACCATACTTCTGTGCCAGTGAATGGATTTATTTGTTTTATCGTCCCGTCGGGCATATAATGGTAATACACATCATAGCGCATCAAGGGAACACTTCCCGCTACATCTTCAACGTACTGCTTTTTTGGTCTGGTCATTGGTAACGAATTTTTTTTGTTGTATTCCCCTTCAACAAATGGCAAGTTTTATGTTAATTAGTATTCAAATAAAAAAAATAGCATTCATCTAAAACTCAGCCAATTTATTAAAATCTTTCTGACAATCAAATAATCATCAAAGATTAAGTTCATAGCGTTAATGCTTTAATTGCTGATTATCTGATCTAAAACAAAGGTTTTTTTAGATTGAAAAATTCCTTTGGCGGTTTCTTCAAACCGAATTGAGCCTTTAAGTTTGAAACCTGAGGGTGGCTTTAATGTTGAAGGAAACTCAACATAAACCTGCTGGGGCAGATAAGGATAAAGGTTAAAGGCACCCGGATGGCATTCCAGAATATTAGATTTTGTGGAATGGGTTTCCTCTAAATTAAAATAAATACCATCTCCCCGGTCGGCAAATGCAAACCCATAATGGATCTCCAGGAAAACTGATAACGTTTTGTTGGATTTATCGGGATGATAAAAAAACAATTCCTCTTCGGGGCTGTCTAGTGAAAGAGAGGTGATTTTCCTGCCAGTGCTATCGACAACCATGATCGCTGCATCTGTATTCTTGTTATAATCTTCTGGGCTTACAGAAAATTTCAGGCTTATTGTCTCAGTTTCCGGGTATAATTGAATAGGCCTGCGGTAGACAGCAGGGGAGTATATGGAATCACCCCATGTTTTTGTGAATCCTTCCATGCTGCCGGTAACCGACCCATATATTTTTTCCTGACCTGAGTTTGAGATTGAAAAATAAATTTGATTTTGATTGGTGTAAAGATGTTGGATCCGGATACTTTCTATACCGGCCTCAATATTAAAAGTATGTCTTTCAGGCTTTGAGAAACGATCGGCTTCAACAACCAGCTCATAAATACCGGGATTGAGTTTATCACCTGAGAGATACTCATCTGTAAAATATTCATCGGCATTCATCGGTGGCAGGTAACCGACAACTTTCCCTGTTGGATCAACCAGTGTGCCGGTAACAGGCAAAGCTTTGCCGGTGTTTGAGATCAGCTTTATCCGAAATGAAGATGCCGTATGAGGCACGGCAAAATAGTAGCGTTTAAGGTTACCTGAGCGCAATGTTTGCCTGTTGACCCTGATCTTGTTATTCGACTCCCCGGAAAACCGGTAGGGTACAATTATCACATTATGAAGTTCAAACTCTACATCTTTTGAGCGCCTTTTCTGAAGGCGTTTTGCCTTTGATTTGTGAGACGCTTTTGCCGTGATAATGCCATGGTAAAGCCCGGGTTTTTTTAAAAGCTTTTTGTTATAAACCACACTAATGGGCTTTTGCTTTTGTCCCTTCAGAAACATTGACTTTTGTAACGGTTTCAACCAGGTTTGGTTCGAGCTTAACTGGTAAATCCTGAAAAATTGGTTTTTCTCTTTTCTGCTCAGGCTATCGGGAAAATCTACTGATACATAAAAGACTTTTTTGAAATCAATATCTTGGAGCGTAAGTGATCTGAAATAGGCGTTTGGGGTGAACATACGGGAGCCCAGATTTGGCGCCAGGGTTTTAATCCTGTAATGAACAGCCGAAGATGTAAACCCCGATTTTTTATAAGCCTTAAGTGTTTGGTAGGCTTTCGGTAAATTTACAATACCGCTGCCATAGTCCGGGGCGGTATAACCGGGTAAAGGATTGGCCGTGGTTTTTAAAGCGGTTTTGATTACTTGCTGAGTATAATGCCCCGCTGCAAAACCTGCCGAGTCTTCTTGTTGAAGCGCGCTCAGAAGCAATGCCACCGATCCGGCCACATAAGGTGAAGCCATGCTGGTGCCGGAACTGATGGTTCGGTAGGCAAAACCGGGCACCGTGGAGTGGGCCGAACCCGGTGCAACCACATCCGGTTTTGGCACCTCGCCGCCGCGGCTGCTGAAATTCCATATCTGATGGTCTTGTTGCTGAGAGCCAAAACTGTTTTGGGCAATATCCTTATTGAGAAGTGCGCCAACCGAAATGGCGTAAGCCGAAGCGGCCGGCAGACCAGTTGAAGACAGCCCGGGGCCTTCGTTGCCGTTAGACAGGCAAACATACAGTTTAGGGTGATTATTGATCAGGCTATCGATATAGGTCTCGATCTGGGCATGGCCCTCAATAACCGATGGTATGCCAAAGCTCATATTCACAACAACCGGTTTGGGTTGGGTTTTGGAAAGCCGGGCCGCATATTCAAACGCACGGGCAATACTGCCGGGGGTCGACAGGTCGCCAATGTTTCCCTTGCTGATCTTGCAACTGATCACTTCGGCGCCGGGGGCGATGCCATCAAATGTTTCTGTGCTGTCGGAGCCGTAAATGTTATGCCCGGCAGCAATACCCGCTACATGGGTGCCGTGGGAACTGTCGTCGAAGTGAAATACCACTTTATTTTGTCCCGGATAAATATTGTTGGCGCAGGTGGTCAGGTTGGTATGTTTCTCCGGGGTTTTGGAGAACAAAAACGTCTGAAAATGTTTGGCGTAACTCATGATCGGCGTTTCGTTGCTTAGATCACCATCACGATCAATATCAATCACCGCAACATAGCCCGAGTCTGTTTTAAAGGTCACAAACCCGAATTCCGAGTCATACGATTTGTTGCCGTCAAAATCACGGTAATCTGAGTTCTGAAATTGCAGTTCAGAAAAAATCCCGATACGCAAACTTGAGTCTGTTGGCAGAATATTAAAAGAGTCTATTCCTTTTAGAGAGAGGGTTGTAAGGCTATCGGTAATAAACGAGGCCTCATTTTCGGTGTAAGGAATCGGAGGGGTAATTTTGATATCGCCACCACCTGAAAAATCGCGGATATCAACTACTTTCCGGCTGCCGGTGCTGGTGGTTTTCAGTCCGGCTATGCTCATGTCTACACCGGTATCAAAAATCAGGATTAAAACGCCACGGCCATCGGCCGTTGGGTTTTGGGCTAAAAACCGATCAATGCCGCATGCGGATTTTGATATAAAGCTCCAGGGATCGGATTCACCGGAAACTGATTGTGCTGAAATGGAGGCTGGAAAGCATAATAGAAGCAGGAAAAAACAATAAAGACGAATAAAACCGTGCATGCGTCCGAACATAATAAAAGGGCGTAGTTGATGAAAACATACGCCCTAAGATAGTTTCTAAACCAATGGAGCCCAAACGTTATTTTATTTCTTTATGCAGGGTATGACGTCTGAGATTGGGATTATATTTCTTTAGCTCCAGGCGCTCGGGGTTATTTTTTTTGTTCTTGGTGGTTGAATACCGGGAAATAACGCCGCCTTCTTTCTTAGCTTCGGTGCATTCGAGTGTAATAACCAGTCTGTTGCCTTTTCCTTTTGCCATCTGTATAAAATTATCTTTTTGATATTTTATGAAAACTTAAATATAACACTATTTATTTGAAACTTCTAACTGTATTGCCAAGAGACACATAAAAAAAGTACGCCTGAGTACCAATTTTGTAATGAAGAGGATTTTTTTGTTAAAATATCTTGTAAGGTTTTTTGCAGCGTTTAACCCAAAGCTCAACTAACATGCTCGCTTCTCCCATAAACTCTTCAATGCCAATAACAGGTGTTCACCCTCAAACACCCGCGCCAAAACTTTTGGATTCGATACGGGAAGCCTTACATGACAGGCATTCTTTTGCAACACATTTGCTGGAGATGGGTTATGATCGTTGCACCATACAGGAGCTGATGGGGCAGAAAAAACCTGAGCACCACTATGATTTATACGCATGTTTTAAACAAAGGCGGACATAACGAAAAAAAGCCCTGTTAATGTATCCATGGCTGGTTTAGACTGATCTGTATATACCGACATGTGTAAATGATTGTTAATTTCATTAACTTATTTAAAATTAGATAATTAGCTGGTCTGTGAATGTGGGGTTTAATTTGTCTTATACAGAAAGAAGCTTTCTGCCTTTTCCGGATTAGGCAGATCAGTCTAAACAATGTTATGTGTAATGAAGGCCTTGCTAGCACGACCTTATCTTTCAATGGATAAATATGACTATCGTTTCAGGAAAAATAGAGTCGCTGAAAAGACTGAAAGAAACGCTGCACAATCATGGCATATACAGGTTCAATACTATTGGTGAAATCAACACGTTTTTAAATCAATACGAATCTGAAAAGAAAGACATACCGACATCTGTAAAGCACAAAACTGATGCGGAAATTAAAGAGCTAGAGGAGGCGTCAAAGAAGGCGATAGAGATACGCGATAGAAATATGTTCAATAAAGTCTTCTATTATTTCAAGGCGAGAAGGCTATTAAAAAAGCATACGACACTAGTAAATAATTATGAGGCCACAGTATCGAAACGATGTGCCGATTCATATCGTGATATAGAATTTATTAAAGAAACAGTAGAAGGGCTATATTCAACGATCGCCGGTGCTATTGGTGAAAATTCAGTTGTTAGTGAGCTGCAAAAGCTATCCGACAAGCATTATTTAATTAATGATTTTTCTTTAAGTTTTAATCCGCCAATATTCAATAAGCGCGAGAATGATAGAATATACAGCATCCAAATCGATCATTTATTAATATGCCAATCTGGTATCTTTGTTCTCGAGACGAAAAACTGGAGCACGCAGTCGATTGAAAATCTTGACCTTAGATCGCCAGTTGAACAGATCAAGAGAACTAGTTTTGCGTTATTCGTTTTTTTAAACAGCAATACCAATCAGGGATTGGTGCGCCATCATTGGGGCAGTAAAAAAATACCAATTAGGAATATTATCGTAATGACCAATAAAGCACCAAAAAGCGACTTTCAGCATGTAAAGGTGTTGCCTCTTGATAAGCTGAATGGTTACATTAAATATTTTGACGAGATATTTGATGGAAATGAGGCAGAAAACATATTCAATTATTTGAACTATGAGGCACAGTAAAACACATAACAAAGCGCTCGTTCGGATGCAAACTACGCTGCGCTTCGTCTGTACCGCACAGCTTGGTTGTTAATATTCCAAACGTTTGATCATCAAACTAAAAAAAACCGGTAAAGCATTTTATGCCAACCTATTTCTTGCCACCCTCACAAAACCCGGGCATTCTACAAAACACCTATTGGTTTAGCTACAGATAAAGGCTTCTTGTATCAAACATTTAGTTCAACTCAACTTCATTCATACAGTGGTGGCCGCTTCGCCAAAAAAATCAATAAATAAAATCCGCACAAACCGTTACAATTGCATTAAATTATTGCTCAGCTTCGTTATTTTTCAGCACTATGTTGCCTAGATATCCGTACCCGGAGTGTTATTAAAACCAAAAAGTTAATTCAAGTGCCTACAGATTCTTTTTTCCATTATCAACATGATGAACTGTTTTGCGAAGGCGTTAGCCTGAGCCAACTGGCCGAAAAGTATGGCTCGCCGTTATTTGTAACCAGCCGCGCCAATATTCTTAATCAATATCAGCGCTTTGAAAAGGCGTTTGCCGAGTTAGACCATCTGACCTGTTACTCGGTAAAAGCCAATTTCAACCTTGCGATCATCAAAACCCTGGTGGATGCCGGCAGCGGCCTGGATGTGAATTCCGGGGGGGAATTGTTCCGCGCCCTCAAAGCCGGCGCCGATCCTGCGCGCATGATCATGGCCGGTGTAGGTAAAACGCCGGATGAAATCGAGTATGCGATACAATCGGATTTATTGATGATCAAGGCCGAGTCGCACTCGGAGCTCAGGCAAATCAATGCCATTGCCCAAAAACTGAACACAGTAGCCAGTGTCGGCATCCGAATCAACCCGAATGTGATGGCTGAAACCCACCCCTACATTACCACCGGGGATAGTGAAGAAAAATTCGGTATTGATGAAGTGCTTTCCGAAGAAACCTTTTCACTGATAAAAACGCTCAAAAACATTCGCCTGGTCGGTCTGGATATGCACATCGGCTCGCAGATATTTGATACGGTGCCGTATTACGAAGCCACCTTAAAATTGCTTGGTGTGAAAAATATCGCTGAGTCTATGGGGTTCGACATTGAGCATATCGACATCGGGGGCGGCTTCCCGATTACCTATAAAGATGAAAAAGAGGCTACCCCGGTAGAAGATTTTGCTCAGAAACTGGTGCCTATCTTAAAAAACACCGGAGCCAAAATTATCTTTGAACCCGGTCGGTTTATTGTGGGTAATTCAACCGTATTATGCTCAAAAGTCTTGTATCGAAAAGAGAATTACAAACACAAGATCTTTCTCATCGTTGATGGGGCTATTACCGAATTGATCCGTCCCTCGCTTTACCAGGCCCATCACGATATTTTGCCGGTTAAGCGATCTGAGACTGTTATCACAGCCGATATTGTGGGGCCGGTTTGCGAGACCGGTGACTTTTTCGCCCGTGATCGACAGATTCAGGATTGCCAGGAGGGCGACTTGTTGGCCATTCTCTCTTCAGGGGCCTACGGATCGGTAATGAGCAGTAATTATAATGCGCGCCGCAGACCGGCAGAAGTGCTTGTTGATGGGGAAAATGTTAAGCTTATTCGCCGGCGTGATACCTATGAGCAGATGATCCAGAACGAGATATAATCTCTAAGTTTGTCGCAGATGAAATTAATCTTTGTGTTTCTTGACGGGGTTGGGTTGGCAAAACGGCATTCTGCCAATCCGTTTCATCTGACCCCGATGCAACGATTAAGAGATGAGCATGGCATTGAGTTCTTTTTGGATGCAGCAGATCAACATGCCGAAACACGCGTATTCAAACCCATCGATGCCTCTTGCGATATGCCCGGAACAGGCCAGAGCGGCACCGGGCAGTTTTCTATTTATACCGGCATGAACGGAGCCCGGGAATTTGGCCGGCACTATGGGCCGTTTTTGCCGTCCGGGCTAAAAGAAAATCTTGCCAAAGCAAATATATTTGCAAGGTTGAAAGCAAGAAAACAAACCGTAAGTTATGCCAATGCTTTCCCGGTACGATACATTGATACGTGCAAAAAATTGCGCACACAGGGTAAAATCAGAAGCTCGGTATTGTTTGAAGCGGCCTTAATTGAAGACGTGGCATTACAGGGCGTTGAGGACTTAAAATCCCAAAGAGCCGTTTCCGGTGATATTATCAATCATTGGTGGGGGGTTAATCCAACGGATGGCGATCGGGACATGAAAAAAATATCACCACCGGAAGCTGCGCAGAATTTATTAAGCCTGTCCGAAAAACACGATGCGGTTTTCTTCGAGCATTTTTATACCGATCTCTCCGGACACGGCAGGATAAAAACATCGGCTTCGGAAATAGTTGGCAGATTGGATGGCTTTTTAAGTGAACTTATTGCGCACCTGCCAAAACAGACTCTATTGCTGCTCACCAGTGATCATGGAAATTTTGAAGACGCCTCACATCTGTCTCACACCACCAATCCGGTTCCTTTTTTAGCCTTGGGGAAAAAAGCAGGGCAGTTTTCGCATGTTGAAACCATCACAGATATTGTGCCAACTTATCTCGAGGTGTTGGATGATGAGTTAAAATCCGGTGGCAGTGAAAACCAAACAAAAGTTGCCTGAGCATTTTTGTCTGGTTTTTAGAATTATGGAAGATTTAAACCTGGGTTTGCTCGATAGCCGTTAGAATTTTAAGCGTTGGCCGGGAATTATTCAGTGTATAGAGATGAACCCCCGGAACCTTATTTTCAACAAGCTCCTGCACCTGATTGGATGCCCACTCAATGCCAAATTGGGTCACGTCGTTTTCGGTTTCCGAGGCCATTACCCCTTTTAAAAGCGGTGCCGGAAAGCGTGTTCCGGGTGAGAGCTCGGCCATTCTGCTCATGCCTTTACGCGTTGTAATTGGCATAATACCGGCAATGATCGGTACCGTGATACCGGCCAGTTGGCATCGCTCGGCAAAGTCGAAAAAGTCGCGATTATCAAAGAAAAGCTGGGTAACGATATAGTCGGCACCTGCATTAACTTTTTCCTTCAGGTGATCAATTTCGGCAAGCCGATTGGTTGTCTGAGGGTGTCCCTCAGGAAAACCGGCTACGCCAATGCCCATATGGGGAAATTTTTGTTTGATAAATCTCACAAGGTCGGTGGCATGTTCAAACCCGTTTTCAGGTTTCACAAATTCAGAACTGCCTTTTGGTGGATCGCCCCTTAAGGCCAGAATATTATGTATGCCATGAGAATCGTATTCTTTTAAAATATCCTCTATTTCAGTTTCACTTGAGCCAACGCAGGTCAGGTGAGACACAACCGGAATTTGGATGTCTTTGTGAATGCGAACAACCAGATCGTGGGTTTTATCGCGTGTTGAACCACCTGCACCATATGTTACACTTACATAGGCCGGATTGAGTGGAATGAGCTGCTTAATGTTTTTGAAGAGTTTGTCCCAGTCATCATCTTTTTTTGGTGGGAAAAACTCAAAACTAAACAGAGTTTGATCGGTAGTTAATAAATCCTTTACAAGCATAAAAAAAATCTTTATTGAATAAAATCATAAGCTTAGCATCAAATGCGCTCTGAATGTAACACAAAAGGCTAGAATAACTTATTTACTAAAATTCTGAGTAAGACTCAAATAAAACTTAAGATCGGACCATTTCAATGGCGCTCTTACAGAAAACTAAGAGTTTACGGTTGTTGCATTTGGATTAACCGTGTATGTCCCCATCCACTGCGCCTGATCCAACACATGGCCTTTCATGGCTGCTAATGCGTCCGATCCGGTGAAATTACCCGAAAGGTTCAGCGTTTCAACATCCAGGGCATATAAGGTGAAAAAATACCGGTGGATCAGTTCATCATTCCACGGAGGGCATGGCCCATCGTAGCCGGCATAAATACCTTCCATTTCAGGATCGCCTTTAAACCAACTTGTATAATCATTGATCCCACGAACACCATAATTGGTTTTTCCCGGTGTTTTACCTCTTGAGGTAATGCCATCACAAACTGCACCCTCGGGTAGTTCCTGGAAGGTTGGTGGAATATCAACAAGAACCCAGTGATAAAAGTCTGTACGTGGTAATGAGGCATGTACGCTTTTGCCTTCCTGGTTTACATCATCGCCAACACTGGGTACATCAGGGTCGACCAGAATAATGGCTAAAGATTTGGTGCCGTCGGGAAGTTCCGACCAACTCAGGTGCGGGCTTTTGTTCGTGGCTAAAGCAACATGGCCTTTTGCGGCCTGCATACAAAAAGCAAATTCTGAAGGAATAGGATCGCCATTATTAAACGAGTGATTGGTTAAAAGCATAATGCCACGGGTTTTAGTTAGCAGAGATTAAGTGTAAAATAATTTTGATAATCGGTTTCGCAAAATTAACGTTCTAATAAGAATTCATCGCATAAAATCTCTATCCCCAAAACAATATGGCTCGATATCCCTCGTTGCGCCTGTTTATAAATCTTGTGGCAGGTATGGCACTGGGCTTAATACTCCCGGCTTTTGGGATCGTTTTTATTGCTTCGGGCCTGCTATTGATCGGGTTGATGATCCTGTTCCTTCTCAGAAGCTCCGAGAGTGGTTTGAAAGCCGCGTACGTGTTATTTGTTATCGTAGCAGGTGCTGCACTGAGTTCGAACAACATTCTTCAGATAGAAAAAAATAATATTGCCACGTTTGCCAACCGGACAACCTGGGTAAAAGCTTCCATCCTGGATCATCCTTTTCAGGATAATACCAATACCAAATGTGTTTTAACTGTTTCTAAGCTCTTTGATAAAGGAGATACAATAGATGTTCAAGGTAACGTACTAGTCAACATCCATGGCAAGCCGGGTGAAATACCCGTGTTGCATAAAGGAGATAAAGTCTGGGTTTATGGGCGCCTTTTGCTGCCTGTAAAAGCGTCCTCACCAAATGAATTTGATTACAGGGCTTACCTGGCCAACTCTCAGATTTACGCCACACTTTCTGTCTATGGACCGGAAAGTGTGGAAAAAACGGGTCATGAATTTTCCTGGTTTCAGGATCTGGTTATTGGTCCCATGAGAGTTTATCTGCTTAAGGCAATAGACACATTGTTTGAGCATGCCCAGGCTCAGGCCTTTTTAAAAGCCACGGTTCTGGGAGAGCGTCACTACCTTTCCCCTGAAACAAAATTAGCTTTTCAGACAACCGGAACATTTCATTTGCTGGCAATATCGGGGCTTCATGTTGGTTTAATCTTTTTTGTTGTAACCAACCTGTTTCAGAGATTGAAACGAACAGAGGCAGGAAAGCTCTCGGCAGCTGTTCTGGCTTCGGCGATGCTGTTACTTTACGCTCAGCTCACAGGGAACACACCTCCGGTTGAACGGGCTACGCTAATGGGAATCGTCTTTTTGTGGGCCCCGGTATTGCAGCGAAACCCGGAGCCTCTCAACTCACTCTTTTTTGCAGATGTGATCATTTTATTTCAAAATCCCAACGATCTGCTTAGTCCAAGTTTTCTCTTATCCAATGCCGCTGTTCTATCCATAATCCTGCTCTATCCAAAACTTACAGCAACAGGCCTGAAAGAAAATTTTATTAAGCGACTCTCAATGTTAAGCTCAACCGGGTCCTTGATGATTTGGAAACTCTATACCCTGATCGCTCTGAGCTTTTCAGCTACCATAGGTGTATGGCCATTGCTGGGTTTATATTTTGCGCATGTCCCTCTTTTGGGAATGGCGGTTAATGTTCCGGTCACGATTCTGACAGTCATGGCATTTTATGCCGTTATTCCGGCCTTAGTATTTTTTAGCTTATCCATTGGTCTTTCCGGCTTGTATGCTGTGTTTGTGGAATCGATTTTAATCACGGCACTTTATTTAACCCGGAGCGCGAGCGGGTGGGAAATGGCGGCAATACCATTTAAAATTGGTTTACCTGAGCTTTTTTTCATTCTTACAATTTCATTAACCCTGTTGCATGTATCCAAACCCGGATTGTGGCCGAAGTACCTGATTGCCTCATTAATTGCCCTGAATGTTTGGATTTGGGCTGGCCAGGCGCAAAATAACCCCCGTTTTTTTGTGCATAATCTTTACAACGAGCTGATAGCTGGCGTTATTCATGATGAACACTTAACCGGATTTCAGCTTTCTTCAAGTGAGCCCAACAAGGCGTTGTGGCTAAAAACAGCCATTCGGGAAAATGTCTCAAAGGTCTTTGTTTCCGATGCATTTGGTCGCACAACATCACCACTGCAAACCCGGAAAGCCACGCCGGCTGTGTTAAAAAGGTTTAATAAGGATATCAGTAAGCTTATTTTACCGGGGCAGAACATCCTGATTTGTAAAAAGTTGGATGAACTAAACCTGGCGTTGCTTTGGGATATCGATGTGATGGTCTTTTGTATTTCAGAATGGGATGAACAAATGCAAGTAAAGCTTGAGCGTGTATTAGCGTCTGATCCAAAACGCGAAGCCTTGTTCTATGTTACGCCAAAAATAAAGTTCAACGAGCGAACCCGTTTGGCAAAATGGGTGTTTGCTTCACAGCAAACCCGATTGCTGAATCGTGACAGATATTTTCAAAGACCAATCTGAATTAACATGATAATAGTGACACATGAGGCAGAAAAAGCCTTCAATAAAGAAATTAATAACCAGGCAAAGATATACCGTATTTTGATGGGGTGTTCGGCCTGCGGAGGCGTTTCGTTTGGACTCGAAGAGGAGACAGATTTGAACCTGGATGATCAAACCGAAAAGCATCAAGGCTTTACACTGGTCTATTCGAACGAAGTTGCCGACTATTTAGATAACGCCAGAGTGGATTATCACACAGATGAATATGGCGGGCATTTCATCGTGGAGTCGTCCTATGGATCTTCGGCCTGCTGGCTTTAATTCAGATTCCAGTTCATTTTTGAAGTCAACTCTTCGGGTGCATGATCAAACAAACGGTGTTTGAGGTGATGGTACTGAACATCTATAGACGAAAGAGTAACATCAAAATTTAACGACTCTGCATTTAAAGAAAGTGGGAATGGTTCATAATTCAATTGCTGCTCGAGGTCTTCTTTTACGGCCTCAAACGCATTATCAAATGCATCTTCAAAAGTCTCACCCTCACTGATGAAAATCGATATATATTCTAAAATATCTACCAGTAAGTGAATGAAATCTTCCTGTGTGGAGGGTTGGAAGTTAAGATGAACGTGCTCAACAACTTTTTTAAATTGTTCTGTCATAGACACCGGGTTTGGTTATAAAGATTATCAGTTAAAATGTAAAAAATACATCGTAAACAAAAAGCCCCTTAAATTTACCCGTTTTTAGGCACTCTGAGTTCAAGCATATCATAAGCAGCATATACATGGTCCGGCAACATGCTTTCGAGTTCTTCATGATCCATTTCATGGCTAAAATGCGTTAGATAAGCCTTTTTTGGATTGATCCGCTCAATAAAGCCAAGTGCTTCTTCAAGACTGGCATGAGTCGGGTGCATCCTGTGCCGCAAGGCTTCAATAATCAAGACATCAAGGTCCTGAAGCAATGCTACCGATGCATCCGGGATCGATTTACAATCAGTAACATACGCGAAATTTTCAATTCGGTATCCATAAATTGATATTAATCCGTGTAAAACTTCGATGGGCGTTATGGTTAAACCCGTTCCGTTTTGCCGGATCTGAAACGGCGACTGTACAGCATGCATTCTGAGTGCAGGCAAACCGATACTTAAGTTCTGCTCGTGAAACGCATACCCAAAACGGGTCATGATTTCGGGGATCACATCAGGTTTGGTATACACATCAATGATCTCTTTCTGGGCATTGGTGAAGGCGCGTATATCGTCCAGGCCATACAAATGGTCGAAATGATGGTGTGTGATTAACACCGAATCGATGCGACGGATGTTATGTCGAAGCATTTGCTGCCTGAAATCAACTGAGGTATCTATCAGAATATTCAGGTTCTTGTACTCTACAAATAAAGAACTTCTAAGACGCTTGTTTTTTGGATTTTCAGACAGACACACCGGGCACTCACATAAAGGCATTGGAACACCCTGAGAGGTACCTGTGCCAAGAAAAGTAATTTTCATTCTGCCGGTGTTTTGGATGAGTCTTCAAGTTCAGTATCAATGATTTTGCGAACCTGTGGGGGTATGAATACATTTTCAACCCCAATGCTGGCCAGAACCTGTGCAAAAGTTGAAATCTTGCCTTCAAGAGGTAAAAACTTATTGATCACAATCACCCGATTTTCTTTCACACGGCAGTCCCCACCGCTGAAATTGCCTTTCTCAAAACGAACTTTGTAGCCCAATTCTTTAGAAATGCGTTCCAATTCTTTTAAAATATCTTCTTTTTTCATGGTGCAGCTAAACGGGCGGTTTAAAAAGCAACGCCAAGCGTGATGGCATTTAAGCCTAGTTTGTAATTGTACTGTTCATCGCTGAAATTTGTCACAATGTACTTATATCGATAACCCAATGCAAGACCATACTGGCCGATCAATCGATGGCGCATGAGCCAAACATTTACAATCAGGCCTTTGGATGTCCCGGATTCAGAACTGAATGCCTGAGTGGAAAAAGCATATACCGGTACCACTTTTGCACCTGCCGAGAAACGGGATGCGGTATACTGAAACCCAAGGCCGGCCCCAATACCCAGAGAACTGATGCTAAGATTATCGTTTTCGTCGTTATCAGGGATGCTGGTGAGTAAAAAATCTGAATAGATTGAAAAAGGCAGAAGGGGAGAAAAGCCGCCTGCACTGGGCAAATAAATGGGTACATCAACTCTTAAACCCAGGTTCAGAAACTTGGTATCAATACCTTGCCGTGTTTTGATTGAATAATCCAGGTAGATCAGTAACGGCTGTTGGTTAAGAGTAAGGGCAAAGTTTATCCGGTTGAGATTGAATGCAAAAGAATCACCTGGCACATCAAAGCGGGGTTCAAGTTCAAGAAATGAGGGCCCCATTTCAATACTTCGTAATGCTCTTGGGGGGGTTATGATCGATTCTTCGGAACTTTCCTGACCAAGGATCTGAGCCTTGGCTTCGGTTATTTCAAACAGTGAAAAAAAAGTGCAGGTGGTTAAAACCAAAAATGCAGTTAAGGCAGTTTTCAAACTAAAAATTGGTTTTATTGATAAAATCCTATTTTATTGGAGCGACTCAAGATACCTTAATATGAAACTTATTTCTAAATATAAAAATGCCTGAGGAAAGCTTCATTGATTATTATGCTCTTTTAGATTTATCGCCGAAATCTTCAGAAGAGGACATTAAAAAGGCTTATTTGGATAAGATCAAGGATGTGCATCCCGATAAGCTCATAGACAAATCTGATGATGAAAAAGAAGCAGCCTTAAAGCTTTCTAAACTGCTCAATCAGGCAAAGGGTACGCTGCTCGATAAGAAAGAGCGTGAGTATTACGATCTGAAATATCGCCATTACATGTCTGAAGCCAGTGCACGGGCAGCCCGGCAGGGTTTTGGCGGTGGCAATTATAACGAATACATGGCCGGGGCAGAGGATATTCTCCGAAACCGGGAAATGAAATTGGCCTCTGAGCATGGCAAGTTCAAATACATAATTCTGGCTGCAGTTATTATCATGGGGTCGCTCTCTTTGTTATGGCGATTTACATCTCCCAGCGATGTAACCCGTTTGGTGGTAAAGGAAGAAACCGCGGTCAATCAAATCCCTCTCGCTGAAATGTCATTTGACTGGATTCCATTTAGTATGGCCAAGGATGAGCAAGAAAACAGATTGGTGGTTGGCGGCCAGGCATCCCAGATTCAAATTTTAAATCTGGAAGATGACGGATTTAAAAAAGTGTCTCAATTCGAAGCCTCAGCTCCGGTAAAAAGTCTGGCCCTCTACGGCGACACCTTATTTATCGGTACAACCAGGGGCGATATACAGTTATATTCCATTAGCCAGGATCGTGTTATACATACCGTAGAAGCACACCGCAGTGAGGTTTTAGCCATGCATGTTAATAAGCGTTATCAGGTTTTGGCATCGGCAAGCAAAGATAAATCCATTAAAATTTGGGATTTAGACTCATTGAAAGACAGACCTCGGCGCACGTTAATGGGGGTGGCATACCCGATTTCTGTTTTTAAATTTGATCGTGATAGCCAGACCCTGATCTTTCCTGAAGATCGCTTTTTACGAAGTTGGAAATGGACCGAAAACATACTCCGTCAGGTAACGCTGCAGCGCAAAGCTATCCAGGCGGTTGATCTGCATGAAGGTTGGGTGGCTTTAGGCGGCATTGATGCCAAAGTCAAACAAATTCAGATCAGAACCAATAAAATGCGTGAAAGCCTGCCCGATCCGTCACCCATAAAAACCCTGGCCTATTACCCTACCGGTGAAGTCTTGGCTGTTGGTGGTATGGACGGGCGTTTGCGATTGTATGGATCACAAAGTTCCAGAAAATTAAAAGTGATTCAGGCGCATACCGGACCAATTTTATCTTTGGATTTTTTCTCACAGAATACCCTGCTTACTATAGCCGGGGATAAACAGCTCAAACTCTGGAAAATTTCTTTGGATGAGCTTTAAGTAGGGCTGAGTAAATACTTGAGCAGGGGTGCCGTATGCAAGGCTTGTATCATTTGGCCAGACAATAGCATGTCTTGTAAGTGTTCCAGGGGCATTTCATGCACCACAATTTCTTCAGTCTCCTCAAGGGCTTGCGGTTTAAGCTTTTCAACATTTTCGGCCAGAAACGTGTAAGTGATATTGTTTTGAAGAGCAGGGTTGGCCGAAAGCTGCATATATTTCTGCCACTGGCCACCGCCATAACCGGTTTCTTCCAAAAGTTCGCGCTGAGCAGCCTCAAGCAGGGTTTCGTTCGGGTTATCATGAACACCGGCAGGGATCTCGTAAAACACCTTGTTAATGGCATACCGAAATTGACGAATAAGCACGACTTCTTTTTTAGGCGTAAGAGCCAAAATATTCACCCACTCCGGGTATTCCCATACAAAAAACTCATCAATTCTCGAACCGTTAGGCATTTCAACACAGTCCTGGCGCAGAGTTAACCAAGGTTTTCTAAACAGATACTCCGAAGATATCTGTTTCCAGGGTTTTGGATCATTAGAAAACGAGTTCATAGGCATCAGATTTAAGATTAATCACGCATACGGGGATCCAGCGCATCACGGGCACCATCGCCGATCAAGTTAAAACAGATCACTGTTAATACGATGGCCAGGCCTGGAAATGTAGATATCCACCAATGATTCAGAAGATTATCCCGGCCTTCATTAATGATATTTCCCCAACTGGCTGTTGGGGGTTGCACACCGAGACCTAAAAAAGAGAGTCCGGCTTCGGTTAAGATAATACTGCCAATACGTAAGGTGGCTGCCACAATAACCGGGGTTAATGTATTGGGGACCAGGTGTTTGAAAATGATTCGCCAGCTTGATAAGCCAAGAGATTTTGCAGCTAAAATAAATTCCTGTTCTTTTAAAGTCAGGATCTGGCTACGAACCAACCTTGAAACACCCATCCAGCCGGTTAAAGAGAGGGTAATAACAATCAAATAAATCGAGTTGCCGAATGTGGCAATGATGATTAAAATCAAAAACAAGCCCGGGAAGGCGATGAGAATATCCACAAACCGCATGATGAGATTGTCGGTAAAGCCGCCAAAATAACCGGATACAACTCCCAGAATAGTGCCCAGGGTTACAGCGATCAAGACAACCAAAAAGCCGATAGATAGAGAAATGCGGGAGCCGTAGATCACCCTGCTCAGAATATCGCGGCCATATTGATCAGTACCCAGTAAAAATCGAATTGAGGCTATAAAATCGGGATTTTGATCTATCTGACTATCAGGTTGCTGCATAAATTTATCACCACCTTTAACTGAACTGAAAGGGATTGTTCTGGTCCGAGAACCCTTCTTAACAACGATATGAGTCCGCTCAAGGCTATAAGAATTCACATACAGACTTTTATGGGTTTGCCCGCGATTCAGAAGTATGTGGTTGGTTTCAATGATCGTATTAGCCAGGCTGGCCGATATGGTTTCCTGGGTTCTTAATGGAATATTCTGACGAATGGAGTCCTTGAGAACAATAACATCAAACCGGGCCAGCGGTGGTTTATATGCCGTTACCGTTAAATCTTGTTGTGAGTTTGGAGAGAATGGAGCTAAAAGTGGTGCAAGAAGTGCTATTGTATATAATACGACAGCTATTGCTAACGCACCAACTGATACAGAGCGTTTTTTAAACTCTCGCCAGGCTATTTGGCTTAGCTTTTGATTTGTTTTTGCTTCGCTGGTTTGGTACTTTTGGCCTGAAAGTAATCTTAAAAGACGAAAACCCAGAAAAACCAGGAGGCCACTTAAAAAAAGAGAGGCAACCCAGAATTCTATGAGTTCGGCATTAAAAAGGTTAAAAAACTCATCAGGGCTCAGTAAAATAACCATTAAATAAACCCCGAGAGAGTATAGCCCCCTGCTGTATAGTTCAAATCGAAAAAAAACTAAACCTAACGCCAAAACAAAGCAGGTCAAGAGCAGGCTTGTTTGAATGGCTTTGTTTTGATTTAAAAGGCTGAGGTTTTTGTTGGCGTTAAAAAACGAAAACAACTTAAAAAATTGGTATGGTTTTTGATTGTACTAAGATGTATTTGATTTAAAAGTAATAAAAAAGTTTGTAACTCCACCAGAGCATATGAACTTTGGCTTTATCCGGTACTGTTATAACTAATTAAAGGATGACTAAGATTCTGCTAACTGAGCGCAGGATTAAATAGCTAAGAAAGCAACCACAGAAACTCTTAATTTGGAGTATCAGGACCCAAAAAGCCAGAATTTGTTGAAATTAGCCACTAATCAGTATATAAGTAAAAAACAGATTGGCTAACAAATTGTTATTACAGAAAGTTATGCTGCTGCTAGCAAACCATTAAAAATCATATTTAATACAAGTTCAAATCACATCAGAAATGCAGAACAAAATCAAAAAAACTGTCTTGGTTGTTGATGATGAAGAGTTAATCCGTGAGTTGCTTTACGATATTTTAGAAGGCCAATACAATGTATTACTCGCCGAAGATGGAGAAAAAGGATTGGAGTTGTTTTATGAAAATCAGGAAAAGGTTGATGCGGTAATTACTGACTTGATTATGCCTAAGCTCAGAGGAGATAAGCTTCTTGAAAAAATCAGGGCCATTAAACCCGAGCTTCCGGTTATAATCATTACAGGCTTCGAAAAAGAGATCGATGTGGTCAAGATCTTAAAAGAACCAAGGGTGGCCTTTATTAATAAACCTTTCGATATTGAGCAGCTTTTTTCGGAACTGTCCGGTCTGATTACAGCAGATTCTAAATAAAAAAACCACTGAAAAACATCTCAGTGGTTCATTTTAATCTTTAATAACCTGTCAACCTATTTTAGGACGACACACACAAACAAAAAAAATCGATTTATTCTTCGGTTTCTTCCTCTAATGCTTCTTCCTGGTCTTCTTCAGAATCAGCCGATCCTTTTGGTGCCATTACACTGATCACCGGTACCTGATCATCTTCTAAAATGCTATAAGTCACGTCACCTTTAATAAAATCAGACAATTCACCCACATGAATTGTATGTCCTACATCCATCGGTGTGATATCCACGGTGATGTTTTCGGGCAGATCTGAAGGCAAACATTTTATTTTAAGCTTGTGGAGAGTTGCCTGAACTTTACCACCTTTAATAATACCTTCAGCTTTGCCGATAAATTCAAGAGGAACTTCCATTTCAACTTCTTCATTGGCACTCATGCCCTGAAAATCAGCATGAATGAAATCCCCGGTGACGGAGTCCATCTGATAATCTTTCAGAATGCAGGCTTTTTCTGTGCCATCTTCGAATTTAAGATTTACCAAATGCGACTCAGTTGTATAAACAAGGTTGCGAATGGCCAGCCGATGAACAGCCAGGCTTAAATTATCTTTGCCTTTATGGTAAAAAGTAGCAGGAACCATCCCCTCGCTTCTCAGCGCTTGCAGGATATTCTTTTTTCCGGTTTGACGAGGTTTTGCCTCAATAGAAATCGTTTGCATAAGTCTATAAAATTACAAATGAAATAAACAGGTTAACGTTTTACAGTTTCAAATAAATGGCTTACAGATGCATCATCAGAAATGCGCTTGATAGCTTCACCAAACAGGTTGCTGATAGATACTAATTCAAATTTATCACATTTAGTATGATCTGTTGAAATCGTATCGGTAATGATAACTTTTTCCAAAACAGAAGATTCGATTCTCTCAAGAGCCTTACCTGAAAGAATCGGGTGGGTACAAGCAGCAAAAATTTTCAAAGCGCCTTTGTCTTTAAGTACTTTGGCTGCATTGACCATTGTCCCGGCAGTGTCCATAAGATCATCAACAAGCAGGACATTTTTTCCGGTTACATCACCTATAATATTCATCACCTCGGCTACATTGGGTTTCGGACGGCGTTTATCAACGATAACAAGATCAGTTCCCAATCTTGAGGCATATGTTCGGGCCAGTTTTACACCACCCACATCCGGGGAGGCTACAATCAAATTGTCGAGTTTCATACGGTTGATGTGATCAACCAAAACTACCGAAGAATATAAATGATCGAATGGTATGTCGAAAAAGCCCTGGATTTGCGCCGCATGCAAGTCCATGGTTAAGATTCTGTCGGCCCCGGCTTTTGTAATTAAATTCGCTACCAGTTTAGCTGTTATCGATACCCTGGGTTTATCTTTACGATCCTGGCGGGCATAACCGTAATATGGGATCACAGCTGTTACACGAGCAGCTGAAGAACGCTTGGCAGCATCTATGAGAATTAACAACTCCATTAAATTTTCGGCCGGAGGATTTGTGGATTGAATGATGAACAAATCTGATCCACGTATAGATTCGTTGTACTGTGCAGAAATCTCGCCATCCGAAAAATTGCTGACTTCAGCATCGCATAAAGGTACTTTTAAAAAGTTTGCGATTTTTTCAGCTAACGGACGGTTACTTCGGCCTGTAAAAATTTTAATTGGTCGATCCATGAGTGCTTAGATGCTTCTGTTTTTTTTAAAAATCAAAACCTGAATATATGAAAAAAATTATAATTAGTTCTTGTAATTCGGTGGTATTTGATGAAAAAGATTTTCTTGATTAACACGCTTTTTTAAAGTGCCTTAAGAGAATTGCTCCGAAAATGTTACATTTTATCAATTCTCATCACATTGCTGTAAACATCATGACCTTATCTGAAATAAAAGAATTCCTTAACCAATTTATTGAATCCATTGAGCTGATCGGAGATCCTCAGGAAACTATAAAAGGTCTGGCTGAAATCGATACGGCTCAAAAAGGCCATATCTCTTTTGTCGCCAATACAAAGTATGAGCGTTTTCTTGAAACCACGCAGGCTTCTGCCGTGATCGTCTCTGAGAAGACCGATCCGGATAAGCTGACCGGAATTAAGAATTACCTGAAAGTTAAAGATCCCTACATAGCCTTTGTCTATTTGCTGGAAAAATTAGCTCCTGAAAGACCGTTTATAGAACCACATCTTTATCCGAATGCCTTTATAGATCCATCGGCCAAAGTAGAGCCGGATGTAGGGATTGGAGCAGGTGCTTATGTTGGCAAAGGGTGTGTGATAAAATCGGGAACGAAACTTGGCCCTAACGTGGTGCTTTTGGATGGGGTAGAAGTTGGTGAAAACACCATTATTTATCCAAATGTAACCATTTACGACGGTTGCCAAATTGGTTCACGTGTAATTATTCATGCCGGTGCTACAATTGGTGCTGATGGATTTGGATTTGCACCACAACCCGACGGGTCTTATTACAAAATACCACAGACAGGTATTGTTGTCATCGAAGATGATGTTGATCTAGGCGCAAATATGTGTATTGATCGCGCAACTATCGGTCAGACAAGAATTAAAAAAGGAACAAAAATCGATAACCTGGTTCAGATCGGGCACAACTGCCAGATTGGTGCCAATAGTGTTTTGGCCTCGCAGGTAGGTGTTTCGGGTAGTGTTACAATTGGAAATAATTGTATGGTTGGTGGCCAGGCAGGATTTGTCGGTCATATTGAAATGGCCAATAAGATGATTATTGGCGCTCAGGCCGGTATTACAAAATCGTTTGATAAAGAAGGTCTTATTATTCGTGGCGCTCCGGCCCAGCCCATCCGCGACCAAATGAAACAGGAAGCCATGCTGCGCAAACTTACCGAGATGATGGATCGGATAAACCAACTTGAAGCGCAGTTAAATCAACGCCAGTCTTAAGCGCAGTAATAACTACACCGCTCGGCCAGGTACTCTCGCATCCGGACGGAGCACTGCTGTAAAATGATATAAAGTATAGGCTTGCAACTAGCAGTTTGGAATCCAAAAAATAAAATAGAGTTATCCCCGGGGGTTTTTTAATGATCCCGTCCAGAGATCGCTAAAATGAAAAAAGCGCCATAAAGGCGCTTTTTTACATATACATAAAACGAATGAATTACTTGATCATTTCAGCAACTTTAGCACACTGATCTTTTACATCTTTGGCTGAGTCCAGAAGTGATTTAAGATCGGTATCATTGAGGTTGATCTCATAGATGTCTTCAACACCTTTGGCGCCCAGTTTTACAGGAACACCCACAAATACATCATTCAAGCCATATTGGCCATCAAGGCAAACAGCGCAGGGCAGGATGCGTTTGCGGTCTTTTACGATGGATTCAATCATTTCTACGGCTGAAGAAGAAGGCGCATAAAAGGCAGAGCCGGTTTTCAAATAATTCACGATTTCAGCACCGCCCTTGCGAGTGCGGTCAACGATAGCATCAATGCGTTCCTGGGGCAGTAATTCGCTTAAAGGAATTCCGGCAACACTGGTGTATTTGACAACCGGTACCATGGAATCGCCATGGCCGCCAAGTACAAATGCATTTACATCCTGAACAGATACATTCAGCTCCATTGCAATAAACGACCGAAATCGAGCTGTATCCAAAACTCCGGCCATGCCAATAACGCGTTCTTTCGGAAATCCACTTTTGAGATATGAAACATAAGTCATCACATCTAGTGGGTTTGAAACAACAATGATAAAAGCATTCGGTGATTTCGAGACAGCCGCTTCTGTAACGGTTTTTACAATGTCTGCATTCATGGCAAGCAAGTCATCGCGGCTCATACCCGGCTTACGCGGACGCCCGGCCGTGATCAATACAATATCCGATCCGGCAGTTTCTTCATAGGAATTTGTGCCAATGACTTTGGTATCAAAAAGCTCTACAGGTGCCGATTCATACATGTCCAAGGCTTTACCCTGTGGAACACCTTCAACAACATCGACCAGAACAACTTCTTTTGCCAAATGTTTTTCCAGGATCCGTTGTGTTGCAGTAGCACCAACATTCCCGGCTCCGATAACTGTTATTTTCATTTGGTTTTTACTTTGTATGGTTAAAAAAAAGGGTTAAGACTAAACGAGGTTAATTGGAAAATTCATCATGGGTTGAGTATCGGTTCTGAGATAAAATCAAAGTCTGGTAAATTTTCCTGGTGATGTTTAATCGTACCCAAAGATATGAAAATTGAGGGGCGGGTAAAAATGAAAAATAAAAAAAGCCACCCGGCGGGTGGCCTGAAATACTCCGGATAAAATCTTAATCTGTGATAATATCGATGTACTTTTTATTGTTTTTATAAGTACGGAATTTCACTTTGCCATTGCTAAGCGCAAAAATGGTATGATCTTTACCCAAACCGGCATTCTTTCCGGGTTTGAATTTCGTACCACGTTGGCGTACGATAATGGATCCGGCATGAACCGACTCTCCGCCAAATGCTTTTACACCTAAATATTGTGGATTACTATCTCTTCCGTTCTTGGTTGATCCACCACCTTTTTTATGTGCCATAGTTTGCTTAAGATTTAATTTCTAACTTAGTTGGATAATGATGTGATTTCAATTTCGGTTAGTTGCTGACGGTGTCCTTTTGTGCGACGGTATCTTTTGCGACGTTTCTTCTTGAACACCATGATCTTTTCAGCTTTAAGATGCCTGATCACTTTAGCATTCACTTTGGCAGATGGATTTACCACCGCGCCATTTTCATCGCTTGTGAGCAACACTTTATCGAAAGTAACTTCTGCACCTTCTTCGGATTTTTGAAGAGGCACAAACAGCTTATCACCCTGGGTAACAACAAATTGTTTATCTGAAATTTCTACAATTGCTCGCATTCTGAAAAATCTAAATGTGTTTAACTTTCAAAGCTTTTAATGTAAGTATTTTTAACGAATTCAGCAAAATTCTTTTCTGTGGTTTTTATCGCCCAAAATAAACAAACAGGATGTTTATTGTGAAAAAAGTAAGTGAAATACCAACTAACATATACCATTTTTTATACATCTTACGGCTGCAGGGGTACTCAATCTTGCGGATGCGGCTAAAAATAAATCCGATGGTAGCTGCAAATTGCAAGACAACCAACACAATTTTTGTGAAAACCCAGTAATTCCAGCCCGTAAAAAAACCAGCCAACAACAGACCCGATATTAACAGAGTCGGAAAAGTAAAATCAATAAATTTTGTTTCGCCTTTAATATAACTCTGTAAAATCCCCTGAAATGCCGGTATATCGGCCCGGGCATCTGTGAGTTTTGGTTCTAATACCCGGATAACAATAAAGGAAGCCAGTACAAGACCAAGCCAGATCGCAAAACTTAAAACATGAATTAAAATGAGAGTATCATAAGCAAATGGTTGAAGGCTATGCATAAATCATGTATTTTATTTAGATATACAGTAACTAAGCCATGAATATAAAAAAAAGAGAGGTACTATCGGTACTCTTTCATTTTTGCTTTAAAGACATTCCTATGCGACCCTAAACCGGCAGTTTCAATGGCCAAAAAAGACAAACAGATATCTCGGCGCGATGAAACCCCGATGATGAGGCAATACGACCAGGTTAAGGCCCAGCATCCGGAGGCCCTGCTTTTGTTTAGAGTCGGTGACTTTTACGAGGCCTTTTACCAGGATGCCAAAACACTTTCCTCGGCTTTGAATATTGTTCTCACCCGCCGGGCCAATGGATCGGCTTCACAAGTTCCCATGGCAGGGTTTCCTCATCATGCCATGGATACCTACCTGGCCAAGTTGGTTCAAAAAGGGTATCGGGTTGCCATTTGTGAACAGATGGAAGATCCCAGGCAGGCCAAAGGTGTTGTGAAACGCGAAGTGACAGATATCATTACCCCGGGTGTAAATTTTAATGATCGGATTCTGGATGAAAAGCGCAATAACTACCTCTGTGCCTTGCATTATCCAAAAACATCCAAAACGGATGCCCGGGTTGGGGTGGCCTTTATTGATGTTACCACCGCTGAGTTCCAGTTAGCCGAGGTTTTTGAACCCGAACTCAAAGATTTGCTTCATACCGTGCATCCTTCCGAGGTGCTGATCTCAAAATCGCAAAAACATCACAAGCAAGCCCTTCAACAGGTTTTGGGCTCTCAGGTGATCTTCTCTCATTTGGAAGAATGGGTTTATAATGATGAATATGCCCGGCAAACCCTGCTTGGGCATTTTAAAACCCATTCCCTGAAAGGATTTGGCGTAGATGATCTGCCCGATGGTGTTATTGCAGCCTCGGCCATTTTAACCTACATAGAGGAAACCCAGCGCGGAAAACTGGCTTATGTAACCGGTCTGTCCCGGTTTGAAACCAGTAAACACATGGTGCTCGATAGCCAAACCCGGCGAAACCTGGAGATCACGTTCTCGATGAATCTGGGCAACCGACACGGAACATTGGTTGAAGTGATAGATAAAACCCGCACCGCTTTAGGGGCCAGGCTCCTGAAAAAATGGATATCGCGACCCTCCAAAGAACTTCGCGTGGTGCAAAACCGACTGGATGCTGTTGAAGAATTGCTGGCCCATCAAAAGCTTCATGATGATATTCAAACACAATTATCATCGATTTGTGATCTGGAGCGTGTGCTCTCGCGCATTGCAACAGGCAGGGCAAATCCCAGGGAGATTCTGAACTTGAGCCATTCGCTTGAAGCCATTGGAAATCTCAAAGAGCTTTTAAACGCAGTCAGTTCGGAGGCGTTACAGCATATTGGTCAAAGCCTGGTTCCAAGCACCGATCTCATAGAAAAAATCACCCTGGCCATAGATCCGGACACCCCGGTAAGTGTTGGTGACGGGCATACCATCAAAAAAGGATTTAATGCTGAACTCGACGATCTGCGCGAGATTGCCTTTTCGGCACGCGATAAACTAAAAGCGATACAGACGCGCGAGCGTGAGCGCACCGGCATTGCCACGCTCAAGGTTCAGTATAACAAGGTTTTTGGGTACTATATCGAAATAGGTCGGGTGCATGCCCAGAAAGTGCCCGAAGAATATGAGAAAAAGCAAACCCTGGTCAATGCCGAGCGGTATACCATAGCCGAACTTAAAGATTACGAAACCAAAATCCTCAATGCACAGGAACGCATAGGACTGTTGGAGCAGGAACTCTTTCAGGGGCTGTGTCGCTTCATTTCCGGATTTGCCCGTGAATTGCAAACCAATGCCCAGGCGGTAGCCTCGCTGGATTGTTTGTGTTCGTTTACCAGTGTATCGGATCAAAACAACTTTACCAAGCCCGAGGTGCATGAAGGCTATCAACTGGCCATACGCCATGGCCGTCACCCGGTCCTGGAGCAACTCTTGCCGGCCGACGAAGCCTATGTTCCCAACGATTGTTATTTCAACAATGAGCACCATTTCATGATCATCACCGGGCCGAACATGTCGGGTAAGAGCTCTTACCTGCGGCAAACCGGCCTGATCGTGCTTCTGGCCCAGTCGGGGTGTTTCGTTCCTGCTGAGCATGCCAACATTGGACTGGTGGATAAAATTTTCACACGAGTAGGTGCTTCGGATAATTTATCAGCCGGTGAAAGCACGTTCTTGGTTGAAATGAATGAAGCGGCCAACATTTTACACAATGCCACCAAAGAAAGCCTGATTTTACTTGATGAAGTTGGTCGTGGTACCAGCACGTTTGATGGCATGTCCATTGCCTGGGCCATATCGGAATATATTCATGATCAAATTGGTGCAAAAACCCTGTTTGCAACCCACTATCACGAACTGGCCGACCTGGAAGCTCAATTAACGTATCTTGCCAATTACAATGCGACGGTTGAAGAAGTTGGCGACCAGGTGATTTTTCTAAGAAAGATAGAAAAAGGTGCCGCTGATAACAGTTATGGCATTGAAGTGGCTCGAATGGCCGGCTTGCCAATGGAAGTTGTTTCACGTGCAAAAGAGATTTTAGCTGAACTGGAAGCCCGATCGGCACAGAAAGGCAAAAAGAGAACCAAAGCAGTTCAGAGACCTTCAACAGGAAATGGTGGTTTTAATTACCAGATTTCCATGTATGAACTGGGTGATAGCGCTTTAAAAAACGAATTATCAAAACTGGATATCAATAAATTAACCCCGATTGAAGCCTTATTGAAGCTCTCGGAACTGAAAACCATGGCAGAAAAAAGTTTCTGATGCATATATCAGCTATGGTATTACAACTAACTACCTGCTCATAATATTGGGCGTAAATCCTTAGTTTTATGGAATTGTGGCTAGGCGCCATTTCCCTCGGTTTGTGTTACGGGTTTTTAGCCATGGGGGTTTTTATTACCATGCGCATCTATAATTTCCCGGATATAACTGCCGATGGAAGTTTAACATTAGGAGCCAGTGTTTCAGCCTCGTTGATTGCCGGAGGGGCTAATCCCTATATGGCCGTTGCCTTGTCTATGCTCGCAGGATTCTCGGCCGGAGCCACCACAGGCATGATCCACACCAAGTTTCGTGTCAATGGACTGCTCTCCGGGATCCTGGTGACCACCGGGTTATACTCTGTAAATCTCCATATCATGGGACGGAGTAATATTCCGCTGATTGGTGTCGAAAGTGTTATGGCACCCTTTGAGTTGTTTTTTCAGGATTACGCATTCTGGGTGGCGCCCATGGCCTATTTTTTTACAGCAGCCGCCATTTTTCTTGTTTTGCTCTCACTGCTCTTTAAAACCGACTTTGGATTGGCCATGCGCGCCACGGGTGATAACGAAACCATGATTGCGGCGCAGGGGGTTGATATAGATCGGGTAAAAATATTTGGGATCGGCCTGTCGAATGCCATTATTGCCTTAAGCGGATCTTTGGTAAGCCAGTACCAGGGGTTTGCAGATATCAACATGGGTATTGGGATTATTGTCTTTGGGCTGGCCAGTGTGATTATTGGTGAATCCATTCTGGCTATTAAACCCGGCCGGGTGACTTTAAGCCAGCGTATCGGCGGGGCAATCTTGGGTGCAATTATATTTAGAATATTGGTGGCACTGGCACTTCGCTTGGGTTTAAATCCCATTGATTTGAAACTGGTGACCGCATTTTTTGTGCTGCTTGCGGTTGCCTTGCCCCAGATTCGAAAACGACGAGAGTAACAGATCTTTTTTTGGGGCAGATTAGGAATTCGGTGCCCTATATTATATTTTTAACCATGTCTTTTTCCTGCAAAGATTCATAAGTGTTCAATAGATGAAAGACGTTTTGCTCATTTTCCCGCATGCAAACAGCGGGGTGGATGGGTTAAAATCCATGAACACAAACGACCAGCTCACCGGATTTAAGCAATTTAAAAACTCAATAGTACGAGGTCTTATTCAAAAGGCTCATTTTGCCATACCGCCATATGGACTTATGCTGTTAAGCTCTTTTGAAGACCCTGATATTTCGTTCAAACTCATAGATACCCGTTTTCATGATTTGCCATTTGAAGAAAAATGGGATTTGGTGGGTATTTCAGTTCATACCGGCGCAGTAAAAAGTGCCTTCTGGATCGCAAAAACCTTTCGCGAAAAAGACGTAAAGGTTGTACTGGGAGGCCCACATGTGACACTTTTTCCAGAGGAGTGTAAGAAGTTTGCCGATGTATTGGTTATGGGAGAAGCCGAGGTGCTTTGGCCTGAGGTTCTTGAGGATTTAAAACAACATAGCCTTAAACCGCTGTATCAGAATTCAACTTTTCCTGCTCTGGGGGTAGTACCAGGTTTAAAAAAAGAAGCATTGGATGTTCAGAATTATTTTACAACCAATTTGATCCAAACCACACGGGGTTGTCCGTTCTTTTGTGATTTTTGCAATG
This sequence comes from uncultured Chlorobiales bacterium, assembly GCA_964642175.1. Classification (GTDB taxonomy): domain Bacteria; phylum Bacteroidota; class Chlorobiia; order Chlorobiales; family Chloroherpetonaceae; genus JANQGG01. The sequence continues at coordinate 215,667 of CAZXOK010000004.1, read as the reverse complement.
TGTCCCTGATGAGTGGCAGAACCGTACGCCATCGGCCGATTGACCAGGTGGTCCGGGATGTAAGCCATCAGTTGGCTTCAGATAAGAGGGTGTTCTTTTTTGTTGATGATACCATCAATGCCGATCCCGAGTATGCCGAGGACTTGTTTACTAAATTGGCACCACTTAAAATTTCGTGGGTAGGCCAGGCTACAGTGGGTTTGGGGGCCCAGAAAAGGGTTTTAAAAGCCCTGGCAAAATCTGGCTGTAAAGGTTTGTTGGTCGGAATTGAGGGGTTGTCTGATGCATCTTACAAAGCGCATCACAAAACACAAAACTCGGCTAAAACCCTGCGAGATAATCTCAAACGAATCCGCTCGGCCGGAATTTGTTTATATGGGAGCATGATCTATGGTCTGGATGGAGATACCCTTGAGACAGCAGATGCCATCAGATATTTTCTTGATGAAGCTGAAATAGATATACCCGGAATTAACTTGCTCAGACCAATACCAGGCACCGAGTTATTTAATCGCCTGGCTGATGAAAACCGGTTGTTATTTGATAAAAACAACCCTGAGGCATTTCGTTATTCATGGGCACAGGAAATACAATATGTCCCAAAGAACATAGAGATAGGAGCATTTATCGAAAGTTACAGGGCACTAACAAAAGAAGTCTATACATTACCAAATGCAATAAAACGGGCCATGAATGCACCAGCAATAAATGTTGCAATATTAGCCTTCAATTTGGCTTATATTCATATGTATGGGCTTTCCAGACGTGATTTAGCATACCAGTTGAACTATTGTTTATAAAGAACAGACAGGTAAAGCAATAAAAAAACTCTTTCAACATTCCGTCACATATGCCAAGTTTTTCAATCAACCCCTTTGTGGAAGGGAGTTCAGAAAACCAGTTTAAGGAGTCATTAACTCAATTTAAAGCCCAGAGCCTGGAAGAAGTACTTGAATTGAGCGAAAAGGAAATCAGGGAACGCTTGAAAGTATGGTTGGAAAAAAGCGGACAATCACTCCCGGATTCCAAAGAACAACAAGCGGCTGCTTTCATAAAAGCATGCTCTGAATTGGTTATAGGCGAACTTAAAGAGCCTTTTGCATCATTGGGGGCTGTGTTCAGGAAGCTCGAGCACCAAATCCCGAAGTATCTTTATGCCTCGCAAACACCTATGCAACTTGGTTTTATGCTGGATTGGCGTGGATCGCTTTCGTTGGATCAGTCCCGAATTAACAGCATATCCAAAAAACCGATTCAGCAGCTATTTGGAATTTCAGAAGATAAATCAGACCTGATCAGTCGCTATAAAAAAGCATTTTCATCTTACGCATCAGCAAAATCACAGGCGGATTATGGTGAAGCGTTAAGCCAGTTGAATTTACTTTCAGGTAACGATGAAACTAACGGCGTAATCAATTTTCGTATTGGCCTGCTTTATTTGTATTGTTCAGACCTCTATAATCCACAATACGCAACCTCCTTTTTTGTTAAAGCTGCAGATAATTTTTTAAATGCCAACACAGACGATTGGGATACCAGTCTGTTTGAAGGGCTATTGGAAATTAACCGTGAAGAGTACCACCAGACGCTTTACCGTGACGATTTAAAAAAATGGCTCGCTGCCGAAGCCTTCGCTCAGGCAGCAACAAGCTGTTATATTCAAGAGGCTTACCAGGATGGCATGAAGTATATTGAACTGGCCATAGACCATAACGAGCATGTTCTGGAAGCCCTCTACCTGAAAGCAAAATTACATGCCCGCCTCCAAGAGATTCCTCTTGCGGTCAATTCATTGTTTGAGGTGATCCAAAAAGAGCGCTTATATGCGCTAAAAGCCTTGCTGGACTCTGACTTTTGGCAAAAGGATGAGGTTAAGGATTTATATATCGAACTTCGCTCTCATGTTCTCGAGGAAGTAGAAGCCAGGCTGGCGAAATGTTATGCCATGATGATCGCGGATAGTGGTGTAACAGAATTACTCGACAATATCAAAAAAGAATTCTCAGATAACAATTGCTTATTGAAAGCCTTTGCCATAAGAGACGACCTGGTTAAAAAACGCACCTGGACTACCACACCCGTCGTTTTTAAACCGACCCAGCGGGTGTTTGGACATGCCCTCCGGGTAAACTCCATTGCCTTTACCCGTGATGCCAAACTTATGGCAACAGCCAGTTGGAAGATTATTATTTCGGATCTTGGCACCGGCGAAGAAGTACAAACATTAATGGGTCATTCGGTGAGCGAGTATGTTTATTCTGTTACTTTCAGCCATAACAATAAATTGCTTGCTTCAGCCAGTAGCGACAGAACCATTAAGATCTGGGATGTGGAAACCGGGGAAGAGTTAATGAGCCTCTCCGGGCATAAACAAAGTATTAATTCGGTTTTATTTAATAATAACGATACAATGCTGGCTTCGGCTTCCTCTGACGGCACTATAAAATTATGGGATGTTCAAAAAGGTCAATTGATCAAAACCCTGCAATCGGATAAAAACGGGGTGAATACCATTGCGTTCAGTCCGGATGGCAAATATCTGGCTGCCGGTGGTTGGGCGATGACCATCATGATGTGGAATGTTCAGCAAAAGAAAAAAGTACGAACCTTTCAGGGACATGAGTATTGTGTTAATGGTCTGGCTTTCAGCCCGGATGGCAAAACCCTCGCCTCGGCCAGTTGGGATAAAACCACCAAGCTGTGGGATGTTGAAAGCGGCCAGGAACAACATACGCTCGAGGGACATCACAATGGCATTGAGTCTGTAAAATTCAGCCAGGATGGGCAAAAGCTGGTTTCAACAAGTTATAACCGAAACGGAAAGCTTTGTGTGGTAAAATTATGGGATGTAGTCAGGGCCAGGGAAGAAGAATCGATAGCCGGCGATTTTTATGGCGTTGAATTCAGCCCGGATGGCAATAACCTGGCCTTAGCCAGCCGCGATAGAACCATTAAACTCTGGGGTGCCCCGATTCTGTCTGTTGAAGAATATATTCAGGTAGAGAAAGAAAACCTGGCTCAGGCCAAAACCGATGGCCTGGAAGCCGAAGAGCTGGAACCAGAATCAGAAGATGAGCGCCGCCGACGTCATGATCGGCGTAAAGGCGGGTTTTGGCTGGGAAGTGGCGACAGACGTACCGGGCAGGATCGCCGAAACCTTTAAGCCAATCTGTGGCGTTAAAGCCCTAAAAATCAGGCCATGATTTCAATCAAACATTTCACAAAAACTTTTGGCAAAAACACCCCAAACGAAGTCAAGGCACTGGATAATATCAGCCTGAATGTAAAAAAATCGGAGTTTGTATTGCTGATTGGTTCGAATGGCAGCGGGAAATCCACCCTGCTTAATGCCCTGGCCGGAAGCTTTATTGGCGATAGTGGCCAGATCCGCATTGATGATACCGATGTTAGTTTATGGCCCGAACACAAACGTGCCAAATACATCGGTCGTGTGTTTCAGAATCCTTTCCTGGGCACTGCACCCTCCATGACCATAGCCGAAAATCTTCAACTGGCCTTTCTTCGCGGCCAGCCCAAAAAACTACGCATAGGTCTTAACCGAACACGATTAAACGAATTGAAGGAACGCATCCAGGAATTCGGCATGGGCCTGGAAAACAGACTGGATACCCCAATTGGGCTTCTTAGCGGTGGGCAGCGTCAGGCCCTGACACTCCTGATGGCCACGCTCAAACGACCCAAAATTCTATTGCTGGATGAGCACACGGCTGCCCTGGATCCGCGTTCGGCCGAGCAAGTGCTTTACATAACTGAGAAAATTGTTGCTATTTATGGCCTTACGGCAATTATGGTAACCCATTCCATGGAACAGGCCGTCGGTTTTGGAACCCGGCTGGTGATGATGAACCAGGGAAAAGCGTTCTTTGATGTAGCCGGGGATAAAAAATATGAACTCTCGGCCGACGATCTGGTTCATAAATTCCGCAATATGCAAATTCATATTTCCGTTTAAGTCTCATGCACAACCGTTGTATTTTGTGGCACCGGCGAGATATCAGGCTCAGAGACAATACAGCCCTCAACAAGGCTCTTGAGCACGCCAAAGAAATTATCCCGCTTTTCATATTTGATGATGATATTCTTAACAAACGCTCCGATTTTTCACCTGCCTGTGTGCGTTTCATGCTGGAGTCGCTCGAAGCTCTCGAACAACGCTACCATGAAAAAGGCGCCAAACTTGTCTTCAGGCGAGGCAAACCTCTTGATGTGCTTCAATCTCTTCAAAAAGAGACCGGAGCAACGGCCATTTTTTTTAATGAGGATTACGAAAGCTATGCCAAAATACGCGATCATGAAGTGACAGCGTATTTTCAGAACAGAGGGGTGGAGGTAAGAGCATGTTTTGATACCCTGGCTCTTCATCCCGCGCTTATCAAAACACAGAAAGATGAACCCTATACGGTGTTTTCACCTTTCAAAAAAAACTGGCTTACCCAAAAAGAACATATCCCAGTGCCTAGTCCTGAACCGCAAATAGTTAAAACCAGTCAATGGCCGGGCCTGCCATTACCTAAGCCTGAGGCGCTATCTTCGGCAAGTGATGTAAAACCTGAAGTAACCGGTGGCATCCAGGCTGCCGAAACACAGTGGCAAATGTTTAAAGCCGACGGGATGAAATACTATAAAGCCCGGCGCGATTTTCCCGCCATTGAAGGAACCAGCAGGCTTTCGGCCCACTTACGGTTTGGAACCATATCCATACGACAGCTTTTCTTTGAGGCTTTTGAAGAGCTTGGACAAGCTAACAAAGACAGCGTTAAGAATATTGAAGGTTTTATCTCTGAACTGATCTGGCGGGAGTTTTATTTCAATATTCTCTATCATTTTCCGCATGTGGAACATGGGTGTTTTAAACAAGACCTGGATGGGATAGCCTGGGAAAATAACGAGGTGTTTTTTGAGGCCTGGAAAAACGGGCAAACTGGTTACCCGATCGTGGATGCAGCCATGAGGCAACTGGTGCAAACCGGATGGATGCACAACCGGCTCAGGATGATCGTGGCCAGTTTCCTATGCAAAGATCTCCTGATTGACTGGCGTTGGGGCGAGCTGTTTTTTATGCAGCATCTTGTGGATGGCGATTTGGCGCAGAACAACAGTGGCTGGCAGTGGGCTGCCTCTACAGGAACGGATGCCCAGCCGTATTTCAGAATTTTTAATCCTACGCTTCAATCCATAAAGTTTGATCCGGATGGGACATTTATTCGCCGTTTCGTACCTGAACTAAGCGATATCCCGGTACCGCATATTCACGAGCCGTATGCTTTGCAAAAAAAATCACCATTGAGCCTTGAAGAGAGCGGTATTATACTTGGCAAGTCTTACCCCTTCCCGATTGTTGAACATAAAATACAGCGCGAAAAAGCCCTAAAATTGTATAAGCTGTAAATCAATTCAGCCTTTTTATTCAGGTTCTTCGTGGGTGATGCAATGCAAGGCACCAAGCCCCAAAACCAGGTCTGCGCAGTTAATGCCCACAACTTCCCGATCCGGGAAAAGTGGTTTGAGGGTGTTTAAGGCGATCTGGTCAGTTGGGTGGCCAAAAGTTGGCATTACAACCGCATTATTGGCAATGTAGAAATTGGCGTAACTGGCCGGCAGGCGCTCACCCTGGAACTCGATTTTGGGTGGCATGGGCAGGGTATGGATATCAAATGGTTTGCCGGCTGTATCGGTAAAGGCAGTAAGCAGTTTTAAGTTTTCTCGCAATATGGCATAGTTTTCGTCATCGGGATTATCTTCAACGGCTGCTACAATGGTATTTGGGTTAACAAACCGGGCAATATCATCAATGTGGCCGTCGGTATCATCGCCGACAATGCCTCCGGGAAGCCAGAGGATTTTTTCTACACCCAGGTAATCTTTAAGCCGCTGTTCTATCTCGGATTCGGTTAAACCGGGATTGCGATTCGGATTTAACAGGCAAGAGCGTGTGGTAAGCAAACAACCCTGTCCATTGGTGTCTATCGAACCGCCCTCCAGGATCATACCCGGATCGAACACTTTAAAACTAAACCGATCAGCAATGCGTAACGGGATCTCATTATCGAGATCGAATGGCGGGTATTTGCCTCCCCAGGCATTGTATCCCCAGTTAATGATGGCCCGCTGGTTGCCGTATTCGGCTGGTTTTATAACATAACAAGGGCCATGATCGCGGCACCAGGCGTCGTTCGAAGGGAAGTGATGAAAGACAAGCTTATTATAATATTTAGCCATTTCAGCTGAATTGAGAATAATATCCAGGGCCTCATCTTCCTTGTCAAAATCATCAATGATAATATTGAGCGTTTCATAAGGTAAAACAGCCCGGCACAACTCACCGAAGACTTCCGGAACCGGGTCGAATTTACCCGGCCAGGTATCCTTGTTATGTGGCCAGGTCAGCCAGGTTGATTTATGCGGTGCCCACTCCGGGGCCAATTTAAATCCCAGTTCGGAAGGTAACATATCAGTCATTTCAGGCAAATTGAGTGTTTTGGTTTGTTTGCGCCTGCTCAACGGTTTTACGCAATGTTTCGATCCGGGTAAGCACAGGTGGATGCGAATAATTTAAAAAGACATAAAACGGATGAGGTGTCAGGTTCGAAAGGTTATTAACCGATAACTTTTTAAGCGCATCTACCAAAGCGAGTGGATTTGAGAAGGTTTGCGAAACAAAATGATCGGCCTCGAATTCATTTTTGCGCGAAAAGATCTGCATACCAATAGATAAGATGAACTCAATCGGAGAATAAAGCAGGCCAAAGAAGATCAGCCCGGCATAGACCGAAATCTGATCCATAAAAAAGGCATCAAACAACGCCTGTTCTTTAAGGAAGAGCGATAGCAAAAAGAAGAGAATGCCGGTATGCAAAATGCTGATGGCCATGCCTTTTTGAATGTGCTTCTTTTTGTAATGGCCTATTTCATGGGCCAGGATAGCGACAAGCTCATCTGTGGTGTGGTTCTTGATCAGGGTATCGAACAAGGCAATGCGCTTGTTTTTACCAAATCCTGTAAAAAAGGCGTTGGATTTGGTGGAGCGCTTGGAGCCGTCAATAACATAAATACCAGTAAGCGGAAAGTTTACCGACTTGGCATAATTGAGAATAGCGGTTTTCAATTCTCCTTCTTCAATCGGTACAAACTTGTTGAACATGGGCATAATCCAGGTCGGGGCCACGTATTGCAATACCAGTGTGAAAACAGTAATGGTCAACCAGCACCATAGCCAGGCTAAAGGTCCGGCATACTCAAAGAACCAGATAATACCAGCAAGCAATGGTGCTCCGAGGATAACGGCTAAAACCAGGCCTTTGGCGTGATCACTAAAAAAAGTAGCCAGGGTGGTTTTATTAAACCCGAATTTTTCTTCTATAATAAATGTCGAATACAGCTCAAAGGGTAAGTTGATAAGACTTTGGGCCAGCAAAAGCACCCCGATAAATATCAGTCCGCTCACCAAAACACCATAGTCAAAGCCGGAGGCAAACTGGTCGAGCCAGTTAAAGCCTCCAAGGAACCAGAAACTTAAAATCAGCGCCAGGTCGAAGGTTTCATGAAAAAGCCCGAAACGGGTTTGGGCAGAAAGGTATTGCTGAGATTTGGCATAGGCTTCCGGCTCATAGGTACCTTCAAACTCTTTTGGCAATGTGCTGGAAGCAGCTTTGAGGTTCATGCTGCTGGAAACCAGCTTTAAGATATATGTTCCAATTAAAGTAAACGCAATTATAGCGGCGTAGATGTTCATGAAGTCAGTCCTGATTGATTAGCGGTAAATATCTTTTTGTTGATGCCAAACCGTTGTAAATGCAAGAACGTTTCGGCTGTTAGTCATCCAGGTATCGGGCACTGAGTGGTGTGTAACTCTCAATGCGCCGGTCGCGCAAAAATGGCCAATGCTCCCGGTAGGATTTAATCTGGTTCAGCCTGCATTTGGCCAGGAGTATCTCTTCGTGTTCCGCTGAAGCTCTGGCGATAAGTTCACCAAAAGGTGAGGCAACAAAACTCTGACCCCAGAATTCCAGTTGGCTCTCAAGGCCCACGCGATTAACAGCAGCCACAAATATCCCGTTGGCAATGGCATGGCTCTTTTGGATGGTCTCCCAGGCCTGATGCTGAGCTTGTCTAAGAGTTTTATCACTATCAGCCGCACCCCATCCGATAGCTGTAGGGTAGACCAGGATATCAGCGCCTTTAAGGGCAGTGAGCCGGGCAGCTTCCGGGAACCATTGATCCCAGCAAATTAATACCCCGATATTGGCAAATCTGGTTTTAAATACCTTGTAGCCCAGATCGCCAGGTGTAAAATAAAATTTCTCGTAAAATCCGGGATCGTCCGGAATATGCATTTTCCGGTACTTGCCCAGATAGCCTCCATCTGCATCCAGAACAGCCGTGGTATTATGGTAAAGCCCTTTTGTGCGGGCTTCAAAAAGAGAAGCCACGATAACCACGCCAAGCTCACCAGCCAGTTCCTGAAGTTTATCTGTTGTAGGTCCCGGAACGGATTCGGCCAGTTCAAAAGGCTCATAACTTTCGGTCTGGCAAAAATACAGCGAACTGAACAATTCCTGAAGCACAATAACCTGTGCCCCTTGCTCTTTGGCCAAACGGATATTGTGAACGGCTTTATCCAGATTTGTTTCACGATCCGAAGTGCATTGCATTTGGATCAGTCCAAGTTCAACAACAGGTTCATTCATACCAGGTTATCTAAATTGGTCAGGCATATAAGGCAGGGAATATAATTTATTTCATGAAAGCTGCAAGAATGAGCCCCAAAGAAAGAAGCAATGAACTGATGGCCAGGAATTTAGCTGTTCCGGCAAGCACGCCATTTAAATCGGCACCGGTTAGTGCATATAATTGCTTGATAAGTTTTATGCCCAGTGGTAAGGCCAGAAATTGTATCAGAATCCAGAAAGAAAAGCCTGTGCTTAAAAGGTACAACGCCGGGATAAACGAGAGTACCAGTAAAAAAACATACATCACTTTGGCATTATCTGCCCCAAGACGAACAGCCAGGGTAATTTTACCTGCTTTAGGGTCGGTGTGAATATCGCGGATATTATTTACACCAAGTATGTTCATGGATAAAGCACCGGGGGTAATGCTAACCATAAATGCTTCAAAACTAACAGTTCCGGCTTGGAGGTAATAGGTGCCGCAAACAGCAATAACACCAAAAAAAATAAATACAAAAAAATCGGCTACACCCTTATAGGCCAGAGGGTAAGGCCCACCGGTATAGGCCCAGGCGAAGAAAAGTGAAAACAGGCCGATCACAAAAATAGGCCAGCCGCCAAGGTAGACCAGGTACAAACCAATAAAAAAGGTACTGGAGGCAAGTGCTACAGATGCACGGATCATGGCTTTTTCCGGGATCAGGCCTTTGGCAACCGCACGGGTAGGTCCCAGGCGTTCCTGGGTATCGGCGCCTTTGCGGTGATCGTATATTTCGTTGATAAAATTGGAGAGGATTTGGATGAACAAGGCGCAAACCAGGGCAACCACGGCCGGAACCAGGGAAAATGTTTCATAGGTAAAGGCCAGTGCAGAGCCCAGGACTACCGGGGCTGCTCCGGCAGGCAGGGTTTTCGGACGCAGGGCTTCGAGCCAGACCTGAACTGGTGAGATACGTTTACTTTCTGAGGCTATGTCTGAGTGGGTCATGAAAAAAAATAATTATCCACAGCAACTTAAGACTTCAACCCATAGGGGCTTTCTTTTTGTCCTTGGGTTTAATGTAACGCAGGCTATGACGCACAGCCATTGAGGCATCGCTCAAACCGGTTTGGATGAGTTTAAGTTTGCCTTCATATACGGCAATATCTCCGGCTGCATAGATGCCTTCTACTGAGGTTTGCATATGGTTATCGACCATAATGCCGTTTTTTTGAAGTTCCAGTCCCCATTCTTTTATAGGCCCGATATTGGATTTAAAGCCAATCAAAGGTAACAGACGATCAGCAGCAATGGTAATCTGGCCATCTTTGGTTTTAACATGCACCTGTTCAAGATCCGGGTTGGCATCCAGGTCAGTTACTTCCGCCTGGAGGTGAATTTTAAGTTTGCCGGCTTCAGCGGCTTCAAAAGCATCGGCAACCGTTTTGGCATGGGCCTGGAATTCTTTCATCCGATGCAACAGAGTCACTTCCTCAGCAATATCTAACAGGGCCATAGTCCAATCCATTGCGGTATCACCGCCACCTACAATTACCACCCTTGTGCCTTTGTAATCATTTATGTTGCGGACATTGTAGAAAATTTGTTTTTCTTCCAAATACTCATAAGCCGCAAGTTGAGGCAGCTTTCGGGGTGAAAACGCACCCAGGCCCGCAGCAATAAGTATAGCTCGCGAGTAGAAGATTTTGCCATTTGCCGTGGTAACTTCAAATGACCCATCATCTAGCTTTTTTAAATCGACCACCTGGTCATCAAGAACAACATCCGGTTTGTATCTGGATGCCTGTGACCAGAGCTGATCAACCAATCCCGCAGCCGACACTTCCGGGAAGCCAGCCACATCGTAGATATGTTTTTCTGGATATAAGGCGGTTAGCTGGCCACCCAGCGCAGGCATGCTATCGATAACCCGACAGTTGATATGGTGCATACCGCACTGTACTGCAGCAAATATTCCGGTAGGACCACCACCAATAATGGTTAAATCTCTGACTTCTGTAAACTGATTGGTATCAATGGTTTTTGACGAACTCATAAATCAATAATTAAAAGTGGTTCTTGATAAAGTTTCCGGACTATGATCTAAATGCAGTTATTGCATTATGGGAGGATTGGACAAGCCTTCAGGATCAACAAGTCCGAATAATATCCCGATTTGTTTTCCATTCTTGTCGTATTCACGTATTTCAACATGAATGGCATCTTCTTTTGGGACTTTTGCACCGCTATTGTCGGTAAAGAAAAATAAGGCCTTTACCCCTCCGCCTGGTGTATGGCCTTTAAATTCATAGGTGCCATCGGGCAGTTCTTCAAGAACGCAGCCGGGTGTAGAATTTGAGACAACCGGGCAACCGGCACACTGGCAGTAGAAACTGTCTTCAGCCGTGTAGAGAGCGCATTCTGGAAATGTCATGTTCAGACTTCATCATATTAATTCACCTTTGTAGCTCAATTTAGGCGATCAGGTGCATATTTTAAAATAATACAATCATTTAACCTGTGAAGCGTAGCTGAAAGTTCAAACTTGGAAATCTATTCGGAAGACTTGTATATTGCCGTATTGATTTCTTAACCTGCCCATAAGTCATGACAAAATTCTTAGATGTCTGCACGGAGTAAAATTTTTTTCGGAGTTGATTTAGCTGGTCGTATTGATGCGGTAACAGGTATTGCGGCAGTGTCGGATAAAAAAGAGTTGGTGTTTGTCAATGAAGTAAAGCCTGATATTGCCATTCGCAACTACATAGACTACCATCGACCTGTGATAATCGGTATCGACGCCCCTTTATCTATTCCAAATGGGAAATATGGCACATATGCCAGTCGTAAATGCGATAGAGATCTTATTGGCCTTGGTATTCCCACCTTTGCAACATCAATGCTGGCTCAGTTAACATTTCGAGCCCTGACCATCCAATCGGTTCTATCCCAGAAATATCAAATTATTGAGGTCTATCCCCATGCAACCCGCATAAGGATGGGTGTGCAGGGAAAGCATCATAAAAATACGGAAAAGGGCAGGGAGCTGATACAAAGCAAACTGTCGAGATTTGTCAAAAACATGCCGCGCTCTTCCAAGGTTCTTTTAAGCTCAGATTCTTTGGATGCCATCCTGGCTGCCTATACAGCCTATCTTCATTTTAATCATCTTACAGAAGGTATCGGGGATGAGTCGGAAGGAAAGATATTCATACCAAAACAGGATTTCAAAGAAAACCTCTGTGAGTAACACCCATTATAAAACCCAATAAAGTCTTCATATTAATGGCCGGAGCTTAATGCTGCCAGGGTGTAATAATTGTTTCTGCCTTCATTGTGCAACTGGATTACGCCTGCCTTTACCAATGTAATCAGTATGGCCGAAGCCCTGGCACTGGAAATATTGACCAGTTTACAAAATTCTTTCAGTGTAATACGATGGTAGGAGTTCAGGTAACGAAACAGGGTTTGTTCATTTTCGCCATAACTGAAACGGATGGGTTGTTTTTCATGTTTCATGTAAGCAATTACATCCTTGCTGGCAGAAATATTATGACTGTCCCGGCGCACATACACTTTCCTGCTTTGAGTTTTTTTGAGGGTTTTGGGATGAAGTTCTTCTGAGATATGATAAACAGGTTTTTGCTCAGATTCATCAACCTGAACAAGCAATACATCGCGTCCCCGATATTCCACAACATATTGGTGATAACTGATTGGAGCAGAAATATGATGTGTGGCTGCATTTTCAATCACTTCCATCATCTCTTTTTCACTTTCGATGCCAACAATGCGTTTATCATCATCAACACCAATCAGGATAAAACCGCCGGTAGTATTGGCAAAAGCAACCATCGACTTGGCAATTTTTCGGGGTGAATGTACCAATCGTTTAAACTCAGTGTGCTCATCCTCTCCACGTTCAACCAACTGGAGAAGTTCTAATTCTGAATACATATCTCAAGGTGTTTCTCATTATTGGAAATGGAACACATGGCCTTTAGCCTGCCGTGATCAATGAAAAGAACACAAAAAAGGCACTGAAAAATTCAGTGCCTCTTCCAAACTTAACCCTATTACTTTTCTTGATTGCCTTTGGTGGCGGTTTCAATAGGCGACTCAGAGGATGTGGCAACCGGTTTGGGTATTTCAACCTTAGGTTCGCCTGACCTGAATGTTGCAAAAAGATAGTTCAGAGCGGCAGCATCTTCTGCAGCTAAATTTTCAACCGGGTGGTTGGTGATAATATTGAACTGGTAATCACCCATGCGGTAAAAGGCTGTGTTGTACTGCTTACCGCCAAATTCGTAGCGGCCAATATAGGTTTGAGAACTATTCATGCCTTGCTCTGCGCTGGCAGGAAATCGCTGGTAACTTCTTGGCATTTGATTTTTACCAAACGAAATGGCTTCCTCAACCTGTGCCCACAAGTTCAGGGAATCAAACGAGGCTTTCGCAACCGATATGGTAATGCTTATGCCATTACCACTGACATAATTAACGAGGTTTTTAAACTCCTTACGAGATTCGGTCCAGGTTTTCGGTAAATGATACCGGCAACCCAGTCCGGGTTCAGCAATAGAATCCAATGACAGACCCTGAGACGATAAGCTGCCATTTTTAATAAGCATTGCCGGATTGATCCGCTCATCTGTGGTTACTTCAACCGAATCCAGATCTCCAAAGATCGAAGTGGCAATTTCGGAGGTGTCGGTTGATTTAAGTGAGTCGGGCATAGAGGCCATACCGGATGTATCGGAGAACTCATCCATGGCATACTCATCAGACGAGCCGGCTTCTTTAGAACCACCACATCCTACGAAACATGTAAAACAGCAAAATGAAATAAAAAAGAGTGAGACGATTATTTGGCGCATGTGAGTGTGCTTAATGATTTTTTGGGATCCAAAAAATGGTATACATCTTTAGATTTTGATGCTAATTTAAACAAAAAAGTTTTTAAAAACTATGATTATAAACGGCTGATTTGATGGTAAAACACTAAATCGATGGCAGAATAGCGTTCGTGATAAGTTAAAGCAACGTATCAAACGATCGGATTTATTCAAAATCTGCAGGATGGTCTAAAAGAGAACGGCTGAGAGATTAATCCTCTACATCTTTTGGCAGGGTATCAAGAAAACGGTCGGTTTCCTCAAGTTCATCAATAACCTCGTCTGCACCCAGTTCCACATGCATCAGATGAGCCACCCGGCCAAGCATATGAGTGCCAACCGGAGTGGTCATGAATACAAAAATATTGATCAGGATCCCCTGCACGGTAAGCCAGAAATCCTGAAAATATATGATCATGCTTAAGATCATCAGGAAAGCACCAAGTGAAGGGGCTTTGGTAACCGCATGCATGCGTTGGTAGACATCTGTCATTTTAAGCACACCGATACTTGCAATCAGCATAAACAATGCCCCAAGTACCAGAAGGATGGCTGCTATCCATTCACTGATCATATATCCTTCGTTTTAAAAATTTGGAAATGGCGACAGTTCCAATAAAGACGATTAAAGCAATAAATACGGCAATATCCAGATACATGGTTTGCTTGCTTAAAAACATCAGTGCTATGGAAATCCCGATCGTTAAACTGGCAATTAAATCCAGCGCCAAAACCCTGTCGGGTGCCGTAGGGCCAATAATGAGTCGGATAAATGCAAGTAGCATCGAGAAGGCAATAATACCGAATACAAGGTCTGCAGCCAGCTCTATAATACTCAGTTCAAGATTCATCTGGTTATCTCCAATATGCGTTTTTCAAGGCCTACTTTAATGTGGTGTCTTACACTTTCTACATCACTTAAATACATGTCGTGGACAAAGATGGCCGATTTATCTTCAGTAATGTGTAAACACAGGCTACCGGGAGTCATTGAAATTAAATTCACCAGTATCAAAATTTCCTGGTCGGTTTTTGCATCCAGTTTAACCCTTATAATTCCCGGGGTGAATTTTGGATTCGGAGAAAGGATATCTTTAGCCATTACCAAATTTGCTTTGACAAGCTGGAAGAGGTAGTAGCCAATAAATAAAATTAATTTATAAAACCGTATAAGAATACGCATAAGAGAAAAGTTGCCTTTAATAATTATGGATTCAGCACCGCATTAATATATGCCTGAGGATTTATCAACTGAAAGCTGGCCTGTGTTACAAGCTGGATGAACGGTTCAGCCATAAAACCCAATGTAATGGTGCCCAAGGCAAGCACTACAACCGGAAACATCATGGCAAAGGGCAGGTCGATTTTTGGCGCCACACTATCCCCGGGTTGCTTTTTCCAGAATGCCTCGTTCCAGATTTTCACCATAGAGAACAGCGTAATAAGTCCTACGGTTATTGCTACTGATGTAATGAAATAGTTCTCATTTTCAAAACCGGCAACAATCAATAATAATTTCCCAACAAAACCAGACAGTGGTGGAATACCCGCCAGCCCTGCCGAAGCGATTAAAAACAACCCGGTTAAAAAAGGATAATTTTTATACAAGCCACCAATGGCTTTTAACTGATATGTGCCCTTGATTTTATAAATGATACCGGAGATTAAAAAGGTGTTGGTTTTAGCAACGATGTTATGAACCATGTAAAAAATTGCACCGGCAACACCCATCACCGTAAAAAAGCCAAGGCCCATAACCATATAACCAATCTGGCTGATGATATGAAATGAAAGAATTTTACGCACATCGTACTGCGAAGCTGCCGTCAGAACCCCAACCACCAT
The DNA here is from genome assembly GCA_964642175.1 of uncultured Chlorobiales bacterium. Classification (GTDB taxonomy): domain Bacteria; phylum Bacteroidota; class Chlorobiia; order Chlorobiales; family Chloroherpetonaceae; genus JANQGG01. The sequence continues at coordinate 200,257 of CAZXOK010000004.1, read as the reverse complement.
GGTGATGCCGCCAATGGTTAAAAGCAATGGATGCCAGAAGTCCGGATTTTGAACAAAAAACAGGGTATAGAAACGGATCATGGCGTACATACCCACTTTGGTGAGCAGGCCTGAAAAAAGCGCTGTTACAGCAATAGGTGGCGTATGGTAAGAAGCAGGTAACCAGAAAAAGAATGGAAAGACAGCCGATTTAATACTGAATGCCACAAAAAAGAGCATGGCCGAGCTGTTCAATAAAAGGGATTCATCGGTATCGCGGATCTTTACAGCCAGGTCGGCCATATTCAGTGTTCCGGTTTTGCCATACAAAAGCCCGATGCCTGCCAGAAACAGCATGGAGGAAATCAGGTTCATGGTCACATATTTGATGGCGCCATCGAGTTGTTTGCTTTTTCCACCCATGGTGAGCAGGACAAACGACGATAGGATCATGACTTCGAACCAGACATACAGGTTAAACACATCGCCTGTTAAAAATGCCCCGTTCACACCCATTAAAAGTGCATTGGTGAGCGGGAAAAAACTTTGTTGTTGCATGCGCTCACTCACCGAGGGTAAGGCGTATATAGCCACTAACAACCCGATGATACCCGACATGATGAGCATGATGACACTGAACAGATCTACAACGAGCGTGATACCATACGGAGCTGGCCAATTGCCCATCTGAACAACCTGTATCCCATCAGTTTGTACACGTATCAACAGGATTACGGCAACCACCAATTGGAGGCTGATCCCTGAAATGCCAATAATCTGCTGTAAAATTTTGGAGCCACGTAAGAATAACAGAATGGTAATAGAGATCAGTGGCAATAATATTGGTAAAAGTATCAGTTTGCTCATTCCAGATCCTCCTTTACCATATCCAGATCTTCTGTTTCATTGACTTTATAGAACCGGTAAAGCAAGGCCAGCGAAAAAGCGGTTATACCAAATCCGATAACAATGGCTGTAAGGATAAGAGCTTGAGGCAAAGGATCGGAAACCTGGCCCCGGATCATGGTTTGTCCTGTCTCAATAAAAGCAGGCTTGGCTTTGGTAAGACCGCCGGATACAAAAATAACCAGGTTTGTGGCATTACTCAGGAAAATGATGCCCAAAATAAGCTTCACAAGGCTTCGTCTGAGCATTAAGTAGAGACCAGCGGCGTACATAACTCCAATTAAAATGGATAAGACTAATCCCATTAGTTTTGTTTCTCCAGAATAGCGCCCATTACAGTGATAAGAACGCCTAATACGGTTAAATAGACACCAACATCAAACAGGGTTGGTGTGCCAAGTTTAATACCTAATAAAGATATCCATTGTCCGGTCATGAATGGCTCGGTTTGCAATAGTGCCGGAAAACCACTTGAAAAAGCCAGAAGCAGGCCAATGGCCATTAACTTGAATGGGGAGACCCACATTTTTTTTAAGGTGGTTTCTACATCGAAGGCCAACATGTAGAAGATATATCCCGAAGCGGCAAGCAGTCCCCCGATAAACCCCCCACCGGGCAGGTTATGGCCCCGGTAAAGTACATAGAGGCTTAAGATCACAAACATTGGTTTAATGACCGGGGCCGAAATATGTAAAATATGTGTATTCATGTTAGCGTTTATTACGAATTTTCTTGATACTCATTCCCATAAGGGAGAAGACACCAATAGCAGCGATGGTTAAAACCACAATTTCGCCCAGTGTATCCAAAGCCCTGAAATCCACTAAGATGACATTGACAATATTCTGACCCTTGCCAAGTGTAAAACTGTTCTCATTAAAATAACGTGATATGCTGGGGTACATTTCCAGGGTATTGGCTTTATAGGTCAGAATTGCCATAAAACCACCAAACAATACGGCAATAAAGCCGTCCCTCAATCGCCCGGCGGTGTTGCTGTAATATTTGAATAAGGGTAAGTAATAAATGACCATGACAAACAGCACCACTACAAGGGTTTCAACCATGATCTGAGTGATTGCCAGATCAATAGCACCATAAAAAGCAAAGATCAAGGCAATGCCCCAACCGATAACACCCATTGAGATAATAGCCGTCAGGCGCGATGTGGTAATAACCGTAAAGATTGTAGCTCCAATCATCAGCAATACCAATCCGATTTCATAATAGGGTGCGTTGTCAAATTGGAAAGGGATTTCCCAAAATGCGGTATAAATCAATTGAAACCAGACAAAAATAGAGGCTACAACAAAAATGATCATCAGGTAAATTCGAAGAATACCATTTTGGATGAACTTGGTATTTTTCTTTGTTAAGATCAGGAAGCCTTCAATGAGGTTGCTGAAAGCTTTAGCAAAGGTAAAGCGAATTACACCCTTATCGATTTGTTTGACCAAACCTATGACTTTTTCACGGAAGATAAACAACACAATACCCAACACAACCGTAATAATGCTCAACACCAGAACCTCATTAAAGCCATGCCAGAGCTTTAGTTTTACATCAATCTGAGTTGCAGCTACAGCACTTGCAGCAGGACTGATCACATTTTTTGCAAAAAAATCGGGGAAAACTCCAAGCACCAGACTTAGCAAGGCCAGCACACCGGGCCCCAGCCAAAGCCTTAACGGTGTTTCCTGGGGTTTAATAGGTGTTTGACCAGGCTGTCCAAAAAAAACTTCCCAGGCTAGAATGCCCGAGATGGCGGCCATAATCGAATTTGAGATCACACCCATTCCAAGCAGATAGGATGAAGCCACAGGCAGCAAAACTTTAGCTTCATAAATCAGCTCTTTGCCCACAAACCCAATAAAGGGAGGCAGGCCGGCCATCGAAAACAGGGAAATCAGGGCGGCAGCAGTTGTAAATGGCATGGTTTTACTCAAGCCACCAAGCTGCCCTATATCGCGCGTCCCTGTTTTCTTATCAATGGAACCGGCCAGCATAAAGAGTGCGCCTTTATAAAGCGAGTGAACCACCAAAAAAATCACGGCGGCTTTTATGGACTCAGTGGTATTGATACCTATCAACATCATCAATATTCCCAGAGCGCTGATGGTAGTATAAGCCAGGATTTTTTTAAGGTCAGATTGAGAGAGGGCAAAATAGGCACCAATAAACATGGTGGTTACTCCGACAATACTCAAGACTGTTTGCCAGATTTCTGTTTGGCCAAGAACAGGGTTCAGGCGCATTAAAAGATATACACCGGCTTTTACCATGGTGGCCGAATGCAGAAACGCGCTAACAGGTGATGGACCGGCCATGGCATTTGGAAGCCAAAAATGAAACGGGAACTGGGCGGATTTTGTGAAAGTGCCTACAAAGATCAGGATTAAAACAGGCAGGTAATAAGGACTGTCGCGCAAGACATCAGGATTAGATAAGAGCTCCGGGATTTCAAATGTACCGGTTATCTGATTGATGAGTACGATACCAGAGAGCAATGCCAACCCTCCCATTGAGGTAATCAACAAAGCTTGCAGGGAGGCATTACGCGACTCGTCTTTTTCATGGAAGAATCCAATTAACAAGAAAGAGCTTACACTTGTCAGCTCCCAAAACACAAACATCGTAATAAGGTTACCCGAAAGCACCAACCCCATCATAGAGGCCATAAAAAACAGTAGGTACAAGTAAAATCTGTCTTTTAACTCATATTGTTTCATGTAATAGCCCGAGTAGACCACAACTAAAAATCCCATTGCAGTAATCAGCAACAAAAACAGCAAACTCAGGCCATCGAGGTAAAGCGAGAGATTAATGCCAAGCATTGGGATCCACTCAACAGAATGACTTATGGGGGCATGATAACTAAAATCCAGCGACAGGTAAAAATAATACAAAAAAGAGACCCCGGGTACGGCATCCAGAATCAGCCAGGCTTGTTTTGGTAGGTGTTTTTTTATGATTGGCGCCACGAACGCTAAAATGTAAATGGCGATAATCGGATAAAAGAGCTCCATGAAAGTTGGTTTTTACCTGAGCAAATGTTCTAAAAACTAATAGACTAACCAGATAAGGGAGAACGTGACTTGATAAAAGATTTAAAAAACTGCTTAAATATAAAGCTTTAAAAAAGGGAATAAGATAAAAAATTTATCTCAAAAAACTTAACCTTTGAAACCAATTGAAAGGTGAACGGGGGGATATTAATGTTCAAGCCATTCCTTGGGTATTAAATTTCCGCGATTCAATATGAGTTTTGGATCGAAAACTTTTTTGATATTCAGCATTTGCTCAATACCCTGTTTGCCGTACATCTTCACTAAGTAATGCGCTTTAAGTTTCCCAACGCCATGCTCGGCCGAAAGGGTTCCTCCCAGTTGAAGGGAGATGGATACAAATTCGTCGTATAATAGCTTGGCATGGTTAAACTCTTCAACCGAGCGTGGCAGAATATTCAAATGCAGATGCGCATCACCGATATGTCCGAATAATATGTAAGGAAACTGGTGTGATTCACACTCGGAAACGTATAAATCCATGAGATTCTCGAACCGATCCAGAGGTACGGCCATATCGGTACTGATTTTTCGGGTTTCCTGCTTACTGAGCCATTCATTAACCAGAACGGGCAGGGAATGGCGAAATTCACGCATGTCGTCTTGTTCTCCCAATGTCATGGCAGCCCAGGAATCCTCGAGCAAGGCATGGTGTTTTTCCATTAAATCAAACCATAATCCAAGCAGTTCATCCTCTGTATCCGGGGTTGTTTCCTGCTCTAAAAAGATGGCTCCATCAGCCTTTTCAGGAATGTTGGGGTATCGTTCTCGTAAAAAGTCCAAACTGTTTTTATCGAAGTATTCCAGCGCACGCGCCTGAAGGTCTGTGGCTTGATTTGCCTTTAATGAGCACCTGCGGGCTTCTTCAACAAAGGTAAGCATATCTTTTCGTGTTGGGAAATAGACCAATATGCCAAAAATTTGTTTGGGTTTGGGGATCAGTTTCAGGTCGGCTTCTAAAATAAAACCAAGAGTGCCTTCTGAGCCAATAAATAAGTCGACGAGGTCCATGCCAGGTTTGGAATAATAACCTGCCATATGTTTGCGGGTTTGGGGTAAGGTATAATCTGGGCGTTTAAATCTTAATGTTTTACCGGAAGGTAATGGCAATGTAAAGGAATCATTTTGATCGGCCAATATCTCACCGCGTTTAATATCCACAATATCCCCGCCTGCCAGTGCTACTTTAATGCGATCGACATAGTTTCGGGTAGGGCCATATTTAAATGTGCGTGCTCCTGATGAGTTGTTGGCTATGGTTGCACCTATACAGCAAAGACGTTCGGTTGGATCGGGCGGGTAAAGCAGACCTTCGGCTTCTGTAGCCTCCTGCAAATCCCGCAGTAATGCACCGCACTGAACTGTGGCCAGGCCGGAGCCATCGGGATTTATTTCTATGTTAAGGATTTTATTGAGTCCTTCGCTTGAGAGTACATAATCTCCGTATGGGATACGACCGCCCGTGGTGCCGGTTCCATTGCCCGAAAGGGTCAGGTTGGCATGTTTTTGGTTACATTCTGCCATCAGGGAGGCCACATCATCATAGGATTGAGGGATATATACCCCTTTGGTATAACCATCCCGAAGTGCACTGGTATCTTCTAAAAAGCGTTGTGTGGAGTTTGTGTCGGTCTTAAAAATCATAAAAAGCTATTTTAGGGTGTTAATCTCGCAATATCCTCCTCTGTCTCCGGGCTGCTAAATATTTGTTCTGGTTTTTGAAGGTAATAAGCCATCATATCTCTGGCTATCGGTGCAGAAACCGAGCCGCCATAGCCTGCATTTTCAACTAAAACAGCAACAGCGATCTTAGGGTTCTCATAGGGAGCAAAACTTATAAACCAGGCATGATCTTCGCCGTGCGGGTTTTGAGCGGTTCCGGTTTTTCCCGCTACTGCAATACCGGGGATCTGAGCGCGTCTAGCGGTACCGGTTTCAACAACCATTCGCATACCTTTTCGCACGATGTTGAACGTGTGCTCTGATATTGGAATCTGTCTACTCTCAAAGGTGATCGGGACAAACGTACCGGATTCTCGTTGGGTATAACCTTTAACCAGGTGCGGGGTATGGTAAGTGCCTTTGTTGGCAATTGCCGCCGTATAAGCAGCCATTTGAAGCGGCGAGGCACTCATTTCACCCTGGCCTATGGAAAGGCTTACCAGGTAGCCCTGGGTCCAACCCCGGTCGCCGTAGCGTTTATCGAAATAGTTTTTTGTCGGCAGTGGTGCTGTTTGCTCATCTGGTAGGTCTATACCTGTTAGAGCACCAAAACCGAATAATGCCCCATAATGCGCCCAAAGTTTCAGACCAACCTTGAAGATTAAATTGTAGAAATAAACATTACAGGATTGCTCAATGGCTTCCATAAGATCTAATTTACCATGTCCGTTTCCACCATGGCACATAAACGAGCGGTTCCCATAATGAAAGTACCCGGTGCAAGTGTAACTTGTTTTTGGTGTGATCAGCTTTTCTTCCAGGGCAGCCAGGGCCAAAATCAATTTATATGTTGAGCCTGGTGGGTAACGCGTTTGTGTGGCACGGTTAAACAGCGGGCGACCCTCCGAATTGCTGATCTTTTGCCAGGTAGATTTATTGGTATAGCCACTCATTAAACTTGGATCATAATCAGGGTAGCTGCACATGGCCAGAATTTCACCGTTTGTGGGATCAATGGCTACAATTGCCCCGGATTTTTCTGTGGCAGCCAGAGAACGTTCAGCCAGGGCCTGCAAACCGGCATCGATGGTCAGATGCAGGTTATTGCCTTTTACGGCCATTTCATCATTTTGGCCGTTCTCATATTTTCCGGTTACTTTCCCAAGCGAATTCACCAGGACAAACCGCTCACCCTTTCGACCGCGAAGGTATTGTTCATATGTCTTTTCAAGCCCGTTATAGCCGATAATATCATCCCTGGCATACTCGTCTTTGGGCAGGGATTTCAACATTTTTTTGGAGATGACCCGTGTATAACCAAACAGGTGGGAACCATTGACCGAGTCGAGATATTTACGCTTGCTTTCTATGGCAAAATCAACCCCGGGTAATTTCCAGAGATTTTCTTCGAGAGCGGAGAGAACTGAAAAACTGATATCCCGCTTGATTTTAACCGGTACAAATTTACTGTAAGCCCGGCCTTCCTGTATGGTTTTTTTAAGCTCATCTTCAGGGATATCAGACAGCTTGGATAAGAGAGGAAGATGTTTAAAATCGAACTCAGCCGGCAGAACCTGAATACTGTAAAGGGGTTGGTTATCAACCAAAGGGATGTTATTGCGATCGAGCATCAGGCCCCTGGCCGCATCAATAGGAATACGGCGGATGCTGTTTTTAGATGAAATTTCACCCAACTCGGGTTGAGAGACCACCTGAAGGAAGTACAACCTACCCAGGAGTATCGTAAAACTTAAGATGATCAGTGAACTGACCAGCCCCAATGAAAACGTTCGTTCGCTCATGGCACTATGTGGCTAAAAGTCGTTTCAACCCGACATGATAAATAATGTAGCTTATTACCAGGTTGTAAAGGCTCCCTCCTAAACCAAACAAAAAAATCAGTTTTAAAAAAGTATAAGTATTGGGTTGCAATAAAAAGTAATAAACCATATTACCGATAAGGCTCGCAATGGCAATAGCAATAAAAAGTTTTCGGGAGAGATATTTTTCATCCGTAGTGGCAAACAAACCCCCGATAAAACCCTCGAGGGTTTTGGCCAGGGCAGCAGCACCGAGAGGTCCTGAGAAAACTCCCAGTAACAGACCTACAAAAAAACCAAAGGTCATACCCGAGAGCTGGCCCTCACGAATGGCAAAAAACACGACAAAAATCGTTAAAAAATCCGGTACCAGTCCGTAAATAGACAATCGGTCGAAAATTAAATGCTGCAACACAGCCAAAAGACCGGCCACAACATAAAAGATCAGATAGGGTTGATTGAGCAAAGCTGTGTTTATTTAAATGGTTTACCAGAGGCTATTGGAATGTTTCATAAGCCTCAATCATCTTTTCTTTTTCAAGGTTCTTTGGCTTGATTTCAACAAAAACATATTGAAGAGTAGAAAAATCAATGGCCAAATCAACATTCACATTATAAAAAAACTCATTTTTCTTGAATGATGTAATGGTGCCGACCAGGATATCCGGACTTGTAAAGGTGCTGAACGCAGTGGTATAAAGCCGATCGCCCCATTCCAGTTGGCTGCTGATGGGGATATGCTCAAGCTTGGCATGATCTTCACCCTGGCCATTCCAGTGAACTACACCCATGGCGCGGGTTTTTTCACAATACACACTCACTTTAAAATCTGTATTGATCACAGGCTGAACCAGGGCATAATTGGGTGAAGTTAACACCACCCGGCCAACCAATCCGCGATCTGTCAGGACCGGCATATCAGTTCTGATACTATCGCGCTCACCAAGATTGATCGATAACAGGGTCCGCTCCGAACCAAACGTGCGATGTACGATCCTGGCCAGTTTTAACTCAGAAGGATGCGAGTCCTGAAACGCCAGCATGGATTTGATTTCCTGATGCTTTATAGCGGCATTTCTTAACAAATTAGTTTCGGATGAAAGCATCAGGTTTTGCTGGCGCAAGCGAAGGTTTTCGTCTTTCAGGGTGAGATATTCATGAACAACTGAAACGGAGGTTTCCAGGGTGCTTAAAACTTCAAGAGCCGTGGCCCGCATTAATTTTACAGGCTGGGTGTTTTGAACCGCATATAACCACAACGATAAAACACAATAAAATACCAAAACACCGTATTCACGGAATTGGTAAACCAGATCAATGAGTTTTTGCATAACCCGTTTTAAACTTAGATGCTATCAAAACCTGTAGCGTAGAGGTTTATTTTGAATATACGTATTGAAATCCAAAGCACACCAGAAATCATAAGCAATAACAGCATCGACTCAGCCGCAGCACTGCCATAACTGCCTTGTTGAATATGCGAGAAAATCGTAACCGAAAGAGGCATGAGTTCCGGGGATGAGAGCATGAGCGATATCGGAAATTCATAGAATGCAAATAAAAACGAAAATATAAATCCTGTGGCCAGGCTGGAAAGAGATAATGGTATGATTAATTTGCCAATTACCCTCAGAAAAGACGACCCTAAATTTAAAGCGGCATCCACATGCATGGTCCGGTAAGAATGAAACCCGCGATGGACATTTTGCATCATTAAGGGCATGTGCTTGGCAAAATAGGCCAGAGGTAACAGGGTTGAAGCACTCAGCGCAAACAATTGTGTATTCCCTTGAGCCTGGGTTGAGGCCATGTAAAAAAATATGCCCAGAACAATGCCGGGCGTACCGAGTGGCAGTAAGTTAAACTTAATCAACCAACTGTTTGGGCCGGTTTTATCAAAAGTAACTAAAAGCCCTATAACAAGGCCAAATAAGACATTGGGTACGGCAGCCAGTAGTGCCAGTTTTAAACTCAGGTTAAACACCTCCAGAGTCTTATCTGAGATCAGTACCTGGTGGTAATGGTCAAGGGTCAGGCTTATGATTCCACCCGGTGTGGTTTCCAAAAAAGAGGTAATAAAAACACTAAGGGTGGGCAATAGAACAACAAAGGCAACACCCAGTAAAAGCATAAACTGGATTTTTGGAAGTGTTTTATTTGGAAACACCTGCTTAAACCTGGAAGGGCTTGTGATTCCCTGATCGTCGGGCAGTTGACTTAGTAATAGAATCAACCCGGTAAGTGTTAAAAACATAAGCACCCAGGCCGAAATGGAACTTAAAGCTAAATCAGGCAGGTAGTTTAATATTAAGGTGCTTAAGAACATGCCTTCACGATGCACTAAAAGCGGAATCGCAAAAGCACTCAAACTCAGTAAACCAACTATCAGTATGGCTTTAATAATTGGCTTTTTGATCTCGGGAAAAATGATTTTTCGGTAGGCTTTACTCTTTGTTGATCCCAGGTTGATGGCCGCCTCAATAATGCTATAGTCCAGATTTTTAAGGGCCTTATAGACCATCAGAAAAAAGTAACCATAAAAAGCAAATACCAGTGCTAAAATCACCAGCAAAAAAGAAGCCCAATCCGGCATATCTGAAAACAAAGGCTTTAGGAGTGTGGCCTGGATGATTTTAAATCCAAAACCGATAACCAATGGTGGAAACAGTAACGGAGTTAACAGGAGCCATTTAAAGAAAGATTTACTGGGGAAATCGTATCGCCAGAACAAGTAACAGAACCCCAAGCCTATAAACCCGGAACCTAAAACAGAAAAAAAACTCGCTAACAGGGAATGAAACAACCCCTTAAATGCATTGGATTGAAGATAGACATACTGGAAAAATGTACCGCTAAAGTCCATCTCCATCTGGGCCAGCACCCAAAAGGAATTTAGAACAGGCAGGAAAATGATGCTCAACAACACCATTAAAAACAATGACGAGATAAACGCAGGAAACGAGAGTTTAAAACCCATTAATATCTTGCCGAGAAAGGTTGCGATTGGGTATACAATAGAAATGTGAGGCGACGAGCGGATTCGAACCGCTGTAAAAGGTTTTGCAGACCTCTGCCTAGCCACTCGGCCACATCGCCGTAATTCAGAACCGTTAATTTATCATTTTATCACAAATAACCAAACACTTAACCTGTCTTCATTAAACTCAAAAGATGAGATATTTAATAAAAAGAAAACTTAAGAGGGCTGTTTGGGACTTTGAATTTATGTATACTCAGCCAATGATAAGAGACGCGATTTTAAACTATATTCCCCCAACTAAGTATGCATAATATGAGTACACAAAGACCCTGGCTGTTATGTGATTTTCATATCCACACCCACTGGAGCGATGGCGCTTTATCGTTAAGAGATACAATTGATTTATATGGCCGGCATGGTTTTGATGCAATTGCCATTACCGATCATATTGTCAATGAGCAGGATCTTCATGCGTTTCAGGCACCTGATGGCACATACATCGGCATTCTGCTTAAACAGGATTTTAATGCCTACATCCAGGCCATTAAGATAGAAGCCAAACGTGCCTGGGAGAACTACCAAATGCTGGTGATACCCGGTGCTGAATTTACCAACAATACGGGAGGCTTCCACTTGCTGGGTCTTGATATTGAGCACTACCTGGATCCCGGTGAGCCCATTGAAACTATAATTAGCCATATTCATTCACAGCAAGGTCTGGCCATTGCGGCTCATCCTGTTCGAGGATACATGGAACAGAATACCTCGATGACATATCTCTGGGAAAACAGGTCGTGGTTAGCTTCCTCAATTGATGCCTGGGAAATGGCCAACAGGTTTGATCTTTATGATGAAGTGGCCCAAAGCCAATTGCCTTTTATCGGGAGTTCTGATTTTCATGAACCCGCTCATCTGTATTCCTGGAAAACCATGCTTGGATGTAACAAAAACGTGGAAGCTGTTAAACAAGCGATCCTTGAAAACAAAAATGTAGCGGTTAGGTATTTAAAGGATCAAAAAATTTGCTCTGCAAAAATCTAAGATATATCTATATTCCAACAATGGCCTATGTTAGTTGGATTTTTGATTAGTTAACTTCAAATCTATAGACCTATGGAAGTAAAGTCGTTAAACCGGAATATTTTTCAGCGCTTGATGGGCGCCTGTGAAACCAAAGAGCCAAAGGATAAGTCGTCCTGGACATATAAAAATGGAAAAGTTGAGTTGGATTTATCTAAAACACCCGAGTTAAACAATGGTTTTGGGGCAGTGCGATTAGAAGGTAAGAATCTGCCCGAGCGCTTGTTAGTAATCCGTGGTGAAGATGAATTCTTCTACGCATTTAAAAATCATTGTACGCATGGTGATCGCCGTCTGGACTATGTACCTGGAACAGAAACGATTCAATGTTGCAGTGTGGGTAAATCAACTTTTGATTTTGGTGGTATGAAGTTGTATGGTTCGGCAAAAGCCGATATTAAAACATATGCGGTTTCTCAAAAAGAAAACATATTAACCATCAAGTTAGCATAGATATTCATTAAACATTTTAAAGCTGATAATTTGACTTCAGATCAAACTATCAGCTTTTTTTATTGGTAACTGTTATGATTGATTTTCATTTAATTCTTCAGGCTGCCATCACCCCAATTGTATTGATCTCGGGTGTTGGATTGCTTTTGTTGAGCCTCACAAACCGCTACAGCCATGCTATAGATCGAACCAGGCAACTCAATGCCCAGTTATTACAAGCGTTGCCCGAAGATCAAAGCAACCTGGCAGCCCAGCAAAATGCCTTGTTTCAGAGGTGCAAAATTCTAAAACGCAGTATTGGTTTGATTGTGATCAGCATTTTTCTGAGCAGTATCCTGATTTTAATGAATTCGGCGTGTGTACTTTTGAAGATCAATATGGACATCCCCAGTATTGCCATCCTGGTAGCCTCCATATTATGCATTATAGTCTCCAGTTTTTTACTTTTTCTGGATGTTTCACTTTCCTTGAAGGCATTGAATTTAGAGCTCGAGCGAAAGCCCTGAGTTCCGGCTAAATCCGGAACGGCTGTTTTTTTCCCTACCCCGCAATTAAAGATTTGTTAAATTCTTTTGGGATTACTATTTATAAGAATCCAATTATCAAATAAGTGGTTTTTGATTATAGTGATTACCAGTCTGAGGGGGTTGAGTGCATCCCGGCCACATGTCTTACCAAATCCAAAAAGGAGCGATATACAAACACTTTCATGGAATCAATACCTCTAACTGCTTCGTTTAGTTCTTCTCCATATGCTGATTGCATGATTTTTGTGCTGCTCAACAATTCAGTGCAAGTCCCGGCTTTAATCAATCCTGTGAAACCCACATTCCATGATTGATTTATCAGGTTTTGAAAAACGCAATTGGCGGCGTAAACTTTTAGCCGCCACGTATCAATTTTTCAGAAAAGCACGCGACTTTGGGTATTTCGCTCCCGAATTTCTGAAACTGGCCTCAGAGCGTGCGCTTATCAAGCTCAACCTGAACCAGGATATCCCGTTCTTATTTGTGGCCATTATCGTGGGCATAGCTACAGGTTACCTGGCCGTTTTTTTTCACTATGCCATTGATCTTGTCCATGGAATGTTTTTTGGCGGTCTTGAAAAAGGGACCTCATGGCTGGATATCGGTATGTGGTGGCTGTTGTTTATCCCTATTCTACCTACCATAGGCGGTTTAATTGTGGGTGCCTACAATCATTTTATTGTAAAGTTGCAACCCGGCCATGGCCTGGCCAATGTAATTAAAGCCGTTGCCCAGAATGATGGCAAGTTGCCCAAATGGTTATGGATACACCGCACTTTTACATCGGTTGTGAGCATTGGAACCGGTGGTGGTGGGGGAAGAGAGGCCCCAATTGCCCAGGTAGGTGCAATTTTTGGCTCAATGGTGGGGCAGTTGTTGAAATTTTCACCTGATCGTATTCGTACTCTTTTGGGATGTGGTGCAGCTTCGGGCCTGGCTGCGGTGTTTAATGCACCGATTGGTGGGGTGATGTTTGCCATAGAAGTGATCCTGGGTGATTTTAGTGTTCGCACGTTCAGCCCGATCGTAGTCTCGGGTGTAATCGGGACTATTGTTTCCCGGAGCTACCTGGGTAATTCTCCAACCTTCCAATCGCCCGACTACATATTGGTATCTAATATTGAAATCATCTTTTACTTTATTTTGGGTGTATTGGCAGGGCTTTCAGCCGTCATGTTCATTAAAGTCTTTTATTGGATCGAGGGTAAATTCGATTTTTTACGTGCATCTAAAAAAGTGCCGGTTTGGACTATTCCGGCTATCGGTGGATTTTTAACGGGTATTATTGGTATCTTTTTCCCGGGTGTTTTTGGATATACCTACGAGGTGATTGATAATGCTGTAGAAGGTACCGAGTCTTTGATCAACCTGATTGGTGTGTTTATTTTTAAACCCATTACTGCCGGTCTGACCATAGGTTCTGGTGGTGCAGGCGGTATTTTTGCACCGGCCATGAAAATGGGTGCCATGCTGGGTGGTATGTTCGGGATGCTGGTGCATTTTCTGTTCCCAACCATTACGGCTACATCGGGTGCATATGCCCTGGTAGGTATGGGGGCACTGACAGCCGGTGTTATGCGTGCACCCTTAACCGTAATCTTGATTCTCTTCGAAGTAACCGGAAAGTACGAAATTGTGCTTCCCATTATGTTTGCAGCTGTTACGGCTGCACTGATCGCACGGCTCTTCTACCGCCATTCCATGGAAACCTTTGTCCTGGAAAAAGAAGGCGTACGGGTAGGTTATGGTATTGCACTTTCGGTAGCTGAAAACATCAGTATTTTGGATGTTGTGCGAAGTAATTTTGTTCAGTTCTCCGAAGTTACCAGCGCTGAAAAGATCCTCAACATTTTCCACAATACCCGGGAAACAACTTTCTTTGTCACCAGCGAAACCGGTGGATTCCGGGGCGTTATTACACTGGATGAAATGCGGGTACTGCTCAGCGAAGGCATGATCGTGGGGCTGATTGCCGAGGATTTCTGCAACCGCGAAGTACCTGTGCTTTACGAAACCTCCCGGCTTGATGAAGCCCTAAAGTATTTTGAAATTGGCGACTACGATGCTCTGCCTGTTATTTCCAAAACCACGGAGAAACTCATCGGGATTATAAAGCAGGAAGAAGCCTTCAGTTACTATCGCCGCCAGTTAAAATTCTACTCCCAGGACGAAGCATCTTAACACAGCGTTTAAGCTTTTCCTGGCGATTTAAGGTTTGTTAAATGAGTTGACCAGGCCCGAAGCAGGCTCATGACCTTATCTCTTTGGCAAACACATTATTAAAGTAATTGTTTATCATCTTCTAATCCATTAAGTTTTCTAAGGCAGGAAGTCTTATTATATGTTGAGCAAAACCGCAGATATTTGCATCATTGGTGGCGGCATTCTTGGAAGTGCCTGTGCGTATTACCTTTCAGAAAACACTTCCAAAAAGATCGTGTTGTTTGAGCGCGAGGCCATTGCCTGTGCTGCTTCCAGCCGGGCAGCCGGTTTTATTACCCTGGCCCGAACCGATACCAATCTTATTAACATTGTAAGGGAAACCTTTTCAGCTATTACTTCTCTAGAAGAAAACCTTCAGGAAAACCTTGGCATGGTTCAACCCGGGAGTTTGTACATTGCTTCCTCACAAACCGGTAAAGACAGATTAACAGCGACAGTGGATGTGACAAATTCGGTCGGTATTGCTACCGAAAAACTCTCGTGTGAAACCATTCAAAATAAGTTTCCCTGGATGAAGCTCTCAGGTCATGAAGAGATCATTTTTAATCCTGAAGATGCTATTATTGATGCTTACCGCGTGACTCAGGCTTATGCAAAAGCGGCAAAGCTAAATGGTGTGGAGATCTGCACCGGTGTTTCGGTTGAAAAAATCAGTAGGGCACAAAACCGGGTTTCAGGGCTTGAAACCACTGAAGGGACGATTTCGGTGCCAGTTGTTATTAATGCGGCCGGTGCGTGGGCAAACCTATTAACCCGGTCTTTGGGAATAGGGCTTCCGATGGTGCCGGTCCGCAGCCAGTTCTGGCTTACAGAAAGCCCCGGTTATTTTGAGCCTTCCCACCCGTTTGTGATCATGTCCGATGCCCGTGCTTACATGCGTTATGAACCGGGTGGCTTTTTGTTTGGCATTCGTGAATCACAACCCACATATTTTAATCCCGGGAAGTTGCCCATAGAGAGCGACCGCATGAAACTGAGCTCAGACCCCTTGGGACTCGATGTCCTGATTGATGGCACAGAGGCACTGCAGGATATTTTTCCAGACCTGGAAAACCTGGGGATTTCGCACTTTGTACCGGGACTTTCTACATACACTCCCGATGGCAGGTTTATTATTGGCCGATCTGAAAAGGTTGAAGGCTTGTATAGCGTATCGGGATGTTGTGGCGCCGGGCTGGCCATTTCGGGGGGAGCAGGCAAGGTGATCTCAGAGTTACTAAATAACCAGCCCCTGTCTTTTGATATTTCATCCTACCGCCCTGAACGCCTGGGCCAGATAGATCCGTTTTCAGAGGACTTTATGGCCTCCTGCACCTCACCGCCACCAAAAAAGAAGTAAAAGTCTTTGGGTGTTAGCCCCAAAAAAAAGCTTTCACAACAGTGCCATAAAAGACCCAGGTTGTGAAAGCCCTAAGAAAACCAAATGAACTTGCTTTTTAATCAATACCGGCCATATCATTCCAGCCGCTAACAAAAATGAAATCTGAGGAATCACGATCTTTTATCACTACACTTACAGTGCGCTCATCACTACCCCAGTGAGTAATCGGCGACTGACCGCCAGTGCCTCCATAACCAGGTTGTTCATGTAACATAATCTCTACATTGTTGCTATCAAGCACGCCATATCGACACTCACTGTAATGAAGGTTTGGGATTGGCAACGTAAAAAATATGGAAGCTCCCGGGGCCAGTTTATTGGTGTCCAGGATATTTTCACTCCATACTCTGCTTGGCGATGGAACGGTTTCGCCAGCTTTACCCATATCCATGTGCTTTATTACTGTTATGGTGTATGTACTTGCAGGAGAATTGGTGAACTTTACATAGAGGGTATTATTTCCGGGATCATCCGAGTCTGTTGCTGAATCGCAGGATACAATGAAAAACGACAGCGCAAGTAGTGGCGCCCAAAACATTCGGCTAAGTTTGCCCATAGTAGTTTTACTCCGTAGTTATGATTCAAGAAACAAGATCTGCCAAGCAGATGGTTCAAACCACAATATACCGAAATCTTTAATTGGGTGGAATAATAACTACAGATTTTAATAAAGTTGTTCGACGAACGATATTATTTTACCCTTTTTTTTCAAAACCTGAAAGATGAGTTGAATGGCGTATTTATTGAGGCCCATTTTATAGTCAAGCCTGGCCATTGTAGGCATCTTTCATGACCTGGATGTTGAATTTGGTCATTTGGTACATGGCTGCCATTACCCGGCTTTTCTTTTCTTTATCCGTTTCGGCGATATATGTTGGCAGAATGTTTGGGATGATCTGCCACGAGAGACCAAACTTGTCTTTCAACCATCCGCATGAGCCGCCTTCACCCTCCATTGTCAGGTGGTGCCAGTAATGATCAATCTCTTCCTGGGTATCGCAATAGACCACAATGGATGTAGCTTCGCTGAATTTAAACATGGGCCCGCCATTGATGGCTGTAAATTTCATGCCATTAAGTTCAAAGTCAACTGTCATGGCTGTGCCTTCTGGCATGCCATGAATTTCGAATCCTTCTTTTCCAAACCGGGTGATGGTTCCAATGTTAGAGTCTTTGAAAATGGAGGTGTAAAACCTGGCTGCTTGTTCGGCTTGTGTATCAAACCACAGGCAAAGAGCCATGGTTTGAGTATTCGTATCTGTCTGACTCATTTATAAAGTACTTTTGTGAATTCTGTGATAAAACAGGAAAGATAACAGAATATTAAGATTTTGCAGGAGGTTTGCTGAGCAGTTCGCCTTTTAATTCTGAAACCACCCATTCTTCCCTGATTTTATTTTGTTCGAACCGGGTAACGATCATCTCGTTCCAGGTGATCATTTTTTCAGAAGGTGCCGCGCCCCACATCTTTGCGTTATGTCTGCCCGATAAGGTGCGTTGCCATATTAACGTGTGGCTGTTTTCCAAAAAGAAATCAATGGCTTTTACACGGATGTTGGGCATAGCTTTTCGAAGCTGTGTGCACCATTTTTCAAAGAAAGCATAACCACTGTATGTTCTATTTCCTGAATGGGTTATATAATCCGGCGCAAAGACTTCCAGGATCACACAGAGGTTTCCTTTTTCGATTAAATCATGATTAGCAAATGTGATCAGCTCTTTTCTAACAGGTTGTGCTGCCATACCCAAGGTGTTTTGAGGTTGATGTTAGCAAGTTAATCAATGCCATGGGCAACTTAAAACAGGCCCGGAAAAGATGGGTATGGTAACGATGTGGGGATCACTGATCTTTTTGCGTGATGTGTAGCTGATGTGATAATTGGGATGAAGTGCTCCCCCTAACTGAGCCGCTAACCGGCATCGTATGCTGATAAAATGCACTTGATGCCACGGGAATATGAAAGCAGTCGGTTAAAATGCCATGGCTGGGATCAAAACCAATCCAGCCGGCACCGGGTAAATAGGCTTCAAGCCAGGCGTGCAATTCAAACTCCGGCTCATCAGAGTCCACAAAAAAATATCCGCTTACAAATCTTGAGGCAATGCCAAGCTGACGTAAGATGTGAATTTGCATCCAGGTAATATCGCGGCAAGAGCCAACTTTTTGTTTAAATGTTATATCCGGCTGCAGGGGCTCTCCGGTTTCTCTGGATTGTAATGAGATGTTTTTGGCGATGTCTTTGGTCAGGTTGGTTATAAAATTAACGGAATGATAATTTGATTCCTGCAATATTTTTTTGGTATAGTTTTGCAACGGTGGCTCAAGCCCAAAGGTATCCAGGGCAGTTTTAAGCAACTGCTTATCCCGTTTTTCATACTCAAAAGGGATTTGGAGATACTCGGTTGGATAAACCAGGAAATTAAACGGATTATACGGACTGATTTCAACCTGAACCTGAGATGTAATTGTGAGCTTTTGATGGGTTTGCTCAAACCAGCAAAGCACAGTGTGGTTGTTTTCTATATCGGTATGTTCTGAGAAACCTGCCGGTTCAGGTTCAATGGTTAAATTGAAATCTTTTACCGAAATATGCGGGGAGCTTTTTGGTTTAAACCGCAACTGATGAGGTTCGAAGAACACCTGATCAGAATAAGTGTATTCACTAATGTGTAAAATGTGATAGAGCATTGGCGATCATTCAAGGGTTAGATCTTCCTGAATGCGCGATTCATCAGGGTCAACTTCATCGAGTTGAAAGATCTTATCCATCCAGTTATCGGGCAAGTGATTAACCGCATCGCTCAATTGAGTCTGCCAAAGTTTGGATACCTCTTCAAGCTCATGCTTTGAGTAGCGTTTCTCAATAATGTTAAAACTGTCTTTTTCATAATAGATCACATCTATCGGAAACTCGACATCATTGGCACTCACCCTGGTGGCATTGAAAGATAAAAAACCGGCTTTCAGGGCAAATTTCATACTGGATGTGTATTCCAGAACCCTATCGAGTATAGGCTTTCCGTAGCCATTATTTCCAATGATCATAAACGGTGATCCCTGCGAAATCTCAACCCAGTTACCTTCGGGGTAAAGCAGGTATATTTTATGTTCATCATCATCCTGCAACTGTCCGCCAACGATAGCATACAAGTTAAAACTTAGCCCGGCTTCATGCAGGGAGGCTTTGTCTTCGTGGGCGGCTCGTTTAACCTGGGAAGCAAATGCATTTACCGCTTTGTAGAGTTTGTTAAACGAGGCATCATCTTCCTCGATGATTTCCTTGAAATAGGTGAGGGCTTTATCGCGAACCGAGCGAAGCCCCGAAGTCATGATAAAAAATGCGTGTCTGTCTTTATTGACAGTGAAGACTTTTTTGGCTGTGGTTGTTTCATGACCCGAGGTAATGCGTGTATCTGAAATACCTACTATGCCAGATTTAACTTTAATTCCCAAGCAGTATGTCATGCGAGTTACTTCTTTTTAAGTATGTTATCAATAGAAAAAAAGGAATCATAAATGGCGCCGGAAACTCCGTTTAATTTTGATTGGAAGTTATCGAGGTATTCATGAAGCCCCGATGATATGATTTCAGTTATATCGGCATATTCCAACTGGGCTTTTAATAATCCAAGCTGCCGCTCGGCGTGGTTGGAGTATCCGGCAGGGCTACCTGTAATTGCGTGCAACGAGTGCTCGGCATGGATCAGGCATCTTAACATGGAGCGGGGAAATTTTTTATCCAGGATCAGAAATTCGGAAATGCCCTGAACGGTTAGTTTACCAAAGCGTTTTCGATACATATCATAAGCACTGACAGACTTGAGCAAAGCCGACCATTGAATTAAATCAAACGGTGAGCCTACAGCCTTAGGGTCGGGCAGGAGCATGTGATATTTCACATCCAACACCCTCGAGGTTTTATCGGCTCGCTCTATCAGCTGACCGATATTGCCGAAATGCCAGCCATCAGACCTGGAGATGGTACCATCAAATATGCCGTATAATAACTGGCAACCCGTTTTTATCTCAATGAAAAATTTTCTGGGATCCTTTTTCAGCCAACGCTTTTTAGCGATTTCATCCCGAGTCAGATGGTAAAGATAATTGGCCTGTTCCCACACTTCTTTGGTTATATCAGGCCTGACAGCACGGGCATTTTCACGGATATTGCGAATAGAGTTATAGATGGAATTGGGGTTTTTTTCATCAAAACCAAGAAAATAGATCACTGTGCTTTTCTCTACTTCTCCGTATAGCGATTCATATAATTCCCAGTCGCCTGTGGTTACAACCAGAGGTTTCCATTGCGCTGAAATATCCCTGGGGAGTTCTAAGGCAAGATTAAAATTCACATCCAGAAAACGGGCATAGTTTTCGGCCCGTTCGATGTATCTGTTCATCCAGTAAATCGCATTGGCAACTCTGCTGAGCATAAGAAAACAGTTTAATTATCGTTCAGTACCCAGGTGTCTTTACTGCCGCCACCCTGGGAGGAATTCACTACCAAAGAGCCTTTTTTCAGCGCAACCCTGGTTAATGCGCCGGGTATGATCTTTAATTCTTTGCCATAGAGAATATAAGGGCGAAGATCCACATGTCGACCTTCAACGCCTTCCTCTGTTAAAGTGGGTACCCGGGAGAGGTTAATGACAGGCTGAGCAATATAATTTCTTGGGTTAGCCTTGATTTTCTTTATAAACTCTTCCTGCTGTTTTTTCGTAGATTTGGTCCCGATCAGCATACCGTATCCTCCGGATGCATCGGTTTGCTTGATCACCAGCTTCCCGATATTTTCAATCACATAGCTCAGATCAGATGGTTCATTACAGATAAATGTTTCCACGTTCGGCAAAATAATATCCTCACCAAGGTAATACTTAATGATTCTTGGAATATAGGCATAGACAGCCTTGTCATCGGCAACACCGGTACCCGGAGCATTAACAAGCACAACATTGCCTTTTTTATAAGCATTAAATAAACCGGGTGTGCCAAGCATGGAATCCTCACGGAAAACCAACGGGTCGATGAAATCATCATCCACGCGGCGGTAGATCACATCTACGCGTTGCAAACCCTGGGTGGTTATCATGAACACAAAATCATCTTTAACCACCAGGTCTCTGCCTTCAACCAGCTCCGCACCCATTTGCTGGGCCAGGTAAGCATGTTCAAAATACGCAGAGTTATATATGCCCGGTGTCAGAACGGCAATGTTAACCGGTGAGATATTGGTTAGAGATTCCAGCGTATCCCTGAGATGATGTGAGTAATCATAAACCCGTCTGACATGTAATTGTTCAAACAATTCAGGGAATGTTCGTTTAAGAATCTCCCGGTTTTCAAGCATGTAAGAGACACCGGAAGGACAGCGCAGGTTATCTTCAAGGACATAAAAACTGCCATCATCGCCTCGTATTAGATCGGTGCCGGAGATATGACTCCAAACATTTTCAGGTGGTTTTAAACCAATACACTGATTTAAAAATGTGGCGCTAGAAAAGATTAATTCTTTCGGGATGATTTTATCCTTTAGAATTTTCTGGTCGTTGTATAAGTCGTCAATAAACAGGTTTAACGCAATAATCCGCTGGGTTAAGCCGCGTTCCACAACCTCCCAGTCCTTACTGCTGATGATGCGGGGGATGATATCCAAATGAAGAATGCGTTCAATTCCCTGGGTATCGCTATAGACGTTAAATGTCATCCCGAGGGATAATTGAGCGCGATCTGTTGAATGCTGAAGAAAATTGAGTTTTTTCTTGCCCATTGTTTTCAAATGATCATAAAACAGGGCATAATGAGGGCGTACGTCATTATTCTCATCCATCATTTCATCATAGAATCCCTCGGTCTTATAACTGTTCAGGTTGATCTTTGCCATAGCTTTGGGCGCTTATTTTCTGAGTTACATTTCAAGATACAAGTATTCCTTGAGATAATGTAATGCTGATCGTGAAAACAGACAGGGTGAATTGTGGATTTTGATAAACTTGAAAAGTGAAATAACCTAGGTCTCACATTTTGCGGTATAGTCGTGTAATGAGTGAGTGCGACTTGTTAAACCGGGCTGTAAAACGCTCCGCTTAAGCGCGCCTTAAATCCAGCCTTTGGCCTTGTAGAGGTTGTAGCCTTTTTCAAGCGCTTCCCGGACGTGATTTTCCATTGCCGGATCAAGCGACTTGATATGAAAACAGGATTTGCCTTTCAGGAGCCGGGTAAGCTCGCCAGAGAGATCATCCAGTAGTTTTGGGTCGGTATAAACCGGCATAAAGTAAAAACCGACATAATTTTTCTGGATAATGATAGTGGCAAAATTCATCTCATGGCGTTTTTTTTGGCCAACTTCAATGTCTTTTAATGACCATAAATCATATTCACGGTCAGATTCTGTTTTAGATGAAAGCGTGTCCTGATAGCATTTTAAAATCGTTTTTAAACGATCGAAGACTTCAGGGAGTACTTGCTTTGTGGCAGGTGAAGGCATAAAGCTGTTCCGGATGAGAATATTGATGAAAACAAAAGCATTCGGGAGGCAGAAAGCCTCCCGTACCCATTTTTTATCCAATCAGGCCAGGTCGAACCGGTCCAGGTTCATCACTTTATCCCAGGCCGCAATAAAGTCTTTAACAAACTTCTCATTGGCATCAGAGCTTCCATAAACTTCAGCAATGGCACGTAGTTCAGAGTTCGACCCGAAGATCAGGTCGGCACGAGAAGCCTTGTACTTGACTTCTCCGTTGGTGCGATTATGGCCATTGAAATACTCTTTGCTGTTTGAGATGGGTGCCCACTGGATATTCATGTCCAGAAGATGAGTAAAGAAATCGTTGGTTAAGACTTCGGGCCGATCGGTGAAAACCCCATAATTCGAGCCATCGGCATTTGTGTTCAGGACACGCATGCCTCCAACCAGGACGGTCATTTCAGGCGCAGTCAGGGAAAGCAACTGGGCTTTATCCACCATTAAGTTTTCGGTAGAAACCGGGTATTGCTCTTTAAGATAATTGCGGAATCCATCAGCCAGCGGTTCAAGCACAGCAAACGATTCTGCATCGGTCTGTTCGGCAGTAGCATCCATGCGACCGGGTGTAAATGGGACTGTTACGCTGTAACCAGCATCATGAGCCGCTTTTTCAACCCCGGCGCAACCTGCCAGAACGATCAGGTCGGCCATTGAGATTTTCTTGCCATTGGATTGAGTGGCATTAAAATCCTGTTGAATGCCTTCCAGAGTTTCCAGGACTTTGCTTAACTGGGCCGGATTATTTACCTGCCAGTCTTTTTGCGGGGCCAGACGAATTCGTGCTCCGTTTGCGCCGCCACGCTTATCTGATTCTCTGAAGGTTGAAGCCGAAGCCCATGCGGTAGATACCATTTGCGAAACAGATAGCTCTGAATTCAGAACCTTTTGTTTCAGGCTGGCAATGTCGCTCTCATCAACCAAAGGGTGATCTACTTCAGGGATCGGATCCTGCCAGATAAGGTCTTCTGAGGGCACTTCCGGACCCACGTATCGGGATTTCGGACCCATATCGCGGTGGGTGAGCTTGAACCATGCCCGTGCAAAGGCATCGGCAAATTCTTCCGGGTGTTCGTAAAAGCGCCGTGAAATTTTTTCATACGCCGGATCGAACCGCAGCGAAAGATCGGTGGTAAGCATGGTCGGGCGATGCTTTACCGATGGGTCGTGCGCGTCGGGAATCATCTCGTCGGCATTTTTAGCTTCCCACATGTAAGCCCCGGCCGGGCTTTTTGTAAGCTCCCACTCGTACTTAAACATGTTTTCAAAATAAAAATTGCTCCACCTGGTTGGGGTTTGAGACCAGGTAGCTTCAATGCCGCTGGTGATCGTATCTTTACCTTTTCCGGATCCGTAAGTGCTGTGCCATCCCAGGCCCTGTGCTTCTATATCGGAGGCTTCGGGTTCTTTGCCCACATGGGCGGCTTCAGCAGCACCGTGGCATTTACCGAAGGTATGGCCGCCACCGATTAGAGCAACGGTTTCTTCATCGTTCATGGCCATCCGGGCAAAGGTTTCCCGGATATCTTTAGCGGCAGCCAGTGGATCGGGCTTGCCATCCGGCCCTTCTGGATTTACATAAATCAATCCCATTTGAACAGCACCCAGGGGATTGTCCAGTTCACGCTCACCTTTGTAACGCTTGTTGGCCAGCCACTCGGTTTCAGAACCCCAGTTTACATCTTCTTCAGGTTCCCAGACATCGGCCCGGCCCCCGCCAAACCCAAATGTCTTGAATCCCATGGATTCCAACGCCACATTACCGGCAAGGATCATCAGGTCGGCCCAGGATAATTTGCTGCCGTATTTTTGTTTGATCGGCCATAACAAACGCCGGGCTTTATCCAGGTTGGTGTTATCGGGCCAGCTGTTGATCGGTGCAAAGCGTTGCTGGCCGGCGCCACCGCCACCGCGGCCATCCCCGATGCGATAAGTTCCGGCACTGTGCCAGGCCATGCGAATAAAAAACGGGCCGTAATGTCCGAAATCCGCCGGCCACCACTCCTGAGAGTCAGTCATTAAATCGGTCAGATCTTTCTTGAGCTCATCATAGTCTAGGCTTTTAAATGCCTCGGCATAATGAAAATCGTCTCCCATTGGATCAGACAAAGGTGAGTGCTGCCTGAGCAGATTGAGCTTTAACTGGTTGGGCCACCAATCGCGGTTTTTAGTTCCGCCGCCACCATGACTTTCTTTTCCCATTGCACCCGTAAAGGGGCATTTACTCATTTTTTCCGGTTGGTTTTCCATGAGTCTAAAGATTAGAAGTTGAAATAGTTGTCCTGTTACTCCTGCAACGAAAAATAAATAAGATTAATTCTTAATTAGAGGATTTTGAGTTTGGTAATCATCACTTTTTAAATCGATACAGATTGCACCAATGCCCGATACAACAAAAAACAACTCAAAGAAAGCAGAGGATTAAAGAGATCACCTGAAATTTGAACAAGAAGCGACAACTACAAGTCGCATCGTAAAAATTCAGGAAGTCCAAATTGCAAAAAGATGAAGGGAAATGAAAGAAAAAAAAAGGCCAGACCCCCAACGGAGTCCAGCCTCATTATACCAATGAACAGGACGATTAGAAATCAGCTTTCACACCGATGGTGAATTTTCTGTCGTACCATTCTTCCTGGGCAAGGTATTTGGACTCACCCTGGTAGAAACGGAACGCTTCATTGGTCAGGTTGTTGAACTCAAAGTAGAAGCGTACCATCTCGTTCAAATCGTACCCACCGTTCAGGTCAAGATGGAAAGCCTGATCCTGGTAGCGGTCTTCAAATTTGTTTTCCCCGATAGATCCTTCTTCGGAGTCGATAAAGTCGCTATGGTAGTTACCTGAAAGACGAACATAGAACTGAGCAATCTCATAAGAGATAGACGCATTTAAAGTATGCTCCGCGCTACCTGGCAGAGGCAGATCGTTATCGTCTTCGCGGCCTTCAATTTTAAAGTTATCAATGCTGGAATTGGTGTAGGTGTAGTTCAGATACAACCCAAGTCCTTTAACAGCCGGTACCTGGTACTGCACAGCTGCTTCAAGACCCCACAAGGTGCCATCACCGGCGTTGATCGGCTGGAACTGATCATAGTCGTCACCACCCACATCAACAGTTTGTTTTTGAGTGATAATAAAATCGGAGATGGATTTGTAGAAGAATCCGGCTGAAAGAATACCCACGCCGCTCAGGTAGCGTTCGGCCATAACATCAATGTTGGTAGAAAGGGTTGGCTCAAGATCGGGATTACCAATTTTGAGTTCGTTATCATCTGGAACAATTTCACGATAAGGCGCCAGGTCGAAGTAGTTCGGACGGGCCAGTGACTGTGTGAAAGCCACTTTCACATTGGTGAAATCATCTAACTGCTGACGAACATGAAGATAAGGCAGAACATTGGTGTAATCGGTAGATTTACCTTTAACGGCTGTCAGATCGTCGGTATCTTCGTTGTACTCAAACGCATTGTACTCGTTGCTGGTGGTTTCAAAACGCAGACCACCAAGAATTGAGGTTTGCGGTGAGAGATCGTAAGTGGCCATGGCGTAACCGGCAATGATCTGCTCAGTAGCATCAAAGTTACCGGCCAACTCTTCATTGATCAGTTCTTTTGAGTAAAGGTTAGAGTTGTTCAGATCCAGGCTGCCTAAGAATTCGTTGGATACAAACGTGCCGGCTTTGTATTTGCTGCCCGGCAGGAAGTTGTCTTTTGATTGATCTTCCAGGTTGGCAAAGATATCCTGGCGGAACTGAACTTCATTATTTGATTCATACTCAAAAAAGTCGTTGTCGCGCTTTTTGTCTTTATCTCTGTATCGACCACCAAATTTAACAGTGAGCGCATTGCTGAACTCATAGTTTAAATTCAGGCTGAAGTTCATATCAATATCTTCGGTGAATTGATTTTCTTCGGTGAGTTCATCAATATTCCATACCGCATCGTTAGACAAACCACCAGAAACGGCCGGATCGCTGAGTGTTACAAATGGCTTTTCCGGATTGCTGATATCAGCACTGAAATCCTGACCTTCGGCTTTTAATGTAAGATAACGCTCGCCGGGACGGTCTTCAGAGGCTTTGGCGTAAGTGGCCTGCCAGTCCATATCAAGCTTACCAAAGCTGTGCTCACCGCTCAGGGCAAACGACATCATTCTCTGATCTTCCAGACGGGCATTTTCTTCGTTGCCGGCTTTGGTCTGGCGTTCAATTTCGGCCTGAGCTTCGTCAAGATCTTTGTACTCGGTTCTGAAACGGTTTTCAAAATCGTCTCTCCAGTTATAAATACCATTGAATTTTAAGATGTTATTGGCGTTTAACTGGTAGTCGAGCGCACCTGAGAAGCTTCTGCGGATACGCTGAACATCGTAGGTTCTTTCCTGGAATTCTTTGATGCCCTCGATGCCATCATCACCGGCATCCCATTCGGCTTCGATGTTGTCTGAACCAAAATCGTTGTTTTCGTAAGAGAAACTGAACAACACGCCAAGTTTATCTTCAAAAACGCGGTTGCCGTATGTGGCGCCCAACTGGTAGCGAGGGCCGCCGGTTTCTTCAAGGAAGTTGTAGCCACCACCGGTAGAAATTGAAATTCTTTCTTCAGATGGCATTTTCGTTACCAGGTTAATTGATCCGCCGATCGCATCGCCATCCATGTCCGGAGTGAGGGCTTTATTAACTTCAATGGTCTGGATCATGTCGGAAGGGATCAAATCCAACTGGATGGTTCTGTTTTCAGCTTCAGCAGAAGGGATACGCTCGCCGTTGATGGTAACGGAGTTAAAACGAGGTTCTGTGCCGCGTATGTGGCCAAAACGCGCTTCACCCTGGTCGTTAAAAACCGTGATACCCGGGATACGTTTCAACGCATCACCGATGTTGGCATCCGGGAATTTACCAACCTGGTCAGCGGCCACCACATTGGTTACATTGATGCTGTTTTTCTGCTGGTTCAAGGCTTTGGCCTGACCTCTCAAGCGTTCGCCAATCACCACAACTTCATCAGTATAAACCACACCGGGTTTCAGTTTCATGTTTAAGGTAACCACGCCACCGGCAGATATTTCAACCGGGAACTCGGCATCCTGGTAACCGATGTATGTGGCTTTGATCACAACATTTTCGCCGGTCACGTTTTCAATACGGTAACGACCATCCTGGCCGGTTACAGCGCCTTTTTGTGTTCCTTTAACTTTTACAGAAACACCGGGAAGCAGAAGCCCGTCTAGATCATCACTAATTCGACCGGTAATGGTAGCACCGGTTTGTGCATAGGCTTTGTTCGGGAGCAACGATCCCAAACTTGCCAAACCTATAAGGCAAATGAAAAAAACCTTAAATAGACTATTCTTTTGTTTCATGGTTAGGTTTTTAGTTGATAAAATTGAGCGAAAAACGAAAAGGAACTGAACTCTTTGAGAGGCTCAAAAAATAAAACGCAGAGCGGAAGGATTAACGGATTGTGTCTCATTAAGGATCTGTTATTTGAATTTAAGCATGTGTTTCATGCACTAAATTCAACATGAATTCTTGCGTCAAGTATAAAAATTGGCACTTAGAAACGTGTTACTATAAGGTTAAATTCGTATTAACTTATTGTTAGCATGGTGTTAGACCCGGAGTGGAAGCACAGCATCGAATGAGATGAGATCGGATAGCTCTGAGTTGTCTGCTGGTTTTGAAAAGGAGATCACAAGGCTGATCTGGCCACAGGCCTGCTCACAAAGGCCTTACCGGCGTTTTAGCTGCCGCGCAATTCCCGGTTCAGGATATCGCTGAGTTCTTTGGCACTCGTCATCACCATGCAATGGCCGGCTTTTGGGATTACGGTAACACGTTCTGTTTTGGGGTAACCCAGGAGCCTGTCGGCTGAGCCATGAAGGCGAAGCATGTTCCGGGGTATATGCCGGTTATCCCAACGGGCAATCTGGTTGGAGGCCCACCTGAGAAAATCATGATCGGTATCGGTGATGATCTCTTTGAGGATTTTTTGATGGCGCGGCTGCCAGACCCCGAAAAACCAATGAGCCAGAAATGGTGTGGGTTTCATGAACAGGTTGGGGGTAATATTAAACAGCCCGGCCCGGCCAAAGAGGCGGTAAATCAGCGGGATATCTTTTTTGCTGGTCGCCGATGAGATGAGAACAATTTTGTGGGGATCAAGAATTTTGCTGAGCTCTATGGCCATCATGCCGCCAAACGAAATGCCAATAATGGCAAAGGGCTCGCTAGTATCAATGGATTCAGCAAACCGTTGGGCATAGTCCTGCATGGTTTCATTGGGTTTGGCCGCTATCCAGTTGAGGGGCGTGAGCTCAAAATCCAGGGTAAGCTCGCAAAAGGCCCGTTCATCCACACCCAACCCGCCAATGCCATAAACTCTCACGATGCCGTTTTTTTCCGCACCTTGCTGGTTGATATGTTTTGTGGTTCTATGCCAAGTGTTGGCAGATGTTTCATCTTATGGTTGGTCCGCCCTGGCACGTAGATACTTTCTTTGCGAAACAGTTTTAAAAACTGCTTAGCATGCTCAGGGCCGAACATCTTGGCATAAACATAAATATCTGAACCCACCGGGAAATCTTCCACTTTTACAGCCACAACCTACTCCTTTCCTGTAAGTTTATTTTTTAGGGATAAAAACAGTTCAAAAAAAGCCTTGAGCGCATGTATACCGAACACGAACAGCAACGCGCCCGCCACCGGCACCAGTTAAAACACTTCGCCCTGGTTAAACGCATACAGCGCGTAAAGAAACACTCCACCCCAACCTAAAATGATCATAGTAAGCAGGTAATAGTGTACCAGTTTTTCCCGTTTGTCGTCTGTTACTATGTCGGGTTTGTCGGCGCCATCGAAGTGCCGCCAGTTGTGTTTATTGCGCTAAGCTTTTTCGGACGGCGTGGGTGTTTGTTTTTGAATCTGGCTCAGAGAGCTTTCCAGTTTTTCCAACTGCTCATTGATTTTCTTTAAATCGCTCATGGTTTTACCGGTTTAGAGTTATGAGGAATAAGGTGTTTCAGCTAAAATATACCAACCATCGGCGGTTTTTCGCAGGGTGATATTTACACCTTCGGGGTAAGCGTCCCAATTTACGTCTGGTACGCTTTTTTGATTATAAGATAAGTCCATGCCAAGGTAATCCAGCACGCCGTTGTTTTTGGCCGTTTTGGCAAAGCTACACCATTCTGTTCATTAACTCAATTGGTCAATACCCAATATTCAATACCATCAAAAGAAGAGCAGTCGGTTAAGCAATTAAACAACGCTTAACTGATTTCACCAAAATAATGTTGTATGATTTAATATTAATCATTTTTCCAGATTGTATTCCAGCTGCACCAACCCGCTCTCAAATGACCGGGTAGAGAGAAGCTCAAGCTGCCTGGCGGGGAAGTCTTTCCTGAACAACCGCACGCCGTTGCCTAAAAATTGGCACCACTGAAAGGATGATTTTGTCTATCAGGCCCTCTTTTAACAGAAGATGTACAATCTCCGAACCGCCTTCGCAGAATATGGTTTTGCCTTCTTTTTGCTTTAATCCTTCAACCAGCTCTTTTGGGCTATCGGTATAGAATGTAAGAGTGCCTTGCGGGGGTTTTGCCTTACGGGTGAGGATGTAGGTTTCTTTATCCGTATGCGGGTAGGGGATGCCCTGCTTGATGACCCAATCGTAGGTTTTGCGCCCGGTTATCACGGTATCTACACCCGAGATAAACGACTCGTAGCCATAATCCTGGCCGGTTTGGGTAACCAGGTTCAGAAAGCTGAGATCATCTTTTGGTCCGGCGATGTAGCCATCCGGCGAGCAGGCGATATACAGAACAATCTGTCTTTGGACCATGGTTTAACACGTGGGTTTTGGATGGGTTAAGGTAAGGATTTGGCGGTGACGATTAAATGCATTAAGTTAGCGAAACTCGCTGAGCCCCTTATGTTTTATATACCGTGTTGTACACAGTGCATTATTCAAATAGCTCATTTATTGTTTTCATTGGGATAAACATCTTTTCACTATCAGGTAATTTAATAAATCCATATTTATCATAGAATCTTTCCGCTTCTTTATCCAATGGATCAACAATAACAGCAAAAACACCTAGTGAATTGGAAGTATCATAACATCTTTTTAAGGAATCAATTAAAAATATTTTACCTATACCTTTTCCTTGATAATCTTTATCAATTGCTAATCTTCCCAAAAGTATTGTAGGTATCGATAAATATGATTTTGGCAGCTTCTTTTTAAACGAATCTGGTATCAAGTTATGTGAAATGCTATTGCTTGAAAGCGTATAATATCCAGAAATCCTATTAGCCTCTTTATCAACTAATACAAAACAAGCAGAAAGTTTTCGTTTAACATCTTGTTTTGCTTGTTTCCAGAAATAATTGTCTAACAAATTTTTACCACTTGAGAAATTTTCCTTGTTGTGCTTTGAATCAAGCGGTTCAGTTAAATAACTCATTTAGAAATCAATTTGTCGTATTCATCTTTTGCTGAAATCAAGTCATTATTCGGTTTTGGCGGATTAACCAGAGAATCAAAAAATATTTCTTTGTCTTTTTGTGAGGCAATTATTTGTTCTCTTTCCTTAATAATCTCTTTAGCTTTATTTTGAACAGTTACAATTACAAAATCAGTTAGATTTCTGTATCCGCCTAATATAGCTGCTTTCTCGAAGAACTGCTTTTGTTCTAAAGGCAATCTTGTATCAAATCTCGCTTTATCTTGTTTTTGTGCTCCCATAATTATAATCTTTAATTTAAAAGTACGGAAAAATTCCGTATAATGCAATTATTTGTACGGAGATATGCAGTACATTGTTTCGGAGCGAGCATTGTGTACAACGGTCCTGCGGTATGAAATCGTAGGGCATTTCGAAGCACTTCAGTATCAACCGTTACCAAAGTTAAATAAAAGCTCGAAACTTCCTATTTCATTCATCACCCCGCATGCAGTTTGACCATTTGTTAGGCTTTCGTGCATTATTGTTTCAATATTTCAATCAATTCTTTGTTAATATACAGGGTCTCTCGCCCAACTTTTTGAGATTCTAATACTCCAATAACTTCTAATTCCTTTAAGTATCGGGAGGCTGCTTTTCTTTCAACGCCAAGTCTGTTTACAATAAATTCAATCTTTGAATATGGTTGCTCAAATAATAACTCAACAAGCTCTTTTCTATAAATCTTAGGTGCTTTTTCTTGAACCTTAGTTATAGTATTATTAAGCTGGTCGTTAATATTTATAATCTGAGAAATAGTGTCTTTTGACGTATTCTCAACAGCCTTTAGCATAAACATTATCCATTCTTCCCATTTTCCTGTTCGATTAGTTTGATTTAAAAGTCGATAATATTCAGGCTTATTGTCAATTATATATGAACTTAGATATAAAATTGGAACATCAATCAATTCATTTAGTATCAAATAAAGAATATTGAGAATCCGACCAGTTCTCCCATTACCATCGTAAAAAGGGTGAATACTCTCAAACTGATAATGCAAGATTGCCAAATTTATCAATGGAGATAAATCATCCTGCATATTAAAATGATTAATAAAATTGGTCAGCAAGTCCAGTATTTCAGCTTTATCTTGCGGAGGTGTGTAAACAACCTCTCCTGTTTTGTCATTTTTTAAAACAGTCCCTGGAGTGCTTCTAATACCTGCTGTATTATCAACTAACTTTTGTTGAACACTCACAATGTCATTTACTTTTAAAAATCCTTGTTTTTTTGCAAGGTCAAAACCATGAAATATTGCTTTCCGGTAATTTACAACTTCTTTAGTCTCAGGAGAGATATTTGTTTTATTGACCGTCAAGGCCTTATATAGCTCGTCTTCAGTTGTTATTATGTTCTCAATCTCCGAACTATCTTTTGCTTCTTGTAAAACTATCGCATTAATCAACATAGCTTGATTAGGAATTGTCTTTGCAATCCCCTTTAATTCTCCCAATGCAGCAGTTGACCTGTTTGTTTGTCTCAGAATTTCAATAGTTTCCACTTTTTCTCTCAAAGGTGGAAGTTTTTCCAATTGATAATGTGGTGCATTTTGTCCCATATTCTTTTTATTTGTCCCAAAAATACAAATTATGGTACAATTATCAATGTTTGCAGTTTGTTTTTTGCATGAATCCTAACGGTTACGTGTATGAGTAGTGGCGGATTACGGGGTACTTTCCTGTCAAGTTACAAGAAAGTTGAAGCGGGCTAAGACGCTCGATAACCCACTGACTGCCAAATGTTTTATATACGATGTTGTGTTTTAGTGCTTTGTACTTCGCTCTCTGTCCGTGCGTTTGGGCAGTCATACTCTTTGACAAGTTTTGGTCTGTGCGTTGGCTCTTTTGAGCGACTTGGCAATGTGTATGGATGCGAAGGGTTGGCATTTTATCGGTTTCTATAGTTATCCCAAATTTCCGCAATGGGAGTTTCAGTTATTACGTTTTTTATTAGACCAATTGCCTTCTGAGAGTATCTATCGTGATGTGTGTTTCCAACTGATATTTTTTTGAAACTTTCGTGGTCATCTTTCAGGGCTAAATAATG
Organism: uncultured Chlorobiales bacterium; assembly: GCA_964642175.1. Classification (GTDB taxonomy): domain Bacteria; phylum Bacteroidota; class Chlorobiia; order Chlorobiales; family Chloroherpetonaceae; genus JANQGG01. Next base: position 167,105 of record CAZXOK010000004.1, on the reverse strand, counting down.
TATTACAGCGCTTGTCTTTGGTCCCGTAAGACCAACTTTTTTTGCTAATTGATTACGCCCTAAATTGTAGTAATCTAATTCATTTACTCTTTTCAATGCAACAACATGTGCTCCTGGAGATCCTTCTGGAACCACTTGAACTGGTACACCTTCTTTTCTTGTGATTCGCAAATCTAACGAAGGGCCATATCCATTGGCTGTAAAATTTAAAGTAGAGACTCCTGGGAAAAGCCACGGTCAGTTGGTTGTGTATTCTCTCCTTGCACTGCATTTTCCATGATAGCCAAAGCACGAAGTTTTTCTTTAGCTTCTATGTCTTTCCGTTTGTTTGGACCAAGAAGTCTTTTAATGTCATTGATTTCATTTGCGAAAAATGCTTGAATATCAGTCGGTGGTGTTGTTGATAAAGGTAAAACTCTAACAGGAAGGTTTTCTTTTAGATCAATTTGAAATACACGACTTACAATATCTCTAAATAATGTTAATCCTGATTGGGCTTGGAAATAAAGATGCTGTTCAGATATTTCCAAGGTGTAATGTTGCGCGGCATCTCGCAATCCATTTAAAGATTGAAGTGTTAATACTTCATCTTCATTTAAAAATTTAAGCTCTCCATCGCTAAATGCTTTTCTTACACAGGATTCAAAACCAATTGTCTGTGTAGCTCGTCTTTCTTTTATTTTACCCCCTTTATGAAGAATGGACGCTTTCAAGAGCATTTCGAATGAATGATCCATCATAATCAAAACACCATGCACGCAAGCTACATCATTGGGTCTGTTGAATAACTCAATACTCAGAACCAAAGAATCAACTGCTTTGCAGTATAGGTGTTTGACTTCTTTTTTCATTTGTTAATCATTCAGTACCTTATCAAAGGTTTCTTTGAACTCATTCTCATTTGCATAATTATAGAACGGAACCGCTGTTATTAAATACTTGTCTGTATGTATTTCGATGGTTTTCTTTTCAGTCCGAATTTCTTCCAAAAAGTCTTCTTTCCACTTGTCTTTAGCGATAAAGCCGTTTCCTTTTGGTTCTATGAAAACTTGAAAAGTCAATTGATCGCCATCTCGCTGTTTACAGAACAAAAGGAAGTCAGGTTCGAAGGCTCGTCCTTGCTTATCGTAGATTTTTAATTCTCGCTCATTACGAATCAGGTAGATGTTCTCAAACTTTTGATTCAGTCCTTTAAAGCGTCTGGCAAAGAGTTCAACGAACTGCTTTTCTTCTGATGTTCCGTAGTTGGCATTGTAAACATACCACGGTTCGTTGGCTACCAAATCTTCTTGTCCGTTGGCACGTTCATCATATTTATTCACTCGTATTTCTTTGTCTTTGAAAACTTCATGAACAGGTTTTTTGATGTAGTCAGAGCCTTCGTATTCTGTAGAGCTGTCTTTGATTTCCGATTCGATAGTTTGAAGAAGTTCATTTACAGCCTGTAAATAATCAAAGTTGGTGATGCTCTTAACTCGGTCTGGGGTTCCACGAAAAGTTATTTCTAAGCCTGCTAAATAATCTTTGCTATCGATAAATCCCGAAAGAGATTCTATGTTTGGAAAGAATTTGGTCAAATGGTCGAAATGGAAAAATGGAAACTGGCTTAAAGCAAATCTTATGGTATGTTTCGGGATTTCGCTCAGTATTATATCTCGTGATTTTATTACTTCTTCGTTAGATGTGGAGTTTTCCATTTCAAAGAATGCACTCGACATCCTACCAACTCCTGATGAAAGTGTATGACGATGATTTTGTTTTGCTACTCCCAAGTCAGCGAACGATTTTACGTTGTCAAAGTTCTTAGGTACTTTTTTATTGAAGAAAACTTGTCCGTCTCGGTAAAAGCCTGTTTCCTTAAAGTCGAATTTTAAAGTAAGCTGCTTCTTTACCAAATTTTCATCATCTTCATAAATGCCTGAATCAACAAGGGCTTTCTTCAATTCAGAAATGTACTTACTGTCTTCTTTGGTGTGGTAATACAGTTCTTCTAACGTTTTCAAATCAATGGAAACGTCATCGTCATATTTTCTTGTGAATTTGTCCTGACCATCTTCAATCGTGAACGGATAGTATCTTGCTCCACGGCCAATTAACTGGGCTTCTGATAAAGTGGTTTTTCCTGGTTTCCCTTCGCGTCCATCTCGACCATCGTAAAGGCGGACAATATCGAAAAGGTTCAATACGTCCCAACCTTCATTAAGCTTTTGAACGGCAAAAATGGCTCGTATCGGGTTGTTCTCATCTTCAAGTGTGTTGAGCAGGATCTGATTCTTTTCCGCTTCCTTGTCATTGTTGGCACTCAGGCAGTTTTCTTCTCTGAAATTGGTTTGAATCCGTTTTACCATTTCCGCTTCTGAAATGCCGTTGGTTTCAAAAAACTCAAACGCCTTTTGAACAATGCCAACGGTGGAAGTTCTTTTGATCTTTTCGATTTGTGCAATTGAGAAGTTCTCAACAAGCTTATGAAAATTGGCTATGTTCTGTTCTGATTCGGCAATGGTGCGTTTTGCCTTGAAAAGTATGACAGGCTTTAGGTTGACATTGTTAGAAGTTGCCAATTCCTGACGGTACAAATTCAAAATCAAGGCTTGAATAATTCTTTCCTGCTCATCGTATTGTGAGCGTATCAAGTTAATCTCTTTAGAATACTTATCTCGTCGAAACTCCGCCAGGTCGTATTTGTAAATAACCTTATCTTGGTATTTTTCGACAATATTTTGGCTTTCATAGTCTAAGGTTGCGGTAAACTCCAAAAGAATGTTCTCGAAATTCATTTGATGAATTTTCTCGACCAAATCGCCCCAAACATCAGCATTATTATGGTGGGCTTCATCACCAATCAAAACCAGTTTTTTGTCTTCAAAATCCTCAAAGCTCAAGCTGTTTTCACGAACATTCAGTAGTAAGCCTGAAGTAAGCATCTGAATGGAAACAAACTTTATATTGATATTTCTGTCATCAGCTTCATCAAAGTTGTCAATTTCTTTAATAAGTATTTCTTTTCCATCAATGACGATTTTATCTGTGAATAAATACTTTGAAGCCTGCGGATTGAGAAAGTTCTCTTTGGTCTTTTGAATGATGTTGTTACTATTGACGAAAAACAGAAAATTGCGGTAGCCTTGTTCGTAAAGGTGCAAGATTAATCCTGCCATCACCATTGTTTTGCCGCTTCCTGTGGCCATGTTGTAGAGCAGGTGCAATGGCTTTTTAGGCTTCTCTTCTATATCTTCTTCGTCTAAAAAGATATAGCGTTTAAATGCTTCTTCCTGATAAGGGCGAATACTATACTTCAAATTATCGGAAATACTGTTTGGTATTACTTTCGCAACAACAGCATTTCGCACAAATGAAGGCTTGAATATTTCGTAGAGAAATGCCATATACTTAGTCTTTCTTTTTGGTTTTCAATGAATCTGCTTTTTTACCCAATTTCTTTTCCTCTGCTTTTACACGCCTTTCCAGTTTTTTAATGTCTTCTTCAGGCGGCAGGTTTTCGGGTTTTATACCCCGTTCAAGTAAAATTTTACGCACAGATTTGTTATTGGTAATATGCTCTGTTGAAATACTGCCTTCCGTACCTAATGCTTTTTCTTTGGTATTGAAAATGGTGATTTCAGTGGCAAAGTCTTTTGCCTTAATGGTAATGGTGGGTAAAAAATCGGCTAAGGGACGTTTTCCGGGAATACCGAGTTGCTGTTTCATTTGCTTGGTATTCTTACCGCCAAACAATGCGGTATCGCCTTTGCTGCGTATCAAAGCAAAGTTTCGGTCACTTCCGGTATGCTCGTAAATAATTGAGCTGAGTTCTTTCTCCGATAAGGATAATTTGGTTCTGGCATGCAACCGCTCCCAATCTTTGATGCGCTGCTCAATAAGTTCAAATTTGCGGGTTTGTACCGCAAAATAGTTTTGAGCAAAGGCAATAGACTCTTTCTTAGGGTCGCCATTTTGGGCAATTAGGTAACAGGCGTAACGTGTAAGCATGAAATCCTGAATTTCACGTTGAGAACCCGAGCCCAAAGTGACCATTTTCCCGACCTCGGCAAAATGGTCTATAATCTTGTTGCCCGATGCCTCACAGGAAGTTTTTGCCTTGTTGACGACTCTTAAAAAGTTATCCCATTTGGTGTAGCCCAGCAAGTGTTGAAGATCACGGGCAAACCAAAACTCAATGCCTTGCTCCGTATAGTTTACATGCTCCTCAAAAGTAGCGGTGAGTGCCGATATAACTTCTTTCTTCATCTTTTCAGCCTTTGATTTGGTAAAAATCCTTGGTTACTGCCTTTTCTTCATCCGTGCATTCAAAGTCTTTGTCGTTAAGTGAAGAAAGGTTAACGTAAAGCTGATTTAAGTCAAGCAGCTTGAGCAAAAGTTGTTTTTGATTTTCGAGCGAATCCGCCTTGAATTCTTCCAAATGATTTTCCTGTTCCTTAATATCCACGTTGTAATTCATGAAGCTTTTGGCTTTCATTTGCTTCCAAATGTTCAAAAGTGTTTTGGTGTCTTTTGCTTCTTGGACTTGGTCGATAAAAGTTTGGTTGTACTTTTTGAGTTCGAGATAAATAAAATAATCGGAACTATTTTCTATTATTTTCTCTCCCCTTTTTAAGAGGATATCAATATGTTCCTGCAATTGCTCCACTAGAATGAATTGTCTTTTTAGAATATTCTCACTTTCGCCTAATTCAAGAGCAGCATGCATTGTAGTTCCACTTCCACCAAAAAAATCCATTACTACATCCCCTGGACTTGACATTATCTTTAAAACATCAATAACTGCAAATAAAGATTTTGGGTAACTAAAGTTGTTTTTTCCAACTAACCTTTTAAGAAGGTTGGTTCCATGAAATTCTGATTGATACTTCTTATCAGTCCAAACATTCTTTAATACCTGTTGCTCGTAATATTTATGGTATAAGATAATTTTGTCATCTTCCTTTTCGGCTTTGAAGTATTCACCGACGTTTAACTCATCAAAAGTTTTTTTAATATTTTTCCAAGCAAAATCGCCTGAATTTGTGCGGGGGAAAAGTTCATAATACCCGTCTTTCTTCTCAGACGTGATGTCTTTTAAATCCTTACTAACATAAATTGGATACCAATTTTTTGGACGGTTTTCCCTTGACCACACAGTTCTTGCACGAATATAAGGTTCATAACGAAATTTCCCCTTCTCATCTTCAAGGTTAAAGCTTTCAAGCACTTCCTTGTCTATTGCAACTTGATTGAACTTTGACTGCTCTATATTCTTTGCATAGACTAAAAGATATTCACTGTTTTCAGAAAAGAATTTAGCCTGATTTCTGCCTTTAGGATTATGAACAACTGTAACAATAGCTATTCTATTCTCGCGACCAAAAACTTCATCGGCCAAAGCTCCAAGATAGTATAACTCATAATGGTCTATAGCAATGGTTATGAAGCCATCGTTTGTTAAGAACCTTCGAGCAGCAACTAATCTGTTTTTCATGAAAGTTAGCCACGTTGAATGATTGAATGAATTGTTATAAGAAAATATATTTTTATCACCACCCGTATTGTATGGCGGGTCTATATAAACCAACTTTACCTTTCCGGCAAACTCTGCCTTAAGGGTATGTAAAGCCAAAAGGTTATTGCCTTTAATAATAAGGTTGTCCGTAATTGTATCTTCTGGCAATCCCCGTTTCTTGTTTAGCTCAGCATCTCGGTTAAAGCCGTTAAATAGTTTTTCTCCGTCTTTGTCAAAACGCTTGGCGTTGGTTAAAACTTTGGGTTCAAGCAGCTGAGTAATTTCATCCTGTGCCAACACTTCATTAAAGAATATTTCTTCACGATTTTGTTCTTCACGGCTTTGTCCGCCTTCGAGAATGCAGTCTTTAAATGGCCACACCAAAGCCACTTCATTTCGTTGTTTCAGGTATTTGCCATCTATGGTTAGACCAACTTTGTTTTTGTATTGGGTATAGCTGTCATTCAAGTAGTTCTTCTGCTCCAAGAATTGACTGAACAGATTTTGGTTAAATACCAAAGCGCCTTTCACCTTCATAAAAAACTTCGCTTTCAAGTCGCCATTGTTAAGCAGTAACCCAATCAGTTCTTCATCAAAATTCTGTGCTTTGTTCAGCACCACCCATTTTTTCAGTTCTCCGTCATCAGTCACGAAGTTGGGTTCTTTCTTTAGTTGTTGCTCTAGCGCCTCAAAAAGTTTCATCTATGTTGTCTCAGTTTTTTAATGTTCAAATCTAATTTTTTCATTCCGTTTCTTCGTCTGTGCGCTGGCTAAAAACAGGCTCTTTTGGTTTTTCAGCGTTTGACTCCCTTCGGCAAGCTCAGGGCAAGTGTGTGTCGGCAAAAACCAAATGTGCCTGTTTGCGCGTTGGCTTTTTCAGCATGTTGCACAACGTTTGACAATATGAAACGGCTGGGTTTTCGGGCTACGTATCTGTCCACTGACAAGAACGCTGAATCGGGAACCAAACGCTCGAAAACCGCTGAAACCCTTATGAATTATACACATTGTTGGCATTAGTTTTTATAAATATTAAATACAAAATGATACAATTTCTTTTCATGTGAATCTGTTGAATAATGAGTTGTGCAATAAAATTCAAAATTATCAATCAATTCATTCTTTAAACTATTTTTTATGTAATGAGATGTATCATTCTCAATTAATTCAAAGTATTCATCTTTTATGTTTTTTTGTTTATCATTAACTATAAACACAAAACCATTATCGTCAAAATCAGTTAGATATTGATTTATCTGATTTACAATATCTTTTTTGTCATTATTCCACCAACCTTTAAATTCAACTTTAAAAACATCACTACTCTTTAATATTTTTAAGTCAATTCTATTTGCTCCTTTCTTTGATTCGGCAATTGTCTTATACCCAGCCCCTTTTAGATAAAAACTAATAATATCTCTGAAAAAAGATTCACTTTTCTTTTCTGTATATATTTTTTGTAATTCATTCAAGTCCAATTCTTCTTCAAGATGATAAATGCCTGCAATCAAATCCTTTATGAATATCCTGATTCTATTCTCTTTAGGTTTGTTATTTAGATAATAGTTATATGAATTTAATAACTGCGTTGCATCAATTAATTCAATAAAAAATCCAATTTCAAGTTGTTTCCTAACTTCTTCTATAAATTCACATTCGTATTCGAAAGACTCTGATATTTCATATACTTGATCTGTATCAATTTTTTCAATTATTTCATAGTACGGGCATATATTCAATATTGAATCAAATAATTCATTCAAAAATTTGTCATTTGAATAATTTCCTTCTTCAATATTCTTAATTGCAGCAATAAAGTTTTCCGAAAACATGTCGTTAGTACGTTCAATTATTTTAGAACGAAAGTCTAATTCCATATTTAATCCTAAAGAAAAGTCTATCTCCTTTTTTTGCTCACACGCAGAGTTAAAATTTATTAATTCTCCGTATAAAAAGTATAATTTATTTCTCAACTCATTCATTTACTACAAAATTAATGCCAACGTTTGTATAAACGGACATGTCCGTTTATTTCCCTATTATTTTGTACATATACACCCCCCAAATTTAAGGAATAACCGGACAAATATCAGATTAAATCATCAATTGGGTTTTTGAAATTATTGATATGTTGCTCTGAAACATGCGTATAGCGCTCTGTCGTTTTTATACTTTCATGGCCTAACCATTGTTGAATATATCTAATATCTATTCCTTGCTCTAATTGATGTGTAGCATAACTATGCCGAAGAATATGAGGATAAACCCGCTTTTTAATACCGGCTTTTAATGCAGCACGTTTTATAATTTTAAGCACACTCTCGGCAGAATATTGATTGCCATCAATTCCTTCAAACATATAAATTTTTGGTTTGTAGATTTTGTAATAATCTTTCAGTAACGATAACAAAACTGCCGGTAATTGAACATATCTATCTTTTTTTCCTTTTCCACCTATGATTTTTATAACCATTCTTTTTGAATCTATATTTTTGATCTCTAAGTTGATCAATTCACTTCGTCTTAATCCGCATGCATATATTAATGAAATGATGGCTTTGTGTTTTTTATTTGCTGTAGAATCTAAAATTAATTTTATCTCACTTTTACTTAAAATATCAGGCAGTATTCTCTCCTTCCTTGGCCTCTTAATATCATAGGTTGTTTTTGGATTGCCCAGTACTTTTTCATAATAAAATTTGATGGCATTAATGCGCTGGTTTTGCTGGCTTGAAGAAATGTTATTCTCTTTAATCAATTTCAGGATATACGCATTGATCTCTTCTTTGGTGATCGACTCAAATTTTCTCTGTTTGAAGGCTCTCATAAAATCACTGAAATAGCTGATATAGATTTTTTGCGTATTCAGGGAATAGCGTTTTTGAACCAATAGATTAATGTAGGCTTCAGGTATTATGACATCCGGTTTTAATTGAGGTTTAGGTGATAGAGGCTCAGGTCTATCAGGCTTCTCTTGTTTAAGCAAGGAATAATCCAAATAGGCAACGGCTTTAAGATGCTCAAAAACCTGATGCAGGTTGAACTTTTCTATTGGAATATACCAGGTTCTTTTAGATTGGCTCCAGGTGATTCCCTCAATTTTCTTGATTTTTGAAATGAGGTCTGTGTCGTATTCAAACTTAAACTCTACAATTAATAGATCACGGTGTGTTGAGGGAATCAATTCTATTTTGGGTTTATTGATGACCATATTATGACAATTATATTATAATCTGGCTGATCACATATAAACTTATAGATAAGTATTAATTATTATGTGTCGAATTCATTATATCATATAGCCTTTTTATATCGTTGAGCCTAAAGTAATTTATAGTCATATTCAGTTAGATTAATAATATTATCTGAAAATGAATCAAAATAATGAAAAATGTTAAAATGATATTTTACTTGGAAACATTAGGGTAAAGAAAATGGTGTTTAAAGGGGCTAATACTTTTTCTTTATCACTACAATGGCAATATAGGTTTTATGGAAAGTTCAACCAAAAGATCAACCTAAAACCCGAAACCGCTTCTGAGTGCCGATGATAAATAAGATTACGGTGGCCTGTAAGATCAGGAACACTTCTTTAGGCACGTAGGCGTTAATGGTTAGCCCGCCATAGTCCAGCCAGCCAAACAACAATGCCGAAAGGATAATCCACAAGGGGTTGTTGGCCGCCAGCATCGCCACAGCAATCCCTAAAAAGCCCAGGCCGCCGGTGATGCCCAGTTCAAAATAATGTTTGTAGCCCAAAATCAGGTTAGCCGATACGAGCCCGGCCAGAGCGCCGGAGAGAGCCATCGAAAAGTTTTGGTGAAATTTTACATCCATACCGGCATAGGTGGCCGCATGCGGGTTTTTGCCCACCGCGCGCAGCTCGTACCCATATTTGGAGCGAAACACCAGGGCATAAAACAGCACGGCAATGCCCAGCGAGAGCAGAAGGCTCAGGTTTACCGGGGAGCGGGGAAAGATTTCCACCAGGGCATCGAGGCGCAGGATATGGGCGCTTTCCACAATTTCCGGGGTATGCACGCTGGCTTTAACGGCTACATGGTTCAGGAGCACATAACCCACCACGGCCGCAGCAATAAAATTAAGCATAATGGTGGAGATGACTTCGTTAATGCCATACCGTGTTCTGAGCCACCCGGCCAAAAGTCCCCAGGCGCCACCGGCAAGCATGGCCCCGCACAGGCAGAGCACAATGGCCAACAGGGAGGGCGTGCCTTCGGGCAGCATAAACCCAACCACACCGCAGGCAAAAGCTCCCAGCATGGCCTGGCCTTCACCGCCAATGTTAAACAGGCCGGCTTTAAACGGGATCGCAACCGCAAGCCCGGTCAGGATCAGCGGGGTAGCGCGAAACAGCACCTGCCCCAGCCCATAGTCGTTGCCGAGGGTCATGGCTATCATGCGGCTGTAGATCGCAATCGGATCCTGGCCGATCAAGAGGATCATGCCCGCGCCGATCAAAAAGGCGATTAGAATGGCCAGGATGGGCATCAGGCCGGCAAGAATGCGGCGGTTTTTTATGATATCAAGCTGCATAAAATCACAGGCTACTTGCTGTTTAAAGAGACAGTTTATTAGTCTATATCTGCTAAGCCGGTTTGCCAGGCTTCTTTCAAAAACGCGTAATGACAGGTTTTTTCCATCCCTCAGCTTCGATGACACCTCCACCAGTGGAGGACACTTTCTTCTTTATGGTCATTGCGATGAGTGCTTCGGCAAAGCTCAGCATTAACTCCACGAAGAAGCAATCCAGACATCCGTTCTGGATCGCCACACGCCTTCGGTGTTCGCGATGACAAAATTAGTGTTCCCTGAGCGTGCCGAAGGGAACAAGACCTTCAAAATCGGCGCTTCGGCTATATGCTTCGGTTGTGCTTCGGTTGTGCTTCGGCAGTGCTTCTGCAAGCTCAGCAAACCACTCGGCAAACCACTCAATGTCCGATTTTTAAAGACAGTTATACGATTCTGATATCTAAATACTACCCACTAGATTAATATGGGTCTTATAGTACTTATGGAATCTATTCCTCATCAACGTTCAGGTTATAAAGGTGCCAATTTCTTTTTTAAAGCGTTCGGGCTCGGCCAATCCTTCGCGTAGCGCCTCACGGGAAAACTCGTGGGTGAGTTTGCCTTTAAACAAACACCCGATGCGGTCGGACAGGGCCAGGATCTCTTCGAGTTCGGAAGAGATAAGCAAAATAGCCACACCCCGGTCGCGGGCTGCAATAATTTGCTGATGGATAAACTCAATGGCCCCGATATCCACCCCGCGGGTCGGTTGAGCCAGGATCAGAAATTTTAATCCCGGACGGCTCAGCTCCCGGGCCACGATCACTTTTTGCTGGTTCCCCCCTGAAAGCGAAGCAATGGGCGCCTTCTGAGGCGATTCGGCCCCGATACGGATATCGTATTTTTCCACCATCTCGCGGCTGAACGCCTGCACGCTTTTGGTATCAAACCCAAAAGGCTTTAAAAAACCCGGTTCCCGGTGGCGTCCGAAGATCAGGTTGTCGGAAACCGGGTAATCGGTGATCATGGCGGTTTTATACCGGTCTTCAGGTATGTGCGACATTCCGAGCCGGCTCAGCGCCCCGGGGGTTTTGCCCAGCAGGGTTTCGCCCGAAAGGGTAAGCTCTCCGGAAATCTCGGAATGGGGATCGGCAAGTCCCCATAACAGGTTTAACAGCGGGGTTTGGCCGTTGCCTTCCACCCCTGCCAGGCCGTAAATTTCTCCGGCGTGCACCTTAAAGGTCATGTCCGAAAGCTGCTGCATACCTTTTGGCGACTTTATCGAGAGCTGTTTTACATCCAGCACGGGCGCAAGTGGCTCGCGGGGTTCTTTCTCTACCTGCAACAGCACTTCGCGGCCCACCATTAATTTTGCCAGCAGTGGTTTGGTGGCGTGAGCGGTTAGCAGGGTTTCAACCAATCGTCCCTGGCGCATAACGCTTACCTGGTCGGAGATGGCCAGCACTTCTTCGAGCTTATGGGTAATCAGCAGGATGGTTTTCCCGGAAGCTTTTAAGGAACGCAGGGTTTGGAATAACTCGTCGGTTTCGATGGGTGTAAGTACCGCGGTAGGTTCATCCAGGATCAGAATATCGGCCTGGCGGTAGAGCACTTTCAGAATCTCCACGCGCTGCTCCAGGCCTACCGACAACGAGCCGACCATGGCCGATGGATCAATCACCAGTCCGTATTTTTCCGAAAGCTTTTGTATGTCTTGCTTGAGTTTTGGCAACGGCAGGCGAAATCCAGCGGATTTGGGTTCCTGACCTAAAATGATATTTTCGGCCACCGTAAGCGTAGGGATGAGCTTAAAATGCTGATGCACCATGCCAATGCCGCAGCCGATGCTATCGCGCGGGGAACTGAACCATTGTTTCCGGCCATTGATCTCCATATAGCCTTCATCGGGCTGAAGCAGGCCATAGATGATGTTCATCAGGGTGGATTTGCCGGCCCCGTTTTCCCCCACAATGGCATGGATGGTGCCTTGCTCCACTTCGAGCGTGATGTTGCGGTTGGCTTCCAGTTTGCCAAACCGCTTGGTGATCCGGTTCAGATGCAGGGCATATGTGGTTTCAGCCTTCATTTAATTCTGCCAGGTGAATATGGTTTTAATGGCATCGGCGGCATTTAACGCAGCCTCCAGTCCCGGATTGAACTCCTGATAATTAAAGACATGGGTAATGTATTTTTCCGCCGGAAAATCTGCGTCGTTTAATATATGTTTGGCTTCCAGTAAATCCCTGGTTTGGGTCTGGCTGGAAATACACAGCCGTGGTTCCTTGTCCTGGATCAGCCTGTAGTCGTATTTGGCAATATCGTATGAGCCCATCAGGAGGATATCGCCTTGAGGCTTGAGCAACTTGATGGCTTCTTCCATCAAGAGCAGGCGCCCGGTGGTTTCAACAATAAGATCGTACTTGTTTTCAAACTCGGTGGAGAAGTCCGACATATCGGTGGCGATAGTGCGTGCCGAAGATACAGAGCCGCGAATAGAGAACGACTCCACCGCATCGATAGCCCTGTGGCCCTGATGATACAGGTAATCGGAAAGGATTAACCCAACCGAGCCCAGTCCCAGGATTAAAATCTCTGATTCTTTGTTCAGGGTGATCTTATCGAGGCCCGATAAACAATACCCAAGCGTGCCCATTAAAATGGAGCGCGAGATATCATTTTCGCCCAAGGGCAGAACATGTTCAAAATGGGTCAGGACACTCTCGGCCAGGCAGCCGTAAATAGCATTGCCGGTTTTCCATCCGGTGGCTTTGGAAACATAGACCAATTCGCCGGGCTCAATGCCCTGGACAAAATCGCCCGTCCATTGCACCTGCCCGATCAGTTCGCTGCCGGGCACCACGGGAAATTTTATCATCCGCCGGGTGGTGGATTTACCGGTTAGCTGCATGCGTTCAAGGCCGGGCGTTACACTGGTAATTACCGACTTGACCAACACATCGGTTGGCTCGGGCTCATTGAACTCAAGATCAGCCAGGGCCACTTTATTGGCTTTTGGATAAATAATGGCTTTAGCGGTTGAACACGGCATGACTTGTTAATGCTGATAAATCTCAGGTTTTAAAGCTGAAAAAGATACACAAAAACCCAAGAGTTCAAAACCACCACCTTCTATTAAGGTTAGTTGCTGGTGTATCGAACCGTAAATTTCAGCTTGCTTTGGCTGTCTTTTGTAACAGGCACGGTAAATTCCACGCGCGAAGCATCGGTTTTTTTATACTGGTGCGTCGAAGAAAGGATCTTCCAGTTCCGTCCCAGGTCTCGCTCGACCTGAACCGAAATTTTTTTGGACTTGCGATTGGTGAGCGTGGTTTCGAATGTGTAGATATTGACTTTTTTAGAGACACGCTCATGGCTGAGCTGCAGCGTTTTGCCATACACATCAAAAGCCCGGCCGATTTTTTGGTTGATTGTCTCATTTTTTGGGGTGTGCTCCAGAAGATCTTCCCCGATAAACGTGATCTCCCCATCCGTGGATTTATAAAACTGGACTTTACCGGCAGGCATTGGCCGGCCCAACCGGCTGGCCCTGGTGTTCTTAAAGCTGAGATTGATCCAGACAGGTAATTTCTGATTGAGCTGGTTCGAAGAGAAATGATATGTTTTTTTAACCGGCACACCCCGGGCTTCAAACAAGGCCAGTTGCTTGGTCTCGTTATGGCCGAGCGTGGTTTTACGGTCCAGTTTATAGCTATGATACTCAAACATGGGTTGCTCGGAGAAGGACTCCGAAACTGAGCGATCAGCAGAAAGCGTCCTGATTGATTGCATCGGGCGGTAGGTGTTGTTTGCTGACCGGTTCAAATCGCCGGCAACCAGGTTTAAGCGGGCATTCTCATAAGCGGTACCGGAGTTATTTGTAAGGCCAACCCGCGCTTTGAGATCAAAAGCAGTTTCGGCTGAATTTAAAACGGCTATGTAATTGGCCTGCCAGTCCAGTCCCGTGGTCTGATAGGTAAGATTAAATGTCTGGCGACCGGTTTTTTTGGCTTCAATATCCCAAACCAAGGTAGGTTTGTAGAGCAGCCCTTCTGGCAATGAGCCAAGCTCAAGAATATACTTCTCCGAGTCTGGGATGATCTTCAGGCCTCCGGTATTGGATTTCAGGATAAGCTGGCGGCCGCTGTGCGAGAGCAGGGTGCCTTCCAGTCGGTTTTGGTCTTCATCCACCAGGGTAATGGGCTGATTGATGTAATGCTCAAGGATCCTGGCAGTTGTGGCCAGATCGTACCGAAAATTCTGTTCAATGATCTTTCCGTTCAGCGAGGCATATACGCTGCTGGGATCAAGCTTCCGGGCTACCGGGCTCAGGCGAATTGTAGTTTGCTTTTTATCAAGCGAAATCTCACGCACTTCATTTACCACGCCAAAGTTATTGGTATATATCGTGAGCGAGATATCGGTTTGCATGGCCTGCTGGGCCCGGACAGTTTGGGACGGTAGGGCCAAAAACAGGCCAATGATCAGGAATAGATATCGCATAACGGTTTGTATTCAAATTATTTAATCCCAAAAATGGAACTGAGTACCCAGGAGATCACGCTGATAATGATCGAGCCAAAAAAGGCGGCCCAGAAACCCGTCAGGGCAAAGCCGGCTACAAAGTAAGAGGCCAGGTAGAGCATGCCGGCATTAATGATCAGCAGAAATAAACCCAGGCTTACCACAATAAAGGGCATTGAAAAAAACACCAGGATAGGTTTTAACAGGGTGTTGATAAGACCCAGAACCAGCGCCACAATTAAGGCAGCCGTGAAACTTTCGATGTAAATGGTGTCGAGAAAATATGCGGTGGCATAGACGGCAATGGCATTGATAAGCCAGGAAAAAAGGAGTTTCATATAGTGTGTTGGTTTTTATTGAGCTAAGGTTTTCGATAGTTGCGCCCTGATGTTTCAGATGGTTCAGCTAAAGAGCGCGTTGAGTTCACCATCATTTTTCTTTTTTTTCGCTGCCTGATCCAAAAGTCCCATATCGGCATAGAAGTCCTGGTTGTACTCGCGTGGGCGTATCACAACCGGCATGGGTACGGCATGGCCCAGGATCAGGGCTTGCTGCTTGCTATCGAGGCTGGCCAGAATATTTCGCATACCGCCGGGGTTGCTGGTTCCCGTAAGCACGCCGTTAATATCGCGCTCATCCGAGAGCGCCGCCACGATCTTGGTGCCGATCTGGCTTAAAATTTCATCGTAAATACCCGATGGCCGTTGATCCACCAGCAGCAACGACACGTAATATTTGCGCAATTCCCGAGCGATCTTGCCAAACGAGGTTTGCTGAGCCGCTTTCGGATTTAGGAATTTGTGGGCTTCTTCAATGGTGATCACCAACTGTTTGGGCCGATCGACCTCGTTGCCGGTTCTTAAAAACACATCGGTTTTTTCTTTGTAGGCCTCTTCAACCCGGCGCGTAATGATGTTAGCCACCAGCAAATAGCTCATCATGTTATCGTACTTGCCGAATTCAATCACCACGCTTATCCCGCGCGCAAGATCCTGCAAGAGATCGTCAATAATATTGAGTTTTTTCGGATTGGGTTCAAAATCCAGAAAGCCGCACATATCGCGCAGGCGTTGCAGCCTGCGGTAGAGTGCTTCCAGCGAGCCCGAAAGCATATGGTTTTGCCGGGCAAAGCTTTCGAGCTGCTCGGTGTCGCTTTGCTGCATCATGTCCATGAACCGGCCCATCCAGGCCTTGCCGTACTTGTTTTTAAGCATGTTCGAGTACTCGGCAGCGGTAGGGTTCAAGCGCAGTTCTTCCTGAAGCAGCAGTATATCGTCGGGTTCGATCTGCTCAATACTCAGGCGCACCTCCCGGTCGCAATGCGCGCCGCGCCGCCGTGTGGAGTCGGGATCCATAGAGTAGATTTTCACTTTTCCGGTTGACGCAAATATCGGGTGCAGGCCTTTTACACTGGAACCTCCGGCGCCTTCCGAAGTGCCCTTGGAGCCATACTCGTTGTGCATGTCAAAAACCAGGTTCACGGCGGCATCGGTTTTGATAAGCCCGGCCAGGAGCATGCGAGTAATAAATGTTTTACCGGTTCCGGTTCGGCCAAACACCGCGCTGCTGCGCTCGGAGAAGCGCGCCATATCCAGGCAAACGGCCTGGTCCATGTCCAGCGGCGAGCCAATATGAAAATATTTTTTGCCTTCTTTGTTCTGGCTCTCACTGCCAAATACCCGCTCGATATCCTCGTTATTGGCTTCGCTTACATAGGCAAAGTGTGAAGGAATGGTCTTTACGGGTTCCAGCACCAGCTCTTCACCGGGCTCGGCATGCTTGAGCATCAGCATGGGACGCAGCTTGACCACCGAGTAGGAAATAGATCCGTCGATAATCTCTTTTAAAAAGGGAGACGACATGTTTGGCGGATTCGAGAGCAGGGCATCGTTGGTGGCAGCCAGGTAAAGGTCGGTGATCATGGAGAAAAAATCGTACGAGGCCCCTTCCACCACCACAAACTTGCCGGCCTTGATAGACTCAATCTGCGAGCCGCTCTCCAGCTTCATATCCAGGCCTTCAAGAAGTGAGCCGCGGATAACCTTGCCTAAATGCGTACGAGACATACCAGATGGGTTTCAGACATTTAAAAAAGTTGTTCTAATATGTGAAAGGATGCGTTAGGATGCAAAAATGGCATCAAAAGCCTGGCTCAGGGTAGAACTAAAGCGGATCTGTATCGATTGGTGAAGCTTTGTTCCTGAGAGCGATTCTTTATTGCTTTTCGGTACCACAACGGTTTCGAATCCCAGTTTCTGGGCTTCCATGATCCGGCGCTGTATATGCGAAACCGCCCGTAATTCACCACCAAGCCCGATCTCGCCGATGGCGAGCGTTGTGGGCGCCATGGGTGAGTCGCGAAGGCTGGAAGCCACCGCAGTCAGTACAGCCAGATCCACGGCCGGCTCCAGAAGTCTTAATCCCCCGGCCACATTTAAAAACACATCATGCGACCAAATACCCAGTCCCAGGCGTTTTTCCAGGACAGCCAGCAGCAGTGAGAGCCTGCGCTGATCAAATCCGCTGCTTACGCGTTGCGGAACCGAATAGTTGGTTTTGGAGACCAGTGCCTGGATTTCAACCAAAAGCGGCCGGGTGCCTTCCAGGGCGGCACAAACGCAGGAGCCGGAGATATTCACATGCCGGTCCGATAGAAAAGCCTCCGATGGATTGAGCACTTCATTCAGGCCCGATTCGGTCATTTCAAACACCCCGATCTCGTTGGTGGAGCCAAACCGGTTTTTCAGGGCGCGTAAGATCCTGTATCGGTAATGGTTATCCCCCTCGAACTGAAGCACAGTATCAACAATATGCTCCAGCACTTTCGGGCCGGCAATAGCGCCTTCCTTGGTGATATGCCCAATTACAAACACCGAAAAACCGGTTTTTTTCGCCAGCTGAGTGAGCTTGGAGGTGCATTCACGAACCTGGGTTACCGTTCCCGGCGAGCTCTCGTAAGTATCTGAAAACAGGGTTTGAATGGAATCCACAATTACAACATCGGGTGGATCGCTTTTAAGCAGATCCATGATTGGTTCCAGTTGGGTTTCGGAGAGGATTTCCATATCCCGGGCATCCAGCCCCATACGAATGGCGCGGTTTCGGATCTGCTGGGCCGATTCTTCGGCCGAAATATACAAGAGGCGTTTGCCGGGCAGGGTATCGGCCAATTGAAGCATCAGGGTGGATTTTCCAATGCCCGGTTCGCCGCCTATTAATGTAACTGAGGCATGCATCAGGCCACCGCCAAGCACACGGTTAAATTCCTCAATGCCGGTGTTCAGACGCTCCTCCCGGATATGCCCGATATCTGAGAGCTTCAGGGGTTTGGCAACCAGGCCAGAGCCGGAGGAAAGTCCCGAAGGTTTTGTGTCTAAGAGTTCCTCGGTTAAGCTGCCCCAGCTCCCGCACTCAAAGCAGCGGCCCTGGTACTTTAAAGATACTGCCCCGCAAGATGAGCAGACATAGCGTATTTTGGTTTTGGCCATAGATCAATTTAAAAAAAAAGCCTGCGCCTTTTGAAGGGCAGGCTTAAACAGAGATGCTTTAATTAAGAGAGCTTGTGAAAGCGTTCAAAGGATTTTAAGGTATTGCTGATCAGCATGGCAATGGTCATCGGGCCTACACCACCGGGAACAGGTGTGATGGCGGAAGACTTTTCGGCAGCCGCTTCGTAGTCGACATCTCCAACCAGGCGATAGCCTTTTTTGGCGGTTGGGTCATCCACGCGGTTAATGCCTACATCAATCACGACGGCACCGGGCTTGACCATATCGCCGGTAATGAATTTTGCCCGGCCAATGGCCGCTATCAAAATATCGGCCTGGCGAGTTATGGAACCGATATCAGCTGTGGCTGAGTGGCATACCGTAACCGTGCAGTTCATGTGATCCTGCTTTTGAACCATCAGGTTGGCCATAGGCTTGCCCACAATGTTACTTCGGCCAACAACTACGCAATGCTTACCCCTGGTTTCAATGTTGTAGCGTTTTAGTATTTCAATGATCCCGTACGGGGTGCAGCTTACAAAACATTCATCCAGTTTACCAATAACCAGGCGACCCACATTTTCGGGATGGAACCCATCGACATCTTTTTCAGGTGTGATGGCCAGGGTTATGGCAAATTCATCGATTTGATCGGGGAGCGGCTGTTGAACCAGGATGCCATGCACATTGGGGTCGTTGTTCAGCTCATCAATCTTTTTTAACAACTCTTCCTGAGATGTTGATTCCGGAAGCTCAATCACCTGGGAGGCCATTCCGATGGCATCGCAGGTTTTGGCTTTATTGCGGACATAGACCTGCGAGGCGGGGTCGGTGCCTACAATGATCACCGACAGCCCCGGTACTTTGCCTACAGTTGATTTATATTCAGCTACTTTAGCTTTTACTTCTTCTTTAATCGTTGCCGATAATGTTTTACCATCTAAAAGTTGCATAAGAGAATTCAAGGTTTTTTTTAATAAGGTTTTCCCTCCTTAATTATAGTGATTATTTAGAATTATAGAAGAACTCGATGGTTTTTTTTAGACCTTCGGCACGATTAATTTTTGGTTCCCAACCCAGCAGGGTTTTTGCTTTTGTAATGTCGGGCTGGCGAACTTTCGGATCGTCCTGAGGCAACTCTTTAAAGGAAATAGTAGCTTCTTTACCTGTCAGGTCCTGAACAATGGATTTAACTTCCTTGGCAAATTCCAGAATGGTAATCTCGGATGGGTTGCCAATATTAACCGGATCAACTTCATCCGAATTCAGTAACCTGTAAATGCCATCGACCAGGTCGGTGCAATAACAAAAACTCCGGGTTTGAGACCCATCACCAAAAACGGTCATGGGTTTGCCTTTGATTGCAGCATCAACAAAAGCAGGTAAGGCGCGGCCATCGTTAAGTCTCATTCTTGGACCGTAGGTGTTAAAAATCCTGACGATGCGTGTCTCTATACCATGATACCGGTGGTAAGCCAGGGTAATGGCTTCGGCAAAGCGCTTGGCTTCGTCATACACCCCTCGAAATCCGGTTGGATTTACATTTCCCCAGTAGGTTTCTTTTTGCGGGTGCTCCAGAGGGTCGCCATATACTTCGGAAGTTGAGGCCAGCAGGAATCGGGCATTTTTTGCTTTAGCCAGGCCTAAAACTTTATGGGTACCTAAAGAGCCAACTTTCAGGGTTTGTATAGGTAAATTCAGGTAATCGATCGGGCTGGCCGGTGATGCAAAATGCAGGATGTTATCGACCTGTCCCTCTACATAGATGTATTCAGTAACATCGTGCTCAATAAATTTGAAATTTTTATTCCCGAAAAGGTGAGCAATATTATCGGGTGATCCGGTGATGAAATTGTCAATAGCGATTACTTTGTGGCCTTCGGCCAAAAAACGGTCGCATAAGTGGGATCCTAAAAAACCGGCACCTCCGGTTATGACAGTTGTGAGTTGATTCGACATGTCAATGGGTATTAGAATTAATGAAAATGTTAAACTGTGTTACCAAATTTTTGCTGAAAGACTTAATGAGATTTTTTTTATTCATAGTATTAGATTGTATGTGTTACTTATTAAGTAATAAACATTACATAAGTTTTTGATAAACCCTTTATAGCGAGGCCAGAACCATTTGCAAATGTTGATTTTTAACCAGGTTGTTATTGACGAAAATCTCCTTAATAATCAGTTTTGCTGCCATCTTTCGGAGTGTAAAGGGCAGTGTTGCGTAGAAGGCGAACTGGGCGCCCCGGTGCTAAGCTCTGAGATAGACGAGATTGAGCGCAATTTTCAGAAACGCCTCTCTTATTTACCAGAGCAAAACAGGGTAGAGATTGAAAGGAAAGGTTTTTTTGAATCGTATAAAGGAGATCTCTACCTGGAAACCATTGGGGGTCGCGAGTGTGTTTTTGCTGTTACAGATTCCAATGGTGCGGTTGGTTGCGCCATTGAAAAAGCGTATTATGAGGGACAATCAGATTTTCTGAAACCCATTTCCTGCCATCTGTTTCCGATTCGCGTGAAAAAAAAGGGAAGTCTGGAATATCTGGAATACATGCAGATTCCGGAGTGCAGACCTGCTCGGGAGAGTGGCAGGCAAAAACAATTGCCGGTCTATCGGTTTTTAAAAGACCCCCTCACAAGGAAATATGGCCAGGAATGGGTAAATGGATTTTTAGCTTATTGCGACTCTCAAATTCAAAATGTATTCTAAGGTCTTAAGCAGTCGTTTTAAAGTGGTTATTATTTAAGACTTATGTCGGGACAAGTATTATCACAACGCCAGGGACAAGTTATGCGGCTCAGCCCGCAGCAGATCCTTTATACCAAATTGCTTCAATTACCCATGGTGCAGTTTGAAGAGCGGATCAAGCAGGAACTGGAAAATAATCCTTTACTTGAGGAAGCCTCCGAAATGGAGGAAACCCTTGAGCAACCCGAACCACAGCCCGATATCTTGCTAAACCAGCCACAGGCCCTGGAAAACGATGGATTGCAACCTGCAAAAGCAGATCAAAGTGAGACCGCTAATCCGGAGAATCCCGGGCAGAAAGAACCGGAAGTGGTTGTTGAACCACCCAAAGAAGAGCAAGGTGATAAAGAGATTGAGGAATTTGTCCCTGAAGTGGATGAGGGCTACAAAGTGCCAACCTATCGAGAATCTTCGGACGAAGATCATTTTTTCCAGGTGGTCTATCACGAGTCGCTCTCAGATAATTTGTTGAACCAGTTAAGCATTCAGGGTTTAAGCGAAACCCAAAGCATGATAGCCTCTGAAATAATAGGAAATTTAGACTCTGATGGTTATCTTCGCTGCCCGTTGGACGTGATCCAGGACGGATTACTTACCGTAAATCTTGAGGTGTCGGAACAAGATATTCTGGACGTTTTAAAAGAGATCTGGTATCTGGAACCACCGGGAATTGGGGCGCGTTCCCTACAAGAATGCCTTCTGATCCAGCTTGAGGTAAAAATTGCTTTCGATGATAGTGAAGACGAGCATGCCGAACTGGCTCTGCAAATCCTCAAAGATCATTTCGAAGCATTCAAAATGATGCATTACGATAAAATCCTCAATGCACTCAAAATCAGCCCGGAGCAGTTAAAACTGGCCATTGAAACCATTCAAAAGCTTAATCCTAAACCGGGTGGTGTTGGCTTCGACTCGGGAAACTATATAACTCCCGATTTTGTCGTGATCTTTGAAAACAATGAATTGGTGGCGATCGCAAACGACAGAAGTTCGTTTCAGATAAAAATTTCTTCCCGTTATAAAGATCTTTTGGAGGATAAGCAACAACCTAAAAAAGCCAGGGAATTTGTTCGCCAGAAACTCGAGTCGGCCCGGCAGTTTATGTCGGCCATTGAAATGCGACGACATACCTTGCATAATGTGATGAATGCAATTTTAAAATTGCAGTATGATTTTTTTACATTAGGCCCCGACAAGCTTAAGCCAATGATTTTGAAAGATGTTGCAGATATGGCCGGGGTTGATATTTCAACCGTAAGCCGCGTGGTTAATGGTAAATATGTCCAGGACCGGCATGGGGTTTGGGAGCTTAAACATTTCTTCAGCACCGCTATGGAAACCCAATCGGGTGAAGAAATCTCGAACCGATTGATCAAGTGGGAAATTAAACAGTTCTTAGACCATGAAGAGTCGGGCAAGCCACTGAGCGACGATAAGATCTCGAGAATGCTCGAAGAAAAAGGTTTTAAAGTAGCTCGCAGAACTGTAACCAAATATCGTGAGCAGCTCAATATTCCGGTAGCCAGGCTCCGAAAGAAAATTTAAACTCAATAACAACTACATCGTGGAACATTCAACACAAAAACTTCGTGCAACAACTGTTCTGGGGGTCATTAAAAATGGTAAAGCAGCCTTGGGCAGCGATGGGCAGATGACTTTAGGACAAACGGTTTTAAAGCACACCACTACCAAGATCCGGCAAATGCAAAACGGTAAAATTCTGGTAGGATTTGCAGGCGGCACCGCCGACGCCATCACCCTGCTGGATCGCTTTGATGAAAAACTCCAGTCCTACGGTGGCAGGCTGGAACGCGCAGCTGTGGAACTGGCCAAAGATTGGCGAACCGATAAATACCTGCGTCGGTTAGAAGCTATGCTTGCTGTTGTATCTAAAGAACGGGCATTGATTATATCCGGAACAGGTGATGTAATTGAACCCGACGACAACATTGTAGCCATCGGTAGTGGGGGTATGTATGCCCTGGCCGCTGCACGGGCCTTAAATGAAAACACCGATTTGAGTGCCAAAGACATTGTTCAGAAATCACTGAAAATGGCCTCTGATATCTGCGTCTATACAAACGACAGCATCAAAATTGAAGAAATTACGTCTTAGCATCGCTCCGAAATGGCCTGCTAAGTCAGCTAAATCAAAATTGAAAAACAAATGACACAAACTGAGGAATTAAACCAGGATCAGAATCAAGACAATCATACTGAAACCATTCCTGCACATTTTTTGACGCCAAATCAAATTGTCAGAGAATTAGATAAATACATAATCGGGCAGGGCGATGCCAAAAAGTCTGTAGCCATAGCCCTGCGCAACCGCCTGCGCCGCCAAAGGGTGAGCGATGACCTGCGCGATGAGATCATGCCGAATAATATTATCATGATCGGACCTACCGGTGTGGGTAAAACCGAAATTGCCCGCCGTTTGGCCAAACTCTCCGGCGCACCATTTGTTAAGGTCGAAGCGTCTAAGTTTACCGAAGTTGGTTATGTGGGACGGGATGTAGAATCTATGATTCGCGATCTCATGGATCTGTCTATAAATATGGTCCGTGCCGAACAGTCGGTAGTGGTGAAGGAAAAAGCCATACAATTAGCCGAAGAGCGAGTTTTGGATATCCTGTTACCGCCGGTTCGAAAAATCTCAGCCGGGTTTAAAAAATCAGACAACTCCTCTGAGGGGGAAAACCTGGATCAGGCCTCACAGGAAGACCTGGAGCTTAATGAACGCAGCCGCGAAAAAATGCGTGAGCGTTTGCGCGATGGCCGTCTCGATGATAAAACCATCGAGCTGGAAACCAGCCAGGACAATCAGGGTATGATGCAGATTTTCGGACCTTTCGGTCAAATGGAAGATATCGGCGGCCTGATGCAGGATATCATGAGCGGTATGCCCAAGAAGAAGAAAAAGCGTAAAGTAACGGTTGCTGAGGCTAAAGTGATCCTGGAACATGAAGAAACCCAAAAGCTTATCGATATGGATACGGTGATCAAAGAAGCCACTGCAAGGGTAGAGGATTCCGGCATTGTCTTTATTGATGAAATTGACAAAATTGCCACGGGTTCCTCCGGAGCAGGCGGAAAATCGCCGGATGTTAGCCGTGAAGGTGTCCAGCGCGATCTTCTCCCGATCGTGGAAGGCTCGACAGTGGCCACCAAACATGGTATGGTTAAAACCGATCATGTCCTCTTTATTGCTTCCGGGGCGTTTCATGTAACCAAACCCAGCGATCTGATCCCTGAACTCCAGGGACGCTTTCCGATTCGCGTAGAGCTGAAAAGCTTAACTGAAGAGGATTTTGTGAAAATTTTAACCCAGCCCGAAAATGCCCTGATCAAGCAATATACGGCCTTGTTGAAAACAGAAGGGGTAGACCTGGAATTTACCGAAGCCGGCATTATGGAAATTGCCAAAATTGCAGCCCAGGTCAATGAATCGGTTGAAAATATTGGTGCACGAAGGTTGCACACTATCATAACCACTTTACTTGAAGATCTGATGTTCGATATTCCTGAAAATCAACCTGATAAAATTGTGGTAATTGATGATAAACTGGTGAGCGAGCGGTTGAATTCTATTGCACGAGATCGGGATTTAAGTCAGTATATTCTTTAATTATATTAAATTTTTATTAGCCATTGAAACACAGACCTTTTTTTTCGTATAACTAATCAAAAATTAACCTAAATCTTTTATTGAAATATGGATACAAATGTTTCCTCTTATAATAATCCACAGGCTCCTGCTTTTCAGCTGACGCAGCAGAATGTGATCAACCAGGTCTTTATCTGGATGGCACTTGGGCTGGCTTTAACTGCAGGTACGGCTTTTTACACCGTAACCAGCGAAACCCTGACGAGCCTGGTTCTGGGCAATTCAATGGTGTTTTTTGGATTGATCATCGCCGAACTGGCTTTGGTTTTTGGGGTAAGCGCAGCTATTAATAAAATATCAGCCACACTGGCTACGGGCTTGTTTTTCCTTTATTCAGCCCTAAACGGCCTAACACTCTCGGCCATTTTCCTGGTTTATGAACTGGGTTCTATAGCCGGTGTCTTTTTCATCACAGCCGGTACATTTGGCGCTATGAGTATTTACGGCCTCACCACCAAGAAAGATCTTACCAGTTGGGGTAGCTTGTTATTTATGGGATTGATCGGCATTATCATCGCCAGCCTGGTAAACCTGTTCTTGCAAAGCTCAATGTTCAGCCTGATCATCAGCTTTGTTGGTGTAGCCGTTTTTGTTGGCTTAACCGCTTACGATTCACAAAAAATTAAAGAAATGGCGGCCAAAGTCACAGATGGAGAATCGGCCGGTAAAGTGGCAGTGATGGGTGCCCTTTCGTTGTACCTCGATTTCATAAACCTCTTTATCATGCTCCTGAGGATTTTTGGCGACAGGAAATAACCATACTAATTATTTGAATAAAGGCGGTTTTCAGAACCGCCTATTTTATTTTAAGCCTTGTAACTTTTAACTAAACCTTTCGGAAATGGCCAAACGCATTCTTGTTATTCACGGACCCAATCTATCACGTTTAGGAAAACGCGAACCCGAGGTTTATGGCCACAGAACTCTGGCCGATCTCAATAAAAGTCTTCAGGACAGTTTCAAGGAGATTGAGTTCGAGTGCTTTCAATCCGAATACGAAGGGGCAATTCTTGAAAAGCTGTTCGAGGCTGAAGACGGTGGCCAAACTGCGGGAGTTGTGTTAAATGCCGGGGCACTGACCCATACTTCCATCGCTCTTCACGATGCCATTAAAGCCATTTCCTTACCTGTTGTAGAAGTGCATCTCTCCAATGTGTTCGCCCGTGAATCGTTTCGGCACCATTCTACCATATCCAGGGTATGCGTTGGGGTGATCAGTGGATTTGGTGAAACCAGCTACCATTTGGGCGTGCAAGCGTTAATGGAAGCTACAAATAAGTAAGCTGGGAAAGCCGCCTTTCATGCCTGTTCATACATCTTTATATGCCTGCCTGAGAGCAGGCATATTTTTTCCCCCTAAATCGATTAGAGCATACTTAAGGTATCCACGTCGAGTTTTATGGAAATATCGCGAAATGTTTTGTGGTGGTTTCTGAACCAGTGCATAGCTTCGCGCACCCATTCCTTCTTAAGTCGGAACGAGGGTTGCTGTTTGAAGAGAATATGAAAACGGTGTCTGCCTTTCAGGTAAGCCAGGGCAGCCGGGGCAGGGCCAAGGCATTGGTAACCATCATCAGGTAAAATGCTCAGAAGTATGGTTTTAAACTGCATGGCAGCCTGTTCTGCTTTTTCAGCATCTTGTCCGCTGCATTCAAATTTACTTAACCTGGAAAAGGGCGGGTAGAAAAGTTCTTGCCGAAATGCGATCTCTTCTTCATAAAACGCCTCGTAATCTCCCAGAGTTACATATTTAAAAACCGGGTGCTCGGGATTGAGTACCTGAAGAAATACATCACCCTGTTTTTCTCCGCGTCCAGCCCGGCCGGCTGCTTGAGAGAGAAGTGAAAACAAGCGTTCTGTGGCACGAAAATCAGGCAATGTGAGCCCGATATCACCAAGCAGTACCCCTACCAGCGAGACATTTGGAAAATCCAGGCCTTTGGTGACCATTTGCGTACCCAGAAGAATATCGGTTTCCTGCTGAGAGAACCGGCTTAAAATTTGAGAATGGGCATGCCGGGTGCGCGTGGTATCAAAATCCATGCGTTGAATGGTTTTATCCGGGAATAATGGCCCAAGCTCCATCTCCAATCTTTCGGTTCCGCTGCGCTGCATGGCCAGGTTATCGGAATGGCAGGAGGGGCAGTGCTCAACCAACGGTTTGCTTGCACCGCAATAATGGCATTGCAGGTTATTGGGAGAAAGATGATACACCAGGGGTACTTTGCAGTGATCGCACTCCAAAATATAACCGCATTCATGGCATAAAATACTTCCGGCAAAACCCCGTCGGTTGATAAATAAGATCACCTGCTCGTCTTGCTCCAACTTGCGCTCAATGGCCTGAAACAAAGCTTGTGAGAGATTGGTTGATCGCTTTTCTGATTTTGGGTAATGGACCAGCTTCACCTTTGGTAACGGGGTTTTATTAAAACGATGCGTAAGTTTAAGCAAGGTATGTTTGCCTGAACGTGCATTTGTGTAAGACTCAAACGATGGGGTGGCTGAGCCTAAAATGCAAACCGCGTTTTCAAGTTTACCCCTCATCAGCGCCACATCTCGAGCATGGTAGGCAGGTGAGTGTTCCATTTGCTTGTAAGAGTGTTCATGCTCTTCATCAACAATAATTAAGCCGAGATCCCTGAGCGGGGCAAATACGGCTGATCGGGCACCAATCACAATAGAGGCTTTTCCGGATCTAAGGCGTTGCCAGGCTTCTGCCTTTTCCGAGTTGTTCAAACCG
This sequence comes from uncultured Chlorobiales bacterium, assembly GCA_964642175.1. Lineage (GTDB taxonomy): Bacteria > Bacteroidota > Chlorobiia > Chlorobiales > Chloroherpetonaceae > JANQGG01. The sequence continues at coordinate 139,907 of CAZXOK010000004.1, read as the reverse complement.
CTGTGTAATACACGTACCTGATCACCAAAAAAAGCTTTAAATCGTGCTGTGGTTTGCGGTGTGAGCGATATTTCGGGTACCAGCATCAGGGCCGATTTGCCTTGCTGAAGTGTTTGAGCTATGGCTTCAATATAAATTGTAGTTTTCCCGCTGCCGGTTATGCCAAACAGCAGAAATGATTTAAAACATTGTTCTGAAAGCGCCTTTTTTATGGGAGAGAGAACCTCTTCTTGTTCATGCGTCAGGTCCTGGTGAGTTTTAGACGCCACATAAGGCTCATGAAAGGGCTGATCCATTTCTACAGCGATTTTTTCAAGTATCCCTTTTTTAACCAACGCATTTAAACTATCCGGAGTGGTTTGTAACTCATCGGCAAAGAAAGTGTCGGGTTGGTATTGAACAAGCCATGCCAAAACACGTTGCTGACGCTTAGCCCTTGGATGGGTTTGTTTAAAGGTTTCCAGATCGGCTTCTGTAAGACTTTTCCGGATTTTGTAACCGGTTCTGGTCCTGGGTTTAAGAGGTTCGGCAAACTGTGTGTAAATCTCAATTTCGCCGGCTTTTTCCAGTTCAGCCAGTGTTTTTCTGATAACCGCTGAACCGGTTTGGCGTTGAAGCTGGCTCACAGTCAGCACTTGTTTCTGGCCAAGATATTCCAGGATTTTTATGCGCAAAGCCGATTTTCGGATTTTTGTGGCCTGGCTCTGAAGCTGAAATTCTTTAAGCTTCACGTATTCTTTTGGACGCTGGCGAAGACTGGCCGGCAGGGCGCTATAGATAGCTTCTAAGGGTGAGCATACATAATAGTCGCTGATCCATTCCAGCAACCTGATTATTGAACCTGTCAGCAACGGACGCCCTTGATCAATCACATCACAAATGTTGTAAGAAGCCTCCAGGGGGGGGTGATCTTCCAGAAGTTTAAAAACAAACCCCAATTTTAATTTTACCGGTTCGCTTTTTGTTGTTTTTGGTTCAACAAGCACACATGAGCCCGCTTGAATAAGAGCGCTTAGAGATTCGGGAACAGGTATCGGTATGAGATCATCACCATAGTGTTGATCTATGACAACCAGGGCCAGGTTTTGAGTGACTGAGCGAGCAGGAGTTTTAACTTGATAAGGCCTGGCATGTTTCATGGCATCATTATAGGTCTGAAGTTTAAAGTCATTACAGGCTTCAGTAAGGAGGAAGGAAACTGGGAAGAAACACAAAAGTCAGTGTTTATTACATCACTGACTTTTGGTTGGTCAGGTTAATGTTATCGTGTGACACTTTGTGCAATATCGTCTATCTCCTGGCTGACGATATCAATGGATTGAGTGCCGTTGATCTCCGAAACCAGGTCCTGGTTTTGATAAAAAGCAAGGACAGGTTCGGTGGAGTCTTTATAGACTTGTAAACGTTTTTTGATGGTTTCTTCTTTATCATCATCACGCTGGATAAGGTCTTCACCGGTTTCATCACATTTGCCATCTACTTTAGGCGGGTTGTACTTGATGTGATAAACCTTGCCAGAATTTGGTGCTACACGGCGGCCGGAGAGGCGAGGGATGATTTCTTCATCAGGTGCAGTTAAGCTTATAACCCGGTCGATCGGACAATCGTACTGAATAAGCAAGTGATTCAGGGCTTCTGCCTGAGAGACGGTTCTTGGGAAGCCGTCTAAGATAAATCCGTTTTCACGATTAGTAACATCAGAAATAAATTCTTCAATCATACCGATGATGACATCATCAGGAACCAGTTGGCCATCATCAATGTAAGATTTGGCTTTAAGTCCAAGTGGTGTCCCCTGCTTGATGGAAGCTCTTAACATATCGCCGGTGGAAATGTGGGCTAAATGATGCTTTTCAGACAAAATTTTAGCCTGGGTACCTTTTCCGACCCCGGGAGGCCCAAATAAAATAAATCTCATAGACTTAACTTTTTTTAGGTTTTGGTGTGATTTTAACCTTAAGCTCTTTAGGTTTGCCTGCTGAAGCTTCTCCGGAACCGGAAGAAGATTTACTTTTTGATTTGATCACGACATTCTTGTAGCCATCGTTTGATTTTTTAGCAGTGCTTTTGCCATTGCCAAGGTTCATCTGTTCGAAAGAACGATTAAGATTAGATGTTATCGGATTTTCGGAAGTAGGGAACATTTCATCCAATGCCAGTAATAACATGGCAATCATGCGTTGGTTTTCGCCAAGATCAGGGCCCGGGATGTCGGCACTCGATTTTACATTCACAATGGTTTCAGGATTGCCATCGGCACCTTTCTCCTCTGTGAGCCAAATGGAAAACTTACTCTCAAATAGTCCGAAAAGGTAGGAGCGGACTTTACAGGTTATGATGGCGATATTTCCAAGATCTTTCTTTTTGTTATCGACCTCCCAACCGATCCAAATATCAATTTTCTTTTGAATAGCCTCATACATTTCGTTCAGGCTGGCTTTGTAATGGCGTGACTGCAACTCATGAAACTCGGCATCTTCGGAGGTTTCTGCAGAATTGTTTGAGAGTGATACCGAAATTCTGCGGTACAAGATATCAAGCAAATTTTTATCGGACATAAAGATGTAATTTAAATTGGTAATTTTCGTTTTGATTAAATTTTTACTGATTTGTGTGCTTGAGTTGCCAGTTGCCCACATGCTGCCTGCTTCTCATTTCCCCGGCTTTTTCTGGCCGTAACACGAAATTTATCGTCTAAAAGCAAGCGAATAAACTTTTGTTTGGTTTGCTCTTGTGTTTTTTGGAATTCGGAACCCCGGACAAAATTAAAATCTATTAAATTAATCTTGCAACTCAAACCTTTCGCAAATCTTTTAAGGGCCTGTGCGGCCTTTTCATTATCGTTAATATCCTTTAACAGGACATATTCTATTGTTATCGGGTGGCGATTGGCAGCATTAAACGCCATCAATGCTTTCTTAAGATCTTTTAACGATTCCTGATCCGAACCCGGAATCAGTTCTTGTCTTTGTTCTTGATCACCGCTATGCAGTGAAACGGCAAGTTTAAACTTTACACGCCGCCTGGTTAATTCCTCAATGCCATGGATCAGACCAATGGTAGATAATGTGATCCTGCGTTTAGGAATTTTGAATTTATAATCCGGATGGGACAAAATGTTTATTGCTTCCAGGCATCTATCCAGATTCAGCAAGGGTTCGCCCATACCCATAAAAACAACATTTGTAACCGGGCTTTGGACATTGGTTAATGTCCAGTTATTAATGAAATCTACCTGATTAACAATTTCTCCAACTGATAAATTTCTTGAAAATCCCATTTTACCGGTGGCGCAAAACTGGCAACTGAGAGAGCATCCGACTTGAGATGAAACGCAGACCGTTAGGCGATTATCTGATGTGCTTGGTATCAGAACACTTTCTATGTGCTGGTCATCCTGGAGTTTGAACAAAAATTTCCGGGTTGAAAATTCAGCATTACCCGGTTGCAGATTTTGCTGAGAAGTATCCTGAAATGATGAGATAAAGAAATGATCTGTGATCTTTTGTCGAAGTGATTTGGATAGATTTTGCATGGACTCGAAATCCATTGCTGACCGGGCATATAACCAGTGATGGATCTGGGACGCCCGAAATTTTGGCTCACCCCATTCCTGGAGCTGCTTTCGAAGCTGAGCCTCAGATAGAACTTTTATATCCAGTTTAGCAGACCGGATGTTTGCATCACTATTTTTCACACATCAATACTTCTAATCCAATTCACTAAGTCTGAAATAAAAAAAGCCTGATTTTCATCAGGCCTTGCTGAGGTGGCAGGATTCGAACCTGCGCATGTCGGCTCCAAAGGCCGATGCCTTACCGCTTGGCTACACCCCATTATTGGAAGATTTCCAACCAATTATGGCTTTATACAAAGCCCCCAATGTGTGGTTGAAAGTCCAGAAATATAAAAAGATTTTCGTATTATGCAAATCCACTTAAGACGCCTGAACTGCCTATAAACGCTTGTTAAAGTTAGAATGACAAAGGTCAAAATTTGCGGGATCACTTCTATCGAAGATGCCATATCAGCATGCCAAAGTGGTGCAGATATGCTTGGTTTTAACTTTTATATTAAAAGCCCAAGATATATTGATCCCCAATCTGTAGCCGGGATTATTGACCATCTGCCTGTGAATGTTGTACCGATTGGTGTTTTTGTTGATCACTCCGCCCATGAGATAAATACCATTGTCCGCACAAGTGGGGTCAGGGTGGTTCAATTGCATGGTGAAGACATGGATTCAGATGAGATTAAACAAATTCAATATCCGCTTATAAAAGCCTTCAGGATATATAAAGACTTTAATGCTGGAACCATCAGGTCGTTTCATTTGAGGCATGGTGCCACCACGTTTTTAATTGATGCGTTTGAGAAAGGTGCTTACGGAGGAACAGGAAAGCAAATTAAACAGGAGCAGGCCAAAACGCTGGTAAAGTCGATCTCGGATTTTGGTTTTAGCTTCCTTGCCGGTGGTCTTACACCCGACAATGTAAAGGAACTGGTGCAAGAGATATGTCCTTATGGGGTAGATGTGGCCAGTGGTGTGGAATCTTTTCCCGGAAAAAAGGATCACTTAAAAACGAAGGTATTTATAAAAAATGCCAAGAAAGCCGGTTTATCTTTCGGTTCATAAATGAAAGACAATTATTTAATACAAAAGGTAACATCAGAAGACACTGGCCAGATTGCCATCATGGTCGGCGAGTTACTCCAAGAAATATCCAGCGTAATTGGTACCCAGGCATTTAATTTTAATCTTGAAGAAACCATCACCCGACTCTACGGTTTCATCGAACAAGAAAAGTATTTTGTATTCTTTGCACAGACAACAAATGGAGAGCTGGTTGGATTCATTTCGCTTTATGAGAGTTACGCGCTATATGCCGGGGGAGTATTTGGCACAATCCCAGAGCTATATATCCGCCCACAGTTCCGTTCTAAAAAATAGGACATTACCTCATAGAGCAGGTAAAGGAGTTTGGTCGTTCGCCTGGATGGAAGCGACTGGAAGTTACCACACCTCCGCTGCCGCAGTTCGATAAAACTTTGGCATTCTATGAAAAAGAATATTTTTCTGTTACAGGTGGGCGCAAATTAAAGGTCTGTCTATAACTCAAGACATCAGAATTTGCTTTTCTGTGAGTGCTTTTCCAGATTATTTCGTTGAGCTTTAAATGTGCCGGTGCGTTTGATACTATATATGCATGATCTCTTCATGAAAAGCCTGGCCATTTAAGGATGACTCAGGCAAAAGTGAGTTGATCTGCCTTTCGATTAAATCGGCGGTGAGTTCAGGTAATTCCAGGGTGATCAAATGCCCGCATTTTTTTATTGTAACCAGCCGTGCATTTTTCGCATGTTCATAAAGGCGTTCAGTATTTTTCCATGGCACAACCTGATCGCCTTTGCCGGCAACGAATAATATCGGTGTATCCAGAGTTGAAACCAAGTTAGGTAAGTTTTCTGTTACTTCAATTTGCGTAATCTGTTGGGCTGTTTCCTGAATGGCCTCGCTGGATATAAATCTCAGGCTGTCCATCCCAATAATAATATCTTCTTTGGGGGCCGGGTTTCGTATCAGGGTAAGCTTGGCATAGAGATACATAGGTTGCCACCACTTGATATATCGCAATATGTTGTCAAAAACAAACGGGATAAACTTAGGTATTACGGTAGAAAGCACAATGTTATTTGGAAAGTACCCAAAATTAAAAAATATCATCGATTTAATATTGTGCTTGAACTGCGTAGCGTATTCCAGGGCTATAAAAGGCCCCAGAGAAAAAGCAGCGATATGATAGTCTTTGATTTCCAATGTTTTGATTAACGCATCAAGGTCTTCAGAAAAGGAAAGCAGGGTATAGGTGTTATTAGCTGCAGCATTTGACCAGCCATGTCCTTTAAGGTCATAGGCAATGGTACGGATCCCTTTGTCGTTCAACGCAGTTATCACTTTATGCCACCACATCCACCAACAATCCCATCCATGAATTAATACAACAACATCTTTGGCATCCTTAGGGCCGCTGTCATGAACATGATGAACTGTTCCATTGATCACCATAAACTGACTGTCCTCTAATAGAGACTGTTGATAGGCGGCATAGTTTTTTTCATGCTCGTTGCCAGACTTAAGCCTTTCCTCAATTTCTGAGCGGTAGAGTTGATATTTATCGGTGGGTTCAGCTTTGTTTTGAGACATGTTATGGTGAGTGGTTAGTCAATAGACTATTATTTCAAAAACCGGGTAAATAATTTAAGTTAGAGTACCTAGAACGGTTAAACAATCCCCAACATGAAGATACCAGAAAAATACCTTCGTTTTATTTGGAACTACCAATTACTAATCGCGGAAAACCTGAAGACTACTTCAGGACAAACAGTTAAAATTAGTGATCAGGGACAACTAAACCAACATGAAGGCCCCGATTTTTTAAATGCCCGATTGACAATTGATGGCCAGAAAGTTCAGGGGCATGTTGAACTTCATTCCCGCTCATCGGACTGGCTCAGACACAACCATGATGATAATGATAAATATCAAAAGGTTGTTTTACATGTCGTGTTTCAGGCAGATAAAATATATCCTGAGCATATCCCGATCCTTGAAATACGGGAATATATCAACAAACCCTTGTTCAAATTGGTGTGCGATGTTTTTCAGGCCGAAGCATTGGATCACCCTGATGGCTTATTGTGTGCGGCTTCCTTACACACTGTTTCAATGAATATTAAACAAAATTGGATAAAAAAACTGGGTTATGTGAGGCTGTACCATCGTTTTCAGAGATCAAGTCATCATATAAAAGGAGAGGATTATGAAACACCCTTGCTTGAGGGTATTTCCAGGGCACTGGGATACAGCCAAAATAAATCAGCGATGGAAAACCTGCTTTCAGGATTGCCGATGGAACAGTTAAAACGGTTTTTATCTAACAGTCTGGCAAGAAGAACCGATGTGATAGAAGCGATTTTATTTACCCAATCAGGTTTGCTGGAGCTTGCAAATTCAGCATTGGATACAGAGTCGGAAGCCTATTTAAAACGAACAAAACAGCTATACAGGTATTCAGGTCTCAAACGGGCGGTGGTCTTGCAAAAATCTGACTGGAATTTCTTTCGATTGCGCCCGGCCAATTTTCCGACCTTACGCCTTGCCGGATTTGCACGCTTACTTGCCAAAAGCCTGACCGATAGTCTGGTTTATCAGGCCGATACTATAATTAGAACTCAGCAACCCATGGACAAAATGGTTTCAGGTCTCATTGACCTGTTTTATGTAGAGGCCAATGGATACTGGTCGCAGTATTACCAGTTCGGGAAAAAGGCACGCCAGCCGGTATCGGTTTTTGTTGGAAAAAGCCGGGCACAGACTATAGTTGTTAATACACTATTGCCGTTACTTATGGTCTATTACCATAACAAGGGTCAACGCCTGCAATGGCAAAAAATCTTCGGTCTTTATGCCAGGCTTTCAGATAACCAATGTTCAATGGAAATTAAAGAAAAGGGCCGGTATTTGATTGGATCACATCGGATGCGCAACAAAGTACTGATGCATCAAGGCATAATAGAACTCAAGGAAGCGTATTGCAACCAGCTACAATGTTTAAACTGTAAAATCGGACGAACGTTATTAAATAAAGTTCAAAAGTAAGTTGGGGGCATTTTGTAGGGGGCATTTTGTACCAAAGGTGGGACTCGAACCCACACGGGCGATGAAGCCCACTGGATTTTGAATCCAGCGCGTCTACCAATTCCACCACTTTGGCAAATAACCAGTACGAGAGAAGGGACTCGAACCCTTAAGCCTTGCGGCACTAGTTCCTAAGACTAGCGTGTATACCAATTCCACCACTCTCGCAGCAAGGATCACAATTATACAAAAATTAATTTGAAATTAAAATATCGCGGTCAATATTTAAACTCATGATCAGGTTTATAGTAGAAGCATTTTATCCGGAAGAAATAACACTTTGAGCGTCAATGAACTTTCCTTAAATTTTATGGCGTTTTTTTGAGTTCCAATAGTAACGTATTTTATGAGCCATGATAAAAAATTTATTAAAAACCGTTGCTAAAGCAGTTAAAGTAAAACGCAAAGGCCCCGGAAAGTCTTCTTATTTTGAGACAGAGATCACTATTCCTGAAAAAGCGCTCAATGTTTTTCTGGAACTGGCCATCAAGCGCGATAGTGAAGTTCAAAAACCACACCTTGTTGTTCATGATCATTACTTCGATTTCAAGTTTTTTTTAATTGAAGGAAAAAATAAAGCTACTTTTTACCATATTCCTCTCCATGTTTCAGAACTAACAGTTATCGGTGGAAGACACATAGCAATACTGGAGCTAGCCGGTAAAATTTCTATTGTGCCTGGCTCTACAAAACACCTGGTGAGTGATAAAGTTAAACAAAGTGTTTGCAACTCGAGATACGGTCGACATAAGCTCCTGACAAAATTATCGGAAAATATCACGCATCTCAGATACAAGCCGGCATTTATGATGTTTGGCGATGAAGTTCGGCCGGTCTCACTTCAGTTTGATTTAACAAAATTGTTAAAAGAGCATCAAACCGGCTCAATCTTATTAAATTATGGAATTACAAATGTTTTGGGCGTAAGGAATTTTCGTGAAACAGAAGGAAAATTTATTGTCACATTATCCGTTGGAAAACATGGAAGGGATCATCGATCAGACTCAGCCGGAGGACAGCGCTTCTTCAATGTCGATTAAAAAAAACTTAGCTGAATTAATCTCCGGCATTTTGCATCCCATAGTGGTCCCAATTGCAGCATACTGGTTTTTGTTGGAGATGCAATTTCCCGAAAATACCCATCGCTATCTTTACCTGGGGATTATATTTCTTGTTTACACCCTTGTACCTACTTTTATGGTGATGTTCCTGAAAAAAACCGGTAGGGTTAGTGATTACGATATTTCAAAACGGAGTCAACGTGTAATACCGCTTTCCATTGCTATCGCCGCCTATTTCATAGGTTTCCTAATCATGAAAATGCTTCAGGCGCCACATATTATCAGCGGCTTATTTCTTTTCTATGCCCTGAACACAGTGTTTCTGATGTTTATCACACTTAAGTGGAAAATCAGTGTTCATCTATCTTCCTATACCGCTCCCATAGCCGTATTATACGTGGTCTTTGGACCCTGGGCCTTATTTCTGCTTTTACTCACCCCGTTATTGATGTGGTCTCGAATTCACCTCAAAGCCCATACGTTTATGCAAACTCTTGCCGGATCGGTAATGGGTTTTGGATTGCTTTATGCAGAAGCTAAGATCTGGTTGAATATGTAGATATTGAGATTTAGGAGAGGAGTTTACGGTTGATTAGCCCAGATTCAGACGCTTTAACATCATTTTACCCAGGTCAATATCTTCGGGTGTGGTGATTTTGATATTGTGATACCCCATTTCGTAAATCTTAATCGGATGCTCCGGCTGATATTTTTCCAGTAGAGCGGCATCGTCGGTGGCATAGAATTGCTCTTGTTTAGCCTGTTGATGTGCTTTAAAAATGAGATTGAAGGTAAAAGCCTGAGGGGTTTGAACTTGTCTTAACTCACTTCGATTAAGGGTTTGGCCAAAAATATCAGCCGATTCACCAATTGTTTTAATGGTATCTTTGGGCTTGTTTGCCGGTACACAGGCTCTGTGTTTTCGAGTCAGATTGGTGATATTATCGATTTCTGAGGGTAATATAAAAGGGCGAACCCCGTCGTGAATCAGAATGGTGCTGCTTTGAATATTAGAATCCTTTAAGGCGCCTGAAAGATAAACCAGGCCATTGTAAATGGAATCCTGGCGCTCTTTACCGCCTTCAACAATATGACGCAGCTTTGTAAAGCCGTGTCTTTTTGCCAGTTTTTTAAGATAGGGGAAGTATTCTTTTAGAGTAACTACAACAATTTGATCAACGGTAGCCGCCTCCTGAAAAGCTTTTAGTGTGTAATAGATCACCGGGTAACGGCCAATTTTCAGGTACTGCTTGCTTTGTCCGGGCTGCAGTTTCATGCGCTTTCCCAATCCACTGGCTGCAATAACTGCAATCGTAGGCATAGATGATCTGCTTTGGTTTTTGGCTAAAGATTAGTAGATAAACTGAGCATCTCCGTAACCAAGAAATTTATAGTCGTTTTTCAGGGCCAGCTTGTAGTTTTTCATCAGGAAGTCGTGTTCGGCAAAAGCACTTACCAGCATTAACAAGGTAGATTCGGGCTGATGAAAATTCGTGATCAGCGCATCAACAACTTTAAAATCGTATGGTGGGTAAATAAATTTATCTGTCCAGCCTTCTCCAAATTTGATGCGTCCTTCCACGGTTGCATTCGCCTCCAGAGCACGGCACACAGTAGTACCACACGCAATAATCCTGCCCGATTTTTTTTCTTTGAGTTCGTTGATCACCTTGGCGCATGAATACGGTACATTGTAATACTCGGAATCCATTTTGTGCTTGGAAATATCTTCCACTTCAACTTCGCGAAACGTGCTCAAACCCGGATGCAGTGTCAGAGAAATGATTTTCACGCCTTTGTCCTGAATGCTTTTTAACAGGGAACTGGTAAAATGCAACCCGGATAATGGTGCAACAACAGCCCCCGGAACACGGGCAAAGACGGTTTGATATCTTTCTTTGTCGATTACTTCAGGCTCGCGTTTGATGTAATCGGGAATTGGCATTTGCCCTATTTCTTCAACAACCTGAAATATATCGATATCAGGATTCAAAAATCGTATGGTTCTGCCTCTTGAAGTGGTGTTATCGACAACTTCAGCTATCAGATCGTGTGAGAAGTATATTTTATTGCCAACACGAACTTTTCTGGCCGGTTCAACCAAAACATCCCATAAACCAGCTTGCTTATTAAGCTCACGTAATAAGAAAACTTCAATTTTGGCCGAGGTTTTTTCTTTATGACCAAATAATCGTGCCGGAAAAACTTTCGTGTCGTTTAAGACCAGTATGTCGCCTTTTTTAAAGTAATCAACAATATCTGCAAACTTCTTGTGCTCTACCTCTTTTTTGCGCCGGTCCAACACCATCATTTTGCAATCATCTCTTGGTTCTGATGGGTAGGCGGCTATAGCATTATTGGGAAGTTTGTAGCGGAAATCGGATAATCTCATATTTTGAGTAGAAGAAAATTCTATAGCTTAGTCGGATGCTAAAATTCGCATTCACTGTGTTTGAAACAGAAACAAAAAAAGAATTTTTAGAATGAAATATCCTTGTAGGTATCCTTCTAAAAATTCTAATTGCCTGGGTAGAAATATCTAAGCAATGTAATGAAAAAACATTCAAAAGTCAAGCAAATAATACCTTTTTAAAGTATTATCTCCTAACATTTATTTTGTTAGGGTGTGTTGTCTTCAATTAACTCTTTGAGCAGGGTGTAGAGTTTGGCATTGTAGGGTTTTAGATTATCCAGCTGGATTTTAGCTTGGTTTAGCTCTGAGAGAATTACATAAGCCCGACCCATGTTGTAATAAATTTCATGAAGCTCAGGATTTAAACCCAATGCTTTTTTATATAACTCAATCGAGGTTTGATACTGATCCGACTGGAAGGCAATATTTCCAGACAGGAAATAGACACTGGCTGTATTTGGTGAAAGTTCAAGTGCTTTCCGGCTTAACGCGTCGGCTTGTTCAAGTTTAGATTGTTGAAGGTAAATATTGGCCAGGTTAATGTAGGCATCGCTGAAAGAAGAATCGTGGCGTATGGATTGTTCAAAATAATAAGCTGCACTGTCCAGATTATGCAGGTGCATAAAAAAATACCCCCCCATGTTATTGTTGGCATCTGCAAGGCGGGGATTTTCGCTAAGAGCCTTTCTAAGTAAAGGATACGCTTTTTCATAAGCACCATACTGGAGATAAATGGCTCCAAGGGATGCATTGGCTTCGGGGTAAGCCGGCCACAACTTCAAGGCCTGTTGGAAAACCAATTCAGCTTCGTGATACTCACCTTGCCCGGCCCTGAGAAAACCGATATAGTAGTATGGTCTGGGGTTCTGAGGAATTAATTTTATGGCTGCCTGGTACTTTTCAAGTGCCTGATCGATTTTACCGCTATCGGCAAGCAAATTGGCTTGTTGGATAAACCGGTAAGCTTCCCGGGTTTCAGCTTTGGCCTCGGTATCAAAAAGGACGGTTTGGCAATAGGTTTGAAATGGCCATAAGGTTATAAGCAGTAAAACAGGCAACCAAAACCTGCCCGATTTAAAATAGTGTGTTTGTATCATGAACAATTAATCTGTTTAAGAGACCTGGTTTAGCTTTGGGCTTAAATGATGAAGGATCTCTTTATGAATGTCCGGCACTTTTTTTAAGGCATCAATTTCAATCACACGTTTGGGCTCTTGTTTTAGGATGGCTTTATACCCCGACCGAACAAGATGGTAAAATTCCAAACCGGACTTTTCCATACGATCCAGCGGCAAATTATCGTCGTTGAATGATAAAGGCAGCGATTTTTCTGAAAATTTGCGAAGCAGGGAGTCTTCCGGCAATATATCCAGATAAAAAGTGATGTCGGGCACCAGCCCAAAGGAAGCAATCTGGTTTATGAACCTGATCTGATCCAAATCCAATTTCCTGCCATAGCCCTGGTAGGCCATCGTCGAGTCGTAAAATCGGTCCAAAATGACGATTTTCTTTTCTTGCAGAGCCGGTTTAACAAGGGATTGTATAAGTTCAGAGCGACTGGCAGAAAACAGAAGTAACTCGGTAATGGAGTTAATCTCATTTTTAGATTCTAAAAGCAACTCACGAATCTCTTCTGCCAGAACAACCCCACCGGGCTCGCGCAATGCCAATACCTCGTAATTTGCCTCGGTCAGGTACTTTTTCAGTAATTTGACCTGAGTGGATTTGCCTGAGCCATCCAAGCCCTCAAAGGTTATCAGCATAGCTTAGCCTGTCGGTTTAGAAACAAAATCAATGATAAGTTTTGTAAAGATGTCCGATTTTTCAACCATGGGAGCATGTCCACAATTTGGGATAATATGGAGCTCAGAGTTTTGTATTTCGCGCTCAGCAAGGTGGGCTGATTTTGGCGAAAGAAACTGGTCTTGCTGTCCCCAGATAATTAAAACCGGCTTTTGAAGCTCGGGCAATCTATCCCGATAGCCCGTTCGTTTTAAATCTAACTTTTTAAAATTTTTATTCAAAAGCATTATGGTTCTGAATATCTGTTTATCCCGGGCCATTTTAAGGTTTACCTCCAAATGGTCTTTGGTAATATGCGAGGGATCGTGATAGACTTTTTTCATGGCATTTTCAACAAAATTCCGACGCGAAATCATCTTATGAAGAAGATGCCGGATTCCCCAAAAACTGGCTGCACGTATCACATGTGGTACATGGATAAATCCGTCAGAATTGCTTAAAACCACCTTTTGAACCAACTCCGGATAGTTTAAGCTTAAGGTGAGCGCGTATTTACCACCCATAGAATGCCCAAGCACCACAACTTGTTTGTAGGGACCGTGGCAATCTGTATTCAGAATAAACTCGCGAATTAAATTTGCATAAAACTCAAGCGTGTAATTTTCGGTGTGTGGTTTATCAGATTGCCCAAAACCCAACAGGTCCAAGGCCAGTACCCGCATATGTTTAGAAAGGACGGGAAGCGATTTTTCAAATATTTCTAATGAACTTGACATGCCATGAATCAATATCAAGCTGGTGTCTCCTTGTCCACAATCTATATAGCGGTGTTTGTAACCGGAAAGGGTGATGTATTTATTCTCGGTCTGTAACATAGTTTCTTACAATAAGGGTTAATCATAAATGTCGTTCAGCCACCAGGCAATCGCACCGGCCGATTCCCAGATGATGTTAATATGATTGCTACTATTGAACAGTAATAACTGTTTTTTTGATGTTCGAAGTTTTTTGTATGAATAAATGGCGTCGCAGGCTGCTATCAGCTCATCCTGTTTTCCCATAACAAGCACAACCGGTATTTTCAATCGTTGATAGAGTAATGAAGGCTTAAGCGGAAATGAGGATAAAAAAAACTGAAACGAATACTTGCGGGTGAAAATGTCCTGCTCTATAGCTTGCTTAACCAAAGGGTGGTTTTCCGGAAACAGCACTTCCAGGGTATAGTACTGCTGGCCAAGTAACCCCATTGGAATAAAACCAGCCAGTGAAAACGGATAAATCTTAGCAAACTGACCTGATTGTTGTATGCTGTCCAGTCTATTTGTTTCCAAAGCGTTGCATGCCGGATCTCTTAAAAAACCTCCGGCCATTAACAATAAACCATCAGGTTTTACATAATCAACATCAAGGCCGTTAAAGAATTCAAGATATTTTAAAGTTAATCCGGCTCCGAGACTGTGTCCGCCAAGAACCAGTTTGGTATCCGGGTATTGGTGTTTTAGCGCCTTTAAAACAAGGCGAACATCACGAACCAACGAACTTAACCCCGCGGTTTTTCCCCGCTCACCCCCGGAGAGTCCGTGTCCCCGAAGATCAATCAGAACCGTGCCAATCCCTTTTTTCATCAGTGTGTCTGCAAATGGCAGGTAAAGCCTGGACTGGGCTGATGTGCCATGAATAAACACACACAGAACTTTTGGCGGCTTGTTATTTAAGGGTAAAAACGTTCTGATAGCAATTGGTGTCAGGTCGAAAGAGACGACCGTGTCTATGGAACCATCTGGAGCAGAAAGCAAAGCTTCATAAACGGGTTCATCTTTGGCAAGGATCTTAAACAGGGATGATTGAGCTAAAGTCTGTTCTGGTATGCCCAAACTCAGCACAATTGCTGTGAGAACCCAAAAAAAAGGGAAGGGATGGGACACATTATAAGGTTTTGATACTGCGGTCATATTGCGCTAAGTGGTCAATTGATTGATTTTATCGATAGCCAGTTGCATATCTTTGGGTAGCTCAGAAGTAAAGGTAACAATTTGTTTGGATTTTGGATGCTGGAATTCAAGGTAGTAAGCATGCAGGGCCTGGCGCGGCAGCACTTTAAAAAGGTTTTTTAAAAAGGCCTCGCTTTGCGGGAAACGACAGGGATGAATTTTTTTTCCGCCATAAGCCTCATCACCAAGAATGGGATGATGAATGTGTTGCATATGGGCCCGGATCTGGTGTGTGCGGCCAGTATGCAGGGTAATATCCAGCAACGAAAAGTAATTCAGATCCTTCTGAACCAGGTATTCGGTAACTGCGGGTTTTCCTTCAGCAGCTTCGTATGGGAAATTGGCCATTAGCTTTCGATCGCGCTTGCTGCGGCCAATATTGGTCTTAATGGTGTCCTGAGCCAATTTTGGAACACCCCAAACCAGGGCTTTGTATTTTTTTCGGATGCTCCGGTCTGAAAATTGCCTGGCGATCAGGTAGTGGGAGTCATCGTTTTTGGCTACCACAATCAATCCTGAAGTGTCTTTATCCAACCGGTGAATAATGCCCGGGCGTAACGGTTCATCATCTAACCTGGAGAGGTTCGATTGGGTATGGTACAACACTGCATTTGCAAGGGTGCCCGTCCAGTTGGCATAGGCAGGATGAACCACCATGCCTGCCGGTTTATCCACAACCAGCAGATCTTCATCTTCGAAAATAATATCTAAGTCAATCGGCTCTGGCAGAAGCTCCGGAGGCGGTGGTGATGTGTAAATGATCAGGATTTCATCACCGGGACTCACTTTATAATTCGCTTTAACAGGCCGGCCATTCACCAGCACACGGCCATCCGTAATACCTTGCTGAACTTTGTTACGGGTGGCATTCTCCACACAATCGGTAATAAACCTGTCAATTCGGATCCTGGATTGATTGGGATCAACAAAAAAGGTCTGCGTTTTAAACGCATCACTCTCCAGATCGTCATCTCTGTCGGAAAGTTGCAGAGGTGTCGGGTCTTTCTGGTTAGGTAATTGGTCCATAATCGGCAAAACTAAGTTTCCAAACGGGTATAAGCCTCAGCAAGGCCATCCAATACCGATGTGGCCGACGTTCGGTTCGGAGATTCCCCGGAGAGTTTCCCGGCTAAACCATGAACAAAGGCGCCAATACCTGCTGCATATAAGGGTGAGAGTCCCTGGGCGGCCATAGCGGCAACAATACCCGACAGAACATCACCTGTGCCGGCACTGGCCAGTGCTTGAGTGCCGTTATTGGAGATAAAGCATTGGTTGCTGTCTGCAACAATCGTTGGCGCACCTTTCAAGAGCAGGGTAGTGCGGCTGTTTTGGGCAAATGCACGAACACGGCCCAGGCGGTTATATGAAATATTTTTGATATCAGTAACCAAAAACCTTGAGAATTCCTGGATATGAGGGGTCAGTATAGCCTGGTCTGATAACAACTTTTGCCAATCATCGGTTTGGGCGAGCGCAAATAAGGCATCGGCATCCAAAACAACAGATTTTGATTTTAAAACCGGGTCTTTCAGAAGATCAAGGATGAACGTTTGGCGCGTTTCATCCCGTCCTAATCCCGGACCAATTAAAACCGTATCTGCCCATTCCAGGCGTGTTTTGATTTGCTCAGGACTTTGATCTATAACGATCGCTTCAGGGGCAGACATATGAACCGTATTAAAGGTTTCCGGCGGAACCGAAGCACAGACGTATCCGGCACCTGAGATCAGTGCGCCATGCAGAGCTAGCAGGGCAGCTCCCATCATTGAATTGTGTCTGGTCTGGCTGCCGGCAATCACGAGTACTTTCCCGTTCTGGTGCTTGGCATGTTGCGGATGGCGCTTTGGAAGGTTTGCACTCACAAAAGCCTCATCGAGCAATTTGGCATGAGTATCTTGTATCAAAAAGGGGGGCAGCGAAATATCTGCCTGCACAACCTGCCCACAGTGCTCAGGGCCATCTTCCAGATACAGCCCAGAATTTAAGAAACCCAATGAAATGGTCAGATCTGCATTTACGGCAATATCGGCCACCCGGCCTGTAGTGCCATCGAGCCCGGACGGGATATCCACAGAAAATACCGGGCATTGTCTGGTGTTACTGAGTTTATTGATGTAAAGTACTGCTTCACGAATCGGAGATTTTAACCGGCCATCACCAGAAGGGCTGTATCCTGTTCCTAAAATGGCATCCACCACGCCATCATATGGCATTTCGTTCAACATTGGCGGCATAGCCATATCGCCTTCAAAAATCCTTAACCGGTTAGTATGAACTAAATATTGTTTCAACGATTTTAAGCCCAATAAACCGTTTTCCTTAATTTCATTTTCCTGGCATAAATGCACCAGGTCGACCGAGGTACCGCCATTAATCAAATGCCTGGTAAGTACAATGCCATCTCCGCCATTATTACCTTTTCCGGAAACAACCAGGAGATGTTTACCTTCAAGCAATTGATGCTGCGACTCAAAATACCTGCCAATGTAATTATAGCATTCATAACCGGCCAGTTCCATTAACTTTTGCTCCGAAACCCGCAGCTTGATTATGGTTTCATAATCAATGTCGCGCATTTCTTTTGCTGTTAAAAGTGCCTTCATTTGGGTTTTTGATTAGTTGATAAACTGTAATGTAAAAGTATAATAAAGTTTAAGGTTTGCCGACAATGGGCCTATAAAAAAAGCTGCCAAATGGCAGCTTAAGATAAACTTTACTGAAGCACGGTTCAGGCGTTTTTACCCTGGACAGTAGATTTAAAATTGGCTTGTTTGTGAGAGCCATCGCAGAAAGGAGCATTTTTACTGTTACCACATCTGCATAAGAAGGTAGGTTGATTGGGATCGGAAAGCGCGTTTCCATTCATATCAACAACTTCCTGATCTCCTTCAACCTTGATTGGTCCGTCGTTGAAAACAGTGATTTTTGCGGGCATAGCGTTTCTTGATCAAGGTTAGTGAAATGTGCATAAGTAATCGGGGCACAACTAAAGAGGAAAACCAATTCAGAAATAAAAAAGTTTTTTATCTCCATAAAAAGATATATAAATAAGCCATGTATTAAAAAAAACCATACAAAAACGACATGATGAATATTGAACAGGCATTGGGATATATCAATCCTAATGTAAAAGCATTGGGGGCCTATGCCATTTCGGGTGGCCAAAATGCACAGATCAAACTTAATCAAAATGAAAATCCTCGCGACCTTCCTCAAGACTTAAAATATCAGATTCTGGATGAATTTATCAACCGACCATGGAACCGTTATCCAAATATATTTCCGCATGAGGGAGCCGGACTATTTGCCGATTTTATAGGACTACCCCATGAGTATGTTATGATGGGCAACGGCTCAAACGAATTGCTCTACACCATTTTTATGGCTGTGCTTCATCCTGAAGCCGCCATTTTAATTCCTTCACCATCGTTTTCACTTTATGAAAAAATTGCCCGGGTACTTGGCGCAGGTGTGTTAAGTGTGCCCATGAACCCGGATTTAAGCTTTAATTCCGATTTGATCATTTCTGAGGCTCAAAAACATCAACCCCAGCTGATTGCGCTGTCTACACCCAACAATCCAACCAGTCGTTCTCTGGACCTGCCTGCCATTAAAACTATTGCCGAAAGTGTACCTTCGCTGGTTTTGGTTGATGAAGCCTACATTGAATTCTCGGAAAATGCTTCAGCAACAGGGCTTATTGACACACACCCCAATATTATTGTTCTGAGAACCCTCTCGAAAGCTTTTTCGCTTGCCGGTGTTCGTATTGGATTTGCCATGGCTGATCCTAAACTCTTGCAGGAATTGATAAAACCCAAAATTCCATTTGCTTCTTCGCAATTGGCCGAAATCACCCTGAAACACGTCCTGGCAAATTATGACATGATAGAGCAGGGTGTAAAGGATATTTTACATGAGCGGGTAAAATTGGAAAAATCACTTCTATCAATACCCGGTGTTGAACTTATCCCCAGTGATGCTAATTTTCTGATTGTCAGGTTTCAGGATGCCAAACATATTTTCCAGGTATTAAAAGACCATGGCATTTTAGTTCGCGATGTTTCATCATACCCACTCATGGAAAACTGTTTAAGAATAAATGTTGGCAGCCCTGATGAAAACCAGGCTCTTGTGAACACATTGAAACAAGGATCATAGCCATGAGACAGCTTAAGGGTGAAGAAATGAATCGCCTGGATCCTGATGCTTTTAAATCTGCGCCTAAACATCCGGTTGTGGTATTACTCAATAATATCCGAAGCATGTGGAATGTGGGGTCTGTTTTTCGAACCAGTGATGCTGCTCTAATCGAAAAACTGATCATAACCGGTTACACTGCCGTGCCACCACGTCCGCAAATCAATAAAGTAGCGCTAGGGGCTACCGAAACTGTTGAGTGGGAGTATGTAGCCAGTCCCCTTGATGCAATTGCTGATCTAAAAGCCAGGGGCTACCAGATTTGTGCGCTTGAGATTACAGACAACTCCGTACCGCATTACCAGCCGAATACCTACCATTTTCCATGTTGTTTAGTTCTGGGAAATGAAGTCTCTGGAATTGATGAGGAAGTATTAAAGGCTTGTGATATCAGTGTTGAAATCCCTCAGTATGGCACCAAACACTCCTTGAATGTTGCCGTTTCAGCCGGTATTGGCATTTTTGAGATCGTTAAACACGCCCGCCAGAAAGATTAGAAAAATATTTGTTAGGAATTAGTGATTTATAATTAATATTATAATTAAAATATTAGTAAAATATAATGAAATAAATTCTTCAAGAAATGATTAAAATAATGCAATTGAAATGGTGAATATTCTTTTTTTATTGTTGTTCCCAGATAATTAAGTTTTTGTAAGTTATTACATAAAAACAACTTATAAAAACACTCTTCGTTGGGTTTGAATAAAAATTATTCTTTGGCACGCCCCTTGTTATTTAATGATTAGATATACATAATCAAACCAGGAGAGAAAACAATGAAAAGATTAATATTATTAATTATGTTTTTGATAGGGTGTTCTCATTCTGATGTTTTTGCACAAAAAATCAAAGCATCTTACTATCAGATCAGTAATCAAAGTTCCAGGGTTTCACATGCTGAAGCTTATGTATCATTTGCAGAGCAATTGGATCTTTATCAATCCAAATCCGATAGCCTGAATTCCAAAATTCAGGGAGTTTTAGCTAAAATGTGTGTGTATGATAAATATCAATCAGGTGAACAGGTCGATAAAATGCCAGAGCCTGATATGATTAAGATGTATCAGAGATTAAAAAGTGAACAATACTATGTACAGGAACAAATCCAGAAGTATCATTTAGCCATGCAAAGACTAACATATTACTCACAAGAACAGCAACCTTATTATGTGAGTAAAACAAATACAAAATAACGGTTTGGAAAACAGGATAATCGTAATTAATTTAAGAAGCATGTTTTTGCACTTCGTTAAATACCCTATTACCTGTTAATCATTTTATATTAAAGACTTAATTTTGTATTTTTGGCAAATGCTAAATTAAACTATGGAGAGAGCAATGAAAAAGTATTTTTTACTATTCTTAGTTATGGTTTTTCCACTTACATTGCTTGCTGAAGGTCGTATTTTGGGCCGGGTTACAGATCAAAATGATTTACCTGTTTCAGAAATAACAGTAAGAGCTAAGCAGGGAAAATCGTTTTGGAAAGGTTGCAAGACAAATAGTGCCGGATTTTTTGTCATAGATGAAGTCCCTTCAGGCAAATATGATGTGGCAGCTTATAAAAAAGGAAAAATCAGAACCTGGTATGGTTCTGTTCAGGTTCAAGAAGGTGGCGTGGTTCGTTTTAATATTGATGTGAAATCCCTAACAACAAGCAAGCCAGCTGTCGCCAATCAAAAAAGCAATTAAGAAACGGAAAAAGGTATAAAAAAAGGCTCTTTATAAGAGCCTTTTTTTTATGTCTCACAAGGATGAAGTCGCTTATACTCGGTGATATTAACGATTGTGGTAACCTTGTACTTCTCACCTGATATCCCTGTCATTAACTTAGGTGTGCTATAAATATCTACAAAAGTACCATCTGATCTTAGAACATGCCATTCGTCGTGAATTTCCGGTAGGTTCCCATTCATAAATTCCCTATGAAGCTCGTTTGCTAATTCATGATGTTCTTTTGGGATCAGCGTGCAAAAGTGTTGATTGATAATTTCAGATCTTTTTTTCCCATAAAGCACACAAAATATATCGTTGGCTGCAAGGATAAAGCCATCTTTATTGGTAATGCTTACACCAGCATATATTGAATTAAAAACCTGGTTTAACATCCAATCAAAATCAATTCTCAGGGCTGGTTGGGTTTGCTCAGTATACATATACCTTTGTTTTGTGATTACATAAGTAAGAATTAACTGTCAAAAAACACGCCAAACTTCTCGATAAGTAATTTTATTTTTTCGATTTCTTTTCGGATAGATAAACGTGTGAATGCATGAATTAGGGCCGGTGCAAGCTAATTGCAACAAAGGCCAAACCCAGGTGTGTTTTTCGAGGATTTAAGGATGTTTTTGTAAAATTAATTAGAAAAAGGGTGAAAAAAATGACATACGTTAAACTTTTTCCAAACACCCGTCGTTTATAAATATGCCTTGCAGTTTATGGTTTCTGTAAGGTTTTTCATAGAGCACCTCCTTAAAGGCTGTCGGGCTAAGCTTGACAGCCTTTTTTATTTGCCCTGATCACTAAAAAGATTACAAAGAGTAACTAATGGTTGGAAGAAATGTTATGGGGTTACAATTTTTCGGTTGAAATCTGTCATGGTTTTGGATAACCCGTGCTCGATAAATGATCTGACACTTCTGGCTGCATAGTCTATCAATTCCGAAACGACCATGTTTTCCTCAGGTTTAAATTTACCTAAAACAATAGCTGAAGCATTCGATTTGAACTCGGTACTGCCAATGCCAAGCCTGAGCCGGCTAAAATCTGAACGGCCTATGGTTTGAATAATGTTTTTCAGACCATTTTGTCCGCCATCAGAGCCACCTGAGCGGAATCGTAACGAACCGAGAGGAAGGTTTAAGTCATCACAAATCACCAGGATATCCATAATAGAGATTTTATAATACGCCATCGCATGCTGAACGGCTTTACCGGATAAATTCATGTAAGTATCAGGTTTTATCAGCAATGTGCTTTGATTGTGTATGTTGCACTTCAGCATCTGGTAAGGGCCTTTTGCAGAACCAAATGAATTAAGCTGATCTTCAGCCAATTTATCCAGAACCTCGAAACCTATATTGTGACGGGTGTTTTTGTATTTATCTCCCGGATTACCCAATCCTACGATTAATTTCAACCTTGTACGCTCATTTTTGAATGATAAAATATTTGAATGTCGAGGCAAAAGTAGGGAATTGAAAAGAGTTTTTCAACTCTAATTTTCTGAGGTACATAAAAAAAGAGCGACCAGAAAAGCCGCTCTTTGATCACGTTTTATTGCTGCTCTTTAAAGAAGAGGTGCGATAACAAGTGCAACAACAGCAATTAATTTCATTAGAATGTTCAGGCTAGGTCCACTGGTGTCTTTAAACGGATCACCAACGGTATCACCCACTACAGCTGCTTTATGGGCATCGCTGCCTTTTCCATAAGTAACACCATCAAATTCAATTTTACCTTCAATGCGTTTTTTAGCATTATCCCAGGCGCCACCAGCATTTGACTGGAAAATAGCCATTAAAACACCAGAGGTGGTTACACCGGCCAGCAAACCGCCGAGCATATTCTTAGAAACAAATCCAACAATAACAGGGACCAGAACACCCATTAATCCTGGAAGCAACATTTCGCGAAGCGCTGCTTTGGTGGAAATATCCACACACTTGGCATATTCTGCTTTTGCGGTGCCTTCGCGAAGACCGGCAATTTCGTTGAACTGACGGCCAACTTCTTTGATCATATCACCTGCAGCCCGGCCTACAGCACCCATAGCCATAGCACTGAAGACAAACGGAAGCATGGCACCGATCAATAATCCGGCCATGATCACGGGTTGAGAGATATCAATAGATTTTATATTGGCCTGTTGCATGAACGCGGCAAAAAGCGCCAGGGCGGTCAGGGCCGCACTACCAATAGCAAAACCTTTACCGATTGCAGCAGTAGTGTTGCCTACAGCATCCAGTTTATCTGTACGCTCACGAACCTCAGGCGGCATACCTGCCATCTCGGCAATACCACCGGCATTGTCTGAAATAGGACCGTAAGCATCAACAGCAAGCTGTATTCCGGTTACAGAAAGCATTCCCAGGGCCGAAATAGCAATGCCGTACAATCCGGCAAAGTAGTGGGCACCAACAATAGCAATAGATAAAACTAAAATTGGAAGACCTGTTGAAAACATACCAACACCTAAGCCGGCAATAATATTGGTTGCCGAACCGGTAATACTTTGTTTGGCGATGCCAACTACAGGTTGATTGTGAGTTGAGCAATAATACTCGGTGATAATACCAATTAAAACACCGGCTACAAGACCCAGCAATACAGCAAAATAGACATTTGTTGAAGTGTAAGTAAAGCCATCAACCGTCCAGGACTCCGGCAAAAACATGGTTATTACAAAGTAACTCAGAATAGCCATTACACCAGATGCGCCAAACTCACCGGTATTTAAACCGACCTGTGGATTACCACCTTCTTTAACGCTGACAAAAAATGAACCTAAAATGGCTACTATAATTCCTACAGCAGCCAGTACAAGTGGTAGCAATACTGCAGAGACAGTTAATGTGGAATCCATTTGGGCAAAAATCGGCACGAATGCAGCGCCCAAAACCATGGTTCCGATTATGGAGCCGACATAACTTTCAAACAAGTCAGCACCCATACCAGCCACGTCTCCAACATTATCACCAACATTATCGGCAATAGTAGCAGGGTTACGAGGATCATCTTCCGGAATACCTTCATAAACTTTACCAGCCAGATCGGCGCCTACATCGGCTGCTTTGGTATAAATACCACCACCAACACGGGCAAACAATGCAATTGAAGAAGCACCTAATGAGAAACCGGAGATAACATTAATTACAGTAGCAACATCTGTAAAGATGTTTCTATAAACAATAAAGAGTACGGAAAGGCCAATAACACCTAAGCCAACAACAGACAAACCCATAACCAGACCACCCGAGAATGCCACATTTAATGCGTTGCTAAGACCGGTTCTGGCAGCATGTGTTGTTCGAACATTGGCTTGAGTAGCCACGCGCATACCAATATATCCGGCGCTTCCCGAACAAATGGCACCCACAAAAAAACTCACTGCAACTAACCAGGAGGAATCACTGCGACCTGCATTTGCAAAGCCCAACAATACAGCAACAGAAATTACAAATATGATTAAAATTTGATACTCTCGCTTCAAGAAAGCCGTGGCGCCTTCAGCGATATGATTCGCAATCTCAGCCATCTCTTCAGTTCCGTTGGGTTGTTTGGTTACCCAGCTGGCTTTAATAAAGGCATATAGCAGCGCAATGACTCCCGCTGCAGGTACTGCATAAATAACTGCTTCAGAGTTCATGTTTCCCTTTCAGTTTGATTTTTTTTGAAATTGATTTCATCGATGATGCCGATGAAATATATGTCACTGTAAACAAGTAATTGCTCAACATAGAAAAGAACAGTCTCGATAAATGGCCACTCCTTACCGCCAATATCGACGACAAAGAAGTTACAATTATTTAATGATTAGAAAAATAAATTTCCGACGATGATACACTATCTCAACATATAATTTTCCTAGACGGCTGAGTGAGCCATCTTTTTAAATCTCGTAATCCACAACCGCACGGGCAGAGGTTACAGATTTCACAAATTGGGCGACTTTTTGATGCTCGGGGTGGAGTTGGTAGGTCTTAAGATCCTGTTTTGTCTTAAAAGAAGAATATAAAGCTACATCATATGCCTGATCGGAGCCGTTAAAATCCGTGCCCACTTCAATCTCTACAATCTCGGGTATATGATTTCTTAAGGCTTCAATGCTGCGTTTAATCTCATCTATTAAATGGGATTTGGTTTTTCCATGATCAGAATCCTTGACATTCCAGAAAACAAGATGTTTAACCATAACGAGTTTAAAATTATGAATCAGCTGCCAGCCAGTTGTAAAGACATGGCAGCTGAGTGTTAGATTAGCCTTACTTGGTTTTTTTTCGATTAGACTTTGAGTGTGTCAGTTCAATATTAACAGGTTTAGCATGCCAGATTTCATCGGAATACTGCTGAATTGTGCGATCGCTTGAAAAACGACCCATGTTGGCAACATTTAAAATTGCCCGTCGTGTCCACTCCGACTTATTTTTATAGACTTTATCAACTTCCCGCTGGCATTGGATGTAGTCTTTAAAATCAGCCAGGAGCATATACTGATCCTGATTCAGAAGCGAATCTACAAGCGGCTCAAACAACCGATGATCCGAGGGGCTGAAATAACCCGAATATATCATATCAATAATTTCACGGATATCCGGATCATTTTCGTAGTACTCTCGCGGGTTGTAGCCATTTTCTTTCAGGTTTTTTACTTCATTAGTTTTGAGTCCGAAAAGGAACATGTTTTCAGCGCCAACTTCTTCCATGATCTCAATGTTGGCGCCATCAAGTGTGCCGATGGTAAGGGCACCGTTCAGGGCAAATTTCATATTGCCTGTCCCGGAAGCCTCTGTGCCAGCCGTTGAGATCTGTTCAGACAGATCTGCAGCAGGTATGATCATCTCAGCCAAAGATACCGAGTAATTGGCCAGGAAAACCACCTTAAGCTTATTATCGATTCTGGAGTCGTTATTAACCACATCGGCAACAGCATTGATCAGTTTAATGATCAGCTTGGCATTAACATACCCCGGGGCCGCTTTACCAGAAAAAATAAACGTGCGCGGCTGGCATTGAAATCGGGGATTCTCAATCAGGCGGCAATAAAGCCAGATAATATGAAGCACATTCAGGATCTGGCGCTTGTATTCGTGCAGCCGTTTAACCTGGCAGTCGAAGATTGAGTTTATATCAACCTCAATGCCATTATGGCACTTGATGTAATCGGCCAGGTGCAGTTTGTTTTTGGTTTTGGCTTGTTGCCAGGAGCGTTGAAACGTTTTATTGGTGGCCAGGGATTCAATAGCCTTGATTTTATAAAGATCGGTTACCCATTCCGAACCGATTTTGTTATTGATCACTTTTCTCAGTTCCGGATTGCACAAATACAACCATCTGCGCTGGGTAATACCGTTGGTTTTGGCATTGAATTTTTCAGGCCAGAGTTCATAGAAATCTTTAAAAAGCGAAGGGGTGGTTTTTAGAATTTCGGTATGCAGTTCCGACACGCCGTTAATGGCATGGCTGCCAACTATGGCCAGATACGCCATGCGTACATTTTTAACCTCTCCCTCTTCAATAATTGACATACGAACCAGACGTGCGGTATCGTTAGGGAATACACCGGCTACATCTTTCAGGAACCGGTGATTGATTTCGTAAATGATCTGAAGATGCCGGGGTAAAACCTTGCCCATAAGATCAACCGACCACTTTTCAAGGGCTTCAGGTAAAACCGTATGGTTGGTATAAGCAAATGTTTTGGTGCTGATGCTCCATGCTTTTTCCCATGGCAGGGCTTCCTCGTCTAAAAACAAACGCATAAGCTCGGCTACCGCAATAGCCGGATGGGTATCGTTAAGCTGAATGGCCACCTTTTCGGGGAACGCATCAAAATTATTTTTATACGTTTTTTTATAGCGGACAATAATATCCTGAAGGGTGGCAGATACAAAAAAGTACTCTTGTTTTAACCGTAACTCTTTTCCCTTCGAGAGACTGTCGTTCGGATACAAAACTTTAGAAATCGTTTCGGAAGAGGCTTTATCTGAAACGGCTTTTTCATAATCGCCATAATTAAAGTAATCAAAATCAAATTCCCGGGTGGCTTTAGCCGACCACAAGCGCATGTTATTAACGGTATTGGTCTTGAAACCGGGTACCGGAGTATCGTAGGCCATGGCCATGACCTGCTGGGTATCGACCCATTCGGTGGTCAGGATGCCTTTATCGTTATGATATTGATGAACATGCCCGTAGAACTTAACCGGGTGCAGGCTCTCAGGCCTGGGTATTTCCCAGGGATTGCCATACCGAAGCCAGTTATCCGGGGTTTCGACCTGGTATCCATCCTGAATTTTTTGAAAAAATATGCCGTATTCATAGCGAATACCATAGCCATACGCCGGTAGTTTTAACGTGGCCATTGAATCCAGAAAGCAGGCCGCCAAGCGTCCCAAACCACCGTTGCCAAGTGCTGCATTTGGTTCGAGTTCCTGCAACTCTTCCAACTCTACACCTAATTCGTGTAAAGCCTGCTTGGTGGTGTCTGTCATATCCAGGTTGATCAGGGCATTGCCAAGCGTACGGCCGATCAAAAACTCCATGGATAAATAATACACCCGTTTGGCATCTTTTTCGTAGTAGGTTTGCTGGGTCTTAATCCACCGATCTACCATCCGGTCGCGAACCGCATAAGCAAGGCTGGTGTAGAGGTCGCGCTCAGTTGCAGAAAAATTGTCTTTGACGAGTGAAAAATGAATGTGGTCGATCCATGATTTCTTTACAGAGGCTTTGTCCCGGCCTTCATGATCTAAAAAAAATGAAATAGAATCTTTTTCCTTTAATGGCATGATACGCTCCTTTTCCTAAGGGTTAAGGCGGATTTAAGGTTAATTGAAAGTTAGTAATGTTTTCTCATACCAAAAAGCAATTTCGTTAGGAAGAGGCATACGCTTTGGAATGGGTTATCAGGGATTGACCAGTTCAAGAGTGACTTTCAGCGGCAAATGATCCGAAATGCCTCCCATATATGTCTTCCCATTATAAGTCCTGAACATACTCTTAACCCGGCCACTCTTAAATAAGTTAAACTGCCCGGGTGTGTAGAAGATCGAAAATGAATTGGCCTTCAGCCGGTAGCCACTGCTATCGAGCAGGCCAGGGGTAATCAGGATCTGATCGAACTGTTGCCACTGATTATTAAATATATAACTGCCTTTTTTATAGCCAGATTCATAAAGATTGATCAGGGATCCGGGTTGTGGATCTTTGCGCCAGGTGGTTATAGACGTGGCTTTTAAAGTTTTTGCCAGGGAGGCATTGTGGGGTTCATCGTTAAAATCGCCCATGATCACCATATCCAGGTTGGGTTCGGCAAGCCGCAGAGAGTCCAGATGGCGTTTCAGGGCCTGGGCAGCAGCAACACGCCAGCGTTCGGAGCGCTGCTTGTTTCGGTGGCGCGAAGGCCAGTGATTGCCATAGACCATAAAGTGGTGGTGCTTATGGGCAAATCGCACCGCCAAAATTTCCCGGCCTGTTTTTCCAAGAATCTGGTAAGAGATCAGCTCCAGGCTGATGAGCGTAAACGTGTTTTTGTTATAAGCAAAACCAATATCAATTCCGCGGCGGTCACTGGATTCGTGATACACAAAGCCATATTCGGTGGTGTTTAAATGCTCTTGAAACAGTTGTTCCAGGAGCCAAACATGCTCCACTTCACAAAAACCTATAATTTCCGGCAGTTTTTTTTGCGGGTGTTTCCGGGCCATGGATTTGAGCACGCCTGCCAGTTTTTCAAGCTTTTGTTCAAGTCGCTTTTCTGTCCATTTTTTGGCACCGGACGGGGTGAATTCATCGTCAAGTTTTTGAGAATCGTTTGCAGTATCGAACAAATTTTCTACATTCCACCAGACAAGATCAAATTGCTCTAAGCTGACCTGAGCTTTTATTTTGCCGGGATACATAGCCAGCCAGAAAAAAAGACAGATTTTTAACAATGCAGGCATGGTTGGGGAATTGTTTTAAGAACCGTTACCTTAAAGAGACCATGTGAGCTATTCCAAATTTACTAAGCAAAGACTATGGAAAATTTTCAAAAAAATATAGCACTGGATATTCTTGAAAAAAAACTCAATGATGAGGCCATTGAAGAGTTCCTGAGCATTTCCAACGATATGGAAACCCTGTTTAAAGAGCATGCTGAACTTTCCATGAGCAAAGCCCGGGAAATTATTGAAAGCTTTTTTTACGGAAGGGGAGAGTCGGAAGCCTTCGTTGAGAAATGGATCAAAAGAGCCAGTGAGCATTGCAAAAAATACGGTATAGAAGAAGACGCTATGCCTAAAGCCCTGGTGGCTGACCTGGGTATGTTTCGGTTTATGACTTTTTTTGAGGAAAATGGACTCAGTCACGAAGAAGTCTTCCAGATATTTGCCGGTGCAGCAGATCAGACTTCAGATGTAGAATTTAAAGTTCCCGGAACCATGAAGATGCCGGAAAAAGGCGATCATGATTGCTCATGCCATCACGAAGGCGGATGCGGCGGGCATCATCATGATGAAGACCATTCAACGAATCAATAGATACACACCTCCAATAACCAGGCCAACCCCGGCCAGGCGTTCAAAAGAAAACGGTTCGTTTAAGAAAAAGATCGCAAGGGCATAAGTGAGCATGGGTGAAGTGGCCGAGAGGGTTTTCACTACCGAAGCTTCGCCTTGTTGCATGGCATGGAAATAAAAAAAAAGCATAACGGCGATCAGCACACCCTGCAGCAGTCCGTAACCAATAAATGAAACCGGTACGGTTTTAAGCTTCAGCCATTCGCTTCCCTGGAAAATAAGCACCCCAAAAACCATCACCTGGGCCAGACCCCTTAAAAAAGCCATTTGAACCGGAGAAAGTTGGTTAAGCGTAAGTTTTTCAATGAGCGGCAGGATGCCCAGAATAAGGACCACAATCCCCAGAGAAAACAGCACGTTATACTCTTTCATATCATCATAGTTAATTAAGGTAAAACAGAGGATTAACTTAAGCAGAAAAGGCGGCACTCTCAAAGGAAACGGCTGGGGAGAAGAAAAAAACCGCCTGGCAGCCAGGCGGTCTTAAAAAACTAAAGAATGTTGAACATTGCCTGAGCAGTAATCTGTATATGATTGATATCGCCTTCGCCTTCTTCTTTACCTGAAATATTGTTCAGGCGGTATTTGGCTTCCAGATCAAAAGAGATCGGGAACATAGGCAGGTTGATCTCAGTGCCTGCACCAAAACCGGCACCCACACGCGATTCCGAATCAGAATCAGGGGAGGAAAAAGAATTAGTGGCAATATCGGCGCATAAATATGGTGAAAGGATTGGAAGCGGCATCATTTTGTACTCAATACCGGCACCAATAGATGTAAGGTCAAGTTCAATTTCTGAAGAACCAAATTCTGCAGTCAGGTCGTTCAGATGAACATGGCCTACTAATGTAAATGGTAAGGCTGCGAGGCTTAACTTAACTTTGCCGCCATAGTTGATTCCACTAAAGTCGGAAAAGTCGCCCTGGCCCGAAGACAGACCACCGCCAACACCTACTTTTAAAGAAAGGGGATTAACAGCGCCAGCTTGTGCAAAACTTAAGGCCGGTGCGCTAAGCAACAAAACCACCAGTAAAGAAAATAGTTTTTTCATAATGCTCCAATATGGATTTTACGGTTAAAGAAACAGAAAATACAACCCGTATTTTCAAGCGTTAAAGTTACAACACTTTTTGAAAAAAATTGTGATTTATGCGGCAAATCAGGTTTCTGTTCATCGAATACATGGCCCAGAGTTCGGGAAAGAGAGGGCGGGAAATAAAAAAGGCAGCCACAAAGGCTGCCGCTCTGCAACAAGTGCCTTCAGCTTAGGCTTCTTTTTCGCTATAGGTGCGAATGCTCGAGATCTGGCTGATACTGAAATAGGTGTTGATCACCTCATTACCCTTGGCCTCTTCGGTAATACGGACAAACAAGTCGCTGATAAAGATCACGGCACTCTCGTAGATCTTTCCCTCGTTGATTTGAAGCTTTACGCCTTTTCTGATCCGGCGCGACATGGTTCCGTGCAACGGCACCGACGCATACTCCAGAACCTTCTCCCAGGCCTGCATGGTGTTAGACTCACTCATATGTTTTCTCCTGTGTTTATGTTTTTAATACAAAATGCCATGCGAACATTGACTTTTAAAAAAATCACTTAAAATAACATATTTGTATATATTATTAAGGTAATACTTTTAATTGATTAAATAAATTAATATATAATCACCGTAAAGTTCGACTAAATGACAAAATTTGAAATGAAATGACAGAAATTCAGAACCGACCTTTAGGTCTGGTGATGCAGATGGTTGAAGAAATGGGCAGTGAAGTGACTTACGCCTACGAAGACCTGGTATTTATAAATCACAATGCGTTTATTGTGCAATTTACATCCGATCCGACCCACTTAAATATTTACTTTAACAAAGACTTTAGCCAGGACAAGATTAAGGTGCTTGCTGAAGGATTAGAAAAGCAAGCACCCATCAATGGATTTAAGATTTCATTCAGAGGAAGCTACGAGCTGGCCCAGCAAGAGGGCGAAAACATAGAAATTAAGTTTTTCCAGGAAAAACCATCACTGGATTAAGCCGGGGCACGCCTCTGCCGCATTCAGCTTAGCTATTCGGGTTGCAGTAAAAAAAGCGCTTCATTTTTGAAGCGCTTTTTTTATGGCTTTCAGCGATCTATCCAGTCCATAATGGCTACAGAAATGATAAATGATAAATGATAAATGATAAATGATAAATGATAAATGATAAATGATGAATGAAATGAAAAGGGGATAATGCAAAAACTGAAAATGATTTAAGTACTCATTCAAAATTTATAATTAAGAATTCAGAATTAATAAAAATGGTTCGATTAGAAGGGTAATTTACTGGAACTTTTCGCAGGATCGAGAAGCGTATTTCAATTCCATAATGGTTCGATTAGAAGCTTTTGCAAGTGTTTGAGTTCCAGATTCGAATCTACATTTCAATTCCATAATGGTTCGATTAGAAGTATTGCTTTATTATTTGCATAACAACAACAAAACATAATTTCAATTCCATAATGGTTCGATTAGAAGGATATGAAGGGATGCCAGTTTGCAGGGTTGGAGTTATTTCAATTCCATAATGGTTCGATTAGAAGTATGAAAATATGACGGCATGGGAATTCCTTCAGCACCATTTCAATTCCATAATGGTTCGATTAGAAGAACTGGCATACTACCGATGCCCCGGAAGAGGAATAATTTCAATTCCATAATGGTTCGATTAGAAGAAAACTGCATTGGATATGGACTATATCTATCCATGATTTCAATTCCATAATGGTTCGATTAGAAGGAGACCAACCAGTTTATAGACATGAAGTACATGTACATATTTCAATTCCATAATGGTTCGATTAGAAGGATATCGGAGACCTTTCGGCGATAGGCCAAATTAAATTTCAATTCCATAATGGTTCGATTAGAAGCAGATAGTATACAAAGAGAATAAAAAAATTAAATACCATTTCAATTCCATAATGGTTCGATTAGAAGCAAATACTCCTGCTGGATATACATAATCTGTTACTAATTTCAATTCCATAATGGTTCGATTAGAAGCAGAAGCAAAAGAAGTGTTTGGATACACAGATCGAATTTCAATTCCATAATGGTTCGATTAGAAGTTTAACGAGATGAAGAACTTGATCGTTGAACCGACATTTCAATTCCATAATGGTTCGATTAGAAGGCATCTCATCCCGAAGGAACCAATTCATTAGACGTAATTTCAATTCCATAATGGTTCGATTAGAAGAACATAATTCCACAACTATCGCCAAACATATAAAAAAATTTCAATTCCATAATGGTTCGATTAGAAGGTATCATATACTGATTTCATTATTTCATGATACCTTATTTCAATTCCATAATGGTTCGATTAGAAGGCGCCCAAAAAATGCCAGCTATACCTGTAAAATCAATAAATTTCTTGAGATTTTCAAGTGAATTTATCGTCGGCCTTTCATAACCCTCTAACACCGGGGGGCCGACAACGATGCTTAAATACTTACTTTATATAGGCTTTATGTATTTCATGCATTATATAGGCTTAAACAATGACGCCAAAAGCCTAAATATTACATACACCGACGACTCCCGAGTGTAGTTAAGTCGTTATGAATATGAAGTTAAATAAAAATCAAAAAACACAGATTTATGACCAACAAAACTCATAATACGCACATTTTTTGCAAAACTGTTTATTGATGGTATCGGGTATTTGTTCAGTGTGTTTAATCATTTCAATTTGGTTCAATATATCTTGCATTTTGTTTTCATCTTCAGCGCTTAAAGTTACTTTTACCCGTTTTTTTAATTTGGGGTAATCAATTTCGCCACGAAATCCATCAACGCCCATTTCTTTAAGCACATAAAGATAATACTTTAACTGCCACTCATGAGCCTGTTCCACCGCATTTGATTTTTTGATTTCATGAATCACTTTATCTTTTACTTTTAAAAAATCCATAACCACGGTGCCATCTATTTCGATGCCGTGTTTTTCTTCGGCGTATGTGGTTTCATCAATTAGCTTACCTTGCGCCACCAAATCTGATTCGTGTTCAAGCTGCACATCGTGCGTAAAAAGCCATAACTTGCGTTGGCAAACAAAGTAATAATTCACCATGGTGCCCGTAATTCGCGGCTCACCAAGGGGAGGATTTCCGGAGTTAGTCATATTAAATAAAATTAGAAGCGGATTTCTTTTCTACACCTACAATTTCTTTTTCCAGGTATTTGCCATTCATGGAAAAAAAGATGATTGAATCTTGTTCATCATTGTATATTTTTTTGATTTCTGATTTTAACCGAAGGAAATTCGCATCAGTTAATTCGCCTTCGAATACAGAGTTCTGTATGTGATGTAAATATTTTCTGAATAATTTCAGCATCTTTCCGACGCGTTTCTGCGCCACATCATAAACCGCTATGTAATACATTTTATTAATTATGATTAATGATAAGTGATATGTGATAAATTATTATTCAAATGTTCTATGATTAGTGGTTTTGGTTATTTTTGTTAAGATATTTATCAGATGAATTATTTTGTCTATAATGATGGCGTAATCTAAATCTACTAATTTTGATTCATCTAATAACCTTAACCAGTAACGTGTTTCCCGCGCTTCTTTAGTTGCTATATACATTTTTGCAATGAAATCTTTCCTGGATTGGGCGGCTTGAGCTTCTTCAACATTCGCGCCGATGCTTGTGCCCGACCGAAGAATTTGCTTCGAAAGAACATATTCATGTTTTTCTTGTAACTGCTTATATAATTTTATGATCTCCAATGCAAATTCAAAACTCATTTCTAATGATATATATTCTTTCATTTTTCATGTATAAATTTTAATATTTAATTCCCATATATCAAGCATCATTCATCATCTATCATTTCAAAATCACCACCATATCTTAAAGGGCTCGTAGGGCTTTTCGTTAAGGATATGTTTGATCAGTTTATAACACTCCAAACGAATCATACGCCGGTAAGAGACCTGGCGATTTAGCCCACGGTGCTTTATCGTTGTTCGGGTTTTTTCTTCAAACTCCTTAATAAATATTTTGCGACCCGCATCATTTAAATGGCAAAAATTTAAAGCCGTTGAAAAGTGTTTGGCTTGCAGGGTTTTGGTATTCACGAGCCTGAAAATGACCCGATCAACCATGATCGGTTTAAAAATATCAGCAATATCCAGCGCCAGGGAAAAACGCCTCTCCGATGGCTCATGCAAATATGATATGGTAGGCAGCAGTTGTGTGCGATAAATCTCTGTAAGCGTAGCCGAGTACATTAAACTGTTACCAAATGAGATCAGGGCATTAATGGCATTGTTAGGGGGACGCTTCACACGTTTATCAAATTCAAACGTAGGATCACCCGTTTTAAGTAAAATCGCCCAGGCGTCGTAATAAAGCTGGCGGATATTGCCTTCAAGGCCCATAAGAGTGGGGATATCTCCGGCTTCAATTAAAGATTCTGAAAACGCTTCAATTTGGTGAATGAGTTCATGCAGGCGAGATATATCATGCTCATTAAATCCCGACATGCGTGATTCAACCGCATAGTATTTCAGGTTTTTCAGAATGTTGTGTGCCGCGCCTTCCACAAACATGCGCGCTAAATGCAGTCGTTTGGTACTTGAGAGGTAGTGTTTAACCTGATGAACGGTTACAAATCCGGAAATAAGATAATCGCGTGGGTAGTAGGTCCCGGAATAGTACCCGTAATAATTAAACAAATGCAGCGGGATTTGATGCTTTGTTAGGAAATTCAAAAAGCGGGAATTAAAGCGGATATCGCCAAACACATAAAACGCATCGACATTTTGAACGGGTATGGCCCTGCGATCTTTCGTGTTTAATTCTTCGTTGGGTTCGGCTAAATCAAACGCTTCTTCAGGCGTTTCAACGTGTTCCGAGTTTTTGGCTTGTTCAATGGTTTGCTCGGTTTGTTCGGCATTGGGTACAAAATGGATCGTGTTTTCACGGCGCTTTAACATACCACCTGAAAATATATAAAACGCCTGTTTGGTTGGGGTAGAGGGCATTATGTTTAATTTTTAATTATGAATGTTGAATGTTGAATGTTGAATGATTTTTATAAGGGACATTCCAAATTTAGGTCATCCCATTGTATAAGTTGGGTTAGACCGATGTGTTTAACCCTAACCTGATGTTGATAAAAATCTAAATTTCTTTTCATAAACCATCCAGATGCCATTTTAACGGATTGTTTTGGATATATCGGTTGACCGCTTGCAATGCCCGTTCATTACGAACGATCCGCTCCCAATAATTGCGATGCCAGACCGAAACGCCTGGAGAGTTTCTACATTCATTAATTTTTCGTGCAGAAAAGGTTTTTAAGGCTCTTACGATTTCCGGTATGCCATGGATTTTGTTTGGGTGGGTTGTTTTTTTTGTGTTTGGGCGGGTTTGAAACTCGCCCTTTGCGGCTCTACTGGTTTTCTTTGGGTAGGATTGAAACCCACCCATTGCAGTTTCGTGGTTTTCTTCTTGGTTTGGGCAGGTTTGAAACCTGCCCTCTTTCGCTTTCGCATTCTCGGGGTTTTCAAACCCGCCCTTCATATGGCCTATTGGTTTTAATATCACGACGGCATGCACATGATTTGGCATCACCACAAATTCCCCGCATGCCATATTTGGGTAATGATTCGGTAAATTTATCCATACCGCTTCAACAATTTTTCCAAATTCGTTTAAAATCATCTTCCCATCGGAAATATGGCCGAATACATGCAACCGGTTTTGGGTGCAAAGGGTTATGAAATAAGCGCCGGGAAGGGAATAGTCGTAATTGGGCAGGCGCAGGGAGTTTATTCGTTTCTTCATGATATCTTGGAGGATGATCAATGATGTATGATAAATTACTATCGTTCAATAGGATGTTTTATCACTTATTTCTACAATATTTTCTCCCTTTTCTAAAAGGGTTAATGCTTTTTTCAAAGTCAAACTCAAAACTTCTTTTAACCTGGCGTTTGAAGTGTTGCCACACGTGATCCAAAGCAATTTTGGAGGGGAGCCATACTTTTCAATCAGTTGAATGAAGTCATCATCCTTGCTCATGATAATAGCATTTTCAAGCCTGGCTTTTGTAAATATGTCGTAATCGATTGCATCACGCAAGTCGAGAGAATGTAAGGATGCAGCTGTAATATCCTCAAAAGTGCGGTTAAGCCATGCTGCAATAGCCGGGGAAAGCTGAGCATCTACCCAGATCTTCATGCTGCAACAATCGGATGATCAATTTTACCGCGAGCGTATTTCAGAGAAGCTTCAATATCTTCTTTTTCCAAATCGGGCAACTCCTCCAGGATTTGATCGTGAGTAAGGCCTGAAGCAAGCAAATCCAATATATCCACAACTCGTATTCTCATTCCCCGGATGCAAGGTCTTCCACCGCATTGTTCAGGATTTGCGGTTATTCGTTTTCGCCAATCTTTCATTTGTGGATTATAGTTTAGTGATGTTAAAGATTGTTTTAAAATAAAACGGTTCCCATAATAGTTGTTGGATTAAATATACGGTTATTCTTTGCATTGTGAATAAGAACAGGTTTTAAATGTAACTTTGGGAGATATTATCTGACACAATCTGAATAAACCATCCAGATGCCATTTTAAGGGATTGTTTTGGATGTAACGGTTAAAGGCTTTTAACGCCCGTTCATTACGAACGATCCGCTCCCAATAATTGCGATGCCAGACCGAAACGCCTGGAGAGTTTCTACATTCATTAATTTTTCGTGCAGAAAAGGTTTTTAACGCACGAACAATTTCAGGGATACCATGAATTTTGTTTGGGCGGGTTTGTTTTTTTTGTGTTTGGGCGGGTTTGAAACTCGCCCTTCTCGCGGTTTTGTTCTACGTTTGAACGAGGCTCGTTTGGGCAGGTTTGAAACCTGCCCTCTTTCGCTTTCGCATTCTCGGGGTTTTCAAACCCGCCCTTCATATGGCCTATTGGTTTTAATATCACGACGGCATGCACATGATTTGGCATCACCACAAATTCCCCGCATGCCATATTTGGGTAATGATTCGGTAAATTTATCCATACCTTTTCAACAATTTTTCCAAATTCGTTTAAAATCATCTTCCCATCGGAAATGTGGCCGAACAAATGCAAACGATGTTGGGCGCTAAGGGTAATGAAATACTCGCCGTGCAGGGAGTAGTTGTAATTGGGCAGGCGCAGGGAGTTTCTTCATGATATCTTGGAGGATGATCAATGATGTATGATAGATGATAGATGATAAGTGGTTTATCCGTGTTTATTAACTCATTAAATCCTGGAATGGGGTCATCGAAATTATTTTTCATTTCGATAAAACCCGTTGCTTTTTCGGGCACTCTTTTTAGGTTGAGCGAGGCTTTCTTTGGATGACTTATATTTAATTGTTATCCATTATTTGTATTAAAGCAGCCGGTTGTTTGGCATTTTGGGTGCTCAGTTTAGAGTTTTTTAATCCAAAATGCCATTTACAACAAATTTGTTCTTTTGAGTTTGTTCATCTTTATATGATATAATCTATTTGCCCTTTCAAATCCAATCCTAATTTATTTGAATACGGCAAATAAACAACATACTCTTTTATTTTATCATTCTTATAAACCAAATTCATTTTCAATACTTTATGAAATTGACCGATTCTTACAGGAACAAGCAATGACTTTGCTTTAATAAATTCTTTATTTTTAATTCTTTCTTTAAAAGCAGATACTAATGATTCAGGTAGAACTTCAACCTGCTCATCTGTTTTTTCAATAACACACTCAATCCAGTCTCGATAAGTACCGGCAATAATATTTTTATCAAAATTCTTAATATCATCATTATTTAAACCCTCATTATACTTCTCAAAAGCGACTGTACCTTTTTTATAACCATCTTTATAAACCTCATTTAAAATATCAACCAAATCCTGTTCCGATAAAATTGATTTTTCTTTCAATAACGCGACAGTAGCTTCAACTAATTTAGGGTCATATATTTTTGAATTTTCATTTGATTGTTTCTCAAAAATGATAATTTTTGCAGGCTCTCGCTCTCCTTTGCGATTAATTCTTCCGAAACGTTGAGCAAGCGCATCTATCGGCGCAGGCTCAGTATATCCGCAATCATAATCTATATCAAGAGAAACTTCTACGGCTTGAGTGGCAACCAATACACGAGGCGGATTCTTACTTGTTATTTTTTCTTCAATCTGAAACCGATCTTCACTGTTAAATCTTGCATGTAATAAACAAAATTCGATTTCGTTTTTGTCTAATGCTTGTGCAAATTCCTGACTTGTAGCAACATAATTACAAATAATCAAAAATGTTTTATCAACATTATTCTGAATATCGTCAATAATATTCTCCAGATTTTCAATTAAATTTCCATCCTTAATGGAGACTTTATGTCGCTTTTTATCAAGAACAGTCTTATCTTCTTCATTGTTAGAATCAGGCACAACAATGTTTTCCTGCGAAATTTTTAATTCCTCAACCAATAAATCTTCCAGAAATTTCGGTAATGTTGCGGATGCAAATAATATTTTTGCACCCATTGATTGTAACCATTTGGCGGAAGAAGTAATTAATCCAACAATTTTCGGCTCAAAAGCATGTATTTCATCAAAGACGAAACAAGCATTTTGAAATTCTATTAAACCCAGTTCCCAACCTTTTCCTCTTAAAGCAACCCTTAAAATTTGATGCGGTGTTAAAACTTTAATAGGGAAATACATCTCTCGCGCCAAACTTGAAAGGTCTTTGGCATATTTTTCAGCATTTTTGCTGTGTTCTTCTTCCAAAAGTCTGAATAAATATGCGGTGTTTTTGCTATGCAATACGCCGACCGAATCGCTGCAAAAGATTTTGGAAAGGCGTTGGTGCATGGCATTAATACTGGCTGTGTAAGGAAGCGTATAGAAAAAACGTCCGTTTTCCGATTGATTGTTAGATGCCCAAAGCAGCATTCCAAGCGTTTTTCCCGAACCTGTCGGCGCTTTAAGAATTGCCGAACACATTACTGAACCGCAGACTTTTTGAAAAGGAAGAACAGTCTTTCCTTTAAGTTCTTTTCTTAATATGATATCATTATAATCTTGTAAGACTGGAATATCAGGCAAGTTAGTCTCACCGGCAGAAGCCAAATGATCACTTGTAATTAAAAGACCGCGCAGGATACTGGCATTTTTTCTTTCTGTTAAAGTGGTTTTATCTAATTGGTCATTTACTTTTCTTGATAACCAAAATTGTTTTAGTTTTCCAAAATCTGCAATATTCAAATTCAATGTTGATAATTGCCAATCAAATCCTAATTCAATTTTTAATTCATTTAGAAATTGAATTAAAGTTTCAATTTCTATCTCCTTTAACATTTCATTAAATAAGTTTGGAAGAAGAAATGGTAATTGATTATCAGGCAAGCATTTTTCATTAGTTGTGTTTTCAATTGCTAATGGAATACTTTTATGATGAGTTATAATTGCTAAAAGCTTTTCAGCATCTAAATGAGGCGCTATTTTTGAGGCAATTGCCGCTGAAAGAATTTCGTGTCGTTTTCCTTCCCATGAAATTTTGTATTTCACCATTTTCTGAAAACCAACTGTAGCTTTACCTATATCATGCAATGCGGCAATTTCTTGCAGATTTTTTGATAGAAATTCTCTCTCTTTAGAAGAAAATGGGAGTAATGCACAAAGCAACTTAGAAACTGTTACTACTTGTAGTGAATGCTCAAGAAGAGTCTCGCCTGAGCTTTTTGCCCAATATTTGGTCTTATCTATTTGCATTATGAATTAACATCGTGCATGTAAATAACGCGATTGTGTTGATTAGAGACTTTGAACAAATTAGTTCTTGAAATATTTGCAGGGTTTTCTACGAATTGATAGGTTTGCATTTTTCCTGGTCTGCGAGTTTGTCCATGCGTAAAATTATCATAATAATCAACCAATGGCATGATAATACCTGTGGCTCCTATTTGCGGAAATGGCACCAAAGTTTTTTCAATCGTACCTGATTCTGTTTCCTCTGCATCAATTATTTCGAATTGATTTCCATTTGATAATGTCTCAAACCAAGCTATATCTTGAGACCGACCAAAACAGGGAATATTAAAAGGTTCATAAAAATATGGTTCAAATAAATCAATATTTTCTAAGTATAAATGCAATGTAGGTCTTACGATAAATTCTCTTCGTGCAGGATTTGGCGTATCAGAGCTTTCCTTTAATTTTCCGTTTTTGATTTCAAATTTCTTTACACGCTCAAAATCAACATTGTCGGATTCATATTGACATTCAAAATAATATCCGATCCGTTTCAATTCATTTGGCAATAAATCACGACCGACAATATTCCCAAGTATACCTATTATGGTGGTATAAGGTGGAAGTCTTAGGGTAGGTATCACACTTTTTGTGCCACTATTTGAATAAAACAGTGGCATTTTGAATGTTGCTGTCCATCCGATAAGACGTGAATATAAAAATTTATGATTCTTCATTTTTAGGTTTTATTTTTTCAATAAGTTTATTGATTGCGTCAATCGGACTACACAATATGATACTCGGAGCATTGTTTTCATTTCCTTCTTCATAACAATTAAAATCATCTACTTTAAAATCAGGATTTTTCACCCATTTCTTCAATTCGGTTTCAGAAGATTTGCTTAAATAGCCCGTTCGCAAGCCTATGAAAACAGGGGTAACAATTCTATCACGGTAATCCCAAATCGTTTGTTTTAAAGTGTCAAGTTTGAGGCGCACACCTCCCGCAACTTGACTTTCAATGATTTCACCATCTTTTTCCCGACCGTTTGTGACAAATTCTTTGGTGTCTTCAAACAAATCATTAAAAATGAGATTTCCCGAGCTTAATCCGGCAATAATAATGACTTTAGGAGAGACATCCGTTCCAAATTGCGCCTGTTTTGCCCCGCCTCTTAAAACTGCAAGTGACTTAAGAATTTTTTCTGCACGGGTTAATTGAATATTATCATCTTTGATGCGATAAATTTTTGCCCTCTTATCCGGTTGGTTTACTTCTTCAATAGTTTTTCCATGTAAATATTTTTCAACCAGTTTCTTTTCTAACTCTTCTCGATCTCCGGCATTCCGAAATAAACCGATTCTATGAAGTGCTAAGCCAAAAATACCTTGCAAATGTGTGTTGTAAAAGCGTGTTCTAAAAGGTAGTGGGGTTGAAAGAGCATCATTGACTTTTCTTATAGCATCTTCAATTTTATCCTGCTCTTTTTCATGATGTAAATTGCTTAATCCTTTAACCAATTTTTCAACAAGATCTTCCCTGGCAATATCTTCGGTAAGTAAAGCTTTCAATTCTTTAATCGTTTTTTGATTTTCATCGGATAATCCACTTTTCTTTTTTTCTTTATCTAACAAACTATCTAATACGTCTTCATAAAAGCTAATAGCAACACTCTTCGGGTATGCGACGCCTTTATCTTTTCCTTCCCAACCGCTTTTTCTAACGGAAAGCAAAATGGAAGATTGAAACGGGGAACTTCGAATTGTAGCTTTCACACCTTTTTTTCCTTGACCTTCTTTTGTATTCATATAACCAAATATATCATGTTCAACGTATTCAATAGGGTCAATTGCCGTCCCGACTTTTTTAGTATTTAATTCTTTTGATTCATCTTCCCCCTCTTTAACATCAGTTGCTTCAATTGGTGTGGTGGGATCATCAGGATGCTCTTGAACATAAGTATCTCTTAACCAACGCCGCCATGCCTGCGCTGATACATAAGGTATTTTATTATTAAATTCTTTTACAGTTTTTGGTGGTGTGATTTTATATTTTTTTTCTTCATCATCGTTCTCCTGCATTGAACCGTTGAGAAATGCACCTTCGGCTTGTATTAAAAAGGTACCAACGATGTGTTTTAATTGATTCTTTGTGCTTTCAGACATAACAGTAGTATATTTAATTGTTTGAATTATACTTATGATGATACAAATTGGCTAATTCCAATCTAAGTTGAAACATAACTTCACGAACATCACTCGCACCGTTTTCATCACGGCAAAGATCATCCCATTCTTCATTTGAATATCCTTCATATTGCGCTTCAGCAAGTATGCAAAACCAATCCTCAATATGATATGGTTTAATTTGTTCTAGAGAAAATGCCTTTAATATTCTTTTATCAAATCTATCCTTACCTTCTTTACCGATGTAGTAATCGAAGTAGTCTTTAGCAAATTTCTTAATTAATGGATATTTCGGATGAGCATATTTTGACATATCTTTTACGATT
Source organism: uncultured Chlorobiales bacterium (assembly GCA_964642175.1). GTDB lineage: Bacteria > Bacteroidota > Chlorobiia > Chlorobiales > Chloroherpetonaceae > JANQGG01. The sequence goes on along the minus strand of CAZXOK010000004.1, from coordinate 97,222 downwards.
GTTTTTGATTGTTTTTCTAAATCTGGATGGCGATAATAAAACCGAATAATGCTGTATATTGGATTATTATAATCTCTTTTTAATGGATGAAGAATATCATTTATATTTTTAGAAACAGCGCTTGGGAACAATAAAAGATAGTCTTCAAGTGTAAAATTAATTGCAGCAAGTTCGACAAGAAATTCATTTATTTTGTAATCGGTAAGCTCTTCTGAATCTTTATCATTTTTAAAATGTTCTTTTAGATTTAGCACAAGCCATTTGGCTAGTGAAAGTATCGTATCTGAGAATTCTAATATTTTCTGTGCATAGAGGTCAAACAAACCGATACTTGCCCATTTTTTTCTTGCGTATTCAGACTTTACATACAGTTCTTTAATTACATCTTGATATTCCTTTTCTCCTGAAATATCTAAAAGCGCCATATATTCCTGTTCCGTAATAGTTACATTTTTCTGAAGCTCAAATTTAGTTTCACCTTTTTCTAAAGCTTGAAAATTTTTCGAAGAAATCTTGTTTTTTAAGGTTTGAGGAATAATCAAAACAAAGTTATTTGGCAAGGTTTCAAATTTAACTGATATGGAAATTTCCGCATTCGAATAAAATGGCGGATACAACTGTTTTTTTGTAATACATTCTAAGAATGATATTATTTTCCCTTTATATTCTTTCTTTTTCTTTAATGAATTTTCTATTTCCGATTCAAGCCTTAAATATCGCTCCAACTCTCTTTTATAATTACCTCTCCATGCTTCCCATAAAAATTGTAAGGCTTTATTCGGAATTTCAATAATGTTTAGCCATGGGTCTTGACCTGAGTTTGAAAATCGCCATAGATTAAAACAAATATACTCCGGTAAGTTTTTTTCTTGTTTATCTTGATATAACCTTGTAAGGTAATTCAAAAGCAGTAACGTTACCGAACCTGAAGGATTGTTTTTCCCCCATGTTTCAACTTTATCACTTAATCGAACTTTTTTCATGGTTTCTCTATAAATCTCTTCAATAACATCTTGAAAGAGTGGTGAGGCATGTTCGGAAAGCATATAATCATTACTTTGAAAGCATACCAACTTTCCTCCAAGTATAGCTACCCCCATAGGAACAAATTGAGCGGTTAAAAGGCTTATTGCGCTTAGTTTAACAGCTCTGCTTGATGCGGGTAAAGTCTGAGCGTCACTTATTGTTCCCACAAGTGGAAACCATTGTTTTCCGATACTTTGGTCATTTTTATTCATCAAATCCGTTTCATAATACGCCCCGGTAACTTCACACAGAAAATCCCCATCTTTTTTATTAATACCATCTAATAAGCCATCGACAATATTTAAATAAAGCTCTCTACCTGTAGAATTATTTATACTTTTATTTTTATCTTTTTCAATTTTACCTTCAATCTTTTTAAGATTTACCTTTTTCTTTTCGATCTTTTCTTCAATTTTAGATTGATTTTTTTTTAATCTTTCTAATTCTTTAGATGATATCTCATTTATTTCATTAATATTATTTATTAATTCCAGTGTGTTGCTGATTTTTTTATTTTCTTCTTCGATTTCAGTTTTTAATTTCTCAATTTTTTTTCTTCTGCTTTCAAATACTAATTCAGGATTATTACTTGCATTTGTCAAAGGATTATTACTACTAAAAATCATAGTGTAAGAATTTAATCGGAGATTCGTTTCTGTTAACCAAGAATACTTCTTTCCACCTTTAACCAAAGGAGACTTTGTTATAGATTCTACTAATTCAGGTGTAAGGTCACTAACCTGTTTAACAGGTAATTCTAATTCTTTTGCTCTGGCAACCATCACAGCAAGTCCAGTATCCACAAATGGATTTCCAGTGTATTGAAATTTTATCATGGTTTAAATCATTTATCCTTCAATTTTTCCTCCCATCCCTGAACCACAATCAAGCGAATGGGCACTGAGGGTGGCAAAAGTGATTCTTTGGTTTTGGGCTCGGCTTTGTTTGTAAGGGTAATGGAAAAGTCGGTGTTTAAATAAGCCGGGTAGCTTTTCATCTTTAGTTTTTTCTTTCGGGGCTCTTTCATACATGTTATTGCTTTTTTTCTTTTCTTGCAAGTGCTATGTGTTGTTAGTCAGTTCATCTTTTCGGGACAGACACATAGGTTTGCCTTTGGCACATGTTGTATATTGTTTGGGTAGGTTTCAAACCCACCCTTCTTGCACGTAACTTCTTGGTTTGTTCGGGTTGGAAGCTCACCCTCTGTGAGTCATTACCCTTGTTTGGGCAGGTTTGAAACGTGCCCTTCGTGGCAGATGCATAGGTCAGCTCTTTACATGTCTGGTTTGAAACCAGCCCTTCGGTTTTACACCGGCTCTTTGTATAACACTGTCATTTTTTGAATTTCATCCCGAATAGCCTGGCGGAGTTCTGCCGGCTTTAACACCTCCACTTCAGCACCATACTTCAGGATCCATCGTTTTAAGGACTTCATACCGGAGCTTTTAAATTGCACAATTAAAGTGCCATCGGGCTGGGGCAGGAGTTTTTGAGAGGTGTGCCAAATCCGTTCGCGAATCCAGCGCGCCTGATAGGCCGAAAAACGCAATTCTACTTCAATCGGGGTTTCGGCGCGTTCCATATCAAATGCATCTTTCAAGTAATCGTTTAAATGAAAGTCAGCCTGAACCTGAAACAACTTTTCGGTTAGGGTGAGATTGGAAATTCGGTTTAATGCAAAAAAACGAATCGACTGGCGGGTTTCACAAAATGCAATCACGTACCAGATGCCTTTGTTATGATGCAAATGGTAGGGATGTATGGTTCGCCATGTGGTTTGGTCGGAAGAAGCACTGTAGTAAGAAATGTTGATGATGTTTGTATTCTGAACGGCCTCATCTATCATCTGAAAGGTTTCAGGGTTGACCTCGGAGCTTGGGGGCGGCTCAAAAGAAACGAGGTCCTGGGGCTCTGGTTCAAACAGCTGATCGGGCAACGATTCAAACACTTTATCCACGGCTTGGGTGATTTCGGAAAAATATGGCGTGGCGCTATACGGCTCAAGCGCTTGTTTTAAAACATTTAACGCGCGTTTTTCTCCGGTTTTCAAAAATATAGCAGGTAAATAATACCCACTATCCGAATAATCGTAACCTCGTTTTTGAGGGTTATAGCGAATGGGCGCGCCAAGCATATCGCGCATGTATTCCAAATCGCGCTGAATACTTTTTTGGCTTACTTCCAGTTGCTGGGCAAGCGAGCGACAGTTCGGATAGGTTTTTTGCCGCAATGCATCATCAATCATTTTCATACGGTGGTATATATTTCGACTGTTTTTCATATCAATGGTTAAACTGGGTTTATAATAACATGATTGGTCAGACACAGAATGTCCAACACTTAAATTTATGATAAATGATGTGTGATAGATGATAAATTAAGGGGAATTAATTTTGAATATTTATTTGTGTTCAGCTATTATGATTTGTTCTTAAATCAAAATTGATACGAATGATGATTGAAGAAAAAACAAAAAAAGAAAATCTGATGGCTTGGCTGGCTCATCTCGTAGATCCAAATGTGATTGACTTATTAGATACGCCGCGATGCTCTTATGAATTTCACGATGAAGATTGGTGGGAAACACTTAGTGAAGATGAAAAAAATAATATTCATTTCGTGGTGTTTCAGTTGTACTTCGGCATGGCTCAGCAAACTCTCAACAACTAACTCTGGGCACGATTACGATAGTACAAGGTTTATATTTGAAGTTATGTTATCTAACCAGAAATAATGACATCGTAGTTGTGGCAATGCAAGACAATTGCTAAAAGCGCCCTCATCCTTAATTCTTTTAAGAACTATCAATGTTGCCGCTTTAGATTTAACTCATCATTTTTCACCTATCATCTATCATTTCCTTAACCATACCAAACCCCATCGAGTTATTATTCCCAAACCCGCATTCGTAGCCAATTTTAATAAGTTCCGGATCGGCTTGAATGGTAAATGGGCATAGAATGGCCTTCACCCTGGTTTCTCTTTGGGTGCCTTCCGCAATGGTAATCAACTTTTCAATGCCTCTGCCTTTTTTAAGTTGGCGCTGCAAATAGTCTTTCTTGAATTCAAATTTGAATTCGGCATCGCCATGGGCATACGGTTTTTCATACAATGTTTCGTATTTGTGGATCAGGTTTTGTTTTATAAGCCCGGGCACTCTGGGGTCGTATGGCCTTAAAAAGTGTTTGATGTGATTGCCCCGCGCATCAATTTTCTGAACAGAAAGCGTTGTGGGGGAGAGCATCAAAAAAGACATTTCGGGTTTAAACTCAGGCTCAGGCAGAGTTTCGATCAACTTTTTTTGAAAAACCGCAGGGCCAAGTCTTAAGCTTCCTTCATGAAACAAACCGGTAACCAGATTTTGGAGAAATTCATCTTTTGGAGAACTGATCATAAACGAACACTGCCTGGATTTTGAAATCAATGTTTTATCGCGAATCTCACGAATGGGGACATCCAAATTTGAAAACGTAAAAAATTTAAAATTTTGTGGTTTGTTCTCTATGGAGTAACCTTCATTATGTAACCAATCAGCAAACCCTTCAGACGATTTGGCTATTGTGGCATAGATGGCCGAAGCAATAAGATAACCGGTATTTATTGGAAGATATTCTATTGGGTTTTGCTGGGATAGGGTCAGTTTTAGCCGCATGAATAGAATTGGTTTGTTTAAGTTTAGATCATTTTAAAACAATACTTATTAAATTTGAAAAGGAAAGTTGAAAGATCAAACAAAGTGGATTTGCTATCATAGATTTCCATCTTCTTCAAACTCAACTTCTGTTTTAAGACAGTGATCGTTTTTTTACTGTTTTTGGAGTTAAGAAAAGGTTCATCAAATCAGTTACTATTCAAAGAAAAACCATAAATCAGACCCTGACATGTTTACCCATCCCATTTTCAAAACAATACCTATTCTTCTTGCGATCACTTTAATCTTTACTTGCTCATCTTCGCAGCCGGCTCAACAAACAAGCCATTCAGACACCCAAAACCTCGATCGGGCGATCTCAAGCATATTGAACCAGGTTTCGGGAACCGCTTCAGATCAACAGCTTCGGCTGGCTGTTATTGAGTTTGTGCCCACACAAATCAAATATAAACAGCGCAATGAGTTTGGTCGGTATTTTACAGAACGGCTGACAACTGCGCTTAAAAGCACCCCCAAAAACATCAAACTCTTTGAGCGCCGGCAATTGGAAACCATCATCAAGGAACACAAACTCAACTTATCGGGATTGATTGATGAGTCTCTGGTCATTAAAATTGGCCGGCTTGCCCCGATCGATAAAATCGTAACAGGTAGTTATACCAGGCTTAAAACCACCATTGATATCAACGGCCGGATCCTGGATGTGATGACCGGCGAAATTGTGCAAACCTTTCATTTTAAAGTAAAGCTTACCGAAAACCTGCTCAGCTTATTTGAAACCCAATCCATCAAAAAACCACTGAAAGGGATTGCAAAACCTGAAAAAGACTGCAGTGAGGAAAAAGAAAACATCAACCGGATGCTGGGCAATCTATCGTCGGAACAAAGAATCAATACGCTGGTCGATTATGCTGTTACCATTCCGTTTCACTCCAAATGCGGGGAATATCATGCCCAGATCCTGTATGATTTTATGCGCAACAAGATTTTCAGTGAAACCTACAAGCAATTTCTGATTGAATCCTTAAGCCAGACCCTGAACACGCCGCACAATTCCAATAAAATGTTAAGCGCATTGAAATACTTTGCCAAAGACGGATGGGTTGATGAAGCCGAGTGGAACGCCGGGATTGAGGTGCTGAAACGCGTCTATAAGCACTGGATCAATGTGTATACCAATTACATGTTTATCACCGAAAATCTCACCCCTGAAGAGATCACCATTCAGAAAAAACGGATCGATACCTTTTTTCAACTGGTAGAGCAAAACAAGATAGCCCTGCCAACGCCGGTAGATCCCGGTACCGCATTTTTAGAATTGATCCACACGTTTATCGTGGAAGACAACCACCAGCTATTTTATTATTGCTACGACAACTACCACACCCATGTGGCACCGAAAAAACGCTACAAGCTCTTTAAAATCTTAACCAAACTGCACGAGCGGTATTCGGATGATGATCAGAAACCGGAGGCTTTGAACCGGATCTGTGCGTATTTCAACCGCATGCCCCGGAGCGATAAGCTGGCCGGCCAGATGTACGATCTTTACAGAACCTTGTCCAATACGCGTAACAAGGATCCAAACCCGGCGCTGAACGAAAAACAGCTCAAGGTTTTTGTGAGCAGATGTCGGGAGGCCATGATCAGTAATTTCCCGATTATTAAGTATAACAACCAACGCAAAGAGCTGCAGCTGTTTTGCTACAAACATGAAATCACCATCCCGAATTTTACCTATACAGTGCCCCAACTTGAAAAGCAGTTGTCGGATAAAAACAGGTACAAAAGGGAAAATGCAGCTGAGTTTCTGGTTGAAATGGGCATGAAGGCCAAACCATCAGAAAAAACCGTGTTAAAGTTCCTGCGGCGTGCAAAGTATCTGAAACTCTCTACCAGAACTCAGAAGTACTTAATTGATATTCTGGGTAATATCAAGTCAGGCGATCCGGAGGTTCATCGTATTCTGATAAAAAACCTCAGCCATCGGGGCAGTTATGTGCCCGACAGGGCAAAGGTGGCGCTGGCCAGTATTGGTAAACCAGCCATTGGCTTGCTTAAAAAAGAGCTGCCCAAGCAGGAAACCTATGTTCAGATCTATATCGTGGATATTTTCGGGCGGATGGGAAAAGAAGCTTCATCGGTAAAACCGTTTCTTAAAACACTCAAAGCAAAGACAACCAGCGATCATCTCAGGTTTGCCATTGAGGATGCGTTGGAGAAGATCTGAGTGGAATTTTGGATGTTAATAGGGAAGTGGGTGATAGAAGAGTCGAACTTCTGACCTCTACCATGTCAAGGTAGCGCTCTAACCAACTGAGCTAATCACCCATCGTGATCAAAAGGACTGCTAATATAATCCGTTCATCCAAAATTTGAAAATCCTTTCTTTAATCCTTGCCAAAATCTTCCATCAAGCATTGCGCGGCAAACTGACCCGACAGCGTAACCATGGGCGTGCCACCACCCGGATGGGCGCTCCCTGAAGCCAGGTATAGACCTTTGGCATATGGCGAGCGGTTTTTAGGTCTTAAAAAGGCCGAACTTTTGGTGTTGGAGCTGATCCCGTAAATCGAGCCACGATTGGCATGATACCACTCCTGTAAATTCAGAGGCGTGACTGACGATTCATAAACAATATGCTGCTCAATATCTGCAAATCCTTTTGATTTCAATTCCTCAATTACCAGGTCCCGATAGGCCTTTTGCCCCGATGGCCAGTCATAGTTTGAAGAGACAAACGGGACATTGACCAGCACAAACCAGTTCTCGCACCCCTCTGGGGCGTCCCCCGGTATGGATTTGGAGGATATGGAAACATATATGGTTGGTTTTTGGGCTGGTTTGTGTTCCGCAAAGAGTTCATGAAATTCATGCTGATAATCTTCTGAAAAGAAGATATTGTGGTGATCAAGATCCGGGTAACTTTTTTTGATGCCCAAACACAGTATGAATCCCGAGCAAGATGCTTCCCAACGTGAGATGGTCTTTGGGCTTACCAGCGTTTTCTGAGGCGTATTCAGGAGGTTTTGGTAGGTATGAACAGCGTCGTCGTTGGAGACAACTGCCAGGCACTCAACTTCATCGCCATTTTTCAGCCTTAATCCTTTTACACGTTTGCTGTCTGTTACGATCTGTTCTACTTCCGAATTGAGGTGAATTTCAACACCCAGTTCCTCACACACGGTTTTATAGGCATCAACCAAACGATACAAGCCACCTTTAATAGTAAAGCTTCCAAAGGCCAGTTCCACATAAGGGATCACATTCAGTGTAGCCGGAGCCAAATAAGGTGATGAACCGACATAGGTCGGGAACCGATCCAGAAACTGTAACACTCTTGGGTCTTCGAAAAATCTTGAATTGGCTTTATGAACCGTGGAGAGCGGATCAATTTTTAAGACATTTAGCGGATTTTGTTTAAGCAGAGTAGCAGCCGACATCGGATTAAAGATGAAGCTCTCATGGGTAGCCTGATAGATCCTTTCAATATACCGGTAGTAACGATCCCAGTTTACTATGGGATCTGAAAATGTTTGAGCAAAAGCGTCTCTGAATTTCTCTGGATGTGTATAGGCATCAAAGACTGAACCCTCGGAAAAGACATATTTACAGGAAAGCTCAAGGGATTTAAAAGACAGGTAATCCTGCAGGTTACGGCCAACGCGTTTAAAAAGGTCTCTAAAAACATCAGGGAGTGTAATTAACGTGGGACCGACATCGAACCGATAGCCTTCCGGGGTCTTTATTTCCTGAAGTTTTCCCCCGAGCGTTCTGTTCTTTTCATAAACCGATACCCGAAAACCGTTGTAAGCCAGAACCATTGCAGAGGCCAGCCCCCCCAGACCACCACCAATAATGCAAATATGCTTTGCCATGGATTAAGAAAAATTATGGTTCATAAAAAAAGGGGAACATGAGCGGTTCCCCTTTGAGTAACAGTACTGTTTCTAACCGTTTGGTTATCTTAGGCCGATTTTTTCTCCTCTTCTTCATAGAGGTATATCGGTTGGGTATTATTCTCAATACATTCTTTGGTGATGATGCAGGATTTTAAGTTTTCTTTATCGGGCAACTCAAACATAATATCCATCATCACATTTTCAAGCACAGATCTCAAAGCACGAGCTCCTGTGCCACGTTTCATGGCTACACCAACCACGTATTCCAGTGCGTCGTTATCGAAGACCAGTTCTACACTTTCCATCTCAAAGAGCTTATGATATTGCTTGGTGATGGCATTCTTAGGTTTGGTCAGAATGTTTTTCAAGGCTTCTTCATCCAACGGATCCAGGGTGGTCAGAAATGGCAGACGACCGATGAATTCCGGAATAAGCCCATACTGGTAGAGATCTTCCGGTGTGACTTTGCTGATAATTTCGGCTGATTCTTTTTCTTTAGAGTGAGCCACTGTATTGCCAAAGCCCATGTTGTTTTTGGTCAGGCGTTTGGCTATTACTTTTTCTAGTCCTTCAAAGGCACCGCCACAGACAAACAGAATATTTTTGGTGTTGACATTAATTAAATGCTGCTCGGGATGCTTGCGGCCACCTTTAGGTGGAACACCGGCTACGGTACCTTCTAAGATTTTAAGCAAGGCTTGTTGCACACCCTCACCCGATACATCGCGGGTAATGGACACATTAGCAGATTTTCTGGCGATCTTATCAATTTCATCAATATATATGATGCCTTTTTCTGCCCGCTCAATATTATAATCAGCTGCCTGAATCAACCGAGCCAGGATGCTTTCCACATCGTCTCCCACATAACCCGCTTCAGTGAGCGAAGTGGCATCCACGATGGTGAAGGGGACATCCAGAATGTTGGCCAGGGTTTGGGCCAGCAAGGTTTTGCCGGTTCCGGTAGGGCCAATGAGCAAGATGTTGCTCTTTTCAATAACCACATCATCATCATTAACCACCCATTCCTGGGATTCGATGCGTTTGTAATGATTATAGACGGCTACCGACAGGGCTTTTTTAGCACGATCCTGTCCTATGACATATTTGTCTAAGGCCTCACAAATAGATTTTGGTTTAATCAGGCGAGGGGATTTTGGCGCTTGCTGCTTGGTCTTAATAGCGGTTAAATCGTTGCGGATAATATCAACCGCACTTTGTATGCAACGATCACAGATAAACGCATTTGGACCGGCTACCATACTATTTACTTCATCACTTGCACGCCCACAGAACGAGCAATGCACCATCATATCATCTTTACCATTGCCGGAATTTTGATTGTTATCATTGTTATCGGGTGTTTTACCTTTGGCCATGTAAATCTGCGTTTAAATTAAATGCTTAACAGTTAAGTAAGCATATTAAAATTCCAATCATAATGTATTATAAAAAATTAATTTAATGCTTTTTTATGAGCTTACAAATGGCTTAACGAGCCATTAGCAAGGTTTATCCGACTATCCAGGGCCTTACAGACTAATTTCCGGGTACCCAGCCTCGGCCAGTGTGTTCTTTAATATCCTTATCGTTGGCGGAGGTGATCGCAATTTTCGCCGATTCAATGCGGTAAAGGCTTACGGTAAAGCCATCAATCTTTGTATCGTTGACTTTAAAGCGTCCGGTCACCCGAATTGGTTTTTCAAGATAATCCACACTTTTTCCCCTGGGCATAGATACCAAAACTGTTTCGTTAGGCTCTGGCGGAATAGAATAGCAGCAACCAAAAAACGGGTACTGGATCAGCATGAATTCCGAGATCTCTTTGGCTGTGCTCAGGGGGATCATGTAGCCTGCAATGCTTACTAGTTTACCATTAACTGATTGTAATTTAGGCGGGATCGGGCTTCGGCTTCTCTGGCTGAACCGGTATGAACGCAGGTCGTTATAAGTGATCCGTTTCGGAGATGTTTGTTGAAAGTTTTTGAGGCCTGCCATTAAAAGCTTTGGCTTATGGCTTTGGCTATGAGATAAAGTTGTATTAAAAGTAGCGTTTTCTGGCCAGATCAACATAAAGCTAAACAGGCCTGTCAGGATATATCTAAACCAGAAACATTTGGATCTTACATCAAATGGCATCAGGATATCGGACTTAAGTTTCTCGAAACATCAGTTTTATAGGCATCAAAGGCCGGCAACATCGCTACAAGCGCGCCAATAACAGACACACCAACCAGGAGCAGAAGCTCTATTGGTAAAGCAATGCCGGCAATGTTCATCATGGTTATCAGATTGATTGAAATTTCAACACCGGTTGTCTGTAAGATATAACTTTTTAAACCCATTGAAAGTGCCTTACTGAGCAACAGGCCAAGAAATGCCCCCAAAAATGATATGGTGAAGGCTTCCAGGGTGATGATCCCAAATATTTTGGAGCGATGAGCGCCCAATGCCCGCATTATCGAGATCTCGCGCCGTCGTTCATAAAGAGAGTTGTAGATTGCAACCATCATTCCAATTAAAGCCACCACGATCACCAGAAAGGTGATGAGCAAAAATGCCCAGTCTATATTGCCGATAATCTGAAAAAGGTTGTTGATCTCCCTAGCCGGAATAGCGGCTTGTGCAATTGGAGCATCGTTGATCTGTTTATAAAGCTGAAGGGCAAATAATGGCGAGCGCACTTTTACAAGGATGGCCGTCAGGTCCGTAATCGTGTGGTGTTCCGTATGGATCTTCGACGCATGATGCTCTGATGCGTGATGTTCTGCACCCTCATCTGCAGCATGTTCCTCCCCGGCATGATGGTGCTCCTGATGGTGGTCGTGCTTAGCATGCTCTTCATGCTCTTCATCGTGGTGATGGGTGTGCGTATCTTCTTTATGGGTATGTTCAGTATGATCCTCATGCGAAGCATGTTCTTCATGATGGTGATCCTGCCCATCTATGTGGTCATCATGCCCGGCATGACCCATTTCATGCTCATGCACGGCCCAAACCGATTCCACCGTTGTAAAGATCACTTTATCGGATGTGGTTCCGGTCGGGTTTAAGATACCAACCACTTTAAACGGGGTGTCTTCGTGCTTATGCCCTACTCCTTCGCCCGACTCCTGCAAACCGTGAGTAGCTACAAACTGGTCGTCAATTTTTAAACCGGTGCTTTTAGCCGTTTCATGTCCCAAAACAGCCTGGAAGTTGGAATGTGGCTCGAACGAAGAGCCTTCCCGGAAAGAAAACGTCTGACCAACTTTGTACTGAAAGTCCGAAAACAACTCATCGGTTGAGCCTACAATCTTAAATCCCCTGTAGTTATCGCCCAGTGCGTAAGGCAGGGCCAGGGCAACACGGCGATCATTCCTTAAAGAGTCATACACATCAAACGAAATATTACCCACCGGATCACCCAGCATAAAAACCGTGTTGAGAACCAGTTGCATAGCACTACCTTTAGCGCCCACGATCATTTCATAACCGACATTGCTTTGGTTGAAATTCTTTTCAACTTCATGCTTAATGGCCAGCGTAGAGGCAATCAAGGCTACCCCAAGCGATACCGAAATCACTGTAAGAAAAACTGAGAATTTTCGTTGCAGGATATTTTTAATAACCAGGGAAAAAATACTCATGTGTGTTGCACTTGGTTTAAGGTTGATAGTAAAAGTTGCTCGGGTAGTTTTTGAGCAATTTCTTTTTCGTGCGACACGACAAGCAAAATCCGATCTTCAGCCTGGCTGAGTTCCATCAGCAAATCCATTACGATTTCAGCGCTTTGTTCGTCCAGGTTCGCAGTGGGCTCATCAGCCAGGATAATATGCGGGTTATTACTGATGGCACGCGCCAGTGCCACGCGTTGCTGCTCACCAACCGATAATTGCCGGGGTTTATGATGCGATTTATTGCCCAGGCCTACTTTGTCCAGCAATGTTTTGGCTTGATGTAAGGCCTGGCCATGCTTGCCTGCAAACGACATGGCAAGCGCAACATTTTCTTCGGCCGTTAAGCCCTGCAATAAATTAAAGGTTTGGAACACAAACCCGATGGTTCGGGCACGAAACAAATCACGCTCGGGTTCGCTCAGCCGGTTAAGGTCTGTATCTTTAATGGTGATCTGTCCATCGTCGGGTAGGAGAATGCCTGATATGAGGTTCAATAGGGTTGATTTTCCACTACCCGATCGTCCTACTATGGCCATTTTTCCACCATTTTCAACCTTGAACTCCGGAATGTTGATAACCCGATGAGCCTGGTTATCAATCACATAAGATTTTTTAACGTGAGTTAACGAAATAGACATAAAAGTGAGGTTTTACTTCAGTTACAGCTAAAAATGTATGCAAGTCTTTTCCAAAAACCAAGGTCAAAATATAACCAGTTAATATGGCTTTTCATTTTGTGGGCGTTTGGCGCTGGAGAACTTGTTGGTTTGTCTGAAGACCCCCTTAAGCTTATTGTATGGCCATTTCAGGATTTGCATCCACTGGCTTGTTAAGCTTTGGGTTTGAGCTGTTTTTGAATAGCGATTTTGTTGTCCGGATATGACATTTGCCAGGCCCCTTCTCATGGGTTCAGATGAAGCGCTGCCGGCGGCGCCGCGAATGTTTTTAAGCTTTTGTTCAATCTTATCCATCATCTGGGGTTCCAGATTCAGGTTGTCGAAACGCCGTGAGGAAACCGACGATGTTTCACTTGCGGCTTGGGTTTTATCTTCAGCCCGGTCTAAAAGCTTTTCTATGGCTCTGATTTTTAACTCAATTTCCCGACGCCTGTCGCGATCAGTTACCAACCGGGAGGATAGCTTTAACTCAACCAATGCTTTTCGTGTGAGTTTAATCGCGCTTCTGAGTGAACTTGCCGACATACTTATACGCAGTTTAGATTAATACAACAGCGATGATAACAAAATATCAACTTAAAGAGATTTTCCATCCGAAAGAAGAGGAATTTTTGAATTGTATGTGTTAAGCTTTTCGGGCCAGAGAGATGTAGCGTTTAGAGTTTGCCGGATCAAAGCTTTCTCCCGAATAACTTCCAAGCTCTGTTTCAATGTGAAATCCTTTTTTCTCCAGCATTTCACGTAACTGCTCGGGTGAGTATAACCGGACAGATTCGGAAAAAGAGAGGGTTTCCATGCCGCCCTTAATCGTGATGGTCTTCTTAACGCACTCCTGATCAATACATCGGGTTTCGGTGATGGTGAGATCCTCGAACGTTTTTTTAGTGCAGGGCACCAGATTTTCTTGAACATGATGGGCATTAAAAAAATCAAGCACGTACCACCCCTTAGGTTTTAAAGCACTATGAACATGTTCGAGCACGGTTTCATCTTCGGCCCGGGTTTTAAAATACCCGAAACTGGTAAAGAGTTGCACCACAAGGTCAAATGTCTTTTGAAGCACAAGGTGCCGCATATCCATTTGGGAGAATTGGATGTTGGTGCCAGATTTACTTGAAAGCGCTTTGGCTTCCATGATCAAAAACTCCGAGAGGTCGTTGGCCCAAACCTCCATACCCGATTTGGCCAGTTCTACGGCATGTCTTCCGGCGCCGCAGGCAACATCCAAGACCTCGGAACCCGGTTTGATGCCCGTGAGTTTTAAAAGGGTTTCGATGGTGGTTTTGGCTTCACTACGATCGCGATGCTGGTATAGTTTTAAATACAAGGGGTGTTGAAACCAGGAAACAAACCACTCGGTTTGTTCAGGATGATCTTGTTGCATAGCTAATCAATTAGATGGTAGGGCGTAAAGCATAAAAAAAGGCGCTTGAAGCGCCTTTAAACTTTTTCTATAGCCTTTTATTTCATGGCTTTAGCCAGAACGGTGGCTTCATCATCTTCAGGTCCAACCTGAACAAATTTTTCGGAAAAACGCCACTGACCGGTTTTATCAGACTTTACCGAATATACAAACTTAATGGTTTTGGATTTACCATCCTTTTTTCCTTTGACTTTATCACCAAATGATTGCTTCTTTGCCATCTTAAAGTAAAGATATCAGGTTCATAAAATATAAACCGCAATATACGATGATTATAACTGATTAAAAAACCAGTAGATTATTTTTTTGCACAATCCTTACATATTCCTTTAAAGAATACTTCATGATCAATTACCGTAAAGCCTGTATCTCTTTTAATGATCTCTGACATTTTTTCGATATTGCAGTAATGGACTTGTTCTATCTTTCCGCATTCTATGCAAATAATATGATGGTGATGTTCCCGGTTGGTAGATTCGTAGCGTGAATACTCATCCCCAAAATCAAGTTTCTTTAAAATGCCCACTTCCACGAATTTATTAAGCGAGCGGTAGATGGTTGCCAGATCGGTGCCGTGCTCAGCCAGGCGGTTATGGATATCCTGAGCCGTTAAGGGTGCCAGAGAAGCGTCCAGGACTTCAAGAATCTTCACACGGGGTATGGTTACTTTAAAATCGTTATTACGAAGTACTTCAATATATTTTTCTGAACAAGTCATAAGTCAAAAATTTTATGGGGATTAGGCAAAATTTAAAAATACTCTTCCATTGCTACAAGTGCCAACCGCTTTACCGGTCAATCGCCAGCCATCGAAGGGTGTGTTTTTGGATTTACTTTTAAATGAGCTGGCATCTACTTGCCAGGTTTCATCTGGTTTTATAAAGCTTAAATTAGCCGGGTGTCCAATGTTTAATATAATAGGTGGCAAGCCTAAAATTCGGCGAGGTGTTGAACTGAGCATCTCAATAGCCCTGTAAGCTGAGATCTTTTCTTTATGAACCAACTGGCTGAAAGTTAAGCCAACACTGGTTTCAAGGCCAACAACCCCAAACGGGGCCTGCATAATACCGCCACTTTTTTCATGCCAGGCGTGTGGGGCATGGTCGCTTGCAATGGTATCTATAGTGCCATCCATAATAGCGTCTATAATTGCTGTTTGTGAAGCCTTGTCGGCGAGCGGCGGGTTCATGCAAAAGTTGCCGTTGTAGTTTGCTTCATAAACATCTTGTGTGGTGAGAGAAAAGTGGTGAGGAGTAACTTCGCAAGTTACGGGCAAACCTTCTTTTTTAGCCTGCCTGACAAGGTCGAGTGAATACGCAGAGCTGATATGAGCCACATGGTAGTGTGGTTTTAACCGACTCTCAAGGGCTTTGGTTGCCAGAAAGTCTTTCAAGAGCAAGAGGTCTCTGGCTAATATGATGGATTCGGTGGCATAAGGCATACCGGGCAATCCCTGAAGAGTTGCTTCGGGGCTTTCATAGACTTTGCCCTGGGCGCTCAGGTTGTGGTCTTCGCAATGTTGAATCAGGGGTAATTGATAGGTGGTGGCATATTCGATGGCCATTCTCATGACTTGCGAATTCATCACGGCATCACCATCGTCGGAGAGGGCACACACACCCGACTCATGCAATTCACCATAGTTGGCAATTTTCTTACCCTGTCGTCCCTCGGTTATACAGCCTACAACCTCAATATCAGCGGCCAGGTTTGCGGATTTGCTTTTAATAAACGTGACCATGGCCTGGGTGTCGAGGGGTGGAGAGGTGTTAGGCATAATAGCCACACCGGTAAATCCGCCTTCTCGAGCAGCCAGGGCGCCAGATTCAAGCGTTTCTTTATATTCGTAACCCGGTTCACGAAAGTGCACATGCATATCAAATAAGCCACTGCAGATAATCCCATCAGAAAAATCAATGATTTGATCATCGGCATTCGACGCCAGATCAGAGTTATCGAGAACCATTGCTTCCAGAACGCCATTTTCAGAAAGCTTTATGGAGCCTTTTTTATGGAGCTTTTCAGCCGGATTGATAATGGTTGCGTCTTTAAATATTGTGCTCATTTGATTGGATTGATCTCCTAACTTCCTAAATAGGTAAATGCTTTTGGTACCGGTAATGAATAAAAGAATGCATTTTTACTCTCTACTTCAATGGTGACTTCTTTTAAGCTTTCAACCACATCGGTCACTTTATTCTCAGGAATGATAATGTCTATGATCTCACGCTCATCGGCGATGTTGCGTCCCAGGATACTGGTAACTTTTTCGCCGCCGATCAGGTAACCGAACGAAACCGTAGCTCCACTTGCACCAGCTTCCATTACTTTTAAAATATACTGATCGCCCAGATCCCTTCGAACTATAGCCCTGATATTGACCAGTTGTTCCAGATAAGTCCGGTTTCGGATATGAAAGGCATTGGTGGATGTGCTGACCTGCCGCCAAAGCTGGTTGCCTTTTAATTCGTCGATGGCTTTGATCATTTGCTCGCGGGTCGCTGCCCAATACTGTCCGCTTTGAAAAGAGGTAATGTTTATGAGCCCTTTTCTGATAGGGATGTGATAGATAAAGCCCATGGCCGGCCGATCTAATTTGCCGGCAGAGATCATGGCTTCAAAAATGGAATCCAGCTCATACTTGGTGACAACAACAAAAACAATTTCTTTTTCAGGATTGATGGCAATACGCAACAGACCCAGTTTATCGCGAACGCCACGACCATATCCGTAAGTGACTACCGGCCCGGAGCTTCCCTGGGAAATGGAGGCTTCAACAATGTCATCAGCTTTGCCCCGCTGAGAAATACAAGCGATAAGTTCCAGGTCGCTGGTCAATTCAGACTGGATCTGCCCGGAGGATTTCTCATCGGAATCTTTTTCTATGATTGCATCGCCGATAAACCAAAGGTTATCGATATCGGCAATAAAAGCTGCTCCTGCTCCGGAATATTCAAGCTTGGCAGTTGAAACAATGGTATTAAAAACTTTTTCTGCGGAGTCTTTCTTTACGATAAACTGAAGGATATCGCGCGAAGGGGAGATATTCGGACGCGGCAGAAAACCAATCTTGGAGCGCTTGATCGTACCTCTGGCCTGGGTCAAAGAACCAATGCTGGCCCCGGCATCCATGGCCTTTTTCACAACAACATTGCTATGCTCTTTGTAGACAAATGCAGTGATTAAGCTGTAGTTGTCACGATTTTGAAATTGTGGTGCTGTCATGCGCTTACACTTTTTTCTAACTGAGCAGAAGGTTCTTCAATGGCTTTGGATTTTTGATTTCCTACCATTAACCCAACGATAAGAACAGATAAAATCGGGCTTACTGAGGCCATGGCCAATACCCCGAATCCATCCAGAATACCAACTGCGCCGCCAATACCAAGTCCCATAGCCAGGACCAGCGGAACCGTAATGGGGCCGGTGGTTACCCCGGCGCTATCCCAGGCAAAGTTCACAAAGTCTTCTTTGGAAATAATTGTGATAAATAGCAGCAATAGGTAAGGTGGGATCAGCAAATAGGTAAGCGGTATGTCGTAGATCATTTTTGCAATTCCCAGGGCAATACCCACACCTACCCCGATGGCCACAGTTTGCATCAATAACCCCTTTTTAAAAGCACCAACAGTTATTTTTTCAACGGTTGCACCTAATGCGTTCAAGGCCGGTTCAGCAAGGGTTGCTGAGTAACCCAGTACAAAAGCAAATAAAATTGCCACTAACTCACCGCCAAAACCTTCGCCAAAAAGAGGGCCAATAGCTGTCTGAAACCCATAGGGTTCTATCGAAGAGAATGAAGCGGCCACATTCTTACCCACCTGGGAGCCTAAAGGATCAAGTGCCAGGTTGATGCCCGACATAAACAGCATCATGCCAAAGAGGGCAAAACCAATGCCCAGTGCTATTTCATCGGCATGCGCAATTTTTTCTTTGAGAATAAATTTCAGGACCAGCCAGAAGAAAATCACCAGAGGTAAAATTGCCCTGATGGCGCCAATCAACGCCGATAAAAGGTTATCAACTATGGAAAGATCGGGGTTCCAAAAGCGTATATTCTCACCCACAAGACCTACCCGCTCTTTTTTGGTGATCATGATCTGGGGATCGGTTATAATGATCTTACCATCTGAAAACTCTTTTTTGCCTTCAAAGATCAGGTTGGCATCTTCAGGTACCTGGCCGGTATTGATAAACGCCTCATACTCGTTTTTGGAAATCCCGTGCAGGTCTTTCTTTTCTGTGATTGTTTTTGAGCTTGAACTGGTGTGTTGTTGAGGGAGAACTTTAATACTGTAATCGCCGGTAAAGTAATGGAAATAGCCAAGGGTTAAAACGGCAATAATTGGAAATAATGAGGCCAGAGTTACAATTCCAAAACCGGCACTGCCGCTGTTGGCGGTACCTACGATCCGGCATACACCAATGCCAAGTGCCAGAACAAGGGGAACCGTTACAGGGCCGGTCGTGACTGCACCGGAATCCCAGGCCAGGCCAATAATGGGATGAAGAATCTCGTTGAAATGAGCAAAAATGGTCAGAACAGCCAATACAATCACCAATGGATAGATCAATATTTTCAATGACCAATCATACAGAAACCGCAACACACCAAAAATAACAGCAATCCCTACACCAATACCTACCGACACAACCAATTGCCATGAATACTGATTGAGCAGGTCGTAAAGCAGTGGTGTTTGATTCGGATCAATGGATTTGCCGGCTAACTGAAGGGTAGCAATGGCTGGTTCGGCAAAGGTTGCGCCCATACCAACCACAAAAGCAAACATCAGAATAAGAGGCAGACCCGTTTTCTGGGGTAGAAGAGTGCCTATGGTTTCGCCAAAAGGCATTAAGCCCAGTACCAGACCTTCCATAAAAAACATCAGACCAATAATAACCACCGAAATACCGGTCCCGATCATCAGAGCATCGACCAGGGGTATGCGTAAAACAATAAGCTGGAAGAGTATCAGGTAGGTGATAATTAACCAAACGCTGCTGATTTGCTCTTTGAGCCGGTCGTAGGCGTAAGGTGTTATAAGCTTTGTTTTTTCGTTAAGTGAAAGCTTGAGATTTGGACTGGATGTATTTGCCATGATTAATGTTAATTAGCAAACAACGTGAAAGCAGTACAATGTATATGCTTTCCTGTTGATATACCAAAGCTTAGCCAATTTTCATCACATAATCATCACGAAAAGTGTTATGATGGCTTTTTGATGATTTCTTTAAAATAATAGATTTAATTCATACAAAATGGCTTAAGGCGTAAAAAAGTTGTTAGGCAATATAAACCCTCTGCCTGGGTTGTACTTCGGATAAATTAAATAAACTTACCTAATATATACCCAATGGTAATACCTATCATGACAGCTACCGTAAAGCCGCGATAGGTTAAGACATCCTTGCTGTAACCGCGTCGAATGGCGATGAGTGAAACCACATAACCAATACCGTTAAGTAACCATACAAAGGGAATTCCAAGGACTTTTACAATAAACGGACCCACAAATGGAATAAAGCCCAATAAAGAAATTAATCCGGTAAACGCATAAGAAAGCAGCCCGAATAAAAAAACCACATTACCGATAATGACTTTATTGACATTAAAATACAATCCTACTTCAACCAGAATTAAAATAACAACCCAGGCCAGAAGCAGCATTTTGTAGTTTTTCCAGAATGGCTTCTTTTTCTTGGTTAAGGATTGATCGTCGGATGCTATTTCATCTTCACATCCGAATTCTTCGCATTCATATTTTTCAAACTTATTCATATAAAAAAAACATTCTCCTGAAAAATCAGGACACCTGTGTTTTAAGCTGGCACAATGCCACGTGTTTATTGGTTAACGATTCGTCAGTCTGATTAACATAAAGAGCAGCCTCGAGAACATCCGACGAAGAGCATTGTGCAGAGCCCTCAGGCGTCCCGGTAAAGATCAGATCACCGGGCTCCAGGTCAAACAACTTTGATAAATAAGATATTAAAAATTCAAGTGAATATGCCATTTCACTGACTTTTGCATACTGCTTTTGAATTCCATTTTTCAGTAACTCGAGCGTTAACCGGGTTGGATCGTGCCTGGAAAATCTTACAAAATCTGAGACAACTGCTGACGTTTTAAAGCCTTTACCAACCAGCCATGGCAGGCCGTTTTTTTTGGCTTCGGTTTGTAAATCTCTCAGGGTCATATCCAAACCAACCCCGTAGCCTGAGATGCAGCTTAACGCCTCCGGGAGGTTAATATCACTTGCTGCTTTTCCAACCAGCAAAACCAACTCAACTTCAAACTGCAGATTCTGGCTGATGGCCTTTTCATTTACCCGGGGTATTCTGATGCTTTGGCCTGAATGGATCAAAGAAGCAGCCGGTTTGGAAAACACGACCGGATCATCTGAAAAAACTACAGGGGCTTTTTCTTTTTTTTCCAGCTTTCTCATCTCGCTGGCATGCTTCGGGTATGTTTTCCAAAGCCCGTAAATACTGCCAACGCGAATATTTTCACCTTCTAAAGATATGTATGCCATGAGCGGTTTAACGATTTTACCCACTAAATTAATAAATTACCTGCTTGTATAAACATTCTTAATAATTATTGCCAACATGGTTGAGCCTGACGTACAAGCCGAAAAACAGTCTATCCGGCATAATATCCAGGCCTTGCGAAAAACATTGCCAGAGAGTTTGTACGCAAGCTACAGCCAGGATATATATCTCAGGCTGAGGCATTTATCTGCAATACAGCAGGCGAATGTGGTGCATGTGTTTCTTGGCTCTGAAGAAAAACGAGAAGTTAAAACCAGGGTGATTTTAAACTGGTTATTTCACCAAAAAAAAAGAGTTTTGGTGCCGGTAATCCAAAATAGCAATCTCATTAGTGTAGAGGTCACATCCCAAACCATTTACAGGAAGTCGAAATGGGGGATTGAAGAACCATTGCCACCATCAATTTCCGGACTTTTGCCGGATGTGGTTTTGTTACCACTTTTAGCCGTTGATAGAAAAGGAAACCGCTTAGGGTATGGCAAAGGGTATTATGACCGGTATTTTGCTGATTTAACACAAAAATCATGCAAACCCGTTAAAATAGGCCTTGCATTTGATTTTCAGGTTGTAAATTTCGTTCCAAGCGTTTATTCTCAAGAGCATAAAGATATCCCGCTGGATGGAATTGTAACAGAATCAAAGGTGATTGCATGCCGGGAAGAAACACGCGATAAGATTTAAACAACCGAACCAAACAACACATCCCACATATGTCGAACGAAGTATTTAAAGAAACAGACTTGCCTGAACCTCCGGCGAAAGCAGAACCAAATGAAGAGTTCATAGATCCTGATTTTTTTATCAACCGCGAGCAGAGTTGGCTGGAATTTAATCAGCGGGTGTTAAACGAGGCTCAAACTGATTCTCATCCCTTGTTGGAGCGGGTAAAATTTATCTCCATTTTCAGCTCCAACCTCGATGAATTTTTCATGATCCGTGTGGCTGGTTTAGAAAGCCAGTATGAAGCCGGAATAAAAGATCTTTCCATCGATGGATTAAGCCCGATAGATCAGCTTGATATGATCAAAACCCGCACGGAAGTCATGCTTAAAGAGCGTAACCGTTGTTTTTACGATGATCTGATCCCATTACTGAAAAAACAGGGGATTGAGTTTCTGAATTATAAGGATTTGAAGAGCAAGGTAAAGTCGGCACTGGACGAGTTTTTTGATGCCGAGATATTTCCGGTCTTAACACCGCTTGCTTTCGACCCCGGCCATCCGTTCCCGTATGTCTCAAACCTCTCACTTTCGCTGGCGGTACAGCTTAAGGACAACACGAGCGAGCAGTCGAAATTTGCCCGTGTTAAAGTTCCCAATACCTTACCAAGACTGGTTCGTTTAGACAAAATCAAGGGTGCTGAGCTTGAAAATGGTGAGACCGGCTTGATTTGGCTGGAAGATGTGATAGTTGGCAATCTTGATAAGCTCTTTCCTAATATGACCATAGAAGAAGTGCATCCTTTTCGTGTGATTCGAGATGCTGATATCGAGATTGAAGAGGATGAAGCGGGCGATCTTCTGGAAACCATTGAGCAGGGCATTCGCAAACGCCGTTACGGCACCGTGGTTCGTATGGATGTCAACCCCGGCATGCCACCCTACATTAAACATATTTTAATGGATAATCTCAGGGTGCAGGAGCGAAAAGTCTATGAGATTAACAGGGCCCTGAACCTGACAAGTGTTATTGAGCTTATGAAGCTTAACCGTCCGGATCTGAAGGATGAGCCGTTTGTACCTAAAAACCCATTTGAAGGCCAGCTGAGTATTTTTGATGAAGTTAAACGCCGGCATATTCTGCTTTATCATCCGTTTGATTCGTTTCAGCCGGTGGTGGATTTTATTCAGCAGGCAGCTGAAGATCCGGATGTTCTGGCCATCAAGCAAACCCTGTACCGGGTCGGGGATAATTCACCTATTGTTAAAGCATTAATTGAAGCAGCTGAGCGTGGCAAACAGGTGGCCGTTTTAGTGGAACTGAAAGCCCGATTTGATGAAGAGAATAATATTGTATGGGCCAGAGCACTCGAAAAAGTTGGGGTTCATGTGGTCTATGGGTTGATTGGTTTAAAGGTTCATGCCAAAGTTGCCCTCGTGGTTCGCCGCGAAGCCAGCGGACTGAGGCGCTATGTACATTTAGGAACAGGAAATTATAACCCATCAACCGCCAAGATCTATACCGATTATAGTTTTATCACCTGCGATCCAAAGCTGACAGCCGATGCCTCGGATGTATTTAATTATTTAACCGGGTATTCCAAGCAGAAAGCCTACCGCGAGCTGATCGTGTCTCCTTATAATACCAGGAAGCGGTTGATTGAGATGATCAAACGTGAAACAGAGCATCATAAAAAACATCAGAATGGACGGATCATCATAAAATGTAACTCACTGGTGGATATTAAAACCATAAGGGCTCTTTACAAAGCCTCTCAGGCAGGTGTGAAAATTGATCTGATCATTCGGGGTATTTGTATGTTAAAACCAGGTATAGAAGGAACAAGCCAGACAATTCGAGTGATCAGTATTGTGGGACGCTTTTTGGAGCATAGTCGTGTATTTTATTATCATAACAATGGCAGGGATGAAGTGTATCTGGGCAGTGCCGATGTGATGCAACGCAATCTTGACCGGCGTGTTGAAGTGCTCTACCCGGTAAAAGAGGACGACTTAAAGGCCCGGATTAAGGCCGATCTGGATATTATGATTAAAGACAACCAAAAAGCCTGGCATTTGAATTCTGACGGGTCATTTGCCAAGATCACCGGGGATGGTACTGAACCTTGCAACAGCCAGGAGTTTTTAATTACAGGACAAACTAATTAACTAAACCAATACATAAACAAACATGAAAATTGCATTAGGTTCCGATCATGCCGGAGTGAGCAAAAAAGCCATGATAAAATCATGGCTCGAAGAAAATGGTTATGAGACAATCGACCTCGGGCCATTTACCGAGGATTCAGTTGATTATCCCGATTTTGCCCAAAAAGTTGCTTCTTCAGTTGCTAATCAGAAAAGCAACCAGGGTATATTGATATGTGGCAGCGGTGTTGGTGTATCCATTGCAGCCAACAAAGTTAAAGGCATCCGTGCAGCGCTGGTATATAACCCGGAAATTGCATCTTTGGCACGCCAGCACAACAATGCCAACATTATGTGTTTTGCAGCGCGATTTATGAACGATTCTGAGATAAAATCGTGTTTAAAAAATTGGTTTGACTCTTCCTTCGAAGGTGGACGCCATCAGCGTCGTGTAGATAAGTTGGAGGTTGTTTAATCTTAATAAGCCACTTATTTTTTATTGAGGTTAGTTTTTAATATTCATCTTAGAGGAAGAACCATTTAGAATAAAGAGGGCGAGATGAATAAAAGAGTTGTACATAAAAACATTCCGGTCATATCACTGGAAAATACCCTCCAGGAAGCACTCCAGATCTTGCGTGAGCTTCGTGTTGAAGGGCTCCCTGTAGTTCATGACAATAAACTGCTGGGAATAATTCTAACCTCAGATATCGAATACCACCTTCAAGAAGGTAAAACCTCACCTGAAAATAAAGTTCAGACTCTTGAACTTGAAAAACCGATATACGCCAGGTTAGATATCCATGCTTACGAAATCCTGAAAAACTTCGATAATGTGCCCTATTGCTTTTTACCGGTTATCGATTCAAAAGACAATTACATTGGCGTGGTCTATAAAGAAGATCTCGTTGATGAACTTAGCGATATATTCAGGGTACTCGAAGAAGGAACCGTTTTTGAGTTTGAAGTGCCAATCGAGCATTTCAGGTTGTCTGAGATGATAAAAGTGATCGAGCAAAATGACGCGCAGGTGCTCAGCATGACATCCAGGCCATCAAAATCAAATGCATCAGCCCAGATCGTTACTTGTAAACTACAAACTCAGGAGCCGTTCAGATTGCAGAATACCCTGGAGAAATTAGGCTATCCTGTAAGCTACTCTTCGGCCAGCACTGTTAATTTCCTGGACGACATGTCGTTCAAAGCCCAGGAATTCATGAAATATCTTGAAATTTAATGTCTGAATAAGACTTTATACTTAAAGCCCAATAGAACAAACTGTTGGGCTTTTTTATTAAACGACTCAAAGCGGTTTTTCATATCTTGTTAGAAACTTCATCAAGACTAAATTCAGATTTATGGCTTTAAAAACCCATGAGCAGCTCAAAGCAGCAGTTCAAGAGTTAAGCAAACAGATTTTTGAGGAAATAGTTGCCATTCGCCGCGATCTCCATCGCCATCCGGAGCTGGCTTTTGAAGAAACCCGAACAGCTTCGGTTGTATCGGATTATTTACAAGCCTGCGGAATACCTGCTCAAAAAGGTGTTGCTAAAACCGGTGTTGTGGGAATGCTAAATGGGCAAGCACCTGATCATGATCAACGGCTGCTTGCTTTTCGTGCCGATATGGATGCCTTGCCGATGAGCGAGGAAAATTCGCACGATTTCTGCTCGCTTACGCCAAATAAAATGCATGCCTGCGGTCATGACGCCCATACGGCAATGTTACTGGGCACAGCCAAAATTTTATCGTCTCTTTCCGACGAGTTAGCCGGTGATGTCCAGTTCATTTTTCAGCCTTCAGAGGAGATTGCTCCGGGCGGCGCTCAGGCTATGATAGATGATGGGATTTTTAAAGACCGAAAACCCGATGTGATCTACGGACAGCATTGCATTCCACAAATCCCAGTTGGCCAGATCGGGTTTGTAAGCGGCCCGATGATGGCTGCTGCCGATGAAATTTATATTACCGTTCAGGGCAACGGCGGACATGCCTCGGCGCCGCATAAAACATCCGATCCAATTATAGCGGCCTGCCAGATGGTCATGAACCTTCAGACTATTATCAGTCGTAATTTCCCACCTTATGAACCTGCCGTGCTTACCATTGGGGCTATAAATGGAGGAAGTGCCACTAACGTGATCCCCAATGAAGTAAAACTAATGGGAACATACCGAACTATGAACGAAGAGGTTCGTGTTCTGGGCCATCGGCGCATGCAGGAGATCGTGGAGCATACGGCCAAATCATTTGGCGTTGATGCCGAATTGGAGATCCGTAAAGGGTTCCCTGCTGTTGTCAATGACGACAATGCCACAGAATTTGCCTTCAGAGCTTCACAGGAGTATATGGGAATAAGTGCTACTCTGCATGCTGAACCTTTCATGGCCGCAGAGGATTTTTCAAACTTTTTAAAGCATGTACCGGGTTCGTTTTGGCAGCTCGGTGTCAGTAATCCTGAGAAAGGTATTGTTCATAATATTCATTCATCCAAATTTGATCTGGATGAACAGGCCATTCTGCATGGTATTGGGTACATGAGTTACCTTGCTCTCACTTACTTCAGACGCTCACAAAACGGATCAATGTAATCAGAAGTACTTTCTCAAACCTCAATCGCACAAAGTATGAAACAAAGTAAGGATGAATGGCGCAGGCAGTTAGAGAGTCAATTTCCACCGAAATCTCAGATCATTGAACGCAACAAAGCCATTACAGCTATGTATGCCAAATGGTATTTGGATTATCCAGCTCAGCTGAAATGGGCAGGTATGGCTGCGTTTGCTTCCTACCAGGTTGGGGTAGCGTTGGCGTTTGCCGAGTTACTTTCCGGTCCGGATCAAATGATGGGTCAAACTGAAGAAAAGCCAGCCGAAGATCTTCTGTCAAGTCTCAGGAACCTCTACACACATGCGGTTCATGCTCTGGTGGCCTTACCGGTTGCTTTGCATGATTACGCCACCCGTCAGTTACTCCTCAACGACCTGACTGAGATCAAAAACGGCAATGATGAAATTTTCAATGATATTGCCTGGGCACACGCAGCATATGTGGATTGCGGTATTAAAGAGGTTGAACAAAATGTTTCTGAAAATGAAAAAGAATACATGCTTAAAGGCTTTCAAATGATTGATGAAGGCGCGCGTAAGTTACAGGCCGGACCAAAAGATGAAGAAGCCTGGGCACTTATTGGTGAAGGTAATGTGAAATTGCTGCGGCATGAACAGCTAAACACTTTGCAACCCATTTTTGATCGCATAAGCCCGACCGGTAAAGTGATCGTTTCTTTTGGCAGCACACTCGATTTTACCGGTGCATTAGACGATGGCCAGAACAATATGGCTTCTTTTAGTGAACATTTTGGAAATGTCAGCACACTTTCCGGACAGAAAAGTGTAACCAATCCAGAAGATCGCTGGGCGTGGATTGAAGGGAATGTATTACCAATCTGGAGGCGTGTGGATTGCAGCTATTGTGAGGATTCATTATTAAAACAACGCTTGAAAATGATGGCTGCCAAAGAGCCAACCATGCTGCAAAATGTAACCCAGTTCGCTAATAACATTTACCCGATTATTGGCATGAAACCCGATATTCCCACAGCAGAAAATGCTTAAACACAAAAGAGCGCTCCTGGGAGTGCTCTTAAAATGGCATGTGTCAAGTAAACTTTAAGCTATTGTGACATCCTTTGAGAGATACACATCCTGAATAGCGTTCAGGATCTTAACACCTTCGTCCAAAGGTTTCTGGAAGGCTTTTCGTCCGGTGATCAATCCCATTCCACCAGCACGTTTGTTGATAACAGCTGTTTTAACCGCATCAAACATGTCGTTTGAGCCTGAAGCACCGCCTGAATTGATCAACCCTGATCGTCCCATGTAACAGTTCATAACCTGGTAACGGGTTAAATCAATTGGATTGTCGGTGGTCAGTTTGGAATACACGTTTTTATGGGTTTTACCAAAACCGAGATCAACAAATCCATTGTTGGTTTCCGGCATTTTTTGCTTGATAATATCAGCCTGAATGGTTACACCAAGATGGTTAGCCTGGCTGGTTAAATCAGACGCCACGTGGTAGTCGCGTTCTTTGGTTTTAAAGTTTGGGTTACGCAGGTAGCACCAGAGAATTGTGGTTAAACCAAGATCGTGAGCATACTTGAATGCTTCAGAAACCTCAATGATCTGGCGTGAAGATTCTTCAGAGCCAAAATAAATGGTAGCACCAACACCAACCGCACCCATTTCAAAAGCCTGATCAACTTCGGCAAACATGATTTGATCAAACTGATTGGGGTAGGTCATCAGTTGGTTATGATTGAGCTTTAAAACAAATGGAATTTTGTGGGCATATTTTCTTGAAACAGTTCCAAGTACGCCAAGTGTAGAGGTTACTGCATTACATCCACCTTCAATAGCTAATTTTACAATATTTTCAGGGTCAAAGTAAATCGGATTTGGTGCAAAAGAGGCGCCGGCAGAATGCTCAATACCCTGATCCACAGGTAAAATTGAAAGATAACCGGTATTGGATAATCGTCCGGTGTTGTAAATTGTTTGGAGATTGCGAAGGACATTAACCGAACGATCGCTGTTGATCCAGACACGATCTACAAAATCGGGGCCGGGTAAATGTAAATCGTCACTGGATACTTTCGCTTTGTATTCCAGGAGATCTTTGGCTTCATTTCCAAGAACGCCTTCAATATCAGTTGTCACCGTTCTGTTGAGACCATCTGTGCTCATAAGTTGAAATCGTTTAAAATTAGAAAGGTATTAATACAGTATTAGGATTTAGGGAATATACGACTTGATTTGTTAGATTCCGATAGTATTTCTCAAGGGAAGCAAATTTGAACAAATTTTAACAAAACGATGCCCGACGGGTATTTGGAGCACCCGCAAGATTTAACAAAAACCAAAAAAGCCATGAAATATTTACTGCTTTTATTAGGATGTGCAATGTTGATCTTTTACCCAACCTGCAGCAATGCCTCAGATTGGACATCGGCAGATCAGCAGGCCTTTAAGCAGAGCGCCAGGGTTATCGAGATATTCAAACTAGATTTAGAATTTGTTCAGTCTTTGCGCCGTGTGATGGGACGGGCGCCACAATATACAAACCGTAATGCCAAGCAAGCCGAGCAGAAGGTGTTATCAGATATTGCGGCGTCTTATTACGATGCGTTAAAGTCCTACTCCAATAACACCACTTCTTTTTTAACCACATTGGTACGCGATTTGGACAACGAAGATCTTTCGGCTGTTTTTCAGTTGGATACCGCAATATGGCAGTTCCCGATTCCTCAGCAGGCCGAGTATTGCTGGTTGCAAGGTATCACTGATTTGGCTGCGGCAGGCGCAGGTGGAGCGGTAGCAATGGGTGAGATGGATGATGGCCTGAAAATGACTGCGGGTGCAGTTGCCGGCGCTAATTTTGTTGATTTTATACGTGGGATCCCGGGCATTAATACAAACGTACAGGAGCAAACCCTGGATATTGTGGAAACACAATCAGGGGAAATAGAACAGATTGGTCTATATGCTAAGAAAATACATGATCTAAGTGTAAAATACGCCATGTCCAGGTTGATCGTTGAAGACATAAACATTGAGCTGACATATTATAAGCATTTGGTCGACAAACTGGATCAATCAGCTCAAACGATTTCAGACCTGATCGCTATCTTGAATTACGGCACCAACGAAGCTGCATATGAGGCTATTCAGGAAATGATTGCCGAAGGAAAAAAGATCACCCATACCTCAAATGAGCTTTTGACACTGGCAGTGAGACTCGGTTTAAAAACCCAGCGTTATAAGCTATTGCCACAAACCTCGCTCATACCCATGTTGCATGTTGCGTTAGATAATCTTAATCAAAGAATAGTGTTACTTCAACAGCGGATGCAATTACACAAAGAAGTATTTGAAGTTATTCTGGATACCAGCAAGAATGTGGAAATTGTACAGTTCTACCTGACCAATAACTAAAAAAAAGCGAAGCTCTAATGGCTTCGCTTTTTTAATTTTGTTCTGAGATCAAACACGAGTTCTTATTTGTTCATCTTGTTCATGAGGTTTTTGAAGAACTCACTGCTTTTCTGCGGATCCTGCGAATTTGAAGTTGGCTGCTGTTGCTGAGGCTGCGATGCAGGCTTTTGTGCTGAAGTACCTGCTTTTTGCCCGATACGAGCCAGTGTTAATTTACTAATTAGCTTTAGTGTTTCCATTAAACCGGTACCTTTAACTGCTACGGCTTCTGTATAAGGGAATCCGTAATGGTTTAATTTACTTTCAAGTTCCTCAATTGTATATAGTTCTGGCAAATCGCGTTTGTTGTACTGAAGCACAACAGCAAAGTTAGTCATATCAATACCGTATTCTTCAAGGTTGTCTTTGAGATTGTTTAAACTCTCTATGTTTTCATCCATCTTATCTTTCTGAGAGTCGGCAACAAAAACCACACCATCAACACCATTTAAAACTAATTTTCGGGTTGTGTTGTAATAGACCTGCCCCGGAACGGTATAGAGCTGGAACTTTGTGTTGAAACCTTTTACAGAACCCAATGAAAGTGGCAACAAATCAAAGAATAATGTTCGATCCTGTTCAGTAGCTAATGAAATCATTTTACTGGCGGCTTTTTGAGGCACCATCTGGTGAATCACCTGAAGGTTGGTGGTTTTACCACTCATACCCGGGCCGTAATAAACAATTTTTATAATGATTTCTTTATTAGCGTAATTAATATTTGCCATTGTAATTACTGTTTTTGTGAGTTTAAATTTCGTGCTTGCTGATTTGTTGCAAG
Source organism: uncultured Chlorobiales bacterium (assembly GCA_964642175.1). Taxonomy (GTDB): domain Bacteria; phylum Bacteroidota; class Chlorobiia; order Chlorobiales; family Chloroherpetonaceae; genus JANQGG01. The sequence continues at coordinate 66,705 of CAZXOK010000004.1, read as the reverse complement.
AGAAGTACAGCTGACTTTATTTTCTGTTGCAATGCATCCAGATTCTGTTTTTCAGTATAGACAATTAAAATGAGATCAAAAACAGGTTGGATTAAAATTAGCTTATCATTCATAACCAAACAGACCTGGTTAGTTGTTTCATCTAACTCTTTCATATTGGTATGAATAGATGATATGAGCTTTAAATAAAGGGGTGCTGCAAAATCTGAAAAAGACTCATCCTGAAAAGAACTAGCCATCACCAAACCCTGGGTATCAATGATCATAATCCCTTTGGTTGAATCCAGATCTTTGAACTCAGAAATAACGTCACTAAAATTTGGTTCCATGCTGAAAATGTGATCTAATGGGCAGTTCTTAAGCCAAAGTCAAATTAAAAAAAAAAGAGTCTAATAAAAAAGCCACTTAAATGATTTTCTTGAGATTTTCAGATTCCCGTTCAATAGCCTGGTACATGTTTCCGGAAGCAACATCTGATGGCGAGATCACAATAATCATCAAATCACTGCTTTCAACATTTCGAACCATCATGGTACTGTTCTGATACCTGAGGTTGAACTCATTGAGACTTCCTCCATGTATGGCCTGGCTGACTTCCTTGATATTTGGCAATATTTTGGAAATATGATCACTGGATTTATCCAGATCCAACTTGTCGGATTTAAGCCGCTTATCTATAACAAATCCATCATGTGTAATAATAAATACAGCGTCTGCTGAAGCTGAACTCATAATTCGATCCAGCATCTTGCTCGTATCACCCGATTCGTTTTGCTGGGTATCTTCGGTCTGTACCTTGGGTTTCTGGGTAGAGGTATTATCTGATTTGTCTTCCTCTTTGACATGCGCTAATGATTCAATCAAGAGCTGTTCCCAGTTATCTACAATGGTGACTGTGTCCGGGACTTCAGACAGGGTATCAAAACTGCCACCACTCCATGAGGCTATCTCGAAAAACGCATCTTTACCGGAACGAGACCCTGATGCGGTATGGGTTTCGGCATGGTTGATATCACCACGTTTAAAACAAATGATGCCCTGTTTGTTTTCATCTGTATTCTTGATAAGCAACGTACAGGTCATACGGGACAGGCAATTCATCTGAACAACATCCATGAGTTGCAGGCCTGGTATGATTCCCTGGATATCGCTATCGGCATCAGACTTAGGTTGCTCGGAACTTTGTTCTTTCTTGTTGAAAAAGTCCGTTATGATACTTTGGAGTTTTTGCAGATCGAACGGTTTTTCGATGTAGTACAACGACCCACGCCTTGAGGCTTCTTCCTGTACTTCTGGTGAGCCATAGGCGGTCATGATTATGACACCGATATTGGGGAAGTGGCTTCTGACATGTTTTAACAGGTCAATACCATTGATACCCGGCATTCGAATATCCGTGATCACCAGATCGAATGGTTCCTGATCCAGAATTTCCTGGGCTTGTTCACCATTGAGTGCATGAACAGCTTTGGTATCAGGCTCCAGGTTGAGCATTTTCAGAATACCAATGCCAATGCTTTGTTCATCATCCACGACTAAGATTTGTCGCTTCTTTTTAGCAGTCTCTGCCGATGTCATGGGTTATAACTAATTTGAATTAGGTATCGGTTGTTTCAAAACAATCCATATAAATTTTTGCAATGTCTAATATATAGATAAACTTTTTATCCATCTCAAAATAACCTTTTAAATAGGTTTTAACGGGAAAAATTTCATTGCTCACTTCCGGTGATTCCTCAACCGATACAATGTCTTCAGCATTAATATTGACAATTGTATCAACATCATTAACGGTTGAGCAAAATGTGTTTCCATCAATTTCAATAATCAATGTGGCATCGGAACTGAGTTCTGTAAAACTTTTATACAAGCCCAGATCCAGCAAAGTATCCAGGGCGATTTTTGGTATAAAACGCTTGTTGTAGAAAACAAGCCCCAAAACCAGCGATTTAAGCAACGGTATGGGTTGATGAGGCAACACCGGCATAGCGCGCCTCACATGTTTTGAGGGCATTGCAAAAAAGTACCTTCCAATGCGAATAACTAAAAATTGATACATGTCAGGTTAAAGGTGGCCCCGAAGCCTCTCTTTGGAAATGATTCGTTTAAATATCTGCTCAAGATTGAGCAATAAAATTAACTTGTCCCTGAAGTAAAATAATGATGAGTATATATCCTGGTATTTGACACTTATTTTTGGAATTTGATAAAATGTTTCAATGTCTACCACGCCCAAAATGTTATCAGCTAAAAGGGCAAAAAAAGATTTCCCATCAAAGGATACGATAATTGAAGAATATTTATCAAGCTTTAAAGTAGGGCTCAATTCCAAAAAGCCAGAAATATTAAACAAGGGTATTTTACTATCCGATAACTTAATTGACCCAATATTTGGCTCTAAAATAACAGAACTGTCCTTAGAGGTAAATTCCGTTATAATTTTAACCTGACTGGCTGGAAATCCAAACAATTTACCGTTGATCTGGCACAACAGAATGGAGGCTTCACCAATGCTCTGATCTCTGGTATTGCTTTCGGAGATTGCCATAGAAAAAACAAATAAATGTTGAGAGAGTTAGCCCAAATAAATTATGAAACAAAACTCTCTATGGTTTCAACCAACTGAGTCGGATCGAAGGGTTTATTTATAAAGGCATTTGCTCCAAGTTCAATACCTTTACGTCTGTGTTTATCGCCTGCACGCGCTGTAACAATCACAATAGGGACTTCATTGTACTGCGGCATTTTACGAACCTCAGAAACCAACTCAAACCCGTTCATTCTGGGCATTTCAAGGTCTGTAACAATAATATCGCAATTGGATGTAGGAAGTTTATTCAGAGCGTTTAAACCATCATCCACACTGATTACATCAATATCGTGTTGATGAAGAACAGATTGAATATACTTTCTTACACTTGGTGAATCATCAGCGGCTAAGACGCAGATCTTTTCAGACTTACGTTTGCGTTTGGTGCGTTCCGGCAGTTTAGGCGCACTTTCATCAATCTCTTCGGTTTCTGATTTCTCAATGGTAACATAGAGATCTTTGCCTTTTTGTTCTTCGGGACTCAAAAGGAAATTCATATCTAAAATCAGAATTACCTGGCCATCGCCGCGAATGGTGGCTCCGATAACACCTCTTACGTTTCTCAGGTGCGAGCCAAGTGCTTTAACAACAATCTCTTCTTTACCAAACAGCTTTTCAACACCAACAGCTACTTTTTTATCTTCAAGCTCAATTACGGCTACAGGCAACGTGGCTTTAAAATGAAGCACGTCGGATTCATAACCAAGCAAGTCGTTCAGATAAACCAGTTCAAATCGATCACCACGAATCTCAATAAAGCGCTTATCATCTTCGTGCTCAATATATTCTGAAGGGAAGTTGACCGTTTCAAAGACCATATCAAGCGGAATGGCATAAGTATAACCCTCAGCTTCTACCAGCAAGGCATCGCTAATGGCCAGAGTAAGAGGCAACGAAATGATGAACTTTGTGCCCACGCCTTCCTTGGAGTCGATATTGACAAAGCCTTTAAGTTTTCGGATAGTATTATGGACAACATCCAGACCCACACCTCGTCCATGTAGCGAGGTTACTTTTTCGGCAGTACTGAAACCGGGTTTAAAGATAATACTGGTTGCTTCTTCCGGGGTCATCTGTTCAGCTTCCTCTTTTGTGATCAGATGCTTTTCCAGGGCTTTCTTTTTAACTTTTTCAACCGAAATACCGGCACCATCATCATCCACCTCCAGAATCACACGATTACCTTTTTGGTAAGCTTTTAATGATACCTGGCCTTCTTCGGGTTTGCCGGATTCCAATCGGTTTTCAGGCGATTCGATGCCATGACCAATAGAGTTACGGACAATATGCATCATCGGTTCAATCACCTCTTCCATCACCATTTTATCTAACTTGGTATCTTCACCTTCGGTGGTAAAGTTGATCTTTTTGTTCTGAGATTTGGCGATATCTCGAACCGACCGGCTGAAGCGGATGAACATCTGCTTAACCGGTACCATGCGCATGTCTACAATTACCCGGTTGAGATCGTTAGCAATGGTCGATACTTTAACAATATTCTGGTTAAGGAAGGATGAGAAATCGCGAAGTTCCTTGATGGAATCTTCAAAGTTGAGCATGCTGGATTTTATATCGCGGGAAATGATATCAAATTCACTAAAACGATCAAATTCACCCTCGGAGAATTCTTCCAGTACATCGGAGCGTTCTTCAAGTTCCTGGCTTTCAATAATTGCTTTTTCGGTGTTTTCTGCTTCGTTAGCTTCCTCCTGATTATCTTTTTTTCTAGGGGTCTTTTTTACACTTTCGCCAATTTTTTTGCTGATCTGGCTTAAAGATTGGCGTTCCTTTAAAAATTTTGTGGCTAATTTTTCAACGGCGCCAAGTTCATTATTAAGACGGTTACGGGCAATAACCAACTCGGCTGAGAGGTTAACTAAATTGTTCAGTGCAGCAATATCAATACGGACAGTTTGTTCGGCAACACTTGGCTGAACAGGTTTCTGGCCTTTAGCCGGTTCTTCAGCTTTGGCAGTTTCAACCTGTGCGGTATAGGCTTCAGTGATATCACCTTTTTCTTCCAGTTGTTTTTGATAGAATTTTAAGGTTTCAACAAGAAGTTTTTGCGTTTCGTAATGGTCTTTTCCGGTACGCCTGAAATTTTGGAGCATTTCTGAAATGGCATCTACCGATTTGAAAAGAATATCTATCAGTAAGGAGGGGACTTTCAGATTTTTATCCCGAACAATCTGAAGGGAGTCTTCCATTTTATGGGCCAGGTCGCTGAGCTGACTGAGCTGAACCATGGCAGCCGAGCCTTTGATGGTATGCGAACCTCTTAATACTTGGTTTACTAGCTCTGGCTGTGGGGTATTGGCATTTTTATCAAGTTCAAGTAAATCGGCATTGAGCTTTTCAACATACTCTTTGGCTTCTTCAAGAAAAACCTGTTGAATCTCATTTGGTTCAAAGTCGGTTTGTTCTTGGCTATCAGCCTCATTTGAAGGTACATCAATTTGGGTGATGCGTCCTTCGCTCTGAAGTTGTTCTGAGTAAAACACCAGGGTTTCTATGAGTTGGGAGTGATCACCAGACTTATCACTGCCGGTTTGTCTAAAGTTCTGAAGCATGCTTAAAATAGCATCAGCGGATTGGAACAGAACGTCTATGAGAACCCTTGGAATTGGTAAGTCTTTATCGCGCACAACCTGCAGAGAGTCTTCCATTTTATGCGCCAGTTCGCTGATGTTGGTCAGCTGAACCATGGCAGCCGAGCCTTTGATGGTATGCGAACCTCTTAATACCTGGTTTACAAGCTCTGGCTGAAGCGTATCGGCTTGTTTATCCAGAGCCAGAAGATCGGCATTGAGCTTTTCAATATATTCATGAGCTTCTTCTAAAAAGACTTGTTGTATATCATCAGGCTCAAAGGAAGGTTTGTCTGATTGGGTGGATTCCGAATTTTCTATTGGTGTTTCTTCAAGTTCAAAACCCTCATCCAAAATCAGGTTGTTATCATTGAGGATATCGTTATCAAGTTCGGGAAGTTGATCTGTCTGAGTTTGTGTGATGTTTTCATGTTCTGAGTCATCAAGCGTATCTGTTGTTTCATCTTCAAGTGAAAGGTTTTCCAGTGATTCTGAAAAACTATCCTGGTCGCTGTCGTCAAGAAGGTTCAGATCCTGTTCTGAAGTGTTCAGGTTGTCGGTTTCTTTAATCTGAGTGCTTTCTTGAGCTTGCTCATTGGAAAAAGTATCTTCTTGAAGCTGGTCTTCTTCAGATAGAGAATCTTGTGGTATCTTCAGGGTTTCTTCAGTGTCCTGAGAAGTTGATTCTGATGACCCACCGTCCTCGGGATTGTAAATAGTGTCTGAAAGTGATAAATCCAGTTCATCATGCTGATCAAAATTCTCAAGAGAGTCTTCAAACGAAAAATTATCTGAATCGTTGGAAGGTTGTTCATCAGTCATTGATTGAGTATCATCCAGAATTAAATCCGTATCAAAATTGAGAAGTTCGTCTTCATCTGAGCCGGTTTCAGTTTCGATTAACTCATTGTTTTCCGTACTGTTTTCCACAGTAGGCTCCTCTGATTGGGTTTCCTCATTTTCACCAGGTTCGGTTAAATCAGCAGGCTCTAAGGGCGATTGAGAATCTTCAAGGTCCTGAGGTTCAGGCAACTCAAGGTCTTGATCTAATCCCGGATCGTCTGACTCAACCAACTCATCACTTGCAGCCAGAACTGAGTTTTCTGTGTCTTTCCCTTGCTCATTATCAGATATATCTTCTGGGGTTTCAGGTTCTTGAGGTGTGGTTTCAAGGTTCTGAGGCATGTTTTCAAAATAATCATGATCAGAAAGCAATGTCATATCTTCGTTGAAGAAATCCTCATTGATGTTCTCAGGTGAAGTTTCCCTTGTGTCTTTTGTATCTGAAGGCTCTTCTGCCGAAAGAGTTTCGCTTTCCGGTTCCATAAGCGTATCAGAGTCGTCGAGTGGCTGATCGGCGTTATCTACATTTAAGAAATCAATAAAATCCGACTCATTATCAGGTGCATTAACAGAAGCTTCTGAGTCGTTTTGCTCTTCGGCCACAATAAATTCATCAGGGATTTCCAAACCTTCAAGCATATTTTCAGATCCAGCTTGGTCTGCAGAAGCTTCAGGTTCATGTATGTCTTGAGCAGGTTCAGGATCATCCGTGGGTTTGATAAGATCTTCTTCACCTGGCATATCGCCAGCGATAATGCCCTGGCTAAGTTCATCTAAACTACCTTGTTCCAACGCATCTGAGTGGAAGCTGTCTTCAAGTGTTATTTCAGGTATTTCATTTTCAGAAAGCACTTGCCCGGGTTCTTCCGTTATCGGAGCCTGCTCGGAAGGTTCGGGTTCAGCATGCTCGAGGAATAAATCATTTAGCGAGAGTGTTTCATCTATAGAGGCATTGGGTAGGGCCTGTGTAGTGATCTCTTGTTCAGTTTCATTGGCTTGATCTTGATCCGGGGACACTGATAAATCGATGGACTCTTCAGACGTATTTTCTGTTTCTGAGATTTCCGATAACTCAGTATCACTACCCAGTTCATTCTGAAGAACAGTTAGAATTTCTGCTTTACTCTGTTCCAGTTCAGAAACCAAAGAGCCTGAACTTAAAGCGTGAGTTATAAAGCCTGAAAACTCTTTAAACCCATCAAACGAAGAGTTTTCCAATTGTTTCAGAATATCGGGTGCTTCAAGAATACTTTTTAAATACGCTTTGGCTTTAGGACGATTTTCTGCGAAATCCATTAATTGCTCAAGAACGGATGTGACAAAAGCTAAAGCAATATTTTCATCGATTTGTTCAGTTGATCCTTCCTCAGAAGCATTTGGCTCAGCGTCTTGAGCGAGAGGATCAAAGCTAATGTCGTCATCATCCAGGCTAAAGTCGGTTAGACTTGGCAATTCGGCCTGATGAGGTTCTTCGAGGTGATCTTCCAGCGATTCCATGGCCTTGTCGAATTCCTCAGCTTCCGGTGTATGCAAGGTGTCGTCGGAAACTTGCAATTCCTGAACCAATTCCGTGATAATCTGTTCTGACTTTGAGGACAGTTCATCCACAGGAACTTCTGAGTTCATGGCGTCATGGGTGAAACGCGCAAAATTTTTCAAACTTACAAGTTCAGATTTCAGGAGTGCTTCCAAAATGTGAGGCTGTTGGCACATATCATCCAGGTAAGAGACAAGTTTTGGCTTATCCTGAAGTTGAATTTTAATCTGATCCAGTATTGTAAAGACATAGGATTCATAATCAAGAATATTCTTTTCAGTTTCCTCAGCAGCTTGTTTTCTGACATCTTTTTCAAACTCACTTTCCGTTTCAAGCACATCAGGTGTCAGCTGGCCACCTTCATCAAAGTGGGCCAGGAGTTTATCCCGTATCTCCAGTATGATGTCGTTTGAAAAATTGGTGATGTCGTCCAGTTTGGTGTTGTTGATTAATGAGGTTTGGATGAATTGTCCAAAATCGCTCAGTCCGGGTAGACCTGTTACAATCAATGCATCTATGATCTCGGACCGATGCACCAGATTAGAGATAGCCGTCGAGGCCAAATGCCCTGATTCGGTATCGGGCAGTTCGTCGCCAATTTTCTTGAGAATACCCTTGGCGTAATTTGAAAAACTGATATCGTTCGATTCGGAATGTTTCTTTTGAGGTTTCAGACTTTCTTTAGATACGGTAGCACTCTCTTCGAGTTCAGAAGTAAATTCTTCAAGTGCTTCCGTGGTCATTGGTTGGATATCGTCATCATTTTCCAACAGATCTGTTAACTCGGGTAGAGAAGTCTCAATATCATCGGGCTCTATCTGGGATAAATCGGTTAATACATCCGCATGGATATAATCTTCAAGTTTCTGGATGAGATCCGCTTCATGAAGGGCATTGTCCATGATGGAGAGTACATGAGATATGAGAATTTCTTTTTCAGTTTCCTCTATCTCCGTGTTTTCCTGACCTTCAATCATGTTCATGAAGTCCAGGAAATCCGGGAAGTCAGGAATGGTGTAAAAATATCCTAGGTCATTCATGTAATCGGGCGAGGCAGACAATGTTTCGAAAAATCGAACAATGATATTGTCTTTTTCCTCAGATTTAGCAGACAGGGCAATGTCTGCAAGTAATCTTTGAGCATTTGTTTTGTCTTCAGCTTTTACTTCTGTTGTTTCGGCTGAAGCTTGTTCTGAAGGTGTGTGTAACGTGGCTCTCGGTTCGTCGAGAACGAGACCAGCATTATGAATGGAGCTTTCGCCATTGGAAAACAGTGTGGAAAGCTCAAAACCAAACTCCAGGGTACTTCCGGGAAAACCTTCTTGTGATAAAGCGTGTTTAGAATAAACTTTTTGTTTAGAACCAGGTTCCTGTGTTGTGTCAAATAACAGATCACCTGATTCAAGATCCGGTATTTGTACGTCTGTTGATGGTTCAGGAGAACGCTTTGAGAGGAATGATGATATCTGGTTGAACTGTTCCGGGTTTTTTTCTATGCTTTGAAAGGAAGTGTTCAGATACTCGGCAGTAGATTCGAGGTTTTCGGTCAAAACCTGATACGCATGTGTGAGATGGTCTGAATTAATATCGGTTTCAAGGTTGTTGAGCATTCCTTCCAGAAACATCTGAAAGTCTTTCAGCTCAGAAATTTCAAAGGAAGAAAGAGGCTCTATCGGATTGACTTCGGTTGAGAGTTGAACCAGAAATTCTACGATCTGTTTGCTTTTGCGGGTTCTTTTATGACGCCGTAATTCCTTAATGCGATCTGAAAGGTCGATTAAAAACAGCTTAATAAAATAAAGCCCGAAATCATGTGCATTCTGTTTAGCTTCAGGGGCAATGGACTGAGATTTCTCTAAGAAATTGCCATAATATTCTAGCGGTTTTCCAGGATTTACGCTCTGTTGATGTAATGAATCAGAGTTTGCCATAGCATCAAAAAAATTACAGTGTCTTAGTGTCGTTCAACTCATAAATCCTGAATGGGTTTTACTGTTTGTGTATTCAGGATTGTTTAGGATCTGTTTCTCCAAAATCAATATCCGGTAAATTTTCTCCCTCGTTTGGGTTATTTATGAATATTTTTTCAGGGTCAAAATTCTCACTCTCAAAATCCATATTACTTAATGCGGCCTCAGGGTTTTTGTCAAAATCTTCCTGTGTAAATAGCATATCTTCTTCATCTGCACCCGCATCCTGAACTGGACTTGTCAGGTCAGGTTGATCGTCTAAAGGTGCTATATTACCCTGAGGCTCATAGGATTCCTGTATCAAAACAGGTTCGTCTGTGTGCTCACCAACAGGTTTATCCGAAGGGAACATTCCAGCCGGGATCTTGAAACGAGATACGGATTTTGCCAATTGCTCGGTAATAGAATTTAGTCTTGTGGCCAGCGATGCCGATTGTTTGGCTCCCAGAAGCGATTGTTTAGCAATCTGAGATACTTCTGTCATGGCGCTTACAACACCGCTTGAAGCAATATCCTGTTGTTTAGCCGCAAGGGAGATTTCCTGGATCAGTTCGGTTGATTGGGTAACCACATTTCGAATTTCTTCCAAAGCACGAGAAGCCGAGTCGGCTAATTTTGTGCCCCGTTCCACTTCAATGGTACCGCGTTCCATCGCAGATACAGAATCCTGTGTTTCCGACTGAATGGTTTGCACCAGCTGCGAGATATCGTTGGTTGCTTTTGATGAACGTTCAGCAAGCTCACGCACCTGGTCGGCTACCACCGCAAAACCACGTCCGGCTTCTCCGGCACGGGCCGCTTCGATGGTTGCATTTAAAGCCAACAAGTTGGTTTGGTTAGCAATATCTTCAATGGTTTGAACGATTTTTGAAATTTCCAGGGAAGATTCACCAAGGGATTTGATTTTCTGAGCCGAATCCTGCACTGATGAGTGAATGCGTCTCATACCTTCAATTGTTTCTTCTACCGTTTTACCACCGGTTTGAGCCACCTGTGTGGCGCGTTGGGCCGCTTCAGCCGCCGAGTCGGCGTTCATGGCAACCTGTCTGATAGATGCAGCCATTTCTTCTACAGCTGCCGATGCGTTGGCAACCTGTACAGACTGTTCTTCAGCACCATGGGCCATTTGTTCAGTAGAGCTCAGGATTTCTGTACCGGCATCACCTACCTGTAATGCGGCAGACTGGACTTCACGAATCAGGGTACCTAAGTCATCAACCATGAGGTTAAATGAATCGGCCAGAGCCCCAAGGGCGCCTTCGGTAACAACAGCACGCTGGGTAAAATCTCCATCAGCCGAGTTGGATACAACGATCAACAGGTCGGTAAGCTGCTTCTGCATGGCATCCCGCTCTGTTTCAGTTTCAATCAATGCCGATAGACGACGGATCATTTCGTTAAACAAGACCGAGAGTTCCTCAAATTCATCCCCGGAAGTGATATTTGAACGCGCATTAAAGTCGCCGGAAAGAACGCTGTTCATTAAGGATTTTATCTCATTGATGGATTGGGTGATGAGATCGGCACGGGCTTTTGCAAAAAAGAACCCGCCGCTTACACCAATGATCAGAACAACCAAGACAATACCCACTGTAGAGAGGATAATGCTTGTAGAGGTTTGTTCCTGGTCGGCTATGATTCCGGCGTAATAGTTGTAATCAGTTGCCAGAACCTGGGACCCGATGGTTTTACCATCAATATCCTTTATTGAAACAAACTGAGCATAGGCTTTGGCCAGCACACCGGTTGAGGCTCTCTTTAAATATGAGCGACCATCTTCACGAACCGCATCCCAGACCGTATTTGGGATTTCATATCCGACAGAGGAATTGCCATTGGGGAGTGTTTCTGAAGATAAAATCCGGATATCTTCAATTGTAAAAGATGGTTTGGTAATGCTGTTGGGAATAACTTTATGGAAGTCGGTCAACAATGCTTTCGGATTGCGGTTAAGCAATTTACCGGCTATGGCTACACCGATAACCTGCGACTTATCTTCAGATAATACCGGTTTGAAGGAACACATCACCAATCCACGTTCTTCGGCCTGCTTTTCTTTAGTTGTGGGTATTCGTGCCTGATCAGCAAGGGTATTCTTATCTGCAACCGTGACACCGCTGATAGCATTGGCAAAATTTACTTTTTCAGAGGCAAGTATTTCTTTCGGGAATACTACCAGGCCTGTTTTGGATTTACCCTGGAGGGCACCGGTGATACTTTTAATAATAGAACTAACCGGTTTTTGGGTTTTGCTGTAATCGCTGATGTAGACCTCATCACCATAGAGCGAAGGATCTGTGGCTCTTGTAACCACGATACCGTCGGTATTTAAAATGGTAAGAAAGCTTAATTTCTGTTGAACCATGGACTCCAAAGCAGCACTGTTGAGCGATTTGCGGTAACGGCGGAATTGAGAAGCGGTAGGTGCTTGCTGCATTCTTGCAAGTCTGGCAGCAAGTATGCCATCTGAGGAGACATCAGCGGCAAGTTGGTCATCAATCTGGACCATGTTGGAGTTAAGTATATCTCCTAAGACCTTTGATTGTTCCGATAACCGTTCCTGTCCTTGTTTCTCAATTTCATAGGTGGCCTTTTCAACCTGGTTTCGGTTCAAGATGTAAATGGCAATGATCAAAAAAATTCCTACAGCAAGAACTGATCCGGAGATGGCCAGGGTGAAATCTCTGAGGAGTTTTCCTTTTACACTGCTTTTTGAAAACGGATTTGCTGCCGAGTCTGCCATGAGATGTTGAAGTTTAATCGACGTCTGAAATAACTACTAACTAATTAATGAAAAATTTAATTTATTTCCACTTAAGTTAAGTCTATTATTATAGATTATGAATTAATGTATTTATTTTGGAGGAAACCAGATATGACTCTAAACTTGGAAAAGCAATAAGCCACCATAGAATTAATTTAACAATTGTAAAAACGTTAAATTAAGCCTGAGCTGAAGTGTGATAACCTTATAAACCTTTTGCAATTAATAAAAAAAATTGCTTTGTTGCAAATTAAGCAAGCTTTTAATGAATGTTATATATTTTAGAGCATTCATTAATTTCAATGGTTTGATTTTACAAAGTTGAAAAATATTTTGCTAATATTGCCGAAAAAAATATATTTTTCAAGGGTACAACGTCCCTAACCACTGTTATTTTAAGCATGCCAGCTTGATTGAAACCTTGGTTGAAATTTATTACATTTCATTTTATTAACATTATGGGCTTAATTAGCTAATTCCTTATCACAACATGCCTCAAATATCTGATTTATTAAAAACACTTTTATCTGTTGATGGAATTCAGGCTGCTGCCTTAATTGGATCAGACGGTTTCGTGATCAATCAGCAAACCGACAATCCTGAAATTGACATGGAAACCGTTGGTGCTATTGTTATTGGAGGACTTCAAAGTTCTGAAAGTATCGGGAGCGAATTAAAGGTTGGAAAAGTTGAACAGAACATGGTGGAGTACGATAATGGAATACTTCTGTCCAAGTTGAGTCCGGATGAGCAAACAATATTAACAATCGTGGCAGACCGAAGTGCAATGCTCGGCAATATTAGATATCAGGTGTCGAAATTAATGCCTGAAATTCAAAAACAATTATAATCTATACACAATGAGTTCGACTGAAAAAGAGGATTTCAGAAAAATAATTCTAACGGAGAATCAGCTTCAGGCGTCTGAAAAGGTGTTGAAGGAATTTGCAACAAAAACCGGTGCTTCAGCCGTGATTTTGGGCGATATGACCGGGCAGCTGCTGGCAAAACACGGCGGCCTGTTAGACCGAGATCTAGAGGTATTCAGTGTGCTTGCAGCTTCTAACTTTGCCGCTACTGCTGAAATGGCCAAGCAAATCGGTGAACAAACCTCGTTTGAAATTCTCTTCCATGAAGGTGAAAAACGCAGTATTTACCTTTTAAGTGTAAGTGAAAAATATATTCTTGAGATTATATTCAAGGCATCTATTCCTCCGGGAACTATCCGAATCTACTCCAAAAAAGCAAAAGAAAAACTTCTGGAGATTATTTCTTCCGAGGAGTTCGAAGTTGATTTTTCAAATATTTTTGATGATAACTTTAATGCATTGCTTGATGAGCAGTTAAATAAGACTTTAGGCGATAATTCGGATAACTAAATCAGTTTTATAAATCATATCTGACTTGAAAAGCGCCTTGGGGCGCTTTTTATGTTTTAACCATTCAACATTTGAGCTATTGCTGGTATACCCGGCACACTCACATTTCTTTTTGTACCATGCAACGTATTTATGTCTTCTTGTTAATGATTGCCGTTTTATTCTTCGGCTTATTTTTTGGTTATAAATTCGCAGGTAAATACACTATAGGTTTGGGCAGTGGTGGCAGCGGAGCTGAAAAGTTATCCGAAGCTTACACGGTCATAAAAAATAATTATGTGGATCAGTTAGAGTCGGAGGAACTCTCAGTTGAAGCCATTCAGGGAATGCTTAATTCTCTGGATCCGCATTCTACCTATCTGAGTGCCGAGCAGGTGAGAATGGCAATGGAAGAGTTTCAGGGTAATTTTGAAGGCATAGGCGTCGAATTCGATATCGTTAATGATACATTGATTGTTGTAGCCCCAATTACCGGAGGTCCAAGTGAAGCGTTGGGGATTTTGGCTGGCGATCGAATCATTGAAATAGACGACACCAGTGCCATTGGGATTACAACGATGGAGGTGATAAAACAACTCCGTGGGAAAAAAGGCACAACAGTTCAGGTTGATATATTACGTCCAGGGGAGTCTCAGATTTATACATTCAATATTAAAAGAGATAAAATCCCGACTTTCAGCATCGATCTGGTGATGATGTTGGATGAAACTACCGGGTATATCAAACTCAGTAAATTTGTCGAAAGCTCTCATGAAGAATTTTTGGAGGCCTTGAGCCAATTAAAGTCCGAGGGTTTAGAAAATTTGATCCTTGATCTTCGGGGAAATCCTGGTGGTTTGTTGTCTCAAGCAGTACATATTGCAGACGAATTTATTCAGGGGGGTAAAAAAATTGTCTTTACCAGAAGCAGGATCTCAAATATGCAACAAACTGAGTTTGCCCAACCCAATGGAAAATATGAAGAGGGAGGATTGGTTGTACTGGTTGATAAAGGCAGCGCTTCGGCTTCTGAGATCGTATCCGGCGCAATTCAGGATCATGATCGGGCATTGATTGTTGGTGAGCGAACGTTTGGAAAAGGTCTGGTTCAACGTCAGTACTCTTTATCTGATGGTTCAGCGCTGCGTGTAACCGTATCCCGATATTATTCACCTCTGGGTCGAAAAATCCAACGTGATTACAAGGCTGGCAGCAAAGGGCGTACGGAGTATTATTCTGAAGTCTTTCATCGCGGGGAAGTTAAAAAGAATCTTAACGGGGAGTCCGATACATTATTGGATGCATCGACCGAAATCGAGGCGGATACAACAAACCAGGTCTTTACAACAGTATCCGGCAGAAAAATTTTAGGAGGCGGGGGTATTGTCCCGGATTATGTCATTAAAAGTGATACATTGGCCCCATATACCCGCATGCTTCGTAAAAACAGACTCTTTTCCGAGTTTGCCATGCAGTATTTAGCAGCAAAGGGATCTATGTTAAGAGACAGGTTTGGTGAAGATTATATAAAATTTGTCAGAGAGTACCGCATTTCTCCACGGGATGTAGAGATGGTGCTTGACCTGGCACAAAAAAATGACATTCCTCTCAACCAAAAAGATTTTCAGAAGGATAAAGAAACCATCGGTGTAATTATAAAAAGTAAACTGGCACGTCAACTTTGGGGCTTTAAAGGTGAAATAGCCACATTAACCGAGATTGACCGGGTGTTGATAAAAGCGCAGACACTTTTTGAGGAATCAAGAAAATTGGGGATGAAATTGTGAAGAAAAACAATGGTGACTTTCGTATCTTATATTTGTAAAAAAAATGAAATTTTTTACAGCTTCATTCGTTAGGTAAGTAGTGACATTTACTAAACCAATAATGAATATCTCAATTATGTCAAATCAAGAATCACAATCACCCAATCTACCCAAAGTACTTGGAACCGGATTATTACTCGTACCTTCAATTGGTATCCCAATTTTGTTTGGTTTTGTTGCTTTTAAAGCCCTTGGGCTTGTAGCTAATGCAGCAGGCTTTGCATTCAATCAGGCCAAAAATGTATTGCCGGGACAAAAGTAGATTCTTTAATTCTGTAAGAGTTTTAAAGCCAAGCCGTAGAAGAACAAATCTTTTACGGCTTTTTTTATTTCATCAATACCCTGAAGTCCTTTTTACTATAAACCTATAAATGTGGTTTAAAGATGAATGTGTAAATAAATGTTGCGGCCTCATAGAATTTGTTATACGGTTCTGAAACGCTTGCCTGTTTCGGACTGTTTATAGGATATATTGATTAATCTAAATGAAGTAATTATGAAGTACTCAGAAGAATTATTGGAGTTTCCTGAAAACACATTGAAATCGTCACTTATTCCGTTCGTAGCTATTCCAATCTTATTTACAACGATCGTTTTCAATATTTCTAAAGCCGTAATTGGGCAAACCACCTCCAAAAAGTAAAATGATGTTTAAGGCTGAACTTTTAAAAATGTAAGTTCAGCCTTAAAAATGATTGAGACAATATTGATAGAGTTTCTCTTTATTTATTGAAACAGCCCCTACTTCACTACAAACAATTCCTGCCGCAAAATTTGCAAGTCTCCCGGCATCGTTTATGTTTAATCCACTGCATAAACCCAGTGTAAGCCCACCAATAACAGTATCTCCGGCGCCTGAAACATCTGCCACATCCAGGGCAACTGATGGAATATGGTAAATGTCTTGATCATCCATAATGCTAAGACCTTTTTCACCCCTGGTTAAAACCACATACTGGCAATGAAGGTGATCTTTTAAGATTTGGCAAGCTTTTTCGGCATCCTGATCGGTATTTTGCATGGGTTGATTGAGGGCCTCGGCCGTTTCTTTCAGATTGGGTTTAAACACCGTGCAATTTTGATAGTCAAAAAAGAAGTTTTTCTTGGGATCTACCAGAACCGGTATGTTTTGATCAAGGGCTTGTTGAGTTATCGTTTTAATCAAATCTGCTGTGAGCACCCCTTTATTGTAATCTTCAAAAATTAATGCCTGGCAGTTGTGAGCTTGTTGTTTGAATTTTTCGATCAACTGAGACTCAATTTCTGAAGATATAAATGCTTTTGTTTCTGCATCAATGCGCACGATATGGTGGCTCTGGGCAATAACCCTTGTTTTACAGGTTGTTTTTCTTGTGGGATCAACAAGTAAATGATCGGGTGAGAAATGCTGATGTTGCATTTCCTTGATCAGGACTTCACGAGAGTTGTCCTGGCCGGTAATTCCAAACAGGCTTACTTTTGCGCCCAGGGCATGAAGGTTCATGGCTACATTTGCAGCACCGCCAAGCCTGTAGCTTTCACTCTCAACATCAATGACCGGCACCGGTGCTTCCGGAGAAATTCTTGAAACCTCGCCAAAAATGTATTTATCAAGCATAACATCCCCAACTACAGCAATGGTATGTTTGCTAAATGACTCAAATAATCGTGCTACTTTTTCGGAAACCATCATTGATATTTACGATTCTCTAAAAGCCAGAAATATAATGTAAATCCTTTAATAAGTTTTAATTACAAGTGCTATTAATTGTGATAAAAATCACAAGAGTTACTTGCAAGTTGGCGTACTATTCAGTTATATTATTTCTCAAATTGAAAGGATGTTAAGTAACTTAATAAGTTCTTTTTCGTTTATCACCTATCAATTCATTTAATAACCTAACCCATTAAAGGAGTAGTGCATAGAAACAAATCTACGATTAACAGTTTATCACATTTGAATATCTTTTAATCAAATTTATGGAGATTTATTATGCACAATCCTATTTCAGAATTTGTATCCGACGAAGTTTTCTCTCAACTCCGTTCCCAGCGTTTGTTAGATGAAAAGCAATTACGCGATTATCATATCCGACAACTCTTCCGACAGGCCCGATCAAAAAAACTATCTGCCGCTGATGCAATAGAAACCGTTCAGGCCGAGTATCCTTATCTTCAGTTTGATACGATCCGCAAAATTGTATATAGAAAATAGTGGATTCCAGCCGGTTTTTAACATAAAAAATTAAGACTAAACATTGTTTGAGTGTTTGGGTTTAGATTGCTTTTTCATATATTCAAAGCTCGTATTTTTTGTTTGGTGAAGATGCATTAATATGTTTGAATCCTTAAGTGATAAATTAGAGGGAGCTTTAAAAAAGCTTTCAGGACAATCCAAAATAAATGAGGTCAATATTGGTATGGCCATGCGCGATATTAAGCGTGCATTGCTGGATGCTGATGTAAATTACAAGGTAACGAAAGGCTTTGTTGAAGATGTTCGGAAGAAATCCCTCGGTGAAGATGTCATAAAAAGTGTATCGCCGGCTCAGATGATCGTAAAAATCGTTCATGACGAGTTGGTTGATGTGATGGGTGGCGAACAAAAGGATTTGAATCTTCAAACCAATCGCACACCTGCTGTTATTATGGTTGCCGGTTTGCAGGGTTCAGGTAAAACCACATTTTCTGCAAAACTGGCCAAGCTCTTAAAGAAAAAAGGCCGCAATCCTATGCTGATCGCAGGCGATGTATATCGCCCTGCGGCCATAGATCAGTTAAAATCTTTAGGTGAATCCATAGATGTACCCGTTTTTTCCATACCTGATGAAAAAGATGTGCTCAAAGTTGCACAATCGGGTATTGAAGCGGCCAGGTCAGACTCTAAAAATGTCGTGATCCTTGATACCGCAGGTCGCTTGCAGGTGGATGAAGCTATGATGTCCGAAGCCGAATCCCTGAAAAGCTCGTTACAACCTGAAGAGATTCTTTTTGTTGTGGATTCAATGATTGGTCAGGAGGCTGTAAATACGGCCAAAGTATTTAATGAGCGGCTTGATTTTGATGGGGTGGTTTTAACCAAAATGGATGGTGATACCCGAGGTGGTGCTGCATTGTCTATTAAACAAGTGGTTGAAAAGCCCATAAAATTTATCAGCCAGGGCGAAAAAGTTGATGATCTGGATATTTTTTATCCCGATCGTATGGCCAGTCGTATTCTTGGAATGGGCGATGTGGTTAGCTTTGTTGAAAAAGCCCAGGAAACTTTAGATTTAGAAAAGACTGAAAGGCTTCAGAAACGGTTAATTGAAAACGAATTTAACCTTGAAGACTTTTTTGAACAGTTGCAGGAACTTAAGAAAATGGGGTCGCTTCAAAGCCTGGTTGATATGATCCCCGGAATGAATAAAGCGATACCCAAGCAGGATATCGATGAATCAAACCTGACGGTTATTGAAGCCATAATTAATTCAATGACCAAAGAAGAGCGACGCTCTCCTGAAGTGATCAACGGTAGTCGGCGTTCAAGAATTGCAAATGGCAGTGGCACAAAAGTTCAGGATGTGAACATGCTGCTCAAGCAATTTATGGAAATGAAAAAAATGATGAAATCGGTAACCAAAATGGCTAAATCTGGTCGCAAAATCACGGCCAACAATTTACCGTTAAACAAGTTGATGAATAATTAATTTATTAAACCTTAAACTTAAGAGACTTTGGTTAAAATTCGATTACGCAGAGTAGGACGAAAAAAACTTCCCATTTATCACATTGTGGCAGCAGACTCAAGAGCACCACGAGACGGGCGTTATCTGGAAATTGTTGGGAAATATGAGCCCACAAAAAAGCCACACTCGATCTCCATTAAAACAGATCGTATTAATTATTGGCTTTCTGTTGGTGCACAACCCACCAAAACAGCCTACAATGTATTAAAGACATCCGGATTACTTTTCGAGAACTACCTTAGAAAAAAAGGTAAAAGTGAAGAAGAGATTCAAACTGAAATGCAGGCCTGGAAAGAACGCCTGGATTCAAGGCTAAAACGCCGACTTGAAATTAAGTCTATCCGCCGCAAACGAAAAAAAGAAGCTGCGTCTAAAGCCTTAGAGGCTGAACCAGTTGCTGAAGCAACGGAATCTGTTGAAAGCGCAGAAAGCGATCAGCCGGCAGAGAGCGAATAAAGAAACGCAAGGCATTTAAAATCTAAAGGTTTTAAATTCTACTGATAGATATTTTTTATGGGCGACTTTTTAGTCGCCCATGCTATTATTTCGGCGCCAGTTTTTTTTGAGCATCTGACTTTTATTATAACCGGACAGCTAAGGTGAGCAATAACGAAAAATTTGTTGTTGGCAAAATATTAAAGCCCAGGGGGCTTAAAGGGGAGTTAAAAGTCCAGATCTTAACAGATTTTCCGGAAAGATTTCAGGACAGAACTTCATACTGGGTTGGGCTAACTATAGATAATGTTCAGCGCTTAAAGGTTAGTTCAGTGAGATTTCATCAGGATCATATCCTTTTGTTTTTTGAAAATATTCTCTCCTTTGATTTGGCTGAGGCCTTAAAAGGATTTTATTTGTTTATTGATGAATCTGAATTAACAGAAACGGAAGAAGATTTCTATTACGACCATCAGTTGATTGGCCTGGAAGTTAAAGATGCTTCCGGCTCAAAATGTGGCGTGCTTAAAAATGTTATGCATTACCCGGCAAATGATGTGTATGAGCTTGATATAAAGGGTCAGTTGATTGGCATTCCCGCCATTTATGAGTTTGTAAAAGAAGTGAATGTAGATGGCCACTATATTATCATAGATCGATTGAATGAGTTTTTATGACCCAATCACCCAGAGTAATAAAATTGATTTCACATGATACGTTTAGACGTGATAACGGTTTTGCCAAACTTTTTCCAGACGCCTTTAGAGCATGGTATGCTAAGGATTGCAAGGCAAAAACAAGCTATAGATGTTCATGTTCATAACTTACGCGATTATGGTCTGGGTAAGTATAAACAAGTTGATGATACCCCATTTGGGGGCGGATCAGGTATGGTATTGCGGGTTGAACCTTTTTTTTCCTGCATCGAAGCACTCGAGTCTGAGCGCAATTACGACGAGATTATTTTTTTCTCCCCGGATGGAGACGTATTCAATCAAACGCATGCCAACGAGTTCGCATTAAAACAAAATATGATCTTGCTTTGCGGGCATTACAAAGCAATTGATGAACGCATCCGCGAAACATTTGTTACCCGAACCATTTCCATGGGTGATTATGTGCTTTCGGGTGGGGAATTACCAGCCCTGGTCTTTATGGATAGTGTGGCACGTTTGCTGCCGGGTGTTTTAAGCGATTCAGAATCCATGTTACTGGATTCATTTCAACAGGGTGGTCTGGATTGTGCTCACTATACACGTCCGGCCGAGTATCGTGGTATGAAGGTTCCAGATGTTTTATTGTCGGGGGATCATAAAAAAATTCAAGCCTGGAGAGAGAAAAATTCAGAAGAAAGGACGAAAAAAAATCGTCCGGATTTAATAAAAAATTTGTAAATTCCACTTTTATCAAGAAAAAACTTATTGGGGTTGTTTGTATCATGAATCAGAAGATCAATTTAATTGAAGCTACCCAGTTCAGGACTGATATACCGGACATGAGGCCTGGGGATACTTTAAAAGTATATGTGAAAGTTATTGAAGGCGATAAAGAGCGTATTCAGCTGTATCAAGGTATTTTGATTAATATTCGCGGTGAAGGAATGTCCAAAACCTTTACGGTAAGAAAAATTTCTCATGGTGTTGGGGTTGAGCGTATTTTCCCGGTTCACTCTCCAACCATTGATCATATTGAGGTGGCCAAGAAAGGCAAAGTTCGCCGAGCCAAACTCTTCTATCTGAGAGGCAGAAAAGGTAAAGCAGCCATGAAGATTAAAGAAGCACCAAAGAAAGAAGTTGAAACGGCTTAAAACTTAATGTTTTAACAATCAAAAAAACCCGGATAACACATCCGGGTTTTTTATTAAACACCTATTTTTATGAAAATTCAGGGTTACGATATTTTTCCATTGATTTGTGAGCATTTTTGGCTGGATGGCGGCGCTATGTTTGGTACAGTCCCGAAAGTGATGTGGGAGCGCAAGCATCCTTCTGATGATAAAAACCGGATCGAACTTGTTACCAGATCTATACTTATTATCGGCCATGGGAGGATAATTGTGGTAGATACGGGTATTGGAGAGGTATGGGATGAAAAATTTAAGTCTATATATAAAGTCTCGGATTGGCAGTTACTGCATGAACTTAAAAAACATGGTGTGGAGCCTGAACAGGTGACCGACGTGGTGATTACACACCTTCATTTTGATCATATTGGTGGTGCCATTCAAAAGCATGGTGAAGAGATTCGGCTAACATTTCCAAATGCGGATCATCATATCCAAAAAGCTAATTACGATCTGGCCATGAACCCCAATCCACGCGAAAAAGCCAGTTATCTGAAGTCTCACATCCAACCTGTTGCCCGCGCCGGGCGTTTTGTGTTTCACGATGGTAATACCGAGTTGTTTGAAGGTTTAACCCTTCATGAATCCAATGCCCATACAAAAGGTCAGCAATGGTTAACCCTTACCGATAACAACCAAACGGTGTGCTATCCTGCCGATGTAATCCCAACTGCTTCTCATGTTCGCCTGCCCTGGGTGATGGGGTACGATCTCTATCCACTTGAATTAATGGAAGAAAAAAAGGCATTGCTTAACAGAGCCGTGGAAGAAAATTGGATACTTTGTTTTGAGCACGATCCGATGGTGGAAGCCGCAACTGTTGTTCAAACTGATAAAGGGATCGCTGTTGATGGTGCTCTAAAATTAAGCTAACCGCTTTTGCAAGTTTCACCCTGATTTTTTTCCTAAAATTTGAAAATGGGATTTTCATTCCAGGAATTGGTGTTCTGTGGTGTATAATTATTAACACTAATACACACCAATATGCCTGAAGTATTAACACCCGATGTAAAAGCTGATTATTATTCCCTAAAAGACTGGCAAAAAGGATACGACTCTCAACCCAATGAATATGATTACCAGATTGAGGATATAGAAGGGCAGATCCCTCAAGATCTTAACGGGACGCTGTATCGTAACGGACCCGGATTGCTCGATATTCATGGCGTGCCCATTGCCCATCCTTTCGACGGTGATGGCATGATCGCGGCCTTTTCTTTTAAAAAAGGAACCTGCCATTTCAGGAACCGGTTTGTTAAAACCAGGGCATACCTGGAAGAACAGCAAGCCGGTGAGATGCTCTACCGGGGGGTATTTGGAACCCAGAAACCCGGCGGTATCTTTACCAACATGTTTGATATTAAGCTCAAGAACATTGCCAATACCAATGTAATCCAACTGGGCGACCGGTTACTGGCTCTTTGGGAAGCCGCAGAGCCCCACGCATTATCACCTGATTCCCTGGATACAATCGGACTGGATTACCTTGAAGGGGTGCTTTCTGAAGGTGATGCGTTTTCGGCCCATCCCAGGTTGGATCCGGCTTCCAAATTCAATCACAACAAGCCATCCTATGTGAATTTTGGGATTAAAGTGGGGCCGGTGAGTGTAATAACCATCTATGAATTTGATTTATCAGGCGCATTGATCCAGCAATACAGCTACAACTTGGATGGTTTCTGCTTTATCCACGATTTTGTGATCACACCCGATTACTGCATTTTTTTTCAGAATCCGGTTAACTATAACCCACTGCCATTTTTCTTTGGTTTAAAAGGTGCTGCAGAATGTCTTGATTTTGATAAATCCAAACCAACAAAAATCATTGTTATTCCAAGGAACGCTCCTCATAAGGATGTGAAAGTGATTGAGGCAGATGCCGGCTTCATATTTCATCATGTTAATGCTTATGAGCAAGACCAGGAAATTATTGTTGACTCAATTGCCTATGAAGCACTAACGGTTATCAGTCCTGAAGCTGGTTATAAAGAAGTGGATTTCAGGACCTTATCACCGGGTCAATTATGGCGATTCAGGTTGAATTTGCAGGAACAGACCATAGAAAAGCAACAAATAGATACCCGAACAACCGAGTTTCCTGTGGTAAATCCGGAAAGAGTTGGTCGCAAGCATCGCTATGTTTTTATATCAACTGCACACGACGCCAATGAAAACGGCCCGCTACAGGCCCAGATGAAATTAGATCATGAAACAGGCCAGCAACAGATATTCAGCTTTGCGCCAAAAGGGTTTGCCGGAGAGCCCATTTTTGTGCCGCGGAAAGATCCCCAATCTGAAGATGATGGATGGGTGTTAAATTTAATTTATGATGCGCAGCATCACCGTTCGAACCTGATTATTTTTGATGGCAAAGACATCAGCCAACCGGTAGCCAAACTACATTTGAAGCACCATATACCTTATGGCTTGCATGGCAACTGGGTTGGTGCCCGGTAAGGTTCAGGATCGCTAATTTTGATTAGCCTTCATAGACCATGCCTTTGTAAAGATCATTAATTTCATCGGCATAGCTGGCTTGTATGGTTTTGCGTTTAAGTTTTAAAGTTGGGGTCATGGACTCGTTTTCAACACTAAATGGCTCCAAAATGGTTATAAACTTTCTCACTTTTTCGTGGGCCGCCAGTTGCGTGGAGGTTTCCTTAAGAAGGCTTGTGTAAAGAGACTGTATTTTTTCTTGATTGATCAACTCTTCACGACTCTGAAAACTGATCTGTTCTGCTTTGGCAAAATCCTCCAGGTTATCAAAATTAGGTACAATCAGGGCGATGAGAAACGGACGTTTTTCCCCATAGACCATCACCTGATCCACATACGGGCTATTACCGATGAGGTTTTCAATGGGTTGAGGCGCAATGTTTTTGCCGCCAGAACTGACAATGATATGTTTTTTGCGGTCGGTGATCTTCAGGCAACCATCTTCATCAATCACCCCGATATCACCTGTGTAAAACCAATTGTCTTTAATCACATCATTTGTGGCCTGTTCATCCTGCCAGTAGCCTTTCATGATGTTCGGACCTTTCAGGAGGATTTCGCCATCTTCGGCTATTTTAACCTCTACATTTTTCACCGGTAAGCCAACCGTTCCAAATTTTACCATACCCGGGCGATTAACATGAGTAACCGGTGCGGTTTCGGTTAAGCCAAAACCTTCCAGTATGGTTATACCAAGGGCTTCAAAGAATTCACCGGTTTGCCTGGGCAATGCAGCACCACCCGATACAAAAAAGCGTAAACGCCCGCCAAACTTGGCCTTGATTTTGGATAAAACCAGTGTGTCGGCTAGTTTTAATTGCGAGCTGGTCAGAAAGCCTGGATTGCCTTCACGCTGTTGCTTGTTGAACGCATAGCCAACATCAAGTGCCCAGTAAAAGAGCTTTTTACGAATACCACTTCCGGCATCAACTGTTTTTAACATGCTGTTTTTAATACGCTCAAACAGGCGTGGAACTGTAATAATGACGGTTGGTTTGGCTTCGGAAATATTCAGGCTTACGGTTTCTATGCTTTCGGCAAAGTAGATTTGCGCCCCGCAGCCAAACATAAGATAATATCCGGCAGTGCGTTCGTAGGCGTGGGAGAGTGGTAAGAAAGACAAGCAGGAATCAGTTTGATCCAAACGTAAGACATCGGAGCAGGATTTGACATTTTCACAAAGGTTTTTGTGGGTCAGCATTACCCCTTTTGGACTACCTGTTGTCCCCGATGTGTAGATAAGTGTGGCTACATCGTCTGGTTTTGGCAAAAGGTTGTCCAGAATACCGGACTGTTCCTTAAGAATCTCCTGGCCTTGTCTGAGTGCAGTCTGAAATTCGATCAGGTTATCGGCTTTTTCATTTAGTGGTTGGAATGATATTATGGTTTTAAGGCTGGGTACTTCGTCCTGAATTTTTAAGATTTTACGCAATTGTAATTCGGTGGAAACAAATATAGCCTTACATTCAGAATTTGTAAGAATATAGGAAATTTGATTAGGTGGCAGAGTTGGGTAAATAGGTACATCTATTGCCGAGGCTTTTAGGGTGCCCATATCAGAAATCGCCCACTCCAGACGGTTTTCAGATAAAATGGCAGCACGGTCGCCATTTTCTATGCCAATAGATCTTAGAAATGCCGCTATCGCCAGAACCTGATCCTGAAGTTCGGGATATGTGATGTTCTGGTATTGACCATTGATTTTCCGAGCGTATGGAAAATGTGTTTTGGAGTCTTTTAGGGCGTTAAACACCCCGTCAAACATTTCCGGGAGTGTGCTGAAAGATGCGTCTAGAAGTGCCATAGTTATAAATGTTTATTGGGATTGGAAGCAAAGCCTGACTTTACCCGATTATTAAAACTTAATAAATCTAAAGATCATTAAAAACACTCCATGAGAATTTATGATCTGATTTAAAAAGTATACAGAAGGTTCGAAATAGTATGATGTATTCAGACGAGGAACTCCGGATAATATCGAGTCGTGAATTTCAAAATGTATTATCAGAGCTGTGTGAGCAAAATACGCAGGATTTTGTACTTCATCCGCCAAAAGATTTTCAGTTTCCGGTTCGGTTGATGGCCGAGCAACTGAAATGCCAGGCAAAAGTGAAAAAAAAATGCCCGGATCTGAGTACAAAATCACTTGTTTTTCTTTCAGGATCACTCGAGCAATCATCAAGTCAGCATACAGCGCGTTTTAAAGCATCATTTATGCAGGGTAACAGGCTAGTGGATTTAAGTTGCGGATTGGGAATAGACGCCGTGTTCCTGGCTGAACAATTTCGTCAGGTTGACTTGTGCGAGCATAAT
This sequence comes from uncultured Chlorobiales bacterium, assembly GCA_964642175.1. Taxonomy (GTDB): domain Bacteria; phylum Bacteroidota; class Chlorobiia; order Chlorobiales; family Chloroherpetonaceae; genus JANQGG01. Next base: position 40,435 of record CAZXOK010000004.1, on the reverse strand, counting down.
CCGGACCTGTTAAGACTTACCCGGCATAACTTAAAGCAACTCGGCATGGATTGGGTCGGTTGCCATGCTGTTGATGGGGCAGACTTCTTAAAAACCCTGCCGGACCATGCTATCGACTGGATCTATGTTGATCCTTCCAGACGTCCTGCAACCAAACGAACCTTGAGTTTAGAACACTCCGAACCCGATGTTACTGTGCTGGAAGATCTTTTGTTAAAAAAAGCCCCGAACGTTTGTATTAAAGCCTCGCCATTACTGGACTTAACCGAATGTAAAAGGAGTTTTAAAAAACTAGGGAAACTGATAGTGGTTTCTTTAAATGGGGAGTGTAAAGAGGTGTTATTAATACTTTCAGCCGATTCAGATACCCGAAATTGCATCACCAAAGCTATTGGTTTAAGCACCAAAAAACAAGGGCCTGTATTTTGTGTTCAACAATCAACTGGCACTTCGGAGCCAGACTTTGAGAGTGCTGATCTGAAAGATTACATTTACAATCCGGATGCCGCTATTCTTAAAACAGGACTATGGAAAAATCTTGCCATTGAAATGGATTTAGAGATATTCAATCCAGTTGTCCCTTTGCTTACATCGGCTAAAAACATTGAGTCATTTCCGGGCCGGGCATTCAGGGTATTGGATGTAGTGACTTTTCAGAGAAAAGTCCTGCACAAGCTGTTCAGGAATGAGGGGATTGGGGCGGCAAGCATTATAAGGCGGCATTTTCCAGCTACACCTGAACATCTGAGAGCCGAATTCAAATTAAAAGAAAGTCAAACCACGTTTTTAATATTTACAACGTTGCACAATCGCCGGAAAGTGTGCATTATTGCTGAAAAAATCACTCCTGAATCTTGCCCAAGTAAATAAATCATTACGGCTCTATGTTTAATGTGTAAATGGGTTATATTTAGCCGTTTTATGGGAGTACAACAGGCAAATCTACGTTGTATTCCGCATAAATGATATGTTGAATTTGCGTTCGTTGCTATAATGGATGCCTGAAAGCATGTAAATGTCAAAAAAAAATGCTAACTGGGGTCTGATTGCAAAAGTAGCCGGTGTTCTGTTTGGAATAACTGTATTATATGCGCTGCTGAGCAAAATAGAACTTGACAAAACATTTGAATTAATTTCGGGTATAGGATCTAAGGTATTTTTGATTTTTATCCCGTTCTTTTTTGTGAGTTTTTTTGATACCCTGGGCTGGAAACTGGCTTTCCCAAATAAAGAACGCCGGATTCCATTGTTCAAATTACTATCAATACGTTTCATAACCGAGGCGCTGTTAATGAGCCTTCCTGCCGGAATTGCGGTTTCTGAGGCCATGAAACCGGTCTTACTAAAGCGTAAGTTATCTGTCCCTACAGCAGAAGGTGTTGCAAGTATTGCTCTGAAAAAGATGTTACTGGGTGTGGCTCAGGGCATGTATATTGGACTGAGTGCTGTGATTGGTTTTGAGCTTCTTAAGAAAAGTTCAGTGTTTTTGCTGGGTTTCAGTGGTCTGCCATATGCCAGCTTTTCTTTAGGTTTAAGCATGTTTCTGGTTTTTGGTTTTGCAACCTATATCCTGGTTCATGGTGGAGTGGCACAGCGTTTTCACGGGGTATTGGTTAAAATTCCCATGACAGTGATTCGCGACTGGCTGTTAAAGACCGAAGAGAAATTTTCTGAAATAGATAATAGTCTAAAAAAATTTAAGCGTATTGGGCCCAAAAAAACCTCATCTTCCATTTTATCCTTTTTCCTTGGATGGTTGTCTGAAACACTGGATGCCTTTGTGATACTGTGGGTGTTGGGCGTTGATATTTCCTACACAGAAGTACTTGCATTTGAAACAATTTTATCGTTTATTCGCTCAGTTGTATTTATTGTTCCTGCCGGATTAGGCATACAGGATATCGGGTACGTGGTCTTTTTTACAGCCCTTGGTATACCTGATCCTTTAATTGTTGGCGGAGCATTTGTTTTACTGAAGAGATTTAAAGAACTTTGCTGGATAAGTCTGGGGTATATAACACTATTTATTTCTGGTATACGTATTAAAGAGATTGCAGCTCAAACGACCTAAAATTTAGGATATGAAGAAGAAGAAGATATTGTTTATTTGTGGTTCGATCAATCAAACCACGCAGATGCATCAGATAGCACAGCACTTACCTGAATATGAGCACTATTACTCCCCATATTATACCGATGGGTTTATGGAAACCCTTCGTAACAAAGGATTGCTGGAAAACACCATATTAGGTGAAAAACTCAGGAATCGTTGCTTGTCTTACCTCAGATTACATGATCTGAATATTGATATAGGTGGCTTGCAGGATGATTACGATTTAGTTCTGACATGCTCAGACCTTATCATTCAACAGAATATCAAAAACAAAAAAGTTATTCTGGTTCAGGAAGGTATGACTGATCCTGAAAACCTGATGTATCATATCGCAAAACGCTTTAAATGGGTTCCAAGATGGATCGCCAGCACCGCAACCACGGGCCTGAGCGACCAGTACGACTACTTTTGTGTAGCCAGTGAAGGTTACAGGGATTTATTCCTGCGTAAAGGAGTTAAACCCGAAAAAATTAAGGTTACAGGTATACCTAATTTTGATAATTGTGCCCGGTTTAACAACAATACTTTTCCGCATAAGAATTATGTGCTGGTTTGTACATCGGATACACGGGAAACTTACAAATATGAAAACCGCAAAAAGTTTATTGAGAAATGTAAAGCCATTGCCAATGGTCGTCAATTGATCTTTAAACTGCATCCCAATGAGCGATTCAACCGGGCAACCAAGGAAATAAACAAGTACGCACCGGGAGCATTTGTGTATTCATCTGGAAATACCGAAGAAATGATCGCCAACAGTGATGTGCTGATCACACGATTTTCTACCACGGTATATGTCGGGCTTGCTTTGGGCAAGGAAGTCTATTCGGATTTTGATGTTAGCGAACTAAAACGCATGACACCGATCCAGAATAATTGTGCAGCTAAAAATATTTCAGAATATTGTTTAAAGTTGCTGCACCAGGAGCCAAAAAAGAAACATCACCATCCGCATAACATTGAACCCAGGCCACTTCGAGAGGAGATAAAAACCAGTTACAACCAGCTGGTTCAAAGCCTTTTCCTGAAAGATTCATGAAAACGCTTATTGTAATACAGGCTCGCACCGGATCGAGTAGATTGCCTAACAAAGTGATGCTTCCTGTATTAGACAAACCCATTTTAATCAGGATGCTCGAGCGCGTTAAAGCAATTACCTCTCACGCAGATATAGTAGTGGCTACTACAACCGACGCCTACGATGATACGATTGTTGAGTTATGCCAGAGAAGTGAAACCGAATGTTATCGAGGACATCCCACTGATCTGCTGGACCGGCACTACCAGCTGGCAAAGGCTAAGCAGGCAGATGTTGTGGTGAAAATTCCATCCGACTGCCCCTTGATTGATCCTCAGGTAATTGATCGTGTATTGAAGGCCTACGACACACAAAAAGACACCTGCGATTTCATCAGTAATCTGCATCCGGCCACCTATCCGGATGGCAACGATGTGGAAGTCATGAGGTTTGATGTCTTAGAAGAAGCCTGGAAAGAAGCCAGCCTTGAAATGGAACGCCAGCATACCACACCTTTTATCTGGGAGAGGCCCGAGCGTTACCGGTTGAAAAACGTGGCGTGGGAGACAGGTAAAAATCTCTCGATGAGTCACCGTTTTACGATTGATTACCAGGAGGATTATGAGTTTATTAAACGCGTTTATGAAGGTTGCTACAGCCCTGAATCCCCGATTTTCAGCTTAGAACATATTCTTGAGTTTTTAGACCAACACCCCGATATTTATCAGATCAATGCCAAATATGCCGGAGTAAATTGGTACCGTAACCACTTAAATGAATTAAAAACTATAAGTTCAAGAGAAACACGAACGATATAATTTGTAAATATTTGCTATGAATCAAGTTAAAGCCAAAGAACTAAGTGCCTTAGCGCTTAAAGTCAGAGAACATATTATTAAAATGTCGACCGATGGGGGGTGTTTTATCGGCGCCTCGTTATCCTGTGCCGATCTCATCGTTTACTTGTATAAAGAGGTTTTGAATATTTCACCCGAAACGGTTACAAACCCCAACCGCGATTATTTTTTGCTATCCAAAGGCCATGATGTCCCGGCCCTTTACGGTACTTTGGCTGAACTGGGTTTTATAGAGCGGGATCGTTTGAAAAATCACCTCAAAACCACCGATTCCATATACTGGCATCCCAATACATCCATACCGGGTATTGAGTTTCACTCCGGATCGCTGGGCCATTTGCTTTCGGTTTCAATTGGTATTGCCATGGATTTAAAAATGCGTGGTTCACGCAATAAAGTCTATGTGGTTTTAGGCGACGGGGAGTTGAACGAGGGATCAGTTTGGGAATCCTGCCAGGTGGCCGCTTCTCATAAACTTGATAACCTGGTGGCTATTGTGGATCGAAATGCCTTTCAGGCTAATATGCAGACCGAAGACCTCAGTCCGCTGGAGCCTCTTGAACCAAGATTTGAATCATTTGGCTGGTCTGTAAAGCGTGGTAATGGCCATGACTTTAACAACATGGAAACCCTCTTTACCTGTTTGCCCTATGACGATAAAAAACCTTCCATGATCATTTTAGATACCGTTCGCGGTAAAGGATTACCAAGTATTGAAAAACGTGCCGATCGCTGGTTTGTTAATTTCACCCATCAGGAAGTGGAAGATCTTTTAAAAGAACTGCACGGAGGGGCACAAACCAACCTGACTTCCGAAACATTAATGGTGCGTTAGTTTATTTCTCATTTTTTTAAATAAAAAACAGGTTTTTACCGACATGCTCAGTTACGAAGACACACTTCTTGATATTGCACAAACCAATGATAACCTGGTGGTGATGACCGCTGAAAACCGAGCCGCTATTCGCGGATTACCCGATAAACTTCCCGGTAAGTTTATTGATGTTGGTATTGCCGAGCAAACCATGATCGGTGCAGCTGCCGGATTGGCAAAGCAAGGCCGCATACCGGTGGTTCATGCCCTGGCCACGTTTATCACCTTGCGTGCTTTTGAGTTCATTCGCACCGATGTGGGCATACCGAATCTTCCTGTAAAACTGGTTGGAGGCGTACCCGGTTTTTTATCCGACGGTAATGGCCCAACTCACCAGGCCATAGAAGATGTGGCGCTCATGCGTGGAATTCCGCATATGAATGTGTTCTGCCCGGCCAATGGTAAAGAACTGGTCGAAGGCATGAGGGCTGTAATTGACGATCCTGCGCCCTGGTATGTACGTTTTAATGCAGCACCGGCCAGCCACGAGTCGAAAGTTCCTTTTGAACTGGGTAAAGCCGAAGTGATTTCAGAAGGTATGGATGTGGGTATTTTAGTCTATGGCTTTCTGCTAAAAGAAGCACTTGTGGCAAAAGAGATCCTGGAGAAAAATGGCATCAGTGTAACGCTGGTGAATGTCAGAACCCCAAAACCACTGGATAAGGAAACTGTGTTAAAGGTAGCCCGCGAAACCCGCTTGCTTGTCACCATAGAAGACCATTTCCTGACAGGTGGCCTGTATTCCATAATTTCGGAGTTGCTGGTTCATGAGCAAACCCCGGTCAATGTCCTGCCTCTGGCTTTGAACAGTTGGTTTAAGCCGGCTTTGTTGCAAGATGTACTGGAACATGAAGGTTTTACAGGTGAGAAAATAGCTGAAACCGTTAATGCATATATAAAAGATGCCAGCCATACCATGCTTTAAAGCGGTTATCTGATTAAACCATACCGATATCAGCCGGAAAAACCCAATACTTAAAAACACTTTATACCTAATATCAAATTATGCCAAATACTGTATCATTTAATGAATTGTATCCAACTATAACCGTATCGCAGGAGTATTATAACCGGGCCAAGGGATTAATTCCGGCGATTGCCCAAACCCTGGCCAAAGGACCCGGTCAGTATGTAAAAGGGGTCGCTCCTGTTTTTGCAAAACGTGGAAAAGGAGCCCATGTGTGGGATGTTGATGGCAATGAGTATATAGATTTTAACATGGCCATCGGCCCGCTATCTTTAGGGTATCGTTACGAAAAGGTTGATCAGGCCATTAAAGATCAAATGGAGGATGGCATTGTTTATTCGTTGGTTCACCCGCTTGAAGTGGAAGTGGCCGAGTTGGTTCGGGACGTTATACCAAATGCCGACATGGTGCGTTTCAGTAAAACAGGCGCCGATGTAACTTCGGCTGCTATTCGCCTGGCACGTGCTTATACCGGCAAATCCAAAGTCTTATGCTGCGGGTATCATGGCTGGCACGACTGGTACATCAGTGTAACCGACCGCAATAAGGGTATCCCGACCGAAGCCCAGGAACTGACCTACACCATCAATTACAACGACATTCAATCTGTTATAGATTCTATAGATGATGAGGTGGCCTGCATTATCCTCGAGCCGGTTGTGTTCGAAGCACCCAAAGATGATTTTCTGCAAAAGCTGCGTAAAGTATGCGATGAACATGGCATCCTGCTGATTTTTGACGAAATGTGGACAGGTTTCCGCCTGGCTGTGGGTGGAGCCCAGGAATACTTTGGCGTTAAAGCCGACCTGGCCTGTTTCTCTAAAGCGGTTGCCAATGGCATGCCCATTTCACTCTTAACCGGCCGAAAAGAAGTGATGCAGCTGTGTGAAAAAGATATTTTCTTCTTTACCACATTTGGTGGCGAGGCGCTTTCCCTGGCGGCAACCAAAGCCACAATTGAAGAATTGCGCGATAAAAACGTGCCGCAGTACCTGGCCGAAAAAGGGCGCTTGTTAAAAGACGGCTACAATGCCATAGCCCGGGAGCTGGGTATGGATTACACCCAATGCTCGGGTTTTGACTGCCGCTCTATCATGACCTTTGATGGCGCAGCCGGTAATCCTCTGGAAATGAAATCGCTGGTCCAGCAGGAAATGATCAAACGCGGTATCCTTTGGGGAGGTTTCCATAATATGTCTTACTCTCATACCGATGAGGATATTAACTACACGTTGTCGGTGTATCGTAAGGTGTTGCCGATTCTCAAGAAAGCCGTGGATGAGAAAAATGTAGCAGGCTACTTAAAAGGCGAACCGGTTGAAGCCGTTTTCCGCAAAACCAGCAACTTCCATACTAAACCTAAGCAAAAGAAAACATTGGCTTAGTTCATAAAGTTGAATCGGATCATGAAACAAAAGCGCTTATCTGAAAAGGTAAGCGCTTATTTTTTTGGTAATATTAATTTTCATTTGTTAATTATTCTTAACCCTTATACCTCATAAAGAGCTGGCAAGAAAAACGATTACCCACATTTTTTTCTTAGCCTTAAATTCACAACGTCCAGATATACAATCATGCCTGTGAAACTTTTGTTATCGGCAGATAAAAACGTTCTTGAGACTAAGCTTGAGGGTTATTGCAATCCCAAAGAAATCAAGGATGGTATAGTGGACGCCATTGATATTCAAAAAAAGCATGGCACCTTGTTGTTTTTAACCGATTGCCGGTCGTTTAAATCCGATGACTCAAACCCGATGTTCAATGCATACAAATTAGTACAGCTGCTTGAGGCATTAGAGGCCGATTATGGTTCTAAAGATGCGATTGTAGCTCCTGTAAGTACGGATACTAAGGGAAATATGGCATTTTTTGAGGTGGCCGCTTTACCGCGCCGCTTACCTGGGCAATCCGAAGCTGGCTGTTGAACAGTATGTTGGCCGGGAATACATCCAGCACAACCCACTGGTTGCTAACGGCAAAGAGGCCTTTATTGCGTATTTCGAGCAAATGGCACGTGATTATCCCGATAAGAAAATTGAATTTGTAAGGACAGTGGCAGAAGGCAACCTGGTGGCGCTTCACACACACCAGATCTGGCCCGGAAATGATGAATATGTGACCATGGATTTTTTCCGGTTTGATGACCAGGGAAAAATTGTTGAGCATTGGGATGCCATTCAACAGATCCCACCAGAAACAAAGAACGGCAATCCAATGTATTAAATCCGTGCCAGGGCCTTCAAAATTTAGCTCTGATGAGGTTATGATCAGGAAAGATAAACCCGATAACTGAATACTTTTGGCACCATGAGCGTTAGATAAGAAAGTGAGTCTTTTTGAAGTTGTTAGGATGTTAGTTTATATTTCAAAAAGTTTTTTCGTGAAATGGCCAAATCAACCTAACCTATTAAATTCAGAAGCTACACCTTATGGATTTCCAATTTTGCTTCACCGGAAAAATCCTCCGATAAAGATCTTAACCTTGAGATTGAACTTGTCAATAATAGCTCCGTTGTGTCGGGTTTGTTACACTCGGTAAGTGGGCTTCTGGCTGTCTTAAATGAACATCGCCAGATTATTGCCCTCAACGACAGCTTTCTTAGGTCGCTTGGTATCGAAAATCCAGAGGATGCCCTGGGTTTGCGCCATGGCCAGGCTATGCAATGCGCGCATGCCGAAGAAGAACCGGCTGGTTGCGGCACCACCAAGTTTTGCTCCACGTGCGGGGCAGCCATAGCCATTGTATCGAGTATGAAAGGTGAAGTTGTCATAGAGCGGTTGTGTGCCATTTCGGCCAGGCGCAATGGCAAGCTGGTGGATATTGCCCTGGTGGTGCGTTCTCAACCGGCTGTGGAGGAAGTAAAAAAGATCTTATTGGTTTTGGTGCATGATGTAACCGTTGAGCAGCGGCGTGCTGCCCTGGAGCGGGCCTTTTTCCACGATATTAACAATTTGCTCAGTTGCCTGATGCAATCAAGCGAAATTGTAGCTCAAGAACAACCAGGTGAACTTGCGGATATGAATGGCGAGATCATCAAGTGGATGCAAGGCGAAGTGGCCATTCAGCGATATCTCACATCCATGGAACCCGGACGTTATCGGGCTACCTGGCAAATCTACAATGCCGGGAAGCTGTTGGAAGAAACCTTGCAATTCTTTTCCAATCACCCTTCGGCAAAAGATAAACATATCAATTATGAGCCACCTACGCGTGAGCTCTTGCTGAACACCGATACCTCGGCAACCTTTCGGGTTGTTTGCAACATGGTTATCAATGCCCTGGAAGCCAGCGAGACGGGCGAATCTGTCAAGATCTGGATTGATCCTACCGAAAAAGAGATTACTTTCTGTGTCTGGAACCGGTCAGAAATACCATAAGATATCCGCTTGCGAATCTTTCAACGTAATTTCAGCACCAAAGCCGAAGCCGGGCGTGGAATTGGCACCTTTTCCATGAAACTTCTTGGTGAAGAGATTCTTGGCGGAAAAGTTAACTACACATCTACGGCAGAGGAGGGGACAACCTTTCGGTTTAGCCATCCGGTTGGCAAAACAAATTCACAAACCACATAATAGTCAGGGTTTATATCTCACACAAATACCTCAAATGGTCTTGTAATGAGGATCCGCTAAACTAACTGGCCTTTCAACATCCCCTGCTCAAACACCTCCCTTAGTATATGTAAGCGCTACCATAGCTATATAAAGCCATGGTGTTATGAACCTATTCATAGACCTAATTAGGTAAAACTTAGGTAAAATGATTATTAAATACTTAGGTCTGAGGTCAGATACAGAGATTATTTCTAACCTGAACACCTTTCATTCTAACACAAACAAATACAAGGCAAAACAGATGCAATTAACAATACAGGAAATGATTGATGTAGAAGTTAATCAGAAATTATTAGATGACTTTTGCGACTGTGTTGGGGTTGCAGCAGCAATCATAGATCTTGATGAAAATGTGATTGTGGGTTCCAGGTGGCAAAAACTCTGTACTGATTTTCACAGGCAAAACAAAATCACGTGCGAAAAATGTATCGAGTGCGACACCACCATTGCTAATCACTTAAAACATGGCGAGAACTATTCCTTTTATTCTTGTAAAAATGGTCTTTACGATGCCGCTTCCCCGGTGATTGTCCAGGACCGGCATATTGTCAATGCCTTTGTGGGTCAGTTTCTGACCAGTCCTCCCGATTTAGATTTTTTCAAGCAACAGGCCAATACGTATAGTTTTGATGAAAAGGCATACATGGAGGCTCTAAGCTCTGTTCCCATCATAGACGAGCAAAGAATAAGCAGCATTGTAAAATATCTGGTGAGTTATGCCGAGATGATTGCCAATATAGCCATTAACAGGCAAAAGCAGATCCTAACAGAAATAGACTTATTAGAAACCGAAGAGAAGCTGATCTCAAAAGAGAAAGCAGGGGAATTGATAGAGCAGGAGCGAAACCGCTTACTTTCTGTTATGGATGGAATAGATGATGTGATCTATGTGGCAGACCCGGTTACTTAAGAGTTGCTTCATGTAAATGAGGCTTTCAAAAAAACATGGGGTGAAGATGTTTTAGGGAAAACATGTTACCAGGTGATCCAGGGGCGAGATAAGCCATGTGAGATTTGCTCTAACGACAAAATTTTTGGCGAGTATCTCGGGCAATCTTATATCTGGGAGTTTCAGAACCTGGCCAATAAACGCTGGTATCGTTGTTCCGATAAAGCCATAGAATGGGTAGATGGGCATATGGTGCGCTTCGAAATTGCCTCTGATATCACACCGTTAAAAAACATGGAAGAAGAGCTCCAGAAGAAGAACAAGGGTTTAGAACAATCTAACCGGGATCTGGAGCAATTTGCCTGTGTGGCTTCTCACGATCTTCAGGAACCCCTTCGCATGGTTGCCAGTTACACGGAATTGCTTGCCGAAAAATACAATGGCAAACTTGATGAGAAAGCCGATAAATATATCGGGTATGCTGTAGATGGTGCCAAGCGAATGCAAGTGCTGATTAACGACCTGCTATCACTTTCCCGTGTCAATACCCGTGGTAAACCCTTTGAACCAACCGATTGCCAGAAGGTATTGGAAAAAGTACTCTTTAGCCTGGATATTACCATCAGGGAAAAGAATGCCGTGATACATTCTGAACCCATGCCAGAGGTGATGGGTGATGAAATGCAATTGTTTCAGTTGTTTCAAAATCTTATCAGTAATGCCCTGAAATTTCAAAACTCAACATCGCCCGAGATAAAGATAGGTGCAGGCCGGCAGGATAACGACTGGGTCTTTTCAGTCCGGGATAATGGTATTGGTATTGATCCAAAGTATTTTGAGCGGATATTTGTCATTTTTCAACGGCTGCATCAAAGAGAAACTTATAAAGGAACCGGTATCGGTTTATCTATTTCAAAAAAATTGTGGAACGTCATGGCGGAAACATCTGGATTGAGTCTGAGCCTGGCCAAGGATCAACATTTTATTTTTCAATACCTGACTCACCCAAAAAACTGGAGGAAAGTAATGACTTCAAAAATTAAAATATTACTGGTTGAAGACAATCCCGGCGACCGCGATCTTATCCTGACTTATATCCAGGATGCCGATAGATCTTTTAATATCGATTTTGCTGAAAGCCTTCAGGAAGCAATGGACAAAGTTGATTTGAAACTTTATAATATTGTTCTTCTGGATCTTGGCCTGCCCGACAGCAACGGACTCGAAACATTAAAAGCCTTCAAGGCCCATACCCTGGAAGTTCCGGTAATTGTCCTGACCGGTTTAGATGATGAAGCCACCGGAGTTGAAGCCATCCGTGTAGGGGCCGAAGATTTCCTGGTAAAAGGGCATGTCAATATCAGGTTGTTGATAAAATTGTTGGAATATGCGGCAGAGCGGTACAGCTTTAAAAATAAAATCGAGCATTATTACAGGGGATTACGTGCTATCCGAAACATCAGTCATATCCTTGTAAATGAAAAAAATCCTCAAACCCTGATTGAACAGGTTTGCCGGATGCTGATTGATACCAGGGGATACAACGCTGCCTGGATAGCCCTGGGCAATTGCCAGGATCCAACAACTGTTTTTGCCTCGGCAGGTTATGGAGAGGCCTTTGACCTTATATCTGAAAATCTAAGCATAGGAAACTGGCCGTCTTGTGTGAAAGATGCCCTGAAATCAGATGATAAGATGTTATTTATCTACTCAAAGCAGACTTGCCAATGCACCCTGACTCAAAAATACGGTCACGATATGGGAGGGGTATGTATTTTACAATATGGCCAGGAAATATTAGGCTGCATCGCCATTTCTTTCCCGGGTACGATCCAGTTAGGCAAAGAAGAGAAAACGATGTTACAGGAAATTGCCCGAGATCTTACCTATGCCATTCACGACATTCAGTCGGAGCAGCTTCAGAAAGAAGCCGAAGAGCATATCCAAAACCAGGTTCGTTTTTTGCAACTTTTAATGGATGCCATCCCAATCCCGATTTTTTATAAAGACACCACAGGTGTTTTTATTGGTTGCAACGATGCCTTTACGGAATTTGTCGGGCTCTCCAAAAAACGCATTATTGGAAAAAAAGACTCAGATATTTTCCCGGCAAATCCAACTGAGTACTCATCTCAAAAAGAACGTGAGTTAATGCATCACCCCGGCATTCATCAATACGAAGCCCAATTAACAAATTACCAGGGCCGTATTCGTCACGTGCTGATCAACAAGGCCAAATTCCAGGATGCAAAAGGAAATCTTGCCGGTATTATCGGGGTTATGGTTGATTACACAGAGCGCAAAGAAATGGAAAAACGCCTTCAGCAATCCCAGAAACTGGAATCGATTGGCACACTTGCCGGAGGTATTGCGCACGACTTTAATAATATTTTGAGCGCTATACTTGGCTATACCCAGCTGGCGCTTGATGAAGTTGAACACGACAAACACCTTGAAGACAGCCTTCAGGAAGTCCAAACGGCCGGCAACCGTGCCAGAGACCTTGTCAAGCAAATTCTGACCATCAGCCGGCATGATTATAAAGAGTTCAAGCCAATCCAGATCGGTCCATTGACCAAAGAAGTCTTTAAAATGCTGAGATCAACCATACCCTCAACTATTGAGTTTACCCAGCATATAAGCCAGGACGACTTGGTGGTCAATGCCGAACCTACACAGATACACCAGGTGATCATCAACCTTGTTACCAATGCCAAGCAGGCCATTGGTAATGAACCGGGTGTAGTGGAGGTTGATGTGGAAAAAGTACTCTTCGATACAAATATTTCGACCATCTATCCCGATTTAAGCCCCGGAAAATATGCCCGGATCACCATATCGGATAATGGCAAGGGGATTCCTAACGATGTGGTTGAAAAAATATTTGAACCCTATTTTACGACCAAATCATTAGACGAGGGATCCGGTCTTGGTTTGTCTGTTGTTGAAGGTATCGTAAAATCTCATCACGGGCATATTACCGTTCATAGTGAGCCGGGAAAAGGAACCAGGTTCCGGGTATATCTGCCTGTGGTTGAAGACAGATCGTCTGTAGAAAATCAAAACGCGGTCAAGATTTCGGTTCAGAGAGGCAACGAACACATACTTTTGGTAGATGATGAAGTGGCCATCGTCAGGGTGCAACAGCGAATCCTGGAAAGCCTCGGTTATCAGGTATCGGCATATACAAGCAGCAAGGAAGCCATTGAAGTATTTCAGGCAACACCCGATACTTTCGATATTGTGATCACCGATATGACCATGCCAACATATACCGGAATTCATCTGGCTGAACAAATCAAAACACTCCGGGCCGATATCCCGGTAATCCTTTGCACCGGATACAGTGAACAAATCCAGGAGAAAGGTCAAAGCCAGGCCATTGATGGCTTGTTAATGAAACCCATTCCAAAAGAAAAAATCGGTAATATGATCCGGGAACTGCTCGATAGCGTTAAAGAGAAATCCAAACCGGTGTTATGACCTGTTCAACCTGGAATTATACCCGGGTAACAGATGGTTGATCAGGGTGAAAAAGTCCTCTTTACTGATACGAGTTAAACGGGCATGAAAAAAACCAACACGTTAAACAACAGCCGTTTTATGCCGGGTGTGTTGATTCTGGTACTCCTGAGCTGTTTTTCATTAAGCTGCAACTGGCACGCCCGGTTGATCAACGATAAGAATGGTCAATCCGGAAAGAGTGTCACTGCAGCTAAGGCTGTGCCAGGTATTGGCACAGACTCCACGCTTGATATTGCCACCTGGAACCTGGAGTGGTTTGGCCATTCTGGCAGAGGCCCCGGAAATGAAACCCTTCAACTTAACAATGTTTATAAGATCATGGCCGGTTTAGAGATGGATCTGTGGTCGGTGCAGGAAATCACGAGCCGCGCTCATTTCAACAGGCTTTTGTCGTCGCTTGCGGGGTATGAGGGTTTTTTGGCGAATGATCCCATGGTTACCGACGGCGCAGCGTATTACAACGATTTTGGTAATCGTGAATTAAAAGTGGGGCTGATCTATAACACCAGTGTGGCCAGTGTAGAGAGAGCCAAAGTGATACTTAAAGACAATAATTATGAGTTTGCCGGGCGCCCGCCTGTGGAAGTTCGGCTTCGTGTAACGGTAGTTGGCCAAAAGATCGATCTGGTCATGATCCTGTTACATGCCAAGGCCGGTGCCGGCAAAGATGATTGGAAACGCCGTAAAACGGCAGCCGCCGCCCTGAACTCGTACCTCGATCGTAACCACTCCGCATCCCACGTGATCGTGTGCGGGGATTTTAATGATGATGTTGATCTGTCCATCACCGCTTCCAAGGCCTCTTCTTACAAGATTTTTGTGGATGATAGCTCCAATTACATATTTCCCACAAAAGCCCTCTCTGAAGCCGGAATAACTTCAACCGTGTTCTACAGCGATATGGTGGATCATCACCTGGTAACGGACGAGTTCATGACCTTTTACATACCCGGTAGCGCACAGGTGTGTTTCGCCGATACCTACCTCTTGAATTACGATGGCACCACCAGTGATCATTACCCCGTGCTTACCCGGTTTGATCTTTCTGGCAGTGGGAAGTGAAAATTTGTTCTCTTGTGAATTTTCGGGCACACAATACCCCGGTTTCTTATATCTTGCATAGAAAGAGACCTAAAAACAGAGCATAAGTAAGCCTATGTTATTTTCGGCTCATAAAGTGCCTTGTTCTTAATACCCATTCCGGTTGAACGAATGAGAAACGACATCACAACGCGAACACCATTAATCTATTCCCGAGTGGCGGGCATTGCCTACCTGGTTATCATCATAACCGCCATGATCAATGCTGGTTTTATTGATGCCAGACTGATTGTTGAAGGACAAACAGCGGCAACAATCGAAAACATTCTTCCCGGTGATCTGTTGTTTCGGATCGGAATGGTTTGTGTCGTGATCATCTACGCAAGCGTTATTGTTCTTTCGTGGGCGTTTTATGTGCTTTTGAAACCGGTAAATAACCATCTTGCGTTACTTGCCCTGCTTCTTAGAACAACTGAAGCGGTAGTTGGCGCCGCGACCATATTTTTCAGTGTGGTGGTTTTGCAACTGGTTACGGGTGAGGTGTCTTCAAATGCTGTTGAAACCCCATCCATGATGATACTGATTGAGAGTTTGTTAAATGCGCGCACGGCCACATTAGATATTGTGCTCATATTTGTCGGACTGGGAGGTACGGTGTTTTGTTATTTGCTTTTCATTTCGCAATACATTCCAAAGTTTTTATCACTTTGGGGCATCTTTACCTATTTCTCAATGTTGGTATTGGTTTTACTGAGCCTGCTTTCTCAGAACCATCCTGTGATCATAGAAACGGTTCTTTATGGATTGGGCAGTCTTTTTGAACTGATCATAGGTGTTTGGTTATTGATCAAGCGGATAGACATGAAACAGTGGGAGCATAACTTCTCTGAACGCGCCATTCCATGATGTGAAAGTCATTGCACATCTGCAAGGTTGTCGTGACAGAAAATTTAGTTGAATAATTACCCGTTTTTTAACACACTTCCGGAATGGTATGTTAAAGAATTGAGGTTTTAAGAGATAGATGATAAATTTTCAATCGCCTCTCAATTCGGCATGATGGAAATCACTAATATACTAAAGCTTCTGGCCCAGAATCCCGACGGCTCTTTCCTGGAATATGGCTTGTTTAACGGAAAGGCTTTTGGCACTTGCCGTGTTACCGGTACGGCTCTCTTTTGGGAGATGCACCCCGATACCGACGAATTTTTCTACATCATTGAAGGAAGTTTTGAGATCACATTGCTGGAAGAAGATGGCCCAAAACATTATGTGGCCCCTGAAGGCTCATCCTTTATTGTACCCCGTGGTATATGGCATAAACCCGGTGCTCCCTCCGGAGCGAAATTTATTCACTTCACCCCCGGTAAAACGCTTCACTCAGAAAGCGACGATCCAAGAGAAGATCAATCCTGAAAAAGATCACTCATTGGCTTATATTGTTTCGAGCCGTAGAGCGAACCCTGAATTGTAATATCAACCCCAAAACCAAAGGACAAACTCATGCCAAATTTTGCAGGAACACATATTAGTGTACCCTTCGTGGAAGTTGTGGATGGCGATACCATCAAGGTATCGTTGCCGGGGGGTAAAACCGAAAGCATCCGCATTTTATGCCTGGATACCGAAGAAAAGCCGGGCTCGGGAGGCAGCAAACCTAAAACGCCCTGGGGTGCCGAAGCCACCAAGCGCGCTATTGCTTTTTTTGAAGGTTCCACGGAAGTGACCCTGGAATTTCCCGGTACTGAGAACACCAAAGTGTGCCTCGAGAAATACCGCGGCAATTATGGCCGTTTACTTGCTTTTGTCTATCACGATGGGGTTGATTTTCAGGAAGTGATGATCGGCGAAGGCTACAGCCCATATTTCACCAAATATGGTTTTGCCAGCTTTAAACAAAACCACGAGCGTTATATCAAGGCCGAGAGCCTGGCTCAAATGGCGCACGTGGGTGTCTGGAACCAGGTACTGGTTAATGGCGAGGTTCGCCGCAATTATCCGCTGCTATCCACCTGGTGGAACCTGCGCGCGAGCCTCATCGAGGTCTACCGGGCGCACATTGCAGCCGGAAAGATCATCTACAACACTCGGCTTCAGTATGCCGAGATTCTTGCAAAAGCGGGTGAGGGAAAAACCGTAACCATTTTTACCGAGGTTCGAAACATCAAGACCATTCATAATGGCAGTAAAGGTTTTATAGATATCGGCTCCAAACCCCAGCCCTTTACCTTTTACCTTCCCGAGCTGGACAGCCCCGAGGGTGTTGATTTAAAGATGCTTTTAGAGCAGCGTTATATTTCCTCGGGGGAAGATAATTCTGAGCCACGGCGAAGCTATGTGTATGTGACAGGCCAGCTAAGCCTTTACAATGGGGATCCCCAAATGAAACTGACCCATATTTCCCAGATTGCAGATGATGTTTCCACAGATGAAGCGCTGCCTGTTCCGCCGGCGCAGGGCATTAAAATTGTTGCCATGCTGCCTAATCCTGCCGGAAAAGATGCCGGAAATGAGACGGTTACGCTGAAAAACTTCTCTTCTGATCAAATTTCCCTCCAGGGTTGGTCTTTAAAAGACAGATTCGGCAATCAGATGCCATTGGGTGAACTTTCTCTGGCAGCAGACGCTACGGAGGAGATCACGGCAAAAGGCAGATTAAGCTTAAACAACACCGGCGATGAGATCACGCTCTGTGATCAGGATGGTCAGGAAAAAGACAAGGCCGGCTATACCGGCAACCAGGTGGTCTCCGGGCAACCGATCTTTTTTTAGTGATAATCTTGCCGGATTCGGACATATTTTACAGGTTAGAACAAGAAGAGTGTGCTGATGCAACAAATCAAAAACCCGACGAGAGTTATTGATCATAAGACAATGCCATTAATCGGTGGTATTATGTATTTTCTACCTGAAATATGAGATCTGATGTGTCGTTTGTACTGCACAGTTATCTGGTATTGACCGGCTTGCTTTAGATTATCGGATTTCAGTATTTTTGAATTGCCTCTTATAAAGGACGGGAAGTTCAACTTTAAAGCTTATCGGGGTAAGAGTTGTATCCGACCACCACATTGCGCCAGATAATAACACAATAAGAACAGGTTTTTGCCCTGGGAGTTTGCATGAAACTTAAAACCCTTTTAAAGAAATCTGATGCCATTTACGGCCTGGTACGCGACTTCAGGAAAATTAAAATCCTGCGAGGGTGGCTACACAGGAGCCGGATCATAAAGCGCTATATGGACGCTCACAAGATCAGGAAGTTACAGATTGGCGCAGGGCGAACATCGATTCAGGGCTGGCTTAGTTCCGACCTGACCTTATCGGATCATGCCATTTATCTTGATGCCAGGAAACGCTTTCCATTTGAAAAAGATAGCTTTGACTATGTCTATAGCGAACATATGATCGAACATATCTCATGGAATGAAGGCCAGCGGATGTTACAGGAGTGCCGACGCATATTAAAACCGGGAGGAACGCTCCGAATCGCTACACCAGACCTTGCTGTTCTTATCGGTTTGTATAACCCAAACGGACATCCATTGAACGAGGCATTTACAAAGTGGATCACCGACAGGCATTTGAAAGATATTGGTGTTTATAAAGCACCATTTGTGATCAATAACGCCTTTTACAACTGGGGCCATCAATTCCTATACGATGGTGAACTTTTAACATTGGCCTTGAAGCAGGCCGGATTCACAACCATTGAGCAATGCCAACCCGGTGAGTCGGCTGATGAGCATCTGAAAGGGATTGAATCTCATGGAAAACACGTGAAAAACGAAGGTATGGTAAATTTTGAAACCATGGTTTTCGAAGCAAAGTGCGGTTTGTGATCGCCATTACCAACGCATACCTTAGTCCAATGCTCCGGCAAACCAGACCAAGAGAATACATTGGAGGATCAAAAAACCTTGATTATGCAGAAACCACCAGTCCTTGAAACCCAGCGCCTTTGGCTTAGACCGCTCGAGGCCACCGATACACAGGCCATTCAACAAGCTGCAGCCACACGAAGCATTGCCGATACCATGATCTCCCTGCCGCATCCTTATCCCGAGAATGAAGCCGCCCGCTATGTGGCGCACGAAAAGGCTGAACGAAGCCTGGGCCGCAGCGTAACATATACCCTCAAAAACAAGGCTGATGGAGGGTTCCTGGGCCTTCTGGAGCTGCGTAAAATTGATCGTGAGCATTTGTTGGCAGAGCTTAGTTTCTGGATGGTCAGCAATGCCTGTGGACAGGGTTTCATGACCGAAGCGCTGAGCAGAGTGGTGCGCTACGGGTTTGAAGATTTAGGCCTGAACCGGTTGTATGCTTACCATATGTTACGAAACCCGGCATCCGGACGCGTACTTGAAAAAAACGGCTTCAGGCAAGAGGGACTGTTGCGAGAGCGAGTAAAAAAGTGGGGCACCTTCGAAGATGTGGCCTTGTGGGCGATCCTTAAACATGAGTGGGAAACAGATAAATCCAATGCAGAAACCGGCATTTAACCTTCCAATACTTCGTTCTATGATCTCAATAATAACTCTGTATGAACTAAAATTTCGGAAGCGTGCCAGCATCTTGCGCTCTGAACATGGCCAACCAATACAATCCAACCCTTTTGCGCTTTTTTATAAACTCTGACAAGAGAATACGCTACTTTACCCATTTTATGCTTCTTTGAAATTACAGATTTCAATGAACACATAAACAGATATTTTATTTTCATGATCATAGCCCTAAAAATGTTCAGAAGCCTTATACTCAGGTAAAATCAGCAAAACCTGTAATTATGTTGAACAAAGTCAACGAAAAGCCAACACCGAAAACAGCTCCATCAATGGGCACACCCGTTGCTGAGGAAATTCTGACAGTGCCAGCAAACATTAAACTTGCCTGGGGAACCGGGGCATTAGGCGTGGCCGTCCTTATTAATGGCATCAGCATGTTGGTTTTGTTCTACATGGTGGGCGTGCTAAAAATTGAGCCTGCTCTTGCCGGGGCCGTGATCTTTACCAGCAAGATTCTCGATGTCTTAAGCGATCCGGTAGTGGGCTATTGGAGCGACCGGATACGCTCGCCCATTGGCAGGCGGCGTCCGTTTTTGGTTTGGGGGGCAGTTATATCTGCCGCATCGCTTGCCCTGGTTTTCACCACTCCGGTTTTTGAAAATGAACTCATCACGGCAGGCTATGTCTTTGGAGCATTGCTCATTTATACCATCGGCTACACCACCTTTAATGTGCCTTTCATGGCCATGCCGGCCGAAATGACCGACAGCTACCACGAGCGTTCCTCAATTCACAGCTACAGGGTGGTTTTTGTCATGATCGGGAGTTTTATTGCCGGAGGCCTGGGCAATTTCTTCCTGGAAGAGATGGGCAGGGATGAGGCCGCATCTTATGCCGTGCTGGGGCTTTCGGGCGCCGCGATCATATTTCTGAGCATGTTTATTACTTTCCTGGGCACCAAAGAAGCTAGGTTCACCAGGGCAGGAGAGTCGTTTCCAGATATCAGGGCCGATCTTTCCGCGGTGATGCACAATCATCATTTTCTTAGGCTGCTAACTGTAAAAGCCTGCCAGTTGCTGGCTTTTGCCTCTACCGGTGCGGTAATGATCTTCTATATCACAAATTCTTTGCAGCTTGATCTGAAAATAATGGCCCTTTTCTACGTGGGTGTTACCGTAATGTCGGTTGTTTCTACTCCGGTTCTGGTCAACATTTCCAGGCGGGTAGGCAAGCGCTCAACCTATATATTTGCAGGTGTGAGCTACGTGATCTATTCAATCAGCTGGGTTCTGGCTGAACCCGGTGAGCCTATAGCTTATATCCTGATCCGTGCTATGTTTGTTGGCCTGGCCGCTGCCGGTAACATTCTGATAGCCATGTCCATGCTTACCGATACTATTGAGTACGATGCCACCATGACGGGGATTCGAAGGGAAGGCACCTATACAGCACTTTACAGTTTTGTTGAAAAAATCACCCATGCCATAGGCCCGTTGATCATTGGCGTTGCACTCTCAGTGGCAGGGTTTGATAAAAACCTGCCCTCGGACCAAATGCAGTCTCCCGCTGTACAACAGGCCCTTTTATTTGGCGTGGCCTACCTGCCGGCCGTGCTGGCAATTCTGGCTCTAATGGTACTGGCAGGCTTTAAGCTTGATGAAGCAGCGCTCAAAAAAGTAAAAGCTGAACAACAACCCAAAACGGTTTAGAGAAATGTGTTGGAATCAGGCAATGGGGAGGTGATTGATGTTCAATTTAATCCTTCTAAAAAACAACTGTTAGAAATCTATCATGATTAGTCAGTTTTAAAATTGTTGAAAAGGATAATATCCAAAAATACTCATCCTATACCAGTTAGAAATCCAATATAACTGAGTGATAATATCTCTGGAAAAGAGCTATAATATTTGACACATAAGAATATTTCTCCATGTGATAAAACGCGAATTAATTCAAAAGTTAAGAAAGTATAAATGATGGATAATGTAAGCAAGTCTAGCCCATTTAAATGTGCAATTGTATATGATTTTGACGGAACTCTGGCAGATGGAGACTGTGCTCAGCATGGCCTATTGCCGGCAATGGGTTATCCAAAAGCGATTGAATTTTGGAACCAAGTTAAAAGTCGGTCAAAAGACTCAGATGGAGATGAAATTTTAACATATATTTGCATGTTACTGGAACAAGCTAAACAAAGAGGAATCGATAAACTTGGGAAAAATAAACTTCGAGAATTTGGTTCTCATATTCCATTGTTTGATGGTGTAAAAGAATGGTTTAACCATATAAATCAATGGGTTATTGATCATAACATTCAAGTTGAGCACTACATTATATCGAGTGGGCTATACGAAATGATTAAGGGAACGGAAATTGCTAAGCATTTTCAAAACATATTTGCTTGTAAATACTTTTATAATAATGAAGTAGCTATATGGCCATCTGTAACAATTAACTACACTACAAAAACACAATATCTCTTTAGAATAAATAAAGGTATAAACAACTGTTGGGATAATGATAGCATTAATAGATATGTGCCTGAAAATGAGAGACCAATACCTTTCACCAGAATGATATATATTGGTGATGGAGATACAGATATACCATCCATGAAAATGGTAAATTATCAAGGAGGCAAATCTATAGCTGTATTTAATAAATCAAAATGGCAAGAGCAAAATACTCAGGAGAAGATCGAGAATTTAATTTCTGAAAATAGAGCTAGCTATGTTGTCCCAGCAGACTATACAAAGGGAAGTCAGCTAGATGTTACTGTACGTGGTATTTTAAAACTTTATTCAAGAGAAAAAAGGCTCTAACAAAATCATTAAGCAGATCTGCCTGACGCTAATGATTTAAGGTTTGTTATTACTTATAACCAAACAAGTCCATAAAAAAATTGGCTACGTTTAGTTAGGATTAAACTATAAGAACCCAATAATTTAACCATACCTTAATACAGTAGCCCGGAAATAGCGCTTTAAAATACCCTATATTCCTCCCCAATATGTGGAGTGCTTCCAGAAATGGCCGGTTCAGCCTGGTCAGATATGCATCCCAACACTGCTTTTTTAACGCAAAGAAATCAGAGACGCTTCTATGAGCCAGCGTCAGATGCTCAGATGCCTTACCATAAATACCCATCGCGGCAGGGGGCCGAAACTCCCGTATCTGCTTGCGCAATCACCTATGGACGAAGCCGAGCGTATCGAGCTTTTGCATGAAACCCGCGCTTACACCTATTACATTGCCGAATGGCTGCATCAACATAGAGACCAGTACGATGTAGTAGGGCTGCAGGAAGTCTTTAACGGCGTTATGGGATTTGGGGATAAGTTGTTTAAGAAATTCCGCCAGCGCGATCATTTTCGCCTGATCGGGGGATTCCGCTCAACCATTTCCCACGGTGTAGGCTTTGCAGGGTTCCGTTACGAAAACCTGATGATGAGCCAGATGCAGGTACTGGCCCACAAGCAAATTAACTTTTTACTGCCGGGGCGTATTATGTTCCTGGCCGCTTCGGGCTTTACACTGGCGCCGTTTGTTTTTAACGGCAAAGTGGTGTGGGTGGGCAACACGCACCTGCATCCGTATAACCCTTCCGATAGGGCCCGGCAGGCCAGATCCATCGCGCATGAGATCCGCAAACTGGAAGGCGAGCCGGTGATATTCATGGGCGATTTAAACACCGTGCCGCCCGGATGCCGGGTTAATGGCTTCGAGGCCGGTGCTCGTGATGATTTCAGCTATAAAAACGATAAAACCCTGGACATCCTTACCGATGTGGGCTTAAGAATTGTTGAACACAACGATTCCGATCAGTTTTATACCTATCCGACGGGCTTGCCCAACCGCACCCTGGACTACATTTTATACTCCAAGCACTGGCAGGTGGAAGATTACCAGGTATTAAAAGAGTTCAAATTTTCTGATCATTACCCGGTTTTTGGTGAATTTAGTTTAAAGTCTTAAACTTGGGGTTTTTAAAACGAACTTATTTATATCCGTTATTGCAATGAAAGAATTTGATTTAACCGGCCGTGTGGCCATTGTAACCGGTGCGTTGGGCCTGATTGGCCAGAACCATTGTGTGGCCCTTAGCGAAGCCGGGGCGCATGTGGTGGTTGTGGATCTGAACGGACAGAAAAGCCAGGCTTTTGCCGAAGAGCTGTCTAAAACGGGCCCTTGTGCTATGGGCATTGGTTTGGATATTACCGATAAAGCGGTGGTGGAGCAATCCAAAATAGATATTTTAAACGAGTTTGGCCGGATAGATATCCTGGTTAATAATGCGGCCATTAACGATATGTTTGAAAACCCGACGGCGGCAGCCAAACAATCGCAGTTTGAGCATTATCCGCTGGATTTGTTCGAAAAGTCGCTCCAGGTTAATATTACAGGCTCGTTTTTATGCGCCCAGGTCTATGGCACGTATATGGCTGAGCAGGGCAAGGGTAGCATTATTAATGTGGCCTCTACTTATGGTATGGTTGGGCCGGATCAGTCCATCTACAAGCAACCCGATGGTACCCAGAGTTTTTATAAATCGGCGGCATACCCGGTAACCAAGGGCGCTATTATTAACTTTACCCGCTTTCTGGCATCTTACTGGGGCCAAAAAGGGGTTCGGGTGAACACGCTTTCGCCGGGTGGTGTGGAAAACAACCAGGATGAATATTTTATTGCCAATTATTCCAGTCGTACCCCGCTCGGGCGCATGGCAGCACCCACCGATTACAAAGGCGCGGTGGTATTTCTGGCCAGTGATGCATCTAAGTACATGACCGGGGCCAACCTGGTGGTCGATGGCGGATGGACAGCCTGGTAAACTTTAAATTTTAAGCACATTGCAACAAAACGACTTACAAGCACGGGCCAAACGCCTCAAATTGATCCTCTCGGATAACGATGGGGTACTGACCGACACCGGTGTGTATTATACTGATGAAGGTGAAGTGATGAAACGCTTTTCCATCCGCGATGGCATGGGCGTAGAGCGCCTTAGAAAAATAGGTGTGGAAACTGCCATCATTACCGGGGAAAATTCGGGGAGCGTGAAAAAACGTGCAGAAAAACTTAAATTACCTTATCTTTACCTCGGTATTAAAGATAAGCTGGCACAACTGGATATTATTCTTAAGGAAACAGGATTTGAACTGGACGAGTTGGGCTACATTGGGGACGATACGAACGACAGACGCATTATTGAAGCCATCAATCCGCATGGGCTTACCGCATGCCCTCAAGACGCCATGCCCGTTGTCCAGGATCTTGTACATTATCAATGTAAAGCCGTTGGGGGCCACGGGGCTTTCCGCGATTTTGCCGAACTTATTATTTCGTTAAGACAAAGTTAGATCACTAAACCGATCGTTTTTTTAAACATAAAAGAAAACACCGTTCTCATGGCAGAGATTAAAATAGGACAGAAACTTGTGGGTGATGGACATCCATGTTATGTGATTGCTGAAATCGGAATTAACCATAACGGTTCTCTCGATGTAGCCAAAAAACTCATCGATGGTGCAGCCCTGGCCGGTTGCGATGCCGTTAAATTCCAGAAACGTACCCCGGAGATCTGCGTGCCCAGAGATCAGTGGGAAATTGAGCGCGATACCCCTTGGGGCCGCATGACCTACATCGACTATCGCCATAAAGTTGAATTCACCAAAGAAGATTACGCCGATATCGACAGCTACTGCAAGGCTAAAGGCCTGGACTGGACCGCTTCGTGCTGGGATGAAGAGGCTGTTGATTTCATCGAACAGTTCAACCCGCCATTCTACAAAGCGGCTTCGGCCTCGTTAACAGACCTGGACTTGCTGAAAAAGAAAAAAGGCACCGGTCGTCCGTTGATGATCTCGACCGGTATGTCGTCCATGGAAGAGATCCAGGCTGCAGTGGATGCCATTGGCACCGATAATTTACTGATCGCCCATTCCACTTCAACCTACCCTTGCCCGGTTGGTGAGCTGAACCTGCGGATGATCAATACGTTAAAAGGACTCTATCCGGACTGCCCGATTGGCTATTCGGGCCACGAAGTGGGTCTTTCCACCACCTGGGCTGCCGTAACCATTGGTGCCACATTTGTTGAGCGCCATATTACCCTGGACCGTGCCATGTGGGGATCCGATCAGGCCGCATCGGTTGAAGTAGGCGGTATGATGCGCCTTGTCTCCAACATCCGCGATATTGAAGTGGCACTTGGCGATGGTGTTAAAAAGGTCTATGAAAGTGAAAAAGGGCCGCGTAAAAAACTGCGCCGGGTCCAGTCGCTGCCTACTTCTTAAAGTTATGATGTGTTAGCACTGATGAATACGACGGAGTTGATGAGTATTTTAAAGACACCCGAGGCGATATCGACCATGATCATTATCGCCTCGGCGCTGATATATATTACCCTGGAGCGATTCTTTCCCTATGCCAAAGATCATAAGTTCCTGCGCAACGGGTTTTTTAACGACCTGGTGATGTACACCCTGCTGCAGACCTATATCCTGGGGTTTGCTATTAGCTTTTTGATTAAATGGATGGATGATACTTCCGGGCTTTCCAGGCTGGAATTGGTGTCGGACTGGCCCGTATGGGTGCAACTGGTCTTTTTTACTATTGTGCATGATTTTTACATTTACTGGTTCCATCGGTGGCAGCACCGGAACGAATACCTGTGGCGGATACATGAGGCCCATCACTCGGTAACGGCTGTGGATTGGCTGGCCGGTTCGCGCTCGCATTCTACCGAGATCCTGGTAAATCAGACCGTGGAATTTGCCCCTATCGTGCTTTTAGGTGCAGCTCCCGAAGTGGCTTTATACAAAGGATTGATTGATGCCGTATGGGGGATGTATATTCATTCCAATATCAATGTTAAATCAGGGCCGCTGGTCTATATCATTAACGGGCCTGAGCAGCATCGTTGGCATCATGCTATTGAGATCACATCCGGTGGAATTAACTACGGTACCAAGTTTGCGTTTTGGGATGTGATATTCGGGACACTGGTATTGCCCAAGGAAAAACCCAAAGGATATGGTATTACCAATCCGTATCCGCTCAGCGACAGCAACGCACCGATTCCGGTGCAGTTCCGGCAGGATTTCCTAAATTACTTTAAACAGCAGGCCTACATGTTCAGGCCCATGAAACATCCTGAAAACACGTGACGAAAGTGATGTACGATTTTAAAATAACCACCTAAAGGGTGGTTTTTTTTGATCTGATTTTCAGCTTATCTATATGGGTTTGAATTTAGCAGTAATCTAACTAGTTATAATAGTCCGATGAGTTATCGAACGGGTCAGAAAGCACTAACATTACTATAGCTATGAAAAATATCATTTCACATTTACGCACTTACGTTTTAAGGGGCACATTGGCGTTTATACCAATTTTTCTGGTCTATCTGGTTGTGCGTTTTATTTATGTGGGAATTGATGTTAATGTCATGGATGTGGTCTTTGAAGTGATCGGTGTAAGAATTCCCGGTTTGGGCATCTTATTTACCCTGATTTTCCTGTATGTGCTGGGAGCTTTTTCAAGTAATTTTACCGGCAGATGGCTGCTTAGTAAGATCGAGGAGCTTGCAAACCGTATTCCACTTGTGGGAGCCATATACAAGGTGGGCAAGCAGATTTCAAATACGCTTTCGCTGCCCGAAAAACAGGTGTTTAAAAAAGCAGTCCTGATTGATTTTATGAAGCAGGGCTATTACACCATCGGGTTTATTACAGGTACCATTCGCGATAATGAAACACGAAAACGCAAAGTAAAAGTATTTGTACCGCTTCCGCCAAACCCGGCATCAGGACATTTACTGATTGTTGGAGAAAATGAATACATCGATACGGGCTGGAGTGTAGAAGACGCCATGAAAATGGTCATATCAGCCGGTATTATTGGCCCGGATGACTATGGAAGACCCAATAGCATCCAAAAATCATCTGCTGAGGACACACCAACAGAAACACCGGAACCAAAAAACACCTCATCATGAACTACAGCATTGTAATTACAACATGCCCCAATCGCTATGAAGCAAGCAGCCTGGCTAAAAAGTTGGTTGAAGCAAAGCTTGCAGCCTGCGTGCAACTCAGCCAGATAGAGAGTGTTTATGTCTGGAAAGGCAACGCATGCGAAGATGAAGAGATCAAATTACTCATCAAAACCCGCCGTGAGTTATACCCGGAGTTGGAAGCGTTTATTAAAGCCAACCACAGTTACCAGGTACCGGAAATTATTATGGTTGCCATTGAAGACGGCTTAGGTGCCTACCTGGACTGGGTGGATGATAATACCCGGGATCGATCGCTTGAGGTGTAAGAGGAACTGAAGGCCCAAAATTAAAAAAGCCACCTTCAACGGGTGGCTTTTACAATGTTAGGAATGGCGTTCGCGGCGTTCTTTTTCTCGTGCTTCGGCCTGATTGCGAAGTTTGCGGCCCAGTTCCGGGGTTGGATCTTTCACCAGCCCGTATGATGCACGGCCTTCGTGGTCTTCGGGCAGGTATTCGGTTACCGGAAGACCTTCGGGTGTAACAAACAGCAGGCAATGGCAATATTTGTAGATCTGCATATCGTCGCAGGCGCAAATCCAGGTGCGGTGTGTGGCTTCTTCTTTTTTATCGGGATAGAAGCGGCACGGGCAAAGCGGTTTGCCTAATTCTTCAAGGTTTGCTGCCAGTCCCTTAACTATACTATCGGTAATGCTTTTATCTGAATGGGTTTGCATACCCGATTTTTTGCAGTAGTTTTCAACAAAGCGTTCTAATTTTTGTAACGATTTTTCACTGGGTTCCTGATTAGCCATAACTGTATTGAGATTTTATCAACGTTTTATTAAGTTTGATCCATGCGATTGGAAATTTGTGACAGGTGAATATATTACCTCACACTGAGAACTAAAAGTTCCTTGCACCATTTACCTTTCTTTATTGATTTGCAAACCCATTTTATCGACTAACTATGCCGTTTAAGTCATTTTTCAAAAAAAAATCCGACGAGCCTGAATTCGATCCCCTGCGCGACCTGGTGCTTGGAAAACTCAAAGTTGGTTACCTGGTGGATTATGATATGAAAACCTGGTGCGTGACCGAGTTCAACAAGTACGATATCGAGGGGCATGAAAAGCTGGAGTGGGAGCTTACTTCCAGCCAGGAGATACTTTACCTGGAGCGGGAAGAAGATGATGAGGTGTATTGGTCGATCTCCAAAAAAATCCCGATTGGAAAAATTGAAGGTGGTGTCCGCAAATACATTCTGGAAAATGAAGACCCGCCTGAGCAGATCGCCCTGGAAAATAAAACCTACTATCTGGATGAGTCCGGAGCCGGGTTTTTCTATAAGAATGGCCTTGGCAGGGGGATAGAATTTATCTTCTGGAGTTTTATAGATGATGATGATAAGAATTTTGTAAGCATTGAACAGTGGGGAGAAACCGAGTTTGAAGCTGCCATGGGCAAAGAAGTGGAAGAGTACCAGTTTTCCAATATTCTGCCTGGTGGCGATCAGGTTTCCTGAACACTGATCTTGAAGTTTTCCCATATAACACAAACGTTAATGAGGTTTTCCATGAGCGTAAAGCGCCTGAATACACTGATATATAGTTTAATCCTGATTCTTGGGCTTGGGGCCTGCGGTTCTGATAAACCGATCGACCGTCTAAAAAAAGAAATGGATGCCTATCCCGAGTATTCCATTATGCTTCATGATATGCGCGAGAGCGGGGCGGTGCTTCCCGAGTATTTTCATCGTTACAAGCTGGTTTATGCTTTGCCTATAGATGATAATCCCGATAGCCTGGAGTTCCTGTCCAATATCACCACCTGGCTGGAAGTCCCTGAAAATTACTACCGGGATAACCAAAACTACCTGGGAATGGTTCTGGCCTCCAAATCCCGCGATGGCAAGATCAGCAACGATAAATTTCCACCGGGGTATCAATATATGGGTAATCCGCAATACGGCCAGTGGCGGCAAAACTCAGACGGTACATCGTTTTGGGAGTTTTATGGTAAGTATGCCATGATGAGCCAGGTGTTTGGCCTTCTGGGTGGCGGGCCGATTTTCCGGAACGACTGGAACACTTACCGCGATTACCGAGGCAGCAACCGGCCATATTTTGGAAGAAACAACCGTTACGGTACATTCGGCAGTGCAACAAAGAAATCGAACCCGACATTTTTTCAACGCAAACAAATGCGTCAGCAAACCTCACGCAGTAATTTCATGAATAAATTTAAATCGCGGGTCAATCGTGGCACTAAAAGCAGTTTTAGAAGCCGAAGCTTTGGGGGATTCGGGAAATAATCGTGAAGCTTTTATAAAATTTACCCTACGGCTTGCACATTGACATTTATTTTATTGTTCTCCTTGAGAATGCATTTAAAACCAAACTGACATCATGTTCCTGAACGACATCGTTTCCTCAATCATCTACATGGGCGCAGCGTTTATCATATTTCTGATTGGTAAGCCGGCTTACGATATCAACCATCGCTCGTTCAATTTGCGCCATGAACTTCTTGAAAAAGATAATCTTGCGCTTTCACTTGCTCTGGGTGGGTACTTTATTGGTCTTGTGTTTATGATTGGCGGGGTTATGTGGGGCCCTTCCAGCGGTCTGGTAGAAGATTTAATAGATATTTTCTTCTATGGCCTCGTGGGCATCTTTCTGCTCAACGTATCTATTATCATAAACGATAAGCTGATTCTGCACAAGTTCAGTAATGTTAAGGAAATTATTGAGGATCAGAATGCGGGAACCGGTGTGGTGGAAGCAGCCAGTTACATAGCCGTTGGGTTAAATGTTTCGGGCGCAATATCCGGTCAGGGCGGCGATCTGATCACAACCCTGGTATTCTGGTCTCTTGGCCAAACCACACTGATTGTGGGCGGACTGGTTTATAACCTTATTACGCCGTTTGATATTCACGACGAAATTGAAAAAGATAACGTGGCCGTTGGTGTAGCTTTTGCCGGGGTCTTGATTGCCCTGGGCAATATTGCCCGCGTGGGCTCACAGGGCGATTTCATTTCCTGGTACGACAATCTGCTCACCTTTGGCATTGATGTGGGTATTGGCCTGTTGCTTCTCCCGGTTATCCGCCTGATCACCGATAAAATTCTTTTATCCAAGGTGGATATCACCCACGAACTCGTGGGTCAGGAACATCCCAACATCGGGCTGGGATTATTGGAAGCCGTTTCCTATGTCTCGGCAGCGTTGTTGATCGGATGGATTTTATAAACTTGCGTCGGTTATCTAACCAGGTCAGGTCTTAGAACGCAAGTTATGTTGAACGCTCAACTCAGTGCATCCCAAACCAGAAAGCATCTGGCCTTAAAACTCAGTGTGTTTTCAACGGGTCTGGCCGGCATTGTAGCCGAATATATTATGGCCACCATTGCCACCTACCTTCTGGGCAATGCGGTTGTGCAGTGGGCCCTAACCATTTCCGTGATGCTGTTTGCCATGGGCGTGGGCAGCCGCCTGAGCAAAACCATTCGGATCAATGTACTCGATGCCTACATATTTACTGAACTGGCGCTATCGGTAATTGTTGCCCTCAGTGCCACCACCGCGTATTTTCTTACAGCGTATCTTCAGCAGGTTTCTCTGGTGATCTATCCATTGGCGATTCTCATTGGTGGACTGATCGGCCTGGAAATACCCCTGGCTACCCGCATCAATCAGCAGTTCGAAGAGCTCAGGCTCAATATCAGTTCTATCATGGAAAAGGATTATTACGGGGCACTGCTTGGTGGTGTGGTGTTTTCGTTTTTTGCGTTACCTTTTCTGGGGCTAACCTACACCCCGATTGCCCTCGGCGGATTTAACTTCCTGATTGCCGGGGCCTTGTTTTGGGCATTTCGAAAAGAGTTGAGTCATAAAACCAGGTTGCTCGTCGGATTTGCACTGAGTACGGTTGTGATTGTCGGACTTTTGTTTATGGCCAGGCCAATTGTGCTTTTTGGTGAACAGCAACGCTACCAGGATCGGATCATTTACGAAGAAGAAACCCCCTACCAAAAAATAGTCTTAACCGAGTGGAATGGCTACCACTGGTTGTATCTGAACAACAACGAGCAGTTCAGCAGCTATGATGAATATAGATACCATGAGCCGTTGGTGCATCCGGCCATGCAGGCCAGCGTTGCCCGACGCAATATTCTGATTTTAGGTGGGGGCGATGGCCTGGCTGCACGCGAAGTCTTAAAATATCCCGAGGTGGAGCAGATCACCATTGTGGACATTGATGAGCGTGTGGTGGAGCTGTGTAAAACCCATCCGGCCATTGCCGGCCTGAACCAGGGTGCGCTCGAGCATGAAAAAGTACGTACCCGGTTCAAAGATGCTTACATTTTCATGGAAACCACCCCAGTACTTTATGATGTGATCATCATTGATCTTCCCGACCCCAAAACCGTCGATTTGGCAAGGCTATACAGCAAAGAGTTTTACATGCTGTGTAAAAAACGACTGTCCAAAGGAGGGGCCATCGTTACCCAGGCCACAAGTCCGCATTTTGCGCGGGAAGCGTTTTTATGCATCTCTAAAACTCTCCAAGAAGCAGGTTTTTCAACATTGGCTCTGCAAAACCATGTGCCTACACTGGGCCAGTGGGGCTGGGTGATAGGTATAAATGTGGATAAACTCAGCACAGATCGCTTAAAAGAAGAATTGCTGACCCTGGATTTTAAGTCCGTAGAAACCCGGTTTTTGGACCAGAATGCCATGGCAGGTATGGTGAGCTTTGGTAAGGATATGTATGAGGATTTTGATCGCATAACGCCCAGCAACCATAATAATCTTAAAGTGTTTTGGTATTATAAAAACAAGGCCTGGGAGATTTATTAAGATGGGTATCCATATCAAGTTTTCTGTGAAAAAAAGGATAAACTGATAAGAAAAGAAAAACATAAACACTTGTTCTTATCCCTCTAATCTGGCGGTGTATATGTACAAAATAATAGAGAAATAAACCGACATGTCCGTTTATACAAACGTTGTGCATAATTTAGAAAAAATGATACCACAGACAATAAAAGACAATAATGAAACCCGAGAAATCAGAATTAAAACTGGGGAAACAATCACTTTAAAGCTTGATGAATTTGATTATACAGTTACAGCTACGAATAGCTCTAATCAAAAAATAGGAAGTATTGAATTTAGTTACGATGACGATTTTGATAAGCATAAATTAAAATGGATGTATCTCGATGAATTAGATGGCAGATATAAAAGGATGGGAATTGGAACTGCAATAGTCTTATTCTATAAAGACTATTTTGATTGTCTTGTATATGCTGAATACAATGATGGTATCACTAAGGATGACGGAAGTCATTTAACACAAGACGCTCCTGTGTTTGTTGATAATTTAAGAAAACAGAAAATTATTGTGCCGTAGATGAAAGTCGTACTAGATTCAAATATTATTATCGCTGATTTTTGGTTAGAGACAACTAACTTCAAACTTTTATTTGCAAGTGCTAAAAAGGGAGATGTTATGATTTACATACCCGAAATCGTAATGGATGAAGTTGTAAATAAGTTCAGTAAAAGATTAGAGGAATCTAAACAAAAAATCAACTCTGAATTAAAATCATTCAATAAATTATCTAGGAAACAAGAAGAAAATTCAATAAATCAAACGTTGATTGATAATTCACTCTCAGAATATCAAAAACACTTGCGACAAGCAATTAAGGATAATTCAATTCATGTAATCGAATACCCTAAAACTGACCATAGATTCCTTGCTAACAAAGCTATAAATAAGTTAAAACCTTTCAATTCAAACGAAAAAGGATATAGAGATTGTCTAATATGGGAAAATATTAAAGAGTTATTGACTGATAGTGAAAGTGCAATTTCATTTCCTGAACTTGTTTTTGTTTCAAATAACTATAAAGATTTTGCAACAAGTGAATATGAATTGCATCCTGATTTGATATCAGAATTAGAAGACGAGGATTATGATTCAAAATCCATAATTGTCTATCCAAGTTTGAGTGAGTTTAATGATAAACAGACAAAGTTATTTTTTGAGCAATCAAAAAGCTTCGAAAAGAAATTAAAACAAAAAGAACTTTGGGACTTTGATTTACATACTGAGATAACAAATTACTTATTTGACAAATACGTTGGTTCAGAGTTATTCGACTACGATGTGGATTTTGAGTATGATTCAAGTGAACCAACTGTAAATAGTATTTACGAGGATTTTGAAGAACAAATAATTTCAGTCAAAAAAATGAGTGCGACGGAATTCTTAGTTGATGTTGAATTTGAGGTTAATACACATATAGATTTTTTTATTGATAAAAGTGAGTATTGGTCTATGGATGATACAAAACATATATCAATTCAAGATTCAGATTGGAATAAATGGGTTATGCTTGCTGAAACGGAGCTTCTTGTTCCGCTTTCTATGTCATTAATTATTGACAATGATTTAAATGTCAATAGTTGTCAGATAAATAAAATAAATAAAAACTATGCACAACATTTTGTATAAGTAATGGCAGGCGATGTGTTAAATATCAAGGTTTGTAGCCCGCTCAAACTGCGTAGCGGTTTGAAAGGAATGAAGCCCGCAATCTGCCACTACTCATACAATTTACCGTTGTGTGCCATGCAAAGAAGCCACCGCACATTCAAGCACATTTGGTTTTTGCCGACACACACTTGCCCTGAGCTTGCCGAAGGGAGTCAAACGCAAAAATCCAAAAGAGCTTGAATTTTTGCCAACGCTCGACTGAAACGAATGAGAAACGAAAAAACTGAAATAAAGAAAACGAATGTTTGAACAGACCTTTAAAAATATAGACGACATACTTCACAAGGACGCAGGTTGTGGGAGTGAATTGGATTATGTCGAGCAAACCTCTTGGGTATTGTTCCTGAAATACTTGGACGACTTGGAGCGTGACCGTGCCACTTCTGCCGAACTCACAGGAAAACCTTATACGCCCATTATTGACAAAGACTACCAATGGAGCATTTGGGCGGCACCCAAATTGGCGGACGGAAAAATTGACCATAATGCTCTGACAGGTGATGACCTCTTGGACTTTGTGAACGGTAAACTATTTCCCTACCTCAAAAAATTCAAACTGTCAGCAGAGAATGCCGATACCATTGAATACAAGATTGGCGAGATTTTCAGCGAACTGAAAAACCGCATCCAGAGCGGCTACAATTTGCGGGAAGTGATTAACCGCATTGACGAGTTGCGTTTCCGTACCCATGCAGAGAAGCACGAAATGAGTCATCTGTATGAAGATAAAATCAAGAACATGGGCAATGCAGGGCGAAACGGTGGCGAATACTACACGCCCCGACCGCTCATTACGACCATTGTAAAAGTGGTTGCCCCAAAAATTGGCGACAAAATTTATGACGGTGCTGTTGGGTCTGCGGGGTTCTTGTGTGAAGCGTTTGACTATTTGAATTCAGGAAAGGAACTCAGCACCAAGGAATGGGAAACCTTGCAAAAACGCACCTTTTACGGTAAGGAGAAAAAGTCATTGGCGTACATCATTGGCATTATGAACATGATTTTGCACGGTGTGGAAGCTCCCAACATTATACACACTAACACACTTACCGATAATCTGGCCGACATACAGGAAAAAGACCGCTACAATGTCGTGCTTGCCAACCCGCCTTTTGGTGGAAAAGAGCGTGCTGAAATAAAGCAAAACTTTCCTATTAAGACAGGTGAAACCGCTTCGCTCTTTTTGCAACACTTCATCAAAATTTTGAAAGCAGGCGGTAAAGCAGGTGTGGTAATTAAGAATACCTTTTTGAGCAATACAGATAATGCCAGTATTGCTTTGCGTAAAGAATTATTGCAAAACTGCAATTTGCATACCGTATTGGATTTGCCGGGCGGCACGTTTATCGGAGCAGGCGTGAAAACCGTGGTGCTGTTTTTTGAGAAAGGCAAACCCACGCAGAAGGTTTGGTACTACCAACTGAACACGGGACGTAATTTAGGCAAAACCAATCCGCTTAATGAAAAGGATTTGGAAGAATTTGTAGAACTTCAAAAAACATTTGAGAATAGCGAAAACTCCTGGACGGTTAATATCAAAGACGTTGACCAGAGTACTTTTGACCTGAGCGTAAAAAACCCGAACACACCAGAAGCAGCACCACTACGCCAACCGCAGGAAATTTTATCAGCAATGAAAGCCTTGGATGACGAAAGTGCAGTAATCTTAAACTTAATTTCGGAATTGATATGAAGGAAGGTTGGGAAATAAAAAAGCTTGATGATGCCTGTGAAGTGGAATACGGAACAAGAGTGGTTCGTAAAAGAGACGGTGGTACAATTTACCCTGTTTATGGTGGCGGTGGAGCTACATTTTTTATGGACACCTCAAATCGTGAAGATTGCATGGTAGTAGCCAGATTCGCAATGTCCGAGCAATGTACAAGATTTGTAAAAGGTAAATTTTTCTTGAATGATAGTGGCTTAACAATAAAACCAAAAGATGATTCAGAAATACTACCTGACTTCTTAAATCTACAAATTCACTTTCTGAACGACTACATTTACTCGCTTTCAAGGGGAACAGCCCAAAGAAATCTTGATGTTCCAAAATTTAGAAATATCAAAATCGCGTATCCAAAATCCCTTCCCGAACAACAACGTATCGTTTCCATTTTAGACGAGTGCTTTGCCGCCATAGACAAGGCAAAATCCAATGCCGAACAAAACCTCAAAAACGCCAAAGAACTTTTTGAAAGCTATTTGCAGGGGGTGTTTGAGAAAAAGGGAGATGGTTGGATTCAAACAACCTTATCGGAATTATTTGATGTTAAGCATGGATATGCATTTCAAGGCAAATACTTTTCAAATAAAGGAGAGTACGTTCTGTTAACACCAGGAAACTTCTATGAAGAAGGCGGATATAGGGATCGTGGAGAAAAACAGAAGTACTATAACGGAGAAATTCCTTCTGATTTTATTCTTCGTCAGGGAGATTTACTTGTAGCAATGACCGAACAAGCGGCAGGATTGCTTGGAAGTCCAATAATTGTCCCCGAGTCAAATAAATTTCTACACAACCAAAGACTTGGTTTGATTATTCCAAAACCAGATGTAGAGATAGATAATGAGTTTTTCTATCATGTTTTCAATCTTAAAAAAGTAAGACAAACTCTTCATGATTCAGGAACGGGGGTTAAAGTAAGACACACTTCGCCAAACAAAATTGGGCAAGTAGAAATTAGCTATCCAAAAACGAAAAATGAACAGCAAACTATCGTCCGCCAATTAGATGCCCTACGATCCGAAACACAAAAGTTGGAAGCGGTGTATCAAAAGAAAATGGAAGATTTGGAAGAACTGAAAAAATCTATTTTGCAGAAGGCGTTTAGTGGGGAGTTGAAAACTGAAAAAGCATTGACTGTATGAGCACTCAGGTTAGTATAGCACCCTTTCAGGGCTTGATTTCGTGGCTTTGCCTTAATGGCGAGGGGCGTTACCGCCTCGCTTTGGGATCACACCCTTTCAGGGCTATGATGGGCAGCCCCGAAGGGGCGACATACCCTAACGATGGGTATAGCCCATCGGATAGACCGATACAGATAACCAGCCCTGAAAGGGCGTAATACAAGAATATGGGACAGTCACTCGTTAAAAACTATATGCATATCGTATTCAGCACCAAACACCGTGAGCCGCTGATACATCCACCCGTGGAAGCAGAACTGCATAGCTACCTCGGTGGCATTTGCAACAAGCTCGACTGTCATGTAATTAAAGTAGGCGGTTACAGCGACCATATTCATATACTCTGTATGCTATCCAAAAAGATAGCCTTGATGAAGCTGATGGAAGAGCTGAAATCACATTCATCTAAATGGATCAAAACAAAGGGAACTGAATATGAAAACTTTTATTGGCAGGATGGATACGGAGCATTTTCAGTAAATCCTTCTGAAATAGACACAGTAATTGCCTACATCGCTAATCAACACGAACACCATAAGAAGAAAACATTTCAAGATGAATACCGTGCCTTTCTTAAAAAATATACTGTAGAATATGACGAGAAGTATGTTTGGGACTAGATATTTCGCCCTTTCAGGGCTTATGATTTTGTGGCTTTGCCACTTGATAGGGCTTCACCCTATCTTAATGTATTATACCCCTTCGGGGCAACTAAAAGAAACAATATGAACGAAGCAGAAACCAGAGCAGAACTCATCGATCCCAAGCTAAAGGCTTGTGGTTGGGGCGTGGTAGAAGGCTCTAAAGTACTTCGTGAATACCAGATTACAGATGGTCAAATCCAATCGGGTGGCGGTCGGGGCAGAAAAATTATTGCAGATTACATCTTGGTACATAAAGGTATCAAACTTGCCGTAATAGAAGCCAAAAGTGATGAATTGGAAGTAGGCGAAGGCGTAATGCAAGCCAAGCAATATGCTGAGAAACTGCAATTAGAAACCACTTACAGCACCAACGGCAAAGACATTTACCAAATCTGTATGAAAACAGGCGAAGAAGGTTTGGTTAACGACTATCTAAGCCCCGAAGAACTGTGGAACAAGACCTATAAGGTGGCTTCGACAGGCTCAGCCACCGAAGAAGAACGAACTCGCATTGAGCTTGTCGAAAGGTGGAGAGAAAAATTTGCCAATGTTCCCTTTGAAGACAAAAGTGGTACTTGGCAATTACGTTACTATCAGGAAATAGCCGTAAAAAACACCTTGGAAGCTTTGGCAAGTGGCAGCGAACGCATTTTGCTCACCCTTGCTACAGGTACAGGAAAAACAGCCATTGCCTTTCAAATTGCTTGGAAACTGTTTCAAACCCGTTGGAATTTACAAAGAGACGGCAGCCGCAGGCCGAGAATTTTGTTTTTAGCAGATAGAAACATCTTAGCCAATCAGGCTTTCAATTCTTTTTCAGCATTTCCCGAAGATGCTTTGGTTCGAATAAAGCCCAGTGAGATTAAGAAAAAAGGAAGAGTACCAACCAACGGCAGTATTTTCTTTACCATTTTCCAAACCTTCATGAGCGGAACGGATGAAGAAGGTAAACCTGCTCCTTACTTTGGTGAATATCCAAAAGACTATTTTGATTTCATCATTATTGACGAGTGCCACCGTGGCGGAGCAAATGACGAAAGCAATTGGCGGGGCATTTTAGAATATTTCAGTCCTGCCGTGCAATTGGGTTTAACCGCAACACCCAAACGAGATGAT
This sequence comes from uncultured Chlorobiales bacterium, assembly GCA_964642175.1. GTDB lineage: Bacteria > Bacteroidota > Chlorobiia > Chlorobiales > Chloroherpetonaceae > JANQGG01. The sequence continues at coordinate 1,795 of CAZXOK010000004.1, read as the reverse complement.
AATGTGGACACCTACAAGTACTTTGGCGAGCCAGTTTACATCTATTCGTTGAAAGAAGGCATCAATGACGGATTCTTAACACCTTTCAAAGTAAAACGCATCAAAACCACCTTAGACGATTATCGCTACACTTCGGACGATACCATTGTGGAAGGAGAAATTGAAGAAGGCAAACTGTATGAAGAAAAAGACTTTAACCGCAGCATTGAAATTGTAGAACGTGAAGCCAAACGGGTAAACATCTTTTTAGATGAAGCCAATCAAAACGAAAAAGCCATCATTTTCGGAGCAAATCAAGCCCATGCAGCCTTGCTGAGGGATTTGGTGAATCAAGAAAGGTTTAAAAGACTTGGAAAAGGAATTGGTGGGACTCGTCACCCTGAGCTTGTCGAAGGGTATTGCGTTCGGGTAACCGCCAATGACGGAGAAGAAGGAGAAAGATTGTTGAGAGAATTTCAGGACAATGAAAAGACATTGCCAACTATTCTGACCACTTCTCAGAAACTCTCAACGGGAGTTGATGCACGGAACATTCGCAATATCGTATTGCTTCGTCCTGTCAATTCCATGATTGAGTTCAAACAAATTGTTGGACGTGGCACACGCTTATTTGATGGCAAAGAGTTTTTCACCATTTATGATTTTGTTAATGCTTACAAACATTTCAGTGATCCTGTATGGGATGGAGAACCTTTAGAACCAGAACCAAGGGATCCAAAACCTTATCCAACACCTGAGCCTAAAGAGAAACCAGATATTGAAGATCCTGACGAGCCTAGACCCAAAAAGAAAAGAATCAAAGTCAAACTTAGAGACGGAAAAGAAAGAACGATTCAACATACCGTACAAACTTCCTTTTGGAGTGAGGACGGCAAACCCATTTCAGCCGAAGAATTTTTGAATAATCTGTTGGGAGAATTGCCCAAACTATTCAAAGACGAAGAAGAATTGCGAAAACTGTGGAGCAATCCACTCACACGGAAAACTTTGCTTGAAAATTTAGATGCAGCGGGTTTTCCAAAAGAAGACCTACTGACTTTGCAAAAGTTGGTAGATATGGAAAACAGCGACCTGTATGATGTATTGGAATATGTCTTCAATGGAGACTATATCGCCATGACCCGAGAAGCAAGAGCCAAAGCAGCCGAAGCGACAATTTTTGCCTTACTGAATGACAAACAAAGAGAATTTATCGCATTTGTATTGAGCAAATACGTTGATACAGGCGTCGACGAACTCGACCAGGAGAAACTTCCAATCCTTTTGACAAACAAGTATCAATCATTGGAAGACGCAAAAGAAATATTGGGAGACGTAGCAAACATCAGCCGACTGTTTATTGAGTTTCAGGAACATTTATACAATCAGAAAGTGGCGTAATGACAGAAAATTTGCGACATAAAGCCCTCGCTTCACAGTCACACACATTGGCTGGCCGCTCAATGCCACCCGCAAGCCAAAGCCAGCCAAAGAGTGTGCCTGCCCATCCCGGAAAGAGAAATTTTCAAAAATGCCCCACGCGCGACAGAAAAGAAAGACAAATACAGACTTCTTAAACGGTTGACACTGTGGACAGAAAACAAAAAGAATGAAAAGTACGATTGCCCAACAATGGCTATACGTAATGCGGGCGAAAGTGCTGATATGAAAATAATTACATTTAATAAACTAACTGCTAAACTGAAAGGCAAGTGCTTTAAAAACCCGCACTACGCTTATACTTGGCCGTTGGCGGTCATTGTGTAAGCTTCCCCGAAAACTGAACAGTTTAAGAGTAGAAAATAAATGCTAACTT
>CAZXOK010000003.1:0-373164 GCA_964642175.1 uncultured Chlorobiales bacterium | reverse complement strand
TGTATATCAACGATTATGATTTTCTTATCAGGGTCTTGGTTAACGCCCTGTAGGATGAGGTTATTGATATATGTGTCGAAAAAGCTATACCCTATAATAATGTAAAAATCAGCCTCTTCCAGTTTGCGTTTGAAGTCAAATACCAGCGACAAAAATGGGTCAATAGAAAGCATTTTGTTTTCTTGACCGAAAATAATGAGAGGGTCAGTTGAACCTTCATGATTCACCGAACAAGAAATTTCGCCACTTGCGTCTTGTTCCCAATCCAGAGATCCGTGAATTTTATAGTAATTGATTTTAGCTTCAATTTCTTTATCTGCAAAATTGTTTATCCATCTTCCCTGCACAAATCCATTATTCAGATTGGTTATCCCCTCTTGGTTAAAAAACTGCTCAAGGACTAAATCATAGTTCAGTGTAAATATTTCAATTCGAGTATCATTTAAACTTGGTAGTAACTCCTGAATAGGAGAAAGCAATTTGCATACTTCTTCCTCTTTTTGATGGTTGAGCCATTCATCATGCAATTGATTTTCAATAAGAGCGAGAAAATCCACAAAAATGTCTTTGTGATGAATTTCCAACTTTACTATATCTTCTCTCCAAGTTCCAACCAGGGGAGCAGGAATGATGTATTTTCTATTAATAATCTTTCTCAGGAGAAAAACGAAATCTTCAATATTCGGAACGTATGAAATACCCTGATGTGAAGAACTCTTGATTGAATTTTGATATTGAAGGGTGGCATATAGAAACTCGTATATTTCCATGTATGCCTTTGCCTTTTCTTCTGGGTTAACCTTATTGACTGCCTTTCTGAGTTCATTTAACATCTGCCCGGATGTCAGACAACCTGTTCCAGCAGTAGCACCAGCACCAAACAGAAAAACGATATTTTTGAATAGTGCATCCATTTATATAAACCAAAGTGTTTTATGTGCAGTTTCTGTCTCAGGCAATTGGTTGTTTTCAAAATGGGCTACCATTTTAGCAATTATTTTTGAGTATTCTACTGTTACTGGATTGCTTTTCTGCCTGACACTACGCCAGTACATTCTTGAAAATTGATAGACCTCATCAATAAGGTCTTTTATAACTTCATTACTATTAATGTCAAAATGTTTATGCCCACTGATTCTAATTTTTACAGGAAATGAATAATCTATTTTGGTAGTAGGATATTCTTTATATCTCGTGTTGTTAAATAGCAAGTATTCTCTGTGTTTTTGAAGTTGTACAATTGTTCCGCTAATCGGCATTAACCCTTTAAAATTTGGATCAAAACAGATAAAATCTTTTGCCCTGTTATCATTAATTGTCAAAACAACATATGGAATATTCAGGTCAAGGTTTTTCAGGACACGGTCTAATTCATCCCTTTCATCTCCGCTAAATTCTTTATAATAATGAATTACAAGTTTGCTAATACTGCTATCTTCGTTTTTCGGACTATCTATGTATGATTTTATGGATTGTTCAATATGCTTGCCTATACTATCAACTTTAGAAGTGAACGTGTTGAACTCCTGAAAAACCCCTTCATTATCAAAACATACCGTATTTCCAACAAATTCATCACCATTTTCAAGTCTTTGCGCACCAAAGCCAATTAATAAAAAATTGCTTCTCTCACGTTTTAGTTTCCATGGTATACCTCCCACCTTCGCTAAAAGGCCTATGGCAATATTTGGTAGTGAATAATTGAAATTTGGGTCTAAAATATTTTCATGATAAATGACCTGAGAACTGATTTCATTTTTTAGCAATAACTCTTTTACTTGGTAATAAATGATCTGCTTTTCCTCGTCCTCATCAAACTTGTGATACGGAGATATATAAATTGCAATATATCGTTGACTTTTGTCAATAGGTTTTTCTTCAAGAAAAGCAGATATTTCAGGTATTGGATTTTCCCGATCTTTGAAAATTATGCTTTTATCTTTATCAAGGTTCAGGGATAAACCCGCATATTGAGCAAGCCCAGGAAAATTTTTGTACCCTCTCGATAGATATTTAAAAAGACTGTTCGCTAAGTTTTTATCTAACTCATTAAATATGAACATAAAGCGAATGTTAGAAGTGTTTTCTGGCGGTTTATATGGCCCATATCGACTAATTCCGTTATAAACGTTTACATCTACCTGGTCATCACCAAAAACCAAATAATTTTTATCATAGCTTAGTTTGAAATAATCATTCCCTACTTCTTTAAACCCGGATGAGAAAACTTTGATGGAACCATTTATTACTTGCCCTTTTAAATGGGCCTCATAAAACTGGTTAATAGCATTAAAGTACCTGTTATAATCGGCAATGTTTCTAAACTTCTTTTTCTGTGTGTAATTTAACTCCAAAGCCATTTGAAGTTTTCGGTTAATTATGGGATAGGCTTCCTCCTGATAAATATTATCTTGATTCTTTTTGTAGCTAATCACCTCATTTTTGAAAAGTACCTTTCCAAGGTATTTTTTTGTGTCGCTTTCAATTTGATTAATGGGTTTTTGATAGATATGCCGTTCGTTACCCAAGCTAAGTAATATTGACAATTCGCTTTTTGCGTTAACAATCTTGATACTATAGGTTATAAACTTTTTACAACTATCAACCTCTGTACTGTCTTGAGGTAGCCAAATCTCTAAATCATTAATAAAGTTCTCGCATACGATCATTTCTTTAGATCGAAAATATTTTTTGAGCTGGTCTTGAATAAATGGTTTTATGAAATATCTATCTTCAAAGAGATTAATAGATAATGGGGAAACTTCATTGTTTTTATTAAAAGATGTAAAAACGACTTCTCCGTCAATTTCTTTTAGTGCTTCCTTTAATTTGTTTGAATAAACCTTACCGAATAAATTTGCTTTATCTCTTTTTTCAAAGTTTTCAATATCATTGCCTGAAAGGTAAATATTTACCTCAGGATTGATTATCTCGATAGGTACTTGATTTATGAGCAATCTATCCATTTGAAAGATTTTTCTTGTGATAGGTAATTTCTTCAGGCTCTGCCGCCATCATCAAAGTCTCTTTATCTGTTTCCACCAACTCCCCCTTAAACGCTTTATCCAACAAAGCCGGAAACAGTTTATCCAAATTTTGAAGGGTCTCTTTATGGTGCTCTTTCAATTGCCTGAGCTGTCTTTGGAGTGCTTCAAATTCTTGTTGTTTCTCAATGGAAGGTATTGGAACCTCAATATTTTCGAGTTTTTTCAGTCCTAATGTTTTGTTTCGCCCTGCCCCTCCGGGAGAGGAACGGTTTATATCTTCCATCCCTCTTGGAGAAAGGAAATGGTAGCACAGAAAATGAGGCAGAACCTGCTCCAAGTTTGGCACGCACGAAATGAAGCGGTGAGACCCAACCCTGTTGTTATCTTTTTCTTTTGCCACTGCAATAGCACCTTCCCATGCAAATACATTGCTGAACATCAGATCACCTGCTTTGATTTGATAAAGTTTTTTAGTTCCAACTTCAACCCCGCTTAAAACAGGCTTGTGAAATGTCCCTTTTCCAAAGCTTCTAATACCAAGTTCGGGATATTCTCCGTCTGGTTCTATTTCTATCGGTCTTCGGGTAATGGGAGCAATGTCCTGCATTTTGTTCCAGGGAACATCTTTTATGATCTTCAAATACTCGCTGTAAAGGAGGTTGTCAATATCCTGTTCTTGCTTTGACCTTAGTTTTCTAATTTCCTCTGAATGTTCCCGTGCCTTTTCCAGCTTGGCGACAATCTGTTGTTGTTCTTCAAGGGGTGGAAGTGGAATTTCAATTTTTAGAAAATTTTCTGGTCGGATTCTGTTTTTACCACTTGTACCCCTTGACATTTGATCACACGCTTTCCAAAGGGACGTGTGCTTGGTATAAAAGAATAACCATTTAGGCAAGACTGTATTGTGGTCTAGTGCAAAGACAGGATATTCTGGTGAAACGTAAAGTTCCCGGAGTTCATCAGGTATTACTGTAACTGCTCCATTTCTAGCCCAAATTTTATTCAAAACAAGATCCCCAGAATTAACTTTAGTAAAGGACTTATACTGAGTTTGCGTTCCTTCCACCGAATCTCGTTCATAGGCTCCTTCCCCCCATAATCTGACCCCAAGCATTCGATAAGTCTTTAATGGTTTGATTTCCTCTACTTGAGTTGTAGAAGTGCATAATTCATTCAATGGAATATTTCTCCAACTACGCTTCATCTGCTACCAAGGTGTCTTTTCTAATTGTCTTTTGAATCTCATTCATTAATTGCATGATCTGTTTTTCTTTGTCCATAATGGATTGCACCAGTTCTTCCGGTTCATGATATTCCAGTTCGTCTTTCCGGTTCGGGTTTTTCAGGTCAAGATTTACGGTCACATTTCCTTTGTCATCCTCTCCAATTATATCATCCGCTTTTACCAGCCATGCGTTTTCCGTCTCTTCCCGTTTGTTCCACCAATTTTTCACCAATTCAAATTCTTCCCCTTGTATGGGCCGGGTTTTACTGTACCTCCTGCGGTCTTCAGGTACCGAAATTTCATAAAACCAAATTTCTTTTGTGGGGCCTCCGTGATCGAAAAAGAGTAGATTAGATGGAATGTCAGTATAAGGGGCAAAAACTCCATCACCCAAACGAACAATAGTGTGCAGGTTAAAATCTTCCAGTAGTTGCTTTTTAATGCGTGCAGCTACGCCATCCGCAAAGAGGGTTCCGTTTGGTACAACTACTGCTGCCCGTCCACCTTTTTGTCCTGCTTTCTTTCGTCTCAGCTTTCGCATGATCAATTGAAGAAACAAGAAGGCCGTTTCAGCGGTGCGTTTATCCGCAGGAAAATTGTTCAGGATGCCTTTTTCTTCTTCCCCTCCAAATGGTGGATTGGTAATGATTATATCTGCTCTTTCACTATCTCCAATGTCTTTAATCGGAACCCGTAGCGAGTTCAGCGGGTCAATTTCAGGATATTCCATGCCGTGCAACAACAGGTTCATCTGGCAAAGCATGTAAGGAAGTGATTTGGCTTCACCGCCCTGAATAGTTTTAGTCTGTAAAATTTCCCATTGTTCAACTGTCCGGGCTTGTTTTTTCAAGTGTTCAAAAGCAGCCACTAAAAATCCTCCTGTTCCTGCAGCCGGATCCAAAACGGTTTCCCCCAATTTCGGGTCGATCATTTCGGTCATAAAATGCACCACCGGACGGGGCGTATAGAATTCTCCCGCATCACCGGAAGCATCCCGCATTTCTTTTAATATGGTTTCGTATAAATGGGAAAGCGTATTGACTTCTTCGTTAGAGGTAAAATGAATACCGTCAATTTTATTGATCACATCCCTCAGCAAATAACCATTATTCATGCGATTGTTGATGCCTTTAAACACGGTGGCAATTACATCCGCCCTGCTGATGCCGTTCTCGCTTTGCAGGCTGCGTAAGTAGTAGAACAAACCGGGTCCTTGTGAGCCATCATGTAAAACGGCTGTTTCGTTGTTGATGAAAGCCAGCAAGTCGTCTCCAGTTAGACCCTGATTTTTGGCCCAATCCCGCCAACGATACGGGGAGTTGATAACCGCTTTATACTTCTTTCCTTTTAATGCAGCTTCTGTTTCATGCATCTGTTCATTATCGTCCAGAAACTTGAGGAACATGATCCATGTAAGCATAGGAAGCCTGTCTGCATCTCCATTCAGTCCTTTATCCTTACGCATGATCTGCCGGCATGATTTTATGATGCCCGACAATCGTTGTGAGGTGGTTTGTGGTTTCTGTTCTTTTTTCTTTCGTTTTGCCATTATTAATTATGCTGCTTTATAAAGGTATTGCTGAATATCTTCAATTGCTTTTTTCAGTTTGTCAATCCCGCCAAACTCATTTACTATTTCCACCACATTGCCCTTTCCTGCAATCGGGGAAACCTGGATAATATCCGGTCTAAGCTGATTGGGGCCAAATTTGATATACTTGTCCAAAATCATGTTCAGGACTTCCTGTGCTGTTTCGGAGTATTCACTAAAAAGATCAGGCTTATTCTTTTTAAGCAATTCCGCTCTTTGCTTTCTGGTTAGTGGATTCAGGTCATAGGCAACAAAACAAAGCAAGTCGAATGGATCAGCCTCTTTCATTTTAGTGATCTCCATCAGGTGATTCATATCTATGCCGTGATCTTCCAGTTGCTCGAAAACAGATTTTCGCAATTCCAAATCTTCCCATGTTGCTTTCAAGGCTTCAACAGATGGATAAAGTGTTGTGATTTGTTCACGGGCATATTGGGTAAATTGAACAGTTCTCATTTTCCCTTGTCCGTCCAGTACCTGTACCGATTCCGCAATAATGGAAACCTCTCCTTCTTCAATGTAATACTTTCTCGGTCTGTCTTCTGATTGGCCATCGGGTTCACTGTCTGATTCTTCATCATCTTCCCATTCTGTCAGGATGTCCGGGTCAGGCAATTCTTCTTCATGAGACCCTTCAACCACATCTCCATTTTCATCAATCTCCTCATTGGTAATCAGTGGGGGTTCACCGTCAAAATCAGGATCAGCAAAATTCCTTGTCGCACTTCCCGTATAATCAAAAATGGTAAAGAACAACTTTCCCTTGTCTTCTCTCACACGGGTTCCCCTGCCAACAATCTGTTTGAATTCTGTCATAGAATTAACCATGCGGAAAAGAACAATATTCCGGCAGGTGGGTATGTCAACACCGGTACTGAGTAGTTTTGAAGTGGTAACGATTACCGGGATATCTTCGTCAATGTCCATGAATTGGCTCAGAAACCCTTTACCAATATCGCCTTCTTCCGATACTATTCTTACTACATAATCAGGATAGTCTTTTACCAAATCCGGATTCAGGTTATTTAGCTCCCTTCGCATCTGATCCGCATGTTCCTGATCTACACAAAAAATAATGGTCTTATCAAAGCGACCATTTTTCTTCATGAAATCAGCCAAATGCTTTGCTACTGCTTTTGTCCGGGGAAGAAGTGATAATGATCTTTCAAAATCAGGGGTGCCATAAATACCATCAGGAATTTCTTCTCCTCTGGCATCCGTTTGTCCTGCTTGGGGTCGCCAGCCTGTGGCATCTGCTTCCGTTACAATACGGTGTACGATATAAGGAGCGAGAAAACCGTCTTCAATCCCTTGCTTTAAACTATAGGTATAAAGCGGATTTCCGAAATAGGCGTATGTATCTTTATTGTCTTCCCGTAACGGAGTCGCAGTCAATCCGAGTTGAACGGATTGGTTGAAATATTCCAGAATGGTACGCCAGTTACTTTCTTCTGAAGCACTTCCCCGGTGGCACTCATCAATTACAATCAGATCAAAGAAGTCTCTTGGAAACTGCCTGAAAGCACCAAACCGATAACTATCTTCGGCTAAAGATTGATAAGTTGAAAAATAAATTTCACGGCTGGTTACGATCCCTTCTTCCGGCACTAAACAGCGGGCATCACCAAAAACAGCAAAATCTTTGGCATGTGGATCATTTACCAAAACGCTCCTGTCAGCAAGGAATAATATTTTTGGCCGCCTGTGTTCATTTTTGGTATTCCAGCGGTTATTCCAAAGCTTGTGAATAATCTGAAAAGCTACCGTTGTTTTTCCTGTTCCTGTGGCAAGTGTCAGAAGGATTCTCGATTTACCTTCCAGAATTGACTGCACAGCCCTGTTGATAGCAATAGATTGATAGTAGCGAACTTCTTTTCCGGGAATATTATGAAACGGCTTGAGCAGAATTTCTTCTACTTCTGATTTTATCTGGACTTTCTTGTTTTGGCGTTCCCACAGTTCTTTGGGTGATGGGAACTTTCTAATCTTTTGTTCTTTTCCTGTTAGATAGTCAAATTCGATTATTTCAGTCCCGTTTGTAGAGTAAGCGAAATTTAACCCAAGAATTTCAGCATATTCTTTGGCTTGTTGCAAACCATCACCAGCAGTTTTGTAGCTTTTCTTCGCTTCAATAACAGCAATTGGGAAATTAGAAGTGTAGCGGAGAATATAGTCAGCTCTTTTACCCTTTTTGCGTTTTGCTTTTCTGCCAAGCACAATAATTTTTCCGGGGGTAAAAGTTCTCTGTTCAAGGATTTGATCGTCCGACCAATTGCTATCAAACAGCTTTGGGGTCACTTCCTTTCGGCAAGTGTCCGCTTCACTGTCATGATCTATTATTATGGTCTTCTTGTCTGTCATTTGGTTGATACAAATAGCTCTCTTATATCTACTTTAAGGTATTTCGCAATTTTGTAAAACATTTCTACAGAAGGTTGTACATCATTGGTACACCATCTTGAAATGGTGGATTCAGTCTTGCTAAGATGTTCTGCCAGTTCTTTACTGGAAACATTCTTTTCTGCCAAAACTGCCTTTATCCGGTTGTAATAAACTTTACCCATCCTGAAAATAAGTTGCTTTTGGCTGCTAATTTAATAAAGTTTTGGCACTTTGTTTTTTAACGTTCTTGTTGTTTGGTGCAAATAAAATGTCTTTACATAGATTAAAATTATCATGAAAATATATTTTATTGTATTTTTGAAAAAAGTAATCCTCATAACAACGCAACTTATGATGAAATACACCAAATCCGACCTTGAACGCAAAGTTATGACCCAACTGGAAAACCTCAATGCCATGCATGACTTGCTCAGCATAATGAAGCATCAGAATGAGCTTCTCCACAGTGCTAACAAGAAACTCAAAGATGAAATCTCCGAGTTTAAAGAGAAACAACACGTTTATCCTACACGAAAGAGATCATCAAAGTCGTAGTCTGCGGGTGGGAGAGCAAGCTCTTTTGCAAAGCTTTGGCTGGCGGGTCGGCCTTGTGGGGCTTTGCAAATGTGCTTGCCGTGTGTCAGCAGAAAATCAAATAAAAACCTCCTGCGCGTTGGCCTTTTTATTTTTTTGTCCACCGGTTTTCAAAGAACCTCTTTTGTTTCTGTCAGCACCGTTCCAGTCAACGGAGTAGGTTACTGTCCCTTATTATTTTTTCTTTTTCGTCATCCGATTAGAAGCACTAAAGTGTTTGGGGGCTATTGTAGCTAACGGTTCAGGCTAAAAAATCGTAGGGCATTTCGGAGCGACTACCTGTCCACCAGCAGAAAGTTTGCTGAGTGAACGAACCTTTCGGAAACCCTTGTCTGCCCTATGTTTTCTTAGGTGCTGTTATCTTTTCGCCTTTATTTTCTTTTTAAGCACTCTTTCCTTACAAAAGTCTTTTTTCCATTTTTATCAGTTACCTCATAGAAGTAGTTGAATTTGTTTATGTCCTCTACAAAGAGTTCTTTTCCAATTTCAAGGTTTCCTGACACATCAGATTCAATATTTGGTTTAATGTAAGTCCTACAGTTTTCTTTTACAGTAAAATGGGTCGAAATTACTTCTTTATTTTCAGGTATTTTTTTTGAATCTGTTCGTGAATAGAAAAATATACCTATCGCAATAGCTATTATTACTAACATTATGAGAAAACCACATCCTTTTCTAACAGTCCCACCAAAACTTTTGCCGCCTAATAATGCGCCAATGATGATTACAACAACCAAAAAAGCTATCATTTCCATTTATATTTTGTTTTTAGGTGAAAGATAACGGAAATGTATATGCGTAGTGCGGGATTAAATACACTTCACTTTCGATTTATCACTATGTTTGTTTATATTCAATTCGTTTAAATTTAGCACTTTATCCCGCATTACGCTTATACCGTGTTATCTTCTTTTTTAAATCACCGTATTAATAAGTTCAGAAGCACTTATGTAGCATAAATTTGCCTTTGAAGAATCAAGTTCTTCACTTTCTTTTAATTCTTTTCCCGGATGTACATAGTTTCTAAATATCCGAGACACATTTCCTAGATGGACGAATTGCTTTTGCAACATTTTGTTTTGCTCAAGGAAGAGAAGCAAATCATTCAATGCAGCATCATATAAATTCTTAGATAATTTCTTGTTGTTTAATTCGTATTCAATCTTTGTGATTTTTTTCTTCTCTAGATGATAGATTAACAGAGTTTCTATTAATGAACCCGCTAGGATAATGGTAGTCTTGTTATTCTGTACCAGATGATTTAGGGTCAATTCATCAAAATCACGTTTTAGTATTTCTTTAAACTTTTTATTGACCTTATTAATTTTCTTTAGGTTTCTGTAATAGTTTATCTCATCTAAGAATTCAACATTCAATTTTTCAATTCCCTTTATCCAATTTGGATTAATAGTCTTGAATTTTATTTCACTAAGGGATTTTTCAATTAGCGGGTTGATTTCATATACTATTTCGTAATATTTGCCACGTTGACCGGTGTCAATTATATAGTCTTTATCGAGCCATTGTTCCCTGAGAGATTCAGCTTTCTGCTCGTCAGTTTTCATGAATACTTTGAACTTCCATTTAGCGATAGGGAGGATTCCATTTTCATAATTTTCATCCTTTTTAGCTGCTTGGATAAAAGATTGAAGTTTGTCAGTGACAAATTTGTTCTCTCGTTCAAGATGTGTCAAAGAATGTTTGAATCTTATCTCTCGTTCTTTTTCCTCTGAAATTATCTGATTTAGAGCATCATAATTATTGGAAATTATTTCATCCTCAGAATCCAACTCGTAAGCTCTAGATATTAGTTCAAATGCGTCTTTAAACTTTCTTTTTCTTTTCTTTATATTAGAAAGATTGTTTAATACAGCTGTATTGTTGGGCTCTTCGTTTGATAGATACTCATAAACTTTTTCAGAGGAATTTTCATCGTCACAATGGTCAAACGCATAAGCTAATTCAAAGGTGTAAAAATCACATAATTGTCCGACAAGCTTTGATATTTTATTGAACTCTGTAGTTAACTCTTGATATTTCTTGGCTTGATGAAGGTCATAGGCTAGTGAATTAAACTCTTCCGAAGCATCAAATTCATTTTCTGCTTTCAGATGATTTTTAATTAATTTAATTCGTTCGTTTATTTCTTTCTTTGTCATTTAGTCAATTGAAGATAACGTTTGCCGTTACCCGAAGTTGCACGGTCGGCGCAGCCGATTGGCACGTGTTTTTGCCTCTGCAAAAACCGTGACAAAGTGCAATTTGGGTGTAGCATCCGCAAGGATGCGGAACCGGGTAACGGCTGTTAGGCGCTGTATGCCCGCATTTATTACCGTGTCTTTTTTAATCATTTTCAATTTTTTGTTTCAATGTAAACAAATCAAGTGCAACATCTCTTGAATTTCCTCCGAAAGCGGATGGATGAATAATATAAAATATTTTATAAGCCTGATTATTAATAGTCATTTTACAGTAATTCGAATACTGCATAGTATATTCATTTTCAATTTTCGAAGTTGATTTTAAAGCAAAAAATATATCTTTATCGAATAAAATAATAAATTGCGGTTTAAGAATTTGAATTTCATTTACTAGAAATCGTTTCGGACAATTAAATTTCATTTGGTCGGTTGGAGTAGACTTTTCCCACCAAGGAGAACATTTAACTGCCTCTACAAATGCAATTTTCTTCATAATGTTTGATAAATAAATATTATCTTCATAAATATTAATCATATTGGGTGACAAAACTAAATTGCCATCAGAACAAATTTTATCTTCTATAATAATGCTAGCATAAACAGCTAATCTGTGATAAATAAAAGTTCCTCCATAGTTTTGATTTCCAAAATTAATTTTTTTCCAACCCTTAGATAAATATTTAATGATACCTAAATTTTCATTTTCTCCATTAAATAAATTATTAAGCGAGCTCCAACCGCCATACTCGTTAAGGTTTAAACCAATTGCGAGTAATATATTTTTGTATTCAGAACCAATATATGGTTTTTGAATTTTATTCCAATCACATCCGCTTTCTTTAATATTATTTTCATTTATCCAACAAGATAGTCTATCAGGACAAGATTGATGTAAGGTAATTTCGTCGGGTTTAGTTAAAAAGACACCGTCTTCTTGATACATTTTAAGAAATGATTGTTCCATATTTTCTTCTCCTTTAATTTTTAGTTGCGGGTATATTGCGCCTAACGGTCGGCGGTATGATTAGTAGCCGTTTAACGGCTTTCAGGCCGTTATGGCGTGCTTTTTGCCAACTTCTCATACTTCCTTCACGTTTCATGTATAAAGTTAACCTTTCTTATTTAATAGCGCGCAGGCCACTGCGGGGAGAATGCAAAAAGCATGACAAAGGCTATTAATTATACCGCATGTTGGCAATAGTATGTTAGTTTCTTTTTCTGATTAATGAGTTTGCAACGCTTTCTACTTCATGTTTTGAGAGAATTGGGTCAAAGTACTCTATATAACTATTTAGTTCTTGTAATAGCTTAATCTTAACATACTTGAATTCTTCCTTTGGTTTAGAATGAATCATAACAATTATGCTCCTAATTGGAATCTGTTTCGCTCCCCAATGGTGTTTGTCCAGGTGAATCTTATTATTTGCAACAACAAATAATGCATAGCTTGTTCTAATGATTTGGTCAACAGGAGACCTAAGATCCAAGGAATTTATTGATTCCTTACTCCAGTTCTTTGTCTCCAAAATGAATATACCTGCCCGGGAGATAAGTAGGTGGTCAAGCTGAATAGAATAGATTCTATCATTAGTTTTCTTGTTATAAATTGGAGGGTTAAACTGTAAGCTATAATCATTGATTAGTGTATAATCATCTGACAGCTTTCCTATTTCTTTTTCAACTAAGCTTTCCCCAATGGCCCCTGTTATCAAGGTCCTAAGTTCATCAATAGCTTCTTTTGCGTGTTCTAGCTCCTTGATTTCAGGTCTGCTTCTTTCAAATATTACTTTTTGTTTATTTTCTGATAAGTATGCAAGACTATTTGAGTCATGATATATTTCTTTCTTTATATCTCTAATTGAACTATTTATGATTAGTTCATAGTTTTCGGTTAAATACAGTATTTTTCTATTTAACTTTCTGATTTTGAAGAATAAGATCACCTTGATTAGGAAAAAAGCATTTCTTTTCTTTATTTCTAACTTCTCCTTACGTTCCTTATAATTACCTATGCTTGTATCTAATCTACTAATCTCATCATTTATTGTTTGTTCAAGCCTATTCTCATTATCCTTAATCCTATCGGACTTTTGATTTATTTCTTCAATTAATACATTCTTATGGTACTCCAATACTTTGTGCTTCTCCATTGAGAACTCTTTGCAAAACCGATTAATATCTCCTACAGAATTGAATCTACTTATATTTCTTTTTTGCAATTCAAACCTTAATGTTTTCAATGACTCAACTTGGCCGATTATTCTTGCCATGGTGGTTTTACATATTATTGCCAACGTTTGTGTAAACTCAATTGTGTTTATCCTACTAAATTGGCGGGCTAAACACAATTGTATTTATTTTCTTTTATCAATTTCAAACTCCTCAATCAAAAAAATCATCAACAGGGTTTTTAATCTTATCAATTGCCTTTTTAGATACATGCGTATAAATTTCAGTTGTTTTAGAACTGTTGTGTCCCAATAACTCCTGAATATACCTTAAATCAGTTCCTTGTTCGAGTAAATGAGTTGCAAAACTATGGCGTAACATATGAGGAGTAACAGTTTTTCGGATTCCCGCCTTCAATGCGGCCTTCTTCAAAACATTTGCAACGCTGGTTGGAGAATACTTCCCTCCATTTAGACCTCCAAAAAGATATTTTACAGGCTTATACACTTTGTAATAATCTCTTAATAGTTTAAGTAAATTCTCTGATAGCAATGAAATTCTATCTTTCATACCCTTTGCTCCTTTTATATTGATTACCATTCTTTCAGAATCAATATCAGAAATACTGAGGTTTAATAATTCACTTCGTCTTAACCCGGCAGAATAGATCAACATTAAAATAGACTTGTGTTTTATATTGTCGCATGAGTTTAATATCCTTTTTACCTCATTTTTACTTAACACCTTTGGCAGTTTATGTTCTTTTTTAGGGCGATGCAGGTTGTAATACTGCTTTTCTCTGCCAAGAACTTTTTCATAATAGAATTTAATTGCATTGATTCTTTGATTTTGCTGACTTGCAGAAATATTTTTTGTGTTTATAAGCTCTAAAATATAAGAATATATTTGTCTTGTTGTTACATCCTGTATTTTTTCAAGTTCATTCAGTGCTTTAAAATAAGCAACAAAATCCTCAAAATAATTACAATATGTTTTTATCGTATTTTTGCTATATCTCTTTTGAACAAGAAAATTCGTGTATTTTTCAATAGCTTCCTGCATTACAATTCTCTCTTAATGTATAACATCCGCTTCACCCATGCTTTCCCAGAATGGGCCAATGGAGTTATAGGTTACACTCCAATAACATGGCTTTACATTTATGAGGGGACTTGGGGGCTATAAATGAACGCAGGCAACCTCAACAGCTTGCCCTGTAATACTAAAGCAAGTGCAAGTTTATAAGAAAAACATTATGCGCTATTGCCCACATTGGTTAAGACCGCTCAAAATGTTTTAATGTTGTTTTTAAGGTAAAGCAACCCTTGGAGGTACAAAGCAGTAAGGCCTGAAAGGGTTGCTTGATAAAGTATAAGTCACGAATAGAGCCTTAGAAAGGCTTTATTTAATTCCTTTCGAAAAATCCAAAAAACACCTATACCGTCAGATGCCGAATTGTTTTGTTTCAACCCATTCCATGGATAAAAGCGACCAGAAATCAACGGCTAATCCATGCAAAACATAGTCATAAGGCAGCCAGCCATAACCATCATCGCCCCAACTCAAGCCCCAGGAATTCCGGATCTTTAACGCTCCTTTGGTTTTCTTATTGCAACGCGTGTTTTTAATCACCTTGTCATCATCATAGCCAACGGCCACAATGGCATGGCCCCATCTGGCTCGTTCTTCCGGACATGGAAACGGGATATGGCCCGGGGCATCGGAATACCCGAACGAGTCGAATCCAAAGAAACCTAACATAGAAGGAATCCCGGCAGCCAGAAATGCTTTTACCCGATCCAGTACCTGGCTGTGAGGAATATTCTGTCCTAAGGGGTCGTGGCAGAAATATCGCAACGCTTCATAATTGTCTGCCACTGCATATACAAACGAGGTCGGTTCCAAATCAAAATCATCCACGTCGTACGGCCAGTATTTTTCCGGTGCGACACCACAAAGGGCAAGTGCTCCCATGGTATTCCTGAGCCAACTTCCGGTATCACCGGTTACACCCATCAGGTTTCGGGTAACTTTATAAACAAACAACCTCGAGCCTTCGATGTGTTTTCCATAGGCGCGTTTTTGCAGGTACTCTACCACACCTACGGCGGCTTGTGCTTTACAGGAACCAATGTTAAGCTGATTTTCAACCTTAGAAAAACCTTTGCTTAAATCAATCTCTTTAGGCATGGCGTATTTTGATTTGGGTGCAATGCCTAGCATTTTGGTCATGTCGGGCAGGTCGCCCATTTGCTCGGTATAATCTCTTAAGTCGGGCATGGGTGGGAGCCAGCCTGTTCCTACTTCCTGGTGAGAACCTTCAAGGGTAAGTTTCTGGTACATTGAATACATAATAACCTCCGGGGTTTTGTTTCTAAATAAAGGTTTTCAGTAATGTGCGCTCAGAGATGCGGGAAGAACATTTAAGAGTGCAGGCTTTCAGGATTGGTTACAGGTTGATGATTATATCCTGAAAAATGGCCTCTATGGACTGAGCTGCCCTATGACCAACTATGCCTCTTCTTTCTTATGTACGAACGCATAAAAAAAAAACATCTTTTTTTAACTCATTTTTAATTGTTCGTCTACCCCGAGAAGATGTAGGCATGATTTGGGGAATTAAAAAAACCTGCAAAAGTGCTTTATAAAAAGCTAACTCTTGCAGGTTCGTAATCTCTACCTTCCAGGAATGGATCAGATCGCTTCGTGACCTCGTTCGTTGGTTCGAATACGAATGCATTCTTCGAGAGGAGTTACAAAGATCTTCCCATCTCCCACTTCCCCGCTGCCATGCTTGGCTGCTTCAATAATGGTGTTGATTGTCGTTTCCATAAAGTCCTGGTTAACCGCAATTTTTATCTCGATTTTTGGCAGCAGGTTCGGGGCAATTTTCTTACCCCGGTATATATCGATATCTTCCTGACGGCCATGTCCTGAAATCCGATTTACGGAAATCCGGGTTATATCGGCCTGGATAAGCGCTTCACGAACCGCATCCAGTTTATCTTCCTGTATAATCGCTGTTATTAATTTCATGGTATAGATTTTAGTTTGGATTGATTAAGCCATAACCGTGCTCACCGTGCACGCTGTGATCAAGACCCGACATTTCATCTTCCTCTTTCATTCTGAAACCGAGGATTTTATCAATCAGAACAACAAGTATAATGGTTACAACCGCTGCATACACAATGGTGATGCCAACTGCTGCAGCCTGAATACCAAACTGCTGCCAGACTGTCCAACTGCCACCGGCAGCAACAGCGGCATCAGCCATCCAGCTGTCGCGGATGAAAAATGTGAGTGTTAATGCCCCTACAATACCACCAATCCCATGAATTCCAAAAGCATCCAGGCTGTCGTCAAATCCTAAACGATCTTTCAGCTGAATGGCAAGGAAACAGAAGATGGCAGCTGCAAAACCAATAATTACAGCACCAACCGGTTGAACCACACCGGCTGCCGGGGTAATGGCCACCAAACCGGCCAGAATACCAGAGGCTACGCCTAAACTGGTTGCTTTTTTATACATAAATGCTTCAATAACCATCCAGGCCAGGGCACCTGAAGCAGCTGCAATTTGAGTAACAGTTAACGCGCGTCCTGTATCCAGATCACTGGCTACCGCACTTCCTGCGTTGAACCCAAACCAACCGACCCAAAGCAATCCGGCACCAATTAAAGTCATCACGAGGTTATTGGGATTCATAACATTTTTTGGATACCCGCGACGTGCCCCCAGGTATAATATAGCTACCAGGGCACTGACACCCGAAGAAATATGAACCACTGTGCCACCGGCAAAATCGATAGCACCGGCCGGGCCCATGTTATATAAAAAGCCATCACCTGCCCAAACCCAGTGGCAGATTGGGCTGTAAACCAGTAAACTCCATAAGGCAATAAAAACAATGTAACCTCTGAAAGTAACCCGCTCAGCAAACGCTCCGGCAATCAGGGCCGGGGCAATAATGGCAAATTTACCCTGGAACATTGCAAACACATACTCAGGGATACCGGCATCCATTATGGTATCATCAATGCCATGAAGAAAGACATAATCCGGATTCCAGCCAAACCAGCCACCAAATACATTTTCACCGAAACTGATCGCATAACCAAGTGCCGGCCAGAGTACACCTATAACAACCATAGCTGCAAAACTATGCATCATCGTACCCAGTACGTTTTTAGTTCTTACCAAGCCACCATAAAACATGGCCAGACCCGGCACCATTAACAAAACCAATGTGGTTGCTGTAATCATCCATGCCGTGGTACCTGAATCAGTAGTGTGTTCAGTTGCCCACGCCGTATTGGCCAGTAACACCCCTGCAACAACCAGCCCAAACGGTTTCAATAGTTTTTTTCCCATTTTTATTGATTTATCTAGTGAGTTAAGTTTAACGGAAAGCCTACATTATTTAACATTTTCGTATAATTTAGTGAATAAATTAATGCTTTCAACATAAATGATAGAAATTTATTACAAATTTGGGCTTTTTTCTCAATACGGTTTTCCGGGTTTGGGAAGGTTTGGAGACAACATTAAGTGATCAAGAAGGAGAAAAGGTGTCATGATTAAAGGGCTTACCGGAACCGTTAATCCTGAAATCAACCCGGGATTTCAAGATCTTCATATTCCGGCAGCCCTTTAAAGACTTTCAGAAAAATCGGGTGGGATTACTTTAAAGACATGGTATTAAGCATATTTGCAGTGGTAACAATCTGCAAAGCTTCCTCTTTTGAAAATCCTTTTTTTATGAGTGCATTGTAAATAGTTCCAAAGATAGCTGGCAAGCCTGTCGGTGTTTTCTGGTTTTGATAAATATGTAAGCATACTATCCATCATCCCTTCCATCATTAAGCCCATCATGGGCCCCATCATAGCTTCCATTTGAGCCGGATCGGCCTGCTCTTTTTTTCCTGGGCTATTGCCAGATTATTTATGCCAAACCAAAGACTGATGGCCACCAGAATCGTCACCTTGCCGAGTTTTTTGATGACTTTTTTCATATCAGTTAAATTTATTGGACAAAAGTAGTCTATGATACAACCCTGCCAATATAACACTGTATTCAGGCGCTAACGAACGCAATAAGGCCAGCCCCTGGCATTGGGCCCAAAAATTGTGCGTTTTTTTAGGCTTATGAATTCATAAACTAGATACAGATATCGCTGGACGGGAGAAACAAGAATAGTCGGAGAGGGTGGAAAGAGAAAAAAAAGGCTGCTTCTTTAGGAAACAGCCTTTAAAGGGTCATACTTCGCAACCACCAGTTGTTTCTTCAAGTTCAAGCATAATCTGTGAAAGCTCAAACTGGCAATCGGCAAGAGAGA
This sequence comes from uncultured Chlorobiales bacterium, assembly GCA_964642175.1. GTDB lineage: Bacteria > Bacteroidota > Chlorobiia > Chlorobiales > Chloroherpetonaceae > JANQGG01. The sequence goes on along the minus strand of CAZXOK010000003.1, from coordinate 354,675 downwards.
ACCGGTGATTATCATCTTCATAAAACATCACTTCCCCGGCCTCAAACTTCATACGCAACGGCAAGACATCTTTTTTCTTATGACTGCAAACAGCCTCTTTAAGTAATGGCTTGTACAAATACCGGTTGTTCTTCTGATCTATTACTTTAATTTCGTTATCTATGGTATTCAAGGCAATCACCGCCCCAAGCTCATCAAACTGTACCGAGTTGATATCGCCATGGATACCCAAAGGATTGGAATCGTAAGCTTTCAGCACACCTATTGGCGATTGAACCGCAATGGCTTCGGCCGGCTCAAAGGAACGCACCGCACCATTTTCATAAAAAGACATACCGGTTCTGACATTTACTTCGCCGGCAGGTGTTTTTACCATAACAACTTCCTTAGGCCATAAGGTGAAGCTTTTCAGGGCTCCGCTCTCATAAAACTGGATACCGATAAATCGAGCTTCAACAGTCCCGACAGGAGTTGTTAAGGCCATAGGAACAGAGAGTTTCTGCTCGTTTTCCCAGGTCCAGAATCCACTGAGTTTTCCATCTAAAGGAAAGACACGTTTCATGGCACCACTCTGGTAAAATGTGACGAGTTCAGCCGGAATCTCACCAATATTTGTTTTTAAAAGGGTTTGCTCCTGCAACGGTAAGGATTTAAGTTCTCCGGTTTTATATGTATAAACGGGTTTCACCTGCCGCCTTCCCATATCTTCAGCAAAATATTGTGGCACCAGTGTGCCATAGGGTGTTTCTAGATGGGCTGCCTCAAGGGCTAATGCGCCATCTTGTTTCTTGTTTGAATAGTAGGACCGGATATCGCATCCCTGGATTTCGCCAAAATTAGTGTGTAAAGTTGCCATAATACCCTCTTGTTTAAATTCATGAAAGCTCACTTTACATATGTCAAATTCCGTGCCAGTTTAGAAACCTGGTTAAATTCCCGTTAATAGTGGGTTTGAGGCCAGAGCTTCTTTTGATTAAAACCACCAAAATGTATAACTCGGTAAGTACATACAAATATGTGGTTTTTAATAACAGATCGCCTAACTGTTGATAAATCTTTATGTGAATATTTTATAAGCGGCGAAGGGTTGTTATATTTTAGTAAGTATAAAACATGATGAATGATCTCCATACCACTGTCCTAACAAAGGTTGTGTCTCGTTCAACACACTTTGATGTAATTCCAAAAACCTACTGAGTGCTTATGTCTAAAAAATTAAAAATTGCGATGGTCGCATCGGAATGTTTTCCTTATGCCAAAACAGGTGGATTGGCTGATGTGGTAGGAGCTTTACCAAAAGCCTTAAAAAAGCTGGGACACGAGGTTATTGTCATAGTCCCAAAATATTCATCCATAGACACAGTAAAGCATAATATCCATCCGTTTATGCCTCAAATGGGAGTCTGGATGGGAAATTGCATCGAATGGTGTGCTGTGCATCAGGCCACCCACACCGATGTGCCCACATATTTCATTGAATTCCATAAGTATTTTGATCGTGATGGGATATATCATGACCGTGATCATAAAGATTATGCCGATAATCCGCTGCGTTTTGCTTTTTTCTCTCGCGCTGCACTTCAATTCTGCAAAGATATTCAGTTCGATGCCGATATTATCCATGCACACGACTGGCAAACGGCCCTGGTTCTGGCCTATTTAAAAATATGGCACTGGGATGATAGTATTCTGGGCAAAGCGGCCAGCGTTCTCACGATCCATAACATTGGCTACCAGGGTCAGTATGGTGTGGAACACTTCGATTACATTGGGCTGGGCTGGTCCAACTTTACACCCGATACCTTCGAGGATCATGGCGCATTAAATTTTTTGAAAGGCGGAATTTTCTTTGCTGATATGGTCAATACCGTGAGTCCGACTTACGCCAACGAAACTCGCACACCAGAGCACGCCTGGGGTTTGGCTCCTTACTTAAATAACAAGGATAGTCATTACATGGGTATTCTGAATGGCATCGATTATGATCATTGGAATCCGGAAACCGACCCATCCATACCGGCTAACTATTCGACTCAAGACTTAACCGGCAAAAAGACCTGTAAGGCTGAACTTCAGGACCGCTTTCTCCTGGATATAAATCCTAATGTTCCAATTATTGGGGTTATCAGCCGGTTTGCCCACCAGAAAGGCCTGGATATCCTGGCCCAAACCATCGAGAATATTGTCAATGATATGATTGTTCAGTTTGTAATTATTGGATCCGGCGAGAAATACCTGGAATCGTTTTACTGGAATCTGCCTTCCCGGTACCATGGCAGAATCGGTACTTATATCGGATACAATGATGAACTTGCCCATTGGGCTGAAGCCGGAAGCGATTTCTTTCTGATGCCATCCATTTACGAACCCTGCGGATTAAACCAGATGTACTCGCTGAAATATGGCACGCTGCCCATCGTGCGTGCAACAGGTGGTTTATCGGATACAGTAGAGCAATACAATGAGTTTACCGGAGAAGGTACCGGATTTAAGTTTTGGGATCCTACCCCTGAAGCTATTTATTATAGTGTTGGCTGGGCTATCAGCACTTACTACGACCGCCGGCACCATTACGATGTGATGCAAAAAGAGGCCATGTCCAGGCATTTTTCATGGGAAGACAGCGCTCATGATTACCTCGAGGGCTACAACAAAGCCATTGGTTGGAAAAATTCACTCTAAATTCTTATCCCCCTTTTCTTCTTCATATCTGCTGAACATTTGCAATACCGACTGAATGCAGATTTAAAACACCATGTTATTGGTGTAGGATTTCAACAAAATTCTTTAAAAAACCTTAACATGGATGTAAATAAAGTTCTTGCATATAAGCATAAAGTTATGTACCTAGCAATAAGAGGGTTCGCTTAAGATCTCTGATGTTATCTTTCAATCATACAGTAGCATTTATTTGAACTTGCATTGAACCATTAGTCTCATAATACCAAGTCTAACGCAACTCTTTTGAGTATTCAGTAAAGCCGGTTTTTTTATCCATGAGTTATGCCTTAAGAACTAACGCATACTTTGGAATAATTTATACTGGTTACGTTTTGGTTGTAATACATAAGGGATTTTAACTCTTTCTCATTTTAATTAGTAGTATTATGATTAAATGGACCTCAAAACTTCAAGATTGCTTTGTTCCTAATCTGCACAAGTACGAAAATGCAGATGACCCTGAACAGCAAGCCTACCTGAGTTGCCCGTCATGCAATGCTTACTTCATAAATGAACGATGGTCATGGGAAACCACCGCTCACCCTACCACAAAATTTTTATGCCCGGCGTGCGAAAGAATAGCCAAGAATCACCCGGCAGGAAATATTGAAATACGGGGCGATTTTTTTAAAAGCCATCAGCCAGAGATCATCAAGCTGGTTAAAAATATCGAGTCGGTTGAAAAAGCCGCTCATCCGCTTGAGCGTATTATGGCTTTTTCAGAAACAGATGGCCATTTAAAAATTACCACAACCGGCACACATCTGGCATGTAAAATCGGAAAAATGCTCTCTCGGACCTTCCAGGGTGAATACAGCTTTTTTTATGGTGAAAGCCAGCAGCAAATTTTTGTTTATTGGGAAAGAAATGGTTAATCTTGCGATCATTCTTTAAGATGAACGCCTGAAAGCAATGGATGATCGGCCACTTCAAAAACCAGCATACATCAGTGCCTTAACCAGGATCTTTTCGGATCACTTTGGCCAACAGCCTCGCAATTTTTCACCACTACCCTCTTCTGGTTCTCAAAGGAAGTATTTTCGTCTGAAGAGTTCCGACCATGTGGCCATAGGGGTTTATAATCCCAATCGGCATGAAAACCAAAGTTACCTCTATTTTACACGACATTTTTTATCGCATGGCTTGCCGGTACCGGACATTCTTGGTGAAAACCTTTCTCAGCACTGTTACCTGATTGAGGATCTTGGTGATAAAACCCTCTACGACCATATGATGGCTGAGAAGCAGACCGGGCATTTTCCCAGGTCACTCTACGAAGCCGCATTGGAAAAACTGGCATACTTTCAAAAGCAAACTTCTCATGGACTGGATCCGGCAAATTTTTGCGCACCACGTCCGGATTTCGACCACCAGGCGATACTTTGGGATTTGAACTATTTTAAATACTACTTTCTTCGCATGGGAGGATTTGAGTATCAGGAAAACGAACTTGAAAAAGACTTTCAAGCTTTTGCCTCATATCTCAACCAAGACACCGGCAACTCATTTTTATATCGGGATTTTCAGGCCCGGAATATCATGCTTCATAAGAGCGAGCTTTATTATATAGATTTTCAGGATGGTCGTTTTGGACCTCCTCAATACGATGTGGCCTCATTGCTTTTCCAGGCAAAAGCCGAGTTATCTCCGGAGCTTCGCGAAGATTTACTTCAATCTTATCTCAAGCACATGGGTCGTTATAACCGGTTTTCTGAAAAAGAGTTCCGGGAGATTTATCACGATATTGTGCTAATCCGGATCCTGCAGACACTTGGAGCCTATGGCTTTCGTGGATTTGTTGAACAAAAGCCTCATTTTTTAAGCAGCTTTCCCTTTGCCTTAAAAAATATTGGCTGGCTGCTGGAGCACGGCAAACTTAAAGCGCCGGTTCCATATTTAATGCAACTATTAAAAGATATTTCTTCCTGCTGGCAACCACTTATCGCTCAGCAAACCAGGCAATACCAAGGATTGAGTATTACCATTAACAGCTTTTCTTACAGAAACCAAATTCCGGTAGATTATTCCGGAAATGGGGGCGGTTTTGTTTTCGACTGCCGCTCGTTGCCAAACCCCGGCCGACTGCACGAATACAAACACCTCACTGGTAAAGATGAGCCCGTGATCGCGTTTCTCAACAATCAACCCGAAGTATCTTCATTTATAACCCAAACCTCGCATATTGTTGACCGAGTTGTACAAAATTACTTGGACCGGGATTTTCAACATTTAATGATCAATTTCGGATGCACAGGCGGTCAGCACCGCTCGGTTTATTGTGCTGAGCAACTTGCAAAACACCTGAACGAAAAATTCAAGGTCGAGGTTTGTCTCACTCATATCGAACAAGAAAAAAAAGGCTGGATCAATTAACCTCTTCAACTATGAAAGCCATGATCTTAGCTGCCGGATTAGGCACCCGTCTCCGGCCATTAACTGATAAGAAACCTAAAGCTCTGGTTGAGATAAACGGGGTAACTTTACTGGAAATAACCCTCCATCGCCTGAAATTTTTTGGTTTTAACGATATCGTGATCAATGTGCATCATTTTGCTGATCTCATCATCGGTTTTCTTGAACAGTACAACCATTTTGGTCTTAACATAAACATCTCGGACGAAACAAACCTCTTACTGGATACGGGTGGCGGCATTAAACACGCCCGGCAGTTTTTAGAAGGCCCTTCCCCTTTTCTGGTTCAGAATGTTGATGTGCTGACCACATATAATTTAGCCCGGCTTTACAAAACCCACACAAAACATCAATCAACAGCTACCTTGCTGGTTCAACCCCGAGAAAGCTCCCGCCAACTGCTATTTAATTCTGAGATGAACTTAAAGGGCTGGGAAAACCTAAACACTGGCGAACAGTTACTCGTTAGTCCTGAATCGTCCGGCAGCACAGCTTACCAGAGACGTGCATTTTGCGGGGTACATGTTATCGATCCTGTTATTTTTAAGCTTTTACCTGCCCGGGATGTCTTTTCAATTATTCCTGCATATTTAAAAATTGCCGAAACCAATCAGATCCGGGGTGTTGAGCTTGGTGAGCACATCTGGATGGATGTTGGCAAACCGAGTCAATTAGAGGAAGCCCGGCAGAAAAATTTAGAAAATTCGGAAGAATTCATTAAATAAGTGGTTTATGTGTTTTCATTTCGAAACGAATGATTGATCACGAAAAAAACATTTTGACTCAAAAAGCTCATCATATTCCAACCCTCGGAATTCTCGGTGGCGGACAACTGGGCCGCATGACGGCGCTTTCGGCGTATCGTCTTGGACTTAATGTGTCTTTCTTAGAACGCAAGGCTCCCTTTCCATGCCAGGAGATCTCCACCAAATGTTTCATCGGCGATTGGCACGACAAAGCATTACTTAAACAATTTGCCGACACTGCCGACATGATCACCCTTGAAAATGAATTTATAGACGCAGGCTCGCTGGCCTACCTGGAATCGCTGGGCAAACCGGTTTATCCTTCATCCAAAACATTAAGCCTGATTCAGGATAAGCTGATACAAAAAGAAAATCTGCAGCAAAATGGGTTAAATACAGCTCCGTTTTCGGCTATAGAGTCGGAGCAGGATGCATTGGATTTTGGACAGCAATACGGTTACCCTTTCCTGTTAAAATCGCGTCGGGAAGGATACGACGGCTATGGTAACCGAACAATTAAAACCAAGGCCGATATTAAAGCGGCTTTTAAATCCCTTGGATTTGCCCCTCAGGCCTTACTGTCAGAAGCTTTTATAGATTTCCAGAAAGAACTTGCCGTAATGGTTACCCGTTCGGTTGATGGCAACATCAGGGTATACCCACTGGTCGAAACCATCCAGGAAAACCATATCTGCAAGCTTGTGATTGCACCTGCCGAAGTTGAGCCTCATACAGCACAGGTAGCACTAACAATGGCCACTGATGCTATTAAAGCAATAGATGGAATAGGGATATACGGTGTTGAGATGTTTCTGACCAAAACTAACGAGTTGTATATCAATGAACTTGCTCCGCGGCCCCATAATTCAGGGCATTACAGTATCGACGCCTGTGTAACTTCGCAGTTTGAAAACCTCTTACGCGCTATTTTTGGCTGGAAATTAGGAAGTACCGATTTGCTCTCGCCTTCTGCCGTTATGATCAACCTGCTGGGAAAACGAAACGGTCCGGTCTCGTTTGAGAATATTGATTACGGCCTTTCGGATGAACATGTCAAACTTCATATTTACGGCAAAAAAGACAACCGCGTCGGACGCAAAATGGGCCATATAACTGTTTTGAACCATTCCCGGGAGCGTTGTCTGGAAAACGCCATGCTTCTGGAATCAAAATTTGAACTGTAATTATATCCATAAATATGTCTAACATAAATAGCTCCAAGCCGTTGGTGGGAATCATAATGGGATCCGACTCCGACCTGCCTACCATGCAACAGGCCGCCAACGTGCTGGAAGAGTTTGAAGTCCCATATGAAATAAGGGTGATCTCGGCACATAGAACCCCAGACGATATGGCTCAATACGCCAAAGATGCCCTAAACCGGGGATTGAAAGTTATTATTGCCGGAGCCGGAGGTGCCGCACATCTGCCCGGAATGACAGCCTCTCATACCATTTTACCGGTTATCGGCGTACCGGTTCAAACCAAAACTTTAAACGGGGTGGATTCACTCTATTCAATTGTACAGATGCCCGGGGGTATTCCGGTTGCCACGGTAGCTATTGGCAATGCTAAAAATGCCGGGTTGCTGGCCGTTCAGATCCTGGCTACGTCTATGGAGCAACTTAACCTGAAACTTTTGGATTATCGTCGCGATATGGCTCAGATGTCTCGCGATAAAAACAAGCGTCTTTGATATTCAAACCTCAGCACGTATTTTTCACAGATTCTTCAAATAAACTTACCAAGGCCTATGTCATCCAAAGAGCAAACTAAAATTATAGAAGACGCCAGCCGTGATTTTAAAATTGATGAAGATAAATCCGAAGCGTTTATGAAAATCGTTCAGGAAAAGTACGATGGTGATGTTCACAGGGCTTTAAAACGTGCGATAGATTATTTCCTGATGTATGAATCGCGAACATCGCTGAAACAGGTAGCCGATAAAATTGAGGATATTCGTGATAAGATCTCAAATATTCGCGAAATGAACAATCAACTCAATTCAACCCTTGAGACCATCAACAAAAAAACCGAACAAATTCGAAACCTTCAAAGCAACTCTCAAAAGCCCAAAGAGTAAGAAAATAGCGGCTCACAGATGAAAAACGCTGATTACTGGATTTCACACCTGGATTTAAAACCTCACCCTGAAGGCGGATTTTACAAAGAAACCTACAAATCCAAAGAGCTTTTCCCGGGTTCTTGCCTGGCAAACCGTTATGGTAGCCCAAGACCTTATGGGACAAGCATCCTGTTTCTAATCACCTGTGAGAACTTCTCGTCTTTTCACCAGTTAAAATCGGATGAAGTATGGCATTTTTATGACGGGTCGCCTCTTACATTGTATTTAATTACAAAAACAGGTGAGCTTGAAACCCATAAACTTGGCAATCAATTGGCAAGTGGTGAATCCTTACAGGTATTAATGCCTCATAACCATTGGTTTGCCGGTGAAGTGCAACAAGAAGGAGGATATGCGCTGGTAGGATGTACAGTTTTTCCGGGCTTTGAATATGATGATCTGATTCTGGGCTCAACATCTGAGTTATGCTATGCCTATCCACAGCATCGCACTCTAATCTCCAGATTAACGCGCCTGCCTTAACTTAACCGGATGCTTTATGGTCTTTCTTGTAAAGTAGCGCAAAAGCTATCCATACATAAGAGGCCACCAGAATGATCGGAGAAACAGTGAGAGATAAAAACCCATCAACCTGGCTGTCGAATAGCATGATCAAATACCCAACCATAATTCCAATCAACCCGATACCGATAAAAATATAGTTTTCCCGCTGCAAGGGCATGGCCACATTAGCCTTTTTGGAGCTGCTTTTAGCCTGCTTTACTTTTTCTGATTTTTGAGCCATGTTAAATCTTAACTGTCTTTTTGTTTTTCAATAAATATGTTCTGCAATACATCCAGACAATCCTGTGCCTGGGCCTGACTAACCACCAGAGGCGGCAATAGCCTGATTACATTGCCATTGGTGGCATTTAATAACACTTTCTGCTGAAACGCTTTTTCCACATATGGGGCCGCTTCTGCTTTAACTTCAATACCTATCATCAAACCAAACTGGCGTACTTCGGAGATTTGTTCGGGAAAACGAGCTTTAAATCCTTCCAGCTGTTGCTTGAAGAAGGTCCCAATTTCCTGAACATTTTGCAGGATTTTCCTGGAGTCTAACTCATTGATGAGAGCCAGGCCCGCAGCACACGCCACAGGGTTTCCGCCAAAGGTGGTACCATGTGCCCCTTTTTCAAATCCCTCGCTTACCCGTGCATTACCCAGTATCGCCCCAAGTGGTAATCCTCCACCTAATGGTTTGGCCGAAGTGACCACATCGGGCTCAAGATTAAAGTTCATGTAACTGAAAAATGTCCCGGTTCGGCCAATACCAGCCTGGATTTCGTCGGTTACAATCAGGAAATTATGTTTTTGTCGAAGCTCCTGAAGTTTATCAATAAACTCGGCGTTTGCAGGATAAATGCCTCCTTCACCCTGTACGCATTCTAAAAAAACAGCTGCAGTATCATCAGAGACTTTGCTTTCCAGATCGTCTAGATCGTTAAAAGCCACAAAGCCGGTTTCAGGCAATAATGGTTCAAATCCCTCGTGATACTTGGTTTTGGCGGTTAAAGAAACTGCGCCATAGGTTCTGCCATGGAAACTGTTCGACATGGCCAAAATGGTTCGTTTTTTCTCAGAAACACCACTGGCCCATTTTCTGGCCAGTTTCATAGCACCTTCAATTGCTTCTGTGCCACTATTTGAAAAAAACACTCGCGACATGCCTGTCTTGCTCAACAGATTTTCAGCCAGCTCAAACTGAGGCTCAAGCATGAACAGGTTGGAAGCATGGATCAGCTTTTTTGTTTGCGCTATAATTGCCTGTTCAAGTGCCGGATTTGCATAACCCAGGGCATTGACACCAATACCTGAAATCATATCCAGGTATTTCTTGCCATCATGGGATATTAAATACGCTCCTTCTCCATGCGTAATATGCAAGGGCAATCGGGCATAGGTTCCAAAAAAAATATCGCTCTCCTTTTCAAGGGTTAACGGGTTTGGCAAAGTACTTTCCGGCATAGTGCAAAATCCTGGTAATCATATTAATAAAAGGTTGAATATAAGAGAGTCTGGGGAAATTAGAAAGCTACAGTGCTACAGACAGCCGTGTTTTAATTATCACTTAACTATTAAAAGGCTATTGTTCAGTCCTGATATGCGCTTCACTAAAGATTTTGAAAATTAACACCTTTATCCTTAAAAATTAAAGTTTTGGAATCTTGAGCTATTATTCAATAAAAAACCCTGAAATATTGATTTCAGAAAACCATGCTGTTCAGCCCAAGTAAAACGTGTTATTAAAACTTATACTTCATTTGCAGGTTTGCCAGCACACAAATCTTAACGGTTACAACCGCTTGATTTCATAAAGATCATTACGCCGGTCTTTTAAGTTTCGAACACTTCCAAACTGATTCAACTCTCTCAGCAGATCGATATCCACATCGGCAATCAAGATCATTTCTGTGTTTGGTGTAGCTTCAGCTTTTATGCCATTAGCCGGGAAAGAAAAATCGCATGGTGTAAATACCATGGATTGAGCATACTGGATATCCATGTTTTCAACATTGGGCAGGTTACCCACACTACCAGCTATAGCTACATAACATTCATTTTCAATGGCTCTGGATTGTGCGCAACAACGAACCCTTGAATAACCATTTTGGGTATCGGTTAAGAAAGGTACAAACAAAATATCCATGCCTTCTTCAGCCAGCATTCTGCTCAGTTCAGGGAATTCAATATCGTAGCAAATCAACACGCCGATTTTACCACAATCAGTATCAAAAGTCCTGAGTTGCCGACCGCCCTGAAGCCCCCAAACCTTTTCTTCATCAGGGGTAATGTGTAGTTTTTCAAAGCGTTCGATCGAGCCATCGCGTTTGCATAAGTAACCGATATTATATAAATGTTCATTTTCAAGCTCCGGCATGGAACCTGTGATGATATTGATGTTGTACGATACGGCTAATTCTGAGAAGCGATGCATCAAGACCTGTGTTTGTTTAGCCAATTCGCGAATCGCATCGGAGGGCGATAAATTGTTGAATTCCTGCATCAACGGGGCATTAAGAAATTCGGGAAAAAGTGCAAAATCGGCGTGATAATTCGAAACCGCATCAACAAAATACTCGACTTGCTGCATCAGTTCATCCATATCTTTATACAGCCGCATCTGCCACTGCACCAACCCCAAACGAACCACTTTCTTGATTGTGGTTGCTTCTGTGGTGGGTTTTTCATAATAAATATTATCCCATTCCAGTAGTACCGCATATTCATTCGAGTCCTCATCACCTTCCAAATACCCTTTCAGGATTTTGGATGGATGAAACTCATTTGACATCTGAAAATTCAGGACAGGATCATGAATTTCCTTCATACGGACTTTTTGGATGTATTCTTTAGGTGATAGATTCTCGGCGTACTTATGATAATTCGGAATGCGTCCGCCAAAGGCAATTCCTTTTAAATTGAGTCGTTCGCACAATTCTTTTCTATAATCATACAACCGCCGCCCCAAACGCAAGCCTCTGAATTTTGGTCGGATAAAAATATCTATGCCGTAAAGCATATCGCCTTGCGGTGTGTGAGTGTCGTAGGTGAAGTTTCCCGTGACTTCCTTATAAGTATGTCGATTATCAAATTTGCTGTAATCAACAATAATAGCCAGTGCGCATCCGGCAAACTGGTTATTGACTTTAATAACCACCTGACCTTCAGGAAACTTCGTTATCAAGGTGCGAATATTGTCTTTGGTCTGATAAGGGTAGTCCATGTTGGTGTAGGACTCAATCATAGCTTGCTTGAGTTCATCATAATCGTCGATGCTAAGGAAGGATAACTCTACATTTTCAATGTCTTCCATCATTACTTACCTGTTTGAATGTTTATAAATGCTTTAGCTTTTTAATTACCCGAACACGTGCACCTTCAATCTCGATTTAATTAACGAGTCTGTGTTGCTTGATTTTAAAGTTTCTTCAGGCGTTATCTTAAAAAAACACACTCACTCTCCCACCATCTGAACCACAATTTTCCTTTCTCGAGGCCGGTTATCGTGATCCACCAATACAATCTGCTGCCAGGTTCCCAAGACCACCTGCCCGTTTTGAACCGGTAAAGTGATCCCTGGCCCCATCAACGAAGCTCTGAGATGAGAAAATCCATTTTCATCGCCCCATGTATCGCCATGGCGCGTGGGCTTATCGTGAGCGGCCAATTCTTCAAGCTTATCTTTGAAATCGGCCACCAGGGCGGGTTCGTATTCAATGGTCGTAACAGATGCTGTAGATCCGATCACAGCAATGCAAACAATACCGTTTGATATTGCAATAACGGAATTTACATCCCGGGTTATATCCACAACATCCGAGAATCCTCTGGTTTGTTTTACCAATTCTTTTCCAATAACCATGTGCTGCTTTTTTTGTTAGTATGCTTTTAACTTTAGGTAAACTAAAAAAGCCTTAAGAGATCTTAAGGCTTTTTTGGTAATATTCTTAAATTCTGCTGGCTTATCTCTTGGTAGCCATGATTTTCTCGCCCCAACGATCGTAAAAATCACTTCGGTCACATTCATGTAAAGCTTCTATTGGAATATCAATAGAACTTTTATCAACAAATCTTACCCGAAACCCACCAACATCTTCAATGGACTCTAAAACACGATCGTAGAAGGCATCGCCCTGATATCTATCGAGATGAAATGCAAGTTCATATTTAGCAAAATTGTGGTGTTCTTTCATGATCTGAACCACTTTTAAGATTTTTGCCTCTATACCAGTTGCTTGTACTGCAGCCTGTTCTTCCATTTTATGTCTCCCAAAAAAGGATTATGTGTTACTTGAATTCAACCGTTTTGGTTAAGGTTATTGTGGTTGTATTTTGTCACGGTGTGAATATGGGCATAAATATACAACAAGATAGTTGTTCATTCCAAACATTTACATCTAACTTTCCTCCTGTTAATATTTTGATTTTTTTATATTGAGCAAAATTTAAACTTAACCTGATACATAATCTAATGACACCTTCGATCTGGATGGCCTTGCAAGATTATCTCCCGGTTTTTATTTCAGTATTTTCCTTTTTCTTGATTTCTAAAACTGTAAGCGTGTTTAATCCGGCTTTGAAATGGGTTGCCCTTACCGGTCTTGTGCTCTGTTTTACAGGAGGATTCTTAAAAGCAACAGAAAAAGTTATATGGGCCCTCACCACTGAAGAGACACTTTGGATGAAATACAGCCTGTTTATATGTAATTCCCTGGGTTTTATTTTTTTAGCCTCAGCTTTATGGTGTGCGCTTGGCAGCATCAATAAGCGCTGCAAATCCTCGGTCTGGTTACTCCCATTTTCACTTGGAACAATTGAGCTTGTTCTTATTTCCTATCTGGCCATCGAATTTCCCGGACGGCAGTGGTTTTTCACAACCCTGGGCATAGCGTTTCTGGCTAACTTTACCATGATTATTTGTCTAATTCTACTCTCCAGAAAAATCAATCAACCCAAATTTGGCTATATCTTTGCCTTGTCGTTCTTTTTAGTGCTCACGCTCGTGGGACTGGCCAGATCACCCAGTGAAACAATAAATGTGGAATGGGTCAAGCAAGGTGTCAATACTATTTCAGCGTTATGCTTTGCAATCGGGGTATGGCTGGTTTATAAAAACACACCGTCTTCGCCTTCAGAAAAACCGGTTGAGATTACTGAAAGCTATCAAAATACCTGACAGGCATATTCTGAAATTTTGTTTGATATCCCTGTTGAACAAACCCAGGTAAAAAAGGCGGATAGACATCATACTCTGCCAGACTTTTGATGGGCAGCCAGTCGGTTTTAAGAATCACCTGATCGTCATCTGCAAATTCGGGGTCTTTACCCGTCATAAGCTCGCCACCAACAATTTCGCAATAAAATGCCAGGCTCACTGAATGATGGGTTATTGACGTCTGGTTTTCAGAGGGATAAGGATAAATGAGTTCTTTTACAAATACCAGGTTTCCGACGTTGCATTCCAATCCGGTTTCTTCTCTGACTTCCCGCTGAATGCCCTCCGGAACTGATTCGCCGGGTTCCAAAACCCCACCCGGCAATATCCAGTAAGCTTCCGGAAAATCCTTGGTATATGTAAACCGTTTGTGCTTTACCAACAGCACATGCTCATCTTGAATGCACAATGCTGTAACTCGTAAATTTACTTTTTTAGATACCGACATAACTCAAAGACACTTAACAATAATTCGAATCGATTACCTCAAGGACTTTCTTTTTTCCCAACCATTCTGCTGAGCAGCCTGTCCGTTCATAGATGTATCGGTTTTCACTTTATTACGCTCAATATTGTGTAAAAATGCAGAGAGTACCGCTGCTGCCTGACTTTTTTCGTTACACAATTCAGGTTTTGGCCTGTTTGAATAAAAGTTCTGAACAAAGTGTGTATCGAACTGGCCTGTTTGAAATGCCTCGTGATTCATTACAAATTCACAAAACGGGATCGTGGTATCCACACCTGATATCTCATATTCCTGAAGGGCCCTGATCATTTTCTGAATAGCTTGCTGGCGGGTCCAGTCCCAAACCACCAACTTGGAGATCATGGGATCGTAATACATGCTGATCTCAGAACCTGGCTCAATAGCCGAATCAGTTCGAATGCCAAACCCGTTAGGCTCTACATAATGGGGCACACGGCCAATGGAAGGCAAGAAGTTTTCCGAATCTTCGGCGTAGATACGGCACTCAATACTATGGCCTTTAATGGTAATCTGATCCTGAGAAAAGCTAAGTGGTTTTCCTTCGGCAACATAAACCTGCTCACGAACCAAATCCAGACCCGTGATCATTTCGGTTACCGGATGCTCTACCTGCAAACGGGTATTGACTTCTAGAAAATAAAACTTCATGTTTTTATCCACCAGAAACTCAACCGTCCCGGCATTGGTATAACCAATCTCTTTGGCCAAACGCAGGGCGCTCTGGCCCATTTCCTCGCGCAGCTCCGGGGTTAAAATGCTCGATGGCGCTTCTTCAATTACTTTTTGATGCCGGCGCTGAACGGAGCACTCACGCTCAAACAAATACACCCCATTGCCATGCTCATCGCACAGGATCTGAATTTCAATATGACGGGGATTCTCGAGATATTTTTCAATATAAACGCGCCCATCGCCAAAAGCGGCTTCGGCTTCATTTTTAGCGGTTTGAAACTGGCGTTCAAATTCGGATTCTTTATCGACGCGTTTCATACCTTTACCACCACCACCGGCTGTGGCTTTAATTAAAACCGGAAATCCGACATTTTTGGCTACTTTTGATGCTTCAGTTATATCCTCAATCGAGCCTTCGGTACCCGATGCAATCGGCAGGTTGGCTTTAATAGCTATTTTGCGGGCTTCAATTTTATCACCCAGCGACTTTATGATCTCGGGTTTTGGCCCTATAAATACCAATCCCTCGGCCTGACAACGCCTTGCAAACTCTTCATTTTCCGATAAAAAGCCATATCCCGGGTGAATCCCCTGGCATCCGCTTTTTTTAGCGACATCCAATACCAGGTCCATATTCAGATAACTTTCGCGAGATGTGATACCACCAATACAATAGGCTTCATCGGCCAGGCGATGAAAACGGGCATTTTGATCAGCTTCGGAAAAAATGGCTACAGTCTGAATGTCCATTTCTCTTAGAGTACGCAATACCCGGATTGCAATTTCGCCACGATTGGCCACTAAAATCTTGGATAATTTCATAATGAGTTGAGCTTGGTTTGCAGATATTTTTCCTAAGATAAAAGGTTTATGGATTTTTTCATGGCTTTTCTCTTATTTCGTACTTTCTAAGTCCGGTTTGTTCATTTTGGTTTTATTAGCTAATGTTTATTTTATTACCGCTGAATTCAGCACTATTTTCAAGGATATAAAACCTGCTCATCCATGTCTGATCTTAGTTGTGACAACCTCGATGCCGATATTCAAATCTCCCCGGTAAGTAAAGAAACTATTTGCAGTTCCTGCGGTTTATGCTCTGTTAGCATCTGGCCTTCAAAAGAAAGTATTCAGAGTTGTGTATTTAATACAGGTTGGCTTGGCCAACAGGAAGAAGCCATTTTTGGACGCCAGCGACATCCAAAAGATTTTGAAGAATCCCGGTTTGGCATCACGCAAAAACGCCTCGTTGCTCAGCTTAAAAAACCGGTTGATCATGCTCAATGGAGTGGCATAATAACCCGGATCTCGGAAAAAGCCCTCTCCTCCGGAAAAGTTCAGGCAGTTATGCATGTCACCCATTCCGAAAAAGATGAATTTATCCCTGTTGCTCAACTTTCAGAAACAGTGGTAGATATCCCCAAAGCTAAAGGCAATAAACCCACGCTGGCGCCAACCTTAAAAAGCCTGGAACAGGTGGCTCAAAAAGGCCACAAAGATATCCTGGTGATCGGTGCAGCATGCCATGTTCATATTTTGCGCGACTTCCAGCAACGTTACGATTACCTTAAAGACATAAATTTTTATTTCCTCGGTATCCCTTGTACCGATAATGTTAAGCCAAAAAACCTGCGATGGATCCTCGATAAGATCACCCCAAATCATCGGGATATTGTCCATTACGAGTTCATGCAGGATTTCCAGGTGCATTTTAAGCACCGCTCGGGAAAAGTTGAAAAATTCCCATATTTTTGTATTCCTCAGGAGCTATCAAGAATCGGGGTATTTGCCTACAGTTGCATGAGTTGTTTCGACTACCTCAATTCCCTTGCAGATCTTACCGTCGGGTACCTTGGTGCTCCTATGGAGAAAAATCAGAAATGGCAGTGGCTCCTTGTGAGAACCCAGAAGGGTCAGCAATTATTGGATCTGGTTAAGGATGAGCTTGAATACGGGCAGGAACAGCGGTCTGGGGATGCCAGTGAAGCTGTAAAAATGAATAGCATGCGTTCCATAGAACAGATGAAAGCCGAGCAGCAAGGCGAGGATCTTGGCTCTGGCAGTCGAATGCCCATGTGGGGTGGAAAGCTGCTTATGCTGATGATGAAGTTAAAGGGACCAAAAGGGCTTGAATTTGCTCGCTATTCCATCGACTTTCACCTGATACGCAACTACTACTTTTTAAAGCTGTTTTACCCGGAGAAACTCACAATTGTCCCGCCTCATGTGCTTGAGATTTTGAAGGAATATGAGATAGAAGCCTGAGCTTTGCCCCTTATAACGATGATATTACCTTTACAACTGCTATGTGAAAACACAGAAAGATGTCTTTAGTCTTTTTGATCTCCCGGTACGTAGAGTTTTGGCACATAACACTCGTCCTGGCATCCGAAAACCGAGTAACGGTTTTTGGCTATAAACTGGTAAAAGTTCTCTCCTAATTGGGTTGTAAAAAAACCCGATCCAATTTTTAAAAGCGGATAGACTTCTGCAAGTTTATCAATGGCCTGTCCTGCTTTATAGACTTCTCCTTTGGGTGTGATAAAATGAAATGCTTGCTGGAGTTCTTCAGGATCTAAATGATAGGTTTTAATAAGGTCATCTGCTTTTTGGTATGGGATCATATCAACCAGGTAATCCTTTGGCTGATACTGGTGGTATGTTTCTACACTTTTTACAAATCCGATACACATGTTGCAGTGCCCGTCGTAAATCAGAATTGGTTTCATAAGAAAGGAATTGATATCTGAGTTTCTTTAATGAACTAACACATCAGATGAGTTTCCAATTCCAGGTAGAATTTGAAACTTGTTTGTGATACTTTTGTGATATTTTATTTCAATATTTAGGTTTAAGGGAATTGATGGGAAATTTTTTGTTTTGATTTAAGAAAAAAAATAGTCAAATTTCCCAATCAAGTTTTTCTCAGTCGGTAAGTAAGCTTATTAAAAACAGAGTTTACTGATGTTTCAGGCCGAAAGTTCTGAACTTTTTTAAAAAAACCATTTTGACCCTTTTGCTTAGGCAATAAGGATACAAGACACAAAGGAGATTAGCTATGAGAACAAACCACGTTACCTACCAAAAGCATTCATTTCATTCTCACTTATATTTCTTCCTTTCTTCATAAGTACCCCAAGTAGTTAGTAAATAGTTGAGGTTTATTGTTCTTTAAACCATAAATCTAATGATCCTTAACCAAATGTATTTATCAATGTTTTGTTATTTCAAACAAGATTAAATCAACACAGGACAACTTCTTTAACAAAAACTTTTAATAACCATGAAAAAAGTTTTACTCGTATTAGCCGCTTTTGCGCTTCTCTTTACAGCTTCGCCACAAGCTAAAGCTCAGGGATCCAAAGACTATACTGGTGGCATGAAAATTAAGCTTAACGATGAAGGCTCAAAGTATATTCGTTTTATCACCTGGCATCAGTTCCAGGGTATTTACTCTGAAAATCCTGAGGGTGGAAGTACTGATAACTTCAGCACCAAATTGAGACGTTCTCGTCTTCTTGCATTTGCTCAGATGAACAAGAAGTTTATGATCATCACTCACTTTGGTATTAACAGTCAAAGTGCCAGCTCAGGTGCGAAAAAGCCTCAATTGTACATGCATGATGTATGGCTTAATTACACCTTATTAGGCGGCAAAAGCGATTTCACCATGGATTTTGGTGCCGGTTTGCATTACTGGAATGGCCTTTCCCGTATGACCATGTCCAGCACACTTAATTACCTGCAACTAGATGCACCGATCTTCAACTGGCCTAACATTGAAAAAAATGACCAGTTTGCCCGTCAGATGGGTTATTACATTAAAGGTGCTGCCGGTAACATCAAGTATAACTTCTCTGCTGTAGAACCTTTCAAACAAGCAGCACCAACACTAGTTAATGGTGGCCCTGCTCAATTAAACAGCACCGATTCATGGGCATTTAACGGTTACCTTGCTTATCAATTTGCTGATAAAGAAAGCACATTTTTCCCATTCCATGTTGGTACATATGTAGGCACAAAATCAGTATTTAATGTTGGTGCCGGTTTCTATATGCATCCAAAAGGAAGCATCATTGCTGATGGAAGCGGCAATACTTCGGAAAAAGACATCATGTTATTTGCTGTAGATGCCTTCTACGATCAGCCAATGGGTGGAGATATGGCTTTAACCGCATATGGTGTATTCTATAGCTACAACTTTGGTGATAATTACTTAAGAGGCACTTCAGGTGGTACATTGTTCGGTACTGGTTCAATCATTTTTGCTCAGGCCGGCTTGTTACTTCCTGGTAATATCTTAAGCGATACCGACCGCCTGCAGCCTTTCGTAGGATTTTCTTTCAGAGATCTGGAAGGTGCTCCTGATTCATTTACCCATTTTGATGTTGGTGCCAACTGGTTCTTAGACGGACACAATGCCAAGATCACATGCCAGTATTCAACAGTTCCATACATCAGTGGTACTGATATTGAAAGCTATAGCCAGTTTATTGTTCAAACTCAAATCTATCTATAACCTAATCCAATTTGTCTTATGGAAAACGGAAAACTTCAGAAATACTGGAAAAATAACCTCAAGTATCTTGTGATACTGCTTGTGGTTTGGTTTACAGTATCATATGGATTAAGCATTCTGCTGGTCGACCCGCTGAATACCATCCAGATTGGTGGCTTTAAACTGGGCTTCTGGTTTGCCCAGCAAGGCTCCATTTATGTATTTGTTATCCTGATCTTTGTTTATGTAAGCCTCATGAACAAGCTCGATAAGAAATACGATGTGCATGAAGATTAATTTTTAAACTCTATCAATTAAAATTTTAATAATTATGGATGTACAAGCCTGGACGTTTCTGATTGTAGGGCTCTCTTTTGCGCTCTACATTGGAATCGCAATTTGGTCTAAAGCCGGTAGCACAAAGGAGTTTTATGTGGCCGGCGGAGGTGTTCCTCCAATAGCGAACGGCATGGCGACCGCGGCAGACTGGATGTCTGCCGCATCGTTCATTTCAATGGCCGGTCTGATCTCGTTTCTTGGATACGACGGATCGGTATATTTAATGGGTTGGACCGGCGGTTATGTATTGCTGGCGCTTTTACTGGCCCCTTACCTTCGTAAATTCGGAAAATTTACTGTACCGGATTTTGTCGGAGACCGCTATTATTCTAACTCAGCCCGTACTATTGCCGTTATCTGTGCAATCTTTGTATCCTTTACCTATGTAGCAGGTCAGATGCGCGGTGTAGGTGTGGTTTTTTCACGCTTCCTTGAAGTTGATATCAACATCGGTATTCTTATCGGTATGGGTATCGTGTTTTTCTATGCTGTACTTGGTGGTATGAAAGGTATTACCTACACTCAGGTTGCCCAGTACTGCGTGTTGATCTTCGCTTACATGGTTCCTGCTTTCTTTATTTCCATGCAAATGACCGGAAATCCAATCCCACAATTAGGATTTGGTGGCACAGAAGTTGCCAGCGGACGCCCCATTCTTGAAGTATTGGATGGTCTGCACCGGGAGCTTGGTTTTGCTGCATACACCACCGGTAAAAAACCAATGGTTGATGTATTCTTTATTACTGTTGCTCTTATGGTGGGTACAGCCGGTCTGCCGCACGTTATTGTGCGTTTCTTCACCGTACCGAAGGTTCGCGACGCTCGTGTTTCTGCCGGTTGGGCACTTGTATTTATTGCTATTCTTTATACCACTGCCCCGGCTGTTGCTACATTTGCCCGTGTTAATCTGATCAACACGGTTAGTAACAAAGCTTATGAGAGTGTTCCTTCCTGGTTTCAAAACTGGGAGAATACCGGGTTGATTGCCTGGCAGGATAAAAACCAGGATGGTGTAATTCAATACACCGCAGGTAAACCCTTTGCCGGAAAGCCAACCTTCGCTGAAGGTCGCGGACAAAGCGGCGAGCGTTTAGTTTCTAACAAAGCAACCGATGGCACTAACGAGCTCTATATCGATCGCGATATTATGGTGCTTGCTAATCCGGAAATTGCTCAATTGCCTAACTGGGTGATTGCACTGGTAGCCGCAGGTGGTTTAGCTGCTGCGCTATCAACAGCGGCCGGTCTCTTGTTGGTTATTTCAACCTCGGTAGCTCACGATTTAATTAAGAAACAGTTCAAGACCGATATTTCTGAAGGAGGCGAACTGTGGGCAGCTCGAATTTCAGCGGGTTTTGCCGTTATGATTGCCGGTTATTTCGGAATTAATCCTCCGGGATTTGTGGCACAGGTGGTAGCCTTTGCGTTTGGATTGGCAGCTTCCTCGTTCTTCCCGGCTATTATTTTGGGCATCTTTGATAAACGCATGAACCGTGAAGGTGCGATGACCGGTATGGTTCTGGGTATCGTCTTTACAGCTGCGTATATCATTTACTTCAAATTTGTAGACCCTGCAGCCAATGTGCCTGCTAACTGGTGGTTTGGTATTTCACCGGAAGGTATCGGTACTTTAGGTATGATTCTTAACTTTGTGGTTTCCTTAGTTGTTTCCAGAATGACTACAGAGCCACCAGCCGAAGTTCAGCAGATTGTTGAAGATATTCGTTATCCGAAAGGTGCCGGATCTGCTTCAGCTCATTAATTAATTGCTGATAACCCGGATAGTAAAAAGCCGCTAAGTAACATTAGCGGCTTTTTTATTTTAATACATCTCCAAGTGTTTTAAATCCCTTTTGCCTGGCCTTAATTAACAATACCTGCAGAAGCCTGGCGGTAAGAAAAGCATCCCCTGCGGAAGTATGCCGATCATTTATATCTATGTTGTAACGCTCACATAATGCATCAAGACTAAATTCACCCGGTTTCAGGTATGGGTCGTGAAATGGTCCTTGTTCAATACGGCGGGCAAAGCTCAGGGTATCTAAAACCGGATTAAGAAGTGAAATATTAAAGAGGTTATTGAGTGAGAAGTTTATAATATTCAGGTCAAAATCGGCATGGTGAGCTACCATAATCCCATTATTAAGAAAATCCAGGAAAGACAACAAGGCACCTTCTTCGTGTGCTGCCTGTTTAAGGTCTCTTTTGAGTATGCCGTGAACCGGAATGGATTCTTTATCACCGGTTTCATGCTGGACGATCAGGGTTTCAAACGAGTCCGCAATTGAGATGATGTCGTTCTTGAGGCAAATCGCTCCGATTGAAATCAGCTTATCTTTTTTATAATTCAGTCCGGTGGCTTCCGTATCCATCACCACAAACCTTACGTTCTCAACCGGCATGTTTGATCTCAACGGCTGTGTCCGATTCAGGTTTAAATACTCACAAACCTGCTCGGGCAATTCACCTTTTCTGCAGCGGCGTTCTGCTTGTGATTTCCAAAAAAGGCTCATCCACGCAGATAATCTAACTGATACCTCAAATTAATGGTACTTTGAAGGCTTTCAATCGTTTTGAAAATATTCCTCAGTGCTTGCCGCTCTAATTTATTAAGATTATTCGGGTTGATATAGCGACCGGCGTTCTGATTTTTTAACCCGTTCTGGGCACGCAACCGCATCAGGATTTCATAGGCCATACCCGATTCTTTTGCCAGGTCTTTAAGCTGAGGCTCTATTTCACTGATTTTTTCAAATCGTTCAAACGTGCTTAAATATTCTTTAACACCAAGCTCAAAGGCCAGTACCCTGGCAGCATCACATAGTGGCATCATGGTACGTGCCTTAATATCAAACTCATTGGCATGCTTTCCTGAACTCTCCACGATAAAATTTCTGAAGAAGCTCAGCGGGGGTGGATTTTGAAGCGCATTTTGAGCAAAAAAGGTTAAAAACCCTCGTCCATTCTTAACTTTTTCGAGGATAAATGATTTTAACTCATCGGCAAGTTCGGTGTTACCATAAACCGGTCTGAAATCGAAAAAGATGGTGGAATGCATCACGGCTTTTGGATCAGGAGTCAGAATCCATTTCTCAAAAATGGTTTGCCAACCCTTAAGACTAAGATTCCATTGTGGATTGCTGGCCATAATATCGGCAGGGCATTTTTTAAAACCTGAATCTATAAGAATTTGGGTGACTTTTTCCCCAAGCTTAAGAAAATACCCGGCTACTTTCTCCGACTCACTTGCAGGTGGATTTTCGTACAAGATCGCATTATCCTGGTCGGTTCTAAGCAACTGCTCCTTTCGTCCTTCACTTCCCATTGATAACCAGCAAAACCGTAGATTTGGTTGTTCATACCCGTCTGTTTTCAACTCATCCAGAGCAAATTGCATAGCACTGATGATCATGGCATCGTTGATCTCGGTGATCACATTTGCAATAAAATGGATCCTAACCTCTTGCTGTAAGTAAGAAACCAAAAGCGCTTCGGCTTTTTCACTGGCAATCGCCAATTTTTCTTTCTCCCGGCATTGCATAATCTCCTTGATGATCACGGCAGGGTTATTTCCTTCAGCCGTTACTACATCATGCTCCGAAATAATACCCTCTATGGATGAGTGAGGTGTGCCATCACGAGTTACGCAGAAATGGCGCAAGTTGGTTTTCATCATCAGGATGATCAAATCGGCTACCGTCTGGCCTTTTTCAACTGTATAAACCGGCGAACTCATGATAGTTGTTACAGGCTGGGTCTTTACATTGGCATCAATCGCCACAACCTTTTTTCTCAAATCCGTATCGGTGATGATCCCAAGAGGATGTTTTTGTTCATTGCTGATGATAATTGAACCCACGTTTCGCTCGGCCATAAGCTTGGCCGCCTGTTGAATGGTCATATCCGGTGAACAGGTCACCACATTAGGTGTGGGATGGATTTCCAATGTATCGTTTTCGACCAGTACCGGCTTGCATGGGTTATTAGAAAACGCTTTACGTAAGGTAACTGAATGTGCAAGGCTGGACTCACGCTCAGGCATACCACTTGCAAATTCAGCAGCGAAAAACAAGGCTACTTTTGGATTTGATTCAATCAACTGTTTGAACACATCAACCGGAACGGCATAAATCAAGGACTCCTCGGCAACTTTAGCCGTTATATAGTAATTATCGTGGGCCAGTAAATGCCGAACACCAAAAATATCACCTTCGTCACACACATCAACCAGCACATTTTCATCTTCAATGGATTCGGTTAAATTAACCGACCCTTTGATAACAATAAATGAATAAGGTTTGGGGTCATCACCTTTCTTGAAAATAACCTCCCCTTCCGGGTAATACTGCACATGAATTTTGGTGGCTAAACTTTTAAGAACTTCCTGGCTTAGCTGATTGAATGGCGGGTACTTTTCCAGTTCGGTCTTAACTCGGTCTATAATGGTATTAGATGGCATAGCGGGATGTGTTTATTACCAGTTCTATCTTTGTATAGTCAACTTAAATAGAAAAGATTTCATTGCAACATTGTAAACGTAAAAAAGCCACTTAACCTTCCAGAGATTAAGCAGCTTTTTATAACATGGGTTCAAAACGCTTACAATAAACGATACGATTTATACCAATCAAAGGTATTGGCTATGGTCTGTTCAAAAGACCGCTCCCCAATTCCAAGTTCATCTTTGGCTTTAGATGAATCATAATACAGGAATTGCGATGTGGATTCCAAAATTTCCAGATTTACAAGTGCTGATATATGATGGAGCTTCCTGGCTTTTTCGGTCAGTTTAACAAAAAACTTGGTTAATGATGGAATCAAAGGCAAGGAAACTTTAGGTACACCAACCACTTTACAGATGGTATCAAAAACCTGTTTATAGGTAATATTCTCTCCACCTAAAATATAACGCTCCCCTGTTCGTCCTTTCTCCATAGCCGCCATATGCCCATCAACAACTACATCAATATCTACAACACATACCCCACCCACAGGATAAAACGGTATTCTGCGATGATACAGATCTTTGATTAACCGACCGGCATTAAAATTGATATCACCCTGGCCAAATACATAACTGGGATTAACGATTACACAGTCCAGTCCTTTTTTGACCGCTTTTTGTACTTCCTGCTCTGCCAGATATTTCGTTTTAAAATAATGAATATTAAGATTATCCAGATTCCAGGCTTGTGATTCATTTGCAGGTTGTTTTGTACCTGTAATCCCTACTGCAGAAACAGAACTGGTATAGACCACTTTTTCAACATTGTTGTCTATTGCAGCATCAAGCACATTCTTTGTACCATCAATATTTATGCTGTTTAAACGATCAACTTTACCGGGCCCTAATCTTGCCATTCCAGCACAATGATAAACGCTGTCTATGCCCTTGGAAGCCTTTTCTACCGATTCCTTATCTGTGATATCGCCATATCGCAGCTCCACATCATCAATATAGTCACCAAATGCGTCGAGATTGGAAGTTTTACGAACCAACGCCACCACATGGTCCCCATTATTCACCAAACGCTTTAAGACATTAGAGCCAATAAAACCCGTAGCTCCCGTAACCAAAACATTCATGCAACACCAAGTTTAAATATGAACAAAAAAAGCCAAGGGTAACCTTGGCTTATGTACTTATTGCGCGTTTTCTGCACCTGATTGTGAAGGTGCCATCAACTGAGTTATTTTTTCATCGTATTTGCTGGATTTTTTTTCAATTTTCTCAGCATCCTTGGTGATCTCTTCTGCGCGTTTTTCATGATTTTCATAATCCTCACGGATCAACTTGATGCTAAAACGCATATTTTCATTAAGCTTATCTGGTAAAGCTGATAATTGAGCCGAAATAGCAGACATTTCAGTTGAAAGCTCTTTTATCTCTTTAACTAACTTACCATGATCTTTCACAAAGCCTTTCAGATCATCACTGGCTTGATCACAAAGCTCTTCAACTTTAGCTTCGTAGTCTTTTTGCTGTTTGCTGACATTGTCTTTAATTTTTTTAACCGCAGCTGTTTCCTGGTCGACCTGTTCGGCTGTTTTGGTAATGCTGTCCTGTAGTTCCTTCATTTCAGGTGATTGGCCACAACCTGCAACCACAAAAAATGCAAGCACAAATAAACGGGAAAAAAGAGACATGTTCATTTTCATAATTAACTGTTTGATTTTTGTTGATTTGAAATCCAATAATGAAAAACGATGTTAGAATTCCAGAGCTTATAGCGCATGAATTGCCGTGTTATTTCTCTCCAACCGGGATTTCACCAGATAGTATTTTTTTGCGTAATTCTTCGGTCTTACTATATATCTCGTCTGTAATAAAGCTTTTATTATTCTCGTTATAGATGTAGTCGGTGTCGTTGGCTTCAATGCCAAAAACATTGAGTTTACCACCACTAAAAGTACCATCCTTAACAGCCTTGATCGTTTTAAACACCGATTGATCAACGGCTTTTATCATACTGGTTACCACATAGCCAGGCACTTCATTTTCCTGATTCTGGTCGGTTCCAATCACATATTTCTTTTCTACCCTGGCTGCTTCAAATACACCCAGCCCACTGGCGCCGGAAGCCTGGTAAATAATATCTACACCTTTATTGTACTGCCCAAGGGCCAGTTCTTTAGCTTTAGCCGGATTTTTAAAGGCTGAAGCCGTAAGACCAACATACCCGATTTCAATTTTTATATCCGGATTGATATACCTGGCACCTGTTGTGTATCCGCGCTCAAATTTCTTAATTATCGGGGATTCCATACCACCAATAAAGCCAACTTTACCTGTTTTACTTACCTGGGCGGCAATTGCACCAACCAGAATTGAACCTTTTTCTTCTTCAAATGTGATCGCTGATAAATTCTCGGGGATCACCACATCCGGATTATAACTAAAATCTATACAGGCAAAATATTTCTCAGGGTAATCCTTAGCTATCTCAATAATATCGTTTGTAAAAATGAACCCGACCCCAAAAATCAATTTCATTTCAGGTTGAGACGCCAGTTGCCGAAGTGCTGCTTCCCTGTCGGCTCCTTCGCCCGGCGGTTCAATGTATTCAAAATCAATACCCAACTCTTCTTTGGCCATTTCAAGCCCTTTAAAAGAGGCATCGTTGAAAGATTTATCGCCGCGGCCACCAACATCAAACACCAAACCGACTTTAAAATCGGATGGCTGATCTGTTTTAGGTGCTTCGTCTTTTGATTTACACGATGTAAGTCCTAAAACTGCAACTAAGGATATGACTAGAAAATGTCTGAACATATATGCACTTAATCTGTTGAAGGTTCATAATTGCTATTAAAAAGCATCATGGCCCTTATGATTGCTAAAAGCAAAACAAATGATACAATTTCAAATGGGAACAAAAATTCTGCCAATAAACTCTGACCGTTAGATTCGGCTGAAACAAGCTACACGTTATGTTTCCAGAGCTATTGGTTGAGGCTGAAACTTCAATTTTAAGCCGATAATATACAATATCTATGAGGAAATCGCCAATCTGTGAGGCTGTCATGCTTTTTTTACATCGAAATTGATATAAAAAAGAACTTTTAGCTAACCAGTGAGCACTCTTATGAGCTATAAGGACTTGATAACAACCGCACCGGCATGAAACATCACCTCTAAAACAGCAAAAACGAATTTCGGGTATCTCTAAAATCCGGGTCTTGAAAAACGAAAAGATGTAGCTATATCTTTAAAATCAAGTTTAAAATGCCGCTAATGAATTGGGGAAATTAGCAAAACTTTAACTCAAATAAAACCTTACGGGCTTCTAAAGCTGGTTTATAAAGGCAATGGGAATAACCAGAAGCTCAGGACGCCGGCCAAGACAACCAAAGCAAAGGATAGACTGATCTGCCAGGCCATTTTTCTGGTGCCGAATACGCAAGCCAGGCCTGCTTTTACAAGCGTGTTTGTTATTGAAGCCAGAAGAATGGCACCCGTAGCCACCTGTATCGCCAGATCTTCTTTGGCCATTTGGGATAAAGACAACGTGATAGCATCAACATCACTCAGTCCCGACACAAAAGCAAGGAGATATACCCCGCTATCGCCCATCCAGTCTTTCAGGGCATAAGACAGGAACATGATGGTAGTTAAAAGCAATCCAAACCAGAGAGCTGTACGCAGTTCAAAAGCGCCCCTGTGATCTGAGGTATGTGCCAACTGTTCTTCGGGCAGGTTTTTCCATATCCAAAACGATATCCCATAAGTCAGCAAGGCCATTACGATAAAAGAGGTGGCCAGTTTATAGGCCATGGGCAGGTAAATAACACTCAGCAAAACCAATACCCTTGGGAACATGGTACCACAAGCCATAAGTATTCCGGATACAAATAAAGAGGAGGCTTCGGGTTGTTGTTTACTTTTTCGGGCAAAATCAAGAGAAACCGCAGTGGAAGAGAAAAAACCACCAAAAAAAGCCGTGAGCATAATTCCGCGTTTGGGCCCGGCAAGACGCATGGCAAAATATCCAACAAATGAAATGGTTGAAATGAGCACTATCATCCACCAGATCTTGTATGGATTTAAGGCTTGCCAGGGGCCATAGCCTTGATTGGGAAGAATGGGTAACACCACAACAGAAATGAGCAGCAACTTTACAATGGCCTGAAGCTCAGATTGCTCCAACCGATCCACCCACTTGTGCAAAGCTGGTTTTAAACTTAAAAGTGCTGTTACCACCACAGCTATGGAGGCTGAAAGAGCCTGGTAGCCCTTCATCATCAAGGCTCCAAGTCCGAATGTGATTAATGCGGTAACTACGGTTGTAAGGCCGTAGTCGTAATCTTTTTGAACGGCCAGTATATGGGCAATGATCATTAAGGCTGAAAATGCAACAAAGGCAAAACCTAAAAGAAGCTCACCCATAACTAAGGAGAGTTGCGCCCATATGGCGCCTAATAATCCAATTAATCCAAATGTACGCATACCTGCCAAATGAACCGATTGCGAAGCATGGCGCTCATGCCATCCCCTCTCCATACCAATCAGCATACCAATGGCTAATGCAAGTCCGCTACGAAGATAAATTGTTAGATCGTCCATAACCTGAAACATCTGTTCTATATCTATTAAAAACGAGAGCCGGCTTTAAAAGATACCCGATGTGTTAGGTTATTGGTTTAAAATGGCTTTAGGATTCTTGTTAGGAGTTTCAGCCGGGGTAAAGCCTCCGGGGGCCATAAGAAAAGCTATTATTGCTGCTTTACATAAACAGTTTGTGTTGGGTAAGCAAATTCAATCTGTTCGTCCTGAAATGTTTTCATGATATTGAGGTTTATGCGTTCATTTATGTCCATGAATACAATGTATTGTGGTGATAACACGTAATAGACCACTTCATAAATGAGGGCAAAATCACCATAACTCTGAAAATGCACCCTATCGAAGCGAACTTCCGGTTCTAACGATACAATATCCTTAACCAATCCGGAAACCCGGGCCACTTTATCGTATGGTGTTTGATAGGTGATACCAAATTTGAACAGCACCCGACGTTCCTGCATGCGTTTATAGTTACGGATCCGGCTTTTTATTAAATCTGCATTGGAAATAATTATCTGCTCACCAGACAAACTTCTCAGACGCGTGGTTTCAAGGCCAATATATTCAACAGTGCCCATGAAAGTGTCGATGATGACAAAATCACCAATAACAAAAGGTTTGTCCAGTGCAATTGAAATCGAGGCAAATAAATCCCCAAGGATATTTTGTGTGGCCAGTGCAATAGCTATACCTCCCACACCCAAACCGGCAATCAGAGCTGTTACATCCACGCCAAAATTTGCCAGTACAAGCAAGAAAAGCAAAAGGCCTGCCGTGAGTTTTAACAAAAAACCAAGCGCCGAAATTGTTGTTACATCTTCTGCATTGGCCTCAAGATTTTTTTCACGATATAGTTTTACCCAAGCGCTGATAAATTCAAAAATCCAAAAGCCAAGCTGTAACAGTAGGAACAGAATCAGAAGCTTATTTACAAACTGCTCCATGGGTTTTGGCAGTCCTGCTATCCATCTTAGGGTACTGTAAAGACCAATCGTAAAAAAAAAGAAAAAGCGGGTATGATGAAGGCTGATGATTATAGCTGGCGCCACCCAATTTTCAGCTTTAGAAACGATTGTATTCAGGCGCCAAAAAATCAATTTGGATATCAGTAAAAGCCCAACTGAGATTGCTACTGCAATCCCAAGGGTTATGCCAATGGCTATTAAATCATCAATTTGAAATGACAATTCAAACATATCATAACTGGGTTAAGAGGTTACCTGGAGTTGAATTTAGCTTTCAGATCATCCAAAGTAAACTTTTTTTCTTCTGATGCTTTTTTACCTTTTTGCTTGCTCTTAGAAGATTTGCGCTTGCCGCCACCGGCCGACTCAGACTTCATTGACAAGCTAATGCGTTTGAGTTCTAAATTTACATCTAATACCCGAACTTTTACAATCTGGCCCACTTTAACGGCATCTTTCGGATCTTTAACAAACTGATCGGCAAGCTCGGAAATATGTATCAGGCCATCCTGATGCACACCGATATCAACAAATGCCCCAAAATCGGTTACGTTGGTCACCTCGCCTTCAAGTTTCATTCCGGGAGATAAGTCGTTCATGGTTTTGATATGTTCATCAAACTCGGCATATCGAAACTTCTCACGTGGATCGCGGCCGGGTTTTTTAAGCTCTGCCAGTATTTCGAGCAAGGTGGGCTCACCAACCGTTTCAGTGACATACTTTTTAATATCAACACTCTGAATTTTTTCTGAAATGGCGGTTACCTGGTCTAATGATACCTCAATATCTTTGGCAATAATTGCTACAATGGCATAGCTTTCGGGATGAACCGCTGTATTATCCAGTGGATTTTCGCCATTGCGGATACGCAGAAACCCGGCCGATTGCTCAAAGGTTTTCGGGCCATACTTATCAACATCCAGAAGCTGCTGGCGGTTTTTGAACTCGCCATGCTTTTCGCGGTAGGCCACTACATTTTTTGCTATGCTCGGCGTTACACCCGATACATATCCCAGCAGTTCTTTTGATGCTGTATTCAAATCCACACCAACGAAGTTGACACAGCTTTCCACAGTTTCTTCAAGCTTTTTCTTTAGCAATTTCTGATCTACATCGTGCTGGTACTGGCCTACGCCAATGGATTTAGGCTCGATTTTTACCAGTTCGGCCAGCGGATCCTGCAAACGTCGGGCTATACTTACTGCGCCGCGGATGGTAACATCCAGGTCGGGAAACTCATCAATGGCCACCTGGCTTGCCGAATAGACCGATGCCCCCGATTCATTCACCATCACTTTAACAAGTTTTTGATCCAGCTTTTCTACAGACTCTTTTACAAAGTCGTCGGTTTCCCGCCCTGCCGTGCCATTACCAATGGCTATCAACTCAATATGATGTTTCCGGCAGAGGTCTGTGAGCGTTTGCATGGCTTCGGCCCGTTTCTGCTGGCCGGTATGCGGGTAAATGGTGTGATGCTCCAGCAAGGTGCCGGTTTTTGAAACCACCACCACTTTGCAACCGGTACGAAATCCCGGGTCAACACCCAGAGTGGGTTTCATCCCGGCCGGGCTCGAGAGCAGTAATTCTTTCAGGTTTGCTTCAAACGTTTTTATGGACTCTTCATCGGCCTGCAGGCGTTTTTCCAGGCGAACTTCCCCGGTGAGTGCCGTTTTCATCAATCGATGAAAGGCATCGCTGAGCATCTCGCTTAAAAACGCTTTTAACTCCGGATGGGTTGTTTTAATCTCATTTTTTTCGAGGTATCCCAGCACCACGGATTCATCAAAATCCAATGAAAAATTCAGAATACCTTCGGCTTCACCCCGGCGAATAGCCAGCATGTTGTGAGGCTTAATATCTTTAACTTTGCAGGCATAGTTGCGATACATTTCGAACTTTGTAGAGCCTTCTTCAAAATCACTTTTTATATCTGCCGCGAATGCACCTTCGGAAATGAAATACTCACGCAAATGAGCACGATACTCGGCCACCTCGGCAACTTCTTCAGCCAGAATATCCCGGGCACCTTCCAGGGCTGCTTTTGCATCTGCCACCCCTTTTTCTTCAGAAATAAATGCCTGGGCCTGCGATTGCAAATCAACATCCGTAACATCGGGCTGATTGAGCGATTTGATGATCTGGCTGAGCGGTTCCAACCCTTTCTCTATGGCCTGGGTAGCCCGTGTTTTCTTTTTAGGTTTATAAGGGAGGTATAAATCCTCAAGTTCGGTTTTCTTTAAACAACTCTCGATTTTAGCTTTTAGCTCATCGGTAAGCTTGCCTTGTTCATCAATCGTTTTTAGGATTGTTTCTTTGCGCTCTTCAAGTTCGCTCAAATAGGTATAGCGGTCCGAAATATCCCGCAATTGTATTTCGTCCAGTCCGCCGGTGCGCTCCTTGCGGTAACGGGCGATAAACGGGACGGTGGCGCCTTCATTAAATAACTCAAGTGTGTGTTTAACCTGGGAAAGCTGAACGGAAAACTCCTCAGCTAAAACCTTTGAAATATTGATCATGTAAGAAATGATTTGATTATAAACCTGGTAACCTGAAAAGATCTAAAGATAACTTTCCCGTAAAAAGCCCCAAATTAATTCAGCACCCTTTTTAGATTTTTAATGCCCGGTGGATTTGCGAATAAAATACAGCACGCTGGAGGCTTTGGCTGGATGATACCCTTCTATAGCTGCGCCAAGGCCCAGCCATAAAGCCCTCAGGTAGGCTTGTGGCGAAAGGCTTTTGCCTGATTTTCCGGCACGTATGCCTTCACTTAAAACTGTGTTATAAAAACTATCGATCGGCAGGGCGGTCATATCCACAACTGAAAAACGGTGGTGCTTAAGAAGTTTTTCAAAAGTAATGGGTGAAAAATGATACAGGTGCCGCGGGGCATCGTAGGCGACCCAGTCTGATCCATAAAAACGGGCATCGGAACTCTCGAGATTCGGCATTGCAACACACAAAAGACCACCTGGTTTGAGGATATCATGGATCATATCCAGGGTGTCGTTAATCCGGTGAATATGCTCGAGGGAGTGCCACATCAACACCAGATCCATGTTCTCAGGGATATCAACGCTTAAAAGCTCGCCCTGCAAGACATTCAAGCCATAGGTATCACGGGCATATTTAGCCGCCGATTCCGAAGGCTCAACCCCCGTGCAACGCAAAATGGCAGGCTTGGCCGCTTTCTGGAGCTCAGCCAGAAACTCCCCTGTGGCGCATCCGATCTCCAGAACGCGGTACCGGCCACTTGGATAAAAACCGGTACGATCCAACACCGACCGGGCTTTGGTGCGAAGCGATATCCACCTTCGAAGACTTTGATAAATGGTCTGGGTTAAGGTTGGCTTGCTTGCCGTGGATACAAACGGATCGTAGGCTTCCGACTGGTAATATGTTTTGATTTCCTCCTGATCGGGACGGGGATTCAAATACACCAGCCCGCTTTTTGTGGATTGCTGAACAAGCCACTCTTCGTGGCCCTCAGGATCAAATCGATCTTTTAATGCCAGAAACGGCCGGGTTTCATCCGAACCTGAAATAGGGCAAGTGATGGTTTCCATGCAATCGTCTAATCCCCTGTTCTGAATTGCTCAAACCACGCCATTGCCCGTGGGATCATCGCCCTGGAAGCCTCGGTGTGCGAACCATCATTCGACGTATCTATTTGAATTCCGGTGGCACCATTCATCTTGAACTGGTTATACGCTTTAACGGTATTGAGGTAAGGCACCTGGTCGTCCTCTTTTGAATGAAACAGGTACATGGGCGCCTCGGGCTTCCAATCATACAGATCGTTGAGCTTGAGTTTTTGCACAAAACGATTGTCGGGGTTGCTCAGAGAATCCGAAATAAAACTTTCGGTAAACATATCTTTTGGTACAGGCGGCAACTGGGCATTAATGTCACTGAGCTCCGTTTCGCCATCGAACAGTTCCACAAGCGTTGTATCGTAAGGTGCTTTAAAGACCGCTGAAAGATCGTTGTATAAATTGTAGATCTGGTTGTAAGCAAAAAAAACATACGGCACATATCCCGGCGAGGGATGCGGCGTATCAGACAAGAGGGTATCTTTTGTAATATCCGAAAGATCGTATGGCCCGGCCATGGGTGCGCTGGCTTTTATGGGGTATTCAAACGCATGATTGGTCTGAATTTCTTTATGCAACGCCATGGTTGCATATCCCCCTTCGGAATACCCGATTAAAAACAAGGAATCCTGCAACGCTATGGATTTGGAAGCAGCCAATTCTTTAGAGGCCCCAATCATATCCAATGAGGCCGATGCCAGTGAAGAGGCATGCACATAGGGATGCAATCCCGGAGAAGTACCCAGGCCCAGGTAATCCGGAATAGAAACCACATAACCCTGCGAGGCCACACCAATGCCAACAATATCCGGACCCAGACTGGATGGGGCTTTTTGGCGTTTTAAAATGGTGCCGTGTTGGTAGCTTAACAGCGGCAATGTTGAGGCCGATAACTTAGGAACAGCAACAATTCCGCTGGCTGTGGTGAACTCGCCATCCACGGTGATGGTTTGATAACGGACTATATAGACTTTAACCGCATACACCGTATCAAAATCGTAACCGATTGTATTGAGCAACTCTGAAATAATATTTGGGTTGTACTCAGCGTCAAAGCTTGAGGAAATTAACCGGCCACGATAGGGATCAACAGGAATTTCCGGATCTGAGGTTTGGTCTGAACATGCCATAACAATACTAAGCAAGGGAATAATCAAAAAGAGTTGAGCCAAAAGACGGTTACGTTCTCGTTTCATTTTTCGGATGTTTTAACGAAAGAATTTGGTAGACATAATATCTTCAATGGCTTTTTTAATATCTTGATATGCTTTTTGCATATCGTTAGAAATTACTTTGGTATCCCCTAAAATAGGCATAAAGTTGGTATCGCCGCCCCAACGCGGCACCACGTGAAAATGCAGATGAGAATCGACACTGCCACCGGCCACCTCGCCAAGGTTGGCACCCATGTTAAACCCATGCGGATGCATCACGCGTTGCAAGGCTTCCATGCCTACTTCAATCAACTGCATGATCTCCAGGCGGGTTTCATTATCCAGATCCGACATATGTGGGCTTTGTTTGTATGGGATAATCATCATGTGGCCGCAGTT
The DNA here is from genome assembly GCA_964642175.1 of uncultured Chlorobiales bacterium. Lineage (GTDB taxonomy): Bacteria > Bacteroidota > Chlorobiia > Chlorobiales > Chloroherpetonaceae > JANQGG01. Next base: position 319,781 of record CAZXOK010000003.1, on the reverse strand, counting down.
ATACGGGTACAAATTCATGATCACAAACGCGGTTTTGCCACGGTAAAGCACCATGCGTTTTTCGTCTTCTTCGGGCGGGATATCCGAAAAGATGGATTTACCGTCTTTACCTTTGTTCTTGGGCTCGTCTTCCTTGAACGAATCCATGTATATCTGCCGCCACGGCGAATGCATTTTCTCCATTTTAACTGCTCAATTTGATTAAAAATATGGTGGCAAGATAAAAAATATTTCTGGGGTTTGGTATAAAGAGGTGGAATTCTTTGAATTTGGGTGTGTCAAAAAAGTATTCAACAAATGGTGGAGATGCATTCCTTTGTAGTGCCTTTATTTTAACAGACATTATAGCCGCCATAAAAAATTATATGCCAAATATATTTGACGAATCTCGAGTTTTTCTTCAAAAGCAATTATTTCGGTAATCAAATTATTTTTATTGTGTTTCATGTCATTCTCAAATCGTACTATATTTTCATATTTAATGTTAACTTCTTAGTTCATTAGTCTTTGCCTAATTATGCTTCCATCATCAATAGTAACATTTATATTATTTAACCTAAATATATTTTCTAACTCCCACCGATAGCCTCCATTTCTATGAGCATTACGAACAATAGGATAATTATTGTCAAACAAGCTACTCAATATTATTTCAGGAGAACATTTAATCAGCATCAGTTTTTTGAATTTCGATAAAATCGTATGTTTATCTATTGATTTTTCTTCAGGAATATGAATTCTATTATCCATAATGCAGTTGTGCTTAAAATAACACCATTTTGTTTTTCAGCAAAATATCGCGTAACATCGAACTTATCAACGCCACCATAACCAACAAAAACCACTGTTTTATCTGAATTTAATTGAGTATCAAAAAAAGTTATGGCTCTTTGCGGCAATCCTTTTGTTATTGCTCTTTCTAAATAGCCTTGTGTACCCAGAAATGAATTAATATGATCATCATGTGTTTTACATAAAAGATTTGGTTCGGCATTAATATCTAAATCAGGTTCGTCAGAATCGTTAATATCTCTCTGAGTTAGAACAGGAGATATTTGAGTTTGATCAGCCTCTAGTTCTATATATTGATCTAAATTAACAGTAAAATGTTTTCCACCTTTCTGAATATGCGTTCTAAAATACCTATGATAATCATTTTCCTGTTTCCAGTTCTCATTTTTTCTAACAATAAATATCTCTTGAAAAATTTCATCAAAAGAATTTGAAGAAATTCCATTGGGGTTGTTATACTTGAAAAATTCGTTTATAACTTGAACAGTTCTTTCAAACTAAACATCTTCACGTTCTAAATAATTGTCAATTTCATAAAGAGTCATATTGGTTTAATAATATAGTAACAACCTATGAAGTTCATCGCCAAGATGCATTCCAAAAGGCTCAGCTGCAGATGTTCCCGTACCTGTAAAAAAGAGAATATCAGAAGGTATATTATTGTTATCTAACCCAATTCTTTTGGATACTTCAAATAATTATATTTCCATAAGACAAATGCTTTTTTAATATTCTTTTTATAATTAATTATAAAAATAATTAACTATTGATATTAAGTGGAAATATTTATGTTTTTTTGTTATATGAGATAAAAATATATTTATTCATTTAACCTATCAGCATAATAATCCGGGCTTCTGTGTTGATGGGCTATACAGGTAATATAAATAATGTTGGCCTCTTGGATATAAAGTATGAAGTAAGGGTATCTATTTATAATGGCTCTCGGGTTCTTTTTCCTACTTTGAGCCATAGTGTGGGATGCTTCAGAATTATTTTGACCGTATTATTGAACTCATCAATAAAATTATCACCCAAACCGGCCAGTTGATCTTCATAGTACTTATAGGTCTCTTTTAATTCCAATTCTGAGGGATGAATGAAGTGTAATTTCATTGATCTATCATTTTCATCACTTCTTCATAAGAATATGATTTGACTTTTCCTGTTTTGTAGTTATCAAAACGTTTTTCAGATTCTTTTATCCATTCCTCCTGAACATCTAAATCCGGTTTATCCAGACTTTCAAATATAAAATCAATCAACTGAATTTTTTGGGAAGCTTTTAACCGTCTTATTTCCTTCTTAATATTCATTTTTTTCTAAGTATGAATTGATGTTTATTTTGTCTTATTATCAAATTAAAATTCAGAAACAAACGAAAAATAAAGATTTATTTAGGGAAAAATAAAATGTGGTGGGGGGCACGGAGCCTTACCCCAAATCGTTCTCCAAACCAAAACACATCCACAAACCCTGTTTATTCAACACTTTACCGCATATCAAATCCCTTCAGGATGCCGAACTCCGAGAGAAATTTAATTCTCTGCATTTTGTGCTCTGCTTCGCAGTGGCGTCCCTTCGGGACAAAACTGTGGTTTGCGTTCCGTTTGCTGCGCAAGCCGTAATCCCGAAACAGGGAACGGACGTGGGTTTGATTCCCGCTGTAATATCAATTTTCATAAAAAAAACAAGGCGCTATTGACATCTTTATTACATTTGGTTATTTTACCATATATTCAAAAAAGAGATGCAGACCATGAATGAAAAAGACAAATTTATATACGACGCCAAGGCCAAGGTATTAAAGGCACTGGCCCATCCGACTCGACTCTGGATGGCAGAACAGTTGGCTGATGGTGAACGCTGTGTCTGTGAGTTTGCTGATGTGATTGATGCAGATTTCTCTACAATTTCAAAGCACCTTGCTGTTCTGAAGCAGGCCGGGATTGTGGAAGACGATAAGCGGGGAAAACAGGTTTACTATCGACTGAAGGTTCCATGTGTACTCAAGTTCATGATTTGCGTGGAAGCTGTTATAGAATCCCAAGTCAAAGCAGAGGTTGCTTTGCTCAAATAATTTTTTTCGTTGATATTCGGTTAAATGGTAAAACGACCATGAGAGGTTTATATGGATTGGAAATCTGAATGGAAGAAGCTGGCAGTGATTGCCGGGGTGTTTCTGGCGTTCTTCTACCTGCCTGTGGGAACAGAGCGATTTGATAATGCCGTGATGGAGGCTCTGCATCTCGCTAAGTGGTATGCGCAGGAACATGTGCTGCTCTGCCTAATCCCCGCATTCTTCATTGCCGGAGCAATCGCCGTTTTTGTCAGTCAGGCGTCGGTTATGAAATATCTCGGAGCCAAGGCGAATAAGATTCTTGCCTACGGTGTCGCTTCCGTTTCCGGAACCATTTTGGCTGTTTGTTCCTGCACAGTGCTGCCGTTGTTTGCCGGAATTTACCGTATGGGGGCTGGGCTGGGTCCTGCAACGGCATTCCTCTATTCTGGACCGGCAATTAACGTGCTGGCTATTGTGTTGACTGCCCGTGTTCTCGGGATTGAGCTTGGGATCGCCCGGGCGATTGGAGCTGTGATTTTCAGCGTGGTTATTGGTGTGATGATGCACCTGATTTTCATCAAGGAAGAAAAAGAGAAGGCCGACGCACAGATGGCGATGCCTGAAGAAGAGGTCAAACGACCACTTTGGAAGAACGCGCTATATTTTGCGTCGATGGTGGGAATTCTTGTTTTTGCCAACTGGGGAAAACCGGACGAGACAACAGATGTCTGGGCCATTATCTACAGCACCAAATGGATTGTCACTTCATTCTTTGCGATAGCCCTTGGCATCATGCTTGTTCGCTGGTTTGAAACAGCATGGTGGAAAGTTGCTCTAACTGCAGTGCCCGTAGCTGCTCTTGCCGTTGTATTCCCGGAGCAGCCCCTAATCGCCTTTTCGGCAGGGACTATCGGACTTTCGATATTCACCAGTACCGACAAAGGAGAAACGTCGGAATGGTTTTCATCCTCATGGGGATTCGCCAAACAGATCATGCCGTTGCTGTTGTTTGGTGTTCTGATTGCCGGAGCCCTGCTTGGTCGAGTCGGTCATGAAGGGCTTATCCCTTCGGAATGGGTGTCACGAGCTGTCGGCGGTAATTCCTTTTCAGCCAACTTCTTCGCTTCGTTTGCCGGAGCGTTTATGTACTTCGCCACGTTGACCGAGGTTCCGATTCTTCAAGGACTGATCGGTAACGGTATGGGTAAAGGCCCGGCGCTTGCGCTGCTTCTGGCCGGACCGGCACTTTCGCTACCCAACATGCTCGTTATTCGCAGTGTACTTGGCACCAAGAAAACGGCCGTATTTGTAACACTGGTGATCGTGATGGCGACCATAAGCGGAATGATCTTCGGAACTCTTTTTGGATAAACAACATATCGGAGGATAGTAATGAAAATTCAAATTCTGGGCACCGGATGCCCCAAATGCAAACAACTGGCTGAAGCTGCAGAGGCAGCAGCCAAAGAGCTTCAGCTGGATTATGAACTGGAGAAAGTTACGGACATCAACCAGATCATGGCATTCGGCGTGATGATGACTCCCGCTCTCGCAGTGGATGGTGATGTCAAAGTGGTCGGCAAAGTCCCGGCAATTGAAGAAATCAAAGAAATAATAACGCAGTAAAGGAAATACACCCAATGAGTAAAAATAATAAATGTGAATGCAGTGTCGCACCGAAACTGATATTTGCCTGTTCCGGTGTTGCCGATGTGGGTGCAGTTGCCGATCAGACGGCCAGACAGTTGACTCGTGACGATGTCGGTAAGATGTTCTGTCTAGCCGGAATTGGCGGCAGGGTCAGCGGAATTATGAAAACGACTGAAGAGGCTCAGGCGATTCTTGCCATCGACGGATTCCCGCTTAACTGCGCGAGGAAATGCCTTGAGGAAGCCGGTTTCACAGAGTTCAAGCACCTTCAGTTGGCCAATATTGGTATGACTAAGGTTGAAACTGAAGTGACCGACGAGAATATCTCAAATGTGGTCGAGAAAGGCGCAGCTTTGCTGCAGGAGGTGTGCTCATGAAAATTGCCCTGAAAAACAGTCTGTTCATTTTTATGAGCCTCTGCCTGTTTACGCTGACCGCGTGCGGCAAGGATGCCGAGGCGAAAAAGAGTGAAGCGGCGGCAAAAGCCGAAGCCGTGCAGGTGTTGCCGAAACTGCTCGATTTTGGAGCAAAGAAGTGCATTCCCTGCAAGATGATGGCTCCCATTCTCGATGAGCTAACCATGGAATACAAGGGAGTATTCGATGTTGAATTCATCGATGTCTGGCAGCCTGAAAACAAAGAAAAAGCAAAGGCTCATGGAATTCGGGCCATTCCTACTCAGATCTTTTTTGATGCCAGCGGCAAAGAATTATGGCGACATGAGGGGTTTATTTCCAAGGAGGACATTCTGAAAAAGTGGAAAGTGCTTGGCTTCACCTTCAAACCGGTCCAGCAGGCGAAGGCAGCCGATAAATCAACCGCTGCAGAAAGCAAATAAGCTCTTATGGAACGGTTGAAAAAAATCATTACCAACGGCCTGCTGGCTTTTGCCTTGATCAGTATCGGATTTGCACTGGGTAAGCATTCGGTAAAGCCGGATGTGAGAGTGAACAACCTGCCCAACGGAAACGGTCGTCACGTGGCGGTCTATTATCTCCACTCGACCTTCCGCTGTGTAACCTGCAACACCATCGAGAAAATGACCCGGGAACTGCTGGATAACTCATACAGCAAACAACTGTCTGACGGAGAAATTCAGTGGATCGAAGGTGATTTTCAGGAAAATGAAACTCTGGCCAAGCAGTTTGAAGTGGTCGCCAGTTGTGTCGTGGTAGCTGAGATGAAAGACGGCACAGTGTTGGATTACAAACGTCTGGATGACGTCTGGACCAAGATGAATGATCCAGATGCCTTCAACCGATATATCAGCGAGGCCATCGACGGGTATCTGAAAAAAAGCGAAGGTGGACTATGATCTGGACACTCTTCTTTTCCGCTCTTTGGCTTGGTATTCTGACGGCAATCAGTCCTTGTCCGCTGGCCACCAACATCGCGGCCATCTCGTTCATTGGCCGAAAAGCCGGGCAGAAAAATCATGTCATCGGTTCAGGTCTTCTCTATTCCGCAGGCCGCACCATTGCCTATGTGCTTCTGGGCGTCGTCATCACAGCCGGGATGCTCGGCAGCGCGGAGGCATCACAGTTCCTGCAAAAATACATGAATGAAGCCCTTGGCCCTATTCTCATCGTACTCGGACTTGTGCTCCTTGGATGGATCGGCGCTAGCGCATCTCTGCACATTGGCGCAGAAAAGCTTCAGGAGAAGGCTAAAAAAGGCGGGTTGATCTGGGCCGTGCCGATTGGCTTCCTGTTTGCGCTCTCTTTTTGCCCGGTATCAGCGGGTCTGTTCTTCGGGGGCCTCCTGCCATTGGCGCTCAAACATCAATCGTCCGTAATGTTACCAGTTGTCTACGGTGTCGGCACTTCTTTGCCGGTTGTCATTTTTGCGTTCCTCATGGCATTCGGTTCGGCTTATGTCGGGAAAGCGTTCAATCGCCTCACACACATCGAAATCTGGATCAGACGACTGGCAGGCACCGCCTTTATCTTCGCAGGTCTCTATTATTGCCTGACACATATCTACGAATTGTTTGTTTGATTTTCGTTAAAATCAGCAAAGGAACTTGACCGAGTTCCTTTTTTTTTCACATATTTCTTAGCTACTTAGCTAACTATGCAAGTAAAAGAGAGTATACATGGAAAAATTGACAGCAATTTTCAAGGCACTGTCCGACCGCAATCGCCTCCGAATTGTATCGGTACTGATGAAGTGCGACGAGTTATGCGCTTGTCAGCTAACAGAGCTGATTCAGGTCACCGGTGCGACAGCATCGCGCCACATGGGAGTGCTGATTTCATCCGGCCTGGTGGACAGTCGGAAAGATGGCCGCTGGGTCTATTACCGGCTTGGCCGGGAACAAGCGGATTTTGGCGTACTGATCAACTGGGTTGAGTCTCAACTCAGCAATGATCCGGATGCCGTATCGGATGCTGCAACCCTCAAGAATATCACATCGTGCGAGCCGGAGGATCTTTGCAGGAAACAACGTGGCGATGACTGCTGCCCCAAGAAATAGAATTATCAGAACCAAGGAGACAGACTATGAGCGAAAAACTCAAGGTACTGTTCCTGTGCACAGGAAACTCCTGCCGAAGCCAGATGGCCGAAGGCTGGACTCGTCACCTCAAAGGGGATGTCATCGAAGCCTATTCAGCGGGTATCGAAACCCACGGCCTCTACCCGAATGCTATTCAATGTACCGGATCAGCTCATCGCTGATCGGCCGGGTGTAGCGGCGCAGGCGGTCGCTGTTGATCCCGAGAGCATGGAGAATCAGCGGCTCCTGTTTGTAAACCACTTTGGCAAGGTTACCCAGTTTGCGCCCATCAAAGGGTTCGGCATCGATGTGCATGTGGATGCCGCACTGACTGTTGATTTTTCCTCCGGCCTTGCGGATAGCCCGAGCCACCTCCTGCAGCTGCTCGAGGTCGTCATAGGGGTCAGCACTGGACTCACCAGCTCCGCCCGCAGGTGGGATGGCACATTGGTCAGGGAGGCGTCGTTGCCCACCTTCCATTTGTGGCCCCGCAGATATTCCACTTCCCAAGGATCGTAGCAGTACGGTGCGCCGATATGCCTGACATGGCCACCGACCACCGAGTGAATTACCCAAGCTATCTGTTCCCGAGTGCGTTTTACGGTCTCGATTCCGTATCTGAGTTCTCTTAAATTCATTCACTGTCTCCATTTTACGGTTTCTAACTTATTACCGGGCTTGTAGTTAAGCCCTCAGCTTACATGTGAATGAATGCTTTAATTCCGTCAGAAAGTAAGTAGAAGAACAGAAAGTATCGACATTTAACACCTTTATTTTCAATATGTTACGAATTCGGCAGGTTTAAGGTTGAAATCTGTCGTACATTAACATATATTATCATGCGTATATGAGAATGCGAATCTTGAAAAAAGGATATATCTGATGAAAGGCAGAGAGAGCGGCATGCCGGATGAGGGGTATTGGAGCAGTTTTTTCGATGCAGACGGCCTTGTCGATCGTCTTGTTGCCACTCAAATCAAACAAGGTGATGTCGTTGAATTCGGAACCGGTTACGGCACATTCACCTTACCGGTAGCCAGAAAAATTTCAGGGATTGTCCATGGTTTCGATATCGAATCGGAGTTGGTGGATATTGTTCTTGAGAGGTGCAATCGATTAGGACTGATGAATGTTCAGCTGGAAACGAGAGATTTCGTTCTCGATGGTACCGGACTCTCGGATGAAAGTATGGCGCACGTTATGATCTACAATCTTCTTCATATTGAACACCCCGTTGAACTGCTGAAAGAAGCCTTTCGAATTTTGAAGCCCGGTGGATCGGTTTCGGTTATCCACTGGAGACGGGATATTCAGACTCCCCGTGGTCCATCAATGGACATCAGGCCAGGACCGGAGCAATGTGAACGTTGGGGAAAAGAGGCAGGGTTCTATAAAACTGAAAATCAAGACATAGCCGCAGTGGCACCCTACCACTACGGAATAATTATTTATAAACCAACAAATCCAGAACAACAGGAGGAATTATGAGCATTCTATTAATCTTCAATCGGCAGCCCTACGACAACACGGATGTGACATGGAATGCCCTGCGTCTTGCCCAGACACTGGTCAAGCAGGGAGAAACGGTTTGAATCTTTCTCATGAACGATTCGGTTGATTTGGCCCGTGAAAGCTGTGTCGCTCCAGCCGGGTATGATCAGGATCTGAAAGCCATGCTCAAGGAATTGATCGCATCCAAGGTTGACGTTGAAGTATGCGGCACCTGCATGGCGCGTTGCGGTATTTACAAAAACGAGCCGTATTATGAAGGGGCTAACAAATCCACCATGGCAAAACTGGGTGAATGGGTAGCTGACAGCAACAAGGTTCTGACTTTTTAAAGCTTTTGTCGTTAAAATCAAACTTATGATGGAGACCGTTATGGAAAAAGACAGTTACCCCAAATGGGCGGAACTGCTGAAAGTGTTGGCTCATCCAACTCGTCTTGCGATTCTTGATTCTTTGAAGGATGGCACCAAATGCGTCAGTGATGTGTGCGAGATTCTGAGTGTCCCGCAACCCAATCTTTCGCAGCACCTTTCGATACTGAGACGGGAAGGCATCGTCAGCTATACCGAGGACGGGAAAAAGAGATGCTACTATCTCGAAAACCCCGAATTCATACAAGCACTGGTGAGCGTACTGGCCGGGAAATACGAAAGTGACTATGACGGTCCGCCGCTTTGCTGCAGTAACGGAAATTAGATGAATCCAGCAAATAGAAACAGTAAGTGTCCATTCGAAAATTACAGCGCCGAATATGATCAATGGTTTGATTCTGTAGGAGGCTCCGCGATTTTTTCGCTGGAGCTGGGCTGCCTCAAGCAGGCACTTGAACCACCGACGGGAAGTTGGCTTGAGATAGGAGTCGGTCCCGGTCGCTTTGCGGATGCTCTTGGAATAGAAACGGGTATCGATCCATCCCCGGCCATGGTTGCAATGGCGGCGAAACGAGGTATCAACGCCGCTTTGGCATTCGGAGAGAATCTGACTTTTGAAGATACCGTGTTTGATGGTGCAATCATGGTATGCACGATCTGGTTCCTTGATGACCCTGGCATAACACTTCGAGAATGTCATCGGGTAATTAAAAGGGATGGACGGTTTATTACCGGTGTCATTCCGGCGGACAGTCCATGGGGAATCTATCATTCCCGAAGAGGGGAACAAGGGCATTCATTCTATTCTTCCGCCCGCTTCTACACAGCACCAGAAATCAGGATGCTGGCTGAGAGCAACGGGTTCACCTTTCAGGCCGAAAATGGTTGTATTCTGCCGAAGCCGAATGACGCTTTTTTTACAGATGATATCAGCAGGCAAGCTCTCAGAGAGGAGAGTTTTGTCGTGCTTTCTTTTATAAAACGAAACAATCAAGGAGGAAAACAAGAATGAAAGTAGGTATTATCAGATGTCAACAAACAGAGGATATATGTCCCGGAAATACGGATTTCAAAGTGGCGGCCGAAGAAAACTATTATCAACAAGGTTGAACCAGAGATTAATATCCTTGACTACACCCTCTAAAAGCAACAAAGAAAGCGGGCCAATCATCGTTCGCAAAGCTCATTCACAACCCTCAATTTTTACCCCGGTTGGCTTACTCCGTGAAGCCCGGCGTCAAAAATCCCTTCCAGAGGGTCATATTCCAGATATTTGCCTGCTTGACCCGGATGGAGACTTTTCTCGTCATCTTCTCCGAATCGGTGCCAAACGCAACCCAAACTGGGCCTGTTACCATACCGAGATGTTCGAACTGGAAACAGAAGCAGGAGTAATCGGTGTAGTTGGGTGCGCAGTGGGTGCTTCGTTCGCAGTGCTTGTAGCTGAGCAGTTGTTCGCTTCCGGATGTCAATTACTTGTGAGCATTACTTCTGCTGGTCAGATCGTTCCCGTGAACAATCCACCCTATTTCGTTCTAATTGATCGTGCTTTACGAGACGAGGGGACAAGCTATCATTATCTACCAGCCAGTGACTATGTGACCATTTCTCCCGATATGCTTGAACTTGGACGTATTCTTTTACTGAACAATCTCAACATTAAACAAGGCGGCGCATGGACGACTGATGCACCTTTTCGAGAAACTGATGAGGCAATTTCTTACGCAAGATCAGAGGGTTTGTTAGCGGTGGAAATGGAAGCTGCAGCTCTATACGCTTTTGCCGAAGCAAAAAAGAAGTCAGTAATTTGTTTTGCGCATGTTACAAATCAAATGGCTACTGTAGAGAATGATTTTGAAAAAGGCGAGGCTGACGGCAACAAGGCAATGTTGGAGCTAATTGAACATACAATTCACGCATGGAAGCAGACCAGCTGAATATTAAGGCACTGTCATGCGTTTAGGTGTATGCTCCCCGCACTCCGAAATGATGCAGAAAGCGATTGTCAAAAAAATCGGCGATGAAATCCAAATCATCAACCGGACCCACTAAAGCCTCTCTTCACAAAGACCTCCTGAGCGTAAACTCAGGAGGTCTTTCCTTGCCCCTCAATCAAGCAATAATTCCGGATAATCTTGAAACAGACTGGCGTGCAGCTCGAGGTTGCGCGACTCGTCAGCCCGCAGCCGCGTCAGCAGCTCAGTGAATGCCTCCGCTTCGGCGACCGAGCCACGGGTCATGTTGGCGGTCATTTCCACAATGGCTTCCACCTGCGCGGTCTCTTTGAGTGGCGTGGAGTTGACCGGATAACGGCGCTGGCTGATGTTGTATGTTTTCTGTTCACCGCGTACCGATTTGACGGCCACCGAGCCGATAAAGCTGTCGAAGCCGGTGACCAGATAACTTCGCACCTGATCGAAGGTCCGCTCGGCAAGGTTCTGCAACAGCGAATTGAGTCCTTCGGCGGTGGCAAAAGAGAGATGATCCTCGGTAATGGAGGAAACCGTTATCCGGCTGTCGGGAAGTGTGCCCAACGGGTCGCGCAGATACAGATTGGATTTTTCCTGAACCGTTGCCGTGACATCGCCGGACTCCCGGTCGAATATGTAAATGTGCACCACCTTGCGCTCGATCACGTTGTTGGGAAGCGTCAGGCCGGTGGTGTCGGTGGTCTTCAGCGCCAGTACCCATTTCTCGCGTTCGCCGGTGGGCTCGCCGATGACCTCTCGTTCGTACTGGGCAAAGGTGATCAGGATGCCCAGAAACATTCGACCCGTTGAATCGGTTGTGCTGAAGTGTTGCGTGAGGGATACAAAACTCACTTCCATTTCGTTGAAGACCTCGATCATCTTCATGAAGTCCTGCAGAGAGCGGGAAAATCGGTCGATCTTGTACACAACAATGACATCAATCTTACCGGTATCAATATCAGCCAGCAGTCTTTGCAGGGCCGGACGTTCCATGGTCCCGCCAGAAAACCCGCCATCGTCATAGCGATATGGAATGGCTCTCCAGTTTCTCTTAGGGCATCAAGTGAATTGAATTCCTGTTCCAAGCCTTCTTCGTGGCTCTTTCTGGTATAGATCGCACACCTGAGCGTTTTGAGTTGGCCGTTCTGTGTATTGGTATTGTTAAGCATTCGGGCCACCTCCCTTTTTTCTGTGACTGTTTTTCAGGCCAAAAAAGATCTTGCCGTTCCGGCGGGTGCCTGTGATTTCCCTCGCTATGGCGCTCAGTGATCTGAAGATGCGGCCGTCGTATTCAAAGCCACTTTCCCGGGCGATCACCTCATAGCACTGGTCGTTCCAGATCCGGACAAATCGAGTGCCCGGCAGGATGGCTTCCTGTGATTTTCGTTCTTCAGGGATTTTGCGGATCACCGTTGCCACCGGATCGGTCTCGGCAACTTTCTTCAGGTGGGATTTGGTCTGCTCCGACAGGCCGTCGTAAAAGAGCTCCTGAATCCGGTGCGCCAGCCGTTTAACCAGAAACTGCTTCTTGTACTGGGGTGGCTCGGTTCCATAAAGGTCCGGCCACTTCTCTCTGAGCTGATCAAGGCTCATACTCTGGAGCGTTGCCAGTTGCCACAACACCGAGGTCTTGGTCGGCTCCGTTTTTTATTTTTTAAGTCATTCATTTTCAACTCCTTATATTCGTTTACAGGACTCGGTTGTCATGAATGACGCTCTTTCTGGCAGAAGAATCAAGTCCTTCTCCGAAGGTTCCGGAAGAATCTGCAACATTCTTTAAGTTATTGGCATTATTAGTCTTACGATATCGACTCCTGAGGGCGGCAATGGCCAGAATGCCCGCAATGGCATCCAGCCGCTGCTCCGGGTTAATGCCTTCAGCATCCGGTAATTGGGCGTCGGTCAACTGGTTTGAGTAAGGGTTTTCGGGTGCTAATTCAACATCAAGCAAGGGCCTCTGTTGGGCCGGTGCCGATGAGGGAAGCTGCGGGCGCCAAAAACAAAAGGCGGTTGGGATGCGCGTTTTTCAGCATCCACAACCGCCTCTGCCTGGCATCCGGCCAATTGTCTGGTTTCTAACTCATGTCCGAAGCGAACCCTCGGAACTTTCGGAGGTTACTTACCGGGAGGGACTTCAATCCGTCGGAAGTTTTATTTACAAGATTTCGTGACCTGATGGATATAAGGTCTTATATTTGTGTGTTATTCGGCCCAAACTGGACTATCGTTTATTGCCACCACAAAACAAGGAGAAATGCCATATGCCTAAGCATGTAGCCATTATTGCGCTATGCCTCACGGTAGCATTATTCGGATGCTCTACCTCAAACCATGTCCTAGAAAAAAAAGCGGCAGCCAAACGTCATAAGCTTTCTGAACAAAAATTGCTTCAAGAAGCCTTTAAGGGTTCTGAAGGCACCATCGCTATTATTGATGTTCACTCGGAAAACAGAATCATTCACAACCCATCACTCGCAAACGAGCAGCTTCCCCCGTGCTCTACATTCAAAATTTGGAACTCTCTAATTGGGTTGGAGTTGTCCCTTGTAACTTCAGCAGATGAGAGTTTCTATCTATGGGATGGCAAGAAACGGTTTCTGGATGCCTGGAACAAAAACCTCACATTCAAGGAAGCCTTTCAATCATCATGCGTACCTGCATTTCAACAACTGGCAACGAAGATTGGACCAGAAAGAATGCAGGAATGGCTCAACAAAATCCATTACGGCAACCGAGATATTTCTTCGGGCATAGATGTTTTCTGGCTGCCTGAAAAAGATCGAAAAACGATTCTAATTTCACCCATTGAACAGGCACTACAGGTAAAAAAACTTGTTAACGGGAAGCTCCCTTTTTCAGAAAAGTCAAAGGCAGTTCTCAAGGACGTTATGCAAGTAAAGGAAGGTAAAAACGGTGTTTTATATGGAAAGACCGGCTCTGGAATGAACGAGGAAGGCGTGTTTGTCTTGGGATGGTTTGTTGGTTATATGGAAAGTGGAGACAATGTCTTTACTTTTGCATGTCTAACCCAAGGGGAAAATGCAAATGGCCTACAGGCCCGCAATATCGTTACTGAAATATTTACCAACCAAGGCCTGTTGTAATAACTCCAACTATGGGCAGAAACAGAGAAGACGTCATTACGCCGTTGCAGCAGAAAACACTTGATGAAATATGCCGGTACGTTTCAGCCAAAGGGTATCCGCCAACGGTTAAAGAAATGAGCGAAACATTTGGAATCAGTCACGCCAGTGTACATGACCGGATCAACCAGCTGGTTCGCAAAGGTTATTTGAAAAGAGAGGAAGGCAAGGCTCGCGGTCTGACCGTGACCAAGCATCCTCAGACAAACGCGGTCGCTCTTGTGGCGGTTCCGATTATCGGCACGGTTGCCCCGCCGGTCATCCGATTTTCGCTCATGAGAACATCACAGGCGAGGTTCTGGTGGAAGCATCCGTTGTCGGATCAGGTAAGTGCTTTGCCTTGCATGCACAGGGCGACAGTATGATAGATGCCGGAATAAATGACGGCGACCTGATCATTGTGAGGCGTCAGCCAATTGCCGAGGACTGTGATATCGTTATTGCTCTGCTTGACAATGAAGCCACGGTCAAAAAGCTGAAAATTGATAATGAGTTCATCGAGCTGGTCCCGGAGAATCCGAGGCTTAAACCGATCAGGGTCAAACCTGAAGATGAATTGAGGATTCTCGGCAAAGTGGTGGGCCGTAAACGAATTTGAGAGAACACTATGCAGAAAAAATTAAAAATATTAGCCATTGAAACATTTTATGGAGGATCTCATCAAAATTTTATTGATGGTCTGATAAAACACTCTTATCACGAAATAAGCCTTATTGCACTTTCGGATAAGCATTGGCGGTGGAAAATGAAATCCGGTGTGATCGAAATCATGGAAAAAATAGGTCGTGAAAGTTTGAAAGATTATGATCTGCTGTTTGTTTCAAGCCTATGCAATATTGCTGAATTAAAAGCCCTAATCGGTTTGGATTGTCCTCCTGTTGTTTTATATGCACATGAAAATCAGCATACCTACCCTAAAAACGCGCATCAGAAGAGTGATTTTCATATCGAGTGGATTGACTTTATGAACACTGTGTCAGCTGATCATGTTCTCTATAATTCCAATTCACACAGAACAGCATATCATCAGGCGGTCAAACTCTTTCTCCAAAATTCGCCAGAAATCAACACTTCTTCGAATCACTGGTTGAATAGAGCAGAACAACGCTCGTCCGTAATTTATCCGGGAACTGATACAGCAGACTATCCACTGCACTCCATTTCGGATGCTGAAAGGCCACGAATTATATGGAATCATCGCTGGGAATATGACAAGCAGCCAGCCCACTTTTTGAAAATGCTCAATCTCTGTATGCGGGCAGGCCATGATTTTGAATTGATTCTTTTAGGGGAATCGCCAGCCGCTCCTTCTGCAAAGTATGAGGAGTATATTGAGCAACTTCAACTACGCATTGTACATCGTGGTTACGTTAATTCACGTCAGGAATATTTCTCACTTCTTGCATCAGGTAATATTGTCATAAGCACGGCCATTCAGGAAAATTTTGGACTCTCAATAGTTGAGGCTATTCAGTGTGGCTGTTTTCCCATACTTCCGAACAGACTCTCTTACCCAGAGCTTATTCCGCTATCCTATCATAGCCGTGTGTTGTATGATTCTGACGATAAATTTTACAGACACCTGACAGCTGTGCTTAAGAATAAAACATTTTTAGACAAGAGCCTCTCTTCTTTATTAATGAAGCATTGTTGGAATAATCAAATCGAAGCATATGATCATTTTTTCGATGGTCTTGTGAAGCACAGCTAAAAAACAAGAGATACTAATGGCAACTTTTAACCTTCGCCGCTTTTCAAAGCCGGAAATGCTTCGGAAGATCGACCGAAGCCATCTGATCACATTTTTTGAGCCCTACACCGAATATCTATCCGGGCGAGGGATAGAGTTGCCATCGGCAGCCGATAGGAACGGACTGGACTATACAGTCATGAGCAATGTGCTGCTGAATCTGAACGCCAGCACTCCCGCTGAGATGTCGGAAGCTCTTTTAATACATCAATGAGATGTCGACTCCGGAAGGATTCGACCTGATATAGGATGCCAATGCAGATACCGAGATCGATGTCAGTATCGCTGAAGATGCGGCATACGGCGACATGGCTTTACAGGTCTGGGTTCAGGATTGGGACATTATTGAACGTCTTCATGCCGAGCAGTTCCTTTTCCGCCCCCGCTCTTTCGAGTATTTCAAATGTACCAGAGAAATCATTCCGGATTTTGAAGAGCCAACAGAAGAAACCATTGAGGCTCTTGAGGCATCTCTGGATGAATGGTTTGCCAAGAAGCGTCGAGGTTGGGCTTCAAAGGTATTTGTCTATATGAAAGAAGAGTTTGTCTGGTTCCTTGTCCGGCATGGTGAGCCCTTCGCCCGGAAATCCATCATCAAGGACGGCGAATCCAAAAGCCTTTTTTATCGGCCGGAAAATATGACGTGATTGTTTACAACCCTGAGAACGGTGAGATACGGATGAATGCACGTTCCAAGGGTGAAAAGGAACTATACCGAACCAAGTTTGGGTTCCATTTTTTTGGTGATGCCGAGTTTTTAGACGGGAAGAGCAAATTCACGCTGGAGCTGCTTCGGGATTCTGGGTCAGCATCCATCCTTTGTGATGATATTGAAGGGATCGATTGGGTGCGCCTCAAAGAGTTTCAGATCTTCCGTGGCGGAACCCACAAAGAGGTTGAGATACGAAAAGCCGAGGATATCTTTGCATCCTTGGAAGAGCGGGATCGCAGCATTCCCAATGGCGGCCGGTTGAGCAAGGCCAGCTTCCAAATCAAGTTTTCCGATTCCAAAACACCACGAACCATTACTCTCAGCTCCGGCAACCGGGCTCAGTTCAAGCGGGATGATGATGCTGAAGTTCTGGAAAAATGGCTGATTCGCCGTGGATTTGTCATTTCCGGCTCGGAGGATAATGGTGAGTGAAACCCGGCTCTGGCAATTTTTAGAAGAGCACCCGAAGCAGAATGCTCCGTGGTGTGAGTGGCAGGATGCGTTTGGTGGTTGGGATTCCTTCAATGGATTTGAAAGTAAGTTTCTACAGCTGACCAGTCAGCGTGCATCTGCTGTCAATTGCCGGACGGAATGTGGACTCGGCTGCCCTCGAGCAGCTGTCGAGCATGCCGCCGATGATATTGCTGCGGTCTGTCCTGAGCAGAAAGAGAAGCCTTACCGCCTGAACAAGCAGGATGTGCTGGTCTATACATTGAATCGATCAACGTTCCACAAAAGCATCTGTACCAGGCTGGGAATCACACGGAATGAAAATTCGCTGGACGGCCTTCCCGGTGTTTACCGTCTGGGGGATTACACACCTACCGCCGGGTTTAATTTTCCGGTTTACTTGATCTTCAAGAGTAACCCGGACGAGCTTCTTGAAGGCGTCAGAAATATCAGTCTGCTTGGGCAGGACCCTTATGCGCTGGTTATTCCAACCCGCAAGCAACTGACGCCCCGAACCGAGGATCTGCTGAGCCGGAGTGGTTCAATATGTGTCGTGCTGAGCGAGGAATTGTCTATTGAAGCCAATGGCAGCCTGAAAGCTCTCAGGCCAGCGACCGATGTATTTGCAACCTTTCAGGCCGATATACCAAAGCCGGATTCCGGTGGTATGGTCCATTTCGACACGTCTGCCGGTATCAGTTGGAGCGGCATCACCATCAAGTTTATTGACGGCCATACCGTTTCCATCCTTACCACCAAATAGTATGGTCGATACAACAACACCCAGATGGGAATGGCCAATACCAGAAACGGAAACCCGACCATCCCTTGGGAATTGCTCAGAGCCTTTGCTGAATCACGCGGTCAGATTGATTGGCAGAGCCAGCATGCGTCCTTCAAGGTCAAGGACCAGAAACCGCGCCTGTCAAAAAAGCTGCGTGAGTTTTTCCGACTGACTGAGGACCCGATTGAATACCTGAAGGAAGAAGGCTGTTACCGCTGCCTTTTCACGATCAAACCTGAGGGGGATGACGACTCAACCTATATCAACGAGGATGCACTCTATGAATAAAGTCAGACCGTCGGCGGAGCAGGTATCCATGTATCTGGAGCGATGGAACTCACTGGATAATTATGTGCTGCAGGAGAGCAGCCTCCGAAAACTGTTCGCTGAGACGTATCCCCGAAATGTCGATATGGATGATGTCCTGATCAAGGTTTGTTCGCTGAACGACTTTTAAAGCACTGACATTTTTTTACCGTTGCCCAACACATAGTCGATCTGGATATCGACCAATGCTTCGGCAACCGGGATCTGACTCTCATAAACGACATTGCCGTGGTTAAGGTTAACGGCCAGATGACCATCAATTTTTATTCGTTTGCCACCAAGTATTGCAGCCACGATTTCCCGAAGGACTATCCTATCTATGACAGCTTTGTGGAAAAGATGCTCATGCACTTCAAGCGGGTGGATAAATTCTATAAGTTCAAGAAGGACGACCTGAAGCACTATCCGACATACCACGCTATTTTAATGGAGTTCAGCAGGTTCTATGGGCTGGAAGGCTTCACCCTGAAAGAGTTCGATAAGTACCTCTGGCAGGCGGGCAAAGAATACTTTCCTAAGCAATACTGACCGCTGGAAATCCGAATAAATATCACTTCCCGAAACATGCGAGAGACTTTTGGTTTGTGAAAACGGGTGGTTTGCCCCGACCATTCGATGTCTTAACACAACCGCAAAATACCGTCATTTGGCTAAATGCTTAATCTGAAAGGATATCTGTAACCGGACGCGTGTCGGACCCTGTCCGAACAAAACAGAGAATACCGCCCCAAACAGAGAATGAACGTCGGGAGAATAGAGAGAATCAGGTGGGTGGAGAGAGGCTTCGGAAAGATGTCAAAGCGGCCGAAACCCTTTGAATACAAGTGGAAAAAGAAAACCCGCCTACCCAGAGAATCACTCTGCAGAGACGGGTTGTCACCATAAAAATGGTGGAGATGGCGGGACTCGAACCCGCGTCCAAAGTACAGTTCAAAGTGGCTCCCACACTCATCTTCGATGATTGGAAGTTCGCAGCCTGCGTCGCCACCGACAGCGATCAGCCTGCTAGTCTGATTAAATATTCACACCGGAAACCTGACAAACCAATGTGAAGCTTACATGCGCGAGCTAAAAGCTCAAGCGCTAATTTTATACCACCGGGGTAAGTTCGGTGTAAGCGCTTCCCTTACCGGGTGTGACTGATTAATTAACTATGTGCTAATTAGGCAGCCATTGCATACGAATGATCGTCTGCATTTAGATTTGCATAGACTTCTTTAACGAGTCCATCCATGCTGAAACTCGGAGTGCAACCAAATTTTACTCATACCCTGTCGAAACCTGTCATCCCCAAACTTGTAAAGAACATTTTCAATAACAAAGCCGGTAAAAAACCGGCCCTGTAATTTTATCATACATACGGATTTTTTACAATGTTTCAAAACATCATTAATTTAACCGTACATCTTCGGGCGTGTTGGCAATAATGGCATAATCGCCACCCTTTCGGCGCAAGACCTGCGACCACATTTTTTCAGGTACATTACTGAAAACCATCTCCTTATGGGCACTGGCCTGGTACCAGGAGTCTTCTTTCATTTCGTCCTCCAACTGTCCCACGCCCCAACCCGAGTAACCAAGGAAAAACTTAAAATCATCGGTATTGAGCTGGTTGGTATTCACAAGGGATTGAATTTCTTCATAATTGCCGCCCCAGTACACGCCATCATATACTTCCACAGAATCCGAAATAAGATCTCCCCTGCGGTGCAGGACATGTATGGTGTTGTTCTGAACCGGACCGCCGACATTTAAAGGCAGATCCCAATCAGCAAGGTCTTCAACCGCATCACTGATCTTGATGTTCAGCGGTTTATTCAAGATAAGACCAAACGAGCCTTCCTGGCCATGTTCGCAAATTAAAACAACGGAGCGTTTAAAATTTGGATCCAACAAATCCGGCGAAGCAATCAATAGCATCCCTTTTTTGGGAATCATGTTCTCATCCATCATAAAATCATATTTAAATTACTGCCTGTAACCCCTTACATCTGCTTTACCTTGAAAGTTGAAAAAAAACATGCAATGAACCAAACCTTTTAATGGTATTCATCTAACTGGCAAAGTTATAAAGGGATAAAAAAGGATTGGGCAGGGCTATGCACCTGCCCGTTAAGTTCAGGCAGAGATATCCTGGAGAATTTCTTCGGCGTGTTTTTCGGGTTTCACTTTAGGATAAACTTTCATGATCCTGGCATCTTCATCAATGATATAAGTAACCCGGTTGGTACCCATGTATTCCCGCCCCATCATTTTTTTCAGTCCCCATACTTTGTAGGCCTGAACGATAGACTTTTCTTCATCCACCAGTAATTTGAAAGGCAGTTCGTACTTATCAGCAAACTTTTTGTGTTTCTTTTCGCTATCGACACTCACGCCCAACACCTCAACATTCAGATCACCGAACTTGGGCAGATTATCTCTGAATGCACAGGCTTCCTTGGTGCAACCCGGGGTATCGTCCTTCGGGTAGAAATAGAGGACTACTTTTTTGCCTTTAAAATCATCCAGTTTAACGGTATTCCCATCCTGATCCACGGTTTCAAAGCCGGGTGCCGGAGCACCCACTTCTAAAAGGTCTAATTTTGCCATAGGTTTTTATGATTAGTGTTTTAAAGTAGATACAAACCACTGTTTTAATCAATTTTCTGTGGTAAGACGTTTCAAATTTTCAGGGATTCGTGGCTATAAATAATACATCATCAGCTATTAATTCCTTAAGCTTTCTTATATTCCCCTCGGAGTTTGCTGTTATGAGGATTACAAACCATCGTTAAAAAAACCAGCGTTTCTTGTTCATGAAAAAATCGCCTCTTTTTGTTCTTTTCTTTACCATTTTCATTGACCTGGTAGGGTTCGGCATTGTTTTACCATTGCTGCCAACCTATTCAAAAGATATTGGTGCATCGCCTTTTATGATTGGCATGATCGCTGCCAGTTTCTCAATCATGCAGTTTTTTTTCGCACCTATATGGGGTACGATCAGCGATAAAATCGGCCGGCGACCTGTGCTTCTTATCAGCATTGCCACCTCATCGGTTTCTTATTTGATCTTTTCACAGGCAGATACCATTTTCCTCTTGATCGTCTCTCGTGTGTTAGCCGGTATTGGATCGGCCAATATCTCCACAACCCAGGCCTATATTACCGATATTACCGACAGCTCCAATCGATCCAAGGCCATGGGGATCATCGGGGCGGCGTTTGGTTTAGGCTTTGTTGTTGGCCCGCCTTTGGGTGGTTTTCTAAAAACCTTTTATGGTATTGAATGGGTGGGTTATGTGGCCGCTGCACTTACCCTGCTCGATCTTGTAATGGCCTATTTTCTTTTACCTGAATCTATCAAGAAAAAGAATCCTCAGGCCAGGGTGCAATTCTTTAATCCCGGTAAAATGATTGAAGCCTTCCAGAGACCGGCTGTTTCCAGAATCATGATCGTTACCTTCCTGTTTTTGTTTGCATTTGTCAATATGCAGGTCAGTGCCGCACTTTTATGGAAAGAACACTATTTTGCTACCGACCAGAGCATAGGGTACTTGTTTGCTTTTGTTGGTGTGGTTTCCGTAGTGGTACAGGGATTTATGCTTGGTAAAATTACCAAGTCCCTCGGTGAGCGGAAAGTCTTTTTAATCGGAACCATAATGGTGGCTATCGGCCTGGTCTTTATTCCTTACCTGCCCAGCGATTCACTCTTTACCTTAGGATTGATCTTTTTGGCAATGCTGGCAGCCGGTAATGGACTGATCATCCCGGTTGGTTCATCCTTGATCTCAATGTATACGCCCGATCACGAGCAAGGCGAGATACTGGGCATAAACCAGTCGGTTGGTTCAATGGCACGAATTATTGGTCCGTTTAGCGGTAGTGTACTCTACGGGTTCGATATCCATGCCCCGTACCTGATGGGTGGTTTTTTGGTCTTTTTCTCCTGCATGATTGCTTACACCTTGTTTAACTACGAAGTTGAAGTTACACCTTCTTCGGTAAGCAGCTCCGTCTAATGAAGCTTATAACGTACTGGATCGCAAGATTGTTTTTCTTTTTTTCATCCTGGCAATTTTCCTCACAAGCTCAACTACCAGAGAAAATTGTGGTTATCGGGGCCCCGCATACCTCTAACTGGGACTTCCTGTTCATGCTCCTGATTGCCTGGCACTCAAAACGAAAACCATACTGGATTGGAAAACATACCTTGTTTAAACCGCCTTTCAGATTTGTAATGAAACTGCTCGGTGGCATTCCGGTGGATCGGAGTGCGCGGCAAAATACGGTTCAACAGATCCTGAATGCTATGGAATCCAAACCAGAGTTTTTCCTGGTGGTTACACCGGAAGGCACCCGAAAACCGGTGTCGTTCTGGAAGAGTGGCTTTTACCACATCGCCCGTGAAGGTGGCGTTCCGATTGTTTTAGGCTATGCCGACTACAAAAGCAAAGAATGCGGTCTGGGACCCGTGCTTTATCCAAATGGTAACATGGCTGGCGACTTTAAAAGAATCCAAACCTTTTACACGCCTGTTTCGGCTAAATATCCCGAAAAATTCAAACCGGAAGGCATTCGGCCAAGACCATCAAAATCCTGATTATCCGCTTAACGGCCTCCCACTACCTGATTTTTTCTTACATTAAGCTACCTGATGAACTAAACCATATTCTGTATGTCACATGCACCTTTAAAACTTGCCGTGGTTGGTGTTGGAAAACTCGGTGAGTTCCACACGAAACTGCTTCGCGAAATTTCACAAGAAAACAAAGAGGTAATTCTTTCGGGCGTTTTTGATCTGAACCAGCAGCGCGCCTCAGAAATGGCCTCTAAATACAATACCGGCACATTTGAAAGTATGGACCACCTGGCTTCCGAGTGCGATGCCGCCATCATTGCCACAACCACCAGTTCGCATCATCAGATTGCCCGGTTTTTGCTCCAGAACAAGCTGCATGTGTTTATTGAAAAGCCCATCACCCGCACGGTCGAAGAAGCCGATGAACTGATAAAACTCTCTGAAGCCAATCAGTGCCAGATCCAGGTTGGCCATATCGAACGCTTCAATCCGGCCATACAAGCCATCGAGTCCGAAATTGGCAAACCCATTTTTATCACCGCCGAAAGGCTTTCTGGATTTTCGAAACGCGTAACCGATGTTTCGGTGATCTTAGATCTGATGATCCACGATATTGATCTTGTTCTCTCGCTGGTAAAAGCTATAGTCAACCGGATATCGGCCTCCGGAATATCGGTTTTCTCCGATGAACTGGACATGGCCAGCGCACGCCTGGAATTTGATAATGGCGCAGTAGCCAATGTAAGTGCCAGCCGAATCAGCCGCAAAAAAGAACGCAAGATCCGCTTTTTCTGCACCCATCCCAACAGTTATGCCTCTTTAGACCTTACGGCAGGCAAAGCTGAAGTATTCCGCATTGTTGATGAGCCCATGAAAAGCCAAAGTTCATTGAAAGAATTTGCAACAGAGAAGATCATCTCGCTGTTCGGAGATATACAGGAAGCTCTGGGCGAAAAGAAACTTGAATTTTTAAGCCCCGATATTCCAAAGATCAATGCTTTAAAATGTGAACTGGAATCATTTATCCAGGCTATTCAAACAGGCGGGCCAACCGTTGTAACAGCACAGGAAGGTCGCCAGGCACTGGATGTGGCTATTCAAATCACCGAAAAGATCAAAGAAAGCCAGGCGCTTTTTAAAGCATGAGTTAAATCTTTGCTTTTAAAACGTCTAACTTTTTAAAAAACAACCATGATCAAATCCCTGCTTCTGCTCATACTGCTGGTGGATAGTTCGTTGTTTTATGTCGAACATAATAAATCAACCTATATCATCTATAACTCCCGCGGTGAAGCCATCACTTACCAGGCCATGCTGGACAGCCTGAAACAAAAAGAAATGGTGCTGTTTGGAGAACTTCACGATAACCCCATTGCGCACTGGCTTCAGGTAGAATTAGCTAAAGACCTTTCCAAAACAAGGTCGCTTAAAATTGGCGCAGAGATGATAGAAACCGACAACCAGGAAGCATTAGATAAATATCTCTCCGGCCAGATCGGCCTGGACGGTTTAGACTCGCTGGCCAGGCTTTGGTCAAATTTTAAAACCGATTATGCACCGCTGGTAAATTATGCCAAAACCAACCAGATCCCGTTTATCGCTACAAACCTGCCGCGTCCTTTTGCCAACCTGGTTTTTAAATCCGGCAGTTTTAGTTCTCTGGATTCGCTAAGCGACGGGGAGAAAGCCTGGATTGCGCCATTGCCGATTGCATTTGATCCTGATCTTCCCCAATACAAAAAGATCCTGAGCATGGGTCATGGGCATGGCACACCGGCGCTGGTTAAGGCCCAGGCCATGAAAGATGCCACCATGGCGCATTTTATCCTGGAAAATCATTCACCCGACCACTTGTTTATACATATCAATGGTCGTTTCCATACCGATTTTTACGAAGGTATTGTGTGGTACCTGAGGCAAAGCCAGCCGGATTTGAACCTCGGTACCATTTCAACGGTCAACCAGGAAAACATCCACGAGCTCAGTGAAGAGCACCTGGGGCGTGCCGACTTTATCATTTGTGTGGATCTGGATGTGCCTTCCACATATTAAATTCAAAACCGTCACGTGTTTTTCCTAAGCATGAAAATGGCAGGTTTATACGAATTGATGTCCCAATAGCCCTAACAGGATTTTTTTTTTCGTTTAACTTTTATATTCTATACATTTCGTTTTACCGCTAGATAAACAGTGCCCATGGACAACCAGTTTTCTGAAAACTGCAAACATTATTCCCTCTTTCAATCCCTTGGTCGAATAGCCGATGCCCTTTCCATAGAAGCATACTGCGTAGGTGGTTATGTCCGGGATCTTTGGCTGGCGCGTCCCAATAAAGATATAGATATTATGGTGGTGGGAAACCCATTACCGTTTGCCAAACAGGTTCAAAAAGAATTAAACGGCCATGGATTTGTTTTTTTTGAGCGCTTCCGCACCGCCCGTTTATCCATACCTGATGCTGCAGAAGGCGAGCTGGAGCTCGAATTTGTGGGCGCACGTAAAGAAAGCTACAACCCGGATTCACGCAAACCCATTACCGGGATCGGCACCGTGCAAGACGATCTCAGCCGACGGGATTTTACCATCAATGCCTTGGCGCTCTCGTTAAACGAGGCCACTTTTGGCCAAAAGGTTGATCTGTTCCATGGCCTGGAGGATTTGCAACAAAAGCTCATCCGAACACCACTGGAGCCCGGGCAGACCTTTTCCGACGATCCCCTGCGCATGATGCGCGCCGTGCGGTTTGCCTCGCAACTGGGTTTTACGATCCAGCCGGATGTACTTGAGGCTATTAAAACCATGCATGGCCGTTTAAGCATTATCTCCAAAGAACGCATCCGTGATGAGCTGTTTAAGATCATGCTCTCCCCTCTGCCTTCTGTTGGTCTGGGGTTGCTTTACGAAACCGGGCTGTTGGATGAATTTTTACCCGAGCTCTCATTAATGGCCGGGGTGGAGCAGGTTGATGGTGTAGGCCATAAAGACACGTTTTATCACACCCTGAAAGTGGTTGATAATATCTCTGAAGTCGGCCAGGATCTTTGGCTGCGGTTTGCCGCACTGTTTCATGATGTGGGTAAACCACGAACCAAGCGTTTCCGGCAAGGCGCCGGGTGGACTTTTCACGGGCATGATGCCGTTGGCGCCAACATGCTCCCGAAACTGTTCAAACGCATGAGTTTTCCACTCTCAAAGCTGGATTATGTCAGAAAACTGGTGCGCCTGCATTTACGCCCGATCCCGCTTTCGCACGAAGAGATCACCGATTCGGCTGTTCGCCGGTTGATGTACGACGCCGGTGAAGACCTGGACGATTTGATGAAACTCTGCCGGGCCGATGTAACCAGCAAAAATCCCAGGAAAGTTCAACGCATTATGGCCAATTTTGCAAATGTAGAGCAAAAAATATCAGAGGTCACCGAAAAAGATCTGCTGGCCAAATGGCGCCCGCCCCTCAATGGCTCCGAGATTATGGACATGTTTAATATTGCTGAAGGCAAGCTGGTGGGCATGCTGAAAAAAAATATGGAAAACGCCATAATAGATGGTCTGATCCCTTACGATCGTCAGGCTGCTATTGAATTTCTGGAAAAAGAGTACGCGGCTTTAACTCAGTCTCTGGACTCATCAAAGCAGGTTTCATAAAACCTTGTGCTTTCAAAACCATCAATATTTTGTATCTTGAATGCATTGCAATCTTAATTCCGCTGGGATATTCGTATGGGCATTGAACAAAACACACTACTTTGGGATGTGATCCGCAAAGAAGTCCAAAAACAGTTAAAGACCGAACCAATTCTCTCCAAATTTCTTGAAGAAACGGTTTTAAAACACGAAACGCTCAGAGAAGCCCTGATCTTCCATCTGGCTCATAAACTTTCCAATCCGATTCTTTCCACCGATCACCTGATGGAAATTTTCCAGGAAGCCTATGCCGGTATCGATGAAATTGATTGCATTCTGCGTGCCGATATTCTGGCTGTTGTTGATCGCGATCCGGCAACAATAAAAGCTCACGTGCCTTTGTTGTTTTTCAAGGGATTCCATTCCCTGGAATCTTACCGGGTAGCACATTGGCTTTGGAACAACGATCGGGATACCATGGCCTTGTTCCTGCAGAGCCGAATCTCGGAGGAATTTGCCGCCGATATTCATCCGGGAGCTAAAATCGGACGGGGAATATTTATCGACCATGCCACCAGCCTGGTTATTGGCGAAACGGCCGTGGTTGAAGATAATGTCTCGATGCTGCACGAAGTTACTTTGGGTGGTACAGGAAAGGAAACCGGCGACCGTCATCCTAAAGTCCGCCATGGCGTCCTGATTGGTGCCGGTGCCAAGATCCTGGGTAATGTCGAATTGGGCGAAGGCGCTAAAATTGCCGCGTGCAGCGTGGTCCTGAAAAATATTCCACCGCATTGCACAGCAGCCGGCGTTCCGGCCAAAGTCCTTGGCCGTGTGGATGTTCCCGAACCGGCTTTGGAAATGAACCACAGCCTGTTTGAAGACTGCCCCGAACGCAAATTGCTTAAGAAAACCCTGAACCGATAAATCACTTACCGGTATCATGCTATAGCTGACTATAGTTTAAATGTGTTTATGATGTTCAACGTTTTAAACCCATAAACGTGAAAGTTCAAGAAGAACATACCTCTCCCGCTGTTGTTCTTAAAACTCAAAACCTCTCCAAAATATATATAATGGGCGAAGTTGAAGTACCCGCCCTTAAATCGGTATCCCTGGAATTCCAGGAACATGAACTGACGGTGTTGCTGGGCACATCGGGTAGTGGTAAATCAACCTTGCTCAACATTATTGGCGGGCTGGATACCGCCACCTCCGGCTCCTTCTTTTACCGGCAAAAAAACCTCACCCATGCCGACGAAGACACCCTGACCGAGTACCGTCGAAAAACCGTTGGGTTTGTGTTTCAGTTCTATAACCTGATCCCGAGTCTTACCGCCCTGGAAAATGTGGAACTGGTTACCGACATCGCCCAAAATCCACTACCTGCCAGCGACGCATTATCGCTTGTAGGCCTGGCTGAACGCCAGAACCATTTTCCTTCACAGCTTTCAGGTGGCGAGCAGCAACGAGTGGCCATTGCCCGCGCCATAGCCAAACAGCCCGAACTCTTGCTTTGTGATGAACCAACCGGGGCCTTGGATTATAAAACCGGAAAAGTGGTACTGGAAGTGATTGAACGCATAAACAAAGAATTGGGTGCCACCACGGTGCTTATCACCCATAACGCCTCCATTTCCCAAATGGCCGATCGGGTGATAAAACTCAGAAGTGGCGAAGTTATTGAAGAGATGTGCAACATGGATAAAAAATCGCCATCAGAGCTGGTTTGGTGAGCCAGGCTAAACAAAACTAACATGCCGCTACCTGCTATTCATAAAAAGCTCTACCGCGAAGCCCTGCACATGAAAGGGCAACTGATTGCCGTGGCTTTGGTGGTAGCCTGCGGGGTGATGGTGTTTGTTTCCATGAGCAGTGTTAAAGAATCGTTGATCCGCTCAAAAGACAATTATTACAGCGATTACCGGTTCAGTGATGTGTTTGTGCATGTTAAACGCGCCCCGAACAGCTACCGTGAGCGGGTAAAGGCCATCGAAGGCGTGGCGGGTGTCTCTACCCGGCTGGTGTTTGATGTCTCGCTGGATATTCCCGGTCTGGATGAACCGGCCACCGGCCAGTTTGTATCGTTGCCCCCGACAAACGCACCGATTCTAAACGATTTATTTATCCGCGATGGCCGCCGATTGAACCCAGAAAATCACGATGAAGTGATCGTTAGTGAAGCCTTTGCCGAGGCAAATCAGCTCAAGGTTGGCGATGAGATCAGGGCGATTGTAAATGGTCGAAAAGACGCATTTCGTATTGTCGGCACCGGGCTCTCGCCGGAATACATTTACGAAGTCCAGAGCGGGGCGTTTTTTGCCGATAACAAAAGGTTCGGGGCATTTTGGGTCAATCAAAAAGCCCTGGAAGCCGCCTTTAACATGTCGGGGTCATTCAATAACCTGGTGCTTACGCTCCGGCACGATGCGGTGGAAAAAGACGTGATTGAGAAGCTGGATGCCTTGTTTAAACCGTATGGCTCACTTGGGGCCTATGGCCGGGATGAGCACATCTCGCATAGGTTCATCAGTGATGAGATCAAGCAATTTGCTTCAATGATCACGTTCGTGCCATCGATTTTTCTGGGTGTGGCTATCTTTTTGCTGAATATCATCCTCAAACGCCTGGTAAGCACCCAGCGCGATGAAATTGCCATTTTAAAAGCCTTCGGCTACTCCAACCGCCGTGTCGGGCTGCATTATATGGGCTTTTCCCTGATCCCCATTGCCCTGGGCGGCCTGTTGGGAACCCTAATGGGTATCTGGAGCGGAAAGGGGCTTACGGATTACTACACCATTTTCTTTCACTTCCCTGCCCTGGATTATGTGTTTCGATTTCACGAAGCCATTATGTCGGTTAGCTTGAGCGCAGCAGCGGTAGCCCTGGGTTCAATTTCAGCCGTAAAAGCAGCCATAAAACTGCCGCCGGCCGAGGCCATGCGCCCGGATGCACCGGCAGTGTTCAGGGCGTTTTGGCTCGAAAAACTTGGCCTTAAAAAATGGGTGTCGGTTCCCTGGCGGATCATTATTCGGAACCTGGAACGCCGCTGCTGGAAATCTACCCTCTCGGCCATCATGATCGGTTTTGCGGTCTCTATCATGATCACCGGCCGGTACATGGCCGACGCCATGAACCACATGATGCATGTGGAATTCGACTTGAAGCACTACGAAGACCTGACCCTGATCTTTACCGAACCACTGCCAAAATCGGTAATGTACGACCTTCAAAACATCAAAGGCGTTCAGCATGTGGAACTCATGCGCACCGAGCCTGCCCGCCTGCGCTATAAGCATCATACCCGGCGTATCGGGATCAATGGTTTGGAACCCGACTCCAGGCTTCGGCCACTGATAGACAGCAAGCTGCAACAGGTATCCATTCCCGAAAACGGCCTGTTACTAACCACAAAACTGGCTGAAATTTTGGGTCTTCAACCCGGCGATACCCTGATGGTTTCCTTCCTGCAAGGCGAGCAAAAGATGCACCACGTGGTTTTAAGCGGCACCATTGATGAAATGTTCGGTATTTCGGCCTACATGCTAAACGATCAGCTGGGAAAGCTCTCCGGAGCTAGAGATGTGGCTAACGCGGCCTTACTGACCATTGATCCGGCTTATAAAGATTCGCTCTATGCAGCCTTTAAAGATATGCCCAATATTACAGGTTCGCTCTTCATCAAAGCCATGAGAGAGAGTTTTTCGGATGATATTGCCGACAGCATGATCTTTACCACCTTTATCCTGACCCTTTTTGCCAGTACCATTGCGTTTGCCGTGGTGTATAACGGTGCCCGGATATCCCTCTCAGAACGCGGTCGTGAACTGGCCAGCTTGCGGGTCCTGGGCATGACAAAACAGGAAATTTCAGCTATTTTACTGAGCGAACAAGCCATATTAACCGCATTAGGCATACCCATAGGGTTTTTGATCGGACTGTGGCTGCTCACATTAATGCCTGCTGCATACGACTCAGAAATTTTTCGAATGCCTTTTGTGCTGAGTGCCGATAATTTAATTTTTGCCTTTTTAGTGACCGTAACGGTTGCCATCATTTCAGGATGGATCATCAAACAACGACTCCATCACCTCGATCTGATTGAGGTTCTGAAAACCCGGGAATAAATCATGAACCTGCCTATTTCAAAAAAACAACTATGGGCCGGCCTGTCCGGTGTTTTATTGTTCTTGCTCTTGTATGTGGCCATGCGTCCCGACCCCATTGCCGTTAAGGCGGTTAAAGTTGCAAGCGGGCCGTTTCAGGTAACCTTACGGGAAGAAGGCACCACAACGGTATACGAATGCTTCCGTGTAGCCGCACCCATTACCGGTACCCTTCACCGGATTGATCTCAAGGAAGGTATCCGGCTAAGAAAAGGCCAGATGGTAGCCAGCATGTCGCCCCCGCCACTTGATCCGAGGCAGCAAAGCGAGCTATCCGAACGTATAAACGGCGCCGGGCAAACGCTTGCTGCGGCTAAAGCACAAGTAGAAGAAGTCCGAAAAAGCCTTACGCTTGAAAAACAAAACCTGGGTCGTTATCAAAACCTATTAAGCAGCCGGGCTATTTCGCAAGAGAAGTTCGATCAGCAGCAAACCCGGGTAGAGGTTCTGGAAAAGCAGCTTCAAAGCTCCGAGCTTCGCGCCAGTGCAGCCAGCTATGAGCTTGGCGCCCTGAAAGCTGCATTAAAGAGTAACCGGCAGCAGAAACTGGCGCTGAAAGCCCCTGTTTCGGGCACATTGCTCAGGTTGCACGAAAAAAGCGAGCGCGTGGTTCCGGCCGGCACCCCGATTGCCACCATCGGCGATAAAGAAAACATGGATATTGTGATTGATGTGCTTTCAAGCGATGCTGTGAAAGTTGAAACCGGCCAAAAAGTTCTGATTGAAAACTGGGGAGGGAAAAATCCATTAACGGCTTATGTGGAGCGTATAGAGCCCGCTGCTTATACAAAAATCTCGGCACTGGGTATTGAAGAGAAGCGCGTGAATATTATCGCCAAGCTTGAACAACCCGAGCCCCGCCTTGGGGATAATTTCCGTATCGAAGCTCGCATTATTCTTTGGGAAGGCCAAGAGGTTCTGCAAGTGCCTCAAAATGCCCTGTTCCGTTCCAATACGGGGTGGGCCGTGTATAAAGTGGAGGGCTCCGAGGCCAAAAAAGTTGGGATTACGCCAGGCAAACGCTCACGGTTTAATGTTGAAGTAGTGGAAGGCTTATCAGAAGGTGATCTTGTCATCTCCCACCCGCCAAATAACCTGGAAGATGGCAGCACTATTGAAATGGAAATGAAATGATCGGATTTGTGCAGGTTGGCCTTTTATCCGGATGCCGGATCATCTGATGTGGTTATAGACCCAGATCCGGCATCTGTATTTCGTGTTCATCGGATTGAAATAAGCAGCTGTGAATTTAATCCTGACTCAGAAAAAAACCCATTCACTCCTTTTTCTCAATCACTTTATACCCGGTTTTCTTAATGGCTTCTGCCAGTTCAGACTGGCTGATCTCATTTTCCGTAAATTCAACCACGGTGTTTTTCTCCGCATGGCTGGCTTTTACCGTTTTTACACCCGGTAGTTTTTGAACAGCTTTTTCAATGGCTTTTTCGCAGCCCTGGCATGTCATGCCTTCAACCTGAAAAGAGACCGAGGAGACAGGCACTTGCTGAAAAGCATTGTTGGATTTATCGGTTGATTTGGTCTGGCAGCCAATCAGGATTAAACAGAGCCCGAGAATAAGAGTAACGTGTTTCATATATATTCAGATTAAGAGATTAATGCGTCCAGGAAAACAGATACTAACATGGCTAAAGCAAACAAATTAATGGCTACAAAAGGCTCACGCCGGGTGAAATCAAGGCCGCGCTTTTTATGGATCAGGCCATAATAGATCAGCAAGCCCAGGACAAGTATATAAAGCATCGTTTCGCCCAGGTTATGGACCATAACAGTAAAGTACGGGATCGCCAGGGCTGAGCCAAGCATCAGCGCAATGCTAAACAGAATAAATCCCCTGATTTCATTTAATGAAAAGCGATCGCTGAGTGTGGGCAGGCCGGCTGTTTTATATTCCTGAGTCTTTTGAACCAACAGCATCCAAAAATGCGGGATCTGCCACAAAAACATAAACGCGCCAAGTAAAAGTGCGGGCCGCTCGAACCACCCGCCACCGGCAGCCACCCAACCGACAACCGGAGGCAATGCCCCGATAAAGGCGCCGGGCAAAACAGCAAGAGCCGTATGGCGTTTTAAAGGGGTATAAATGGCGTTGTACCAGAACAAGGCAAACCATCCCAGAGTTAAAGCCAGGAGGTTTGAGCCGTCATACAAAAGGAGCGAACCCATGAGAAATTCAACTGCAATGAGAATCATTACCGATGTTTGGGAGATTCGTTTGGATGGCAGAGGCCGCTTAGAGGTTCGGCACATAAGGGCATCAATATCTTTATCCTGGAGATGATTTAAGGCTGCCGAGGCGCAGGATATCAAAAACAACCCGGCGGTAGTGAGCCACAGTCCTTGCCCGAAAGCCTGGTTGTTTAAAAAATACCCCAGGAACGTGGTTGCCGCTATAGGAATTGTGATTTTTATCTTGCTAAGCTCAAGGAGTATCGAAACCCAATGTTGCCTGTTATTGTTCATCCCTTGATTTAATGTATTCAATCACTTGCTCAACTTCTTCATCGCTCATGCGGCTTTTATAGGAAGGCATCGCGCCTTTTCTGAACCCTTCAATCAACTCAACATCCGGCTCCAGAATCGCACGTTTCAGGTAGGCTTCATCGGCCACCACGGTTGTGGTTTCTCCGTTTTCAAGCACAACGGTTCGTTCAGACCCAAAGAGATTTTTAAACGTGGGTCCATACATTTTGGTACCATCGCTGGAGTGGCAGCCCAGGCATCCATATTCCTGGGATGTCTGAAACCCGACAGAAGTCAGTTCCATGTGTGTGTCTTTTTCTTCTGCGGTATACCAGGCCAGAAAATCGCGTTCATCCTTCACGATCACCTTGCTGATCATATAGGCATGGCGTTCGCCACAATACTCGGCACACAGAATATCGTACTCACCCAAAAGCTGGGCTTTAAACCACATGTAGTTATCTACATTGGGCACCACATCCTCTTTGACGCGGAATGCCGGCACATAAAAGCTGTGAAGGATATCGGGAGAGTAGAGGTTTAACCGAACAGGTTTATCTTTTGGCACAATCAAGACATTACTTTTCTTGCCGTTTTCGTATTCGAAAAACCACGACCACATCATACCCGTTACTCTCACTTCCAAAGCACCGCTGGGAACTTCACGCATTGGTGTGTAGCCGATAAACCCGTAATAAAACATCAGCAAAAAAAGCACGGTTGGTACAATGGTCCAGAGCACTTCCAGGGTATAATTGTCTTTGACATCCACCGGGTTGGGATGCCTCGATCGATGATACTTCACAATAAACACCAGGATAACGGCCATAATTGCCACAAAAAATACCACTGAAATCCCGATGGTTACCCAAAAGGCCAGATCAACACCTTCTACAAAGCTGGAGGCTCCTGTGTTCATTATCGTGTCCAATAATCTACCAGAGTTAAAATGATAAAAGAAAGAAAAATGAGTACGGTAATACCCACCATTATGATCAGTAGTTTGCTTTCAAACTTTAAGTGCATGAAATACATCGCTACGATCACGGCTTTGGCTGAAGCGATCAGCAAAGCAACTGCAACGGTAAATTC
Source organism: uncultured Chlorobiales bacterium (assembly GCA_964642175.1). Lineage (GTDB taxonomy): Bacteria > Bacteroidota > Chlorobiia > Chlorobiales > Chloroherpetonaceae > JANQGG01. The sequence continues at coordinate 285,840 of CAZXOK010000003.1, read as the reverse complement.
CCGGAAATCGTACTGGGCAACCTGCACGGTAACCACTGACAGCACAATCAGGGCCACCCACACCATGATAGTTGAAAAATACCCAAGGTTATGTTCAATGATTCGTTTCACTATGCCACGGTTTAATGGATCAGGTAAAATAATGGAAACAGGTAAATCCAGATCAGATCAACCAAATGCCAATAAAGGCCACCATTTTCGAGCAGGGTATGGTTTTCGGCCGAAATTTTATACTGAAGTACATCTTTGAGTACAATCAGCAAAAAAATGGTACCGATCACCACATGAACCCCATGCAATCCCGTCATGAAATAATACAATAAAAAAAACAGCCCTTCTCCATCCGGCAACGAACGAAAAGTGTCTGTGCCGGGATAGATCTCAAGATGAAACTTGTGTTGCCACTCAAAATACTTATTGAACAAAAACAGCAATGCAAAAACGATGGTTGTCCAGAGCATGGCCACCGACAGCTTGCGATTCTTATTTTGAATGGCCGTAATGGACAGGGCTACAGTAAGACTGGATGTTAGGAGAATAACCGTGTTTATGATACCCATTGTTAAATCCAGTTCCTGGCTGGCCGCGGTAAAGCTCTCCTGGTTCAGATACCGATAAATGGTATAGACCAGGAATAAGCCGCCAAACAACAACAGTTCGGTAAACAAAAACAGCCACATGCCCATTTTTGAAGCCATTTCCCGGGTATGTTCCTCGTGCAACGCTGTTGACATGGTCGGTGGTTTTTGCTAAGTTAATCTTTGTATTCGTATGGCGGTTCGGTTACCTGAGGCAAAACCTCAAAATTCTCCTCGATCGGAGGCGACTCGATCTGCCACTCCAGGGTAAGGCCACGCCAGGGATTTTTGCCGCATCGCTCACCTTTTAATGCCCCGTGGATCACATTGGCCAGTACAATAAATAAACCCACTACCAGGATCCAGGAGCCAACGGTTGAGATAATGTTGGGCAGGTGAAATTCAGGCAAATAATCGTAATACCGCCTGGGCATACCCATCATACCAACCACGAGCATTGGAAAATAGAGCACGTTAAACCCGAAAAACATGATCCCGAATCCGATATTGGCCCACTTGATGCTGTAGAGACGCCCGTAGATTTTAGGAAACCAGTAATACATGGCGCCAAAAAACGCAAAACCGGTGCCGCCAAACATCACATAGTGAAAATGCCCCACCACAAAATAAGTATCATGCACATGCACGTCGGTGGCCAAGGCACCATTAACCAGGCCGGTAAGTCCGCCGATCATAAAATTAAATATAAAGGCGATCATGTAAAGCATCGGGGGTTTAAGATCGATAGAACCTTTATACAGTGTGGCTACCCAGTTGAAGACTTTGATGGCCGAAGGCACTGCCACCAGGAAGGTTAAAAATGAAAAGATGATCCTGGCCGGACCGCTCATACCTGATGTAAACATATGGTGGCCCCACACCAGGTAGCCGATAAAGGCTATGGCTAAACTCGAGAAAACAATGGCTTTGTAACCAAAAATACGGCGACGGGCAAACACGGGTAAAATTTCACTCACAACACCCATAGCCGGCAGCACCATGATATAAACAGCCGGATGCGAATAAATCCAGAACAGATGCTGATACAAAATCGGATCACCACCAAGTGATGGATCAAACAGCCCGATTCCCAGATAGCGTTCAGCAGCGATCATCAATAACGTGATGCCAACAACCGGTGTAGCTAAAAGCTGGATCCAGGCAGTTGAGTAAAGTGTCCAGCAAAAAAGCGGCATTTTAAACCAATCCATTCCCGGCGCCCGCATCCAGTGAATGGTGGTGATAAAATTCAGCCCGGTCAGAATCGATGAAAATCCCAGGACAAATGCAGCCAAAACCGCACGCAATACATAGGTATTGGAAGTGATGCTATAAGGGGCGTAGAACGTCCAACCCGTGTCGGGGATCTTGTCGCTGGCCATCAGTGTTGTCAGAGCCATAGCTGCGCCTATTACATAGATCCAGAACGAAAGCAGGTTAAGTCTGGGAAACGCCACATCTTTGGCGCCAATCAGGATCGGTAGCATCAGGTTACCGAACACAGCCGGTATGCCGGGGATTATGAACAGGAAGATCATAATAACCCCGTGAATGGTAAACAAACCGTTATAAAGCTGGGGCTCCATGATGTCTTTGCCCGGTGCGATCAGTTCCAGGCGCATAAAAAAGCCAAAGATAACAGCCACCACAAAAAACACACCGATCAGATAAAGGTACATCAACCCGATGCGCTTATGGTCGGTAGAGAACAACCAGGCCATTACCGGGTTTTTCTTCTCCGGATTATCCAGAAAACTGCTGTGGTGGGTGCTATGGGTCATACTGATAAACTCGTGTTAGGTTATGATCAGGAGGGTTTATCGCTGTTAGTTGAGCCTCGTTTTTTTAACACCAGGGTTAAAAAGAAAATCAATGCCCCGGAAAGGACAACAGCCCCGGTAATTTTATTAATGTTAAACACATATTTCCGGCCTTCTGCATCATAACTGAAACAGAATTTCAGGACTTTGTTAATCGTTGGCGACGATCGCTCCTCCGAGGCTTCAATGGCAGCTAATTTCACATCAAAAGGTAAAAAGTAAGTGCCATATAAATAGCGGGTGATTTTGCCTTCAGGGCTTACAAACATAATGGCCGCCGAATGGGCAAACTCCTTGCCATCTCGCTTGAAATGAAAGCCCATGGCATTGGTGATGGTCTGTATATTCAGGCTGTCGCCCGTGAGCCATATCCAGTGATCTTTGGTATTGGCATCTTTGGTTACCTGGGCCGTATAATTTTTTTTCTTAGCCCGGCCTAAACTTGGCGTATCCCCCGGGTTAAAACTGATGGTGATCACCTGGTAGTCGGCCCCAAGCTCCAGGTCTGTTTTCTCAATGACTTCAGCAATGCCATCGAGCAGCGGGCTGCATAATCCGGGGCAATTGAAATAAACAAAAGAAATGATGGTGGGCTTGTTGATCAGGTCCGACAACCTGACTTCAGAGGAGTCCAGATCCAAAAAAGTGGCATTAGGAACATACTCATCCAAATGCTCGCGTATGCCTACTTCAGGTGGTTTATCCCGGGTCTCAACCTGTCCGGCTAACCGGCCGGGCCATAAGATCATCGCGATCAGGATCATTGCAAAAACCTGCAATGGAAGTGATTTGGATAGATTATACACCATACTATGCTTTGGTATTGTTTTCATGCAATTTACAAACTTTCTTTAGTGATTAAAATAAACACGAATCTTAGGGGTATTTTTTAAGAAGTTTAACAGTCTGATCTGGCCATTCCCGGACGCTTTAACCAGAAATTACAGTTACCTAATCTGAGTTTTTCGGTATCAATGAATAAGCTGGCAAGGAACTGATAGCCGAATGAAACAGGTTTTAACTTATAACTGCCAAACCAGTATATTTCCTTAACCATCACCACACTAGGCTCATGAAAACCACGCTCTCGCTTAATCTGATTATTTTTTTTGCGGCTTTTCTACCAGGAACACTGTCTGCGCAGGGATGCAGTGATGCCGGTGCATGCACTATGGGAAGCTTTCAGCATCACCAAAGTTCTGAGCTTGAGCAACGAAATATCCGGCTGAGCTTTGGCTCATCGGTCGGCAGTGCCGATCGCTCCATCTTTACTGTTTCAAACTTTTTAACCTATTCGCATCAGCTTGGCCAAAAACTAAGTGTTGAAGCCAGGCTAACCTCTATCTCCCAAAGCGGGAACTCGATCTCAGAATTTGGCTTGTCTGATTTCTTTACTTCTGCCAGCTACAAAGTCACCGATCAATTGAATCTAAACCTGGGCGCAAAATTCCCTTTAAGCGATGGAAACGCCAAAAAAGACGGCCTATCGCTTCCGATGGATTATCAATCCAGCCTGGGCACGGTTGATCTGATCGTTGGAGTTGGTATTAACTTAGATAACTTCCAGGTAGCCCTGGCGCTCCAGCAGCCCCTGTCACAAAACAGCAATGAATTTCTGGCTGAAAACTATCCTACGGAGTCATCACTCAGTAAATTTCAATCTACCAAAGAATTTGAGCGCAGCGGGGATTTGATCTTGCGGCTCTCCTACCCGATCACGCTTAACGATGCACTGGTTCTAACCCCAAGTCTGTTGCCTGTTTATCATCTTTCCAACGACTCCTTTACAGATTCCAAGGGAAACAAATTGGATATTGAAGGCTCACAAGGCCTGAGGCTGAACACCAACGTGTTCCTGGACTACCAGTTATCTTCAACCTATACCATGCGATTAAATGCAGCCCTGCCCTTGATGGTTCGGGATGAGCGCCCCGAAGGTCTCACCCGTGGATTTGTGGCGGGCCTGAGCTTCTCATACAGGCTATAGATTTGAAATACTCAACCACCTCTCAAAAGTATGGCAAAAAAATTCAAGGATTATTACGACCATGAGTGCGCAGAGCTGCTTGCCGGCAAACTGGTAGCAGTCCGGCCACAATTTCAATCAGAGTCTTTTATTGAATGGATCTCCAGCCAATTGGAAGGAAAAGAATTTACCGCGCGACAAGATCTCTTTGCCGACGCTTTTGAAAAATTCCTGACCGGAACCTATGAGCAAGATCTCTCATTATTCACACAAATTCTGGGCCCCGAGCTTGAAACCACAACAGGTATGTTTACTTATGGCTGGTGGCTCTGGCCGGTCGGCCGTTACGCGGAGCGCCATGCTACAACCCATATCCCGCTCTCCTTAGATTTTATTTATGAACTCACCAAGCGTTTTACGGGTGAATTTGCCATTCGCCCGATCATTACCGCCGAACCTGAAAGCACGATGAAGATCATCTTAAAATGGAGCCGGGATGAAAATGTCCATGTTCGCCGCCTTGCCAGCGAAGGGCTCAGACCCCGATTGCCCTGGGCCAGTAAAAGCCTCTCTGCTGTTCAGGAGTTTGAGCTCTACAAACAGATCCTCACCAACCTCCGGCACGATAAGGAAAAGTTTGTACAAAAGTCCGTGGGTAATAACCTCAACGATCTCATGAAAGATAATCCCCGGTTAGCCAGGCAGATCATTTCGGAATGGCAACAGGATCATCCCAGCAAAGAAACCTTGTGGATTATTAAACACGGCTTGCGCTCTGAGCGGAAAAAGAAGGTTAAATAATTGATTTTAAAAGTACTCTCTCCTTTGGGAGAGGATATGCCTGATAACCTCAGTCATATTTAAGCATATGTCACTTAAAACCACCCTTGTAACTCCCAAAAAGAAGTCCTAATCTTAGGTTAAAACGCTACAAAAAACCTAAAAAAAACACCACTATGGCCGGCGATTTTAAAACCTGGGCAAAAGAGTCCATCACGTTCAAGTTTATTGTTATAGCTGTTTTAACCCTGCTCTTGCTTATTCCGGCCTCTATGATAGAGTCCATTATTTATGAACGCGAAATAACCCGCGACCGTGTGATTCGCGAAGTCAGTTCCAAATGGGCTAACGAGCAGATGCTAAGTGGCCCTATACTCAGCATCCCATACCTGGTTACACAGATTATCAGGGAAAAAGATGATGAGAAAAACACTTACAAAGAGCGAAAAGAAGTGGTGAAAAAGTATGCCCATTTTCTGCCTTCGGAGCTTCGCATAGAAGGCAGTGTCTCGCCCGAAGTGCGTTATCGAAGCATTTACGAGGTTGTGGTCTATTCTTCTGAGCTCAAACTAAGCGGCACCTTTCAAAAACCGGATTTTTCGATCTGGAAAATCAGAGAGAGCCAGATCCTGTATGATGAAACCACACTGAGCTTCGGAATTAGCGATATGCGCGGCATCAACAAACTTATCAATTTCCGGTTTAACGACAGCACCTTCGAAGCCGGGCCGGGCATTCCTTCGCGCGATGTCTTAAGTTCGGGTGTCTCGGCCATGATCGGGAAAATAGATTCCGGCGAAAATACTTTCGAATTTACCCTGGATGTCAATGGCAGCCAATCGTTGAACTTTATCCCGGTGGGAAAAGAAACCACAGTTCAGCTTACCTCCGATTGGAAAGACCCCAGCTTTGCCGGCGCTTTCCTGCCCGATGAAAGAACCATATCAAAACAGGGATTTGAAGCTTCCTGGAACATTCTGGCCTTGAACCGAACCTATCCTCAGCAGTGGCTGGAAAACCAGTACCCGGTCATTAATTCCAAGTTTGGAGTAGACCTGATTTTTGCCGTGGATTTGTATCAAAAATCTGAGCGCTCGGTGAAATACGCCATTATTTTCCTATCGCTCACCTTTTTGATTTTCATACTCTCTGAAATCACTCAAAAGAAACGCGTGCATCCCATTCAATACTTTTTAATTGGGCTGGCGCTCTGCGTATTTTACTCACTCTTGATTTCGTTTGCCGAACACATCGGCCTGGACTGGGCGTTTTTGGTTGCAAGTGTTGCAGTTATCGGACTTATCTCTGCCTATTCGGCGCAGATTTTCAGGAACATGAAAGACACTTTGCTGGTCTCTCTGGAACTCGTTTTGCTCTATGTATTCCTATACACCATTCTGCAGATGGAAGCCTATTCGTTGCTTATTGGCAGTATTGGCTTGTTTGCCGTGATCGCCCTAACCATGTTCCTTTCTCGAAAGATCAACTGGTATGGCTCGATGGATCAGGAGGAGTAACTCAGGTTTAAAGGTTATATTACCGACTGCTAAATAAAGACAATATCTTAGAAAATGAGGTGCTTTAGATGGGCTTCAAAACATAAAAAAACCTAACATAATCGTATGACTTCAGAGCAAACAACCAATCCATTCCTTGGATCCTGGAAATCCTTTGATGAAAATTCCGGCGAAGAAACCTCTATTGTAGAGATCTTTGAAAAAGACGGCAAGTATTTCGGCAAAATCAACCAGCTTTTTCTGAAACCTGATGAAGATCAGGATCCCATTTGTGATAAGTGCTCAAATGATGATGACCGCAAAGACCAAAAGATACTTGGTATGGAAATTATCCGCAATATGGTGCTGGATGGACATGAACTTAAAGATGGTACTATTTTAGATCCCGATAACGGCTCAGTTTACGAGTGTAAAATGTGGCTTGAAAACGGCAACCTTTGCGTGAGGGGCTATTTGTGGTTGTTTTACCGAACACAAACCTGGAAGCGGGTAAGTTAAATCGGCCGGTTATGCCCGGAGTTTCTCACGCTTGGCTTTTGGCAGGCTTTTCACGACTAAATTGTATGACTCCAGGGTCCAGGTTTTAATAAGATCATCTGGAATAGTACCATCCATAGCCACGGTGTTCCAGTGTTTTTTGTTCATGTGGTAACCGGGTATTACACCCGGGTACTGCTCCCGCAGTTCTATAGCTTTTTCCGGATCGCACTTGAGATTGATGCTTTTAAATACTTTCAAGTCGGCCAGTGCAAACATTTTGTCTGCCACTTTGAACACCAATGCATCATCACCAAATGGGGTGCCTTCGGTGGTGGATTTTAAGGAGAGGCAAAACGCCCGATAGGTTTCAAGATCCATATAATAAGAATTATAAGCCCATGTTGGCTAAGCTATCCAGCACATGTTTCATGGCAATGACGAGATTGGGGTGCGACTCTTCATACTCATCCACAGCATCCCGCAACTTGTCGCTGAGGCTTTGATGCTCCTCCTGACCGGTTTCCTGCTCTTCATCCAGAATGGTTTCAAGATCATCCTGAATATTTTCTAAAAGCTCAATAGAGGTGTTGTCTAAGGGTTTTGTTGAAGAAAGCTCCTCGTGAAGCTTTTTAAGCATCTCATTAAACTCGGTTTGCTGCATAATACTGGTGTTGAATGGTTAAGTCCACTGTTCATATTTAAAATATACAGTTTATGCAGCAATTTTCATCCAATACGCTGTAAAGTTAGGTTTCAACGATTTATATTTTTAGGTTATAAACAGAAATAACCGGATACGATGAACAAACAAATTCTGGTCCATATGTGCTGCGCCCCCTGCGCTTCGGCTTCCGGAGAGCGATTGATGCTGGATGGCTATAAGGTGATTCTGTATTTCAGCAATTCCAATATTTACCCTGAGTTGGAATATCAAAAGCGGCTGGCATATGCACATAAACTTGCCCAGCATTGGGATGTGGTGATTGAGGAAGACACCTATGATCACGAAGTATGGCGGGAAAAGATCAAAGGGTTTGAAAAAGAGCCGGAAAAAGGAGCGCGCTGCTCGCTTTGTTTCCAGTACAGTTTGGAAAGAACGGCTCAACTGGCTGATCGCCTGGATATTCCGGCCTTTACCACCACGCTTACTCTAAGCCGGCATAAAGTTTCACGCCAGATCTTTCAACTGGGTAAAGCCTTTCCCAGGTATGTCCCATTCGACTTTAAAAAAAAACACGGTTTTCTGCGCAGCCTGCAGCTCACCGAAGAGCTGAATTTGTACAGGCAAGAGTACTGCGGCTGCGAGTTCAGCCTTAACGAATCCAAAGAACGCCGCAGTCTATCATGTAATTCCTAATTTTAATCTATGTCCAGAACTTTAATACAAAATGTACTGATGGTCAATGAAGGCCGTTTAATTCAAGGTGATCTTCTCATCGAAGATCAGCGTATAGAAAAAATTGCGCCCGGGATTTCGCCCCAGCCGGGTGATCACATACTGGACGCCAATGGCAAACACCTTTTTCCCGGAATGATTGACGATCAAGTTCATTTCCGAGAACCCGGCCAGCTGCAAAAGGCCAATATGCAAACCGAATCCATTGCAGCCGTTGCCGGTGGCATAACCTCGGTGATGGATATGCCGAACAATGCCCCGCCCATTACCACCCTGAAAGCGCTGGAAGATAAATTTTCATTGGCCCAGGGGCGTATGGCCACCAACTACTCGTTTTACCTTGGTGCCACCAACGATAATTTAAGTGAATTACAATCGCTGGATCCAAACTCGGCTTGCGGCATTAAGGTGTTCATGGGCAGCTCAACAGGAAACATGCTGGTGGATAAACCTGAAACCCTGGAGGCGATTTTCAAAACCGCGCCCACGCTCATAGCCACGCATTGTGAGGACTCACCGACTATTGAGGCAAACGAAGCTCTGTTTCGGGAGAAGTATGGCCAGGATGTACCTATAGAATGCCATGCCGAGATTCGAAGCGCCGAAGCCTGTTACCTTTCCAGCTCAATGGCGGTTAAGCTTGCAAAAACACATGGCACCCGGCTTCATGTCCTGCACATCACCACGCAAAAAGAGCTGGAGTTGTTTGGAAAAGGCCCGGTAGATGACAAGCAAATCACGCTTGAGGTCTGCGCACACCACTTATTTTTTGACCTGGCTGATTACGCGTCCAAAGGTACGCTCATAAAATGCAACCCTGCCATTAAAACCGAAACCGATCGCAAAGCCCTGATAAAAGCTGTCCAAAACGATGTAATTGATATTATCGCCACCGACCATGCCCCGCACACCCTGCAGGAAAAACAAAACACCTATTTTAAAGCCCCTTCCGGCTTACCACTCGTGCAAAGTGCGTTTCAATCCATTTTGGAGCATTATCATCGCGGCCTGTTCTCTCTGGAACGCATCGCTGAAAAAACCAGCCATGCGGTTGCGAAACGCTATCAAATCAAGGATCGGGGGTATCTCCGGGAAGGATATTTTGCCGATCTGGTTCTGGTTGATCTGGACAAGCATGACACTGTGAGCAGAGACAACGTACTTTATAAATGTGGCTGGTCGCCCTTCGAAGGTTTCACATTCAATTCCAGCATCCTGGCAACATTTGTCAATGGAGAAATGGTATATGAAAACGGGAAGGTGAAACCCATCATGGCTGGTCAGCGGCTACAATTTCAGCGGTAAATACCCGCATTGTGGTTCGCTTTTCATTTTGAATCGCCACACTGAGGTTTTATTGATCTTGGTTAACCTCTGAAAATATTTCCATGATCTGGGGATTTGAAAATTCTTGGTTCTGGGTTATGTTTTAACTGGAATCATGACCACTTTAAACCATGGACACATGAACACCTCCAAAACTCGAAAACGCGCTCACACATACCGGCTTCCTAAGAAAGCTCAGGGAACAAAACAAACCGAAGAGTTTTTTTTCCAGCCAAATGAACTGGCCGGTCGACATTTTTTTACTTCAGGATTTAGCCAAACCAAACAAGCAGGTGATGATCCCGAAGAAAAAGAAGTGTCCAACACAAAGGCTTATACTACTAAGCATACCGAGCAAGCGGTTAAACCACCAAAGCCTGGCGCTGTCGGCACCAAATTAGCACCAGCAGATATTAAAAAAGCCATAGTTTATAACAAGAAACGATTCAAAAACGACAAGGAAATCAAAACCTTAAGAGATGTTTTGGGTCTTTCTCCGTCTTCGGCTGATATTGATGAAACATTTATCAATACGGTAATCCAATGGCAGGCTGAATACAAACTGAAACAGGATGGGAAAATCGGGCCCAGAACTTCGGCAGTGATAGGTTACGAGATGCTTAAAGAATCGAAATATGACTCGGCATTAAAGCCGGCGGCTATTAAAATGCTGGAACGCGGCATTGTTATTTCTCTGCCCGGAAACAGCTATACCGATACAGCGGCTAGTTCAAAAAAGAACATTACTTTTTCAGCCTATATCCCAAAAGGTTTAAAAAGGGGAAATTATGCCCTTGTAAATTGGGTGAAAGGACACATGAAAAATGGAAAAGGTGGTTATTTTAAGGTGAAAATGTATGGAAAGACCGTTAAAGCCAATTTTGGCAGCTATCAGGTCGATTCCGTAGATGTAGATCCTATATACTGGAGCAAACCCGGGGTAAGATGGAATTTTAATAAAGTTGGCAGCCGAAAATTCACAGCAACCGATAGCCCTGGCCCTGCGCTAAATACCGAGATAGGCGCCGAATATGATCTGAATTTTAAACTTCAGGTTTACAGACTCTCAGATTTACCCAAAACCACATCGGGAAATTTAGGTGGCGCAGAGTCCAAAGCCATCGCAACCGTATTTTGGGATTATAAAGTTAAGGTCTCCAAAACCGGAAAATTTTCACACTAACCCAGAAACCAAATATGTCAGAAGAGATTAACCAATTAATTGAGGAATTAAATTACTGGGTGGCTCAGGGAGGAGATCCTGAACATCCAATTGAAGATTTGAAGTCCACTGGTGAGTCGCATGCCAAGGTTCTGGATATCAAAGCCAAACTCCTCAAGATCAATGCTCGCATAAAATGGAAGGAAAACAGGTATGTTCATCATCCACCGGCTTAAGAGAACCTCAAACGTCCCGTCTTAAAGTCTCTTAATGCAGGCCAACCATCTCAAGGCTTTTTTCCCAAAGCAAAGTTGCCGCTGATTTATCCAGGGCTTGTTTGGATGGTGTGGCAGGCATGCACTTTATAAAATATTCTCCTGTAACATGATCAAGGTCTGGTGAGTTGGCACAATATACAGAAGTTTCGGCGCCCTGGGCCAGATCGATCCCCTCCATGTTAAACCCGGCCCAAAGTAACTTGGTGGTAACTACCCCGGGATGAAGAGCATTAACTGTAACATCACACTGGCCAAGATCTTCAGAAAGTTCTTTCGTAAATAAAATATTGGCCAGTTTGGAGTTGCAATAGGCCCGATAACCATCAAAATAAGCTTCGTTATTCAGGGTATTGTAATCGATGGCGCAACCCTGATGAGCAATTGAACTGACATTGACAATCCGTGCAGGCTGGCTTTGCTTAAGCAAGGGTAAGAGTTCCAGTGTGAGTAAAAAATGCGCCAGGTGATTGACAGCAAAGGTCATCTCATAGCCATCTTCAGATTCCTGAAACTCATTCATGAAAACGCCTGCATTGTTGATCAGTACATCCAAACGATCCAGTTTGGTGTTGATTGTCTCAGCCATCAGTCGGGTTTGAGCCAGTGAGGCAAAATCGGCAATTACCATGTTGTGCCGGCCCTCCGGATGTATCTGCTTCACCTGATTAAAGACCTGCTCTGCACGAGCGATATGTCGGCCATGAACCCAGACATTGGCCCCAAGACGGGCCAGATCGTAAGCCGTTTGCTTGCCAATTCCATCGGTGGCTCCGGTGATAACTACGGTTTTTCCAGTCATAAAACTCAACTTAAATTTAAATACTTACGTTATATTTGTTGATTCTAAACATTTATCTGCATTTTCAGTGACACTTCACTTTTATCGCTGATATAAATACTCTTCATGTTTTATAAATTAATTAACATTATAAATGAAAATAATAATTTACGGCTTAGGTAAATTTGCCGAATATGCTTCATATGTTTTCTTGCATGATAGCATTTATGAAGTATGTGCATTCTGTGTTGAAAAAAGATTTAATACTAATGATACTAATAAATATTATAACTTACCAGTCATAGACTTTGAAGACATCCAAAGTTACTATGAACCAAATGAATATAAAATGTTTGTTGCAGTAGGAGATAATGAAGTTAGAGAACGTGTTTTTTACGAATCAAAATGCAAAGGATACTCTTTCATAAACTATTTTTCATCCAAGGCTATTCTTTGGAAAAATATAAAGCATGGCCAAAACATTTTCATCAGTGAAGATTCTGCATTAAATCCGTTTGTATCAATAGATGATAACACAATTATTATAGGAGCCAAAATTGGACATCATACCAAAATAGGAAAAAACAACCTTTTAAGCTGCTGTTATTTAGCAGGAAATGTTAATATTGGCAACAATTGCTTTCTTGGACTAAACTCTTGTGTGAAACAAAATACTAATATCGGCAATAATAATATTATTGGTATGGGTTGTTTAATAGAAAAGGATACTAAAGATAATGAGATTTACCATAACAATAAAACAACAAGAAAAAGAAGTCTTACTACTGATCGTTTTAAAAATAAATACCTAAAATAAATATGACAACAAAAACACTATATCTTAATCTCACTTAATAACTGTTAATTTCTTATAATCCTTTATTAGTGTACAAAGACATATTTATATTTATAAGATTTAACCTAATTAATACCATAAACCCTGACTCCATCGGCGGCTCCGGTGATAACTACGGTTTTTTCAGTCATTCTAAAATGATTGTTTTTTTAAAATATTTGAAAACTTTAGACCAGCATTTGATTCATGAGGTCATCGTTTTCAATAAACTCTAAAAGGTAGCTGGTTGCATTTCGCTCCGAAAGAATGGTATAAAAGTTTTCTTTTATTTGTGGTGCCAGCTTAATGGCCTCGATAAACTCGGCTCTATTCAGGGGTATCTCTTTCACGTAATCAAAAAACTTTGAACAGATCAAGGCATTTTTTACATCCTGATGTATAAACTCCTGAAGATAACTTACAGCATAAGATGCCACCCCCACTTGAATGCCATGCAGGGTTGGCTCTGAAGCTACCCTGTCGTAAGCATGAGAGATCAAATGTTCACTGCCGCTTGCCGGACGGCTTGATTTGGCAATTTCCATGGCTATCCCGTTCATTAGTAATGCACTGGCAATAACCTTGATATACTCCGGGTTCTTAATGTCTTTATTATCATAATAAATAAATGAATCAATACCGTTACGGCATATGGTCGAAGCAAAGTCATTAATGTATTCCCCTGTTTTCTTGAAGGATAATTTCCAATCGAACAAAGAAGTGATTTTACTGAAAAGTTCACCAATCCCTGAATAAATGTATTTTTCCGGGGCATTTAATACCGCATTTGTATCTACAATCACCCCGTAAGGCAATACGGTTTTAAATGTTTTGCGTTTATCATGTATCTGCAGCGAGGACATTGGGGAGCAAAATCCATCGTTGGATATGATTGTGGGAACAGAGATCAATGGAACCTGATTCATAAACGCAATATACTTGCAGTAATCGATGGCTTTTCCTCCACCAATAACCACAATAGCCTTGGTTTGGGATGGCAATTGCAAACCTGTGTTAAATATCTCGTGAATATCGTTATTGGTGACAACCTTCTAATATATTAGTCGAACTTCGGAAGATTCAAGAGAAATTTGAATTTTATCAAAAAACAATGCCTTGATACCTTCACTAAAAAACAGGGCTATCTCAGAAAATGAATCGGTTCTGAGATATTTCCCAATCTTATGTATTGCGTTTGGCTTTATGCGTAGCAATGAAGGTATATTTATTTCCATTTCAGTAGATCGTTATAAGTTGTGCCGATCTATTTCACCCACATGATTGACGATATAATTGGGTTTGTAAGGATACTCATCTAAGGTCTGTCTGTCCGTGACCCCACTCAGGACAAGACAGGTTGTCATGCCGGCTTCTAATCCTGCCTGAATATCCGTATCCATTCTGTCGCCGATCATCACGGCGTCTGCTGCACTTACACCCAGTTTATTCAGAGCGATACTCATCATCAGTGCATTGGGTTTTCCTACAACATAGGGGCGTTTGCCGCTTGCTTTTTCTATGGATGCCAGAATACTGCCACATGCCGGTTCAATACCATGTTCAGTCGGATCAATGACATCCGGATTTGTGGCAATAAATTTTGCTCCATTGCGGATTAAATTCGTGGCTTTTTTCATCATCTCAAAATTAAAATGAGTTGTTTTACCCACAATAACATAGTCCGGATCAGATTCAGAAATGGCATACCCGACTTTGTATAATTCACTGACTAATCCCCCGCCGCCGATCACATACGCACTTCCATTTGGTTTTTGACTCTGAATAAAGGTTGCGGTTGCCAGGACTGAAGTCATAAAATGTTTTTCGCTTAGCCCTTCAATGCCCATTGAAGACAATTTTCGCATCAGATCCAGGGGTGTTTGTTCTGAATTATTTGTTAGAAACAGAAACTTTACAGAGGTATTAAGTAACATCGCCACAAATTCTTTTGCTCCCTGAACACTTTCTCTACCCCTGTAAAGAACACCATCCATATCCGAGATGATACTTTTCATATGTTTGGTTTTAATTTTATTAGTTGCACTTTCTTTCTAGAAGCTGCTGCAAAAAAATCACATCAGGGATTTTTATTCGTACAAAAACCTTTTTTTTAAGGTGATACCGTATTAGATCGAACCACTATTCTTGCTCTTCAATCTGTTTGCAAAGCTTTCGGAAATATGATCTGCATTAACAACATTTGTGGCAGCCTCATCTATTTTTGCTTACAGGAAAAGACGGCTTCAACTTAAAGGAACCATAATACTCAAGATAGTCTATCACCTATTTGCCAGACTGCTGGACTATTTTCTTAGCGGCTCATTAATGGGAAGTTACTTTTAGGATCTGGCAGGTTGTTGGCTTTATAATCAGAATTTCAGCAACTATCTCTTTACTTTATATAGAAATAACATCAAATGTGTTAATTTAAACTCTATCCAAAAACTGTTCTCTATATTTCGTACGTATTCTCACTAATCAAATTTGCACTAATACCCGGGAGCAAACCATGAAATTTGTTTTGTTCATACTGATTTTATGCCTCAACCCTTTTCACATCTTTTCAGCGCCGAAGTAAAAATAACAGCATCTGATGGTGCAGCTAATGATGAGTTTTCCCGCGGTATCTCTATCGATGGCGATATCGCCTTAATTGGTGCTCATAATAAAAAACAGCAAACAAGGCAGCGCTTATATTTACTACCGCAATGAAGGCGGTCAGGATAATTGGGGTGAAAAGGCCATTCTTAAAGCCAGTGACGGAACAGCAAATGATGAATTCGGACTGAGTGTAGCCGTTGATGGTAATATTGCCATTGTAGGTGCGCCCTTTGCCGATATTGATGACTCTACCCCGCAAGATTCAGGTGCGGTATATATCTTTTACATAGACCAGGGTGGCCTGAACAATTGGGGACAAGTAAAGAAAATAATGGCTTCAAACGGTGCGGCAAGTGACCAACTGACCATGTACGGCAGTATTTCAATCAGCGGTGATTATGTGATTGCCGGTTCCTGGGAAAATGATGTATTGGGCAGCCGTGCTGGTGCTGCATATGTCTATAGCAGAAATCTTGGCGGTGCAGATAACTGGGGTGAAATGCAAATTTTATATAGTTCAACACCGGATGTAGATGACTATTTTGGCCGCTCTGTAGCCATTGATGGGAACTATCTACTGGTTGGTTCCTGCCAGGACGATGGCTCTCAGCCTAATACTGGCGCCGTTCATGGCTTTTTAAGACAAGGCAGTTCATGGGTCGAAGTAACGTCGCCGCCTCTTACTGCTTCAGATGGTGCACAGGACGATCGTTTTGGATGTCGTGTCGCATTAGATAACACACATGCATTAATTGGTTCGGTCTTTGACGACGATAAGGGCAATTCTTCCGGCTCAGCTTATATATACGATAACATCTCCGATATCGGGCTCCCTGTTGAACTCTCTTATTTTAAAGGACGCCAAACCAACATGGGTGTCAGACTTGAATGGCAAACCAAAACAGAAACTGATAACAGTGGATTTTTACTTAAACGAAACGGTATTGAAATTGCCAGTTACTTGAATTCGAATGAGTTAAAAGGTCAGGGCTCTAAAACAAGCTCATCCACGTATGAGTTTTTAGACAATACAGTCAATACGGGTACATACATTTACACCTTACAAAGCCAGGATATCAGCGGCCAGCTCCATGATTACCAGGCGTTTGAAGCTGTAGTTGAAGTTCAGGATATACTAAAACCAGCACCCATGCTTTATGAGTATGAATTGGAACAAAATTACCCGAATCCTTTTAATCCTTCAACAACCCTTTTCTTTAGTATGAAAGAAGCTGGAATGGCTACTATTAAGGTGTATGACATTTTAGGCAGGCAGATCAAAAACATGTCTGTGTTTGCCGGAAAAGGAGCGAATTCTGTGATTTTTGATGGCTCTGAACTGAGAAGTGGTGTCTATTTCTATGCGCTTAGTGTAAACAGGTACACAAGTCAAATGCGAAAGATGATACTTATAAAATAGTCTAACCAACATTTTAAAAGCCACTTTAAGTGGCTTTTTTTTAAAACACCATTCTGTTTTTATTGAGGTTTTGAGAGAATCGCTTTGTTATGCTCAGAAGAAATCAGAAACATTTACCTGCCTGTAACAGACAATTTCGCGCAAACGCCTCAGTCTCATTTGATTGTATCGGGCATTGAAGCCTCCTGGGGAAGGGGAAGCATACTTTATCGCTAGCCACATTTAATTCGATATATGGGCTCATCGATGCCGAAAGCAAGGGAGGTTTGGATTATAAAAAATAACTTTCATTAGAACAGGGTCAGGAATAGTCTGGTTAGTCAAAAGCTTAAAATCTGAGATATGGAAAAGTTTTCCTGTTAAGATTGCCAATTCATAAAAAGATGATGGAAATAGAGGAAGAATTTATGCCAGACTTTGATCTTAAAATAACTGAAGCTATAGATATATCTGACGACTACCTGGATATGACACCTCAAAATAGCCTTTTCAGCTACACAGATGGCAATCACTTACATCAACAGTCTGGTGAAAAAGTTTCGATGATTATTGCAAATTGGATATCAGAAACAAGTAAAGCCCCACGCAAGTAGCATTAGTCCAGCAAATAAGCTTGTAACAAAACTGCTCAACGAAACGGATAATTTTTATATCGGTACAGGTGAAAACTAATCTGAAGGGCTACACTATTTAGTTCTAAACTGAGAGGTTTCTTTTTTGTAGTGGAATGAAAAATTCAAAGGAGGATTAAATGGCAAACGAAAAATGCATCAAGCATAAAAACCACGATCATGAACATGGTGATGGCTGCGGTCATACCAAAATCAAACATGGCGATCATTACGACTATATTCATGATGGGCACATGCACTTTAAGCACGAAGATCATTACGACGAGCATCGTTTGGAAGTAAACGAAATCAATCCCGACAAATGCAATCCTCTGAGCCATGAAGATGGTCATATTCATGGACCGGGTTGTGGCCATATTGCTGTTCCACATGGAGATCATATAGATTATATCGTCAATGGCCGTCTTCATCATCCTCACGGCAACCATTGCGATGATCACGGACCGGTTGAAACTCTAGAAAACAACTAATTCTCAAGACTACCTCCCCCTTAGCCTAACCGCTAAGGGGGGTTAGACTTTTGCTTGCCACTCAGAAATTGATGTTATCTTCCATAAAAGACATATTCCCCTGATTCAAAAGCATTGGTCAGAAATTTCTCATAATTCACATTAACATAATTCTACTCACATTGACTGCTTGGCTACCCAAACTTACTTGTGACTAGCCGGCTCGGCCAAAAGGCTTATTTCATTTTTTCTTGATTTTCATATTCGCAAATAATTCATAAACACCGGTTATGCAGTTATGAAAATCAATTTATCAAGTTATACCACTCCCAAAATAAAAAAAGCCCCGACCTTTCAGTCAGAGCTTATATTACAAAACATATTTTTTATGACCCGCTTACGGCAATTGGGTTTCGCCCATCAGGTAACGGTCGCATTCGCGGGCAGCGGCCCGACCCTCATTAATGGCCCATACCACAAGGCTTTGTCCGCGGCGCATATCCCCGGCTGCAAAAACACCCTCAGCACTGGTGCTGAACTTACCATACTCGGCTTTGACATTATTACGGGCATCACGTTCAAGCTTCAGAGCTTGCGGAATGGTTTCATCCGGCCCGATAAAGCCCATGGCCAGTAAGACCAGGTCGGCAGGATACACTTTTTCTGTACCCGGGATCACTTTAAGGGTTTTGCGTCCATCTTCCAATGTAACCCATTCCCCCGTTACGGTATGGATTTCCTTAACATGCCCTTGTTCATCCCCGACAAATTTATTGGTCATGACGCAGTATTGGCGCGGATCATCACCCTGCAACGCAGCGGCTTCTTCCTGCCCGTAATCCATCTTGTAGATTTTGGGCCACTCCGGCCAGGGATTATCCTCGGCGCGCTGGAATGGAGGTTTCGGCATTATTTCTAACTGGACCACGCTTTTGCATTTCTGGCGTAACGAAGTGCCAACGCAGTCGGTTCCGGTGTCACCGCCACCAATCACGATCACATGTTTGCCTTCAGCCGTAAGTTTTGGCTCGGTATTCTGCAAAAGTGATTTTGTGCTTAGAGTAAGGAAATCCATGGCAAAATGAATACCATTTAACTCGCGGCCTTCAATATTCAGGTCGCGCGGAACAGTAGCACCGCAGCATAGCACAATGGCATCCATTTCGTCCCGAAGGCTTTCCATGGACAGGTCTTTGCCAACTTCGCAGTTGGTTATAAACTCAATTCCCTCTGCAGCCATCAGGTTTACCCGGCGCTGCACGGTAGATTTATCCAGTTTCATATTGGGTATGCCGTACATTAACAAGCCGCCAATTCGGTCTTCGCGTTCATATACTTTTACCTCGTGACCGGCTTTATTGAGTTGATCGGCGCAGGCCAGACCGGCCGGGCCCGAGCCTATTACGGCAACTTTTTTCCCGGTACAAAGTGTTGGTTTAACGGCTTCAACCCATCCTTGAGTAAAGGCTTCATCAATAATGGCACACTCAAGGTTTTTGATCGTTACGGGCGGCTCAATAATGCCAAGCACACAAGAGCCTTCGCATGGCGCGGGACAAACGCGCCCGGTAAATTCCGGAAAATTATTGGTGATATCCAACCTATGGTAAGCTTCCTGCCATAACCCGCGGTAAACCAGGTCGTTGAATTCCGGGATAAGGTTATTGACCGGGCAACCACTGGCTGCTCCCGAAAGGATCATACCGGTATGGCAGTACGGGGTACCGCAATCCATGCAGCGGGCGCCCTGAATTTCAAGTTCTTCTTTATACATCTGCATATGGAACTCTTTCCAGTCCTGCAAACGCTTTAATGGGTCGCGATCCTCAGGTATAGCGCGATCGTATTCTAAAAATCCTGTTTGTTTTCCCATAATCCTAAAAACCAGCTTTAATAATCATCTGAATAATCTATCTGAGTAATATGAAAAATCTAACATGTAAAGTTCAGATTTTTCAGTCGGCAAACTCATTGAGTATGTTGATCCTATTTTCCGTGAGCCTGCCCCGGGAAAGAAAGGTAAAAAACGCTCATGTTGTTAAGCACAATGACCATTTAACTTTACTCCCTTTCCATAAAAAGTTAATTGCCACTTACCCGTGCCACATCTTTCACATTTTCTTCAAAGGCCATCATAATAGCGTCTTCACCTTTCACACCCATTTCTTCAACACGCTTCATAGCTTCCATGGCGCGTTTGAAATCTTTCGGGATCACTTTTACAAATTTTGGTGAAATCTCATCCCAAAGCGATAGCAACTGATTGGCCTTGGTACTTCCTGTGTAATTGAAATGCCTCTGGATCATCTCTTTAACTTCAGCAATTTCATCTGCTTCTTCAAGTTTGTCCAGATCAACCATTTGCTGATTGCAATGCTCATGAAAATCACCTTTAGCATCGAAGATGTAAGCGATACCGCCCGACATACCGGCTGCAAAATTCCGTCCGGTTTGGCCAAGAACCACAACTCTTCCGCCGGTCATATACTCACAGCCATGATCCCCAACAGACTCTACCACGGCATGCACACCGCTGTTTCTGACACAGAATCGCTCCCCGGCCATGCCACGGATATAGGCTTCACCACTTGTGGCGCCATAGAAAGAGACATTACCAATAATGATATTTTCTTCGGCAATAAAGGTGCTTTCATCAGGTGGATATACAATAACTTTACCCCCGGATAAGCCTTTTCCGGTATAATCGTTGGCATCCCCTTCGAGTTCCATGGTCATACCCCGAGGTACATAGGCGGCAAAACTCTGCCCGGCCGATCCTTTGAAATGAAGATGAATGGTATCTTCGGGCAAGCCTTTTTCACCATGGATTTTAGATATTTCATTACCGAGAATTGTACCAACTACACGATCTGTATTTTTAATCGGCAACGTGCTGTGCAATTTTTTACCTGATTTGATGGAGCTCTCGGCTATTTTCAAGAGAACATTCACATCCATAGACGCATCAATACCATGATTTTGCTTGATGGTACAGAATCGACCTATTAAATCAGGCACATCGGGCTGATAGAGAATTTTGGATAAATCCAGCCCTTTGGCTTTCCAATGATCAATTGCCCGGTTTGGTTCCAGTTTATCGGCCCGGCCAACCATTTCATCCAGGGTTCGGAATCCGAGCCTGGCCATATACTCACGAACTTCCTGGGCTACAAACCGCATGTAATTTTCTACATGTTCGGGTTTGCCTGTAAATTTATTTCTTAAAAGCGGATCCTGGGTTGCCACCCCAACCGGGCAGGTGTTTTTATGGCACACGCGCATCATAACACAGCCCATCACCACCAAAGGTGCCGTGGCAAAACCGAATTCTTCGGCACCAAGCAGTGCAGCTATGGCCACATCGCGGCCGGTTTTCATCTGGCCGTCGGTTTCCACCACAATACGGCTTCTGAGATTGTTGATCACCAGGGTTTGATGCGTTTCGGCAAGACCAAGTTCCCAAGGCATACCGGCATTTTTAATACTGGACATGGGTGAAGCGCCTGTTCCGCCATCGTAGCCGCTGATCAGAACTACATCGGCGTGAGCTTTAGCCACACCGGCAGCAATTGTGCCTACCCCAACACTGGAAACCAACTTAACTGATATCCTGGCATTACGATTGGCATTTTTAAGATCGTGGATCAATTCGGCCAAATCCTCAATTGAGTAAATATCGTGGTGAGGTGGCGGTGAGATCAGTCCTACACCCGGTGTGGAATGGCGTACTTTGGCAATCCAGGGAAATACTTTTCCACCTGGTAACTGGCCGCCTTCGCCGGGCTTAGCGCCCTGGGCCATTTTAATTTGAATTTCTTTAGCCTGGCTCAAATAATAGCTTGTAACACCAAAACGCCCGGAAGCCACCTGCTTGATCGCGCTGTTTTTGCTGTCACCGTTTTCTTCCAATTTATAGCGTTCCGGATCTTCCCCACCTTCACCGGTGTTGCTTTTTCCACCGATACGATTCATAGCTAAAGCAAGTGTTTCGTGGGCTTCTTTGCTGATTGAGCCATAAGACATAGCTCCGGTCTTGAACCGGCGCATGATCATTTCAACAGGCTCAACTTCCTCGATCGGGATTGGCTCTTTGGCAAATTTCATGTTCATCAATCCACGCAGGGTACATAAGTTTCTGGATTGATTATTGACCACCTCGGCAAATTCTTTATAGACATTATAGTCGCTGCTGCGGGTGGCTTTCTGCAACAAGTGAATTGAAATCGGATTAAAGAGATGATACTCGCCATCGGCCCGCCATTTATGCTGGCCACCTGATTCCAGATCCTCATCGGGCATTTCACGTGCCGGGAATGCTTTGCGATGGCGCTCAATAACTTCTTTAGCCACACCATCAAGATCAATACCTTCAATCCTGGAAGAGGTCCAGGTAAAATACTTATCAATAACTTCTGAATTGAGGCCAACCGCTTCAAAGATCTGGGCACCCCGATAACTTTGAATGGTTGAAATACCCATTTTTGCCATGGTTTTCACAATCCCTTTAACCAGGGCCTTCGCGAAATTGGCAATGGCTTTTTCATAGCTAATATCTTTCAGACGGCCTTCTTCAATTAATTCGGCAATGGATTCAAAAGCCAGGTATGGATTTACAGCGCCAACACCATAACCTACCAATAAGGCCATATGATGTACTTCGCGCGGCTCACCCGATTCCAGGATAATACCAACTTTGGTACGTTTTCCTTCGCGGATCAAATGATGATGAAGCCCGGCTACCGCCATCAATGCCGGAATAGCTGCTTTTTCGTGAGTAAGCTGGCGTTTATCAGACAAGATCAGAATATTGACCCCGTCTTCAATCAAAGCATTTGCTTTCTCAAACAACTGGTTCATCGCCTTTTCTAAGGCTTCTCCACCGCCATCGGCATCAAACACAATGGGAAGGGTTTCGGCTTTAAAACCGGGCGCTGTTATACGGCGAAGTTTTTCAAGCTCTTCGTTGGTTATCACCGGCGAGTCGAGCTTGATCATCCGCGCACTTTTTGGTGTCGGCTTAAGCAAATTACCTTCCGACCCAATGGTTGTAACCGTAGATGTAATGATCTCTTCGCGAATCGAATCGATCGGTGGGTTGGTAACCTGTGCAAAAAGCTGTTTAAAATAGTTATACATCAGCTGTGGCTTTTTAGACAGCACAGCCAGAGGGGCATCATTACCCATAGCACCAACCGGTTCAATGCCGTTCTGACACATGGGCATGAGAATGGTATCTAAATCTTCGCGTGTGTAACCAAAGGCTTTCTGGCGGGTCACCACAGTGTGGTGAGGCGGGTGTTCTACCAATGGGACTTCCGGCAGCTCATCCAGATGAATCAGATTCTCTTTCAGCCACTGATCATAAGGATGTTCAGAGGCAATATTTTCTTTGATCTCTTCATCAGAAATAATCCGGCCTTCTTTTGTATCGACAAGGAACATACGACCAGGCTGCAGGCGCCCTTTATGCAAGATGCGGCCGGGTGCAATATCGGCCACGCCAACTTCGGAAGCCATAATTACCAGATCATCCTTGGTAACATAATATCGGGAGGGTCGCAGACCGTTACGATCCAAAACCGCACCGATTTGCACGCCATCGGTAAACGCCATCGAAGCCGGGCCATCCCAGGGTTCCATCAAACAGCTGTGGTATTCATAAAAGGCTTTTCGTTTTTCATCCATACTTTCATGGTTGCTCCAGGGCTCTGGTATCATCATCATGGCCGCGTGAGCCATAGATCGGCCTGTGAGCGTTAAAAACTCAAAGCAGTTGTCAAACATCGATGAGTCGCTACCGTCGGTTAAGATCAGGGGTTTGAGTTTTTCAATATCTTTACCGTATAAATCGGAAGCCAGCAAAGCTTCGCGGGCATACATCCAATTTATATTCCCGCGCAGGGTATTGATTTCGCCATTATGAGATATAAACCGGAAGGGTTGAGAGCGATCCCAACTTGGAAATGTGTTGGTACTAAAACGAGAATGGACCATTGCCAGGGCACTCTTCATTTTAGGATGCGAAAGCTCAGGATAATACGTTTCGAGCTGCTCGGGCAACAGCATACCTTTGTAGGTAATGGTTCTGGAAGAAAGCGAAGAAAAATAAAAATAGTCGCTGCCCAAAAGCCCGTAATAGACAATGCTTTTTGTGGTTCGGCGTCGAATCACATATAGTTTTCGCTCAAAGTCCAGTGTGGTTTTCACACCATGTCCTTTAGCGATAAAGACCTGGCGAACAACCGGTTCCTGGGCTTTGGCTGTTTCGCCCAACGAAGAATTATCGGTAGGAACAGTTCGCCACCCCAGTAATCGCTGCCCTTCGGCCTGGATCATTTCAGAGCAGATATCCTGCATCTGGCGTTGCTTTAAACGATCCGGTGGTAAATACACCATACCAACGGCGTACTCACCAGCCTGAGGCAATTCAAATTTATCTTTACAGACCTCCTGAAAATATTCATGAGGGATCTGCATCATCAAACCGGCGCCATCACCGGTATTTTCTTCACAACCGCAGGCACCTCGGTGCTTTAAGTTCTTTAGGATCTCAAGACCCTGATGAATAATCTCGTTCGACTTGTTTCCCTTTATATTTGCTACAAATCCAATACCACATGCATCGTGCTCAAACTGAGGATGATATAATCCTTGATCGATGTTTCTTTTCATATGACTAAACCTTCTAATTATCTAAAAAAACTGTTTTCGTTAAGGTTTATTGAAATAAAAGGTGCCAGGCACCATTGTCTAAATATTTTTTACCCAAAGAACCAGTTTGCCTAAATTATAAATAATTTAATATCACAGGTCAAAACTTCTTGAAATTGGCAGATCTTGGCTTTTTACAAAATCTCTGAAACCGTCATTTTTCAGTTAAAAGATGCGATGCGGAGGGAACCGCGGGTATTGGAACTTCTGAGGATAAGTATGTCCAGTGGGAGGGATGTTGCCTAAAAAATCTATGGTTCATATCACTGTGTATTTTCTCCACCAATTAATATAGACTTTGAATGTAACGAAATATTTTTTTAGGAGAAAGATTTCACCCTTTATTCCTTTAAAATTTCGTTTATACCAGACTAATACGCTGAATTTTTCAATACAAAACCATCCAAATGCCAATGATTTGCTCAAAAACGCCCTATTTTGATTATGATAAATCACAGAAGCGGTTAAATTAAGGTGTTTGTCAGTTTTTATTGAAAATTCGTATTTGTCAAGATTAAATATTGATTGCCAAGGAGTATTATGTCTGAACTCACCCGATTAAAAGGAATCAACTTTCCCTTAAACCGTTTGTATCTGGAGTACACGAATTATTGTAACATGGCTTGCACATTTTGCCCTTACCCGTATCAATCGCGTGAGCAGGGCAATATGGAGTTTGATATGTTAAAACGCATTGTAGATGAAGTTGTAGAGAAAAATATCACCAATGAGATAGAAATTACCGGCTACGGCGAGCCACTCATGAACCCGGAGTGGGATAAACTAAGCCGATATATTATAGATAGTGGATTAAAACTCAACATAACAACCAATGGCTTGTTGCTTTCAGAATCAAATTGTGAGAAACTGGCCGAGATTGATTTTAATTACATTATCATATCGCTTCAAACACCGGATGAAGAGTCGTTCAAAATCCGGAAAACCTCCATGAAGTACGAGTCTTATGTCAAAAGACTTAAGAACTTTATTGAAATCCTTACCAGCCAAAATACCAACAGTCATATTCGATTCAGGTTTTTGAACACGTTGGGAACCAAGTATATGAGCTTTCCTGAAAAAGTCTCTGTGTTGAACACAAAGGATGAATTGGTACAAAGCATCAAAGATTGGGTTGAAATCATCTACGAGATCACCGGAATGGAATTTGAAGAAGACAAGGTTCTTAATGAACTGGCCAAGGTTGCCAAGCTTCAACCTACCATGATCCATGCCACCGATAAGATCACCCTGGAATCCTACCTGTGTAACGATTTCTGGGCATACGGTGTAAAAGAACAGATCAAATACCCGACCAAGTTTGCCCGTTGCCGCTCCATGACCATGGAAAGTTGTTTGGTTTATTGGGATGGTGAAGTGAGTTTCTGCTGTGCTGATTTCAACAATTACCTCAATATTGGTTCACTCAAGGATCATAGTTTGATGGAGGTATTTGACTCTGAAAAAGCCGCATCCCTGGTTGAAGGCTTCCGAAATTACCAGGTTAAGCATGCCTATTGCCAAAATTGCCTTGGTGGTAAATCGCTCTTCCTGTCGGTTACAAAAGCCATAGCTTCGAGCTTGTATGGTTCAAGCCTGAGCGAATTCCAGGAAATAACACTCAATCCAAGGCCATTAAAAAGCTCCGATACACCCAGAACAGAAGCGCAACCTCAAAACGCCATCTGACATTATTAAAAAAGGCAACCATGAGGTTGCCTTTTTTATCACAGGTTTTAATCTCTCAGCTTTTTATTTTTTGCCTCCTGGCTTTCAGGGTCTCTTGAGATTCAAGATGATCATTATCCACAATAATTGCCTGACTTGGACATACACCTTTGCATTGCGGTTCAGCATAATCTACAATGCATTCCGTACATAAATCCGGATTGATTGCAAATTGCATGTCGTCTTCAAAAATAGCCTGATTTGGGCATTCATCTACGCAAATACCACAAGCGATACAATCGTCCGTTATTTTAAGTGTCATATCTTACTTCTTTATGTTTCATTAATGCTGGCATTGCCGGCTTAAATTGTTATCCAACCCATTAGCCAAATATTTCTCAATAGCCTCTTCAACCTCACGCACATCAACAATAAAAGGCTGAATTCCCGCCTGGTTTAAATCCTCTAATATTCGCCGTCCCATTCCCCGGCTTATGACCACCTGCGTATCACCAAGAAGCCTCATCACCGGCTCATGACCGTGCCCGTGCCCCGAATGATTACCATGCCCATGGGCATGTTCATGTGCGTGATGCGCATGCTCATGTTGCATATGATGGGTATGATTGTTTTCATGATAGGCTTTCGAGGTGATCTCGCCATTTTCTGAAATGTCATAGATTACAAACCCTCGTGTGCGCCCAAAATGATTTGCGATAGTTACCCCATCGTCAGATGGTATGGCTACTTTCATTGTTCTACCTTTCTTGTGCTTGTGTCCCTAACTGAGACTTGTTATTTAACGAGAGCTCTTCTTTCAAAAGAGCGACTTCTTTTTGCAGTTGTTCAATATACCTGAGTTCATCATTAAAATGGTTATGTTGAATTCCCATTCCCGAACCATTGCTTTGGCAGCGTCCTCGTGCTCTTGCTAATCCTTTTTTCATCTTTTGACCAGACCTTCGGCCATGTGCATTTCCGGATCGGTTTCCAAAACCAGGATTGTTTTGTTTTGAACAACTCAATTGTGTTGCCCAATTTGGGCCAGTTCCATCACCTAATGGCATATTTGCTCCTTGTTTAAGTTAATTCAGATTATGATCTAGGATCGTTGCATCCACCCCGTCTCTTGTGTTTACTATGCGCATCACCTTTTCTAATAAAATGGTCCATCATATTTTCGAGGTTTTCTGATCCACACTCCGGACAGTCGGTAATATGTTGGTTTAGATCATATTTTTGATGATCTCCGCACGATCTGCATCGGTAGGTTGTCTTGGATAGATCAATGTTCCCTCCCGTAATGATCAATTCTTTACCTTCTACCAGTACCCCGGCAATTTTATGCCGCGCCTTTTCTATCAGCCTCGTAAATGTGGGTCTGGATATGCCCATTTTTTCAGACGCCTCCGAATGCTCCATTTTTAAATAGTCGGCCAGTCTAATAGCTTCATACTCATCTAACGATAACTCTTCAAGCTTGAGATTACGTCTTGGAACACCTCGAGGCTTAAAGCTCTGGCAAGCAGGCAACCCTTCAATTTTACGTCTTCTGTATGGCCTTGGCATAATTAAACAAAGAAAACATGGAAAATAATTATGAACATATGTTCATATTCATGATTTAATATAAATGAACTTATGTTCATTTACAAATGAATCATATACAATTTATTGATTACAATTAAGCAACTTCCTGGATGAGATATCCAATTGTTGGTTTACATGAAATGTAAATAGCCGTTAATTATTACAGATTGGAAATTTCAGTCGGGTATGTGTGGGGGATGGCTATATCAAGGATTGGTTCAGTTTTCAGAATCACCCAGATAATTATACAGAAGATCTTTCCATTCAGGCTTGGCGATATACTCCAGGAGCATCTGGTTTATGGGCTCGCGGAAGCGGCTGCCACTTTTGAGGCCAAATGCGTAATATTGCTTCTCGAAGGTAAAATCGAGCACTTTCAAGTCGGATTTAAATCCTTGATTGACCTGGTAGCTTAAAATGGGTTTATCATGAACAACAGCTTGCACCTCATTGTTTTTTAAGGCTTCCAGGGCCTCTTCCAGGTTGGCGTATGCCAAGTGATTATAGCGCTTTTTTTTAAGGAAAGCCTGGCTGGTTGAACCTTTTACAGCACCTGATACAACTTTCGATAAATCACTTGGTGATGAAATTTTATTCCCCAGTTCATCCACAGTCAGGGCTGTGGTAATACCGGCCGTAAAGGATGAAATAAAGATCAGGCCTGCAAACATCCACACCAGCGCCACAAGCCTGCCACCGATGCTTAAAGGCGCTTTATCACCATATCCAACGGTGGTCATGGTTACAGCCGACCACCAAAGGCCTGCGCCAATACCCTGAATAGGATTATCTGGAAACTGGTCGGGATTTTTTTTGCGTTCAAAAACCCATATCAGAAAACCGGTCAGAAGCAAAATCACCAAGAGGATTCCAATTACTGTGATAAAATCTCTGGATAAAAACCGGGTAAGTACTACAAACCATGCGCCTTCAGACTTGGCCGGTACAGCGATACCTAATCCTGAAATAAAATAGGGATGGGTAAAATCAAATGCGGTTTCCCGATCTTTGGTTACGGTAAGAGCCGCAACTGCTACATCAACTTTATCGTCGCTTAAATGCCTGATGAGGGCTTTTAAATCATGCTCCTCATAATCAGATCTGTAGTCAAGTCTTTCGGCTATCTTCTCCCAAAGTTCAATGCTAATACCTTCCCACTGGCCAGTTTGGGTTTGAATAGAAAAAGGAGGGGCTTCTTTAGTACCTACTACAAAACGCTTTTGGTTATTATTTGCAAAACTATCAATTGGCATAACCAAAACGACTATGATCAGAATCAGAAAACGTTGCATAGCTTTATGTTTAGCATGAAAAAAGCGGATTGTCTGTTTTTAGCAGAGTCCGCTTTTTTAAGGTTGAGTCATGTGAGAGCGATTATGCTTTTGATTTACCCTGATTGGCTACAGAGGCCATGGCTTTTTCAACTTCCGCTTGATCTCCAAGATAGTAATTCTTGATCGGTGCAAGGTCTTTATCCAGCTCATAGACCAACGGCATACCTGTTGGAATATTCAAACCCACCATTTTTTCATCTGAAACATTATCCAGATATTTCACCAGCGCTCTTAAGGAGTTGCCGTGAGCAGCGATAATAAGTCTTTTCCCTGATTTGATGATGGGGGCCAGATCGTTATGCCACAGTGGTAAAAATCGCTCTACTGTATCTTTAAGGCATTCGGCCACCGGTACTTCTGAATCGGAAAGCTCTTGATAGCGGCGTTCAAAGCCAGGATATCGCTCGTCTGTTTTTTCTAATGCTGGTGGCGGGGTGTCGTAACTTCTGCGCCAGATCAGAACTTGTTCATCACCATATTTAGCTGCAGTTTCAGATTTGTTCAGACCTTGAAGGGCGCCATAGTGCCGCTCATTTAATCGCCAGGATTTATGAACCGGCAACCACAACAAGTCCATTTCATCCTGAACCAGCCACAAGGTACGTATGGCACGTTTTAAGACCGATGTATAGGCCACATCAAAATCAAAACCTTCGGCTTTGAGAACCTGGCCTGCTTTTTTGGCTTCTTCATAGCCTTTTTCTGATAAATCAACATCTTTCCAACCGGTAAAACGGTTTTCCTTGTTCCAAATGCTTTCACCGTGGCGAAGAAGCACAACTTTATACATAGAAACCTCCTGAATTAAATTCTGATAAAGTTCACGCTATTTTCAAAACCCTAACGAATCCCAATAGCTAGCTCTAAAATAGATAAATTCTTTGGTCAAAAAAAAATGAATCCTTTCTACTTATGATGTGTTTTAAGCTTAGAAAGAGCACAGTTTTAAATCAACTCCCTTATCTGCGATGCAGGAAATCAGTTCGATGTAGACTTAAGTTTTTTTTTATGAAAAACGGGAATAAATCCCTATTTATTATAAATTAGTCATTTCAGCATATTGATATTGTATTATTTGGAGAGTTAGGAGCATGAAAGTAGACAATTTTCGTCTAAAACTTGGAAATCATGAATATGTGCCCATTATGATCGGAGGAATGGGTGTTAATATTTCCACAGCAAAATTAGCCCTGGAAGCAGCCAGATTAGGCGGTATCGGGCATATTTCTGATGCAGAAATATGTGCAGTTGCAGATAGAGAGTTAGGTACAAGTTTCGTTAAACACAAGCGGGAAAAATATCAGGATTATGCCGGTAATCCCAATAAAAAAGATGTTAAGTTCAGCTTAGAAGATATCCGTGAAGCTCAAAAGCTTTATGTTTCATCTACTATGAATGCCAAAAAAGGCTCTGGAGGTATCTTTATCAATTGTATGGAAAAGCTATTGATGAATGATCCGGCTGAAACATTAAAAGCCCGATTAACTGCAGCAATGGATGCCGGGATAGATGGTATAACCCTGGCTGCAGGGCTTCATATGCGATCACTTGAACTTATAAAGGATCACCCCAGGTTTCATGATGTAAAGCTTGGTATCATTGTCTCTTCGGTTCGTGCCCTGAAAATCTTTCTCCATAGAGCCGTCCGATTAAACCGGCTACCTGATTATATTGTGATTGAAGGCCCTTTAGCTGGCGGACATCTTGGGTTTGATATCAACGAACTCAATGATTTTAACCTGAAAGATATCTTTCTTGAGATCAGTCAGTTTTTAGAAACTGAAAATTTATCCATACCCTTAATTCCAGCTGGTGGTATCTTTACAGGAACAGATGCTGCAGAATATCTTGAACTCGGAGCCAACGCCGTACAAGTTGCCACACGTTTTACCATTACAAGGGAATCGGGTATCCCCGAAGATGCAAAGCAAGCTTACTTAAATGCAAATGAATCCGATGTGGTAGTCAACATGGTTTCTCCAACCGGATATCCTATGCGGATGCTCAAAAATTCACCTGCACTTCAAATATCCATGAAACCCAATTGTGAAGCGTTTGGTTACATTTTGGATAGTAAAGGTCATTGCGACTACATCAAGGAATATGAGGCTGCAAAAGCACTTAATCCAAAGAAACCCGAAGTTAATACTAAGTTTTGTTTATGTATGAGTATGTATCAATATAACTGCTGGACATGCGGGGCAAAAGTGTATCGCTTAAAAGAAACAGCCTTGCAGTTGCAGGATGGCACATACCAACTCCCAACAGTACAGGACGTTTTCGAAGACTATCAGTTCAGTGAAGATAATACCATCAAAAAGCCCAAGTTAAAAGAATCCACAGATTTTTCGTCTAAAGTCTCTTCCCTATAAAATTATTCCCCCTTTAACAGGTAAAGTAAAGTCGCAAGCAAACTTTAGTCTACTTGCGACTTTACTTTATTAATCTGATAAGGTTGAAAGATCACCGGCATCCTCGCCCATTTCCTGTGCTTTAAGCAACCTGCGGACGATTTTACCGCTTCGGGTTTTGGGAAGAGTCTCTTTAAACTCAATTTCACTTGGTGTCGCAATTGGTCCAAGCTCACGACGCACATGATCGCGCAGGATTGATTTTAGATTATCGTTTGCTTCATGACCACCTTTTAAGACAACAAACCCTTTGATACGTTCACCTTTTACATCATCCGGCAAGCCCACAACTGCTGCTTCAGCAACAGATGGATGAGTGATGAAGGCACTTTCTACTTCAGCGGTACCAATTCTGTGTCCAGCCACATTCATGACATCATCGGCGCGACCTAAAACACAGAAATAGCCGTCTTCATCATAAAAGGCCACATCACCACTGGCATAACAGCCCGGGAAATCCTGCCAATATTTCTGATAACGCTCATCATCCCCCCAAATTGTACGAAGCATATAAGGCAATGGTCTTTTCAGAACCAATAAACCACCTTCGTTTGGATTTACCCTTTTTCCATCAGGTGATACCACTTCAGCAACCACACCTGGCATGGGCTTACCCACTTTGCCTAATTTGGCATCAAAAGCTGGAAGAGTGCCCAGAACCGGAGCTGCATTTTCGGTTTGCCACCAATTATCTACAACATATCCTTTATCACCCACAATATGATCCTGTGCCCACTGATGTGCTTCGGGATTCAACGGCTCACCTGCGCACGCCAAAAGACGCAAGGTGCTGAGGTCATATTTTTTAACAAAATCTGCGCCATATTTCATAAACATTCTTACAGCTGTGGGTGCGGTAAACATGATATTTACACCATGTCTTTGAACTGTTTTCCAGATAATACCAGCATCAGGATAATCTATTGCACCTTCCCTTACAAGTATAGTAGCACCATTAACTAACGGTCCGTACACAATGTAGCTATGCCCGACTATCCAACCGATATCCGAAGTGCTCCAAAAAATATCGGTTTCTTTTACATCGTAAAACGCTTTTGTCAGGTAATAAGTACCTACCATATAACCACCATGAACATGGACAACACCTTTCGGTTTTCCGGTTGTGCCACTGGTATAAAGAATAAATAATGGATCTTCGGCGTCCATAATCTCAGGCTCACAATACTGAGACTCATTTTCGATGAAATCATAGAAATCAACCTCACGTTCAGAGCTCAGTTCCACTTTAGGCTCCTGGCGCCTTAGTACCACCACCTTTTCAACACTTTCACATAGTTCTATGGCGTCATCAACAATACCTTTAAGTTGTATGGTTTTACCGGCGCGATAGGTAACATCTGAACAAAAAACCACTTTAGCCTGGCAATCATCAATCCTGGATTGAAGAGCATGAACTCCCATTCCGGCATAAACAACTGAATGAATGGCACCAATTCTTGCGCAGGCAAGCATGGCATAAATGCCTTCAACCGTAAGAGGCATGTAAATAATGACCCGATCACCTTTTTTCACTCCCATCTTCTTCAAAGCATTGGCCACCTGGCTTACACGCCTTAGCAATCGGTCGTAGGTTAATACAATCTCTTTACCGCTTTCTGTGGTCCATATCATGGCCACTTTATTGCGTTTGGGGCTATTGACATGCCTATCAAGTGCATTAATGGTAATATTGGTTTTACCACCCATAAACCATTGATGGTGTGGAGGTTTAAATTCAACCACTTTATCCCATCTTTGCTGCCACATTAATTCAGATGCTATGGTCTCCCAAAAACGCTCTGGTGATGACACTGAATATTGATATAACGCCTCATAATCCTGAATAGTGGCGCCTTCGCGAAGGCTTTTTGGAGGATATATTGTCCTTTTTTCCTGAATTAATGTTTCAATTGATGACATGATTGCTCCTTTATTTTGCGGATTAATAAAATGCCAAAACTAACGGTAGGTGATTTCTAAGTTACATATTGAGAAGATAAATCCAAATGGAATTTATGTTTAGTGTAACGGGCTAATTAAAGTAGAGAAAAAGCTGATTGAAACTCATAAGAAAATGTAAAAAACAACTCCCAGTTATGTTTATCGTTGTTTTTTACATTTTCAGCATTACTTATCCAGACATGTTTTAGGGTGAATTCAGCAATCAAATTGTGCAATGGTTGAAAGTAAAGGCCAAAACCCGCTTTTTGGGTTTTTTCAACAATGCCAAAAGGAGAATTTTCATGATAACCGGTTTCTAACGTGTAGATATAATCGCCATTTTCATCTTTATCAAACCACGGCTCAGTATGTTCGTCCAGATTTCCTTCACCTTTATTAATAGCCTGATAGATCAAAGAGAGTTGAAGATTTGAAGTTACCCAGTGCTTTAATGTCACATCCAGAGTTTCAAAGTCTGTTGCCAACGGATGGGCCACAAAGTTTTCACCGTAAAGCAAGCGCTGATAAGGTGTTTTTTGGTTAAATGTCCTGTTAGTGACTTTGACGAGTTCAACATTGATTTCTGTCCCTCTGATGTTGTAAGATTCCAATGCATCAGAAATCTTAACGCCTAACATTCCGCCCCACTTATTTGGGATTAATTCACCCTGAACTCCTTGATTTTTAATTTGCCAGTCATCAACCACAAAACCGGAATAAAGATTAATTTTTTTCCCTGGATACCAACTCAGATCTGCGCCAACCAATAAATTTCCTTTTTCTGAATCATTCCATTGAACGGCATAATAAACCATAATGGGGTTTGAATACCTCAGGCCTGTGGTTGCATTCTTGCCGCCATACAAGACAGATTGCCAGATACCAAACTTTAAATCATTATCAAACATGGTTACATCAAGTCGGCTGCCTGAATAATACCTCTGGATTGATTCATTTGTAGATATACCCAGGCTGTCTAAAAGAATGCTCTGATCTAAAAAGGTTGTAAAATAGGTATAAGCCAGATGTGTTGATTGCCACTGCATAAACAATTGATTTATGGATCCGGCTGATTTATCTATAGAAAAGCTATTTAGACCATACCCCCAATTGAGGTAATCTTTACCAAATTTGATTGTGAAATGATCATCATTGTATGAGATATAGGCTTGCTCCGTGAAACGATTATTGGCCTCATAAACCCTGTTTTGATTTACAAAATCATAAGCATTTGATTGTTTCCAAACATTTGTCTGGTGAGCTGTAAAATACTTCCCATAATCGAAAGTCATATCTATCCGGGCACTTCCACCCCCTAAAAGCGCATTCTTTTTATTGTGCCATAAGTACTCTGAAAGCCTGGTATTGAGCTGAATTTGACTTTTAGGGTAGACCCGATCTCTTAATGAATTTATTTCATCTTTTAGCTCATTTTTTAGTTGGTTTATCCAGACCTGCACTATTTCAGAGCTAATATTCTGTTTATTTATCTTTAATAATTCCCTGGCAACATTTATTCTGATATAGGGTTTTGTTACAGGATTGAGTGCGCGTAAATAACCCTTGGATTGCAAATCATCAATCTTTTTGTAAGACCAATGTCCCATTGGAAAAGTTTTTCCCTTTCCGTAGCCGCTACTTGAAAGCAATATTAGGCATATAAAAAACATGACAATAGCTCTTGTCCATGTTATTAATGTTTGGTAATAGGATGTATGATGTGATCTAAGATGTGCCATTAAATGAATAGGTGGGGATAATTTTATGCAAGGTAGCTTGAATGGAATCTTTATTTCCACGATGGGCATGCTCAAAAAGCTCTTGAAGTAAAGCCTCAAAATCTTCACCTCTTAACCGGCTTTTTTTAGCCACGTAGATTTTTTCATGCCGAGTTGAGTTAGTCCCTTCTTCAGCCGTTAGTAATTCCTCAAAAAGCTTTTCACCTGGTCTGATTCCAGAGTACTGTATTTTAATGTCGGTCTCAGGTTCAAAACCTGATAACCGGATGAGCTCTTTAGCCATATCGACTATTTTTACTGATTCACCCATATCTAAAATATAAACCGCTCCGTTTTCTCCTATACCCGCTGCTTGTAAAACCAATTGCGAGGCTTCTGGAATGGTCATAAAAAAGCGTGTCATGTCGGGGTGGGTAACAGTAACCGGGCCGCCTCGTTTGATTTGTTCTTTAAATTTTGGAACCACGCTTCCCCGGCTGCCCAATACATTTCCAAAACGAACCGATACAAAGCTTTGATTCTCATTAGCTTGCCGGCTTGCCCATTCTACAACATACTCTGCTACTCGCTTGGAAGCCCCCATGATAGATGTCGGGTTAACCGCTTTATCCGTAGAAATATTTACAAAACGAACTACATTGTGTTTTAAGGCCAGTTCAACAAGATTCTTCGTGCCACCCACGTTATTTAATATAGCCTGATGGGGATTAGACTCCATTAAGGGCACGTGTTTATGAGCACCGGCATGAAACACAACTTGAGGCGAATATTGATTAAAAACCAATTGCAGGCTGTCTTTATCCCTGACATCTGCAATAATCGGGATAATTGTTACCCCGAGTTCGTAAAATCGCTTTAACTCTTCTTCAACCAAATAGATGCTGTTTTCACCCCGGCCAACAAGAAGAATTGTTTTAGGTTGAAATTTAACAATCTGTCTTACAATTTCAGAGCCAATAGATCCACCTGCACCTGTTACTAATACGGTTTTATTTTTTAAATACTCTTCAATAATATGATTTTCTAGTTCAACAGGTTTTCTTCGAAGTAAATCTTCAACATCAACTTCGCGAATTTGGGAAATGGAGACTTTTTCACTGATGAGTTCATGCAAAGCAGGCATCGTTCGGCATTTGATTTTAGCAGCCTGTGCGGCATGAACCATATTTCTTATCACACCACCTGCTTCCGAAGGCATCGCGATTAAAATCTCATCTATTGTCTTTAATTTTGCCCATTCTGCAATTTCAGAGGATGTTCCAAATACTGGCAGTCCAACAAAATACTTTTTTACTTTTTTTGGATCATCATCTAAAAACCCGACGGGTTGATATCCGGATTCTGGGTGACGCATCATCTCCCTGGCTATCATGGTTCCAGATTCCCCAGCACCTATGATTAGCACTCTTCTTTTGTTTTCTTTGGGTACCTTTTTCGTTTTTATATAGTTATCGGCTACACGTGCCATTAATCTGACAAATGACAAGCTCAATAAAAGTATCATCCCTTCAATAACTGGTACACTCAATGGAAAAAAAATGTAAGGTCTGAGAATACCAGCTATGATTAAAGAGATTAAACTAAATATGATGACACCAACAATGATACTAAGCAGATCCCTGACACTTATGTTACGCCAGGATTGCTTATGAATTGCGGAGATAAAAAAAACGCCGACTTTTATGGGGAATAAAATCACTGCAACTGAAAAAGCAGATTGAATGTAGGGTGAATCTGTGGGTTCTAAACGAAGGACAAAAGCAATAAATGTTGCAAAAAACAGAATGATACCATCAATGAGGTACTTGAGAATCAGTCGTTCCATTGGTAAGTTGGACAAATGCTTTAATCAAATAATGATACTTAATATAACATATCAACACACTCATTGTATAGACCTAAAGCATTTTTTTTATCGTATTTACAACTCGGAATTTGTCGTCATCAGTCATATTTGACCCTGAAGGCAGACAAAGGCCATCTTTAAATAGCTGCTCAGATAATTGATCTCCATAGTATGGGGCATCTTTAAAAACAGGCTGCAGATGCATCGGTTTCCATAGTGGCCTGGCCTCAATATTTTCCTCTGCTAACTTTAGCCTTATATCGTCTCTGGTAACACCATTCGTTTTTTCAGGATTGATAATGATTGTTGTAAGCCATCTATTCGACTTAACACCTTGTGGTTCATCAATAAACTCAATACCTTGATACTCTTTAAATTGGTTTTTGTAAAAATCATAATTTAACCTTCTTTGTATAACACGCTCATCTAGTACAAGCATTTGTCCCCTGCCAATTCCAGCTACAATATTACTCATTCGATAATTGTAGCCAATATTTGAATGTTCATAATGTGGTGCTGCATCTCTTGCCTGAGTAGCTAAAAAACGCGCTTTTTGAATCAAATCTTTATTATTTCCAAGCAAAGCACCGCCGCCAGATGTAGTTATAATTTTATTTCCATTAAACGATAAGATTCCATAATCTCCACATGATCCTGCTTGCTTAGTTTTATATAGGGATCCCAATGCTTCAGCCGCGTCTTCAATCAAGGCTATATCATAATCTTTAGCAATCTGTACAATCTCATCAATTTTGGCAGGCATTCCATATAAATGGACATAAATAATTGCTTTTGGTTTTTTACCTTTTTTAAGCCTATCTTCTATGGCTTTTTTTAAGAAGTCGGGCGAGATATTCCATGTATCTTCTTCACTATCCACAAAAATAGGCGTTGCACCAACATAAGCTATCGGATTTGCCGAACCTGAAAACGTAAACGATTGGCAGAGTACCTCATCATCCCTTGAAATGCCTAATAATATCAACGCCAAATGAATGGCTGCCGTACCTGTAGTTAGAGCAGCGGCATGCTTTACTCCAGTATAATTGCATAAATCCTGCTCAAAGCCATCCACATTTTTTCCTAAAGGCGCTATCCAATTGGTCTCAAAAGCTTCATGCACAAAATTTAATTCTTTGCCGCCCATGTGCGGAGAAGAGAGATAAATACGTTTATTCATGATAATTCTTTTTTAATCTTGGCAGGAACACCCGCAGCGACAACATTATCCGGTAAATCCCTAATGACAACGGCACCAGCTCCGACAACTGTGTTTCTCCCAATTTCTTTTATTCCGGTCATAATTGTTGATGCAATACCAAGAAATGATTTTTCACCAATATGAATAGAAGCTCCGACATTTACGCCTTGAGACAGGAATGAACCCTTGCCAATAATAGTATGATGGGCAATATTTACTCCCATGCTGATCATCACATAATCCTCAATTCTTGTGTGAGGCATGATACTGGTTGAAGGTAAGATATAAACACTTTTACCAATGATTACTGAGCTGTGTATTTGAACGGCAGAGTGAATGTAAGAAGGGGTTAGATAACCAAGATTTTCCGCTTGTTTTAGTATTCTAAGTCGAATATCATTGTTACCTATCGGTACAAACACAGCTATTTTTTCTTTGTCCTCTAAAGAACTCAATAATGATACGCTACCTAAGACGGGTTTATTAAGATACGATTTATTGTGTTTACCCTTATCATCGTCTAAAAAGCCCATCAGATCGTACATGCCACTGTCATTTATGTACTCAGCATAAACCTGTCCGTACGTGCCTGCACCTACAATGATTGCCTTATCCATTTAATTTTACTCCTTTAAAGGGTTTCATTGTTTTCTGTTCATTTTGATTGATGCCATCTTTCTTTATGACTTTATAAAAAGTGAGGAACAGAATCTTCATATCAAGCATAAAACTTCGGTTGTCAACATACCATACGTCCATTTCAAAACGCTTTTCCCAGTCCACAGTGTTTCTTCCATTGACCTGTGCCCAACCTGTGATGCCCGGTTTTACTTCATGCCGTCGAGCCTGAAATGCTGAGTAATGCGGCAAATATTCTACACGTAGCGGTCTTGGACCCACCAAACTCATATCACCTTTGATTACGTTGATCAATTGCGGGATTTCATCCAGAGAAGTTGAACGAATGAACCTGCCCATAGGGGTAATGCGCATGGCAGGTGGCAGTAGATTTCCTTGTGTGTCTTTTTTCTCGTTCATGGTTTTGAACTTGATGACTTTGAAAAGGCTTGCGTTTTTGCCCGGACGGGTTTGGAAAAAGAAGGGTTTTCCAGCATTGTAAATCATCAGCAATAAAGTAATGATTAGAAAAAAGGGTAGAAAGGCGGTAAAAATGGTCAGGCTGATTGTAAAATCAAATATCCGTTTAAACAGTTTGTACATAAGTTGTTAATGCTTAAGACTTGTATTTATCAAGTATAGGTTTGATACCCTGATCTAAAGGAATCTGAGGAGCACCTTTATTCCAACTTGGATTTCCTTCGATAATAATAGGTCTATCCTCAAGGATTGCAACATCCCAACCAACAGTACGTACTTGAGGAAAAACCAACGCAGCTTCCTTCACTAATTCCAGTACCATTTCCCAATGAGGCACCTGAAAACCCAGTATCTTTTGACCAGTTACTGGATGTATTTCATAGTTATCAGAACATGCAGCCAATCTCTTAATGCCAGGTGAAATTACAATTCCAGTTAAGATATCAACAGCCGCAGCCAGATTTCCGTTTGAGAAATTATCTGTTTCGCTATTGACAGATATCCGAAAAGCTGCTGAAATTATATCTACCTCACCAGCAATATTTACAACTGTGATTACACGGATTGTATTTAATGCGGTTGGAGCGAGTTTTTGAATAATAGCGTGCTGAACAATTTTAGGCTCCACATAAAGATTGCCATTAATTGAGAACTGCTTGAAAAGGTCATCCAGTGAATAGCTCCTGATTTTGTTTGTAAAAATTATAGTTTGAGGATTGTATGATAGAAACTGAACTGTTTTACCAACAGTGCCCAAAGGGTCTTTAATTACGAGCTGATGAACTTGATTTTCGTTCAGCCAAACGATTAATAGATTTTTGTTTGTAGCATTAAAAACCTCTGAAACACCTGAAAACTTTCTAAAGTATTTTCGAAATTGTGATTTATCGTCAATTCTTTGCTTTAAATATTTATCATTCATTTTTTTGTGAAAAACATACATATATGAAGTTGTTGCAAAGGCTTTGCGCCTTTCTTTTGATTTGTTATAAAACCGAAAGCTGAAGTAATCATCTAACGAGGTTCCATAAGTTAGTGAGCAGAAAAGTGCATCAACAAACAAACGTATTGGATTGTTGTGTTTTTTGGCACAGCGAATACCTTGAAATACCTGTTTATAATCGGATTTTAATATGAAATAAAGGAAATAGAGGAGCTTCATAAAAAATAGTTCTAAGAATACAATGAATGATAGCTTACCAAATCAAAATATTGTAAACATTCTTCAAATTCGGTTGATGTTAAGAGATTGTATTCTTTAATTCTGACATCAGTTATTATGGTATCATTCAGACCAATTATACTTGATGCGGGATGGCAAGAAATTTCATAAACGCCCTCATCGTTAATACTTGACCTTAGCATTGTAAGATCGGATAAAATAGCTAATGCATTGTTTTTAGAATTGAACAACATACCATCCGGAGTTCTGAAGGTTTTCCTCCAGTTGTTGCGTTTCTTTCGAAAATAGTATTCAGCCAATACCCTTTTCAAACCGTAATTATGAGCATTTAGAAAACTTGGTTTGCTGACTTTTGGATTATCTGTTGAATCTGACAAGTAATATTTCGAGTGGACTCTAATGGCTGATTTTAATTCTTTTTCTTTAGCCAGCACGAGTAAAGCCTGATAAACCATCGGAATACGGGTTGAACCTTGATGGGAATCAAAATGGCTTAACCGATCTCCAACTAATTGATAAAGCCGTCCATATTGTGCAAACAATTCATTTTTAACATGATCGAAGAGAACTTTCTTTTGTTTTATCTTTTCCAATAATACCTTTTTTTCTAAGAAGTTTCCATCTACATCAACTAATGAGAATACTTTAGATGCTCCCAAAACAGGTTTGCCTTGGGTGAAGTTTATATGCAGACCAATACTAATATCTGGAAATCTGGTTAGTTTTTTAGCTTCTTCTGCAAAAGGCATATTTGCCATAACCGATGTTGAACTGATCCTTTTATTGTGAAGCAAATCAATGATGGCCTCATTAATTGGTTGAGACATTCCAAAATCATCTGCATTAATGATGAGTCTCATTGTTTTCCACTTTTGTAAATACTTCAATTAGTTTTTGTGATAGTATGGTGTAATCAAATTCTTTTGCAACGTCTTTCACTCTTAAACACATTTCGTTGTAAGCATTCTGATCAAGGCTTTTTATTTTAAGAATAGCGGCAGCATAGGCTGACGGGTTATTCAATTCTTCGGAAATACCGAGATTATGTTTTCTGACTACGCAATAATTTACTTTTACATTACTCAATATTGGCTTGCCGGCAGCAAGGTATAAGAAGAGTTTACCCGCGCTGATGCCATAATCACCAAAGTCTTTTTGATAGTTTAGAACATTCAATGAACTCTGACTTAGTATCGCAGGTAATTGAGGATAAGGAAGGTATTTTTCTTTGAATGTTACATTATCTATTTGATATTGCTGGCAGTATGCTATTAAACTTTCACGTTCTGAGCCATCACCGTATAAAATGAATTGAATATCTTGATTTGGTTTGAGCAATTCAGCAGCTTTGATTAATTGTAATACGTCATTTGCTTTATGCATCGAGCCTACATAAACCACATTAAACCTTTCATTCTGAAAAAGCGGGTCATTGTTTGGATAATTGATTTTATCCGATTCAAATTGGTTTAGGTCTATTCCATTATTCACATAGTGAAGTTTGTTTAGATCTATAGAACCTCCATTCGCTTTATCCCATTTTTTTTCGATGATATAATCTGTGCCACCTTCCAAAGTAAATACAATGGCTTTTGCTTTCGTATAAATCCATCGCTCAATTTTGTAGGCGAATTTCATAAATGGATGATTCTTTCTTATCAAACCTGTCCTGGGGAAAAATTCAGGCCAAAGATCCCAAACCTCAGCAATGTAGGCCGCGCCAAAACGTTTTGCGGCAAAATAGACCGGCACATCAAAAGGTGCGTGAAGATTATGGTAGACTATATCTGGAGAACCGTATATTTTTTTTATGAATATTAATTTTATCGAAAACAGAAAAATTGAGAGCATTCTTCCAAAACCATTTCCTTTATAGGGTTTAGTTTTAATCAGTATAAAAGGTATACCAGAAAATATATCAGATAAGTAGTTTTTTCCTTTAGACAGGTCTTTATTGTGTCTTCTAAGAAATGATGAAGAGATTACAGTAACTTTATACCCGGCTTTTTGTAAATAAGGGACGATCTTTGCATAACGCTGATTTAATGCATATTCTGGAGGAGCCGTATGAAAATTAACGATCCAAATTTTTTTACCTGGCATTGACCAATTCTTGTTTAACCGATAGAACCCGATTATAAAGTTTTATTAATTTTTTTTCCTGGGAGAACCAGTTAAAATTTTCTAGAACTGCTTTTTGTCCATCTACACCCATTTTCTTTGCTCTACTGGGATCATCCAGTAAAGATTGGATAGCATGACGTATTTGCTGAACATTTGAAGGATCAACTGGCATTGCACAATCGTATTGATCAAATACTGTTTCCTGCCAAAGACTGTAATCGGTGGCTATAACCGGCATACACCAGAACATGACTTCAAATATCTTTGTCAGGGCAAAATTACCCACATGATAGTCCATGTTAGGGGTGTATTTATGAACAACCATTCCAATCATAGACCTGGCATACATTTTCTTTACTTCCTCAAAACTTAATACGCCCAGGTATTCTACTTTATCCCAGCCTTTTGAATCTTTCAAGACACTTAAATATGTCTGCTTGATTGGACCGGCCATTAAGTATTTGACATTTTCAATTTCTGCAATCGCTTCGATAATTTCCTTGTGTTGATAGTTTGGGACAATGGCCCCTGCAAAACAAATTGCTCTTTCTCTTTCAGTAGGAATCTTAGGCGAATAATTTATTAGCGGGAAGTTATTTACTACAGTAACTTCATGGTTTAAGCTGTATAACCGAAATAAAACACTATCTCGTGTGCAAATAATACCATCAATTCGTTTTGCAGTATAATGCTCTAATTTATTAAATACATTCGTGATTAATCGCCTTAATAGAAGCGGTATGTATTTTTTTTGCATAATATCCGCCGGAAGATTTTCATGCATGTCCCAGATTACTTTTTTTCCTTCGTTTTTTAATCTTAGTCCAACGAAAAGTAATTCAGGGTCATGAAAATGGTAAACATGAGCATTAAGCAAAATGGCTTTCCTGTAAACATCAGTTAAGGTTCTTGTAAATCGCTTAATCCGTCCTCTTCTTTTTTTGACATCATATATTGCTATATTATTCTTGATTTCATCTCCTTTGTTATCCGCAACAATAAGGCAAACTTCAAACCCGTTTGAAACAAGGCTAATACATTCTTTCTGAAATATGCGCATATCATAACGATTATGAACGCTGGTTAGATGACAGACCTTTATTTTATTTTCAATACTCATTCGCCGAATTTATTCAACACACTAACAACATATTCAGCTTCAGAATCTTCCAGCACAGGACTGATTGGCAAACTTAATACCTCATTACTAATCTGTTCTGTGATCTGAAACCGTTGGTTGTTCCATTCTTTGTAAGCTAATTGTTTGTGGGGAGGGATAGGGTAATGAATTAATGTTTGAATACCATTTTCATTTAAGTATTGTTGCAGTTTTTCTCTTTTAGGATGCCTGATGATGAAGAGATGCCAGACGTGGGAACTTTTTTGTATGCTTTGAGATGTGTTAAAGAAATCAGGGTTAACCGGAAGAATGATATCAGCATAATTTATATTTTCGCAATAGAACCGGGCAATTTCTCTGCGTCTCTGGTTTTCGGCATCCAGATATTTTAATTTTATGGCTAGAAAGGTTGCCTGAAGTTCATCCATACGAGAGTTTAGGCCTTGATAATCATTAATGTATTTTAGTTTACTTCCGTAGTTTCCAAGTGCTCTAATGATTTCTGCAAGTTTATCATCATTTGTTGTAACAGCTCCTGAATCGCCAAGTGCACCCAAATTTTTCCCGGGGTAAAAAGAAAAGCCTGCAGCATCACCTAATATTCCAGTTTTTATACTATTCCATTCTGCACCAATGGCCTGGGCATTGTCTTCGATGATTTTTAACCCATATTTCTCAGCAATTGCATATAAGTTTTCATCCCAACATGCCTGACCATATAAATGGACTACCAA
This sequence comes from uncultured Chlorobiales bacterium, assembly GCA_964642175.1. Taxonomy (GTDB): domain Bacteria; phylum Bacteroidota; class Chlorobiia; order Chlorobiales; family Chloroherpetonaceae; genus JANQGG01. The sequence continues at coordinate 241,125 of CAZXOK010000003.1, read as the reverse complement.
AATGGCTTTTGTGCGCTCGGTAATATGTTGTTCAACTATGTTTATGTCTAAATTATAGCTTTTTATATCCGGTTCAACCAATACAGGTTTAAGTCTGTTGTCTGAAATTGCCAAAATAGTAGCGATATAAGTATTTGCCGGCACAATGATCTCATCGTCCTCTTTTAATATTCCTGACTCGATATAAGCTTTCAATATCAACCGCAAAGCATCTAAACCGTTAGCAACACCAATGGCGTGTTTTGCACCTATATAATTGCTTAAATTTTTCTCAAACTGTTTTACCTTTTCACCTAAGAGGTACCAACCGGAACCAATCACTTCTGAAGCTGCTTGATTAAGTTCAGCAACATATTGATGGTTTATTTTTTGAAGATCAAGAAATTTTACCATTATCTTTTAATTTCACGGATAAACCTTGCTGGTGTCCCTAACCATAGTTCATTTGAAGGAATATCTTTTGTTACTATACTACCTGCACCAATCATAGCATTTTCACCGATTATTACACCACCAAGTACTGTTGAAGCAGCGCCAACAGAAGCATTTTTTTTAATAATTGTTCTTTGAAGTTCAAAAGACTTTTTTGCTCTTGGGTACTTATCGTTTGTAAAAGTAACATTCGGTCCAATCTGTACATTATCTTCTATGGTTATACCATCCCATAAATAAACTCCGTTTTTTATGGTTACATTATTTCCAACTGAAACATCATTTTCTATAAAACAATGTGAACATATATTACAATTGCTACCAATTTTAGCAGATTTCAAAATAACACAATATTGCCATATCCTACTATTATCTCCAATATCTAAAGATTGAACATCAGATAATGAATGAATTTTTATTGTCATTGGTATATGTTTTAAATTCAGAATACTCTCTTATATAATCCTTTTTATTATAGATTTCGGATGCTAGCACCAAGCAAATTGCACCAGAAGAGAATTCCATTAACTCACGCCATATACCCGGTACAACCAACAAACCATAATCAGGTCTATTGAGCGTTACAATTTTTTTGTTTATTCCATCATCAAGTAAAACATCAAATGAACCACTTGCAGCTACGATGAGTTGCCGTAAATCCTTATGAGCGTGTCCGCCACGGTCTTCACCTCCAGGGATATCATACAGATAATAGAGTCTTTTAATTTCAAAAGGGATGTGTTTTTTACCTTCCACAAATGTGATATTCCCAGCAATATTGTGAATTTTAGTTAATGGTAAGATTACACAATCATATACACTATTATTGTTCATGAGTACTTTGAGATTTTTTAAATTCATCAAAATCATAAATGTAATCTTCAGGATCAAAGAGTGTTGAACTCACAACCAATGCTAGTGCATTTGTAGAGAAATTTTGCATTTGGCGCCACAATCCATTAGGTACATACAAACCATAATAAGAACGGTTTAAGTAATATTTCTCCTCTACTATTCCATTATGGATTATAACATCAAAACTTCCAGATAGTGCAATAATAAATTCTTTTTGTTTTTTAAACGCATGTCCACCGCGTAACTGCCCTCCTGGTACGTCATAAATCCAGTATACTCTATCAATTTTAAATGGTATTTGAGCATTTTCCTCAAAAAAAGAAAGGTTGCCTCTTGGATCTTCAAACTTTGGAAGATGTATAATTTCTGCTTTTTTCAATTGATGATTTTTTTTAGATAGTTTGCATATGAGCTTTTTCCCTGATTTGTTATTAATGATTTCATATCACTTTTAGATATATAACCCAGTTTGTATGCAATTTCTTCAATGCAGGCTATTTTTAGACTTGTTCGGCGCTCTACAGCTTTTACAAACTCAGTTGCCTCACTCAAAGCTTCATGTGTTCCTGTATCTAACCAAGCATACCCTCGACTTAGTAACTGTAATTTCAACTGATTTCTTTTTAAATATTCATGATTAATGGAAGTAATTTCCAGTTCACCTCTTTTAGAGGGTTTTACTTTCTTTGCAATTTCAACTACAGAATTGGGATAAAAATATAAACCTACAATAGCATAATTACTTTTTGGGTGTGTTTGTTTTTCTTCAATGTTTATAATTTTGCCAGTTAAATCAACAGTAGCTACACCATACCGTTCAGGATCTTCTACATAATATCCAAAAACCAGAGCTTTATCTTCGGTTTCTACAGTTTTAACGCTTTTACTTAATAATTCTTGAAAACCAGCACCATAAAATATATTATCACCCAGAACCAGACAAATATTATCATCCTCAATAAAAGAATCTCCTAAGATGAGTGCTTGTGCTAAGCCATCTGGTGAGGGCTGTTCTTTATAAGCCAATTTAATTCCGATTTGCTCACCTGTACCAAAAAGTTTTATAAAAAAAGGTAAATCGTGAGGCGTACTTATGATAAGTATCTCTTTTATACCAGCCAACATAAGAACGGATAGGGGATAATAAATCATTGGTTTATCATAAACAGGCAATAATTGTTTTGATACAGCTTTTGTAACCGGATGAAGTCTGGTTCCGGAACCACCCGCCAAAATAATTCCCTTCATAGTACATCATTTTTTAAGTAGTTCTATTAAATAATACGCACAACTAAATATTATTATAATTTGTAATAATGTTATTTTTTGCATATTGAATAAATTCATTTGACTTTAATATATTATACTCCTCCACTCTGGCTTCTCTCATGCCTGTTGAGGTCAATTCATTTGTTGATGTAGCTGGATGAACCATAATTTCATAAGTATTTATATTATTGTTTATTCTTTTTTTCATCGCTAATTGATTTAGCAAAGTTCTAATATTATGATTTCTAGAATAAAGCATACCATTGGTTAATCTAAAATATTTCGATAATTTTTTTCTTTTATATCTAAAGTATTCTTCTTTAATGACACGCCTTAATCCATATTCAATGATAGTTGATAAATTAGGTTCGATAAATTGATTCATTTTGTTATCGGTATATAGATATATCTTATTATACCATCTCAACCCGATGTTTAAGTGATATATTTTAACATATTCTGTCAATGTGCTGGATATATATTTATTTATATCTTGGTGAGAGTCTATATGACTTATTTTATAACCGACAAATGATTTTAATAGAGACATCTGAGATGATAACTCTATCAATATATGATCTTGTTTTATTCTTTTATTTTTGATTCTTTTTATAAATTCATTAACGCCATAAAATTCACCATTATGATCTAATAAAGATGTTATATGTTTCTTATTCGATACCGGCACTCCTTGTGTAAGATTAAAATGTAACCCGACCCCAAAGTTATTTATATCTTTTAACAATTTAGCTTGTGCGGCATATGGCATATTTACCATAACGGACGTTGAGCTAATGGTTCCAATAGTTGCTAATTCTGAAACAGAGTTGTTAGTGTCCCTGGAAATCCCATAATCATCAGCATTTATAATCACTTTCATATCATACTGATTTATAGAGATTAAACATTTTATCAGCTATGTTATTCCATCTAAACTTTTCAAGTTCTGTTATATCAGTATACTCTATCTTATCATAGTTGTCTATTATATACTTTATAGCATCACTAATTTCTATATAATCTTCAGGTTTAACTGAATATGCATAATTTTTATTATTAAAATATCCGTCAATTCCTTGTTTTTCTGTATAAATGATAGGTATATTTTGAGTTAATGCCTCTAGAAATACCAGGCCAAATGTTTCTTTAAATGAAGCCATAACATAAATATCCGCTTTTCGGTATTCGTTCATCAAGAATTCTTTTGACACAGTAGATGTGATATTAACAAATTTATATTTTTTAAGCTTATTCATGTATGATATTTCCCTGGGATGACCTATAACAGTATATATAATATCTAATTTTTTTTCTTTTATTAATTTATCAATAGCCTTGGCTACATTTATTTGATTTTTATTCTGTTGTATCCATCCAACTGTAAGAATATTAATCGTTCCTCGCAACTCTTTCTTTTTATGATAATATATATTATTCATCCAATATTCATTTATACCATTAGGTATAATTATAGATTTATTTTTTATGCTATTTAATACATTTTTATCATAATTATCATTAAAAAACTCATTATAATGTGCGTGGCTTATAAATACTATTTTTGATGCGCTTTTTAGTATTCTAAATCCAATATCTCTTAGTTTTGAATATCTTCTGAAAAAGTCTAGGTCTGTATTTCTAAATGATACAATAAAAGGGATTTTAATTTCTTTATGTAGGTTATAAGCAATATGGCCATCATAGAACACATAATGCCCATGAATTAAAGAATAGTCATACTTGTATTTTAATATTTTATTCTTAATTGTTTTATATGCCAGCCAGTTTTTTAAGTGATATTGGCCTTTAAGCATATCATATTTACATTTAATTATAATAGTGTTTGTTTGACAATTTCTTGGTGGTTTTAAATGTACAGGCCATGGCACAATACAACTTTGGGGTATTAATTTATCTAGTTCTGCAAATAATGAGTTATAAGCACTTGACTCAAAACGACTACTTGCTATTTGTAGTATTCTCATTATATAATGTCACGATATGTTATGAGCTCATAATTCATTTTGTTTTTAAGCAGCATATTTTTTACATGATCTGATTCAGTTTTGTAATCAGGATGTCCGGGATGACACATTAATTCTATTGTTTTGTTTTGAATATAAGGCTTTAGTATTTCATAATTGTTATATAGCATATCGTATGAGTAAAATTTATCAGTAGTACTAAATAGTTTACTTGCTTTACTTAACCATAACCTTTCTTTAATATATTTATTGATAAACAAAACACCCCTTTTAACTTTTGATGACTTTGATTTATACTTATCTTTTGTTTTCGTTATATTTAATACATCTCTACCATAATTATATTTATTCGCCTGTCTAATGATCATCTTATTCGAGAATGGTCTTCGTATATATTTTATATTGAATTCATCTGCTATTTTTTTAATAATATCAAGTATCCATAAATTTGTAGTATGAAAATGATGATGGCTATCAATATGGGATAGAATAATATTATTTTTATTAATCATATATACCTGCTCATATAATTCTTCATATATTGCCTTTATAAGTAATTTATTTGGTTTAGAAATATTATATATTGCATTTTTTTTGAATTTATTATCATTATCTATAATTCCGTAATTTAACAATACATTTGATTGCGTTAAGGAATAATATTCATCAATACATAAATGCACACCGTATGATATATTATTATATTCTGACACGGTTTTTAATGCATCGCTAAAATATGATGTATTTGTTATGATAGTTGCAGATGATATCATACCATAATTTATATATTCTTTTATAATTTTGTTAGTACGATCATTAATACCAAGGTCATCAGCATTGATAATTATTTTATTCATTAGAATAACTATATATTATCAGGTTTTTTATCGTTTATATTTAAATACCTTATTACTTTTGCGGGCATACCGGCTACAATAGACCAGTCAGGTACATCTTTTGTAACTACAGCACCTGCTGCAACAATTGCCCCTCTACCAACAGTTACACCTGGCATAATTATCGCCCCTATGCCTATTGAAGCACCTCTCTTAATTAATACAGGTAGTTTCATTTGAGGAGTGTCTTTATATCTTTCTCCCTTGAAGTAAACAGACATATCTCTTCTATGGCAAAATATTAGACATTTATTTGTTAACCATACATCATCCTCAATTGTTAATAAATGTGCATAATTAACATCTAAAAACACATCCCAACCAATATCGACATTATCACCTACTTTAGCACCTATTATTCGCCATATTTTAACACGCAATTGTGGGAAATACCATATTATAGGTGAGTGTTTTGCTAAATTACTCAGAAACCAGAAATATATTCTATGAATACGTTTGATGCGCCTTTTTATAGAATCTATCATATTTATTATCATTTATTAAATAATAGTCTATTGCTAAATACAGACCTGGAACTATTAGTAATGGATATATAATCATTTCATAACTAATGATATTTTTACTTATTATCATAATCATATACATGATTACGCTAATGTAATAATATATTTTTGCTTCATAAATATGTTTAGCCATATAATTCATATATAGAATTACAAATGCCAAAAAGATACCTGTATTAACAATTCCCATTACTGCAATTTTATCAAGAATAAAAGAATGTTTGCCAGTATTGTTATAATTATTTGATCCAAATAATGGGTACTCATAAATTGTATGAAGACTTAAATTATATAATTCCTTTCTATATGATGGTAATCCTGAATCAACTATCATGTTTATTTTTCTATAATTACTACTTTCTGGAGATAAATAGTTTTGAATTGACAATAAACCGGATATAAACATATCCATATAAAATAATAGTACTAATGCAGCAAATATAACAATTGATATTTTATATATATTTAAATATACAGATTTATTATTAACTATTATTGATATTATTATACCTAATATTGTTAGCAATAATGGTGTTGTGGCATTTGACAATATCATAAATACTAATAATATAAAAAACACTGAGCCTATATATACTTTTTTTCTATAATAGATTTTATTAGACTTTAATACAAATACAAATAATGGAAATAGTGGCACTATACCATGTACCATTGAGTAGCTTCCTACCCAAGATCTATATAGTTGTTTCTTATATTCTTCATCTAAATCTGTTAAGCTAAGATATCTTATTACGTTTGGATTATCTATTAACTGACTTATTGATGTAACACTCATAATTAATACGATAAGAATTGATACTAACGAAGCATATATATAATATTGATGATATATTTTTCTGGATATAAATATCATCCCTATGAGTATCACAGATAAAAACTGAAATATTTCTGATATTGAATAAACATAACTATAGCTATTTCTACCATAAGCCGAGTATATCATGATTATAACAGAATATATAATTATGTATATGTATATTTTATCATTCAATATTTTTGTAAAAAACACTAAAGAGAACACTGATATTATAATATATGCCATACCACCATGAATATCAATATATCCATGCAAAACAGTAAATGTTGTGTAAATTATATACACAACCACCATAAATGTATATATTCTAATTTTATTCAATTATACCTCATTATTTATACTCTTCCGACATCCTGTTGTTTTTTGAATATTCTTAATTTCTTTATTAAAGTTGTCTATACTATGTTTTTTAACCAACGATAAATAAGCATTTCTATTATATCGACCTTCTTCAGGAGAATATATAATATTATTATTTTTTAAATCACACTCAAAACTTTCAATATCATGTACAAGAAACCCCTCTTCTAATAGCCATTTATATATAACATTTTTTTTATTCATATATACTTTTACATGGTGGTTTAATGCAACAAAGATATTACCCAATGCCATTTGTCTATATCCATTATGAACAAAAGCTATTGCTTTTTTATATAATTCAATAAATTCCTCATACGCCATGTACTGCTCTGTAAAATAAATATTATCAGCATCAACAATGGATTTTTTAATGTATTGTGTATACTTATTATCATCACCGTAACTAAATAATATATTATATTTATGTTTATCACACACATCGCAACTTTTTATTATATCTATAATATCACAATGATTATTAAATATACTTTTACTATTTCCTATTATTATACAATTACTCTTGTCATACTCGATATTATTGTTAAATTCTTTACTTATTGGGTATTGTAGATATTTAGGTAAAAAAAACCATTTGTTATTCAATAATTTATACTCCATTTCAGAAACACCTATAAAATATCTAATTTTTTTTTGTAATCTATATAAACTCATGTACCTGTATATTTTATTATACATGATTTTAAGTACATTTATTAATGTATAGAATTTTATAACATTTTTGGTTTTTTTACTAAGCACCTTATGTTTATCATAGCTATATAATTCGGCACCGAAAAATCTCCATAGTATCACTTTATTATTATCAATCTTTTTAATTAATTTATATTTCCAATTATCAATATTATAGACTACAATTATATCATAAGTATCACATATTTTAGAAAGTTTATCAACATTATCAGCACTATACTCAATAAATAATGCTTTTGCCATATCATTAAAAATATAATTAGTACTATTCCCAAAAACAACTATTTGATTATCATATAGCTTTTCGTTATCAAATAGTATATTAACTTCATTTATAAATTTTCTATCAGAAAATATATGAATAATCTTTATCATAAATAAATATAAATATATATTTGAATATGTGATCCTAATAATTTGGATGCATATTATTTATTAAATGTTATTTAATAAAACAATACAAGACATATCTACGAGAATATATTATGAATGAACTACCCCGGGGCAGAGCCCCGAGGCATCAAAAAAGAGTTGGTTACAGAATACATACTCTTTTATACTCCTTTGCTTTTCCTTGCTTCTCAACATATTTTCTTATCACTTCCTCATTTGCATAGTAGCCACTTGTCCAAATATTACCTCCCCATAAATTAGCCTCGATTTCAGGAAACCTTCGGAATAACTCTTTGGCTGATATACTTTTTATTGTTCTCGTTATTTCTGATATACTTAGACTAGGCACACTTTGAACCAAAAAATGTACATGATCTGATTCATAGCCAACTTCCACTAAATGAATTTCATATCTTTCCGAGATTTCTAAACATATTTCTTTTAAACTCTTTCCTATCTGCCTGGTTATTACCTTCTTTCTATACTTCAGGGGACATACTATATGATACAATAGAAGCGTCTTGTTATGACGTTTGAAAATGTGTTTGCTCATATCATAATAGTAAGCTTTTTCAATGCTTGATGAAAACCCAGGGTTTTCATACTTTCCTCTTACCTCGAGACAGAGCCTCGGGAAGTTCTTTTGATTATTATCATTACTGGATTAATAATAATATCTGCTGGTTCATAAAGCACTGAAAATGGATTTTATCTAAAGTCTTGTTTACTAATTTATATAACATCATATTGTTTTTTCATACAAATATTATCATTTTTATTATCATAATTTAAAAAACCATACTTATGATATAGATTAATTGCACGATCATTACTACTATAGACCTCTAAATACAACTCTTTAAAACCTTTATCAATAATAAACTGCTCCATTGTTTTCATCATAGTACTAGCAATTCCTAGACCATTGTATTTATCTATAACATTGATATTCGATAAATATGCTTTTTTTGTAACAAAGTCATTAGCATAAAAAGCTGTCAAACCAACTAAACAATTTTTTTTATTTACTGCTATTACTAATATAGCTTTTTCATAAAGCTTTAAAGCATATTCTCGTATATTTACTCTACAACTCAAATATGGATAAAATTCTTTATCTGTTTTTTCTAAAAAATCTCTAATTTGATTGTTTTTAATTATTTTATGACCAATATAATAATCAATATTCATAATGGATAAATATTATATTTATAAAAAGAAATGGCTTAACTCGATTTAATTGCCTTAATATATAAACGACTTGTCATTTCAATCATTTTCTAATCAATCAATATAATATCTTGAAACTAATAACCTGTACTTATTAATCCGGGGGTGTCATAACAAGACGAATAATTATTACGAAGAATATCTTATATTTTCATGATTGAAATATTTTATACTCTTTCAGGCCTGTTCTGTAATAACCTCATATAGGAAAAGGCATTTCAGTTTAATTCATCTTTATTTTTTAACATTGGCTTTTGTGATATACCGTATTTTAAACTCTGTTTAAGTATTCATCAGGATTTCGCTCAGGTGAATATGGGGCAAGTAAAATATTTCCAGTTTTTCATGTCGCTTTTCAACTTGAAGTTGCACCGCCGTTTGGCCTTTTGGCGCATAACTTCTTCCATATTGACATTGATTTTTTACGCCTGTTTCGTCTCCCCAATGAATGGTCGCTTTTCCTTTCTTGTTTCAGCATCTTTTCACGGCTTTAGGATTTTTCTCGTAGGCCCGTTTCATTAGCTTTTGAAGACTATATCCCCAACGTTTCAAATAATCGCTGATGATTCGTAACGCTATTTTACACCATATTCACGTTCAATCACTGCTTTAATCACTTTACGTGTCGATAAGGAAAATGGTAACTTCAACTGATCAGGCATCTTATCAGTTAGCAATTTTTGAATTTGCATTTCCTGCTCTTGGTTTATGAGCCTGTTAACACCTACCTCTTTGCTTTTTGACTTTTCCTGAAGTGCTTTTATCCCTTTTTTTTGATATTTCTTCTTCCATTAACTCACAGAATTCTTTATTGATGCTTAAATATTCACAAACTTCTGTTTGACTTTTGCCTTAACCGAGCATTCATATTGAGTCTTACGAATGGATTACCTGGTTTCTTTTCCTGATGTTCTTAAATCAGTTTTTTTAATATCAATAAGTCATGATATATGATTGCTTTTTCTTAATATGATAACACCGGGTTTATATATATATAATTATTTATTAGTATCATATAATAACATTTACCCATCTATCCATATTATCCATTTTATCAAGCATTTCATCCATTGACTCATATTTTAATATCATAGTCCCTAGGGTACCATTAGATCCCTTAAATGCTGGTATGTGATCTCCAACTTTATAGAAAATATTATACTCTACTACATTATTATTATAAAATTTATCATCTATCCATATATCTTTTAAAACACCACCTGTTTCGGTATGAATCATATAACATGACCAGTACCCCTTAATTGTCTTCATTTTAAGATCCGTACAATCTTCTCCCATTGCTGCTTTTATGGTAAATTCTACTAGATCAACCCCTGTGGCATACTTTATTACTTGTGGTATTAAATTACCTCCATTTCGCGGACCTATTTCCATCAAATATATATCATCATAATCATTCACCCTTATATCATAATTATAAGCTCCTGTTTTCAGGTTTAGTAAAGTTAACAATTTTTGAACTTCCATATGAACCCTATTCTGAATCTTTTTTGATCTATGATAAGGCCAGCTTTCACCTATTGGTACAAATGGATTTTCTGTATTGATATTAAAATGTTCATTAGCAAAAGCACTAAATACCAATTTACCATCTACAGAAAAACCATCACCAGCAATCTGATAACCTTTTTTATTTACATATTCTTCAATAAGAACTTTTTTTGCTCTAGAAAAAGATAAAGCATATTCAAATGCTTTATTTAAATTTTCTACCGAATCTATTTTAGAAACTCCTTTACTACCGGATGAATCAACAGGTTTAACCATTACTGGCATTGTGAAATCATTAAAATCATTCTTTGCTTCTTCATAAGAAGAAAAACCTTTAGCTTTTGGTACTTTAAAATTATTCTTTTTAAGAAATTCACGAAACATATCCTTATTTGATAAAATATTTACTGATTCATATGGATTTGAAGGAAATCCAAGTTTTTCACAAACATATGCAGCTGTAGGGGCAGATGGATCAGAAGCGTAACATACAACGCCATTTACTCGGAGTTTTTTAGCTAATTTTAATACAGCGTCTTTATCAGTTGTGCTGACATTATGATATTCATCTGCAAATATATGTCCTGGATTATCAGACAGATAATCACAAGTAATTACATAATAACCCATTTCATTAGCTTTCTTAATCGATGGAACTTGAAAATGTGAGCCGCCCAACATCAATATTTTTTTCATAATTCAAAACACCTTTAATATTATAATGATAAATATAGATAAACTGGCAATATTTATACTATTACTTTTTCCCTGTACCTACGATCACAAATCCCTACCTTCGGACGCACTCCCCGTAGTGATTCCATCTGCTTTAGAACGCCATCAAGCGTATGAGCGTCATAGATGTTTTCCTGAAAACTCATTGCGCCTAGAATGATGCCATGTGTTTTTGTAATTGTTACAGAGGCTTTGGCTTCGAATTCATACTTTTTATGTGCTTTGCCTTTCCCAATGCAATACTCCTCGGGTTCATGCAGACTGTATATCTTTCGCTTATCTTTCTTTTCCTGTTTAAGCACTTTTTCAAACAAGGCCAATCGCGCTTTATACCCTCTCAATGCTTCTTGGCAAAGCTTGCGACCCAATTCCCGTATCAACCTCCCGGTAATGGTCTTTAACAGCTTTTGCAATTTAAGTGGATCAGACCAATAATCGTCTCCTTCACAAAGTGCTATATATTACCCGTTTACGATTGGTAATAAATATGTATTTAAAACCTTTGTATTTTTTTAATATTGATTATTATTTTGAATTGTTGTTTTAACAATTAAAGGATGATTATGTTTATAGGCTTATATAATTTCAGATGTCATATCTGTAGATGCATCGTCATGTATCAGTATTTAGTATGGATATTCTGTCTTTTGCTTTAAAAATCCAATTAACGTATCTTCTATATAATCCTCATGATCATATGTTAAACAACAAATACTCACAATTGTTTTTTTTTCATACTATTACAATTATTACAGTATTATTAATAACATCTTATATATACTTCAAGATTTTTGTTGGATTTCCTCCTATTACAACATTTGGAGGCACGTTTTTAGTTACTACAGCACCGGCTGCTATAATTGATTTTTCTCCGATTTCACTAACTTGAGGTAAGATAATTGCGTTAGCACCAACCCAGCATCCTTTTTTAAGAAGAACTTTCGTTTGAACAATATTACCTCTTTTTAGTCTTGAACTATCTAAACTATGAACATGAGTATGGATTTGACAACCTTCTGATAACCAAACGTCATCTTCTAATACAACAGAACCTGAGTAATCTATTGTAACATGCCTGGCCAGCAGCACCCTCTTTCCAATCGTAATGGTTCCTTGTAATCCATGAGTTCTTTGAATCCAAACATCGTTCTCAATAATTGGATTTTCGCCGATATCAAATACTTTTCGATATGCTTTAATTCTTAGCTTATATGTCCATGGAAAACTAAAAAGCTTAGAACCGAATACAGTTAAAACAAGTCGCCGCCTATTTTGCTCTTTTTTATACTGTTTTTTGTTCATGCAAGAAATATTTTACCAAAGAATTAATTGTATCTTCGATTTTATACGTTGGCTTCCATGAAAAATCTTCATAAAAGGAAGAAGAATCCATTCCAAATTTCATCCAAATCTCTTTTTTATCAACTATGATGTCAGATATTTTCCCATCTTTTTGCGTTGATGCTATAATATTAGCCATTTTAGCAATATCAATCAGAGAATTAACTTCCTGTGAGCCAAAATTATAAACCGTTTTCCATTTACTTTTATCGGAATGAAGTATTTTCAATATCCCTTGAACTGCATCCCGCACATCAAAACGTTCCATCTGCTGCATTCCTCCAACTATAGTGATAGGATGACCGGATATAGCTTGAATTACAATTTTTGAAAGAAAATCATTTGTAATCAAACCGGGTGCCCCTCCAGCAAGAGCTGATAACCTTAATGAAGTATAATAAAAATGTTTATTGACTTGGTTTAATGATTTCAAGAGCAATTCGGTTGAATATTTAGCTTGGGCATAAACAGTCTGAGGCGCAACAGGAGTGTTTTCTGTCCAGAGAGGCTGCGTTTCCAAACCATATACACTTTGTGAGGAAATATTTATTATTGCAGGAATTTGATGAGAAGTAGCTCGCGTAAAAAGCTCATGGGTAAATTGAAGGCTCTCGGCAATTTTCTGGAACCCATTATGAGGGCGCGCAAAGCCAAGATGAAGTAAAATATCTACATTACCAAACGGAATATATCCTTTTCTTAAATCCTCATTATCATATATTGAATGAATTTTCCCTTCAAATAAATGCGTTGTTTTATCTTTATCAGTTCCATAACCCCATATTTCAAAATTAGGATATTTTATTAACTCATTCACTAAATTTTGACCTAAATACCCAGTAATACCTGTAATAAAAATAACTTTTTTGTTTTTAATCTTGCTTTTATTCAACTGTTTAAACAAATCAGCTACTTCTTGATTTCGCTCAATTGCAACCGATTTATCAGCCGTTTGGCGCATTCCAAAACGTCCATAATTAAAGAATAATTTGTTTTTTCCTTTATCTAACTCCAACCATTCTTTCACGCACGCTTCAACTTCATTGAATCCCATTAAAGCTCTCAGACCGGTTATCCCCGTAAAGCGTGGATTCAGTTCAAAAATCTTTAAACCATTTTCAGTTAATCTGCCTTGAATATTTAATGGGCCTCGCAAACCCAATTCAAGAAATGTGGGGGTGAGTTGATCAATGACCTGCCATACATATTCATTCTCATATGGAACGATCTCAATAGGAATCCCATTATTTAATTTATTATAGGAAGCCATTCTCCCCATAAGTTCCCCTTTCGGACTATAAACCAACTGAATTGAAATTTCTGATACTTGCGGATTACGATTTTTAGCAATTTGTCTCATGTAAAAGGCGTAATTCGGGTCATCCTTTGTTGGTATAGCAAGTTCTTGGAGAATGTGTTCATCAGAGATTTTTGTAAGATCATCTATTCCATTAATAATTTCAATACCTTTAGATGCAAAACCGCTTCGTGGTTTTGCTATAAAGGGAAATTGAACTAATCCTTTGGAAATATCATTTTCTAATGTTTGCTTATCATAGCTTTTAACAAACACATCATAAACCTTATTTAACTCCTCACTCATTCTTTCCTTATCGCGACATATAACATTGAGAGGCTCTTCAGAAAAAATTGCTTTTATGCCAGCCGCTTCAAATTTTGATTTGTTTTTTGAAAAGATTAGGGTTTCATCATCCATCCCTGGTATTATCAAATCCACTTTATATTCGTTACACTTTTCGATTAGCTTATCTATATAATTCTCTTGATAAATCGTTGGTGTATAATCATATTCATCACAATCATAAGCCCCGTATGCAAATGGATTTGTACCAAAACCTATTGTTTTTATTGGTAATCTTGAAAGACGAAGCGAGTTAATTACCGACTGTCCAACACCGCTACCAATACAAGAAATACCAATATTATATTTTTTCATATTATTCATGAATAAGAATTTTAAACCAGGATACTGTTAAAAATGAAAAAGATGACATATCTTTTTCATGGTATCATATTCTATATCAGGATATAATGGCAAACACAGCACTTTCTCAGATACCGCATTTGCAACCGGCAAATTTTCACGAGTTGAAGAAGGCAAACCCTTATATGTTGGAAATTGGCTAATTAACGGATAGAAATACCGCCTTGTAAAAATCCCTTGAGATTTTAATTCAGTGTATAATTCGTCACGTGTTTTTCCATAAATTGCTGAATCAATCGTAATTGGAAAATAGGTATAAGAATGGTCTACGTTAGGGAATTCATCGAAAAATGAGATGCCTGGGATGTTTTTTAAATTATCTCTATAAAAATTTGTAATCTCTTTTCGTTTTAAAATTGCTTTTTCAATATACTTAAGTTGCAACATTCCAAACGCAGCCTGAATTTCATTCATTTTTGCATTGATGCCGGGAGCCACGACAGTGGTTTCTCCTGCAAAGCCAAAATTTTTAAGAAAATCAATTCGCTTTTTTGTCTTTTCATCGTGGCAAACTATTGCTCCACCTTCAAATGTGTTAAAAACCTTTGTTGCATGAAAACTAAGCACAGAAAGATCACCCCAATTTAAAAGAGATTGAGTTTTATATTTTACGCCAAATGCATGTGCTGCGTCATATATAACTTTTAATCCATATATATCACTTATTTTTTGAATATTTTCAACCTTGCAAGGGTTTCCATACACATGCACAGGTAAAATGGCTGTAGTCTGGGGAGTAATAGCTGCCTCAATCTTTTCAGGATCAATATTAAAAAAATCCGGTTCAATATCTACAAACACAGGCTTGATATTATTCCACCAAAGAGAATGTGTTGTTGCGACAAATGAATAAGGGGTAGTAATAACCTCTCCTGAGATTTTAAGCGCCTGAATTGCTATAATTAATGCCAAAGTTCCGTTATTAAACAACGAAATGTATTTAACACCTAAATACTCACATAAGGCTTTTTCTAACTCCTGATGATAGTGCCCATTATTGGTAAGCCATTTGCGTCCCCAAATATCTTCAAGGTAAGGTATAAACTCTTCAAGAGGCGGAAGCGAAGGTTGTGTTACATTAACAGGCTTACTCATTATTATTTCCTCTCATTTAATTTTTCGACTACCAACTGTTTTATAAACAAATAATCACTGAATTTTGTAAGTTCACAAAAAAGAAAAATAAATACTGCTCCCGTTAGTATTTGAAATATAAGTATCAGAAGAGAATTAAGAATTAAAACTTTTCCTAGCATAAATACACCTACTCCCATTGCCAAGGCTATACTAAAAGATGGGAGTATATCAGTTACCTGTTCTTTTAATGAATAGCCAATAAAAGTCCCGCTCCAATAACTATTAAGATAATAAGAAATAATAGTATTTACCATCATTCCGGCAATCATTATTTTAATTCCATATAAAACACCAATAATAATTGTTGGTATAGCCAATATTTTTTTAATAATTTCAAGTTTAAGGAACAGATCAGATCGTCCTGAAACCTGTAACATATTTAAGTTAAGAGCATGAAGAGGGTAAAACATACCCACAAAACAAAGCATTTGTAAATAAACGATTGCAGGACGCCATTTTTCACCAATAAGAGTTATGATCATAGGTTCAGCAACAGCTGCCATACCAAGCATCAACACAAAAGTAATAAACATTGTACTACGAATAAGCTTCTGATAATTAGCCTTTAATCGAGGTTTATCATCCTGAATACTTGATAAAACGGGATAGCTAACTCTCCCAATAATCCCGTTTAGATTTTGTGAAAGTATATTTTTAAAACTATCGGCACGTGTATAATATCCCAAGTCCTGGGCGGAAAAATATTTTCCGATTATCAGATAATAAATGTTGCGATAAAACGTATCGATTAAACCACTAACCAGAAGTTTACTTCCAAATCCAAACATTTCTTTAAATGACTGCATGTCAAATATAAGTAATGGTTTCCATTGATTCCATAACCATAGAAAGATCGAATTAAAAGCCTGTCTAACCAACCTTTGGGTTACAAGACTCCATACCCCAAAACCATTAAAAGCCATAATTAAAGCTATGACGCCAGAGCCGAGTGATGAAATCACTGAAATTTTTGCTTGTAACTTAAAATCAATCCTTTTGATTAATACTGTTTGCTGAATAAGAGCGAAAGAATCAATTATCAATATCACCCCTAGAACCTGAATGATAGGCCTGAGCTCTGGTTCGTTAAAATAGTTGCCAATGACCGGTGCTGAGAAAAACAAAATAAAAAAGAAAAATAAACCAGTAAAAAGATTGAAATAAAAAACAGTGGAGAAATCAATATCAGTACAATTTTTTTTTCGAATTAAAGCATTTTTAAATCCGCTATTAATAAAAGATTGGGACACTGCTATAAAGACAGTAATCATTCCAATTTGCCCAAATTCACGAGGGGTAAGTAATCGTGCTAAAAAAATGCTTATAAAAAATGTTATACCTTGATTGCCAAACTGGTCTATAAAACTCCATGTAAGCCCATTAATGGTTTTTTGTTTTAATGACATTCTACTTATTTAAACCTATACTGATTACTTATATATTATAGTAAATACCTTGGTTCCAATTTTATAATACTATATTATTTTTTTTATTTGATTTATTATTCTTAATAACTTATCTTTCACCATTAAATATGTTTTAAATTTTCAAAATATATCAATTATAATACCATGAAAAGCATCTCACTAAAAGAAAACGAAGTAGAAGAACTTGTTTCATTTTATGAATTAGAGCTTGATAAAGCTAACGAAAGAGTATCAACCCTTAAAGACATGCTGAAAAAGCTAAAGGGTGAACGCTCATCAGCTACTGCTTCTGAAACTAAGAAAAAAAAGTCTAAAAAATTACCGAAACTAGATCTCACAGGCTTTATTAAAGATACTTTAACAGAAAAAAAAGAGGTGTTGATCGTTAGTGAATTTGTTGACTTAGCATTAATTAAATTTAGCCTCGACTTAGAAGATAGTCAAAAAAAACAGTTCACTGCTAACCTATCTGCTACCCTTTTTCGACTAAATAAGGCTGGTGAGCTAAATAAATGCCCAATTAAAGATAAAAAGCGCGGATTTTGGTATGGCCTGCCAAATTGGTTTGGAGAAAATGGTGAGCTAAAAGAACCATACTCTTTAAAAACAAAATAAGTCTGCAAAATAAAATCCTATAATGCAGATCTTCTTTGTTTAAAAAAGTCCTTTAACAGCGCTGTGTTCTTATCTTCTAATATGCCACCAATCACGTCGATTTTATGATTGAGGCTTTTATTGTAAGTAAGGTTAAAGCACGTCCCGGCTGCCCCCATTTTGGGATCATAGGCCCCAAAAATCAACCTCCCGAGCTTGGCATTCACCATTGCGCCTGCACACATGGGACAAGGTTCTAATGTGACACATAATGTGCAATCCATTAAATATTTATCCCCCAAACTATTCATCGCTGATGTAAGTGCCAGCATCTCAGCATGAGCTGTAGTATCATTGAGCTTCTCAACCTGATTGTGCCCTCTTGCAATAATTGCACCATTTGAGTCAATTATTACTGCTCCTACTGGTACTTCATCAATGGCTAATGCCCGCTCAGCTTCCCGATAAGCCAATTCCATTAATCTATTGTAGGAGTCCGCATCAAACATAGTATGACAAATTGATATTATGCGTATTCTGACTAATAGCTATAGTGAAGATTAAAAACAGGATGGAGTGAAAATTAATCTAATTAAAATTCTATACCTAATTTTGCAGGGACACCTTTATCAAAATAATGCTTTACTTTTCGCATCTCCGTAATCAAATCGGCTCTCTTTTCAATCTCAGGCCAGGTTTTATGCCCGGTTATTACCAACTCGAAAGGTTTGTTTAGCTTTTCGTACGCATCAATAAATTCAAGAAGATCTTCTTTTTTCAAGAGATGGTATGCTGTGGCTGCCAAACCTTCATCTAAAATCAACAGATCAACCTTTTTTTTCCGATTCATTATTTCTTTTGCAAGAGATAATGCTTTATTAGCCTCTTTAAGATCCTCACTATTATTTTTGAACCGAAAGGTGCCATCAGGATTCATTCGTTCACAACCTGTTGGGTGTAGCTCCAGCTTATAACCCATCTTTATTAAATCTCTGAGGACATGGCGTTCTGAATAATGTTCATTTTCGCCATCGTATCCTTTATCAAATTGTATAAACGCTACAGATTTGCCTGCACCAAGGGCCCGGATACATAATCCAACTACAGAGGTGGTTTTACCTTTGCCGTAGCCATAATAAAGATGGAGTTCATTCATAATGATTAAAAGGTAATGGCATGGAACATTATTCATAATACCCCATGCCAATAGTTATTTTTTCAATTACGTGTTACTTATTATAAAACACAACCTCAGAAGGATTGATACCGGCTTTAAACTCAAACTTTTTAGTTCCGGATTTATCAAAACATATTACATCGCCAGAAACGGTGAAATCTTTTGAGTCTGTACAATAAATATCACCAGTCTCGGGTTCAATATTAATTCCATACAAGGACTGAAAATTTGATGAGCCAATCAATACATCTGTAATCATGGTATCGGCTTTCACATCCATTTTTGCAATTTCCGATACAAAAGCACCTGCGGTGAAATCATACCCACCAACAGACACGTATGCCTTATCACCTGATATTCTGATGAGCTGGGCATCCATTTCAAACGTGGAGTCCACTGTATTTGTAGATGTATTGAACAACTCCAGGCTTGGTGTAATATCTGCATAATTTCCCCTGGATACAATATACAAATCGCCATAGGCATCAGCTGCAATTTGTGAAATATTAACGCCAATATTTTCTATTGTATCTTCAACCGTTAAGGTTACCGGATTAATAATATTAATGCTTCCCGGGTTTGCCTGAGAATTAATGAAATCGTAGTTCGAATTTGCGACATAGAGCTTGTTATTCGCAATTGCCAATCCTTCTGAGCTTGGATCAACTTCAATCCATTGAATAGGATTTTGATAATTATTAGCTGTATCTATTACAGCCATATAACCATTGAAATTGGTCACAAAAAGTTTTCCATTGTATTCCACAATTTCACGTGGTGAGCTCCCAAACGTATCTTTCACCATTTCAATTGAAGCAATTGAGGACCAGTCGTTAATATCAACTACTTCAACTCGATTTGAGTTATTGACCACAATATATAATCGGTCATCTACCAAAAGGATATCATTACCCGTATCACCTAATAACCGGCCGATTTTTTCCATGAAAAAATTTTGGGTTACATCCAGACAATTATAGCTGTAATGAGACAGTGAAGCATTATTAGCATTGAACAATCCTTCATTTAGTACCAGCGCACCCTTGGTTGTCATACAAACGCTTTCAGGGCATGATGGACAATCCTCATCTTCATCACAACCGGTTAATGGTATAAGCATTGCAAAAGAGAGTAGCGCAAGCCAGAACGACTTTCTGAGAGATAATGTTTTTTTCATGTTTGTTTAGTTTTTTAATTAAATGATTTACGAATGAACAGAAAATGAAACCCTTACACTTCTTCCGGGCATGGGATAACTTTTGATCACCTCATAGCGCATATCAAAGGCGTTTTTAAGCTCCGCTTTAAACGTTGATTTCATAGAGAAAACTTTGAACTTATAGATCATATTAAAGTCGTGGGTGCTGTAACCCGGCATATAATTCTGAATGGTTTGCTCGCCCGAAACAAATCTTTCACCCACACTAGCCATTTGCCAGCTTAGGCTTAGGTTGTTATAATAAAGTGATGAGATAATTGAACCTGTCGTTTTTGGGGTATATGCAATCTGCTTCCCATATGTTGACTCCTGAAAGTACGGCGAAGAAGAGGGGGTTTTTTCAAGGGCTTCCTGGTAGGTAAAGGCTCCAGAGAAAGATGCTTTTAAAGGCCCTGGCAGATTTAGGGTGATCTGGCCATTTAGCTCAAATCCCGTGGTTTCGACCCGGTTTAAATTCATCACCGACCAATTAAACAAACTACCTCTTGGCATTGAGATAATTTTATCGCGGATCTTTAAGCGAAAAAGATCTCCGTTTAGAGAAAGAGATTCGAGGTAACCATGAAATCTTCGTTGATAGCCAAGTTTAATGTTGTATTGAGTGGTATATTCAGGCCGGATATTGGTATTGCCGTATCTGGGGAAATACATTTCATTAAAACTAGGCAGACGCAAGCTTTGCTTATAAGACACAGCCGTATGGACCTCGTTGGTCATCCAATACCCTATTGAAAGCGATGGCAAGAGATCGCTTCTGTTGCGAACAACGGCTTCATCAAAACTCTTTTCTTCAACCTCTGAGAGCAACAAACTTCCGTTTAATTCCAGATCAGCAAACATTATTTTTAATGCGGCCACCGTTAGCAAGGAAAAGCGTTCGGGTGAGTCGCTGAATTGAGCCGATTGCATGGTATTCCAGGAAATGTCCGACGAGCTGCTAAGGCTGAAATAATTATTGAGTTTTTGGCTGAGACTAAACGAGGTATAAGCTTCATGCTCGGTATATCGATTATCCAGAGCGCCGGCAAAATAGACTGGATTGAGATACCTGGTATGAGAATATGCATACTTGGCCCGAACCACGTAATTGAGAGTACTAAATGCTTTAGACGACCATAAGCTTTGCAAAAACGCATCATCATTCCACAAGCGTTCTTTGGATTTATCATAATAACCTACTATCACTGCGCCAGGCAAACCGCGTTCGGAAAAGTACCCGTAACCCTTTATGTTTAGATAACTATCTTCACCTGCTTTGAATTTTAAATCAGACTCCACTCGGGTGGCTTCAATGTCGGTATTTTTCCGGCGCAGCGACTCGGTAATACTTCCATTCTGGAAATCATAATCATACTCACCTGTTGCATCTGTGCGATCAATATTCATGCTTAACCGCACTGATTCCAAAGGCTGCCAACGGCCACCCAACTGAAACTCTTTATACCCAAAAGATCCAAAACTCACTTTAGAGTCTATAGCAACACTCTGGTCTAACCCTTTAAATTCGGCTCCCTGGGTTTGTAAATAAAGTGAACTGGATGTGAGGTAAGCTTGAGCCGGAAGATTTAAGTCAGATGAAATCCCGGAACTATGTACTTCAATTTCTGATAAACGATCCGTTGAAAAACGACCCAGATCAATATGGCCGCTTTGTGAATTACTGAATTTGATCCCATCGATAAATACTGATGTATGAGATGCGCTTAAACTTCTCACTGAGATCGTTTTTAACCCACCAATGCCGCCATAATCTTTTATCATAACACCCGGCATAAATTTTACAGCTTCGGCTACGTTATTTACGCTAAGTTGTTCTATTTCTTTTTGATTGAACTGCTGAACCGGAAATATTGAGAGAATTTCAGCTTTGGGTTTTTCATCGCTGATCTCTATGATTTCTGCTTCATAAATAAGAAGCGAATCATAGCTACCCTTTTGTTGTGCTTTCAAGGTTTCTGTAAACAAGGATGAACATGCAACGGCTAAAAACAAAAATACATTTCCAATCCTCACAGATTGATTAACCAAACGTGTCATAGAGAAACAAGTCGCCTCTTATGGAGGTCTATTTGAATAACGGATGTTTTTTTAATATCAAAACCGGATATGCAACGCTAAAACCCGTAGCTATTGTGACATGTGCACTTGCATAGTTTCTGGCAGGTCTCCTGACTTTCCACGATGAATTTGATTTTGCCTTCCCACATTCTCCTGGGCGGAGTGTTGCAGTGGCATGTTTAAATCATGGTTTTTCAAAGCTGGCTGAAAAACCGTCGTGAATTACAGTTGCGGGTACAGTATGTGATTTTCACACATTTCCCTATTATCCCGTAATCGGGCACCAAAACATCTGAATGTAAAAAAAATAGGGGGTAAAAAAAAGAGCAACCCGTATAAGTTGCTCTTTTGATGATCTTTTATCAAAATTCATTTAATCTTTTTTATAAAAAAGAACCTTATACTTGTTGTTCATTTCTACAATGGTTCCAATATGATGAATTACATCCGTGCTACCATCCGCGTATTTAATCTTTAATTCAGGATCGCGATGGTACGTGTAGGTTTGATGTTTGATTTTCTCACCTAAGAGTTTCATGGAAACCAACTCAAGGTCTTTTCCTGCATAACGACTAAAGACCTTCTTTAACCCCATATAAGAATCTCTGTTCAGGTTTTCCCATGCAAAGTCTAATGGAATATTAAATTTGGGATCGCTGGAAGGTTCCTCCGGCCATATCCAATTTAAATATTCGTTTTGATTTATGGTTAAATTAATAAGTGATAACGAATCTTTTGCAATAAGGGCATTTATAATAGCTCTACCTAAACTATCTGGCGTTGAATACGCATGGCTTAACGAACGACTTAAAATACTATCTGCCAAGGGTTCTTTGTAGGGTTTTAACGTGTGAGGCTCTTTATCAACTAACGGCTGTTTTTCGCTAGTTTTCTTTTCACCACATCCAAAAAACAATCCGATACTTATAAGTATTAATACTAATACATGACTTTTCATAACAATGTGATTTTCGGTTAACAAAAAAAGCAAGCTTCCTGAGGAAGCTTGCTTTAAAAACTAACTTATAGAAAAACTTAGTTTCTTGCCCATTGTGTCCAACCGTCCATCCAGTTTGAACCAGCTGGGTCAAATGCGCCAATGTAATTAGCAGCGTCAAAGAAACCATCAGCAGTAATCGTAGCAGCTTTGCTGGTAGCTTCAGCAGCAGTTGGCTTCAAGTTTGGCACTGTGCCTGTGAATGGGTCTGCTGGATAAGTAAAGCCTGCAAAATTCGGGTCGGCTCCAAACACGTTGTTATCAGCAAGTTCTGCTAAAACCTCATCACCTGTCCAGCCTTTAACTTTGCTCTTGCTCAAAATAGAATCGGCGTTGGCATCTGTTCCGCCTTTGCACCAAACCATAATGCCGTTAAGCTCCAATGATGAATCGCCAGCAGCGGCACGGTTCATGAAGTTTGCCGTAGAACCCGGACCATCGATACGAATGCCATAATCTTTGAAGTTGGCAACAATCGTATTTTTAAAGATACCGGACACATTGGCTCTCAACACCATACCGTCTTTTTCTTTGTTTTTGTCAGAACCGCCGCCAATGAGCGTCATGTTATAGACGTGTGGATGCGTAATCGGCAAGTTATTGCTTCCATCATCATCGTTGTTGGATTCATAACCACGGTTACCGATCTCTGGGTCTTGAACGCAAACACCGAATTGGAGTTTACCACGCCAACCGTTGTCCATATCAAAGTTGTCGTCATCATTACCGGTAGAAACCAAGTATTTTGCATTTGCAGTACCGCCCCACCATTCAAAGCCATCATCTGCAATGAAGTGAGATTGGCAATATTCTACTTTTGTCTCGCTGCCCACACTGTTGAACGAGAAGCCGTTAATTTCGCTTCCTTCAGCAATAACAGTTCCACCAAATTCAACACGGACATATTTCAATACACCGCTGTTGTCATCGTCTTTGTCGCCGCCGCCAGAACCAGCACCGCCTTCACCTACGCGAATACCACCTGGGATATTGTTCAACGCACTGCCGTTCAGCACAATACCGCCAATATCACCACGTGCTCTTGAACCTACTGGCTCACCGCTGGTGAAGACAATTGGATTGTCTTGCGTTCCATTCGCGATAATTTGACCGCTTAGGTTTGTACCATCGCCTCTAATTGCTTGAAGAGTAGAGCGTTCACCTTTGAAGCCAATTAATTTCGTTCCAGCGGGAATGGTGAGCTTCACACCCGGCATTACATTGACAAATCCAACAACATGATAGACTTTTAACGAATCGAGTGTCATATCCGTCTGGATTTCACCACGAAGTTCGACGTCTGATGAGCCGTTATTGCCTCCACCATTACCATCTACTCCATTATCATCGTCATCACAGCCGACCAACCCGACTACGGCAATAAATGAAAGTGCTAACATAAGCTTTTTGAGAATGTCTCTCATTTTAATCCTCCTGTTTGTTTAAGAAATAATTGAAAAAGAACATAAGTTAAAACGAATTAAAGCGCATAAGATAAAGAAAGCGAATACGTTGTTCCGGTTTTATAACGCTCAGCTTCATCGTCGCCAAAAGTAATGAGATAGCTGTCGTTTAGAATATTTTTCACATTTAACTTGACGTTAAAACCAGTCTCAAATTTTTTGGCAATCGACAAGTCAAGTTGGTGGCGCGGCTGCTCAATAAAGTTATGGAGCATATTCTGGTTACCGCTTATCTCATAAATTCTCTCGCCCACAATGTTGTAAAGCAAGATTCCAGAGAAACCACTTTCAGTGTTGTTATAGCCTAAATTTACATTAACCACATAGGGCGATTGTCCTTGCATTTTTCTTGCACTACTTAAAGACGGCAATGAGACGTCTATTGGCGAAGCCGTAGCGGCATCCATAATACGCGCAAATTGCCCTTGCACGATTTCAGAGTGAAGCAAGGTCAAGTTAGTTCCAAGCGAAAAGTTCTCTAAGTTTTCGGAGAGGAAAGAAAGATTTTTCCGAAATTCAAATTCAGCCCCATAGTTTTTAGCTTCTGTCCCGTTTACTGTGGTACTGAATGGTCTGGTGCCGGCGCCTAATATAATAATGGTTTCAAGGGGTTTATCAATGGATTTGTAAAACACGCTAACGGCTATAATTTCGCTAAATTTAGGGAAGAACTCCCAGCGCAAATCATAGTTTGTGATAGTAGTTTGTTCCAAATACGGGTTACCGACCGTTGAATTACGGTAGTTATCAAATTGAAACGGGGCCAATTCTCTTAACTGGGGATTAGCGATGGTTTGGCTAACTGCCCCTCTCAAATTCATTTTGTCATTAAGTTCATAAACGAGATTCAAAGAGGGCAAAATATTGGTTTTCTTAAATCCACCATAAATCGGTTCACCCCCAATTTTATTAGAGAATACGTTAATGTCATTATTTTCAACTCTGGCACCCCCAATAACTCTCAAGGCTCTATACACGGGCAATTCAATCAAGAAATATCCAGCCGTTACAGATTCATCTGCTGTATAAGCATCGGTCGGCTGGGTAGTTTCTTCAAATGAAATCAGCCCTTTTTCAACGTTTTCAGGCGTGAAGAATTCATTTGGCTCTGAGTCAGTAGGGGAAGCGTCATACCTAAAACGCCGTGCAGCAAAATCTCGGTCTTTTTTACTCCACAAACCACCGATTTTTAACTTTGACTTTAAGCCATCCCATTGCTTAAAGGGAATGGTAAAATCAGCCATGACATCATACTGATTATCATCTAAGTCAGAGAAAAATCTGGTGTTGCGTCTGGAATCAGGGTCAAAGCGAAATCCGTAACCTGTAAAATCATCATAATAATAAGTTTCTCTATTGTCTGGTTCATGGCGTTTTGCAGAAGCATATTGCGCTTTCCATTCTAAATCTGATTTTGCCAACCAATCAAAATAATGATTACCCGATAACTGAGTCGACCACATTTGCCGTTCTACAAATCTCACGCGCGAAGTCCGATTCAAAAATGTATCATCAGGCATTCTTGTATTCCCATATGCCAATAAAACTTCATCTTCAGCGGTGCGATTATAAGTTGACTTTAACCCAATTTTATTATCGCTGTTGAGCTTTGTGGTAAAATTCATAACCCCGCCCCAATTAACGTTATAAGAAGCAATGTCGGTATTCCACCGATAAGTAAAGTCATTGCCTTGGTCAATGGTTGGGAAGAAAGAATATTGCGATTTATATGAATGCCCAGTTGAATAGGTAAGGTTTGCAATATAACCCAGCGGGAGCGGGCCCATATTTATTTGGTCAGCAATAGATAAGCTATAACTTTGATTTGGTAAATAGCGTCCTGATACCGGAAACGGATTTTCATTATTAAATTGAGCTAACGCATTAGCGCGTTCCGAACCTTTTGCGGATCCTCTTACCAAAGAGCCAACATTTGGCAATTCCCTTGTACCATCGTCAATTCCAAGAAAATCCGTACTACCGCCGTTATAAGTTAGAATATCTGTAAAATGTGCATTGGTGTTAATGCCGCTCGAAGCTCCAAAATTTAGCTGAAATTCATCGGGAAACTCTTTGGTTTTGATACGCACCAAACCGCCCGCAAATGTACCGGGTTGGTCTGGCAAAAAGGTTTTGATGGTAACGATATTTTCAATCAAGTTTGCGGGAATAATATCAAACGGGACAACCTTTTTTTCCGGTTCCGGACTTGGGATATTCACGCCGTTGAGCTGGGTGTTGCTGTAACGTTCGCCTAAACCACGCACAAACACATATTTTCCGTCCATCACCGAAATTCCTGTGGTACGCTTAATGGCGTCTCCGGCGTCAGAGTCAGGAGTTTTCTTGATAAACTCAGCGCTCACACCGTCGGAAACGGCAAGTGATTTTCTGCGTTCGGTTAAAAGTGCGCCTTCTGTGGCGGTGCTCAGTTCCGCTTCAACCAAAATCTCCTGGGACTGAACACCTTCGGAATCCATTTCAATATCCTGGCGAGTGGTGGCATCAGCCTTTACTTCTATTCCTTTAACCGTTTGTGTTTGATAGCCGATATATGAAATTCTTAAGCTATATGAGCCGGGTTTGAGGGAGATATTAAAATCACCATCCAGATCAGTGAGCGCACCTATGGAAGTACCCACAACGGCAACACTGGCGCCGATAAGTTCTTCTGCAAATTCTTTGTCAGTTACACGTCCAACAATTTTACCTGTTTGAGCAAGAGCAACTGTTGAAAATAGAATACTTATCAATAATATGATAAAGGGAATCTTACGGTAATTAGGCTTATACATAGATAATAGTTATTAATTGACTTCTGGTTTATAATGACTTTAACGGATGCATATATACAAAATAGAGTGTTATAAAACCCACTGATTACAGGCGATGTATGTTAAAGAATTGTTAAATCAGATCAATAAAGTCATGCACCAGATTGATTGGCTAATTGTACTAAATTATTTTCAGCATAGGGGTGGTTTTAACAATCATTTAATACATATTTTTCATTGTTTACCCACATTTAATATGATATGCTTGAGACATAAGACTAAACAATTATATATTCTCATAATTTTAAATCACTTGGTTTTGACTTTATTGATCAATAGAAATGCAATTTTATAATTGTTCCTACTATGGTTTTAAAAATTGTTTTATCATTTTCTATACTCTTTATAAACTTATTCACAACGTCAGCAGATCAGAATACATCTGGGAGACTGATGGGACTGGTAACAGATTATAGTGGTAAGCCCGTTGCAGGAGCAACCGTTTTTGTTTCCGGACCTACTTCCAAGGCAGTATTAACAAATGCACAGGGTTATTATGTGTTTTTAACCGTACCTGAGGGCAAATACAACATGAAAGTTTTTAAGAGTGGCATGCCCCGTTTAAGAACCAATAAAGTGTATGTTCCCTCAAAAGCCACGTTGCGACGCGATTTTACTTTTATTACTGATGCTCAAAATCGCGCACTTCTGGCACAAAAAGAAGCTGAGCGCAAACGCATAGAAGAAGAGGCTTTAAAGCAACAGGAAGAAGAGAAGAAACAGCTTCTTGCAGAAAAAAGAAAAAGAACACCCCCTGTTAAACCCCGGCATTCAATCGCACCTAAAGCCAAACCTTCAGAGAAACCAGAATTTGCTTCAGCCGGTTCGGAGTTAAATAATTCCGCCACAGCCATTGAAAGTACCAGCAACGATGCCATCACTGATGTCGGTTTAAAAGCAGCCACCAAAGCTGCTGAAGAAGCCGAGAAAAATGCCCTGGCTATGGTCGAGAGCCAGGTAGAAATTGAAGGCGGTCTGGGCGCGGTGATCAAGAAAATCAATTACCCTGATACTGCTAAAAAATTAAAAATTGAAGGGCTTGTAGTGGCTCGAGCTTACGTGGATGAAGAAGGTCGTCTCACGCGTATAGACCTCCTAAAACAGGCTCATGCGCTTCTGGATGAAGAAGCCGTGAGGGTTCTTTCTGAAGAAACTTTTTTTAAACCAGCTCAACAGGATGGTAAAAACGTATCCGGGGCTATTACCGTACCGATTAAGTTCAGAATTGCCAAAGTTGTGTGGTAGCGTATCAGCCCATGTGATCCATAAACATAAAAGGGATTTGTAAGGGCTTTTTTTCAGGCCGGTTCCCCACAAAGCTTTTCAGATAATTTCCAAACCCGCTTATCTAAGTTTTTAAGCACTTTTTTTAACGACTCGGACTCCTTTATATACAAGCATTGCAAAGAATGGCGTTTGTGGTAGATCCAATTGGCCAGCACCATCATTTCGTCCAGTTCATCTTTTTGAATATGATCGGGCCTGGGGTGCCCGTTAAAATAGGTGTCTTCTAAAAATGGTTTTAAGTTGGATATCTCTGACGCCAATACTGTTTTTTGATGCATGAGCCGTCCATACCTGACCAGCAAAACACAAAACAGGGGATTCTCTTCGCTGAAATCCTGCGACGGCAATAAAATCAAGGCGTTGTTTTGATTTGCCGAGGCTGTAATGGATGCCTGTCGGTAAAAGATCTTACTAAGCGATTTGATTTTCTTTCTAAGCTCGGCTGCTTGCTCGTAATGGCGTATCTCGGCCAACCCTTTCATTTTTTCCTTCAAATGCTTAATCAATACTGAATCCTGGCCGCTTAAAAACTGTTTGAGCTGATTGAGTTCAAAGGCATAAGTGGTTTTAATGGTCTCATCTTTGTCCTGACACGGACCAATACAGCTTTGCATATCGAGGTAGAGGCACGTGCGGGATTTTGAAAACTCGGTTGAAGAACATTTGCGGAGCTTAAACTCTTTCTGAAGAATATCAAGGACTTTTCTGGCCAGTTCCATCGAATTAAACGGGCCAAATGCTTCAGTGGACTCGCTAAATCCGTTGGTTGAAATTTCCAGTTTCGGATACTCGTGCTGGGTGAGAATAATGAACGGGTAAGTTCTGTAATGTTTAAGCAGTGTATTAAAGGAGGGTTTATGTTGTTTGATCAACCTGGACTCCAGCAACAAGGCTTCCAACTCGGATCCCGTAACAATATGATCTAACTTTTTAACTCGCCCGATCAGCTCTTTTATCTTATCACTATGCTCATTTTGATTAAAATAACTCGATACCCTGGCTTTCAGGTTCTTTGATTTGCCAATGTACAAGATCTCGTTGCCCTGGGATTTCATGATATACACGCCCGGTTTTTTGGGCAATAGCCCAATCACCTGCTCCCTGAGGTGCTGGACATGTTGGGACTCTTTCTTGAAATGACGAAAGGGTTTAAACTGCAGGCTGATCAGTTCATCAAGCCGGTCTATGCCGTATTTTTCACCGG
The DNA here is from genome assembly GCA_964642175.1 of uncultured Chlorobiales bacterium. Taxonomy (GTDB): domain Bacteria; phylum Bacteroidota; class Chlorobiia; order Chlorobiales; family Chloroherpetonaceae; genus JANQGG01. The sequence continues at coordinate 210,639 of CAZXOK010000003.1, read as the reverse complement.
CTATCTCAATCAGGTGCTGCAGAATGCCTACAGTGGCCTCGGTATCGCCATTCGCCCGATGGCGGTCTTTAATTGTTATGCCAAAATAATTTGAGAGATCTCCAAGGTTTATTTTTTTCTGCTGCGGCAGTAACCGCTTTGCCAGGCGATAAGTGCACAACCAACGGTTGTTTAATTTTTCATTGCCACAACGCTCAAACTCCATATTCAGAAAACCCAGGTCGAATGTAACATTATGAGCCACAAAAACGCTGCCATCCAAAAACTTGTAAAGATCGTTCTGAATGGATTCAAATAAGGGGGCAGAACGGACCATCTCGTTAGAAATGCCGGTATATTGGGTAATAAAAAAAGAGATCGGGATTTGGGGATTGATGAGTGTGTCATACCGATCAAATACCTCGCCATTTTTAACTTTAATGGCACACAGGTCAATTATTCGATTATTTTCCTGAAGTCCGCCCGTCGTTTCCAAATCAACCACGGTAAATGTTGTCTCTGAGATCATACCATTTAGTTTGTCATAGTCGTATCGATAAATGAATGGTAAAAAGCACTCCTAAGAACAGCATACCTTGTGCAAGGCGATGGTTTTTGTGTGGTGAGAGATTTAATATAAAAAAACTTTTTAAAATCCATTACAATGTTGTTGATAATGAAAGCTGATGCAATTGGCCAACATTGCCCCACGAAGAGAGAGCATAATCAAAATGAATGGCATTAAACTCAAGTCCAAACCCTGCTGAAAGTCCGGACATGCCCGCCGATTCTTCGGCTTTCAACTCACGCCTGAGGTAGTTGTTAAACCCAAGTCTGGCCTGGAAATGCTCACTGAATGTCCACTCGGCTCCCAGAGTGAAATTTTTTATTTTTCCTGTTAAAGAACCTGCATCCTCGTTCAGATGTACCAGGCCGGCTGTTATGGTTACCGGCAGGCCCTCCAACCGGTTAGACACGCCCAGGCGGATATCCAACGGTAAGGATTCGGTTTGGCCGGCATAACTCGACAGCTGGCCACCTACATTCAGAATCGAAGCTCCGATCTTTACATGCTCATTATAAAAATGCAGTACGGCTCCTACATCGAGTGCATAAGCGGTTGAAGAATAGTCTTCAATCCCCGAATAGATCAGTTTCAGAGAGGCGCCGGCCCTTAAATACCCAAAAGAATAAGTTTCCACATCAAATGCGCCGCCCACTTGAAGGGCCAGATCCTGGGCAGAAAAATCACCGACTTTCTGGCCAATCTCGTTGGTCTGATCAAACCGGCCATAATTGATATAGTGGATGCCGATGGCCAGATCACCCACATCTTTAAGATGCAGACCATAAGCAAGCGAACCGGAATTAATATCCAGGAGATGTTTTTGAAAACCGATGGAGAGTTGCTGGTGAGTATCGGGGCTCAGGACAGCAGGGTTGTAGAAAAATGCGGCCAGTTCTGAAGTTTGGATCACCCCGTTTCCACCCAGGGCGGCAATGGATGCACTTTTATCCAGGTTTAAAAAGTCGTAAGCCGTTTCTTTTGCTACCATTTCTTGCGGATGATATGCCCACAATAAGGCAAACGCCATTATCCTGCCCAACCAAGTCTGAATGCTATATTTCATACATCAACATCATGCGTTAATTCAACAATGTCTTAAACTTCATGTACTCTGTTTTATAGACTTTACCCTGGTTTTTTGCCCCCATTTTTTTAAGCACCTTATCAATGTAGGCCATCCTGTTTTCAGGATCGGGGTGCGTGGATAAAAATACTGGGGGGCGATTGGCGTCGCGAACTTTTTCAAAGAACCCTTTCATTTCGTAAGGATTGTACTGAGTGTTAGCCATCCATTTGGCTCCCGATAAATCGGCCTGTTCTTCGGCATCGCGCCCATATTTCAGAAAAGCCAGGTTATAGGCCAGACCGGCCACCTGCTCGGTTTGCTCTTCGGCATTGCCAATTTTTAAGCCCAATGCCAGCAATCCGCCGGTGATCTGCTGGGCAGTCATTTCGTTAGTGGCATGGCGATGAGCCACATGCCCCATCTCGTGGGCGATCACGCCGGCCAGTTGCGCTTCGTTATCGAGCATCTCCATGATCCCGTAGTACAGGTACAAATAACCCCCGGCTGTTGCAAAAGCGTTGACCACATCGTTGGTTAAAATCTGAATATTGTAATCAAACACATCCTCGTAGGGCACATCGTTGGCATCCAGGATACGCTGTTGAATGCGATCGACATATGCTTTTATTTCTTTGTGATTACGGTCTTGTGCAGACAGAAACTTGTAATTCTCTTTATCAGATTTGATCTGCTGATCGGCTTGCCGGCCTAACTGGACATCGTCTTCAAGGCTGTAAATATTATTTTCGGCAGCAAATTTGCGAATGGATTTACATGAGGTAGATGAGACTAAGACAACACAGGCCAATAAAAATACAGGTAAGAATTTTGTCATGATCAATCCTTAAAATAATTGAGAAAACTAAGCCAATATACGCTCTGGGTTTCAGGCAAACAACCCTCAAACCTGCCGCATCTATAAACAAACTTCTGATTAATATGTCACGCGCCATAAAAATAATCCTTTGGCCGAAGCTGCCGGCGAAGCCTGCTGAACATCCTTTAACACCAGCAGCTGTCGAAAATCATCCAATAAGAGTTTCCCCCGGCCCACTTCCAACATGGTGCCCACCAGGAGTCTGACCATGCTGTGCAAAAAACGGTTTGCTTCAATTTCGAACATCACCCGTCCACGGCTGAGTGTGCGCCACCCGGCCTTGAGCACCGTGCAGCGTTTTGAGGGTTGATCGGGATTATGTCTGGCAAACCCGGAAAAATCGTGCGTACCTGCTATGATGCCGGCACACTGTTGCATACTGGCAATATCTAGCGGCCGCGGTTCAAAAGTGCAATACCGTCTCTGAAACGGCATTTCATCGGTACAGACAAAATACCTGTAAGTGCGGCTGAGGGCATCAAATCGGGCGTGAAACTTCTCTGGTACCTCTTCAATTAACCTGATTCGGATATCATCGGGGAGAACCCGGTTCAGGCTGTACTGAAAGCGATTGAGATCGGGGTGGTTTTCCAGATGCACACTAACCACCTGGGCATTGGCATGCACGCCGGTATCGGTTCGCCCGGCAGCGATCACCTGCAAACCAGCTTGTGAGGTGATCTGCCGAAGGGCTTTTTCAAGTTCCTGCTGAACGGTTCGCAAACCTGTGGCCTCGGGTTGTTTTTGCCAGCCATAAAAATCATGCCCGTCGTAGGCCAATATGATTTTCAAATTCCGCATAGATTCAAGTATATTTCGGGTTATAGTATCAACTTTTTACACCATCCCGCATTACATTGTCTTATGTCGTTATCCAGTCTTTTAACTGCCCTGAGCTCGCTTCCCGAGGCTCAAAACTATTATGTACCTAACATCTGGACTTTAGATAAAACCTCCGAGTCGCTGGTTTCGGCGCCCGAGTATTTTTCTAACCTTATTGATGGCATTCTGAAAACACCATCCACACCAATTACAGCCAGTACAGATGGTGCCTGGACAGCAGAAGCGGTTATATATAACATTTTTGTGCGTTTAACCACAGCCTACGACCACAATGCCGACGGGCATATCGCCCTGGAACCCCTGGAAAGCGGCTTTCGTGAAACCGGAACCTTTCTGAAAACCATAGCCCTTTTACCCTACATTAAAAAAATGGGCGTCAACACCATCCATTTACTGCCCATTACTTCCATTGGCCACGATGGCAATAAAGGCAACTTGGGCTCTCCTTATGCGATCAAGAATCCATATAAAATTGATGACAACCTGGCCGAGCCGGCCCTGAACCTGGATGTAGATACCGAATTTAAAGCCTTTGTAGAAGCGGCCCATCACCTGGGTATTCGTGTGGTGGTGGAGTTTGTGTTTCGAACGATTTCAAAAGATGGCGACTGGATTCAGGAGCGTCCGGATTGGGTGTATTGGCTTGATAACAGCGTGGAAAACAGGTTGCCCGGAACCCAGGATGAAACACGCTACGGCAACCCGATTTTTTCTCATGAAGACCTGGAAAACATATACAATAAAGTCCGTACGGCCGATTTTAACCATTTACCTAAACCTGACCAGCGTTACCAGGCTATGTTTGTAGATCCCCCGCAAACGGTTGAAAAGCAATCGGGCAAGTTTATCGGCTCCAGCCCTGATGGAAAAACATGCCGCATACCGGGTGCATTTGCAGACTGGCCACCCGACGATATTCAACCGCCCTGGGATGATGTGACATATTTAAAAATGTACACCCACCCCGATTACAACTACATCGCCTATAACACCATTCGTATGTACGACGAAGAGATCACCCATTCCGGAACTGAGAATCAGGATCTCTGGGAGCGTATTATTGGTATACTTCCCCACTACCAACAAGATTTTGAGATCGACGGCGTGATGATTGACATGGGCCATGCCCTGCCGTTCGACCTCAAGAAAAAAATGGTGGCTGCGTGTCGGGCTATTAATCCGGATTTTGCATTTTGGGACGAGAACTTTGATGTGAGCGAAAAAAGCCTCAAAGAAGGATATAACGCCGTTGTTGGTTCTTTGATCTTTGTGGGACATAAACCTACGGAATTAAAATCGTACCTCTCGTATCTAAATTCCATCGGCGTGGCTGTGCCGTTTTTTGGAACCGCCGAAAACCACAACTGCCCGCGCAACATGTTTCGTTTCAGCCATGGCCAGGAGGCTTACCGCTACACCAGGTTCATCTGGGGTGTGATCTGCATGCTGCCCTGCATTCCATTTATCCACAGCGGTATGGAAATTTGTGAAACCTACCCAATCAACACCGGATTGGATTTTTCACAGGACGAGCTCAGGCTGTTCCCCTCTGAAAAGCTACCGCTCTTCAGCGAATACGCCTATAACTGGAAAGAGATCAATCAATTTGATCATCTCGGGCCGTTTCTGAAACAAATGATTGATATCCGCCAAAAATACCACGGTCTTTTATCCAACACCGATAAAGATTTTGTGGATATCAGGGATTGTAACAATCCTCAGTTTCTTTGCCTGGTACGTAAAGGCAAGGAAAAATCACTGATGTTTATTGGTAACCTGGACTTTCGGAATGAGCATTTTGATAACGTGGAAGTTGATACATCTCAAAAGTTTATTCAGGATATTGTCACTAAAAAGCCATACCAGCTGACCGATAAGAAGATCTTTATGAAACTCAATCCGGGTGAGTTTGTTATTTTAGAATTTTGAATAGTGTAAGATTTTTGTATTCTCAAAGGGTAAGTCGTTTAGGCGCCTTTTTTTAACCAAAAAACCACATTTTATGTCTGTTTTAGTTGTCGGATCTATTGCCTTTGATACCATTGAAACCCCTTTTGGACGTTCTGAAGATACCCTGGGCGGTTCTTCTACCTATATTGCCCTTTCGGCTAACTTTTTTGCCGATAACATCAACCTGGTTGGTGTAGTGGGTTCTGATTTCGGTGATCAGAATATTCGCTTGCTCCAGTCGCGCGATATCAATATCGATGGGCTTCAAATTGTTGAAAATGGCAAAACATTTCGTTGGGCCGGGAAATACCATTACGATATGAATACCCGGGATACACTGGATACCCAGCTGAATGTACTGGCTGATTTTGATCCGGTCATTCCCCATCAGTACCAGCAAACCAAGTATGTATGTCTTGGCAACATTGATCCGGTACTGCAACGAAAGGTGCTCAACCAGATCTCTCGTCCCAAACTTACCATTTGCGATACCATGAATTTCTGGATTGAAGGCATGCTGGATGAACTGAAAAAAACCCTGGAAGAAGTCGACCTCCTGGTGGTTAATGACAGTGAAGCCAGGGAACTGAGCGGCGAGCCAAATCTTGTAAAAGCAGCCCGGGTGATTCGCAGCATGGGGCCAAAAATCCTGATCATCAAAAAAGGCGAGCACGGCGCCCTGCTCTTTACCGATAACGGTATTTTTGCAGCACCGGCCTACCCGCTGGAATCCATCTACGATCCAACCGGCGCCGGGGACACATTTGCCGGTGGCCTGATCGGATACATTGCCAAGAAAGACGATATCTCTGAACTTACCCTTCGCAAGGGCATTTTATATGGCAGCGCCATGGCCAGCTTCTGTGTGGAGCAATTCGGACCGCAGCGTCTGTTGGATCTCACCCACCTTGAAGTTGAAGATCGCTTCCAAAGTTTCTTAGATCTCTCGCAGATCAACGATTAATTCAGAAGGGCGGTTAAAAAAACCGCCCTTTTTCTTTTCTGATGTTGCCATTCTTTGTAGTGCGCCGTTTTATTTAAGCATTCCAGCGTTTGGCCACTTCGCCCACCCGTTCGCCAAAAAGTTTAGCGGTTTTCAGATCACCTTCCGGCGGTGCCACATCCGGCCCGACATCTGAGGCCGACTGGGCCAGAAGCCCTGAAAAAGCGCCCATGTAATTGATATCGTTCCGCTGGGCTTTGGATGAACTCGATGGCATGATCCCGGTGCCGACCCAGATCATGGAATGCTGCATGGAGAGGGTAAAAAGATAGTTGATGGTTGAGAGTTTATCGCCGTTCATAGACGCCGAGTTGGTAAAACCGGCGGCCACTTTATCTTTCCAATCCTGGTTGAACCAGCGTTTGCTGGAAGCATCTGCAATTTTTTTGAACTGCCAGGCCACATTTCCCATGTAAGTCGGTGAACCGAAAATGATCGCATCGGCCTTATCCAGCGTTTGCCAATCTTCATCGGTGATGTTGCCTTCATCAGAAATGGTAATTAAATGGGACGTGGTTTCATGGACAGACGAAACACCACTTAAGACGGCTTCGGCCAGTTTTTCGGTATGCCCGTAACCGCTGTAATAAAGGATTGCTATTGATACCATGATTTCTCCGGGTTTTGTTCTGAAAAGTGTTTTTTAAAATTTACGGGGAGCTGTTGAACACCCTAAACACAATTTAATGTAAAATGATTCTAACTCCGGGGCTTCTGATTATTATTCGCTCAGGGGTGGTCTGAACTATCCAGATACCAGCCGATCAGGATCTTAAAGAAATTACCTATTTTAATACCTCTGATCTGATCATTGACTAAACACAACATCTGCATGATATATCGTATTGCCATAGTACTGTTAATGCTGCTTTGTTTTAACACTTCCGATTTAACCGCCCAGGATGAAGAGACCCTGTTTCTGCAAGATTTTCTGGCAGGCACTTACACGGTTGTTGGGACTAATCCCGAATCCAACCAAGTGTTCAGAGGTACATTTGGCCTGGAAAAAACTGAAGGCAACCTGAAACTGACCCGAATTATTGATGCAGATACCACAATCGGCAAGGCCTGGCTGGATAAGATTTCAGCCGATGAGATCACAGTTCTGAAGGCTGCATTTAAGAAAAACGATCGGTTCTATGAGGCCATGTATTTAATCGATTCCGATCTGAACAATTATGCCCGCCTTACCGGACATGTTTATTATAAGAATGGGAAAACACGCCGGGCCGGTCTGGAAGCCTGGTTTATAAAACTGGAGCCTTAACCCTGCCGGTTTTTACACAAATAAAGCTACTCTTCCCAGACAAAATCAAACAGCATCCAGCCCAAAACCAGCATAATGGCAGAATAAGCCAAAAGCAGGTTCAGGTCTACAGCAGCCTCGGGCCAGTTGTTTCCTGTTTGCGCCGAAAGCCTCGTGGCGCGTACCACCAGCCAGATACAGGGCAAAATGGGAGGAAAAGACAGCACCGCAAACAGGCTGCCTTTTGAAGCGGTTCCGGCCACAATAGCACTGATAAGGGTTAAGGGTATGGCTGTAGCCACACTACCCAGCACCATGGTCAGTATAAACATCCCCAAGTGTTCTATCCCCAGATTCAGTGCCACCAGGTACAGGACAGAGACCAACAAATTTACGCCAAGGGCCAGAAGAACATTGTAGATCAGCTTGCCAAAAAAAACCGCCGAAGATGGGTAAGAAATTCTTAAAAAGAGCATCGTTCCCTGCTCGGCTTCACCCACAAATCCGCGTTGCAACGATGCCATAGCCGAGAAAAAGATGGTGTTCCACATCAGGGTAGCCAGGAGCGTGTTTTCCAGCTGGCTGCCGGCAAAAGAGAAAACAACCAGCGAAACCGAGATGAGCACAAAAAGCACAATCAGGTTTAACCCGTAGCGTGTTCGAAACTCCAGAGTGAAATCTTTCTGCACCACATGCCAGATGGCTTTTAAAGTTATCATGTTCGGTTCCTTTAATGCGTAAGCGCCGCTTTTAACTCCCGGCTCAGGTTGGTAAAAAGCAGAAGGGTGTTGGCATTGCGTATCAGGGCATACTGGGTGTGCTCGACAAGCCTGGAGGCTTGTTGAAAATCGGCAGAAGGAAAATTCTGGGCAAATTTCGAGATCACCGGCTCAATATCGGCATTCAACAGCTGGGCATTTTGTTGATGCTGGGTATTGAACACATCACGAAAAATATAGAGCATTGCCATCAACCATTGCTGCTGCTCGTGGCGGGTGCGATCGCGCCTGGCAATCGCTTCAATGGCACGGATCACTTCCAGTCCTCGATCTTTCGAAAGCAACACTCTCAGAAAATGGAGAGCCTCATCGCGGTGTTTCTGCAGCTCCGGCGGCTCGTTGCTTTCCAGGCATTGATGAGCCATGCTCAAAACATGATTCATATTACCCTGGGCATAACTTGCAATAAAACTCAGTTGTTTTTCATTGAGCTCAAACCGATGATCTTTCAGGTATTGGCGGATATCACCGGGGTGAATTTTTGAGAATTTCAAAGGCTGGCAGCGCGAAATAACTGTCGGTAAGAGCATATCGGGCCTGGAAGAGACCAGGATGAACAGGACAAATGCCGGTGGCTCTTCCAGGATCTTCAAGAGCCTGTTGGCTGCAGTGGCATTTAACCGGTCGGCCTGGGAAATTAAAAATACCCGACGCTTGTTTTTCAGGGGTTTAAATCCCGCTTTTTCCTGAAGCATCATAATCTGGTCTTTTAAGATACCGGTTGATTTGTCCATGCTCATGGAAAAATAGGGATTGCGGCGTTTTTCATCATAAAGCGCCTTTAAGCGCTCCATGGCTTCTTCATGGCTGACTTTCGAGGCCGAGCCTTCCGAAGGCGATTCCAAGAGGATTTTTTCTACCGGAAAAACAATCTCAAGATTGGGGTGAGCCAGCTCGCTCATTTGCCGGCAACTCTCGCATATTCCGCAAGCTGTTGCCTGAGTTAAGGCGTTTGGATCGTCGCAATTGAGCACTTTGGCTACTTCAAGGGCGGCAAGTTCTTTACCAACACCCTCGGGGCCAAGAAATAAATAAGCATTTGGCAACCGATCCTGGGTAATGGCTTGCTTTAGGTTTTCAGCCGCGTCTTCTTGTCCAAGTAATTGGGCCCAGGCCATAACCGGTTATGAGGCAGAGTTGGACGTGATTTTGTTGCCGATTTCAGAATTGGTGCCATTTTTAGCGCCTTCTGAAAGAAATGTGAGCCATCCTCTATTGTCCTGGCCCTGGTGGATCACATCAAAGTATTTCTGTTGAAGCTGCCTGGTAACAGGGCCGGTTTTGCCGCTGCCGACAGTGTATTTATCAACCGAACGCACCGGTGTGATCTCGGCTGCTGTACCGGTCATGAATATCTCATCGGCGATATAGAGCATTTCCCGGGTGATCATGGTTTCTTTTACAGGGATTCCCAGTTCGGCTGCCAGAGTCATAACTGCTCCGCGGGTAATGCCCGGTAGAATGGATTGGGCTGAAACCGGAGTATGGATTTCCCCGTTGCGGATCACAAAAATATTTTCACCACTGCCTTCAGATACATAACCAAACACATCCAGGGCAATACCTTCGGCGTAGCCATCAGCCACGGCTTCCATTTTGATCAGCTGAGAATTAAGGTAATTACCTCCGGCTTTGGCTGCCGCAGGAAATGTATTTGGAGCCTGGCGTTGCCAGGTTGCAACTTTTACATCCACACCGTGATCTAAAACATCTTCACCCAGATAACTTCCCCACTCCCAGGTAGCAATAGCCAGTTCAACAGCTGCCCCGGTTGGGTTTACACCCAGTGCTCCTAAACCGCGGTATGCAATCGGGCGAATATAGCAGGATTTGTGCTTGTTGGCTACTACCAGCTCAATTATGGCCGCTTCAACCTCTTCTAATGAAAATGGAATTTCGGCACGATAGATTTTAGCAGAATCAAACAGGCGTTTGACATGCTCTTTTAAAAACAAAATGGCAGAGCCTTTGTCTGTATCATAGCAACGAATACCTTCAAACATGGACGATCCATAGTGTACCGCATGGGAAAGGATGTGGATTTTAGCATCTTCGAACGGTACAATTTTCCCATTCATCCATATTTTTTCTGACTTATTCATATATCTAACACCGCGTAAAGAGTTTAGCAGACCAAAGGCCTTAAAATTTCTGTTGATTTGGTTTGGATGATAAACGGATGCTACACCACTAGCAAGGAGAACTGTTGAAGAAGCATCAATTCATTATACATATCTTGGTAATATAAAAATTGGAGGTATTACAACAAATGTTTTCAGGGAATATATCGGTGGGAAGACAAACTAAAAAAGGTGTTGTTGATTTGAGACCAACAACACCTCTCCGACACAAAACGGGTTAATATTTTACACCGCATCCATAAGGACGGGTTAGCGTTTTGGTTACCGCTTTACCCTGAAGCAGCTCATCTAAGGCTTTGGATACATAATTCACCTCGGCGTTAGACCCACCGCTGGCACTTCTGTCGTCATCAATAGCGCCCTGGTAGACCAGCATGCCATCTTTATCAATAACATATATGTGAGGTGTGGTTTTGGCATCGTACAATTTGCCAACCATGCCATCGGCATCCATAAGCTGGGCTGTATAACCGGCTTTCCATTCGGTGAAGACTTCTTTTAACTCTTCAGGTTTCTTGTAGTCGCGATGATCGGTATTGGTTGAATTCACGGCCAGCCAGATCACGCCTTTTTCCTTGTATTTTTCCTGTAAGGCTTGCATGTTACCGTTTTTGTAATGGGCCACTACAAACGGGCATCCCGGGTTGGTCCATTCCAGAACCACAGGTTTCCCTCTAAAATCAGAAAGTGAGTGCGAGTTACCCGAAAGGTCTTTTAATGTAAAATCCGGGGCAGACTCACCCATGGATAAACTTGAGGATGATGCCCGGGTTACCGTAAGCAAGATGATGCTGATAAAGAACATCATCGAAAAGATCAGAACGGTTGCCCGTTTCATGATCATGCGGCTCTGTTGTGGTGTTTCCTGATTCATGATGATTGATGTTTAGATTATTGTAATGCTGAACTCAGTGTCTGGGCCCTGGCATCACGGAATGCATCAATCAACATGCTTTGTGTAATCACTTCAGGAAGAATAATCGGGTCGGACAGCCGGCCACCGGGGATAACCACATAGAGTGGCACACCTGAGCGTCCGTATTGCTTTAACAAGCTGGTGATCTCGTCGTTTCGGCTGGTCCAGTCTGCTTTTATGGGAGTTATGGCGTACTCATCAATTTTACTCCTCACCAGATCAGTTTCAATAACGGTTTGTTCGGTAACTTTACAGGTAAAGCACCAATCGGCCGTAAAATCAATGAACACGGGCTTGCCTTTACTTACTGTTTCTTCCAGATACTCAACACTAAATGCGTTCCATTTAATACTGGAGCCTGATTCACTGATTAAAGTTTTCTCGGGAGTATTTTGTTCCCGAAGTTGAAGCCACCCTTCCATGGTTACCACATAAGAAAGGGCCATAATTACGATGGCCGATGTCCAGATACTAACCCGTTTGGCTTTTGAAGAATTAAAATCAAGAAATGCCCCGATCATCCATAACGCAAACCCTATTCCAAGAAGCAAGGCCAGTGCTGCCACAATAGCCTGAGCACCCAGTTGGCTGCCCAAGACCGATAAAAGCCAGACCAGTGTGGCAAACAGTAAAAAGCCCATACCCTGCTTGAAGCGGTTCATCCAGGGGCCGGGTTTGGGGATAAATTTCAGCCATTTTGGATTCAAGGACAGCAATACATAGGGTGAAGCCAGTCCTAAGCCCACCACGGTAAATATGAGAAAGATGGTATAAAAGGGCTGTGAAAAGGCAAAGCCAAGGGCTGTGCCCAGAAACGGGGCCGTGCAAGGCGTAGCCAGTGTGGTTGCCAGCACACCATTCATAAACGAGCCCACCCAATCATTTCGGCTTAATCCTGAACCAACCTGACCGGTTACAGCCGGTGTGGCAAATTCAAACACGCCAACTAAATTCAACCCAAACACAAATACCACCACCGACATGGCGATCACAAAGGCTGGCGACTGAAACTGGAATCCCCAGCCAATTTGCTCACCAGCCTGCTGCAACAACCCAACCACACCAGCCAGTAACCAGAAAGACATAATCACGCCCAGCATAAACGCCAGGCTAAGATTGCGGCTATGGGCTTTATCTTTTTGGGCATGCTCCACAAACCCCAGTACCTTTAGCGAAAGCACAGGCAATACACAGGGCATAATGTTTAAAAGCAACCCGCCAATAAAGGCCAGACCAAGGATAGCGAAAAAGTTTATCCCACCTTCTGAAGACCGGGCAGTGGCTACCGAAGTGAATTCCGAGCTTACAGGTGTAAGGGAAGTGGTAAAATAGATGCCTTTATCCTGAAATTTTAAAACACCTTGCAGGTCGCGCACTTTAACCGAATCGTTATCCAGCAAAGCACTAAGTTTAATTACACCGTCTTTTACTGTAATCTGGTTGTAGTTGATCAGGGCATTGTTTATGATATATGGGAAAAGGTCGGTAATTGCTTCTGCATCCCGGCCGGCAAAGATAAGCTGCAAATCAGCTTTTTTTCCGTTTTTTTTGATTTCTGCCGATACCAGGTCGAGGTTTGCCTGATTTAGAGTAAGTGGCAACTTATTCTGCCACTGGTTGATTTTTGATTGATTATCTAACCGGGCTTCTGTGCTTAGCGAACTTAGATCCAGCTCGGCACGCCCCTGGCCGGGCAGGCATATCTCTTTACACGCCAACCAGCTTATATTTGCTGATATGGTTTTATCTGATATCTCAGCATCTTTAGGCGGGATAACCGTTGCCAGAAGAACCACCTCTCCGCTGTAACCGTAACCGACTACGCCACTCTCAACAAACTTAACGGGCACCGGGTACTGGATATCCTGAACCGTATAACCTTTTGGCAGCTCCCACTCAAACTCAATCGGTAAACCGGCATCACCCGGATTTGTCCAATAAATATGCCAACCCGGTTCTATGGTAAATTCTATGCCCATCGTGAATGGCTGGCTAAGATCGGACTCTCCAACCACGAGTTTGGGTTTTACCAATGAGCTGCCATCAAACAGATTAGCCTGGGCAATCGCCTGATGACTTAATAACAGGCAGATGAATACAAGAAAAAGCTTGAAGGACTTTTGAAATAAAGAATAGATGAACAACATGATAAGCAGGATTAAATAATAATTTTGAAACAACCAATAAAAACAGGCAAATAATTTCCCAAATGGTATCCCTCAAATGTTTCAGAGATGTTGTTGTGTCCAAAATCAACTTATAATTAAAAAATTTTATTAAAAACATCACGACGTTAAAAAAGCCATTATAAAAAAGATGTTCTTGAGATTTTAATTATAAAATTTTACCCTGCTTAATTAGAATGGATAAAAAACGACCTGATGTGGAATTTAGAAAAATTGATATAAATCACAATTTATTTCAAAAAAAAACTAATATGATCCATCAATAAGATTTAAAACTTTGGCAGAGTTTTAATGAAGATTAAACAGAGCTCTGCTTGTTTCATATATGGATTTTTCAACTACCTGAAGCGGCACTTTCTTAATATCAGCAATCTTTTTAGCCACTTCTACCACGTAAGCCGGTTCGTTGCGTTTGCCCCGGTAAGGTACCGGCGCAAGATACGGGCAGTCCGTTTCAGTAAGCAAGTCGGTAAGGTTTGTATCACCCACCACATCGGGTAACCGGCTTTTTTTGAACGTCACAACCCCCGGGATTGAGAGTTTAAAGCCCATTTTTACAGATCTTCGGGCCTCTTCCACGCCGCCGGAAAAGCAATGCATCATGCCACGCAGGCCGGAGTGGGACTCTTCATCCAGAATTCTGAATGTATCGGGCCAGGCATCGCGGGAGTGGATCACAACCGGCAGATCCAGTTTTTTGGCCAACCTAAGCGACTCGCGAAACACCATTTCCTGGTGTGCTTTGTTGATATCGGGGTAATGATAATCCAGGCCGATCTCGCCTATACCCACCACTTTTTGCTCTTTAGCCAGGGCTTCCAAAGCCTCAAAATCCGAAGCACTTACCTGGTCGACATCACCGGGATGAAAGCCCACATTGGCGTATGCCATGTGGTGCTTTTGGGCAAAATCTATGGCATCCTGACTGGTCTGGAGATTGGTTCCGGGATGTATCAGCAGACCAACACCGGCCTGGGTAAGACGATCCAGAACCAGATCTCTGTCCTGATCATACTGCGAAAAGCTCAGATGGCAATGGGCATCAACAAACATAGTTTTTGGGTTTAATCGCTCAAACGTTGTTTTTGCTGAGTGGGTTTAACACTCTGGTCCGGCAGCTCTTCAAAAATATGATTGTACCAGATCAGCATAATAGCCACGCCTGCCGTAATGGCCGAATCTGCAATATTGAAAATCGGCCACAAGGCTATGTATTTGCCAAAGATGTAGCCTTTGTAGAGATCAACATGAATAAAATCTATAACCCGGCCATATAAAAAACGGTCGATCAAATTCCCGATCGCGCCACCGATGATCATACCAAAAGCCGAAATGTAGTAAATGTTATCGCGCCGGGTTTTGTAGAGGTAGATCACAATGCCGATGGTAGCCAGCAACGCAAAAATGGTGATAAACATCGGGCCGGCAAATTCCAGTCCAAAAGCAATTCCCGGATTTTCGGTGTAAGTAAATTTAAGCCAGTCGCCGATAATCGGAATCTGACCCGAGCCATAGAAGATATATTGCTTGGCCAGTTGCTTAGTGATCTGATCAGCTATTACAACGCCTAAAACAATCAAAATGATCTTGTTGAGCATGCCAAAATCTGAATTGGTTTTCAAAAAGCTATGAATTTACTTTACAATTCTCAGCTTTCCAATGACAATAATCTGAGGTTTGATATTTTTAAGATCGGGCTGAACCATTCCCAGGCGCGATCCGACATAGGAAGGATCTGCTTCGATGTAACGTTTGCCATTTACTTTAAGCACATGCCCGTCGGAGTTTAACCGCTCGTTATAAACTGCTACCGAAACATGGTTGGGATATTCCAGGCCCAGAACCTGGTAACCAAGCACTCCACGTAATAATGCTGCAAACAACACACTTTGATCCTCACAATCCGACACCCTGGAAAGCAGGGTTTCTTCAACAAAATTGGTATGCTCGCCCATGGGTGTTTTCATATCGTCGCGATGACGAAAGGCCTGGTGATGAAACGCCATTAAAAAAGCAACTGCTTCCGACTCCGAAAACCGATTTTCTTCAATTTCCTGGCGCAATGGCTTCAGGAGGTTGAAATACACCGTCTCGGAAATAGGATAATTAAAATAATGGATCAGGTGAATCTGAGGATGTGATTTTAAGAAATCCACCAGGTTCTGATTGATGGCATAGCTGAGGGTATAAGATTTTTTTTGATATGTCCATTTGCGGGTCATTTTTACCGGTCTTTCGGGAAAGGATGGAAACCATCCCGGCACCAGTTTTATAGCCCTGCCGGATTGACCCAGTTCAGCATTGAGATCATAAAAATATCCTTTTGGATTGGAAAGGGTTTGTCTGAGCAGTTCCCCCTTTTTTAGATCAAACAATCCAAAGCGCTTATCCTTAAACATAAACACTACACCATTGTAAATGGGCTTATCGCATTCAATCCCGATTAAAAAGCTCTCGTTTCGGCTGGTTTTGTTGTTGAAGATCTGGGCATTCAGGCCAATGGTTCTGAGCGTTAATACCATACCCACAACCTGGTCTTTTTGGTTATGGGGATAGAGTTCTCTGACAACCTTATAAGCGAGCATTACACGGGCCCAATCGGTAAATTGGTGGCGGCGAGCAAAATTTTCAATCGAACGTCCAAGCGGCAAAAAGTTTGGGTACTCTTTTGCCAGACCGGTAATTAAATTATCCTGGGTAATTCCTTTTGAGGGACTACTGAGCAAAGAAAGCTGACCCATGTAAGTAAAAGTATGGCCGTAAAATTGAGTGGAGAGTTTTGCCATTGCCTCAGAAAAACCTGGAAGCATAACCAAACAACAGATCACTGCTGTAAGCACACTTCTAAACCGACGATCCGGGCACGGATCCTGGTTTTGGGTAATCTTGTCTGAAGTAGTGCCGGCTTTCACAATCACTTAATGGATCAGGTTATGATCTAATCGGGTTTTGATGGCATGTTCAACATTAAACAAAGGCATTTCGTGCCCTGTCCATAATTTGAATGATTCGGAGGCCTGGGCAACAAGCATACCTAAACCGTTAATGGTAAACGCGCCTTTTGCAGCGGCTTGTTTTAAAAAGGGGGTTTCGAAGGGATTGTAGACCAAATCGTATGCAATATCTCCCGTATGCCAGATGTTTAGGTCTTCGGCTACCAGCAGGGACTGGTTGTTCTCTGACCGGCTGTTTCTTTTTTGGGTACCAATTGGCGTGGCATTAATGATGCACTTGCATGATTTTAAAACCTCGATGGTCTCCGGGACTTCGTGTTGCAAAACCTCAAGCTCTACCAGTGTGCTTTGCCGCAAGAGGTCTTTTTTAAGCTCCCTGCCCCGTTCCTGATTTCTGGATATGATATAAATAACCGATGGATCAAACTGGCTTCGCAAGGCATGAATAGCTGCGCGGGCTGCACCGCCATTGCCAAAAATTGCCACAGCCTGGCCTTTCAAATGATTTTTATAGGGCAACAAAGGCTGAGCGAATCCATAACTGTCGGTATTATAGCCAATCAAATGGCCGTCCTGGTTGAGTATTGTATTTACGGCCTGGATTTCCGAGGCAGCCGGTGAGAGCTGATCCATATAAGCCATCACGCGTTCTTTATATGGAATCGTGACATTAAAACCGGCAATACCCATTGCCCGCATACCGTTTAAGACATCTTTCAGATCCTCGGATGTGGCAATATTGAAAATGGTGTAATAATAGTTCAACCCGAGATGCGATATGGCGGTATTATGAATAAAGGGCGAGAGGGAGTAGTCTACCTGATGGCCCAATAATGCAAGAATTTTAACAGCGCTGCTCATTTTAAAATGATATTGGGGATCAGATCATAAGATTAAAGCTTAGATACCGAGTTTTTTAACAACTTTCGGATCAAGAACCAGATCCGGAAAAGCTTCTTTGATCAAGGATTTCTTTTCAAAATCATGTTCCAGCGAGTGTTTCAGATAACGTATGGTTTCGCTGGTTTTTCCCTGGGCGTGAAATCCAACTGCCAGTTCAAAATATGCATCGGCATGTTTGGGATTTAACTCAATAACCTTTAAAAAGGCTTCAATGGCTTTCTGGTAACGGTGCGTTTCCAAAAACAGCGACGCAATTTCGAACCAGGCCTGCGGGCTAAGTGGATTGATCTCAATAATTTTGTTGTAAGTAACAATAGATTCGTAGAGGTAACCCAGGTTGTACTCAATATCGGCCTTGGCCTGCAGATAATCCAGGTTTTCAGGTACAAGGGTTACAGCTTGCTGTATGGCGCCAAGCGCCAGGGCATGCGAGTTAAGCATATCGTAAGAGCAGGCCAACGAATACCAGGCATCGGCAAAGTTTGGATCATAGGCAACCACTTGCTCGAAATACACGATCGCTTGCTGAAACTCTTCCAACTCTTCATGAGCCGAGGCTATATTGAACAAGGTATCCGAGTCGTCGGGCTCCAGATCCAGGGTTTTCTTGTAACTGTCGATGGCCTCCTTCAGATGACCCATGCTGGCCAACACATTTCCACGGTTATACCATGCCGAGGCAAACTCATCACGAATAGCAACGGCCATATCGTAACTGAACACGGCATCGTTGTAGCGTTTTAACTTACTTAAAACAATCCCCCTGTTATACCAGGCATTGCTGCTGTAGGGATCAATATCTATGTGTTTTTCGTAGGCATTTATACTCTCTTTGTACAATCCGAGCATATCCAGGCAGTAACCAAATTCGTACCAGGCTTCGCGATGCACCGGATTAATTTCCAGGCAGGCTTCAAATTCAATCCTGGCTTCATGGTAATGCTCGAGACGCTGCAATGAAAGGGCCTTGCTAAAATAAATCTCATCATCATCCGGGGATAGGCTCAGGGCATAGTTCAGTACTTCAATAGCCTGACCCGACTGGCCATTACTTTCGTAGGCCATACCCAGATTTAACAGAATTTCGGTATCGGTAGGATTTAATGCTATTGACTTTTCAAACGAGCGGATAGATTCTTCATAATACCCGTTGTTATTCAGGGCAACGCCGCGTTTAAACCAACTGTCGCTGCTGTAAGGTGCTACTTGAACCAGGTGTTCGGCAACTTTAAGGGCATTTGTTAGCTGCCCTTTGTCCAATAAATTGAAAAACAATTCATCAAGCACATCACTATCGAAGAGAGTGCTTAGTTGTTGCTCATTAAACTCGGTTTTGTTCTTGTCGTTATCACCTTTAGACTCATGGGGATTATCTGGACCTTCATCGAAAAATCCGTAATCATTCATAAGATTAATTCATGTTTGTACCGTTTTAAAGTCATTTCTTTGCATTGCATTGTTCTGAAAATAAAAAAGATTTTTTGAATTAAAAGCCTTTCATCAAATTCTCCCCTTCAAACTTGCCCCAATGCAACTCCACCCCAAACCCAATTGCCATCGTGATACCATTTTTAAGCTTCACCTTATCCGGCCCTTCATCCAATATTCCTTCTGCATATCTTTTTCGTCGGTTCTGGTTTTAACGTCAGGGATAATATCATATAAACGCCTGCCACAACAAGTATCCCCTTATATCATCAGATAAATAATAACACGATCATTGTTATTCTTACATACGTCATAACACCCCATTGTTTTAATGTGTCACCAATTATCTGATCGTCATGATGAGAATTCAATAACATTATTTAAAAAACCGTTTTGTGTGATAATATCGTGATAAACTAAGTATATGTTCATGTCATAACATTAAATGATTCTGGACTTGCTTATTTTCAGATCATTGTTCTTTCTTGAGACTTTTAACCATTCAGTATCACTTTAATAACAAAAAATATCTTTCTAAGGAGATTAAATTATAAAAAGACCTTTTAGTATGGCTTTAATCATTGGCTTAGTTGTAATGGCCGTGGTGTTAGATAGTAAGGATAGCTCTGCTATACCTGTATTTGCCAGAAAGTATAAAACCTCCTGTTACACCTGCCATGCAGGTTACCCAACCCTAAACTCATTTGGTAAAGCTTTTAAAAGTAACGGCTATCGCTGGCCGGGTGGCGAAGGCGCCGATGCCGAAAACACCAAAATTGAGCAAACACCACTTGGTGCTGAGAGTTACAAACGAGTTTTCCCGGATGCTCCGTATCCGGCCGATATGCCAGGCTTTGCCCCAATTGGATTCTGGGCAGTAGGACCATTATTGTCTTACGAAGAAAAAGGTGCCACCAATGGCGATGATCTCCTTCAATGGGGTGGCGGTCCTGGTGCGTCAAGAGTAACCGTTGTACTTGGTGGTACAGTAGGTGAAAACATTGGCATTTTTGCGGTCTACAGACCTAGCGGTGGATAAATGATAAGAACTTCATGGTCCTTTGCTCCGGGCATGCTTCTCTCGTTCAGCACCCGTTTTCAAAATATCGAAGGCCCCATTTCAAGTGTCCTACCATCAGGCGGGTTTCTAACCATTGGTACAGGTGTTGATTTCTCTTATGTAACCGGCGAAGAAGGCGGTTTCTTGATAACCGGTGGTTTACTTAATGGCCAGGATGAAAGCAACCTGTTCGACAAACGCTGGGTTCATGCCCGTTATAAACTGTTTGGTGCCGGTATGCTGAGCGGTGCCGGCGGCACAATGGGCAATGGCTACGTGGGCCTGGATAACTCGCTCTCAATCGGTGCAGCCTTCTTTAACTCATCTGAAGGTCTTTCCGGCGCAGGCGATAAAAGCCAGTGGGGCTTAGACCTTGAAAGTAGTTATGGCAACCTGATGGCAGGTGTGGCTTATGGCCAAAACAGTGATCTGGATGAAAACCTGCTCCATGTTGAAGCCGCCTACTTCATCTACCCCTGGTTGGTAGCTCAGGTTGATTTTGATGATAATTCAGCTGATGATGCCACCAGTGAATTTGGAATAGAAGCCTCTATCGGGTTCTAAACCCTTTCTGATATACTATTTGGAAGGTGTGCCATTTTTTTTTGATCTCCTTGATCATTGTTCTTGTTTGATTTTTTTGTTGGCACGCCTTTCATTTTTTATTCAACTCCCCTCAACGAACAGTTTTATTTCTCTCCTGCATAAATTAAAATGCTTTCATCTTCACATCTTACTTTATTCTTATCTCCTACAGAGCTCAAATCTTGTCATTTAATACTTCCCAATCAAATGATTTTATTATCCCATCAAAATATCACGAGTAAAAATAAACCATGTCCTTATTAACACATCTATTACATATCGTGTCATAATATGGATTTTTCTTTGAAATTATGATTTTATGAATCTCAAATCAATGTTATACTAATGCGATACTTTTACCGTAGATTCTGTACCAGTGACACTATTATCAGTCAGTAAGTATCGAACAGATTCCATCAATCATTAAGAGATAATAAATGCACTTAAGTACCTGTATAAATCAAAAGTCAATAAAAAAGCATATCATCAGATGAAAAGGGAGATAATTATGAAAAAACTTTAAGTCTAATTTTAATAACAGGATTAGTATTTACAGCTATACTACTCGATAGTAAAGACAGCTCGGCTGTCCCGATATTTGCCCGTAAATACAAAACCTCCTGTTCTACATGCCATATTGGCTTTCCGGCACGCAATGCCTTTGGTGAAGCCTTTCGAAACAACGGGTACCGCTTTCCGGATGGTACCGATGAAGAAAACACAAAAATTGAACAAGCCCCATTAGGCTCAGAAGCTTAAAAAAGGGTTTTTCCGGATGCTATCTACCCTGCCGACCTGCCGGGTTTTGGACCCATTTTAGTATTTGCCACCGGTGAGTCTTTGAATATCGCGATAACGATTCAACAAATTTCAAATGGGGCCTGCCCGGAGAAGTTGAAATCTTATTTGCAGCCACTGTCGGTGAAAACATCTCAATTTTAGGTGATTACGATCCGTTTGGTGATGAAGCCGGCTTCCAGTTACTATGGTCGTTGTCTGATGGCATGCATTTGGCCTTTGGTGGTATTGGAATTACCGAACTGTTCACCATTATTTCTGCCACGCCAAACGGTGATGGCGATGCCGTTGCCTTACCAAGTCCTGGTAATGGTGTGGAGTTAAGATATGCAAGCGGCGACGAAGGCGGTTACAGCTTTGTTGTTGGTTTTGGCGGCGGTGATACAGATGCCGACGGGTGGAGCGATAGCCCGGTTGACACGCGTTACGCCCGTGTAACTTACAAAATTGGTGGCGCCGGTTTATGAAATCCGGTTAGAGAAAATCATGATGGGCACTACAGTCGAAATCAAAGCTGTGCATCCGGATATCCTGAAAGTCAAACAAGGTATTTACAATGCCTTCAAGGAAATGGAGCGTATTGATGGTTTGATGGGGTATAGCGGAGAGCAAAGCGATGTGGTAAAGATCAATACCCAGGCCGGAAACAAACCAGTGAGAGTTAGTTACGAAACTTTCAAGTTACTTTCCAGGGCATTGAAAACTGCCCGTGAATACAAGGGATTATTCGACCCAACAATAGGTGTTATTGAAGAACTTTGGGGATTTAATTCCAATAACAAACCGAAACTGCCTGCTAAGTCGGACCTAAAAAAAACTTATCTCTGGTTGACTACAGAAAACTTGTTCTGAACAGCACCGATACCACAGCTTTTTTAAGCCAATCCGGTATGAAAATTGACCTGGGCGGCATTGCTAAAGGCTATGCCATTGATCGTGCAGTTAAAATCCTTCATGGCTTTAACATAAAAAATTTCATTCTGAAAGCCGGTGGGGATATGTATGTTTCAGGCATGAAATCAAAAGATGAAAAATGGCAGGTAGGTATCCGGCACCCAAGACATAGTGAGAAACTTGTGGCTTTGTTACGATTAAAGAATTGTGCGATCTCGACAAGTGGCGACTATGAGCGCTATTTTTTTCACGACAGCACCCGGTACCATCACATTTTAAATCCTAAAACGGGTTATCCGTCTAAACACTGTCAAAGTGTTTCAATTATCACACCGGTTTCATCTGAAAAAGCAGATGCTTTATCGACAGTTTTTTTTTATGTTGGATTCTCAAAAGGCCAAAGCCACCGGAAAATTTAACTCTGTTCTAATGATTGATTCTTCCGGTGCCCCACATTTTGATGCCAAATTAGCAAAATTATACGATCTTACATTCGTGTCTGAGAATACGAATACATCAGTTAAATAGCACGCACACCATTTATAATTATAGGAGTAGAGTATGTTGATTGAGTTTTTATTAGGACAATTCTGGATTATACTGGCCTTTATTGCAGCAATATTTTCAATTTGGGCTTATCTCAAATCCACTTCATCATCCTTAAAGCCAAACCAAGTTGAAGAGTGGCAATCAAGAGGGAAAACCGGCTTTTATACCATGCTGGCAGGGATATCTTTTGCCGGTGCCCGCCTGTTGTACCTGATCATGACCCATCAATTTGAATACAGTTATGTTAAAAGCTACACCTCCAGCGATCTGAATGTATTTTACCTGATTTCCACTTTTTATGCGGGTCAGGAAGGCAGTTTCCTGTTATGGATATTTTTTGCTGCTCTTTGCGGTTGGGCCCTTTTACGCTTTGCCAGCAAGCCACAACCGATCGTGATGGCCGTGATCCTCTTTTCCCAAGCCTTTATGCTATCGATGTTGCTGGGTGTGGAACTACCAAGTGGTTTAAAAATTGGCAGTAATCTTTTTGCCCTGGCTCCTGGCGTAATAAAAGATTCAAATTTGTTTTCGCTCACCCTTGCCAAAATTCCTGAAGGCCATGGCCTCAATCCCCTGCTTCAGAATCCCTGGATGGTGATGCATCCGCCGGTTCTGTTTGTGGGTTTTGCCGCGCTTTTAGTCCCCTTTGCCTACGCCATATCGGCCTTATGGCAAAAAGATTTTAATGACTGGGTGTTTAATGCCATGCCCTGGGTTATTTTCAGCACAGCCATGTTGGGGCTTGGAATTATTATGGGTGGTTACTGGTCTTATAAAGTGCTCGGCTGGGGTGGTTACTGGGGTTGGGACCCGGTTGAAAACTCCTCGCTTGTTCCCTGGCTTCTTGGCGCGGCCCTGATCCATACCATGATCATTCAAAAGAAAACCGGCGGTCTGGTACGCACAAATCTCGCCCTGGCACTTTTAACCTATATCTCTGTTATTTACAGCACCTTCCTGACACGAAGCGGTGTTCTGGGGGATTTTTCGGTTCATTCCTTTGGAGACCTGGGATTATCGCAACAGCTTCTGAGCTTTGTTTTGGTGTTTTTTTTCATGGGACTGGGATTTTTAATCACCCGAACCGGCAACTCACCAAAACCCAGTATATATCAATCGGCTTTGTCCCGCGAATTTATGCTGCTGGGTGGCGCCATATCGTTACTGCTGATTGCTTTAGTTGTAGCAGCAGGCACCTCGGCTCCCATTATTAACCGGTTGTTTACAAGCAATCCCGACCCGGTACTGCCGGAATTTTACAATCGTGTAACCCTGCCACTGGCCATTTTGATGGCATTGTTCTTATCGATCGGCCCATTCACGGGCAGTAAAATGGAATCGGCAAAACAAGTTGTTTTAGCCACGCTCCCCTCAATGATAATCGCAGCAATTTTTACCGCGGTAATGATGTTTGTTGGCCTGCACAGCATCCCGTTGCTTATGCTTGCCTTTACAGCCATGTTCTCGCTGGTAGCCAATGTTCAGAACTTTATCACACTTGTACGGGCAAAGATTACCTTTACCGGGGGTTCGCTGGCGCACATTGGCATTGCATTCATGCTGCTTGGGATTATGGCCGGGCATTTTGATCAAACCCAGCAAGTGGAACTTCGTAAAGATCAGGTGGCATCATCGCTGGGTAAACAAATGACCTATACCGGTATGAAAAAAATTACCGAAGAAAAGCATGCCTTTACCGTTGAAATTACAAGTGAAGATGAAAACATGGTTGCCAGGCCTCTCATCCGCCAAACCCGAGATATGACCCTGCATATTCCCGATGTGTTGCATACCGTAACCAAGGATATCTATATTTCACCGGTCAATTTGTTACTCGATAACCCTAGCCAGGGCTTGTTAAAGAAAAATCAGCCCGATTCACTGGCCGGGTTTGGGATAACCCTGATCGGGTTTGAGTTTGAGATCCCGGAAGACGGAAAAGAAAGTCACGCACAGCATATGCAAATTATGTCATTGCTGGAAGTAACTCAGGATGGCAAGATCGATACCCTGAAACCTGTCTATGAAATTGGAGAAAACCGTCAAGCCACAATTACCGATGATACACTTTCCTGGAATTCCGATATTTCGTTTGCGGTTACCCGCATTAACGCCAATGACAGAACGATCCTGGTAAAAGTAAATGGCCTGGACGAAACCCAAAGCCAGATAAACGAGGTTCTGTTAATTGAAGCCAGCATTAAGCCCTATATCAATGTCCTCTGGCTGGGCACATATATTCTGACCTTTGGGTTTTTAATATCCTTTTATCGCCGCACGAAAGAAAACGACATGGCATAACCCTTTAAGTCCCTGATCGGGTAAGATCGCCCTGTAAATGGGGCAGAAACACTTAACCCGAACAACCTGCCTCGCATAAAGAAGGATTTCTGCAGGATGTCGGGCTTTGATGAAAGGTGATCATAAATTCATACGTCGGTTAATAAAACACCCCGTGAGTGATCACGGGGTGTTTTATTTAGCTCTATGGTGTTTGCTGATCAAATTCCGGGTTTAATTAACTCTGTTGAACCCGTTTAAAAAGCATAATTGATGGTGGCATAAAAATTACGGCCTGGTGCGTAAATCGGATCCCCGGTTAGATGAACCGGACGGTTCAGATGCTCATAGTAGTTTTCATTAAACAGGTTGTTGATTCCGGCATGAATATTGGCATTGTAAAAGAGATTGTAAGATACCTTGGTATCCACCGTGGTAAATGAAGGGGTTTTTGTTTCGCCAAATTCACCTGAAATCCGGGTTTGTTTCAGAACATGGCGAACTGAAACTTCAGCCTCTAACTTATCTTCCATAAAATTACCAATTAAAGCATAACGGATGTCCATTGGAGCAATTTCCGGTAACGGCTCATTTCTCTCCATATCCTGGGCGTATGTAAAGGCTGCACCAAACCAGTGCTGCAAGCCCCAGAATAAAATCTGGTTCCAGCTTATTTCAAATCCGGTTTTATAGGCTTTATCGATATTGACATAGCGTCGCACGCCGGGGCTGGGTGTAACCCGGTGTCGGGGTTAATGAAGGATCAATCACTGATGAAATGTAATTTTGAAGGTATGCAGCAAAGACATTCAGTTCAAGTGAGGTTTGGGTGGTGATCCATTTCATGGTTACATCCATCTGATTGTTGACCTCGGCTTTTAAACCCGGATTACCAATCAGCTCGTAGCTGTCGTTACCAACCGGGAAACCGTTGATATAGCGTTCAATGATGCTGGGGCTTCGCTGAACCCGGGCCAGCCATAAACTCATGGAATACTCGTAATTGAAATAGTGATTAACGCCAAAGCTGACACTTGGATTAAACTGCGTCTGAGTTAAGTCCTGGAAGGAAGTTTGAAAAAACGTACTTGGGTTGTTGGCTTTGGCATTGTTGAGTTCCAGGCGACTGGAAAAGACCATTTGTGTGTATGGATTTTTGATGTGGTATTCGGCAAAAACACTGGATTTAATAATCCGGCTGTCCTGCCAAACCGTATCTTTTAACGTTTTGCCGGCAAGCTTACCCATCAGATAATTCCGGGTTCGGGTGCCATCGGCGCCTTCCATTTTGAAATCAAAACCGGTGTAGAGCGGGCCGTGCTCCAGATCCCAGAAAGCTTCGGATCTGACTCCCATATTGTATGTATTAGCAACGGTTTCGTTATTTGCCATTCTTGGATCCAGGGCTTTCAAACGATTATCCATCATGTGATCCACAAAAGACCCGAAGACATTGGTTGTCCAGGTATCCAGGTAAGCATGGTCGAAAATCTTGTCGTACTGGAGATCAAACAGCAAGGTATTATCTTCGCGTAAGTCCATCGGTAATGCCGGGAAATCGGCATCGCGGGCCACATTAAAAATCGTTGAGAGGCGAACCTGGTCGTATTCAGCCAATTTAAAGCCCAGGTTCATCCCAAAACTGCTTCTGGTATAGTCGGCCTGGATCAGTTGGCCATTTCCGGATGTGTAATCCTGACCATCTGATACGGATGCAAACAAACCGATATCGTGGAATTTTCCGTTTGTGGCTATCATCCCTTCCGTGCGTTTACTGCTGGCATTGCCTTCGTAACCGGCAGAAATGCGACCGTACATTTCCGAACTCTCTGAAAAACGCAGAGGTTGCGGCACATAGCGTATTGTACCACCCAGGCCAACGCCGTAACGAAGTGCGTATGGGCCCTTTGAGAACTTCAATCTTATCGATCATATTCGGTGCCACCTGGCTGGTCGGGGGATCCATGCGGTTAGGACAGGCTGCAATAGCGCATTGGGCGCAGTTGATCACAGTATTCAATTGCTCATTTTTAAATCCCCGTAAAACCGGATCGGAGCCGTAATTACCACCTTTTTGCACATAATTAACTGCCGGGATGTTTTTAAGGACTGCAGCCCCGTCGTGAGCCAGGCGATCGTTATAATCCAGATCCTGTTTTTCTGAAGGTGTTTGAGTGGGTCTTAATCCAACCACTGTAACCGGGGCAGTTGTGATGTTTTGAGCAGTTCGGAAAACTTCATTCTTTTTGATCGCTTTTTTGGATGTTGCGATCGCCCAAAACCCACTGCCCATAATTGATATGCGTGAGTTTCATGGTAGTACCTTCAACATACCTGAATTCAACAACGCCATTCTCATCGGAAATACCTGTTTTATTGTTGTAATGATAGGTTGCTCCCACAATCGGTTTCCGTGTGGATTGATCCAGCAAGCGAAACTGCGAAAGATCCTGGGCAAAAAGGAGATTTTTTGAGGAAATACAGGCTATTATAAATACGAGAAGCGCTGTAGCAATCAGTTTCATAAGTTATCAAGTTGAAATATAACAGTTAGGATTAGACAAAAAAACATTTGCACTTTATGTTACTGCAAATTATTCACAAAATGATAACAAATCAAAAAAAATCAGGCCCGGCAACCTGATCACCGCCCATGTTTATTTTTACCATGCCAAGGCTGTGGGCCGGATCGATGCTATATTGGATGTACGCTTAACTGAAAAAACCGTAGACTTGGTTTACCGTTAATTTTAAGATCAAGAGTATAAGCATGAAACTGCGCCGATTACACACCACGCCTGTCCTGGAGTTTTTTACCGCCTCAACGGATGTGGCCATTTCACTCCCCTTCATGGAAAGTCCCGTGAGTGCCGGGTTTCCTTCGCCGGCCGAAGATTTTTCGGAGCTCTCCATCGATCTGAACCATGAGCTTCTCAAAAACCCAAGCGCCACCTTTTTTTGCCGGGTCAATGGCGATAGCATGTGCGATATCGGCATCAATAACGGGGATCTGCTCGTGGTAGACAAAAGCCTGGAACCTAAAAGCGGGAAAATTGCCGTGTGTTTTGTCGATGGCGAGTTCACCCTGAAAAAAATTGAACTCGAAAAGGATTGCTGCTGGCTGATCCCGGCCAACGAGAATTACAAGAAGATCAAGGTAACGGAAGAAAACGAGTTTATGATCTGGGGGATTGTTACTTACGCCATTAAAGCTTTCTAAGATGTATGCGCTGGTAGATGGAAATAACTTTTATGCCTCCTGCGAGCGGGTGTTCCGGCCGGATTTAAACGGCAAACCCGTGGTGGTGCTCTCCAACAACGATGGCTGCGTGATCGCCCGGAGCAATGAAGCCAAAGCCCTGGGTATTCCCATGGGGGCGCCGGCCTTCGAGCTTAAACAACTCATTGAAGAACATAACGTGGCGGTGTTCTCTTCGAACTTTGCCTTGTACGGCGATATGAGCAACCGTGTGATGACCATGCTCAGCTCGTTTGCCCCGGAAATGGAGATCTACAGCATTGATGAAGCGTTTCTGAAGTTCGAAGGCTTTGACGATTGGGATCTGCGCGCTTACGGGCTTGAGATGAAGAACAAAGTCGGTAAAGCCACCGGTATTCCCATCAGCATCGGGTTTGCACCCACCAAGGCACTCTCCAAGGTGGCTAATAAAATTGCCAAGAAATTCCCGAAAGAGTGGAACGGTGTGTATGTGCTGGATACCGAGGCCAAACGCCTCAAGGCCCTGAATTACTTTAAGGTGGAAGATGTCTGGGGCATTGGCGGGGCTTACACGCGCCTGCTGAACGCCAGAGGCATTAAAAATGCGCTGCAATTTACCCAATTGCCGGATGCGTGGGTACGAAAACACATGACCGTGATGGGGCTGCGGCTCAAAAAAGACCTGGAAGGCGTACCCAGTTTTGAACTCGAAGAAAGCAAAGCCAAGAAAAACATTGCCACCACACGCACCTTTGATGGCAATTACACCAAATTCGGCCAGATTGAAGAACGCGTAGCTACCTTTGCAGCCAAATGCGCCGAAAAACTCCGCAAGCAACACTCCTGCTGCAACGCGCTGCTGGTGTTCCTGCATACCAATCCGCACCGGAAAGACCTGGGCCAGTATTACCGAAGTGTGGTGGTTACCCTGCCCTTTCCCACCAATTCTACCATCGACCTGATCGGGCACGCCACGCACGGGTTAAAGACGATTTTTAAACAAGGATACCATTACAAAAAAGCCGGTGTGATCGTCATGGATATTTGTTCGGATCGGTATATCCAGCAAAACCTGTTTGCACAACCAAATGCACGGCATAAAGCCGTGATGCAGGCCGTGGATAAAATCAACCGCGAAACAGGAAAAGCCATGGTGAAATTTGCGGTTCAGGATCTGGGACGCACCTGGAAAATGCGCCAGGAGCGGCTCTCGCCCCGCTACTCCACCCAGCTCAGCGAAGTGATCAAGGTAAAGGCGTGATTGAAACGGTGATTATCAATCAATACCTTTGAAAAAAATCCGTTACGCATATAGTTTAGGCGCCTTTTGTTGAAGCGCCACCTTGTCCATAGCTGAGGTCAGAAGTTCTCCCCTCTCAACTCTTTTATTTAAAAACTTTTAATCCGTTTTTTGAACATGTGGCGGTTGAACATGATCCAGAAGTTCAAGCACATACCTGGCTCTGTTTTCCGGAGAATGCTTAGGTAATTCCCACAACACATAACCCAGCCTTGCATAGGCTTCCCGGAGGGCCTGATATAACTCAACAGATTCTTCAAACGATTGCCAGCGCTCCGAGTCCTGAACATAAATATCCGGCCAAGGCGGCAGGATGAACACATTCATGTTATAGTTGCACTCACGAAGACACTCGTAATACCGGTCAGGAATGGGAAAGGTGTGATGCTGTAAATAACCAAAAATATCGGGAATGCCCCGATCAAAAAAACACACCTCTTTTACAGATGCGGCTTGCTGGCACTGTCGCTTCATTTCTTCAAGCACTAACCCGGCAAAATCCGGCAAGTTTTCCCATGGCAAAATCCCGTCCGTTTTTTGCGTTTCTTGTTTTATAATCTGCCGTGAAACCTCATCGAAGCATCTCTGCCTCTTATTCTTTAATACTTGGCACAGCGTACTTTTTCCACTACCCGGGCCGCCGGTAATAATAAACTTATTGGACATTATTTTTTTGATATCTCCATTAGCGATCACATGTGGTTTTTAACCATGTCTTGCCACCCACCACGCAAAACTTATCAGAGCACATAAGAGAAGCGTAACCCGGGTGTTTATTCGCACGGTGGTTTGTAGATCCTGACTGGTTATCTCCCGATCGGTTTCTCCGATAAATGGTTTGTTGATCAGGGCTCCATGATACCAATTCGGGCCGCCAAACTGGCAATCCAGAACACCAGAGAGCGCTGCTTCAGGATAAC
Organism: uncultured Chlorobiales bacterium; assembly: GCA_964642175.1. Classification (GTDB taxonomy): domain Bacteria; phylum Bacteroidota; class Chlorobiia; order Chlorobiales; family Chloroherpetonaceae; genus JANQGG01. Next base: position 180,194 of record CAZXOK010000003.1, on the reverse strand, counting down.
CGGCATTCGGGCTGCTGTGGCATTTGCCAAACCGGCCGGCAAATGTTAATGCTTTAGTCTTAAAGCTGACCAGATATATGAGTAACACGGTTAGGCGTGCCGGAATGTAATTGAGCAGATCATCCAGCCGGGCAGCCGCTTTACCGAACTGGTTGTATCGTTCATTTTTATACCCGATCATCGAATCCAGAGTACTGGCCATTTTGTAAGCCATCATGCCGGGCGGGCCTAATATGGCATAGAAAAACAAAGGCGCCACCACCCCATCGCTTAGGTTCTCAGACATACTTTCAAGAGCGGCGGTTCTGACCTGATTAGGATCCAGCCGCTCTGTTTCCCGGCCAACAATTCGGCTAAGCTGGTTCTGAGCTGCTTGCAGTCCCTGGTTTTCAAAAGCATCATACACGGCTTTTCCTTCCTGAATCAACCCTTTATTGGCCAGGCAATAAAATACTACGATGCTGTTGAACGCTATAGAAAAAACCGGATGACATGCACTCAGCCAGGCCTGGACGGCATAAATCACAGCAAATACGGAAACCACAAGCCCAACAGCCAGCAATGCACCTTTCAGTAGTCGCACCCGGGCTTTGTTCAACCATTGCTCACCCACGGCAATTAAACGACCAAAGCCAACCACCGGATGTGGCAGCCATGGCGGATCAGCCAGCCAAAAGTCCAAACCCAGTCCGATCCACAAACCAAGAATTAACGCGATGTGATTGTCGTCCATTCTGCTATCGCCGAAATCAGTTGCCGGTTTTGCCTGTCTGTTTGAGTAGCCAATCGAAAATGTCCTTTTTGGCACCCCTTGAAATTAGATGCATCCCGAACAAGCATGCCGTGTCTTTTAACCAAATAATCCTTCAGATCCTTAGCGTTACCCCTTGTAAGCTCGCACAACATAAAATGCACATCACTCTGGCCTACCGCAAGTCCCGGCAGAGCTTTTAACTGTGCCATAAAACGCCTGGTTTCTTCCAGCAAAGCCGGAATATTGGGTAACAACATACGGTAATGCTCCATGATATAGGTTCCGGCCGAGATGGCAAACGCATTGACCGACCAGGGTTGCTTAAACGCATTTAATGTTTTAATAAGCGCTTGAGTTGAAACCACATAGCCTAAACGCAATCCAGGAATAGCAAATAATTTTGTCATGGAGCGTAACACAATCAGGTTTTTGTGATTGAAAATCTCTGAGATTATGGTATCGGATGGGTTCAAGGTAAAGTCTATAAAGGCTTCATCAATCACAAAGATCGTTTGTTCATTCTTTTCAACCCATTTGAGCAAGCGATCTTTGGTGAGCAATTTACCGGTTGGATTGTTCGGATTGCATAAAAAACAAAGATCTGTATGCAGTTTGGGCAGATCCGGTAACAAGTCAAGTTCATCCTGAGCTTTAATTGTTATTTGATGCTGAAAAATCCGGCAGGCATCTTCGTATTCTGAAAACGTGGGCACAAATATGGTGGTTGTTGAGCGGCTGAAACATTGGGCGATTAAATAAATCGCTTCAATGGCGCCATTGCTTACCAGCACTTGCTCCGGCTTCAGGTGATGTTGCTGTGCTACTTTTTCCTGCAAGCTTTCGGCCTGAACTTCCGGATACCTGGTCATGTTATCGGCCAGGCTTTCACTGAGGACATTCGTTAAGCTTTGTGACGGCCCTCCCGGATATACATTGCTGCTAAAATTAGCCCTTATGGTTATTCCAAGCCGATATGCATCATCTCCGTGTCCGTAAAGCATTGATTTTAATCGGTTGAAATTGTTTTGTAGATATATGCCATATCTAAATTTTCTCTTAAGGCGTTAGCCAGCTTATCGTATTGTGTGTGTTTAAATACCCGATAATCATCTTGAATGTTAAGATCAACCTTAACCTGAAACGGTTTTAGCAAGCTGGCAAGAACACCGGGGTTGTCCAGAATACCATGCAGGTAAGTGCCCCAGCAACGCTCGTTCAGGTAGCAGCCCTCCGACTGACCGTTTTCCAACTCAGCCACTGATTCAACTTCGGATACCGTTTGCCTGGTAGCCCCCATGTGTATTTCATACCCATAACATGTATTGGGTAAATCTCTGAACCGAAAGGTCTGTTGCTCGGTGGTCTTATGATTTAACAGCCTGGTTTCAATGGGCAAAAGGCCCAATCCCTCTACCTGCTTATAATGACTTTCAACATGATCGGGGTCTTCGATCTTTTCACCCATCATTTGATAGCCCCCGCAAATACCAATCACCGTGGCTGCGTTTTCGTAGCAATCCCTGATCACCTTATCTATGCCCCTCTTTTTTAATTCCAGCAAGTCTTCTATGGTATTTTTGCTGCCCGGCAGTACAATTATGCTTGCTTTTTGAAGCTCCCGTTGATCTTGGGTGTAATACAGATGAACGCTCTCAAACTTTTCGAGGAATTGAAAATCGGTGTAATTGGCCATTCGGCTGAGCTGCACCACAGCAATATTGAGTTTTCCGGGGTGATGCGTGGTGTGGCGTTTATGCAAGGCCACCGAATCTTCTTCATCTATCACCAGATCACGGACATAGGGAATTACACCGACAACCGGAATGTTGGTTAGTGATTCCAATATTTTTTTACCTTCTTCAAACAAGCTGGCATCTCCACGAAATTTATTCACGATGATGCCTTTGACTAACCGGCGTTCATCAGGCTCAAGAAGGCTTATGGTGCCATAAACCGACCCAAAAATCCCGCCACGCTCAATATCAGCCACCAGGTATGTGGCCGCATCGGCATAACGGGCCATGCGCATGTTGGTGATATCGCGATGCTTGAGATTCAGCTCGGAAATGCTCCCGGCGCCTTCCAACACAATAGGGTTATACCTTGATTTAAGCCGGTCGAAGGCCTTACAAACCTCTTCAAACAAGTAGTACCGATCATTTGAGGTGTAATACTCGCGGGCCGAACGATTGCCGATGGGTTTACCATTCAACACAATTTGCGATCCACTTTCACCGGTTGGTTTTAATAGTACCGGGTTCATATCGGTGTGTGGTGCAATATCAGCAGCTTCGGCCTGCACGGCTTGCGCACGACCAATTTCATAGCCTTCAGGTGTTGCGTAGCTGTTTAAAGACATGTTTTGGGCCTTAAACGGTGCAGGTGTATACCCGTCCTGCTTTAAAATGCGGCACAGCCCGGCTGCAACTAAACTTTTACCGGCGTCGGAGGAGGTTCCCACAACCATAATGGGTTTCAATAAAGATGAAGTGGAAGGCAATGGACTCATATCACAACAAATTCAATAAATCAGCCAGTAACGCAGAAGGTACTAAAAAACGATAAAACATGATTTAAATCAAACCAAAGATTATGTTTCCCTACGTTCGACATGAAGTCAGATACTGTTAAACCCTTATGCTTTCTATATTTAATCAACGGTAAGAATTAAAAGGTGTTTTTTTTGTTTGGAACATTTTATTTGATTAGTTATAATCAATCTCAATTACGGCGTTGCATTTGCAACTTAAAAGGGAATCCGGTGAGAGTCCGGAACAGTCCCTGCTGCTGTAATCCCGCATAAAACAAGCGTTTGTTTTATGAAGCAATCCGGCAAATAGCCACTATTACTTTGTAATGGGAAGGAAGCCAGGATTCGGGTAAGTCAGAAGACCTGCCGTGAGGACATATTTTCAATTAAAGCTTCAGGTGAAAGCGTATAAACATGAAAAAGCGCCTAATTTCTCCTTTTTCGGGAGAACTGTGCGGCAGGTCTTCTGATAATCCCTACCGCACCATATCCATACTCTTCGCTCTCGTTAGCAGTTTTTTCTTTTTTGGATGTACAAAAGAAAATACCACCTCCGATAAGCACGATTTAGCCTTAACGCAAATTGCCTCAGCTGATTCTTCTTTAGCGCAACAAGACATCAAATATGCCAAAGGATTTGGCATTTCATACCAGGATGATATAAAAATTCTCTCCATTTATAATGGCCTTCAGGATCGAAACGATACTCTCCAATACGCCCTGGTTCCAAAAAAAATGGCCGTACCTGAAGCTTACAAAGACTTTCAACTTATCCGAACACCGGTTGAGCGCGTTTGCATTTTTTCTACTACCCAAATTGGGCTGTTGAGTTTATTGGATCTGGACGATTTAGTGGTTGGCGTTTCTGATCCCGATATCATCAATTCAAAAAAAATCCGGCGCCGTATTTCAGATGGTAAAATCAATGAAATAGGAAATGCCTTCAGCCCGAATCTGGAAATCATCCTGGAAACAAATCCCGAACTGGTCATGGTTACAGCATTGCCTGCTGTTCAATATGCCAGGTATAAAACATTGATTGACGCCAATATTCCCGTAATTCTGATTGCTGAATGGCTGGAACAATCTCCGCTAGGCAGAACCGAATGGGCAAAAATCATGGCTGCACTCACCAACCGGGAAACACAAATGGCCCAAGTGTTTTCTAAAATTGAATCCCAATACAAAAACCTGGTAGCCTTAACCGATACAGTTACTCAAAAACCCAGCATATTGCCGGGCCTGTCTCGCAAAGATGCCTGGTTTGTTCCCGGCGGCGAAAGTTATGTGGCGCAGCTTATTAAAGACGCCGGTGGGGATTACCACTGGAAAGACAAAAAAGTAACCGGAAGCCTGCAGTTAAGCATTGAATCAGTATTCCCGATTGCCTTAACGGCTGATTACTGGCTGAATACCGGCACGGTAACATCCATGTCGGATCTTCTGGCTATAGATGACCGCTACAGAGAGTTTCAACCGGTAAAAAACAACCTGGTGTTCAATAACAATAAACAACTCAATGCCCACGGAGGCAATGCCTATTGGGAAAAAGGGGTGGTAAGCCCGCACCTGATACTGGAAGATTTGATTCGCATTTTGCACCCTGAAATTCGCTCATCACTGTTTGACTCAAATAGCGATTACCATTTTTACAGACAGATTAAATAAAGAAGTAATGCCCGATTCAGTTCAAGAAGAAGTGACAGAAAAGCAATCAAAACCCAATGTTTTAACCCCCAAAAATCATTCTGAGATAAATCCCGGATCTCAGGAGTGGCCAAGATTGGCGCCAAAATTCAGCTTGATCGCTTCCCTGGCGCTGGCCGTAGTGGTGTTTTTTGTTTTTGATCTGGCCCTGGGCTCTGTAAAAATTCCTATCGGCGATGTGATAACAATTTTGTGGCACAACGAGCATGAAAATATCGCCTGGCAAAAAATTATAGAATACATTCGCCTGCCAAAAGGTTTTACGGCCATACTTGCCGGCGCGGCGCTGTCGGTTGGCGGCCTTCAAATGCAAACCTTGTTTCGCAATCCGCTTGCCGGACCGTCGGTTTTGGGTATCACTGCCGGAGCCAGCCTGGGCGTGGCTATTGTGATGCTGGCCTCCGGCGCGGCCACCAACGCCTTTGCCATCAAGCAACTTGGGATAAGCGGCAGTTGGCTGATCGTTCTGGCTTCAACCATGGGATCGGCGCTGGTGTTGCTGATTATTTTGGGCATTTCCATGCAAATCAAAGACAACATTGTTTTGCTGATCGTGGGTATCATGGTGGGCAACGTAACCATTTCACTCATTAGTGTTTGGCAATACTTCAGTTCACCGGAAGAAATACAGGATTATTTGATCTGGACATTCGGAAGCCTGGGCGGTGTAATTGAAGATCAATTGGTATTGCTTAGCGTTGTTGTGATTTCCGGATTGTTTGTATCGATGATCGCCTCAAAATCCCTTAATGTGATGCTCTTGGGTGAAAATTATGCCCGGAGCATGGGCCTGAGCACCTCTTACCTGAGAATAACGGTCATTTTAGCTACCAGTCTGCTGGCCGGTAGTGTAACCGGATTTTGCGGCCCGATTGGATTTATCGGGATTGCCGTGCCTCATTTAACCCGCTCCTTACTGAATACATCGGATCACCGGTTTTTAATTCCAAGTTCGGCGCTCATGGGCGCGCTTTTGATGCTGATCTGCGACATCATCGCCCAACTGCCCGGCAGCCAAACCACGCTGCCTATCAATGCAGTGACGGCTTTGGTCGGCTCGCCGATTGTGATTTGGGTAATTATGAAAAACCGTAACCTTAAAGCTTCATTTTCATGACCACAGATGTATTAAACATAAAAGACCTTACGATTGGCTATCACCAGAAAAAAAATTCAAAATTTTTTGAGCAAACGAGTCATGGCCGCAAGAGTGAAATAGCTAGTGAATTGAATTTAAAGTTAAACCAGGGTGAGTTGGTATGCCTTTTGGGGCCAAATGGTTCTGGCAAATCCACATTAATGCGCACCATGTCGGGCATTCAATCGCCGCTTTCCGGTCGGGTTGAACTGCTTGGCAAACCGCTTAAAAAACTTTCAGCCAAAGAGATTGCCCTTAACCTGAGCGTAGTACTTACCGATCGTGTGAGTATCGGTAATCTTTCTGTCTATGCCTTGGTGGCATTAGGCCGCTCGCCCTATACCGGGTGGATGGGCAAACTCTCGGAGGAGGATGAAAAAATAGTCCGCGAAGCCATTGAAATAACCGGCACCGCGCCGTTTGCCAATGCGCATATCAGCGACTTAAGCGACGGCGAACGCCAGAAGGTGATGATCGCTCGGGCGCTGGCTCAGGATACCTCAATTATCCTGTTGGATGAACCCACTGCGCATTTGGATCTGCCGAATCGAATTGAAATCATCAGGCTGCTAAGAAAGCTCACGCATGAAAAAGGCAAAAGCATTTTGATGTCGACCCATGAACTGGATTTGGCCTTGCAAGCCGCCGATAAAATCTGGCTGATGCAAGTCCTGAAATCAAAAGAGAAAAAGTACAAAAGCGCTCTTATGTCGGGGATGCCCGAAGAGCTGATATTAAACGGCAAGTTTGAAGAAGCGTTTGCCCGGCACGGATTCAAATTCGACCGCAATACCGGCTCGTTCCATATTCACTATCACACCAAAGGTGAATTTGGCCTGATTGGTGAAGGCGCTTTGGCGCTTTGGACCAAGCGCGCCCTTGAACGTATGGGATATAAAGTAGTTCAAGATGTTACCATTCTACCTAGAGTAGAAATCAACTGCGATTTAGGCGTAGATGCCTGGCGGTATTTTGCAGATTCGGAGCAAACCGAAAAGAATTTTGTGAGCATTAACGAGCTCATAGAGGCTGTACAAGCCCAACATTAAATTTTTGACTAGTCAATTGTTCATTCAAACATAACATTAAGCAGCTTGTTCTTTTAAAAGCCGGCTTCACAAACAACACCTTGCGCACCATAAAGCCTGTAATAAATACGACTGCTCTCGATAGGTCAAGCTTTATTAAAGAGGCTTAAACAGCTAATTCTGGGCATAAATGGTGTAAATGCAAATGAAAATTTCATCAAATCAGTAAAGGGGTTACAACTATGAAGCAAACCTTAAAACACAAAATTTTATTACGGCATACACCCAATCGAATTGGACTTTTTGTATTGGGTCTAATGTTGCTTTTACCACTAAGCACCATGGCAAAAGAAAGAATTATATCAGGTGTTATTCGAAGTGCAACAACAAGCGAGCCACTTGTTGGCGCTACTGTTCGTGTGCAAAACACCTCAATGGGTACAATTACCAATGAAAAAGGTGAGTACGCCCTTTCTGTGCCAACGGATGCTAAATTGCTTGTGATTACCTATTTAGGGTATCGCCGCGAAGTGAAACATATTGATCAAAAAACAGTGATTAATGCTGAGCTTTATACCAATAGCCACATGACCGATGAAATTGTGGTACAAGCCTCGCGTGCGCAAAGCAAGCTAAAAGATATTCCTCGGAAAATTGAAATTGTTACCTCCGAAGATATAGAGGCGCTGGCGCCAAAGGATGCCACCGAACTGTTAAAGAAAACGTCTGGTGTGGATATTATTGAATATCCGGGCGTTTTGGCCGGTGTGTCGGTTCGAGGATTCACCCCTAAATTTTCTGGATTGGATCAATATGTAACCTACCTGATTGATGGCCGTCCGGCAGGTGTTACCAACCTGGCTACGATCGATATGAGCACCATTGAGCGTGTGGAAGTGATTAAAGGCCCCAGCTCGGCGCTGTATGGCTCGCAAGCTATGGGTGGTACGATCAACTTTATCACCAAAAAATCAAAAGGTAAAATTCGCGGAAACGTCGATTTCAGCTATAGCAGTTTTAGTACGCTGGATGGGAAATTCAATGCAGGCGGTTCTTTAACTGACAAACTTGATTTTGATTTGGGTGGCCGCACCTACAATCACAACGATGATTACAAGATTGGGCGCAACACCTTAATTTCGGATCCGGGACCGGAGTTGCTGGAGCAGGATATCGAAACCATGGCCAACACCAGTTACTCCACCAATTCGGCCAGCCTGCGCCTGGGGTATGAACTTAAAGAAAATCTAAGGCTTGAAACCCGCGGTGAAGTCTATCAGGCCAATGGGGTGCGCACACCCGGTTCGGTATGGGCGGTTTATGGCCACGGCCAGAAAAATGTAGAACGCCAAACCATTGATGTAACCCTCGATGGGATTATAGGTGCCCATACCTTTAAATTCAAACCTTACTGGGCACTGGAAGAAAACCGATATTTTGATGATCAGGATGATATCGATTTCATTTCATCTACATCAAAAACCCAGTGGTTAGGGTTCCAATTGCAAGACATTTTGGCTTTGGGTGATCAGCGCATCACCACCGGTCTGGATTATAACCTGGCCGATGTAGAAGCACACAGCTACTCGAGCGACAGCACTGAAAAAGCGCCTTACCGACCCAATCAAAGCCTCTCGACATTTGGAATATTCACAGATGTTTCCCTATCATTTTTTGACAGCCGCCTTATAAGCAATATTGGCGGGCGGTTAGATATTACCAGCTACAAATTAAAAGAAACACCGTTTTTCGATAACTCCACCCTCAATACAGACGCCGAAACATACACAAACTTTAATCCCAGCATCAGCGCGCAATATCGGTTTATTCCGGATTTAAAATTGCATACCAGTGCCGGTAAAGCGTTTGTTACACCAAACCCGTATCAAAAAGCCGGTCGTTATATCGACTCACGCGGCAGAGATGTACGCGGAAACAATGATCTGGATCCGCAATCCAGCGTAACATTTGATGTCGGTTTCACTTACTCTAATGCCAACAGTGGTTTCCGGGCTGATTTTACCTACTTCAATACCTCCTGGGATAATTTTATTGAAGAAGTTCAGAAAACTGAAATTAATGGCACCGATACAACTAATTTCAGAACTTACGAAAATGTAGATGACGCCGAATTGCAGGGGTTGGAGTTTGAACTCTCCTACGATTTCGGTGCGCTTAAAAACTTTACTTATTCTTTGCGTTTATTTGCCAATTTCACCCATCAATTGGTAGCTGAAAAAGAAGAAGACGGCCAAACCAGCAACCTTCAATATGTTCGCAAAAATCGCGGCACTTTTGGCATTGAATACGACGATTACAATTTTATAAGCTCCAGAATTACTGCTCGTTATATGGGTGAGCGATATGAGCGCAACTGGTTCTCTTATTATCCGGAGGCTAGACCAACTCTGGACGATCAGGAATTAACACATCCGGCAGCGCTGGTTTTTGATGCAAATGTGACCTTTAAAATCAATCACTCAACCCGGATTTCAGTGTTCTCAAAAAATATGTTGGATGAGAACTATACCGAAAAAGATGGTTACAACATGCCGGGTCGCTCGGTGGGTGTAAGATATGCCGTTAATTTCTAAACCATTTGATAACCGACGCTTCTTCTGCCCTGCTTTTTACAGCCATGGTTAATTGGCAGGGCTTTGGAGAAGTTTAAAAACCTTGAACCGATGGAAATACACTTTATGATTCAACACATACGCAAACTATTTAAAAACCCATGTGGCACGAACTGTGGCTCAACTTTTTGCTACGGCGTTTGCCAAACCGATGTCGCGAAATACTCTATTTCAACAGAGAAAACACAATTGAACTGATTTTGAAACACCCGTCACACCCACATCGTTTGGCGCAATTGAAGGCGTTGCTCATGTCCTGTTTTGTGTTTGGACTTTTTATTAGTCCTGTTATCCCAAACATTTTTGCAGCGCCGCTTGCGCCTATTTCCGGCAAAACACTTCATCCGGAATACGCCGAGCGATTCACCATTACCCGGCTTCAAAATGGCTGCCGAATTATAGATATTGTAAAACCAGCGCATCGCAAACGAGGGTTGTGGTTCAGATATTTATTAGTCCCCAAAAACAGCCCTGTTCCCCAAGGTGTTGAATACGACGAGCTTGTTCGCACCCCGATAAAAACCTACACTTGCGCCAGCGGTTTTCATGTGTCCTTAATTGATATTCTTGGCCATTTTCATGACCTTCAGGGCGTATCTGGTAAAAACCGCGTTGGAAATGAGCGCGTTCATGCCATGATTGATGAAGGCGCGCTGGCTTCGCTCGGCATGAGTAGCAACATGAATATGGAAACGCTGGTAAATGTAAAGCCCGATATGGCGTTTGTTTATGCCTCCGGAACAGGCTATGATACGCATGAAAAAATCAGGCAAATGGGTATTAAACCCGGGTTGATTTGCGCCCAATTAGAAGCCCATCCGCTTGGCACACTGGAATGGATCAAATTTTTTGGCGAATTCTTTCATGAACAGGAACGCGCCAAAGCCTATTTTGATAGCATTAAAGTCCGTTATGAAAACTACTTAAAATTAACCTCTGATCTTCAACATAAACCCAGCGTGATTGTCGGGCATAACCGTAAAGGGGCCTGGACAACTCACGGCTCCAGCGCCTGGTATGTGCAGTATTTATTAGATGCCGGCGCTAATTACATCCTTGAGCCCAAAAACGAATATGAAGAAAATATCATCAGCCTGGAAGTCGCCATCAATGTTGGTATGAATGCCGATTTCTGGGTAAATCCCCAATGGGAAACCACCCAGCTTTCTGATTTAATCGGACAGGATAAACGCTATAATATTTTTAAAGCTGTACAAACCGGACAGGTTTATAATAATAATGCTTCAACCTTTAATAATGGTCGTAACCGGTTTTGGGAAACCGGCATGGTGGAGCCGCACATAATTTTAGCTGATTTAATCAAAATTTTTCATCCTGAACTATTGCCCGATCATCAACTGGTGTATTACCAAAAATTGAAATAACGCATGATGATTTGGCTAAGAAAGGATAGGAGCGACATGCATTTAGGAACTTATGGCGATGCCGAGGTGCATCGTAACGAAAAAATTGTGATCGTCAGGTTTAAGGCGCCTTACCGGGTAATTTCGACCTGCCGGGCCAATGGCGGTCTGCACAACGATATTGAGTGCATGTTTAATCATCAATCGTGCGAACCGGCTGCGCACCATCGCAAGTCGCTAAAATCCATCACCTCATCGCCCGGGGTGTATTTGGAGTCGCTTTGTAAAACGCATGAGTTGCCGGAGCGAACCATTTCGCTGGGCACGGCGGCCAACATGAATTATGCCTGCATAGAAACCGAGCGGTTTCGCGATTTGGAAGTCGTAGCCATTGCCACCGGCGGTGTGGAAACCAATGCAGGCAGAGCCGGCGACCCGGCTTCGGTGTATGAACACGCCGGCACGTATGAGCCGTTACACACCAATGGCCGTGAGCCTCATGGTACCATCAATACGATGATTTTGATCAATCAGGAAGTGTCGAAAGGCGCGATGGTGTGTGCCATTATTACGGCAACCGAAGCCAAGACAGCCGTATTGCAAGAGCTTGGCGTAAATTCGCGCTACTCCGACGGCCTGGCAACCGGCACCGGCACCGACCAGATTGCCCTGGCCTGTCGGCTGACCGGCAATCTGCCGCTCACCAGTTCCGGCAACCATTCTAAGCTCGGCGAACTGATCGGGGTAAGTGTAACCAGCGCCATTCGCAAAACCCTGGCTCTGCAAAATTCGCTTACTCCGGAAAATCAGCGATCCATTAAACGGCACCTTGAGCGGTTTGGCGCAAGCGCTGAATCACTCCAAAAAGGTATCGCCAATTATTTACCCGAAGCAAAAAAAGACATCTTTCTCAAGAATTTTACCGGGTTTGATCGCGATCCCCTGGCTGTTGCAGCTCTGTGTGCATTGGTTCATATTCGTGATAAAATGGTATGGGGAATTCTGCCCGGCTCTTGCATGAAAGAAATTTTCACCCAGCAGGCTGCATGTCTCACCGCTGCGATTTCTCATAAAACAGACCGGATCGGGGCATACTATGCACAGCTTTCACAAAAAACGCCCGGCATAGAACACCATGTATTTTTAGACTTTATTTACAACGCTTGTGCACTTGGATACACTGAAAAATGGACAGATTAACACTAGGATTTTTGCATCTCAGCATTAAGCATAAAGACTTGGCCCATAACCGCCAGTCCCTGCTCAGCCATGCCCAAAAAGCCGCTGAATCGGGGGCGAATATTATTGTTGCCCCGGAGCTTTCCTTATCGGGCTACAGCTTCAGCTCGCGCGAAGATATTGCAGCCTATACCGAGTCGAGAGAAGGGGAAACACTGTTGGCCCTTAAAAAACTGGCCAAAACCTATGGGGTGTATGTGATTGTGGGATTTGCCGAGCACGAGCGTGCCACGCCCATTTTTTATAACTCGGCTATGGCCATTTCGCCAACCGGTGAAATGCTGTGTTTGTATCGAAAAATCACCGCCGAAACCCGGTGGGCCTGCCCCGGAAAAGCCGCGCAACAAAACACATTTTCTACGCCGTGGGGCACCGTAGCTCTAGCCATTTGTTCGGATTCTTATTTTGGTTTGATCCCGCGCGCTGCTGCATTAAAAAACACCGATTTGCTCGTTGTGCCTTCCAACTGGCCGGCGTTAAGTCTCGATCCGGCATTGGTTTGGAAATCGCGCGCCATTGAAAACAATATGTTCGTAGCGGCGGCCAATCGAGGTGGCGAAGATCTTACGATGTCGTGCCATGAGGCTTCGACCTGCGTATTTTCTCCAACCGGCGAAACCCTGCTTTCTGAAAAAAGCCAGGATTCTGCCATTTTCTATGCTGAATTACCGCTCAAAAACGGCAAGCTCGAACGCCGCCAGCCGGGTTGGCTCGCCACGCGCCGACCAGAAAATTATAGCGCGATCTATCTGGATATGCGCTATGCCACAGATTTAACCGCGTATTACAACCTGCCTAAACCCGGCGCGCTAGATGTGCTGGGATTTACAAAAGCCTCTATGCCTGAACTCAGCATTCAGAGCATAAGCGCATTTATAGAAAAACTTAAACCAACCCAAAATCCACGCCTGCTCCTGATGCCTATATATAACTATGAGGTTTCTTTGAATTTGGATGAAATGGTTGAATGGGCTAAATCGCAAAAACTCAACCTTTGTTTTGGAACAACTTCACCGAAAGGTGATTTAAACATCGTATTTATTGAGGCTACAGGAAAGATGACATTGTACTTGGGCGCTGATCAAACCGACACTCAAGTTCCTTTATGGATAGATATTGAACATACCCGCCTGGCGCTGGCATTCACCGACGAACTCATTCACCCTGAATTTGCGATGGCTTCGGCAAAACTCGGGTGCGACCTGGTGCTGTGCCCCACTTCGCGATTGGATGAATCATTGCATATCACATTAGGCGCAAAAACTATCGAGCAGGTTGCCGTGGCAGTGGCCGGCGAAAATCTGGCGTTTGTTGCCGAACCGCCTGCCGGGCATGCACCCTGGCAGGAATATCACTCCGAGGCCAATTTACCTTGCACCACCTCGATTTCAACCGAATCATTACGCAAAAAGCGTTTTCATGAGCGATACAATTTTGAATTGCTGCTGCAAATAGAGAAAAATGACAATGTACACACAAACAATAATAAGACGCTTTTGCGCGCTGCAAAACCCACGATGAGCTAACCGATGAAAACACTACTGAACATCAGCACGCACCACGCCGATCTTGCAACCATTAACCACAATTGGGATGCTGCAAAAGAGTTACTCACCCAATTTGATATGGACGGTTTTGAGCTATACCCGGTTGGAAAAGACTATCCCTACAAGTCCATTCCATCAGGTTTGATTCAAGGCTTGCATCTGCGGTTCTTTATCATCCTTGATCCTATCTGGCGAAACGACCAAAAAAGGCTATTAGAAATTTTTGGCTCACACGAAAACATCACTCAGTTTTATGGTGGTTCAACCCAATCGACCATCATCAATTACTACCGGCACCAACTAGAACTGGCAACGATGTTTGATGTGCCTTATGTGGTGTTCCACCCAGTGCATTATAAACTGGCATATGTTTATAACTGGAACCCGCCTTGGGATATCAAGGCCACAATGGATTTATCGGTGGATGTCATCAATACGGTGATGGAAGTTTCTTCATATAAAAACTGGGTATTGTACGAAAACCTATGGTGGCCGGGCAATTTCCGGCTGGATGAGGCGTGGGAAATTGATTACCTGCTTAGCCGAACCCGGCATCCAAAAACCGGCATTGTGCTCGATACCGGTCATATTTTGAATAAAAATCAATCCCTTAAAACCGAAAAAGAAGGCATCAGATATTTACTAAACCAGGTGGAAGCTTTGGGTGAGCGAAAAGCGCACATCAAAGCGGTGCATTTAGCCAAAAGCCTTTCGGGCAGCTATGTTCAAGAGAGCATGAACACCACATTTGAAAGCAATCTGGATTTTTGGGAAAAGCTTACCGTGGCCGCCCAACATGTTCGGCAAATTGATCAGCACAATGCGTTTGAAGATCATGCCATTTCGGGATTGTTTGATCTTATACACCCGGAGCATGTGGTCTTCGAGTTTGCTTATCGCTCGCTCGAAGAGTGGCAACATAAAATCAGATTACAAAAAGAGGCATTGTCATGCTCATATATTAAGAAGGAGGTTACACCATGAAACCTTCAGCCTTAACACCTAAAAACCTGATGCTGATGCTCACCGATGCGTGCAACTTATCGTGCAAGTATTGTTATGAGCATCAAACCAAAGGCGCGCAAGGCAGCATGAGCCGTGAAACTATCAAGAATACGCTGAAGCTGTGCGGCGAGAAAAATCATTTTCATGTACAGATCACGGGCGGCGAACCCACTTTAGAGCCTGAAACCTTACTTTGGGTATTGCCTTATATCCGCGAGCACTATCCCAATGCCTCCATTTCTCTGCAAACCAATGGCGCGTTGCTTACCCCAAAGCTGGTTCAGGCGTTTAAAACACATCGGATCTTGGTAGGATTGAGCCTGGATGGCGGACCGGAGGTGCAGGAAAAACTTCGCGGACAAAGCCAATACACGTTTAAGGGCATGGGGCTGCTTCGGGAACGCGAAGTGGCGTTCAATATCACCACCGTGGTTTCCGAAGCCTCTGTTGCGGGGATTCAGGAGCTGCCCATGATTTTAGGCGCGTTTCCAAACGCCACCGGCATCGGGCTGGATATGCTGGTACAGAAAGGGGCGGCAATGCAGTTCAACCTAAACCTGCCAACCAAACATCAACTCTCTGAAGCCATTCCGGCGCTTCTCTCAAGATTGCAATTTATAAATAGCCGGCGCCGAATTCCGATAAAACTTCGCGAACTGGAACAGGTGAAAAAAGCCAAAGGCCCAGCCAGCGCCAACCCGTTTTGCCAGGCTTGCCAGGGTGAGAGTTTAGTGGTTGGCCCACAGGGCGATCTTTATCCCTGCACGCAAACATATGGCGATCCGAACTTCGCATTAGGGACATTGTATTCTCCCAACACAGAAAACCTGATGAAGCTTTCACATGTGCATCCAGAGCCTGAAGATTGCCGGGGATGCCATCTGGAACAGCGCTGCCCGGGCTTATGCCCTTCAAGAACTTATTACAACAGTAAAGCGGCCCGGCAATTGGAGTGCCACTTGCTTGGCTGTTTGACTCAACCATTGACCTTTTCGGAAGGAATTGCAATATGACGGCTTATAAATTATGCTACTACAGCGCAACGGGGATGGAAATCCCCTCGCTGAGCCAAGCCATAGAACTCTATAGCGCCGGTGGTAACCAGATTGAGGTGGCTGCCTCCACGCAAACCCAACTGTTCGATGAAGCCCGGCAACGCGAGTTTGCCCGTAAAGCGATCTCGTCGGATATGGTGATTATTGCATTGCATGGCGGAAAAAATTCATTTCCCGGTTTTGACGCATTGATTGACGCCATAGAAAAACGCCACGATGAGCATCAATGTACGTCCATCATCCATATCCAAACCGGTGGCGGAGATGAAGAAGCCATTGCGCTGGCTCAAAAATATTCCGATACCTTTGGCAAACCCCAAGGCGACACCATCACGAAATACCTGAGTTTTGGCGGAAGTTGGAATTACTACCATCTTCTGGCATACCTTCATAATGTGATCTCCGATGGAAAGATTGCTGTAGAGCCACCCAAACCACTACCCCACGAAGGAATTTATCACCCCGATTATAGTGATTTTGCGGATTTTGAGGGATATCTCAAAACGCACTACGATCCCCAAAAACCAACCATTGGACTTTGGTTCAACCAAACTTATTGGGTCAACAACAACCTGGCGCACATGGATGCCATGATTCGCGAAATTGAAAAGCAGGGCGCCAACGCGGTTGGCATTTTTCATATCCGTTTTAAAGATATTGAACGGGGTAACAAAGGCGCCGATGATGTCAGCAATATGTTTTTCAAAAAACCGGATGGTTCCTCAAGAATCGATGTGCTTTTAAACCCACAGATTTTTTCACTTACGCTCAATTGCCCGGATTACGCGGATGTGTATCCCAGCCTGGATGTGCCAGTGTTGCAGGCCATGATCACCAATCAGCCTTATGATGTCTGGAAAAACAGCGTGCAGGGCATGAGCACCATGGAAGTGAGCTACGCGGCTGCCCAGCCCGAATTTGATGGCGCGCTCATCACGGTTCCTGTCGGTTCGCGCGAAGAACGCGAAATTGATCCCTTTACCGGGGCCATGCTCACCAAGTACATGCCGATTAATGATCGGATGGAAAAAGTAGTGGCGCTGGCAAAAAAATGGGCACTGTTGCGCCACAAGCCCAATGCGGAAAAACGCCTGGCAATTGTGTTCCACCACAACCCACCCCGTAACGACCGGATTGGTTGCGCCGTAGGCCTGGATAGCTTTGAAAGCGTGAATCAGTTGTTGATGCAACTTAAAGAAGAAGGATATACGGTTGAAAAGACGTATGAAAAAGGCGATGACCTGGCGCATGAATTGCTGGAAAAAATGACGTGCGACCGCCGCTGGCTCCCCCCTGATAAAATGGCCGAACGCGCCGTTGATACGGCCGATCGCTCGCAGTATGAGCCCTGGCACCAGGCCCTGCCCGATTCAGTAAAAACCAGCATGGTGAAAGACTGGGGCCAGATGCCCGGCGATTTGTTCGTTCATGATGATAAGCTATTGTTTCCGGGTCTCATGAACGGCAACATTTACATTACCATTCAACCCTCGCGTGGAAAAATTGAACGCATGGATCAACTGCTGCACGATCCCATTCTTCCGCCGCCACACCATTATTTGGCGTATTACCGTTATGTACGCGATGTGTTCAAAGCCGATGCCGTCATGCATGTCGGCAAGCACGGCTCGCTTGAGTGGTTACCCGGCAAAGCCTTGGGATTAAGCGAGGAATGCTATCCCGATCTTTCTATCCTGGATTTGCCCAATGTGTATCCCTACATCATTAACGATCCGAGCGAAGGCACACAGGCCAAACGCCGCTCATATTGCTGCATTGTAGATCACCTGACACCGGTGTTTACCAATGCCGATTTGTATGAAGAACTGGCCAAGGTGGATAACCTTTTGCGCGACTACGAGGAAGCTAAATCCAGCGATCCGGGCAAGCTTGAAATTCTGCGCCCGATGCTATGGGAATCGGCCAAGAAAGCCGATTTGGATCAAGACCTTCAAATGACCAAAGAAGAGGCGTTGGGCAATTTCGACACTTTCCTGGAAAAAATCCACGCTTACCTGGATGATGTATCGGATACCATGATTAGCGACGGCCTTCACATTTTAGGCCAATCCCCGGAAGGTGATCGCTTAAGCGAGTTGCTCGTGCAGATGACACGCATCAGCAATGGGTCTATTCCCTCGCTACGCGAAGCGTTGCTGGAATCGTGGGGATACGACTACGATGTGCTGCTGCAGCACAAAGGCAAACCCATGTTTCAGGACGGGAAAAAAACCGGCGGTCAGTTGATACACGAGGCACATGAACGGGCGTTGGAAATTATGAGCCATATTAAAGAACAAGGCTTTGCGCCTGAAGCCGTTTTACAAGCAAATGAAACCTTTAAAGATATTACCCCACCGGTGGAACGGGTGCTTCATTTTATTTGTGAAGAGTTGATCCCCAATATTCAAAAAGTCACCGATGAAACCAGGGCTTCACTGAAAGCCTTTTCGGGCCGATTTGTCCCCCCGGGACCTTCAGGCTCGCCAACCCGCGGACAGGCCGACATTTTGCCGACCGGGCGCAATTTTTACTCGGTAGATCCGAATAAAATCCCGAGTCCGGGCGCGTGGGAAGTGGGCCAAAGGCTCGGCGATGCCCTGGTTCAAAAATACCTGGATGAATCGGGCAAATACCCCGAAAGCATCGGCATTATTTTATATGGCGGCGCAACCATGCGCTCTAAAGGCGACGATCTGGCTGAAATTTTATACCTCATGGGCGTACGCCCGGTTTGGCAGGAAGGCAGCGGTTATGTGAAAGGGCTGGAAATCATACCCTCCAGCGAGCTAAAATGGCCGCGCCTGGATGTGGTGCCCAGAATTTCCGGCTTTTTCCGCGATGCGTTTCCGCTTTTGGTACAGCGCATAGATGATGCGGTTCAAATGGTTTCGGCGCTGAATGAGCCGCCTGAAATCAACCTCCTGCGGCGCAATGTCTGGGCTGATGTTGAAGCCTATAAAAAAGATGGTTTAACCCAAGAAGAAGCCATGCGCGAAGCCACGTTCCGCGTATTCGGTTGCCCGCCCGGTTCGTATGGCGCAGGTGTGGAAGAACTTATTGAATCCAAAAACTGGAAAACGCAGGACGATCTGGCCACCAACTATATCCGCTATTCTTCCCATGCGTATGGCAAAGGCAGCTACGGCAAGCAAAAACCCAAGACCTTTAAAAAGGTACTCTCGCGAATGGATGTAACCGTTAAAAACGAAGACTCCCGCGAGTACGACATGTTTTCCTGCACCGACTATTACAATTACTATGGCGGCTTGATTGTGGCCTCCAAAATGGTAAGGGGCCAGAAACCGTTCTCGTTGATGGGTGATAGTTCCGATCCCAAACGTGTAAAAATGCGTACCACCGAGGAAGAAGCCAAACACATTTTCCGCTCGCGATTGCTTAACCCAAAATGGCTCGATGGCCTGAAACGCCATGGCTATAAAGGCGCCGGGGATATCTCCAAAATGATGGATGTGATACTGGGATGGGATGCCACCGCCGAAGTGGTGGATGACTGGATGTACGAACGCGTGGCCAATAAATATGCCCTGGATCCTGAGATGAAAGAATGGATGCAGGAAGTCAATCCTTACGCGCATCAGAATATTCTGGATAAGCTGTTGGAAGCCATCAGCCGAGGTATGTGGAATGCCAGCGATGAGATGCATCAAAAACTGCGTGAAGAGTATTTGGAAACCGAAGGGAAAATCGAGGATTTAACGGTGTGAAGCATCTATGATCAGGGAAAAACTAATAAGCATGAAACATTCATTCTTTAAGGTCATTGCGATGAGTGGAACGAAGAAGCAATCCATAGAGCGTAGTCGAAGCATGGATCGCCACATGCCTTTCGGCATTCGCGATGACGTAAGCAGTAATTTAATTAGTTCTTTTTATGTCACTTAAAGAAGCAAAGCGACGAAGCAGTCCATGTATTTTGAACTGGATTGCCACGCTTTATTCAGAAGCTCTCAATGACGAAATATTTAAAAAGATGTCATTCCTGCGCAAGCAGGAATCAATGAAAAACTGTTTTCACAGGCATGACAGCGGATTTTTAAAACCTATGAAAAGCCAATAATATTTGCGAACGATCATAACATACAATGCCTTGGTTTCGGCTCGCATGTGGACATTAGCCATTGCACTTCTTATCACTGGTTCCTTAAAACCTGTTCTGGCGCAGGAAAGCGGCGATGAGATTACCATTTCGTCCGGCGACATTGAAACCATGAATGTCATGAAAATTCATGATATCCTGAACCGCGTTCCCGGTATTAAGGCATCGGAAACGTCGGTGTCCATCAGGGGATCATCGAATGTGATGGTATTCATGGATGGGCGTCCCATAAACGACAAAAGCACCAGCGCCGGCGCAGTAAAATGGGATATGATTTCACTGGAAACCATTGAGCGTATTGAAATTTACAAAAACAAAGGCGGCGCCATTTATGGCGATAACACCAGTGGCGGTGTGATTGTGATTACATCAAAAAAAATCACCCGGTTTAATGGCAATGCCGAAAGTTTCTATGGCCGATTCGATCACACCCGTTTAAAACTGAATCTTCAGGGGCAGCAAAAAAATGTTGGCATGGGGCTTTCGGCAGGATATGAAACCGAAGACGGATTCACGGCCAACAGCGATAAAACCCAGTGGCGTGTGGATGGAAAAACCATCTTTCATGCTAGCCAGGCGTTTTCTATTGGGCTATCGGGCGGTTACAACACAATTGAAAGAGGCATGCGCGGATTACCGGAGTATCGCACACCGAATTCCAGAAAAGACTATCAAATGGCAACCGCGCTCTTAAGCGCCGATTACAATCAACTTGAAAGCCGCACTTATTTCGATTGGAACGAAACTGTCAATCTCGATCCCGATCGCAGTCTCTTCAATACATTTTCAACTCAGCGATTAGGAGAAAAGTTGATTTTGCCTCTCACGGTGGGAGAATTAGGCAAGTTTACTTTTGGTAGCGGCCTGGAATGGGAAGAAGCCTATGGCTCGGCGTTTAAAGATATATCGGAAATGCGTTCGTGGCTGTTTGCGTTGAAATCATTTCAACTCACTTCCCTACCGCTTAATGTTTCACTCGGCGTGCGAGGCAATTTTTACAGTGAATTTCCCAACGAATTCAACCCGGAATTTAAAGTTAGCTCAAGTTTTGAGAGGCTTCATGTGAATGCCTCAATCAACCGAACCAACAATACGCCCACGTTTAAACAGCGTTATAACGAAACGTCTTCCACTAAACCGAATCTGAACTTAAAACCGGAAACGGCCATTAACATGAATTTAAACTTTCAGTTTAAGTTGCTTAAAAACCTTCGAGCTACGCTTTCGGGATTTTACAGCCGCATTACGAACCGGATCACGTATGTCACCCAGGATGAAGGCTGGGGAAGATATCAAAACTTCGGAAGGGTAACTTACATGGGTACCGATGCCTCAATTTCCTGGCAAGTCACACCTGAAATTGAACTTCGACCGGCCTATATCTACCTTCATGCAAAAAATGAAGAAACCGGATATTGGCTGCCCGCCAAACCGTTTCACCGCATTACCGGCGATGTGGTTTTAAAACCTATCGAACCCTTGAGCATGACCTTTTATTTCAAGTACGATTCCAGAACCTATAGCCGCTCCGACAATTCAAAATCGCTGGCGCCTTACTGGATTATGAATTACCGGGCCGATTACCGGCTTGGGTTCGGGCAAGTGTATCTGGACATTCAAAATTTGTTTGATAAAACCTATTTCTACATCGATGGCTACGATGCGCCGCCATTGGAGTGGGCACTGGGTTTCAATTATAAGTTTTAAGGAGTTTTATGCATAAACACGTGTTTCCATTTTCGGCCATTATCGGCCAGAGTGAGCTGAAGCTTTGCCTGATCTTAAACGCTATCAACCCCAAAATTGGCGGTGTGGTGATTCGCGGTGAAAAAGGCACGGCAAAATCCACCGCGGTGCGCGCCCTTACCGAGCTGTTGCCCGAAGTTGAAACCGAGCCGTTGGTAGAGCTTCACGGGCAAAAAAGTCCGATTTTTGAAAAACACCACCCTTCGGTGGTTACCCTGCCCTTGAACGCCACTGAAGATTGTGTGGTGGGCGGCATTGATTTCAACCAAACCATTAAAACCGGGGTTCGGGTGTTTCAACCCGGTTTGCTGGCCAAAGCGCATCTGGGGATTTTGTACATCGATGAAGTCAACTTGCTGGATGACCACATTGTTGATATTGTCCTGGATTCAGCGGCGAGTGGTGAAAACCGCGTGGAGCGCGAAGGCATGTCGTTTCACCACCCGGCTGAATTTATTTTGGTGGGCACCATGAATCCCGAAGAAGGTGAACTTCGCCCGCAACTTTTAGACAGGTTTGGTTTGTGCGTGGAAGTAAGTTCCGAGCAGGATCCCGAGCAACGCGTTGAACTGATTCTGCGCCGCGAAGCCTACGATTTAAACCCGCACGCTTTTTTAGACCACTATAAGCAGGATAACTTGCGCCTGGCTAAAAAGATAGAAAACGCCAAAAAGCTGTTTGCGGAAGTGGTGATCCCGCCGCATTTAAGGTCGTTTATTTCGGAATTGTGCCGCGAAAACAATGTGGCCGGCCATCGCGCCGATTTGGTGATTGAGCAAGCGGCCAAAGCACTGGCGGCGTATCACGCCAGAAATGAAGTTACGGTGGAAGACATCAAAACCGTGTCGTTCTATGCCCTCTCGCATCGCCGGCGCGATCCGGTGCCTCCACCGCCACCGCCACCTGAAGAGCCTCAACAGGAGCCGGAACCTGATGAAAAAGAAGAGCCCGAACAGGATCAGACTCAGGATCAATCGCAGCAAGAACCCCAAGAAGAGCCGGAAAGCTCTGAAGGTGAGGCAGAGCAACAACCACCTACACAAGACAATGCGTCCGAGCAACCCGAGCCGGAAACTCAACCTGAAACGGAAGAAGAAAACGCACCGGAAAGAAACCCGCAGCAAGTGCTGGATGAGCTGTTTGATATTGGCGCAACTTTTAAGGTTAAAAAAATTGAAACCCCGAAAGACCGCAACAAACGGCGCGGTTCGGGAAGGCGATCGCGCTCGAAAGTCTCGCAAAAACAAGGGCGTTACATACGCAGCACCTCTAAACGCAGCAACGACGATATTGCCCTCGATGCTACCTTGCGCGCGGCAGCGCCTTACCAACGCCATCGCGAAAACCCGAATGGCATGGCTGTGGCTTTAAGAGAAAGCGATGTTCATGAAAAAATCCGCGAAAAACGCGTGGGCAATTTGCTTTTGTTTTTGGTGGATGCCAGCGGCTCTATGGGCGCAAGAGGCCGTATGATGGCTTCGAAAGGCGCGGTGATGTCGCTACTCTTAGACGCCTATCAAAAGCGAGATAAGGTGGCTATGGTGTCGTTCCGCAAACAAGAAGCCACCATAAACCTGCCCATTACCTCTTCGGTGGAACTGGCCGGTAAGCTTTTAAAAGACCTGCCGGTTGGCGGAAGAACCCCGTTTTCCATAGGGCTTGCCAAGGGGTACGAAATCTGCAAAAACTACCTCTTGAAAGAGCCTTCAGGCCGCCCGATTATGCTCATCATTTCGGATGGAAAAGCCAATCATGCTATGGGCAACGAGAAACCGCTCAACGAAGTCTACCATGTAGCGAAAAAAATCGCTGAGGAATCACGAATACGATATATCGTGGTCGATACCGAAGAATCAGGACTCGTAACGTTTGGGCTGGCTGAAAAAATTTCAACGATGCTCGGCGCCGAGTATTTCAAAATAGACGATTTAGAATCCGATCAACTTTTAAGCATTGTAAAGGACAGTATAGCATGAAAAAACAGCACATTTACCCGTTTGTGGCCATTGTTGGCCAGGAGAAAATGAAACTGGCGTTAATCTTAAATATTATTAATCCCACCCTGTCGGGCGTGTTGATCCGGGGAGAAAAAGGCACGGCAAAGTCAACCGCTATAAGAGCCCTGGCCGATATTCTCCCGGAAATTGATGTGATCAAAGACCTGCCGTTTAATCTATCACCACAGGAAGATCGGGATGTGATGCGCGAATGTATGTCGGTGGTGGGTGAAAGCATTTCGCCGGAAAATTTCGAAGTTGAAAAAAAACATGTTCGCGTGGTTGAACTGCCCGTTGGCGCTACCGAAGATCGCGTGGTTGGCACGCTGGATTTGGAGCATGCCCTGAAGAAAGGTGAAAAACGCATCGAACCCGGACTTTTGGCCAGCGCCCATCGCGGCATTTTGTATGTGGATGAGGTAAATCTCCTGGACGACCATGTGGTGGATGTGCTGCTCGACTCCGCTGCCATGGGTGTAAATACCATCGAGCGTGAAGGGATTTCGTTTTCGCATCCGGCGCGTTTTACGCTGGTGGGTACCATGAATCCCGAAGAGGGCGAATTGCGCCCTCAGCTTCTGGATCGATTTGGTTTGTGCGTCCAAATTGAAGGCATCGCCGATCCAAACCTTCGGGTAGACATTATGGAACGCCGCTACGACTTTGAAAAAACACCCGAAAGCTTTATTGCTTCGTGGAAAAACGATACCCAAGCGTTGGTTCAAAACATCGAGCGAGCAAAGTTCCTTTACCCGAATGTTGAAATTTCGCGCGAGCGTTTGCTGGATATTGCCAAGTATTGTTTGGAAGTTGGCGTGGATGGGCACCGTGGCGATATCATCATCTTAAAAACGGCCAAAACCCTGGCGGCGTATCATGGCCGAACCGAGGTTGAGCCTGCCGATATCGATCAGGCAGCCGAACTGGCTCTGCCGCATCGTGTGCGCCGCCAACCCTTGCAGGATATTGTGATGGATGTAAGCCAAATGCTCAAAAAACCGGCCGAGGTATAAGAGTTTAAAAACAGATGGGGTTTGAATATATATATATAGTCGCAAGTCCATTATTTTGGCGACCACAACACAAAGAGATATGACGCTTTTTCCTCTCCCGGCCTATCGGCCACCCTCTCTGAGAGAGGGATATAGCAAGTGTCCTCCGCTGGCGGAGGTGGTTACGAAGAAGCCGGAAGTGGAAATTATTAACGGTGAACATAAACACTTGAAAATGTCTCATATCATTGTGGCCTTGAGCCGGGATCCAAAATGTTGAGCATCGCTTTTTCAACACCTTTTAGGAAAATACCATGATTCGAATTGCATTTTTAAATAACATCCACAGTTCCAGCTTGTGGGATCGGGCTGCCAAACAAGTTAATTCTCTGGGCATTGAGTTTAAGCGTTACACCCAGGGTGAGTTTGCCCAGCTAAAATCGGATTGCCTGCAAGGAGAGATTAATGTGCTTGTAACCGATATGAGTTCTCAATCTCCGGCGTTGGAAGAGCTCACCGAAACGTTGATGCATGTTCCGCATCGCGCTGCACTTACGCCCGGTATCCCGGCGGAATTTTCAACCTTAAGCGAATCGGAACTGGAGCTACTTCGGGAGTATTTTAAAGTGATTTCGATGGTCAATTATACCAACGGATTAAAATACTTAGCCCATTTTGCCAACCCTACTATTCAGGCCGAGCCGCCCATAGACGTTCAAACCTACGGAGTCTACCATCCACAGGCAAAGCACCCATTCCGCAACCACGAGGACTATTTGGCGTGGTATGAAGGGTATAAGGCTCCAAAGGCCGATCTCACACCCATTGGCCTGATTTGTTATTATGGCCAGATCGCCGAAGAAAATGTGGCTGATCTTAACGCCATGATTGAAGCGTTGGAGTGCGAGAATTTGATGCCGGTGTGTGTGTTTTGCGACAGCATTAATCCCCAAAGAGAAACCATGGAGGCCATATATCCCTGGTACAACATCTTCAAAACTCTGCCAAAAGAGCCGGCTTTGATTTTAAACCTGCTGGCCGGAAGACTGCTGGCTCAACCCGAGCATTCCGCCGTGCTTCAAGACTTGAATGTGCCGGTGCTGCATTTTATCCGAAATTACATGCTTACACCGGAAGAGTGGCTGGAAGACCCGCAAGGCCTGAGCGCGATGAGCCTGGTACATTCGCTTGTTCAACCCGAAATGTTTGGTGTGATTGAACCCACCATGATTGCCGCTACGAAAGCCGCTTACAACGCGCAAACCACGTTTCGTGAATTTCTGCCCATACCCGAGCGCATTGCATTCGTTGCCAAACGCATCAAACGCTGGCTAACACTTCAACAAAAGCCGAACCGCGAAAAGAAAATCACCATTGTGCTGCACAACAATCCCTGTAAAGGGGTTGAATCGACTATAGGTATGGCGGTTGGGCTGGATACCTTTGAAAGTCTGGCCGGGGTATTGAAGGCGATGAAAGCAGAAGGATACAATGTGGGTGATGCCCCGGAAAATGGCAAAGCTATTCTGGATCTGATCCTGGAGAAAAAAGCCTTATCGGAATTCCGGTGGACAACTGTTGATGAAATTGTTCGCAAAGGCGGCCATTTGCACTTGATGGATGAAGCCGAATACATGGCCTATTTCAACACTTTGGACAAAACCGTTCAGGCTAAAATGATTGAGGATTGGGAACCCTTCCCCGGCCAGGGCATGGTGATAGAACAAAACGGCAAATCCTGCCTGGTGATTGTAGGCTTAGAGTTCGGTAACATTAAAATTATGGCGCAGCCCAAACGCGGCTGTTATGGCGCAAAATGCACCGGCGAGGTCTGCCGCATTCTGCACGATCCCGAACTGGCGCCGCCGCATCACTGGCTGGGCACCTACCATTACATTCAAAAAACCTCAGATGCCGTGATTCACTTCGGCACGGAAGGCGCACTGGAGTTTTTGCCGGGAAAACGCGCTGCGCTTTCCTCGCGGTGTTTTTCGGAAATTTCCATCGGTGATCTGCCCAACTTCTACCCTTATATCATGGATGTACCGGGCGAAGGTGTTATCGCCAAACGCCGCGGCAGAGCGGTTATTATTGATCACCTCACCCCGGTTTACCGACCTGCCGAAATTTCAGATGACTTGCGAAAACTGGAAACGCTGTTGGAAGAATTCCAACGCGCTGATTCGGCCCGCGAACTCAGCCGCAAAGAGGGTTTAAAAACCGAGATGTTGCCCCTGATGCAAAAGCTGAAGTTTTTAAGTCAGGACCAAGGATTGGAACATATTGAAGAAAAAATCGACCTGGCTTCGCGCCAATTGGTGCTCATCAAACGCTCACTGGCCCCGGAAGGCATGCACACATTTGGCAAAACACCCGATGATGAAACCCTCGCGCAAATGCTCGTCACCACCCTGATGCATCTTCGGGATGAGTTGCCCGGAATTGACGAACTCGCTGAATATTCACCTGAAATTGCCTTGGATCCCTACGATAAAGCCGTTTGGATGATTTCGGAATTGTTATTCAAACCCGGTTCCGATGCGGCCAAACATGTCCAAGCCACCTGGCCCGATCTGGCCCGGTGGTGCCAGAACATAGCGGATCTTTTAAACCAAACCGATCGCGAAATCCCTCAGCTCTTGCGCGCATTAAATGGAGAGTTCATAGAACCGGGACTCTCGGGTTCTTTAACCCGCGGGAAAACCGAAGCCTTACCCACCGGAAGAAATTTCTTCACTATCGATATCCGGGTTTTACCCACCAAAGCCGCCTGGGAGGTGGGTAAAACCATGGCCGATAAATTGCTCCAGAAATATTTTAATGAAGAAGGCAAGTTCCCCGAGCAAATCGGGATGAGCTTGTGGAGCACCGATGCGTTTAAATCCGATGGTGAAATGCTCTCACAAATTATATACCTCATGGGCGCGCAGCCGGTTTGGGAATCCACCGGTCGGATAAAAGAGCTTCAACCGATTGCGCTGGATGACTTGCAAACCGAAATCGATGGCGCGCTCACGCCAAGGCCGCGTGTGGATGTCACCATTGAAACCAGCGGCATTCTGCGCGATATGGTTCCGAATTTCATTCAGATACTGGATAAAGCCGTGGTGATGCTCAGCCGCCTGGAAGAACCGCTTGAGCGAAATTTCATCAAAAAAAACACCGAGGAGCAAATCCGGGAGTTGAAGCAGGATGTGGCCGGCGACTTAAGCGACTCTGAAATTCAACGCCTGGCCATGTTCCGGGTCTTTTCCTCCGCGCCCGGCACGTATGGCATTGGCGTAGGGCTTGCACTTGACGCCTCGGCCTGGGAAAATGATCACGATTTGGCTGAAGCCTACATTAACTGGGGTGGGTATGCGTATGGCCAGGACAATGAACACTTTGGTAAAAAAGCGCAAACGCTGTTTGCTTCTCAGCTCAAGAAAGTGAATATCTCTTACATGAAACAATCCTCAGCCGAGTATGATGTGCTGGATTGCGGCTGCTATGCCTCCTTCCAGGGCGGTATGGCCACTGCCACACGGGCGCTTTCGGGCAAAGGCCCCAAAATGTACTGGGGCGATAGCAACACGCCCGGCCAGAGCGACATTCGTGACTTTAAAGATGAAATCGGCCGTTCGGTTCGCGCCAAACTCTTAAACGAACGATGGATTGAAAACCAGAAGAAACATGGATTCCAGGGCGCTCAGGACATGGCCAGCAAGATCAATAATTTGTTTAAATGGAGCGCCACCAGCCATGAGGTTGAAAAATGGGTGTTTGATAGCGTGGCGGAAACCTACATCCAAAACAAAGTAAATCTCGAGTGGCTGCGAGAGGCCAATCCTTACGCTTTAGAGGAAATCACCCGCCGGTTGCTGGAAGCCAACGCCCGCGAGCTTTGGCAGGCCCCTGAAGATCTACTGCAAGAGATTCAGGAAGCAGCCCTGATGATCGAAGGCGATATGGAAGACATTATGGGCGAAGTGAAAGAAGAGCATCAAGGCGGCAACATTGACATTTTAACCGCAAAAGACGTCGATAAATGGAATTACGACTGGAGGCTTCCAAACGTCACAGCGCCAAAGTAAATCTGATCCATGAAAAACACCGTTAGTATTTTGGGGTGCGGTTGGCTGGGCCTGGCTTTGGGCCAATTGCTGTTAAGCCGAGGCTACAAGGTTTTTGGCTCAACCCGAACAGACGCAGGCCTTCAGCGCCTGAATGAACTTGGCATTGAAGGCTTTAAATTGGATTTAACGCCGGAACTCACCGGCCAGGACCCGGGTCGTTTTTTCCAGTGCGATACACTGGTTGTGAGTTTGCCGCCCAATATTTGCGATGGCCTGACGGCATTTTTCGACGCGCAAATCCAGTCGCTTCTTGAGGCGCTAAACCGCTCTCCTGTTCAACAGACGCTGTTTATCAGTTCAACCTCGGTGTATCCGGCTTTGGATAAACCCATTTGTGAACCTGATGCAAAGTATCCGCCAACGCCCTCGGGCAAGGCATTGCTGAAGGCTGAACGGGCCATAGCCCAGTGCCCGGCGTTTAAAACCACCATCGTTCGATTTGGCGGATTGGTGGGTTACGACCGGCATCCCCAGCGGTTATTAAACCGAAGTTTTTCACGCGATGTGCATCAGCCTTTAAATATTATTCACCGGGAGGATGCAGCCCGAATCATGGCGCAAATCATAGAAGAAAACATTTGGGGAGAAACCTTCAACGCCTGCGCGCCATTGCATCCTTTGCGCCGGCAGTATTACGCCAAAGTGTTTAAATTGCATCAACAGCCAATACCAGCATTTCCTGCGCGTTCGAAGAATCAGGCTATTAAAGTGATCAGCAGCGAGAAATTAATGTCCAAGCTGAATTACCGGTTCATTTATTCCGATCCGTTATGTATGCTGGAGATTCCGGAGGCTTGGGAACAGAAGACTCAGGCCAAATCGGATAATCAAAACACTCAACACAGAGGAAAGTATGCCTAACGGAAACGTATCAATCATTGGCGCCGGACCGGGCGATGTAGACTTGCTCACCCTAAAAGCGGCCAAAAGACTTCAGAACGCCGATGTGGTGCTTCACGACTCGTTGATATCCGAAGAAATTTTGGCTTTAATTCCCAAACATGCCGAAAAGATCTATGTCGGAAAACGTTTTGGTGATCAGCAGGATCAAACCCTGCGCCAAAACGAGATTAACCACTTGCTTATTGAGCACGCCAAATTGGGAAAGGCCTGCGTAAGGCTTAAATCCGGCGATCCGTTTATGTTCGGTAGAGGTGTAGAAGAAGTGCGAGCGGTTCTGAAAGCAGGACTGGATGTGGAAGTGGTTCCCGGTATTACAGCAGGCATTGCCGCAGCCAATCTTTGCCATGTACCCATCACTGAGCGCTATAAAACCACATCGGTGTTGTTTTGCACCGGACACACTGCCGATTATGATTTTGAGCACATGAATGCCGTGGCAAAGCTCATTAAAACCGGGTCTCCTTTGGTGCTTTACATGGGATTAAAAAACCTTGAAAATATCGTCACGCGCCTGCAAGAAACCGGGATTAGCGGCACAACCTCCATCTGTGCGATTTCACGCGTTTCTTACCCGGATCAAAGCGTCATCTGCGGCACACTTGAAACGATATGCCATATACTAGATCAACAGGAATTAAAGACACCGGCAATTTTCTTGATTGGTGAGCACGCCATACCGGTTGAACATACTTTATCTCATTTAAAACAAGAGTTATTATGACGTCTAAAGCTTGGTTAATTTGCGGCCATGGCACACGCCGCCCGGAAGGCGCCCAGGAGTTTTTAAGTTTTGTAGATACCTTAAAAAACCGACATCCCGATAAACTTATCGAAGGCGGGTTTCTGGAGCTCTCCGAACCCACTTACGAAATGGCGATTGCAAAGCTCTACGAACAAGGCGTTCGGGAGATCGTGGCCCAACCTTTGCTCTTATTTACAGGGGTGCATCTGAAACATGATATTCCCGGCTTGATGCATGAGTATCAACATAAATTTCCCGGCTTAAGCATTCGTTTGGGCAGTTTCCTGGGCCCTGTTGAGCCTATTGTTGATCTGGCCATAGAACGGATTGTGCAAACATGCCCGGCGCTTGAAGAACATGACAAAAAAGACACCTTACTTCTGACTGCACCTATTGGGGCCTCGGTTGCTGAAGCCAATGGTGATGCGGCCAAACTTACCCGGCTCATTTGGGAAAAATCCCGGTTTGGATTTGCCACTTATGGATTTGTGAGCCGTATGGCCTGGCCGTCTGTATCAGATGTCCTTGACATGATTAGGGGTTTGCCTCAAAACCGCGTCATTATTGCACCACTCACGTTTTTTAGCGGGGTGTATTTAGAACGCATTCAAGCGGCAACCGAGCGGTTTATATCATTTTCACCCAAAAAAGTCTTTATAACCAAGCCACTGGGCAATCAGGACCTGCTATGCAAAGCGGTCGAAGCAGCCATTGAGAAAGTGGAACATGAAGAGATAAACCTGATGGATGATTTCGATCCACAGGCAACTCATCATCACCACAATCACGATCACGGTCATTCACATGGGCATAGTCACGGGCATGGGCATCATCACCATGGACATTACCATTAATATTACGAATTCATGATTAAAGAAAGAAAAACAAACAAATTGAGCCCTCTCCCTAAGGGAGAGGGAAAAATAAGATGCGAATTAACTCGCACGAAGAATGACTACTTGAGATTTCACAAATACCGAGATTAAAATATAATTTCATGAATAAGATGAAATTTTAGCGTGTCATACCTGTGAAAACAGGCATCCATAGACTCCTACTTGCGCAGGAGTGACATACGTTTTAAATATTTCTCCATTAACAATGCCTGAAAGGTATATAACGATCTAATCACACAGGACATGATTTAAACAAAGTCCTAACCAAACAACGAAAATTGAGTAAACTCGCATCAACACAAAAGGGCCATATCACGGGAGTGGCATTAGGGCCGGGCGATCCGGAGCTGATCACCGTTAAAGGCCTGAAGCGATTAAAACAAGCTCAGAAAATCTACTATCCGGAGAGCGTTTCAGCCTCGGGTCAAACCGCCAGTTATGCATTAGATATTCTTAACAGTTATGGACTAAATCCCGATGCGTTGTGCGGGATGACCATTCCCATGAGCAAAAACCGTTCACTCGCACAAGAGGCTTACGAAAACTATTTTGAGCAGATCCGCGCCGATTTCGAGGCCGAATTAAATGTGGTGATTTGCGCCGAAGGCGATATCAGTTTTTACAGCACCTTTGGGTATTTGCTTGAAAAGTGCCAATCAAACCATATCCCTGTTGAGTTGATTGCCGGTGTGCCGGCCTTCATCGCTGCCGGTGCTGAAGCAGAGCTGGCCCTGGCTTCACAAAAAGACAGTGTGGCTATCTTTTCGCAACTAGATTCTTTAAAAGATATCCAAGCTGATTTAGACCGGTTTGAAACCATTGTGGTGATGAAGCTATCAACCGTCCGGGAGGAACTGATGCCATTTCTGGAAACCACAAAAAGACCATTTTTATATGCCGAGAAAATCGGCTCCGGGGATGCCTTCTTTACCACCCAACTTAATGTTTTAAAAGATCGCCAAATCCCGTATTTATCACTGTTGATTTTGTTAAGCCCATAAACCAGAACACCTGATGAGCGAAACCAACGCTGGAAAAATTACCGTTTTAGGCCTTGGCCCCGGCAGCGAGGCTATGATCACCCCTGAAGTCAAAGTTGCGCTTGAGCAAGCCTCGGCGGTTGTGGGATATACCTATTACATGGATCTCATTTCAAACCTGATCCCGGCCAAAGCCATTTGCATCAATACCGGGATGAAACAGGAAAAAGAGCGCGCCGAGAAAGCCTTTGAACTGGCTGAAGCTGGCCACGAGGTAGCGGTCATCAGTTCCGGCGATGCAGGACTTTACGGGATGGCGCCGTTGATTATGGAGTTGTGGGATAAAAAACAACCCACTTCTGTTGAAGTATCTGTTCTGCCGGGCGTGAGTGCCATGCAGGCTGCGGCGGCAAGATGCGGAGCGCCACTGGGCCACGATTTTTGCAGCATTTCCCTTTCCGATTTGCTTACCCCCTGGCAAACCATTGAAAAACGCATCCGTGCCGCTGCCGATGCTGATTTCGTAACGGCGGTCTTTAATCCGAAAAGTCATAACCGGTTTTGGCAACTTTATCGTTTTAAAGAACTTTTCCTGGAGGTTCGCGATCCTAAAACCCCGGTTGCAATAGCCAGGCAGGTTTCGCGCAATGATGAGCAGATCACGCTCACAACCCTTGGGGATCTTGATCCCGAAACGCTGGATATGTTCAGCCTGTTGATCGTAGGCAACTCGCAATCTTATATCACCCATGAAAAAATGATCACCCCACGCGGCTATCAGCTTAGAGATCAAACAGATTCAGAAGCCTTAAAGCCGGGACAAAGTATCATGCGGGAAAGTTTTCAAACCATTTATGGCCATCTAACAAGCCACAACTACCCTACCGACGCACTTTGGGCGATGATCCACACCATCCACACCACCGCAGATTTTGAATATGAAAAGCTTTTTTATGCCACCGACGGCGCCATAAAAACCTGGCATAAGTATCTCTCGGCCGGTGGGGGAACCATCATCACGGATGTTACAATGGTAAGTTCAGGCTTGCGTAAAGCAGCCATAACACGCCACCAGGTAGCGGTGAAATGTTACCTCAGTGATCGGCGCGTTGCTGAAATTGCCGAAAAACAAGGCATTACCCGAACCCAGGCCGGGATTCGTTTGGCAATCCAGGAGCACCCCGGTGCACTTTATGTGATCGGCAATGCGCCAACCGCGTTAATTGAACTGGTTGATCTGTGCCGAAAAGGACAGGCCAGGCCGGTTGGTATTGTGGGTGCTCCCGTTGGCTTTGTAAATGTTCAGGAGTCGAAGTGGCGGTTGAAAACACTGAAAGATATCCCTAAAGCCATTGTTCAGGGGCGTAAAGGCGGTAGTTCGGTTGCCGCTACCATTGTAAATGCCGCATTCAGCCTTGCTGATGCCGGCCAGATGATGCCGGGGCGTGATGTTTGATCGCAGCTTTACATTGGTTGGCCTGAACGACGCGGCAAAGCCGCAATTGCCCGATCAGGTGCTTGAGGCCATTCAAGCCCATCGGTTATTTGCCGGTGGCCTGCGCCACAAAACCCTGGTGGAGACGCTTTTGCCTCCGGATTGCACCTGGTTTGAAATTAAAGCGCCTATTGATGAGGTGCTTCAAGAGCTGGAGCGTGCCGAGGAACCGGTGTTGGTGTTCGCTTCAGGCGACCCGTTATTTTATGGTTTTGGCGCAACCTTGCAGCGCCGGTTCCCAAATGCCCGGTTCCAATATTTTCCAACTTTCAACAGCTTGCAGCTCCTGGCCCATCGTATAGGTTTGGCGTATCAAGATATGGAAAACACCTCGGTAACCGGTCGCTCCTGGCAGGAACTGGATGCCGCATTACTTGGCTCAAAATCCTTGATCGGTGTGTTAACTGATAAGCGAAAAACCCCGCAAGACATTGCCGGAAGGCTTCAACGGTATGGTTTTTCAGAGTACGAGATGATCGTGGGTGAGGCGCTGGGTGGTCCTAAAGAGCGCATTCGCAGGCTTTCCATTCAGGAGGCTGCAACCACCCAATTTCAGGCGTTGAATTGTGTGATCTTATCGCAAACTGATGCACCGAAAAAATCTTTTGGTATTGATGAACGCGAATTCTTGGGTCTGCCCGGCCGGCCAAATATGATCACCAAAATGCCTTTCCGGTTGGTGAGCCTTTCGCAATTGAATCTTTCCCGAGCCCAGACTTTTTTTGATATCGGCTTTTGCACCGGCTCGCTCTCGATTGAAGCGCGACTGCTTTTCCCCCACCTGCAGATCACCGCTTTTGAAAAACGGCCTGAATGTGAAGCCATTTTCCGGGAAAACGCCCGCCGGTTTCGCACACCGGGTGTTCGCATTATCATGGAAGACTTTTTAACGACCGATCTGGAGCAAGCGCTCAAACCCCGCACCAGGCTTGATGCTGCTTTTATTGGCGGGCATGGTGGAAAAATACACGAAATATTTAAGCGCCTCGTGACGATTCAACATAAAGGTGGACGTATTGTTATGAATACCGTAAAACCCGAAAGTGACCGGCTTTTTCAATCGGCTGCAAACAGTTATGGCTACCAGTTGCATGAGCCACTTCATCTGTGTATGAATCAACACAATCCGATTACCATTTTAACGGCTGAAAAAAATTAAGATACACCCAACATGACTCGTTTTGCACTCCTGGCTTCCAGCCAAAAAGGAATAGAACTCGGCAAAGTGCTTCAGCATGCGCTGGTGCAATCACATCCGGAAAACCAGACGCGCCTTTTTTCAGCCCGGGTGGCCGAATGCGCCGAGCATATTCCATCCACCAGGGAGTTTATCAAAGCGCAGTTTCATGCCTTTGATGCCTTTATTTTTATTGGGGCTTTGGGGATCTGTGTGCGAAGTATTGCCGGGGTGTTAGAAAGTAAAAAAACCGACCCGGCCGTACTGAACTGTGATGAAAACGGACAGTTTGTGCAATCGGTGCTGAGCGGGCATGTGGGCGGCGCAAACGACTTGTGCAAACAGCTTGCCCGGCTGCTGGGCGCCACGCCTGTCATCACCACCGCGAGCGATGTGCAGGGATTGTGGGCGCTGGATACCCTTGGCCGGGAAAGCGGTTGGACACTGGAGCCGCATTTCACATCCAAGGTTCAAACCCTGAACGCTTTTCTTTCCCGCTTTGTGAATCGCGCTAAAACAGCGCTGTTGTTGGAAACGCGCGGTCCCGAAACGCGCCGTATGGTTCAAACCAAACCCGATTTTGTAGATATCTTTACCTCGTACAAATCCATTGATTTTTCAAACTACGATCTCTTTCTTGCGGTGTCGCCAAAACTTTATGCGCCGTCTTTGCCAACGCTTTTTTATCGTCCGAAAGTACTCTGTGTGGGTTTAGGTTGCGAAAAGAACATCCCGCCAGAAGAGTTTGCCCAATCGTTTAAGCAAAACTTCAAAAACCTGGGCTATGCGGTGTCGTCTGTTCATTCTTTAAGTTCTGCTGATTTAAAAGCCAAGGAACCGGCATTTCTTGAGCTTGCCAGAGAACTGAATGCAGGGTTCAACACCTTTTCAAATGATGAATTAAATCAAATCCAATCTGTGCCGAATCCCTCCAAGGTGGTGTTTGAAAAAATTGGCATTTACAGCGTGTCGGAAGCGGCAAGTGCATGTCTGGCCGGAGAAGAACACTGGCTGGTTGAAAAGCAGAAATGCGCCATCGAAACTTTACCTAAAGAAAGTCCGAGGCATTACACCCTGGCGATCTCGCAACTTAAAGGCACTGCACGAAAAGGCCATATTGCCATTGTTGGCGCCGGGCCGGGCGATCCTGAACTTATTACCCTGAAAGGCAAAGCCTATCTGGAGGAAGCAGATTTGGTGCTCTACGCAGGCAGCCTGGTGCCCGAAGAACTCACCCATTATGCGCGTGAAGGCGCGCTGGTGAAAAGTTCGGCCGATTTAAGCCTTGAAGCGCAGTTTGAGTTGATGAAGCAGTTTTACGACCGGGGGCAGTTTGTGGTGCGCTTGCATACGGGTGATCCATGCATTTATGGGGCCATTCAAGAACAAATGAGCTATTTTGATGAGCACAAGATGAGCTACGAGATTGTGCCGGGCGTCTCGTCGTTTCAAGCTGCTGCTGCGGCGCTAAAATCTGAATTTACCATTCCCGAGCATGTACAGACGATTATTTTAACACGTGGGTCCGGACGCACACCTGTTCCGGAAAAAGAAGAGCTCTCAAAACTGGCCCGTTCGCAAAGCACCATGTGTATTTACTTAAGCGCAACATTGGCCGGTAAGGTTCAGGCTCAGCTCCTGGAGCACTATGCACCCGAAACGCCGGTGGCGGTTTGCTATAAGCTCACCTGGAAGGATCAGAAAATCTGGCAGGGCCAGCTTAGCAATCTGGCCAAATTGGTGAAAGAAAGCGGCAAAACACGCACGGTATTGATTGTGGTCGGCGAGGCCATTCTTTCGCGGGGTGAGCGCTCCAAACTGTACGATCCAACCTTTTCTCACGGCTTTCGCGAGGCAAGCCAATCGGAGCGCACAACATGATTTTGGTATTTGGGGGCACCACCGAAGGACGCCGGGTGGCTGGCTTGCTAAACGATCTCGGCAAACCGTTTATTTATTCCACCAAAACGACCGGTAAGCCGCTAAAGTACGATCGCGCCATAGAGCGGGTTGGCGCCTTAGATTCGGCGCAACTCAACTTGTTTTGCCGCCAGCAAAACATCCGGCTGATCGTCGATGCCGCGCATCCGTTTGCCAGCGCGTTACGCCAAACCATTCATGACGTAAGCCAGGCGCTCGTATTGCCGGTACTCCATTTTGAGCGGGATTTCAGCCACACCCAAACCATCAGTGAGACATCGGAACCATTCATTCACAAGGTTCATGGGTTTGAAGAGGCCATATCCTGTTTAACAGCGCTTAGCCCTGAGTTGGTGTTGGCCACCACCGGGGTGCAAAGCATCGAAAAACTCAAACCTTATTGGCAGCAGCGCCCCATGCTCATCCGCATTTTGCCGCAACCGAGCTCCATTGAGCTTGCCAACACCGCTGGTTTCCCGCCTGAACAAACGCTTACGCTTTGGCCCAATGGCAATATTCAGGATGAACTGAATCTCATCCAAAAACACGGCATTGATTGTCTGTTAAGCAAAGAAAGCGGCGCCAGCGGGTTTGTGGCTCAGAAAATTGAAGCGGCCAAAACGTGCCGCATTCCCCTTGTCATTATTGAGCGGCCACCGGTGCCCTGTTCATTTCAAATTGTGCAAAATAAGCACGATTTTTTAGATTTGTTTCATAAGCTATACTCGTAATGCCTCGTTCAACCGATCCAAACCAACCGCTGCGCTACGGCTTCACAACCGGAACCTGCGCCACTGCTGCTACCAAAGCGGCCTTAGAGACATTGATTACCGGTTCGGTGAAAGAAAAAGTTGAAATTCAGTTGCCTGGTGGAAAGCCGGTCTGCTTTGATGTCAAACTGGTTCAGCGCACCTCTGATTTGGTCACTTGCGCAGTGAGGAAGGACGCCGGCGACGATCCCGACATTACCAACGGCATGCATATTTTAAGCACGGTTCGATTAAATCGTGATGCACCTGCCGGAAACGTGTTCTTTTTACAAGGCGAGGGTGTTGGAGAGATCACCATAGACGGTCATGAGCTTCAGAAGGGAGAACCGGCCATCAACCCGGTGCCAAGGAAAATGATCCAATCGCATATTGGGGATATTTTGAAAGCGTATGGCTTGAAATGCGGGGTTGAAGTCACCATTTCTGCGCCGGGAGGAGAAGAGATTGCAAGGCGAACCCTGAATCCGCGTCTGGGTATTGAAGGCGGTATTTCCATCCTCGGCACAAGCGGCGTGGTGGTGCCTTACTCCGAAGAAGCCTACCTGGAAAGTATTCATCAATCCATCCAAATTGCGCTGAGAAACGGCTGCACCACGGTGGTCTTAAACTCCGGCTCCAAGAGTGAAACCTTCTTAAAGCAAACGCTGCCTCACTTGCCGGAGCTGTGCTTCGTGCATTATGGCAATTGGATTGGAGAGGCGCTTCAGTATGCAGAGAAAGCCCCTGAATGTAAAGAAATTATAGCGGGGGTGATGCTCGCCAAAGCCACCAAACTCGCTGCCGGGTATCTGGAAACCTCCAGCCGGCAAGTTTCTGTAGATAAACCCTTTATTGCGGATCTGGCCAAAAAAGCGGGATATTCGGAGGAGATATATCGCAAAATTACTGAGCTAAAATTGGTTCGTGGAATTACCGAATTGATCCCTTTTGATCAATCCGAGCCTTTTTATCAATTACTGGCAAAAAACTGTTACGACGTTTGCCAGCGACTAACCGGCAACAAACAACTGAGATTTTATTTAATGAATCTTTCAGGTGAGTTGGTTCAATATCCCGATGGCTAGTCTTTGCGCGCTTTGTGAAAATCCTTTGTGATCTTTGTGGTTAAAAAACATAAAGCACAATAAATTAAAAAAACAAACACACCATGAAAATCTATACCAAAACAGGCGATAGCGGCAAAACAGGGTTGTTCGGCGGCTCGCGCGTCCCAAAAGATGATATTCGCGTGGAGTGCTATGGCACGTTTGATGAAGTTAATGCCACAATTGGACTTTTACGCGCCAAATTGGAGAATCTGCATCCATGGCAACCAAATTTGCAGCGCATCCAAAAAGATATGATGAATATGATGTCGCACCTGGCGCGGCCTTCGAATGCGCACAAAGCAAATCCCAATCCGTTGCCGCTGGATGGCGCAGCATTTTGCGAACAATGGATTGATGAACTTGAGCAGGCAACCGCTACCCCATCGGATTATTTTTTACTGCCCGGCGGCAATGAAGTCTCTTCACTTTGCCATGTGGTTCGAACGCAAATGCGCCGCGCCGAACGCCGCTTGGTCTCGCTTATGGCGATAGATGAAGTTCCCGAATGCATTCCACCTTACATCAATCGCCTCTCAGATTTATTTTTCGCGCTCGCCCGCGCCGAACTTTCCTCTGCCGGAATGCAGGAAGAGCAATGGCAGGCGTTTTTGTATAAACGGAAGAAGAAGGGATAATTCAACTACTTATATCTTATAAGTGATTTGAACACCCTTTTAAATTCAAAATATCTTTTACATATGTGTAGGTATGAGTAAGATATTTTGGTGATATAAAAACAGAGTATTATTTTAAAGAAATTTGCACATGTGCCTGTAGCTCAATTGGATAGAGCGTTGGCCTCCGGAGCCAAAGGTTGTGAGTTCGATCCTCGCCAGGCACACCACTTCTTTTACTGCTTACCTGAACAGCTTAATCAATCGGCTCGACATATCTTTAGCAACCGATACCAGGTTTTTAAAGGTATTTTTGATTTGCATGGGATCGCGCTTAACAAAATCGTCGTCGTTGCTTTCAATAAAGCGTTCACAATACTCTTTCAGATACATCTGCATGCGCAGTTGCAGCCGCCTGTAGCGCATTTCTCCCAGGTGATTCATAATCGCACGCTCGTTGGCCAGTTTCATGCGGACAACAGAATCTATATCGCAATTTTCACGTACCCGCTTCATTTCATCCAAACGGGCTAAAACATAATCTATTTCGTGCTTATTAAGTTGTCCGGAGTGTATATAAAGCTCAGGGATTTCCAGAAAATCAAAATTTTCCAGCTCGACATTTTCCAGCAGCTTTTCATTTTTTTTAGCAATCTTTCCCGACATGCCCATCCCTCCCATAGAGGTTAAAAAAATTGGGTTTTATACAGATCAAAGAATTTACAAACTTCATTCAAAACTCAAAACATTGTTTGATAAACCATTAAATACTTCTTTGTTTACTTATACGAGGAAGGAATAAAAATTTTAGCCCTCGTCGGTTGAAGCTTTGTTTTCGGCCTGGTCGAAATAACGCCTGATTTCCGTACCGGCTTTCCGGCCTACCACTTTTGCGAGTGCTTCCAGGGATTGGGTTTTGATCTCGGCAACTGAGCCAAACGTGGTTAAAAGCTTTTTGGCTTTCCCGGGACCAATGCCCTTAATCGTAGTTAATTCGGTTTGCAAGGTTCGTTTGGAGCGTTTTTCGCGGTGAAAGGTGATTGCAAACCGGTGGGCTTCATCGCGCACTTGCTGCAGGAGCTTAATAGAAGAAGATGTTTTGGGCAGGTTATGCGAAAATTGTTCGTTTGGAAAAAAAACCTCTTCAAACCGTTTGGCCAGACCAATAACGGGTACCTTACTCCCCTTTTCTTTTAATACCGCGTAGGCCGAAGACAACTGGCCTTTACCGCCATCGACCACAATCAGGTCGGGTGGGTCTAATTCATTGGAAAGTGTTCCAAAATAGCGCCTCTCGATAATCTCGGCCATTGAGGCAAAATCGTCGGGCCCCTTGACGGTTTTAATATGAAATTTGCGATAATCGGATTTTCTGGGTTTGCCATCAACAAAACAGACCATCGAGGCCACTGCGTCTTCACCCTGGAAATTTGAATTATCAAAACACTCAATACGCCTGGGTAAGGTTTTAAGCTGAAGATCTCGCTGCAGCGCATTCACGCTCCTGGGAATAGCCATGGCCTCACCGCGTTTTTGCTTTTGGATCTTGTACTCGCCTAACAAATGCCTGGCATTGGCCTTGCACATGGTCACCAGTTTAGCCTTATCGCCAATCTGCGGAACAACCACCTTTATTTTCTTTTCCAGCCCGGTTTCGGCAAGGCGTTTTTGGGTTAAGGCTTCAATGGCTTCCAGGTTTGCCGGTAAAACGGGACAGTAAATTTCATCCGGTAAAATATCGGTGGTATCGATGTAGAATTTCTCCATTAACTTACTGATGAGGACTTCGTCTTGTTCATCCTGAATATTAGAGAAGTAAAAATGCTGGCTTCCGAGCAATTTACCATCACGGACTTTGAAAATGGTGCCGCAGGCGTCATCATCTTCTCGGGCAATCGCAAAAATATCCCGATCCATTTCGTCTGTGGTTACTACCCGTTGTTTGGAGGAATACCTGTCGATGGCCTCTAATTGCCGTTTGAGTTCAGCGGCATACTCAAATTGGAGATCTTTGGCATAGGCTTTCATGCGGGTGGTTAAAGAATGGACCAGATCGCGGGTTTTCCCTTTTAGAAGTTTGATCACTTCATCAATCATGGCGTTGTAATCCTCTTCGGATTGGTAACCTTCACATGGCCCCAGGCATTTCTTGATGTGGTAATCCAGGCACACCTTAAATTTGCCGGCTTTAATGGATTGCGGAGTCATTTTGAGTGAGCAGCTTCTAACCTGGAAAATATCGGAGATAGCTTCCAAGAGAAGTTTCATCTGCCTCACTTCGGTATAAGGGCCAAAATATTTCGAGCCATCACGTCTCAGGGTACGGGTGGCAAAAACCCGTGGGAATCGTTCATTGGTCACACAGATATACGGGTAGCTTTTATCGTCTTTAAGGTTGATGTTGTAGCGCGGCTTAAACTGCTTGATCAGGTTGTTTTCTAGAATCAGGGCTTCTACCTCAGAGCTGG
This sequence comes from uncultured Chlorobiales bacterium, assembly GCA_964642175.1. Taxonomy (GTDB): domain Bacteria; phylum Bacteroidota; class Chlorobiia; order Chlorobiales; family Chloroherpetonaceae; genus JANQGG01. The sequence goes on along the minus strand of CAZXOK010000003.1, from coordinate 138,171 downwards.
TGATGATCAATTCAAAATCTGCTATGCGCTTCACGAGCATCCGGGTTTTGCCGTTATGCTCTTTGAGGTTTCTGAAATAAGATTGAACCCTGGCCCGGAGGTTTTTGGCTTTGCCGATGTAAATGATTTTCTGATCTTTATCTTTAAAGTGATACACACCCGGAGAGGTTGGCAAGGTTGCCAGTTTTTTTTTCACGGCTTCCGTAAGTTTAACATCGGCTGACTGCAATGGCGGATTGGTTCGTGCGCCTGCTTCGCCGCTTATGTGATCACCCTCGTTTTGCATGGCTTAATGGTTAAACCTGAAACCCAATAGATTTATTTCTATGACACATTCTCTTAAACTGGCTGTTGTTCAATTCACTGCCGAAAAACTTCAACCAGAGAAAAATAGTAAACGCATTTCAGAGTTAATAGACAACATCCAGGCAGATATTTTTGTTCTGCCGGAATTGTGCCTAACCGGTTACTATTTCGACTCTAAAGAGCAGGCAATGCAGGCTGCAGAGCTTTCAAGGCATCTCAACACCCGTTTCTTTAAAGAGATTGCCCAAAACAAACAGGCTCTTGTAATTGGGGGATTCATGGAACAGGATGGCCCGGCGCTTTATAATTCCGTTGTGATGGTTTCCGAAACAGATACAGCCCCCAGCGTTTATCGGAAAGCCCATTTATTTTATCATGAGCACAAGGTATTTACGCCCGGGGATACCGGTTTTTTTTCAGTTTATGATGAAAAACGCGATATCCGGATTGGGTTGATGATCTGTTACGACTGGCGATTTCCCGAGCCTACACGCAAGCTTGCCCTTGAAGGCGCCGACCTGATCGTATGCCCCTCGAACCTGATCACCAACATATGGCAGCAGGTTCTGCCTGCCAGGTGCATCGAAAACAAACTCTACATGGCCGTGGCCAACAGATGCGGCTCGGAAGAGGCCATGTCGGAAACCCTTATATTTACCGGTGGTTCTGCTATTTATAATTTTAACGGGGCTGAACTGGCCAAAGCCAAAACGCATGAAGATATGGTGATCGTCTCGGAAATTTTTCCGGAAAATACCCGCAGCAAAGCCATCAGTAAATTTAACGATCTGTTTCGGGATCGCCGGCCCGATCTTTATTAAACTGTTTTGAAATAATTTTTATGGAATCATTCATACAAAGGCTTTCTCAGCCTTTACAAAATGAATTAAAAGATGCAGGTCGTCTGAAAACCTATTCAACCCATGAGCTTGTCTTTGAAGAACATGCCTTTCCTGCTTTTTTTCCAATTATTTTAAAAGGGAAGGTGAAAATTGTTAAGTACCTCAATGATGGCAAAGAAACCATCATAAATATTTTTGGCCCGAATGATGTGATGCTTATTCCCCCATTGATTGATAACCGCCCGTTTCCTGCAACCGGCATTACGCTTGAGCCAACTGAGATTTTAAAGATAGAGCGGGAAAAATTTCTGGCTTTTCTTAACCATGAGCCTGAATTTGCCATGGGCATCATTACCGAGCTGTGCGGACTGCTCAGGGAAAAAAACACCGTGATTCGGGAATTGGCTACCCAGTCTCCTGAGCATCGCATTATTGTAAACCTGTTACGATTAACCCAAAAACTTAGCAAACCAGGCGGCGGGCCGGTTACTATTCCGGTAAAACGACGCGATATTGCCGACATGTGCGGCCTGACTACCGAAACCACCATACGCGTGATCCGGCAGCTTTCAAACCAGGGTTATATTGCTATTGATAAAGGGAAAATAATAATTGATGCCCCAGAAAAGCTTCGGCAGCGGTTAAAAGAGATTTAAACAGAAAGGCAACCCTCCTGAAAGATTGCCTTTCCATAATGCTTATGACGAAGCTGCTGAACCCAGAAACAGTTCCACATCTTCTTTTGGCGTTCCAATGCCGGCAATGCCAAATTTTTCCACTAAAACCGATGCCACATTTGGCGAGAGAAACGACGGTAAGGTAGGCCCGAGGTGTATATTTTTCACCCCAAGAGAAAGCAACGCCAGAAGTACAATAACAGCTTTTTGTTCATACCAGGCAATATTGTAAGAAATAGGTAAGTCGTTGATATCCTCCAGTTCAAAGACTTCCTTGAGTTTTAAAGCTATTACTGCCAACGAATAGGAGTCGTTGCACTGTCCGGCATCCAAAACCCTGGGAATGCCATTAATATCCCCCAACGGTAATTTATTGTACCGGAACTTAGCACATCCGGCGGTAAGTATAATGGTATCGGCCGGAAGTTCTTTGGCAAATTCGGTGTAATACTCACGCCTGGGCATGCGACCGTCGCACCCGGCCATCACAAAGAATTGTTTGATAGCACCTGATTTAACCGCTTCAACCACCTGATCGGCCAGAGCCAACACCTGATTGTGGGCAAATCCACCTACCAGTTCGCCACTCTCCAACTCTTTTGGCGGCTGGCAGGTTTTTGCCTGAGCAATGATGTCGGCGTAATCCTTTTTGCCGTTTATATCGGTTTTAATGTGTTTGAAGCCTGGAAAACCAACCGACCCGGTGGTATAAACTTTATCTTTATACGTTGATTTTTCAAAAGGTGGTACCAGGCAGTTGGTTGTAAATAAAATCGGGCCGTTAAAACTTTCAAACTCTTCGCGTTGCTGCCACCAAGCATTGCCGTAATTGGCTACAAAATGATCGTATTTTTTAAAGACCGGGTAAAAGTGGGCCGGCAGCATTTCGCAATGGGTATAAACATCTACGCCACTACCTTCTGTCTGCTCCAGAAGCTCTTCCAGATCGTTGAGATCATGTCCTGAAATCAGAATACCCGGATTTTGCCTTACTCCTAAATTGACTTTTGTTAGTTCGGGGTGGCCATAAGTTTCGGTATTGGCTTTATCGAGCAAAGCCATGGCTTCCACGCCGAATTTCCCTGTTTCCATTACGAGATCTAAAAGCTGATCTATGCTTATTGAATGCTCAAGTGTTTTAGCCAGTGCTTTTGAGATAAACCGATAAATAGCATGGTTCTCATACTCCAGATTTTCGGCATGTTTTACATAAGCAGCCATTCCTTTAACACCATAAATTACCAGCTCTTTAAGTGAAAGGATATCCTCATTATCGCCATAATGGTGGATCTCTTCGGCATGAGACTTGACGATAATATCTGCTTCAGTAATCGGTGACCATGTTAAGGCCATGCTCTCGTACCTGGCCGTTTCAACCTTAAATTCTTTTAAAGCATTGCGGTAGTCTACACAGGTTCTTATGGTTTGCACAAACCGCTGATCATCAAAATTGACATTGGAGATGGTCATAAATAAGGCCTGTGTGATAAATCGATCTATATCAGGCGTGGCTTTTTCCTGATTGTGCGCTTCAAGCTGATACACGCTTAAACCTTTTAACAGATGTACCAGCAGATCTTGCAGTTTACTGGTATGTTCCGGTTTTCCGCACACACCGATGGTCTGACACCCCTGGTTGTTTAAAGCTTCCTCACACTGATTACAAAACATTGACATAAGCTGTACCTGTTTAAAATTGATAGAAATTCTACGAACTGCCATCAATCTACAGGAGACACTTAGACGAAAAAATGATTTGAATCATAAACCATAAAAATATAGCTCAGCTCTCAATATCGGGATGCGTTTCAATAAAGGTTTCAATATTGGCCTTAATCCCATTAAGCAGCCTGTGGCGGGCTTCAACACTGGTCCAGGCCATATGCGGGGTTAAAGACAACCGCTCGTGGTGTTTTATGTCAAGCAAAGGATGATCAGGCGTGATCGGTTCCCTGGCCATGACATCCAGGCCAAAATATATGCGTCGTTCATCGATCGTCTCCGACAGATCCCCTTCGTTGATAATGCCCCCCCGGCCCATATTCACCAAAACGCTCCCTTCCTGAATGACCCGTAATTTTTCTGCGTTGATCAGGCCCTTGGTATTTTGATTGAGCGGGGCATGTATCGTAATTATCTGGCTGGTGCTCAGAAGTTCTTCCAATGAAAGATGCTCATATCCGGCATCGGTATTTTTTCCGGATGTGGAGTAATAAACAACTTTGGCGCCAAAGGCTTTGGCCACTTCGGCCACACGACGACCTATGGTGCCCATACCGATAATGCCCCATTGTTTATCGCACAACTCATAAAATGTTGGTCCAATGTGGGTAAAAAGTGGGCTTTTCTGCCAGTCGTGCTTGGCATAAATATCGTAGTAAGCATGTTGGTTCAGGAGATACAACACATGAGAAAAGGTAGATTGTACAACGCTTTCGGTGGAATACCCCGATACATTTTTAACCTCAATATTTAAGGCATTTGCTGCATTCAAATCCACATTGTTCATACCTGTAGCTGCAATACAAACCAGTTTTAATCTAGGTGATTTCTCAAGGATATCTTTTGAAAGCACCACTTTGTTGGTGATCACAATATCGGAGGTCTTGACCCTATCAAGGGTTTCATCCGGCATGGTTTGAGAATAAATGGTTACATTGCCAAATGCTTTGAACTCCTCGAATCCAATATCGGCTCCCAATGTAGCCGCATCAAGAATGGTTAGTGATAATGACATAAAAAAAGATTTTTCAACTTATAAATTTTCCCGGAACATATTATTTTATGGTCTAACCCGGTAGTTTAGGTGTTATTTTTGGTGTTTTTTTTTTGATAAAATTTGATGAAAGTCCGTAAAGCCCCTATTCAGATAATACTTTGGTTTAACACATGACATCACAAACAAAACCTGTTTCTAAACAACTTAAGCTTACATTTGATCAGATTAATGCCTGTGCTAATTGGCCAAATGTTCTAAATTATATCCGAAATTTTGATTTTTCAGACACTCCTGAACTGGAACTTGATCAGGATAAAATTTTGCTGAACATAAAATACTTATTGCTTCAGCGTTTTTACAACATCTCCGATCAGGAACTTTTGAATCTGATCACCGACCGGATCTCCTTCCAATACTTTTTGGATTTTCAGGAAGAGTGTTTTCTTGATGAAGATCCCCAATACATAAAATTTCGCCAGGTACTTGCCAGTAATAATGTACTGGAAAAAGTTATGGATATCATCTCCCATAATTTAAGCAAACATGGTTTATGTATATCTCAGGGAACCATCTCAGATATTAAGTTAGAACCTGTTTCCTCACACACTCAAAGACCAGATTTATCAAAGCCAAAAATCGCCTCCTCCGGCAATCGTTCGGGCATTACTCTGGAGGACATTAAACTCATGATCCAGGGCCAAAGTTCACAGAGTTTCAAACACTATGCCCTGCAGATGCAACTTCACCAGGCTCAGAAAGATGTCCGAAATGGTAATATATCTATAGAGACTGCTGCCCAAAGTTTGTTTGAGCTTTGCCAAAAAGTCCTGAGAGGAAACGGTAAAACTGCCGCCAAAGCACAACCGTCATCTTCAGGCACTAAAATCAACCTTGAGACATTGAAACAAATGATCCTAGGTGAAAAGAAACTTCAGTTCAAACACTATGCCTTGCAAATGCAATTGCATCAGGCTCAGAAAGATGTCCGAAATGGCACGGTTTCCCTGGATATTGCAGCTAAAAATCTTTTTGAGCTTTGCAAACGTATCCTGGCCGGAAAATCCAGGGCCACTTCCAGTCCTCAATCTTCCGAAGGATCTAAAATAAGCCTGGAGACCATCAAAGAGATGATCCAGGGCCAAAGTTCACAGAGTTTCAAACATTATGCTCTGCAGATGCAATTGCATCAGGCTCAGAAAGATGTCCGTAATGGTGATACCTCGTTGGAGAGCGCCGCAAATAATTTGCTCGGCCTGTGTAAAAAGGTATTAACCAGGCAGCCCAAATCTCAGCCCGAAACACCTAAGAAATCTTCGGGCAGCACCGGTTTTTCCCGGGAGCTTATTAAAGATATGATCATGGGACAGACACGGCAGCAATTTAAACATTATGCTTTGCAGATGCAGTTGCATCAGGCTCAGAAAGATGTCAGGCATGGTGCTGTTTCGATCGAAGAGGCCATGGAAACTCTTTTAAAACTGGCACGGCGAATAATATCTGAAGACAAGTCTGTGTCTTCACCAGCTACATCTTCTGCCAGCAAAAGACAGCTACCTGATAAAAGCCGAAATGAATGGCGCCAGATCATTTTAGGCGAGATCGACTACGATTTTAAAAATTACGTGCTTCAGGTTCAATTACATCAAATCCGAAAAGACATCCGTAGTGGAAAGCTCAGAGTTGAAGAGGCGATCGATCAAATCTACAACTTATGTTCAAAATTCCCTCTGGCAGTTCAAAGAGATTTTAAACACATTTTCAAAAACTGGTAAATGATGCAAAAAAAACTTTATACCATAGCAGAAGTCAGCGAACAAATTCTTCACGGTGCCAAGCTTGTTTTATCAGCTGATGAATCCGTCCTGGATCAATTGCCGGCCGGAAACTGGATCGGGGGCACTATTCCATACTTTATGACCGATGAGGGGGGCACATTTTCCAAAGATAAAATTTTTGTGGATGATATGAGCAGTTATGGGCTGGATTTCACCCTGAAAACCTACTCAGAGGACGATATCCATACCATAACTGAAAACAGCTACGAGAACGGGTTTACCATCCTGATCCTGCCTTCGGGTTCCGGGATTCATGAGTCGTTCAGCATCAACTCCATGACCTACAAAGATATTTTCTTTAAACCCATCACCGGTTATGTTTCAGGTTTCGATTTGAACTTGCTGGGTCAGGCAACGGCTAAGACATATTTTGGGCCGGATCAAGCCAGGTTTGAAGATCGTGGTGTGGCCATGCATGTTAAAATCCCGGAAGAAAAATTTGCAAAAATTGAAATTTTCAACCTGATGGAAATTGATGAAAATTCAGATATCATAACATTTCCAAAAACCGCTTTTCTGCAAACAGATTGTATGATCAACGGCAAACCGGCCAACCTGGCCGAGTATTTAACCGAGCGTAATTATGCGCCCGGCCTGCCTCTGATTGCCAACTATAACGGCGCACTTATCAACCGAAGTATTGAAAAGGTTGATGCCGAAAACAAATCGGTTTTGTTCTATGCACCTGTGTTCAGTGATGAAGTCTATCGTTTGGCCAAACCCATCGATAATTACTACGAAGAATTTCAGAAGCGTATAGAGTTCTACCCCGATGAAGAGGTTATCTACTCCATACTCTGCGTGGTGTATTATGTAGTGGGTGAGCTGGAAAACAAAAAACTCCCGGTATCGGGTTCGTTTACGTTTGGTGAAGTCGGCTATCAGTTACTCAACCAAACCCTGGTATATTTAACCCTGAGCCGCCAGTAATTTATTTTCCCCCTATACCCCGGCCCTCTCCCATAAAGAGAGGGCAAATGGTTTTCTTCTTCTATGTCCCTTATCAAAAATCTTAGCAAGATGATTGCGTTGAGAAATGTCAGAGATAATAATGCTTTGTTAAAATTAAACAAAAAAGGTATAATTTAGGTATAAATATCATATAAGAATGGCGTTTGAATATGATCCTAAGAAAAGTGCTTCTAACAAGCTTAAACATGGTATAGACTTTAAAGTATCAAAGGCGTTATGGTTAGACAGTAACAGGCTTGAAATTCGCGCAAAAAAGCGATGATGAACCAAGGTTTGCACTGATTGCCATGATAAATAAAAAGCTTTGGACCGCATTTTACACAAAGAGAAGGGCGCATCAGAATCATTTCCGTGCGCAGATCCAGAAAAGGCGAAAGGGCATTGTATTATGAAAGCTAAAGAATTAGACGAGCTGTTTGATGCTGGCGAGGATATCACCAAGCATCTGGATTTAACCTCAAAGAAAAGACCCGGCCTAAAACAAAGACGAGTTAATGTTGATTTTCCTGAATGGATGATTGAAACCCTGGATCAGGAAGCAACCAAAATTGGTATTACAAGACAATCCATTATTAAAATCTGGATTGCTGATAGAATAAAAGCAGAAACAAGAGAAAGTGGTTAAGATCAACTTTTTCATCTGCTCCATGCCCTCTCCCATCAGGAGAGGGCTAACCTATTTTCTTCTAATAATCCGTCATTGAAAGTTTTTAAGTCTTCTGTTTTTGAGAGGTTTGGGATATGAACCATAAAAAACCCACTGGTTGCAGTGGGTTTTCTGTTCAATACCGTTGAAAGGTTTTCTTAGATCTTAACAAACTCAACCCGCCTGTTGTTGGCTTTTCCTTCAGGGGTATTGTTGTTGTCTATGGGTTTGCTTTCACCCCAGCCTTTGGATTTCAAACGGGATTTATCAATACCCATTTCAATTAACTTATTCATAACGGTTTTAGCCCGGTCTTGCGATAAGGCACGGTTGAGGGCGTTCTGACCATCTCTGTCGGTGTGGCCTTCCACACTAAACTTCACATTCTTGTGTTTTTTCATCAGGTCACAAATTTCATTGATCGGGCCCATGGACTCTGGCAAAAGTGTGGCTTTGCCCACATCAAACCGGATACCATTCACCACAATTTTTCCTTCAGACAACACCCTATCGTAATACTTGACCCCACCTTCGGTAATGCGTACATTTTTTAGGTAATACAGATGTTTCGGGTTGGCCCTCTGAAACCGCATAGAAAAACCGGTAGGTTCAAAATCCAGACGTGGAATATTTAAAAGCCTTACGTCGTCAAAATATGCTTTTAATTTACCTTTGGTATAAGCAATGGATACATGCGTCCATTTGCCTTTATAGCGGTCAAGTTTATCCGGATATCTGCTGCCATAGGCTTTGCATTTGATTTCGTTGTAAGACACCCAAATATTGGATTCGCCTTTTGGCCGTTTCTGATTTTTACGATCATACAGGTACAGATAGATATTTCCACCTTCAGCCGGACGGTAATAATCAAATTCAATGGTAAAGGTTTCGGGCAGATAATCCTGTTTTGGATTTTTCATGTAAGGGATGATCTCCGGCTTGCCATCACGAAACATGATCACCTTCTGGCCATCAACCTCTGCAATTTCTACCGTGCCATTATTAAGATCCCATCGGGAAGGAAACTCCCCGTTTTCTTCAGACTGATCAGGGCCGTCGGTAAATATCACTTTATCGCCGGGGACAAAATCAAACTTGGCCCAGTTAAGCTTCGGACTGGTTTGATCTTCCATTGCCTTTTCTGACTTTGCCGAAGACTGAGACGATTCAGAAGCCTTGTTTTTATCACCTTCAAAAATGGCGTCTATGGCTTTATCGGCAGCTTTATCTACCGCTTCATCTTCAGCCTTTTCTTTAAGTTTCTTGAAGAACTGAGCTTGTAGCGGTGCAGCACCGACCAGGATAAAACTAAGCAGCAGCGGAATTAAGAGGATTTTTTTCATAGTTATAATGTTTTGGTTTTTAATGATTCTCCCAATACAAAAACGACAACTCATTTGTAGGTTTAACGCGACTTCATTTTTTCCATCATTTCCTGCATTTTTCTCATCTGCTCTTCAGACATGCCTCCCATTCCCGGCATCGCAACTTTATTGTAGCCTTTAGGAATGGCAAACTTTGAAGAGGGAACCTTTTGTTTCTTGATTTTAACCACTTCCCAAACCATACCCGATGATTTATCCAACATTTTTAACGGAAAGCCCCTAACCCCCGCTTCCTGCATGGCACTCATAAATCCCTGGTTGGCGTTCTTATTCTGACGCGACATTTTTTCAAATGCTTCGTATCCCAGGATCTTATCGGTAATCCAAAGCTCTGTTTTATTACCTTCGGAAGTGATTCGGATATGATCGCAGGTATAACCCAGAATTTTTTCCTTACCCAGTTTTTCAATTTTTGCATCCGAACGTTTTGATGATGCATTTTTGGAATAATTCTGCATCATTGGCATTGAGCTTAGATCGATTTCCGAGTATGTCTTATTGGATACATCCAGTGAGAGTATTCGATCAGGATCATCGGCTTTAAAGATGGTTACCATTTGTTTAACACCCATCCCCGGAATGTTCATCTTGGTCTCATTCCTGACATTTCCATCTGAGTAAAATTGCCTGGAAGTGGTTTCTACATTCTGGGCTTTGAGTTTTACATCAAAAAATCCTTCAAATTGTCCGTAAGCTGTTTGAGACACGAGGATTAATGAAAAGCAGAGTACAAAAATATGTTTGAGCATATGCGATAAAGATTTAGTGAAGAAAATCAGGGATTACATGAACAGATTATAATATAAGCTTTAGAAATACGAAATGGTAGTTACAGGGGATGAATTTTAAGATTGTGAGGGTGGTGAAAAATATGCCCGGTGCCGGGCCTCGTACTTATCGGTATGGCCAATTTCTATGAGCTTCTCACTTGAAACAATACGTTGGGTTCTGGAAGCAGGCAATCCGGATTTCATGCATACAGCCAGCGTTTTGGTCACATAGTCGGCGATGCATAACAAATAAGGATGGGCCCGAACGGCCGTCCCCGGAAATCCAGATCCAAACTGGCAATAATCACCCGCTTTTTTTGCGAGGCCAATGTTTCAACAACATCTACAATCCCATGATCAAAAAATTGGGCTTCATCAATGCCAACCACATCGGCTTGTTTTGCCAGCTGAAGAATTTCGCCGGATGTTTAGACAAGTTTTGAAGGAATACGATCATGGTTGTGGGATACGATTTCGTTGCTGCTGTAACGGTTATCGAGGGTAGGCTTAAAAATCTCTACATGCAACCTGGCAATGATTTCAACACTGCCAAATGTATTTATTTCAGTTAGTTCCTGGCCTCCGACTGGATCAACGGGATGCACGTTTAGACTTTAAGTTATCGGTTGTAAATGCGTGAGGTAATAGTTTTTCAATTTTAAACGACTTTGTCTCGCCTTTTTTATTCATCAATATCACCTTAAGGTTAGGGGCAAAGTCCATCAAACTCTGACGGCATGCTCCGCATGGAAAGCAAAATGAATCGGAGTTGGCTGTGATTACAATTTCCTTGAACTCACGAGCACCTTCGCTGAGCGCTTTGAAAAGAGCCACCCGCTCTGCACAAATGGTTAAGCTGTAAGAAGGCGATTCAATATTGTGTCCGGTGTAAATTTCACCGGTTTGGGTTAAAAGCGCTGCACCAACTTTAAATTTGGAATATGGAGCAATGGCCAACTTCATGGCCTTTTTTGCAAGGACTTTTGGTGTATTTAATTTGGTTGCAGTTGCTGAAAGTGCCCCGGAAGATTTTTCTGATACTGTTGAGCCAGACTGGGATAATCGGTTTACGAGTTCCTGACGAAAATCAATAGCCTTTTTCAAAGCCTGATCTTTGCCTCCGTAGATGGAATCACTGAATAACTTGGAAGTGGTTTTACCTGATTTGTATGCCCTTACAAACCACCCGTGAGTATCATGGGAATCGATCCGCGATATCCCACGATATTTTTTTTCCTGCTTTTTCATAATATCTCATCATAATATTAAACCTAACTCTCTCTATCTTTAAGTCATACGATCAATTTAAACAGAAGTGCCTTAAAGTTCAATAAGGTTTTTCAGGCTTTTTTGTAAGGGCTCGGCACCTTGCTCGGTGATAACCACCATGTCTTCAATTCTAACGCCAAATTTCCCAGGAATATAAACCCCCGGTTCTACCGTTACCACATTCATAGGCTTGAGTGGTTTATCATTGTGCTTGCTAAGCACAGGTTTTTCATGCACCTGCAGGCCAACCCCATGGCCTAACGCATGACCAAAATACTGGCCATACCCTTTTTTATCCAGAAGATCCCGAACAGCCTGGTCGACCTGTTTGCCTGTTTTACCTAATTGCGCCTCCTCTATGCCTAAAAGTTGCGCATCCAAAACAGCATGATAGACCTCTTTAGCTTCAGGGGTGATTTGTCCAAGCGCAACAGTCCGGGTTTGATCGGAGGCATAACCTTCGTACATGCACCCCATATCAATCACGATCAATGCATTTGGCACCAGCTTTTGACTTGATGGCCTGGCATGAGGCGATGCCCCGTTTGGCCCGCTGGCAACTATTGGATCAAAAGAGTCTTTTGAGGCACCAAACTTTTTATTCCAATAGGAGATTTCTGCTGCAATATCCAGTTCGGTAACATCGGGTGAAATTATCGGCAGGATTTTTTCAAATACCTTATCGCTGATCTCCACAGCTTTTCTCATGCACTCAATTTCGTGAGGTGTTTTGATCATGACAAACTCATCGCAAAGCTCCGAAACAGCCACCCACTCTTTTGCGGGAATTTTTTCCTGGTATCTCTCGACTTCGGCATAGGAGAGTTTATCGGCCTGAAACCCGATTTTGGGCCCGATGGCATAATCAGCCTTAGAAAGCTCTTCTTCAAGAGAGCTGGTTAGGATAACCGGCGTGGCGCCTTTTACTTCGGTCTTGACCTGTTCCTGGTAACGGAAATCTGTAAAAAGCCAGGCCTGTGCCGCTGTTAATAGCACGGTTGCGCTTGATCCGCTGAACCCGGTAAGCCAGCGAATATCATAAAGATCGGTTATTAAAACGGCATTTAATCCCAATCCTGTTATTTTCGAAAGAACCATCTCAACGGTTGAAGTCTGTTCTGCCGGAGTGTGTTGCAAAGTTGTCATAATTTTAGCTAATGTTGATTTTATTTACTTCTATAAACATTATCGGGTATGGAATGATTTCAGCCTAACAAGCAAAACCAGTCAATACCGGTACTTTAATTTTCTCAATCCAAGATTTATGGACGATTCTCAAAACGCCTTTATAGAAAAAACCGAGGCATACCGGCGAATGTTTCCGCACACCAAAGATGGATTTATCTATTTGAACCATTCGGCAGTTTCACCCATGCCCTCACCGGTTTATGAAGCCATACAATCTCACTTAATGGAGCGTCACCGATGCGATATTGAAAATTATTTTCCAACGCTTCAGCCGGCTTTGAAATCGGCTCGTGAGCGCATTGCCGGATTTATTGGCGCACAAACCGCTGAGATTGGGTTCGTACCCAACACCAGTTATGGCCTTAATTTGCTGGCCCAGGGATTAACATGGCAAAAAGGCGACCGCATTCTTCTTTATGATAAAGAATTCCCCTCAAATATTTACCCCTTCCTGAATCTTCAAAAAAAAGGCGTGGAGATTGATTTTTTCAGCGACCGCAACGGCATTCTTGACCCGGATGATATCCAGGCCAGGATCACCCCTAACACCCGGCTGCTCTCCATCAGCTATGTTCAGTTTTTAAGCGGTTACCGGGTAAATCTGAAGCAGTTAAGCCAGCTTTGCCATGCACACAACATCATCTTTTCTGTGGATGCCATCCAGGGACTTGGAGCCATGCCCCTGGATTTCGAAACGGATGGTATTGATTTTTTAGCCTGCGGCGGGCATAAATGGGCGATGTCACCCATGGGCAGCGGCTTTGTAGCCATCACACCTGAACTGCTCGGTAAGTTAGACCCGGTTTTTGTTGGCTGGCTAAGCGTTGAAAATGCCTGGGAAATGCTGGACTATGATTTGATATTGCACCCCACTGCACAGCGTTACGAACTGGGCACCATGAACTGGATGGGTATTATTGGACTTAACGAGGCCTTTTGTATATTTTCTGAACTTGGCATTGATTGCATTTCCCGGAAAATTTTACATTTGACATCACATTTGAAATCCGAACTTTTATCTGAAGGTTTTCAACCCTATCTTAATGCGGAACCTGAGCATTCATCAGGCATTGTTTCTGTAACGGGATTGCATAATGTTTCTGTAGTGGCAGCCCGGTTGGCCAAAGAAAAAATTGAAGTCTCTCCCCGTGACCAGTTTATTCGTGTGGCCCCACATTTTTATAATACATGCGAGGAGATCTCGCAATTTGTAAAAGCATTAAAACACATCACCACATTATGACAACCGAAGATGCGATATTAGCACTCCTCGATGGCCAGACTTTAACCGATATTGAAATGGAGTTCATCATGAACGAAATTATGGAAGGTGAGGTCTCGCCCATACAGATCGGAGCGTTTTTGGTTTTGCTTCGTCAAAAAGGTGAAGAAGTAGAGGAAATATTTGGTGCCTCTAAGTCTATACTTGCAAAGGCCATTCATCCGGACCTTGGATCTGATTTTATCGATACCTGCGGAACTGGTGGCGATGGCTCTAATACATTCAATATTTCAACTGCCGGTTCCTTGCTTGCCCATGCTTGTGGGGTAAAAATTGCCAAGCATGGAAACCGCTCGGTAAGCAGCCGGTGCGGTAGTGCGGATGTTTTGGAGCATATGGGTTTTAAAATTGATCTCAACAAAGAGCAAGCAGAACACCTCTACAAAGAAACCGGGTTTGTATTTCTATTTGCCCCGCTGTATCACAGCGCCATGAAGGTGGTGGCTCCTGTAAGACGAGAGCTTGGCATTCGAACCATTTTTAACATGCTGGGGCCTCTTTTAAACCCTGCGGGGGCTAAAAGGCAGGTTATTGGGGTATATAGCAAAGAACTTACCGGAATCTTTACCCAGGTCCTTCGCCAGCTCGAAGCCCGGCATTGCATTATTCTGCATGGCCAGACTGATGAGGGACACTTATTGGATGAACCGAGCGTATGTGGGCCGACCTTTATTTCCGAACTCAATGAGGGTATGGTTCGAAATTACACGGTCCACCCGGAGGATTTTGGTTTAAAGCGACATACCCTGGATCAATTATTGGGCGGGGATGTTGAAGAAAATCACAAAATTATGTGGCAGATTTTTGATCGGCAGGCCGGTGAGCCTAAACATGATGCCACCATTTTTGCCTCAGGACTGGCTTGCTATGTGAGTGGCGTTTCAGGAAGTATTCAGGAAGGTATAGACAAGTCCAAGCAAATGTTGTACTCGGGACAAGCCAAACACTCTGTGGAAGAACTCCTTACCAAACACCGTGAGTTATGTAAAACTACACAGTAACACCGAATGTTGCGATTGTGTTGTTTTTTCAATGAAAAAACAAAAAAAAACTTATTTTATACCTTTCAGGTTAGAAGTCACGCAATAATTGAATTCAAACATTCAGAGCGATTTGGAAAGTACCGCACCAAAACATGATGTTATAGACCCGATTGCTAATACTTCTATACAGGAGATGTTGGACAAACATGTCAATGACTCCCGTATTAGCGATGCTAAGAGAAATGATATCCTAAAAGCTATAGAAAATGTGAATCGTCCTGGTTTTGTATTAAAACCGGGCGCCATTCCGCAGTTGATGAAACCCGTCACCTGGTTCCCACCTATGTGGGCCTTTACTTGTGGTGTGGTTTCCACCGGAGAAAGCATCTCTGATACCTGGTGGATATTACTCAAGGGACTTCTTTTAGCCGGCCCGCTTTTGTGTGCTATGTCTCAGACTATGAATGACTATTTCGATCGCGAAGTAGATGCGATAAATGAACCCCAGCGCCCGATACCTTCAGGACTGATCTCCAAACAAGCCAGTTGGCTGGTTACTTTCTCATTGATCATTATCGGATTTATCGTGGCCTGGTCCATTCACCCCTACGTAATGTATATCTCGTTTGTTGGTGTGTTAATGTCCCATGCTTATTCCGGGCCACCTCTCCGTGCAAAGCAAAACGGATGGTTTGGTAATTTGATTGTCGGATTTGCTTATGAAGGCGTTCCGTGGCTTACAGGAAGTTTTGCCATCACACAAGGCTACCCCTCAGGTGAAACCATTGCCATGGCCATTATCTTCTCACTTGGCGCTCATGGCATCATGACCTTAAACGATTTTAAATCTGTGATCGGTGATAAAATTAAAGGCGTAAAATCTATCCCCGTACAGATAGGTGAAAAAAAGGCCGCTATACTGGCAGCCCTTATCATGAATCTGGCTCAAATGAGTGCTATTGGTATTCTTATATATAAATCCGAGTGGGAATTCACCATCGCTGCTGGTCTATTGCTGGCCATTCAATTGCCTATGCAACGCACATTGGTGAAAGATCCTCATGGAAAGGCCATTTGGTACAATTCATTTGGTACATTATTATATGTTCTTTCAATGATGATATGTGCATTTGGTATCAGACCATAACTGTCTTTTCATAAAAAACTCTAACGCGTGGTTTTATGACAATTGCTCGTCCTCCAAAAAACTTAAAACTGCTGTTTTTTTTATCTGTGTTTTTGCTTGCTCCCTTTTTATTGAGAGCACAATCTTATATCGAAAATGTTCCTGCAACATCATTTGCCGGATCCGGTGGAGCTTACCTATCCGGACTGCCAGCCGTCGATGTAAATGTTGGGCGTCTGCATGTATTTGAAACTCCCAGTCAACCTATGGCACTAACCGTAAGTGCATTTCCACTTGGATTTAATATTGAAAACAACTCCGTTGATGTAGATCTGTATAACGAACTTTTTGGAAAAGACAGCCGAAAACTCCTTCCGGGTGGTGAAAAAACCGAATGGTCTGAGTCTGATAAAACAAAGTTCCTTTCAAATGTTGAAGACATCTTTGAACTCAACAGCAACATCAATTATTCCCTGCTTGGTTTTTCATATTTCTTCGATCCGTTAAATACCACTTTTGCGTTCAGTATTAATGACAAATCCGGTACCCGTGGCGACATCAACAAAGATCTCTTTGTGCTGGGACTTACCGGAAACGAATCATTTTTCAATAACACCATTTCCCTGAACGACACCAAGTTTGCAGCCTGGTGGTATCGCGAATATGGCATATCAGCCGCTACCGAAATTACTGATTATATCCCTGTTGGCGTAAGACGATTTGCCCATCTGTATGATATTACAGGTGGAGCAACTCTTAAATTCATAACCCCTTATGCTTATATAGATGGTGATGGATCCGGAACAGATCTTTTCTTTTCTGCCAATGGCGACAGCATATCAGGAAGTGGCAAGTATTCATTCAGACAAGCCTATAACTCAGCAGTTGATAATAACGGTTCATTTTTCCCTTTTCCTAGCTCAGCTGGCTTTGGTATGGGTTTGAATTTGGGTATATCGGCAAAAATTTCAGATCGTTTGGATGTGTCGCTGGCTTTGAATGATTTTGGAGTCGTAAGCTTTAGTGAAAATTCGGAATCGCGTTCCAGGGATGGCAGTATCGATTTTGGTGGTTTTGATGAAATTCTGGACAGTGATCGAGTACAAGCACAAGCAGATAGCCTGGAGGCCATATTTGATGAATCCATCACAAAAGAAAGCTTTAGTGTCTGGTTGCCAACCCATCTGCGTGCCAGCGGGGCCATGCGTTTCGACTCACCGTTCGAGTATATCGTAATGCTCGACTGGATACAGGGCTTTAACGACAACTTTGGCAATACAACCATTCCAATTGTAGCTCTGGGCGCTGAACTTAGATTTTTAGAAACCGTACCCCTGAGAACCGGAATCAGGGTTGGCGGAGAAAATGGATTTGGATGGTCTCTTGGAACAGGGTTGGATTACCCGAATTTTTCTCTTGAATTCGGGTTTAAAAACTTTACAGATGTCTTTGCAATGGGCAGTGCTAAATCCATATCTTTTAGTTTTAACCTACGAGCTCGGTTTATGCCGGTTTATAATATCTTTACGGAGCTTTAAGCCACTTCACCCCTCAAGACTCGAACCGGAATCAGTTTGGCTGCACGCCAGGAAGGGAAAAAGGCTGCAAGCACCGTTACAATAATTGCAAAGATCACCACTATCACATGAGCATCGGGGGTTTCCAGAATATTTATTCGGTCGCTTCTCACCACGCCTGCATTACTGGCCGTAAATCGAATGCTTGCCACCAGATCACAAATCAAGTGACCCAGTATGCTTCCAAATATGGCGCCAATCACCCCGATAACAACACCTTCAATCATAAAAATTAATGCGATTGTTTTTCGCCCCACGCCATAAGATCGCATGATGGCAATGTCTTTGGTTTTCTGAAGCACAACAGTTGTCATAACTGAATAAATACCCAGGCCGGCCACAACAAAAACAAATCCAACCAGTACCAAAGTAACGGTGTTATTCCGCTTGATAAAACCGAGTACATTTTTATTGGTCTCATCCCAGCTTTCAGCCTTGTATCCTGAAAGGTTTTCAACGAGATTAGCCAGTGAAAAAGACTGTTCAATTTCACGAGTATTAATGCCAATCCCACTTACCGTACTTGCAGAAAGGCCTTCAATGCGCTGGGCGAGCCTTAAATTCACATAGCCAATGGTTTTATCAAACTCCGAAAAACCACTCTGAAACGTGCCGGTAACGATAACAGGAAAAATCTCACCATTTTCTGTAACCAGGTCGATACGAGAGCGATATTTTACCCGAAGATCACTGGCAAGGATATCCCCCAGGATAATGCCGTTTGGCGTATATGAGAGTTCTTCCAATGAACCTGTTTTAATGATTTTCTCCAGATTGGCCACATTGGCTTCGCGTTCCGGGATGATCCCCTTTGCTACACAGGGTTTAAACCGGGTTTTATTTCGGGCAATCAGTTTGGTATTAACAAATGGCGAAACTTCTTCAATATTTTCAATGGATTCTGCAATCGACATCACCTCGGTATAGGCTTTAATAACAGGTTTGTCTTTATTAACCACATTTTTATCAACAATAGCCAGTTGATGCCGAAGAGTGTCCCTTATGAGATTTTGGGGAACACGAGGCTGAACCAGTTCGGGGAAAACCGTTACATGTGGTGAGGTATCGATGATTTTTTCACGAATATTTGCCGATGAACCGGTTGTTACAGCAATTGTCGTGATCAGCATAGCATTACCAATGGCTACACCAAGTGCTGTTAGCAGGGTCTGGCGTTTGCGCTCATTTAAATGCAAAAACGCCACCCTTACAATATCAAGAAAACGCAAATCAGATTCCGGTTGTTGTTTTGAAAAACATAAAATAACATCTTTACATTGAAAAGGTATGGTGATTTTAAAATCCGGCCTTTTAAATTTTCAAGATACTTATCCAAATCCATCATGTTTAACTTTCTGAGCAAACAAATCAAACCTCAGTGGCAATATCAAAAATCCGGGAATTTATGGCGAATGCTCTTTCTGGAAGATCAGAAACTGATTATTGAACACCGCTCAAGCACTGAAAAAAAAGTCAGTTTCGTGCTTCTGGATCAGAAATCCGGCCGGCCGATATGGGATGATTTTGTTCTTTATACTTCGGGAAGTGATCAACAAGGTAAACCGGTTGGTGAAGGCTGGTGGGTAGGCATGGAATATGTGCTTAAAGACACCGTCTATTTTCACAGTTATAGTGATCCTAACAACCCGGAGCACATGGGAATTTGGGCCGTCGATACAAAAAGCAAGCACACGTTATGGGCACAGGAAGATCTGACGTTTATCTGCGCCAACCAAGACAACACGTTTTTATGCTACCAGGAAACCAATGCAGAAGGATTTGCCGAGCGCAAGTTCCTGATCGTTGATGCCCAAAACGGCGATATTAAAAACGATCTGGGTTTTGATGTTGAAAAAGCCAACACCCTTCGAAATTCGGCCTATAATTTAGAGCAGTTGCAGAATGTGATCCTGCCACATACCATTGCTACCGACTCGTCCTCGGCAGAACAACTGATTTCACAAAAAAATTTAAAGGTGAAACCTGAGCGGTTAATTTCAGGCCTGGATCTAATTGTGGAAAATCCTTTTACAATTGTTGGTTTTCATGAACAAACCGATCTCATGGTCAATACATCAGCTGGAACGCCCGTTCAGGCCCTTAATTATGAATTACGATTGTATAACGAAAACAGCCTCATCTATTCCGACAGCCTGGGTAAAGCCATGAGCGGATTAATTATGGACGGGTTTTTTCTTAAGGACAAGACTCTGTATTATGTTAAAGAGCGCGATACCCTGGTTTGTGTAGCTCTGGAACAGGATTAAATTTTTATTATCATTTCTCTTTGTCGCTTATTGCAAAGCTACATCAATTAAACTATACTTTAAGTATAGGATCCTCAAAAGGATGTTTTAACTCAATATCTCAGACTTGCTCAAATGAAAACTTACAAAATAAAGCAAGTTGATGCTTTTACCGACCGCACCTTCACCGGAAACCCTGCCGCCGTTATTTCAGAGGCTAATGGTTTAAACGATGAACAAATGCAAGCCATTGCCAGAGAGATGAACTTATCTGAAACTGCGTTTGTCTTTACCAATAATTCAAATGACTATGATATTGAAATTCGCTGGAAGACCCCTGAGACTGAAGTAGATTTATGCGGCCATGGTACAATTGCGGCTTTGCATGCTGTATTTGAAGAAAAACTCTATGGTGTTGATCCGTCCAAACCCCTAACTGCACTGAAAGTAAAAACCCGTTCCGGTATTCTACCCGTTGAAATTATTACTGAAACCCAAAAGCCGATGTATAGCTTTGGTGTACCTTTGCCAACATTTGAAGAATATACGGGTCAACGTTTTGAGCTTTTCAACGCTTTGGGTATTTCGTGGGATCATCTGGACACATCTCTGCCAATATGGCTCTCAGACTTGCATTATGTCTATATACCGTTTCTTACCCAGGAATCCCTGATGAAGATGAAACCAAACTTTGAGGATTTAAAGAATTTATCACACCGTTCAAGAATAGATGGTTTCTGTGTTTTTACAACCGATACCAAACACCCGACAAGTGCTGCACATCTGAGATTTTTTGCACCAAAACTTGGCATTAATGAAGATCCTGTAACAGGATCGGCTATTGGTCCGCTTACATGCTACTTGTATCGCAACAAGCGTTTAAAAGGAAGTGGAAAAATTTGTGCAACCATAGAACAGGGCTATGAGATCCATCGAGGTGGTCAGGTCTGGACTGAACTTGATATTGACGGGGAAAATGTGGTTGATATTAAAATCAGCGGGTGTGCCAAAACCGTTTTAAATGGCGAAATATACGTGTAAATCCTGTGGGGTATAAAGTATGATCCGTTACAAGAGCTCTTTCTTACATATGCTTAAAAGTGAGCGGCACTTCTCAGAGTTCACATTGAAGGCTTATAATACCGATCTGGAACAGTTTTTCAGGTTTTTACAGAAAGATTTTGGCGTAAAATCCGTTCAGGATATTTCCCTTTCTGAAATTGAACCACTCACGATCAGGGTTTTTCTTGGAGAGCTTTTGGAAAACGGCCTCTCTATGAAAAGTGTATCGCGAAAACTAGCCACTTTAAAGAGTTTCTTTAATTATTTACAATCCATAAAAGTTATTGAAACTTCACCTGCCGGGCTGGTTCAATCACCCAAACTCGAAAAACGACTGCCTGCGTTTTTAAACGAAAATCAATCAGAAGACCTTTTTGAAGATATTCTTGCCCATTTCGATGCTTCTTTTTACCACGATTTTCGTAAAAAAGATAACAGGAAATCCGAACTCATCGAAAAATTCCTTTACAACCGCGATAAATGCTTACTGGAAATCTTATACAGTTGCGGCCTTCGATTATCAGAACTCATCAATCTCAACATAAACGATGTGGATTTGAATGTCGGTTTAGTTAAAGTATTGGGTAAAGGAAAAAAACATCGTCTTGTTCCATTAGGCACTAAAGCCAAAGAGAGTCTTATGAGTTATTTACAAGCAAAGACAACCTTTTTCGAACAACATACCACGGACGAACTGGATCAGAATGCTGTTTTTGTAACTGAAAAAGGATCCAGAATCTATCCTGTTCTGGTTCAAAGGCTTGTAAAAAAATACCTCACAAAGGTTACTGAGAGCAAAAAGAAAAGTCCTCATGTTTTGCGCCATACATTTGCAACGCATCTCTTAAATAAAGGTGCCGATTTAAGAAGTGTAAGTGAAATGTTGGGGCACAGCAGTTTAACAACAACAGAAATTTATACCCATGTTTCTTTCCAACGCTTAAAACATATTTACCAACAGGCACATCCCAAAGCTTAGTTTTAGTTTTTTTTCACGCTCTTATTCTGTTAAGAGATCTGTTTTGTTCACTCAAATCTTCTGAAAGGAGACAAATATGCGCAACACAACCATTGAAGAAAAAGTTATTCCTTTACAATTCACGTTGCGACACTCCTCTAGCCACACCGATATTAAAGAATATGTCAAAAGTGCAATTCATATCTTTAATAAGTACCATAACAAGGTTATTGACTGTCAGGTGATCCTGGATCATCAAAAGAACGATAAAGTCAATAACAAATTTGCTGAAATTACGGCTCACGTACCCAGTCAAATATTTGTATCAAAAAGTCATGCCGAGACTTATGAGAAAGCCATAGATGCCTGTGTAGAAAATATTTGCAAACAATTACAAAAGCATAAAGAAAAAACACGAGGAATTTAATCAGAACTTTTCTAAATTTTTTAGGGGCGTAAAGCCCCTATTTTTTTTGAAGTTTGCTCAAAACCCTGGACGATATGGATTTTAAAAAGAAACCACTTAAAAAACGCTCAATAAATGTAGCTTACTTCTATGAACACCTTAGTTCACGCCTGAGTATTAAACTCAAAAAGTTAAACCAGGTTAATGAAGATAAACGTAAGATCTATGAGCGGGATATCCATCGTCCGGGCCTTGCGCTTGCCGGTTTTACAAACTTGTTTACTTACCGTCGTGTTCAGGTGTTTGGCAACACTGAAATATGGTTTTTAAACCACCTCTCCCCTGATGAACGGCTAACGGCCTTCAGCAATATTACACGATATAAAGTGCCGTGTATTATAGTAACCAACAATAATACACTTGATGATTCTCTGGTTGATATGGCCACAGAAGCTGGTATCCCTATCTACCGCACATCGCATACCACTACCAAATTTATCTATATGATCACCGATTTTCTTGACGATCAGTTCGCCCAGTATCAGCATTTTCATGGATCTATGGTAGATGTTTATGGTGTGGGTATGTTTATCACCGGCCGGAGTGGCATTGGTAAATCAGAAGTCGCGCTCGACCTGATTGAACGCGGTCACCGCCTGGTTGCCGATGATCTGGTGGTTGTGACCCGTAAGGGCGAGTCTGTTTTGATCGCTTCAGGCACCGAACTGGTCAGGCATTTCATGGAAATCCGTGGATTGGGTATTATTGATATAGAAGCTATGTTTGGCATTCGGGCTATCCGCCATCAAAAACGACTGGAAGTGGTGGTTAAACTCCTCGAATGGGATCCCACCCAGGAATACGACCGCACGGGCCTTGCCAGTAAAACCACCGAAATCCTTGGTGTTGAAGTGCCTCTGATAGAACTCCCTATATACCCGGGAAAAAATATCACTGTGATTGCCGAAGTTGTAGCCCTGAACTATCTGCTTAAACATTATGGCTACGATGCTGCCCACGAATTTGACAAACGTATTCAACAGCAGATCAGCGCTCGAACCGACTCTTCTGGAGGTATTGGGCACCGTGCTATCGAGTATTTTGAACACGACTTCGAATAACAAATTTCCTAATTCATTTTTTAACCATCCACATGACTTACTTAACACCGGTAGTGCGCCTACTTAGTATTCTGCTTATGCCGATCCTCTTCTCATTGCAAGGATGTTCCAAAAGTTCATCTTCCAAAGTTTCGGCACGCGATACAACAGCTGTTCTGGCCATTTTAGCAGATGCCGATCACTTAAATCCAATCATTAGTTCTTCGGTAACAGCCAGCAATATTGCCGGCAGTTTCTTTCCAAGCCTTCTTATTTCAGAGTTTGATACTACCATAGGTATCTTAAAACATAAAGCTTATCAGCCAACAGTTGAACCATCCGGTAAAAATCACACACGAGCAGCTGTGGCCACATCATGGAACCTCTCCAAAGATCATCAAACCCTTACGTATATTTTACGCGACGATATTACATGGAACGATGGCATACGGGTTACTTCAGCTGATTTCAAATTCTCCTACGAGTTATACGGCAATCCAAAAATTGCAAGCGTTCGTCAGCAGTACCTGGATGAACTGATCAGAAACCCCGATGGCACCATTAACTTTGAGCAAGCCATACTTACTCCCGACGATACTACATTGATCTTTAAGTTCAGAAAGCCCGTCTCGGAAAACCTGGCGTTGTTTCATACCGGGCTTGCTCCGGTTCCTAAACATGTCTGGGAAAAAGTACCGGTCGAAGGATTTCGTTCTCATCCTTTAAACTTTAACCCGTTGGGTTGTGGCCCTTATAAATTAGATAAATGGGAAAAGCAGCAACAGCTTAGCCTGGTACCTAATCCAAATTGTGTGTTGCCCGGCCCGGGGTCGTTACCCAAAATTGTGTTCCGGATCATTCCGGATTACACGGTTCGTGTGGCTCAGCTTCAGACCAATGCCATTGATGTGGTTCAGGGTGTTAAACCCGAAGACTTAAAAGCCCTCACCAAAAACAATCCACAGGTAGAAATTAAATCTGTTGGCTTGCGGGTATTTGATTATGTGGGTTGGATGACAATAGATCAGGATAAATACAAACAGAATAAAACCATTTCGCCCCATCCTTTATTTGGATCAAAAATAGTTCGGCAGGCCATGACCCATGCCATCAATCGCCAGGCGATCATCGATGGATTTTTGGGTGATTACGGCACCATAAGCACATCGGATATTTCACCCACATTTAAATGGGCTTATAACCAGAAGATTCAACCCTGGCCTTACGATCCTCAAAAAGCCATGGAACTTTTGGAATCGGAAGGTTGGACCATCGGAGTGGATGGCATCCGTGAAAAGAATGGCAAAAAATTCAGCTTTACACTTACAACCAATGCCGGCAACAACCGTCGCAATTATGCCTCCACTATCATTCAGCAAAACCTGAAAGAGATTGGTATTGATTGCAAACTGGAAGCTAAAGAATCCAATGTTTTCTTTAAAAACCTCCAGGAGCGCCGTTACGATGCCTTTATGGCCGGATGGTCTATCGGTTTAGAAATTGACCCGATGGATCAATGGGGTTCCAACCTGGAAAAAAGCCGCTTTAATTTCACTGGATTCCAGGAACCACGAATTGATAAGCTGAGTGAAAAAGCCAAAGATGAACTCGATCCATTAAATGCTGCCCCATACTGGAAAGAGTACCAGGAGATTCTTCACGAGGGCCAGCCATATACATTCCTGTACTGGATCAAAGAAACCCATGGGTTTAACAAACGTATCGTGGGTGAAGAGATCAACATTTTAAGCGCCTTATACAACTTGGATGAGTGGCAACTGTCTACAGATCCGAATAAGCAGATCACTGCCGAGTAACCGGTTTACCAGTCAATATGTTTAGTTATATCCTGCGGCGAATTCTGATAGCCATACCACTGATTTTTGGGGTACTCACCATCACGTTTTTTATTATCCGGATGGCGCCGGGCGATCCGGCCTCCTTTTTTATCCAACCCGGTATCAGCCCCAATGTGGCCGAACAAATGCGCGAGCAATACGGCCTGAACGATCCCTTGCCGATCCAGTACCTGAAATGGCTGGGCAATATTTTGCAGGGCGATTTCGGAAGAAGTTTCAGCCGACACCAACCGGTGTTTGATGTGATCATGGAAGCAGTGCCTATAACCATGTCTATTGCGGCTCTGGCACTGTTTTTCAATTTTTTCTTTGGCATCATTATCGGTATTATTTCAGCCGTAAAGCAAAACAGCAAGCTGGATCGTGCCCTGACCGTCTCGGCCTTGTTTTTCTACTCCATGCCTGAATTCTGGCTGGCGCTGATGCTGATCATAATCTTTGCCCTGCACCTTCAAATCCTACCGGCTTCCAACCTCAATGAGATCGGCGCCGATGCCCTGCCGCCATTTGAGTTTTTTCTCGATCGCATCACCCATTTGATCCTGCCGGTGAGTGTGCTGAGTATTAATGGCTCAGCTGGTATTGCCCGCTATGTAAGGGGTAGTATGCTCGAAGTGATCCGTCAGGATTATATTCGTACTGCCAGGGCTAAGGGATTGAAAGAGTCGGTCATTATTCTAAAGCACGCCCTTCGAAATGCGCTTTTACCCGTTGTAACCATTCTGGGTGGTTCCCTGCCATTTATCCTCAGCGGTGCGCTCTTTATTGAAGTTATCTTTGCCTTACCCGGAATGGGACGCATTACCGTGGATGCTATTTTTGCTCGCGACTACCCGCTGATTATTGCCAATACATTTCTCTCGGGCACGTTGATCATTTTAGGCAATCTTCTGGCCGATGTGCTCTATGCGATCGTTGATCCAAGAATCAAATTGGATTAACCTTGAATCCCACGCAAGAATTTGCTAATATGGCCTAGTGATTTTACCCAATTTAGTTTAAGGCGATTTGAAAAATCCAGACCTTTCCGGTAGTGCTGCCTCACAAGAACTCAAAGCTGAAGAACAGCTGCGGCCGTATCGATTTAAAGATTTTACCGGACAACAGAAAATTGTTGATAACCTGCGGATCTTTATCCAGGCTGCCCGCGGACGAGGTGATGCACTTGATCATGTTTTGCTTTCCGGCCCTCCCGGATTGGGCAAAACCACCCTGGCTTACATTATTGCCCATGAAATGGGTGTAGGAATCAAAACCACCTCCGGGCCGGTAATAGATAAACCCGGTGATCTGGCCGGGCTTTTAACCAGCCTGGAAACCGGTGATGTCCTGTTCATAGATGAAATCCACCGGTTAAACACGGCTGTCGAGGAATACCTCTACTCTGCGATGGAAGATTACAAGCTTGATATTATGCTGGAAAGTGGTCCGGCCTCTCGCTGTGTGCAGATTGCCATTGCTCCTTTTACCTTAATTGGTGCCACAACTCGCTCCGGACTTTTAAGCGACCCTTTAAGGGCACGGTTTGGCATAAGCTTCCGATTGGATTATTACTCAACCGATTTGCTTCAAAAAATTGTCCTTCGCTCAGCCAGGCTTCTGGGTATCGGCATTCAAAACGCCGGTGCTGAAGAAATTGCCCGTCGCTCCCGCGGCACACCAAGAATTGCCAATCGTCTTCTTAGGCGAGCCCGAGACTTTGCCCAGGTTGGTGGTTCAGATACCATCACTCAGGACATTGCACATAATACGCTTACGGCGCTCGAAATTGATCAATTCGGACTGGATGATATGGACAAACGCCTCATTTCAACCTTGATTGAAAAATATAATGGTGGCCCGGTTGGCATCTCCAACCTGTCAGTAGCCATTGGTGAAGAACCCGATACCATTCAGGAAGTGTATGAACCATACCTGATCCAGGAAGGTTATATTTTCAGGACTCCTCGGGGACGAATGGCAACCACCCTTGCCTATGAACGTTTTGGTTTTGAAAATCCAAATAAAAACGACGAAACCGACCTGTTCAGCCAAGCCTGACCCTTTGGTTTTACTTAATAAATTATTTCCCACTAAATGATGTTTCAATAGTGGATTATGGATTTGAAAGCTGTTTTTGTAATTTAGTATGATTATTTCACGATTAAACGGGCTGTATATGCATATCGGTAAACCGTTACTTTTTCTTTCGTTTTTTGGATTGATCACTGCTTCATCCCTTCGGGCCCAAACGGCCAAGCCCACTGAATATAATATCGATAAAGCCACGCAACACCTGGTCAATGGTGCACTTTTTGAAACCAAAGATCAATATGCCCAGGCCATCCTGGAATATGAAGAAGCTTTAAAATACACCCCTAATGCCCCGGCTATATATTTTTCAATAGCTAAGTCATACAAGAACCTGGACCAACTGAAAAAAGCCATTACGGCGGCAAATCGAGCTGCTGAGCTCGATTCCACCAATAAATGGTACCTGCAGTTGCTAGGCCAATTATATTTTGATGATCGCGACTTTGAAAATGCCGCCACGCAATTTAAACGCATGGTCTGGTTATACCCCGGTAATTATAATGCCTTGTATTACCTAGCTGCGTCCTATGCAGCTTCCAGCAAGCCTGAGCGTTCCATTGGGGTGTATGATGAAATGATTAAAACATTTGGCTTCGATTTCGATATCCTGTCTCAAAAGTTTCTGGTTCATGTTCAGCTAAAACAATATCATGCCGCCATCAGCACCCTGGAAGATATGATTATCATCTCTCCGGAAAATGTTGAGCTTTACCGTACGCTTGGCGATATGCATATTAAAGTCAAACAATTCAAATCTGCTATCCGGGCTTATCAGGATGCGCTCTCGATTGAGCCCAATGACCTGAAATCTCAGCTTTCATTGGCTGAAGCCTACCTGAAATATAACGACATACCAAAATTCAGACAGGCCATTAATTCGATGTTCGAAAATCAATCCATGCAAGTGGATGATAAAATTGGTATTGCTGAGCTGTATTTTCGTCGTATCGGTTCCGACAGCACCATGATTAAACCCACCATGGTGATCCTGAAAGACCTCCAGAAAACTTATCCCAAAGAATGGAAAATTCATCTCTTTAAAGGGATTATCCATTTGGGTGAAGACAATCACCCGGAAGCCATCAAGGATTTTAAACAGGTAACAAAACTTGCTCCTGAAAATGATTTTGGTTGGGAGAACCTGGCTGTCGGTTACTTAAGTTTAAACCAGTACGATTCGGCTACCGCATCACTCAAAGAAGCCCTGAACCATGTTAAGGAACCAAAATTCAGGTTTTTGCTTCTTTTGGGTATCTCACTTAACCAAAACCTGAACGATTCCGAAGCTATCCTGTATCTTGAAAAAGCCCTGGCTATGGACTCGCTGAACGCGGTGGATAAAGACACCAAAATCCAGGCGCTGAGCACTCTGGCCATATCCTACGATCGTCTGAAACGCTATACCGAAAGCATCAGCACCTATGAACAAGCCCTTAAGCTGGATCCGAACAATGCCTTAATTCTGAACAACCTGGCCTACAGCCTCTCCGAACAAAACATGCAACTTGAGAGATCTCTGGAAATGGCCAAATCAGCCGTAGAGCAGGAGCCCGATAATGGCGCTTATCTTGATACAATGGGATGGATTTACTATAAACTTGGTAAATATGAAGAAGCCAGGATTTGGATTGAAAAAGCCCTTAAAGTTGGCCGAATGAGCCCGGTTGTTGAAGAGCACCTTGGAGATGTCTATTTCAAACTGGGGGATATGGAAAAAGCCAAAATGCATTGGAGCAATGCCCTGAGCCGGGACCAAAAAAACATCTCTTTACAGGAAAAATTTAACGAGCATTTCCCCTCATCTAAATAGAAAGCAGATTGTGCTAAAATTGATTATGGATTTCTTTTTGCTTGCATAATACGGCGTTCAGGTAATTGAATGTCACTGCCTTTGGCCGTAAAGGTAAATCATTCAATTCAATAACTGTCTTTCTGTCTTCAACCCACGCGCGAAATCTTAAATATTGATTATCACCAAAACAAATTTGAATGGGAACAATCATTTTAAATGAAGAATCCTGAAGCATCTTTTGCCTGACTTCAATACGCAAGGAGTAAGTATTTTCGGCTTGCTTTTTATACGTATAGAAATACTCATAGTCCGGTATCAGGGTTCCAACCACCCACTGATCAAAAAACCAACCCAAATCCTGTTTTGTATAAGACTCAACAAAGGCTTTGAACTGACCTGTTGAGACAGACTGCCCCTTATGGGTTTTGTAATATGCCTTCAGCATATCATAAAATGCCTGATCATCCAGGCTCTCGAGGTCTTTCATCATATGACGAAGCATATGTATCACCCATGCCCCTTTTTTATAAACGATCAACTCAAAATCCCGCTTGTGTTGCTGTTGAGCCAAACGATTACCTAACCATATAGATTTAAGCTGTTTTTGAGAGTTGGCCAATTGCTGTTGTTCTTTTATGAGTTCTTGGCGCCACTCATTCAGAATGCCTTCGCTGGCTTCCGGACTTTTTTCAACATGTTCCAAATAGATCAATCCGGCATATTCAGCAAATGACTCTGCCAGCCATCGATCATGATAGGTTTGATAATTTACATCGATCCCCCACCACATATGTGCCACTTCATGTGCCGTAAAAATCTGGTTCCAGTATGGCTTGTAGTCATCAAAGACTTTTGTTGTCAGGTTGATATGGCCATCATAGGCTTCACCGTGCAGGAACGGGATTTCCGATACCCAAAGCTGCTTATCTTCTCTCTTGCCAAAAAGCTTTTGAAACAGCAAGTAGCTCTCTGCCACATCCCGGCCAACATTCTGGATCTTTTCTCCGGCTTGAGTGGCATGGTATTGCCAGATATATAGTTCAGGGAGCCGGTTGTCTTTAATATACAATTCCCTGAAATCCCCAAGACTGAATGTGATTTTTTGAACGGGTTGTTTGGTCACCCATCTTGTCTTTTTAAATCCATTAGATTGGATATCCAGAACTTTTTCACCAACCGATGAAAGCCTCAATTCAGTTGGCGAGTAGAATGTTAAGTCGTAGTTGACATGATCCTCTTCGTGAATCTTTGGATACCAGATAGCATTCGGATTAACTGCAAGGCGACCGGCCACTTCCATAAGAGGGGAGCCGGTGTAATCGATGGTATATTGAACAACTTCGTCAGGAGAGATATACGGATCGCACTTGATCCATAAATATGGCCTGTTTTTAGTTTTTATGAATGGTACCGGACCGTATCCTATGCGTGTTACCTGCTCAACTTCAAACGATTTATCAATGTTCAGATAGATCCATCGTTGTTGATGGTTCAACATCACATCCAGTACTGCATGTGCAGTCAGTTCGTTGTCCCAGTCGATCCGAACCGTCATATTCATCTTATCGATCCGAGTCCGCTCGACTTTATTTGATGAAATCATTGTGTTGCCCGAACGGGCTTTGAACTGGGAAATAACTTCCCGGGGGCTGTTCTTACCATGAATTTTCAGTAACCTGACTTGCTCTTCTTCAAAGGGATTGATCTCGTAAGCCAGACGGCCATGATTATGGGTAATAACCTGTGCGCTGAATAAACCATTGGTTTTGCCTTCAAGAACCGTTTTTATGAGTTCTACTTCCAGGTACTGTCCTTCTTCATTGATGATATATTCTAGAAAATCATCAATGTAGCGATCCACATAACCTGGGGTGAAATTTTGTTGAAGTTTAATGCCCTGCTTTTTCATATCGTGCATTAAACTATCGGCAAAAATGATAAATGCAATGTTAAAGGAATCGTTCAAGCGGCTCTGGCCAAATTCATGCTTAAGCTGGCTTTGTTCCAGGGTTGAGCTTGGCTCAAAGGCCATCTTCCCGTTACCGATGAACAATACTGCCGATAACTTTTTATTGACTGGCTTGCAAAAATAAAAGTACCCATCAGAAAACTCGAGAGTGGCCGATTCGCGCTCTAATTTGAACTTTTCAATAAAAGCAGTTTTGGATTTATCGGGCTGGAGGTTAATTAAGCGGTCATAGACTTTATCAAGGATTTCCAGATCTTTAAGATCACTTGCTTTTAATGGCAACGAGCTAGATACAGCATAAATAAAAACGACTAAAAGACCGCACAAAAACGTAACAGTTTTT
Source organism: uncultured Chlorobiales bacterium (assembly GCA_964642175.1). GTDB lineage: Bacteria > Bacteroidota > Chlorobiia > Chlorobiales > Chloroherpetonaceae > JANQGG01. The sequence continues at coordinate 106,786 of CAZXOK010000003.1, read as the reverse complement.
ACCATATTCACTTCATTTTAATTGTTACGTAAGACCTTGTGAATATTTAACAATTATTTAATATAAAACGAAATATAATTTGTTTAGATGCTGTAAATATCGAAAATATTTAAAGTTAATCCAATAAGTGAATTTTAGAGATTTGTTAATACGGGGCTGTTAAAATGGATAGTAGCATAAAAAAACCTGTCTTTTAAGGACAGGTTTTTTTTAGTAAATCTTATACTGGTTAAAGTTATACCGTCGGTTTATAACCACGTAGTGCTTTCATGTACTGAGCGCGTTCAAATGCACTTGGGTCGGCAATGTTTTTCTGACTCATACTGCCCTGCATTTGTTTAACAGATTCATACTCATGCGATTCCATCCACTCTTTCATTTCCTGCTCAATATATTTAATGTGATCAATTCCATTTCTGAGCAAAGCTGAGCATAACATGGTAACATTAGCACCGGCCATGAGCATTTTAAGCACATCAGAGGCTTGATGAATACCACTGGTTGCAGCCAAATCGGCTTTGATACGGTTGTATAAAATTGCGATCCATCTCAGAGGCAGACGTCGGGCATGAGATGTGCTCAATACAACGTTCGGAACCACTTCCAGTTCCTCAAGATCAATATCGGGTTGATAGAACCGGTTGAATAAAACCAGACCGTTAGCACCTGCTTCAACAATTTGGGTTGCAAAGTTTGCCAGGTTGCTGAAATACGGACTCAATTTAATGGCCACCGGCACATTAACTGAAGATTTTAGACACTTGAGAATATTGATGTAGTTGCGTTCCACATCTGAAGAGGAGGTTTCCAAATCGGTTGGTATGGAGTAAATATTCAGTTCAATGGCATCTGCACCTGCTTCTTCCATCAACTTGGCGTGATTGATCCAATCGCCTACATCACTGCCGTTTATACTTGCAATAATAGGGATATCCACGGCCTCTTTGGCATTCCGAATGTGGGTAAGATAATCTTTAGGCCCAACATGGAACTCCGAAGGCTCGGGAAAATAGGTGACGGCTTCGGCAAAACTTTCAGTACCCTGGGTTAGATGATGATGTAACTCTTTCTCTTCGTGACGTATTTGCTCTTCAAAGAGTGAATACAAAACCACGGCAGAAGCACCACTATCTTCCATTCGCTTAATATTGGAAATTTCTTCTGATAACGGCGAAGCAGAGACCACTAATGGTGATTTTAACTGAAGCCCAAGATAGCTTGTATTGAGATTCATAAGTTTATTCCTTTCATAAATAATTACCTGATTTCTATAATGCCGGGTCGGCTTCATTAGACATGTAACTTAACAGTCCGGAAGCCGACTTATATGATTGGCTAATAACTATTTGCTTTTTGACAACATTTCTTTCAGATTCGTCTGATTGTTACTGTCGTTATATGTATCAAACTGGCGATCAGCAAGATGTTTATAAGCCTGATAACGATGAATAGCATCTTGTTGGGCTTTTTCATAATACTTCTTAGCCTCTTCAGGATGGGTTTTCTTAAGCATTCTGAATCTATTTTCCATATCCAGATACTGAGAAACCGGAATTTTTGGTGGTTTAGAATCTAGAATTAACGGGTTTAACCCTTCCTTCATCCGATCTGGGTTGTAGCGGTAAAGCATCCATTGGCCGGAGTCAACCGCTGCCTTGTGGTTTTGCATACCAGTTGTCATGTTAATACCATGAGCCACACAGTGACTATAGGTAATAATCAATGATGGTCCGTCAAATGCTTCGGCTTCAATAATCGCCTTCAGGGTTTGCTCATCTCTTGCACCCATAGCAACACTGGCCACATAGCAAGTGCCGTAAGTCATGGCAATAAGACCCAGGTCTTTCTTGGTGCTCGGACGGCCACTGGCTGCAAATTTAGCTACAGCACCCAATGGAGTGGCTTTTGAGGCCTGACCACCGGTATTTGAATAGACTTCGGTATCCATGACCAGCATATTGACATTTTTATCACTCGCTACCACATGGTCTAAACCGCTGGAACCGATGTCATATGCCCAACCGTCACCGCCAAAGGCCCAAACACTTTTCTTGGCAAGCATGTCGGCCACCATTTCCAGGGAGCGGGATTCCTGAGAGTTTATGGATTTAAGCTTCTCTTTAAGAATAGCTACACGCTCGCGTTGTTCAAAAATATCTGCTTCTGTATGCTGCTCAGTTGTAACCAGAGCTGTTACGAGATCATCACCAATTTGTGAAGACAATCGTTTGCAAAGTTCCTCGGCATACTCTTTTTGTTTATCAATCGAGACACGGAAACCCATTGCAAACTCGGCTGTATCTTCAAACAACGAGTTTGACCAGGTTGGTCCCCGACCATCCTGATTTACTGTAAATGGCGTGGTAGGCAAATTGCCGCCAAAAATTGAAGAGCAACCCGTAGCATTACCAATCACCATACGATCACCAAAGAGCTGGGTGATCATTTTTACATATGGCGTTTCACCGCAACCGGAGCAAGCGCCCGAAAATTCAAACAATGGTTGCTGAATTTGTTGTTGCTTGATAGAATCAATTTTAAGCTTGCTACGGTCGTACTCGGGAATAGAAAGGAAAAAGCTCCAATTATCTCGTTCCTGTGCATGAATAGGTTTTACTTCATTCATGTTGATCGCTTTCAGGCGGGTTTCCTGCTTATTCTTTGCCGGACACATATCCACACAAATGGAACAGCCTGTACAGTCTTCTACTGATACCTGAATGGTGTAACCGAGATCTTCCTCTTTCCAGGATTTTTCTTTACCGGAAGTTGATTTAAAGGTTTCCGGTGCATTAGCAAGGACTTTTTTATCGTACAGTTTGATACGAATAACACTATGCGGACACACCGAGGCGCATTTACCACACTGAATACAGACATCAGGATCCCAAACCGGAACAATTTCAGAAAGATTTCTTTTTTCGTATTGTGCCGTTGCCATGGGATAGGTGCCATCATCAGGCAGAACGCTCACCGGCAGATCATCCCCTTTACCTTCCAGGATTTTACCCAGAACATTACAAACAAATTCAGGAGCTTCACCCGAAATTACCGGATTAAGCTCGGCAGTGCTGTTTACCTGTGTTGGTATGGCCACTTCCTGAAGATGAGATAAGGCACTTTCAACCGCGTTGATATTCATACGGACGATTTCATCGCCTTTCTTACCATAAGTTTCAATAATGGAGTCTTTGATCTTTTCAATAGCTTCATCACGCGGTAATACTCCAGATATTCCAAAGAAGCACACCTGCATAACAGTATTGATCCGGCGTCCCATACCACTGTTAGTAGCTACCTCATAGCCGTCAATAACATACATTTTGGCTTTTTTCTCAATCAATCGCTCCTGGACAAGTTTCGGTAATTTATCCCATACCTCATCTGCAGAATAGTGGGTATTTACAAGAAGCGTACCACCCTTTTTTAATTTTGCCAGCACATCAAAATTATAGAGGAACTGCCATTGGTGGCAACCTATAAAGTTGGCTTCAGTTACAAGGTAGGTAGAACGAATTGGTTTCGGTCCGAACCTGAGGTGAGAGGTTGTAATCGAGCCGGCTTTTTTAGAGTCATACACAAAGTAACCCTGTGCAAAGTTGTCGGTGTTTTCACCAATAATTTTAATGGAGTTTTTGTTTGCACCCACCGTGCCATCGGAACCCAGGCCATAGAACAATGAACGGAACACATGATCGGGTTCGATCTTGAAGTTTGGATCGTAATCCAGGCTTGTGTGGCTTAGATCATCGTTGATACCAACGGTAAAGTGATTTTTAGGTTTATTCTGTGCAAGGTTATCAAATACAGCTTTTACCATGGTTGGGGTAAATTCTTTGGAAGATAAACCATAACGACCACCAACTACTTTAGGCATAGAGGTGATATTGCCATAACCGTTAGTCAGTGCTTCGTTCAGAGCTGTGATGCAATCAACATACATTGGCTCACCGGCACTACCCGGGTCTTTCATGCGATCCAGAATAGCAATTGATTTCACGCTATCGGGAAGCGCTTCGGCAAAATGTTTAGCACTGAAGGGACGGTATAAGCGTACTTTTAAAACGCCAACTTTTTCACCCTGAGTGTTCAGGTAATCTACGGTTTCAACGGTTGTTTCAACACCTGAACCCATTTGTACAATTACACGCTCGGCATCGGGTGCGCCGTAATATTCATAAATATTGTACTGACGACCGGTTAGCTGGGCAAACTTATCAAACAAGCGTTGAACAATACCGGGACAGGCTTCGTAGTAAGGATTCACCGTTTCACGAGCCTGGAAATAAACATCAGGGTTTTGTGAAGTTCCTCTGAGAACAGGTGCGTCCGGAGTCATACGGCGTGCTCTGTGAGCGCGTATAAGATTTTCATCAATCATGGCACGGATCTCTTCATCGGTCAGAACTTCAATTTTGGATACTTCATGCGAGGTTCTGAAACCATCGAAGAAATGAAGGAAAGGCACACGTGATTCCAGGGTAGCCGCCTGAGCAATTAAGCCCATATCCATAGCTTCCTGTACCGAGCATGAGTTTAACAATGCAAATCCGGTAGAGCGGGTGCTCATTACATCACTGTGATCGCCAAAAATTGATAATGCCTGGGCTGCCAATGCACGAGCCGAAACATGAATAACGGTTGGTGAAAGCTCACCGGCCAGTTTATACATGGTTGGGATCATCAGAAGTAAACCCTGGGAGGCTGTAAATGTAGTGGTCAGTGCCCCGGTCTGAACAGCTCCGTGCAATGCCGCTGCCGCGCCGCCTTCATGCTGAAGCTCAACAACAGTTGGAACACTGCCCCATATGTTAGGTTTATTTTCAGAAGACCAGCTGTCAGAAATTTCTCCCATCGGAGAAGCTGGTGTAATGGGATAAATGGCAATAACCTCATTGGTGCGATAAGCCACATGGGTTAGTGCATCATTACCATCCATGGTCTTGTATAACCTTTTCATATACGATACTTCCCTTTCGCTATTAGTTTTATCAGATACTCCATGCCCAGAAAGCATGAGTCATCTTTAGATTTATCAATGCATTTAATTGTGTTAAATAAAGATCAAAAAAACAGAGAATCGTCGATTTCGTTAAGAAATACATCGAAGAAGGATGTTTAAATAACAAGCTAAAACTGAGGATATCTGTACGTTGCTATAGTGTAACCGGGATTTTTAATCAAAATAGAGCCCCTGAACCTAAATCATAGTTACCAAAAAGTAAAATAAGATAATATAACTTGTGAATTGTCATAAACTTTTTAAGCAAGAAAAAAAATCTTTGCAAGCTGAAATTCAGGCTTGATATGATTTTTTATGGTCTTTTTAGCTTACTTAAACGCCTCGTGTCAGGTTGGGCCAAAGAGCTTTATGTAGCTGTATTTGAAACGTTATGTTCAAACCATCTTCAAGTACCCACTCTGCCAGTTTTTCAGCAGAAAGGTTCGGGCTGGCCGACGAAAAATATACCGGAAAAGTGCCAGCCAGATTATGGGTTTCAAGAAAGGCTTTTGCCCATTGGTAGTCTTCCCTTGAGCAGATCACAAATTTAAACTCAGTTTTTAGTTTGCCACTTCGGATTTCCTCAAGCCCCAACCCCACGTTTCTGGGATCATTACGGGAAACCATACCTGAACCTGGGGTTTTGATATCTACAATTTTATGTACCCTTGAGTCCACCCGGTTTATGGACACGTGTCCGCCTGTTTCCAAAAGCACCTCGTAACCTTCATCGCAAAGCATGGTCATTAAATTATATACAAGGGGCTGATTAAGCGGCTCACCACCCGTCACTTCAACTAACCGACAGGGATAAGACTTTACAGCATTCAGGATCTGCAAGAATGTTTGCGGAGCACCCTCCGAAAAAGCATACTCGCTGTCGCAATACGAGCATCTCAGATCGCAGCCCGTAAGCCGTATAAAAATACACGGCCGACCGGAGCGCGACCCTTCACCCTGTATCGAATAGAAAATTTCGGTGATCTGTAGCTTGTCGGTTGTAACCAAAATCAGAATAAATTAATTGTATCGGAATGTATGTAGACGAGTCATTTGACTGTTGCCGGGCTGGATCTTAACCCTTTTGAAAGATTACTCGTCGGACTTGATCCAAGACTCAGCTTCATCCATATTAAAAAATATTTTCCCGCACAGTCCGCGGTTTTGAGATAGTCTTTCAAAATAGAACATGTCCTGCTTATATCGCTCATCACAAACCAAGGCAGCTTTTTTAATAAACGGGGCGTTTTTGGAAATGACTTCTGTAAGCACATACAGATCGATAGTTCCCAGGCGATACTCCAGTTCCAGTTCGTTGCTAAGGATTTTGGTTGCTTTGGAATCGTGGGCGGCCTGAAGTACACCGAGGCTGAACAACTTGGAATCTTCAAGCGTTTCATCAAATCCTTTTGCCGTAATATAAAGGATTCCATCGTTGCATGTAGTGGTAAATGATATGGCCATGATGCAATTTTTTTCTTTATGTTAAACACTGGCAGCAAGTGCATGTGTTTTAATGGTTTAAATTTAAGATAATTATGCAGCTATTGCATTTAATGTCGAATCGATTTTCTAATTTACCCTAAACCGTTTAGGGTTCTGCAACTGAACCAATCTTATTAACTTATAGGAGACGCTATGTTCAACATTACCAAAGTATCAGAGAACCGTGTTGATATCGAATTCAGCGGCATTGAAAATGCCCAAATGATGGAAAAAGCCCTGGATGATCTTGATAACGCCACACGTGATATGAAGGACGGTCACATGATGTTTGATGTCATTGAGTACAATTTACCTTCAATTGATGCCATTGCCGTGGAGTTCAGCAGATTGCCTTCCATGTTTGGTATGATGGGTAAGTTCAGCAAAGCCGCTGTTTTATCAGATATTTTCCTTGTTAAAATGATCGCTGATGTCGAAGGCTTCCTGATTCCGGGCATTGAGATCAAAGCATTTGATCGGAATGAAAATGTCGCAGCTGAAGCGTGGCTGTCGAATAACCCTGATCTTGCCTCAAAAGTACTGCCGGTTGAAATTAAGCATTAGTTTTCATCAATATTGCGTTTGATCCGGCGTTTTTGCCGGGTCTGGCTTCCTGAAAACGATAATTTGCACCAATCGAGACCATCCACTTCCGAATGTCATTACAATGGCTTTGTGATAAATGGTTGTTATCAACCGTGGTGCGGAATTGATGCGGCACGAATGAATCCAAAATTAACGCTATGCTTTTCTGAATAGCGGCTTCATCCACTTTACAGCCAGCAAGTTTGGAATACAGTTCAAGCGGGGCTTTGATATCCATAGCCACAAAATCAATTAATTTCTCATCGAAGAGTGATTGGAGCACTTCGGGGCGCGCGCCATTGGTATCGAGCTTGGTTTTAAATCCCATGCGTTTAATGGCTGCAAGAAATTTAGGCAAATCGGTATGAAGCGTTGGCTCGCCGCCAGTCACCACAACCGCTTGTAACTTTCCTTTTCGTGATTCCAAAAACGAAAACACTTCTTGTTCTGGGATCGGCTCATCAAATAAGTCCGGCAACACGAGTTCGGGATTGTGGCAAACCGGGCATCTGAAATTGCAGCCCTGGGTAAATACAACTGTACTGAGATGCCCGGGATAATCAATGAGAGAAAGTTTTTGAAATCCGCCGATATTCATCATGCCATACACATTTGACGTCGGTTTTTATACTCGGCACGCTTACCTTTATTCCATTGATTGATCGGCCTGAGATAACCCACCACGCGCGAATAGACCTCTGTTGGCAACTTGCAGGTGGGGCAATGCGCCTGCTCGCCTTCCAAATACCCATGCGTCGGGCATACGCTAAAGGTAGGTGTTATGCTAAAGTACGGCAGCTTGTAAGTTTGGCAGATGGTTTTGACGAATTGTTTCACCGCGGTTTTATCCTCAATCCGTTCGCCTAAAAACAAATGCACCACCGTGCCACCGGTAAATTTGGTTTGCAATTCATCCTGTAAATCCAGAAGCTCAAACGGATCATCGGTATAATTTACCGGCAATTGCGCCGAGTTGGTGTAATAGGGTTCTGCGCCTTCCAGATACTCTGCCTCGTTGGCGCATTGAATCTCTTTTAAAGTGGCTTTATCTAATTTGGCAAGCCGGTAAGCCGTGCCTTCTGCGGGTGTGGCTTCCAGGTTGTAATTGTTGCCCGTCCGTTCCTGGATTTCTGTAAGCTTGCCGCGCAAGACATCCATCACCTTTAACGCAAAGGCCTGACCTTTTGCGCTGCCAATATCTTCCCCCATCAAATTTACACATGCTTCGTTCATCCCGATAATGCCAATAGTGCTGAAATGATTTTCCCAATAGCGATCAAATCGGGTTTTAATGGCCGAAAGGTAATGCTTGGTGTAAGGGAAAAAATCACCCTCGGTATAGCTTTCCAGAATTTTGCGCTTGATTTCCAAACTTTTTGCCGCCAGATCGGTCAGGTGCTTGAGGCGCTCAAAGAAGGCCTCTTCGTTTTCAGACAGATACCCCGCGCGAGGCAGGTTGAGTGTTACTACACCGATGGAACCCGTTAAAGGATTTGCGCCGAACAAACCGCCCCCACGTTTTCGCAATTCACGGTTATCCAGGCGCAAACGGCAGCACATCGAGCGCGCATCTTCGGGATTCATATCCGAATTGATAAAGTTGGAAAAGTACGGAATGCCGTACTTGCCTGTTACTTCCCAAAGCAAATCCAGCTCGGGATTATCCCAATCAAAATTTTTGGTGATATTGAATGTGGGAATCGGGAAGGTAAACACCCGTCCTTTGGCATCGCCTTCGGCCATGACTTCAAAAAATGCCTTGTTCAGCATATTCATTTCGTGTTGAAACTCGCCGTAAGTTTCCGCTTGCGGCTCGCCTCCAACAATCACTTTTTCTCCGGCGTAATTGCCCGATGGCTGCAAATCCATGGTAATATTTGTAAATGGCGTTTGAAAGCCCACTCGGGTTGGCACATTAATGTTAAACACAAATTCCTGAATGGCCTGCTTGACTTCCTGGTAGCAGAGCCTGTCGTATCGGATAAACGGCGCCAAAAGGGTATCGAAGCTTGAAAACGCCTGCGCACCGGCCGCTTCGCCCTGCAGGGTGTAGAAGAAGTTCGTCACCTGCCCGAGCGCCGTACGAAAATGCCGGGCCGGGCGACTTTCCACCTTGCCGCTCACACCGCCAAATCCTTTCAAAAGCAGATCGTACAAATCCCACCCCACGCAATACACCGAAAGTGAATTCAGATCGTGAATGTGGAAATCACCATTCTGGTGCGCCTCGCGAATTTCGGGCGGGTAAATTTTGCTGAGCCAATATACTTTGCTGATCTCCGAAGAAATATAGTTGTTGAGTCCCTGCAACGAGTAAGACATGTTGCTGTTTTCGCTCACCCGCCAATCGTTTTGGGTGATGTACTGATCAATCAAATCAATGTTGGCTTTGGTTGTGATCTCGCGAATTTTTTGGTGCTGATCGCGATAAATAATATAAGCTTTGGCCGTTTTCAGGTAGGGTGATTGCAGCAAAACCTGTTCTACAATATCCTGAATGTCTTCCACCGAAGGGATAGTATGCCCCAGGGTTTGATGCGCCAGGTTCACCACCTGAATGGTGAGCGTTTTAGCCATGATGTCATCAAACTCGCCGGTGGCTTTTCCGGCAGAAGCGAGCGCCTGGGTTATTTTTTGAGCATTAAATGTGGTGAGTGAGCCATCGCGTTTGCGGATTTGGGTAAAAATAACGGAATGCGTTTGCATGTGGGTCTCCTTTTGTTTGCGCGACAAAATTGAGCGTATGGTTGCGTTGGTACTCGGACTTAGAACCCCCAATGGTTCAACACCGTAGCGCGACTGTGCCCGACTCTCACGGGCTTCCCCAACATCTCTTGGGCAACCGATAGACTTAACTTATAAGCGTAAAAGTTTTAGGGTTATTAAAATTTTTGAGCTGAATCTGAAGACATAGTAACGTAATTTTCGTCGTTTCGCAAGGAATGGATTTGAAACGTTTAGGTCAGAAATCAGTCAAGCGAAAATTTATTCATAAACCCCTACAAGCGGAATTTCAACAGGCTTCAGACGACTTCTATGCCTTATTATAAACGCTAAAATCCTTTTGATAGCTCACAACTAACGTTCTACTGCAATCTCCTGCCTCAATAAAAATCCACTTTTTGCATTCGGTTTGTATTAATGAACCTTTACTAACTACATTACAATTGCATAATAAAACTACTAAAGGAGCGCTTGCTTATGGGATGCGATACCGGGGTAAAGCCCAGAAAAAAAAGCTGAAACACGAACCAACCATACTTCAAACGAAAAACCACAGGAGGAAAAAAAATGAGCTCAACTATGGTACGGCAAGAAATGCCAAACTTCACAATGGAGGCCTACAACGCCAAAACCGGCCATTTTACAACGGTTTCCAGCCAGGATTACAAAGGTAAATGGGCTGTCATTTGCTTCTAACCGGCAGATTTCACATTTGTATGCCCCACCGAAATTGCGGCTATGAACGCCAAATACGATGAATTTCAGGCGTTAAATACCGAAATTTTAGCTGTATCGGTGGATACCAAATTCTCGCGCAAACGCTTTGTAGAGACCGAACCGCTTTTAAAAGGTTTAAAATTAACCATCGCTGCTGATGGCAATCAGGAAGTCAGCCGGGCGTTTGGCGTGTTGATTGAAGAAGAAGGCGTGGCTTTGCGGGGAAGGTTCTTGTTTAATCCAGATGGCGTTTGCGTAGCCCAGGAAGTGCAAGCCGATTCGGTCGGACGAAATGTTAATGAGTTTCTGCGCCAGGTTCAAGCCTGGCAGCATGCCACCAATACCGGTGAGGTATGCCCGGCAGGCTGGCGACCCGGTAAAAAAACACTTCCCGTTAATACCGATGCCAAGCAAATGGCCGGTCGTGTGGGCGAATACATCACATTGGAAGAAATCTTATCCTAATCACATTATTAAAATCCTGGATGCACCGCGTGTTCAGGATTTTCTTTTTTTTCGGAATGAGCACAACCTCTCATAAATCTTTTTTGAATATCACTTTTGAGTTGCACTGATGCATATTATTTTGTTCCATTCAAGCCTTTAATTTCTTAAGTTTCATAAAAAATTGGAGTTGAACCTGATTAATCTTTAACCTCCAAAGCTATGAACAAATGCTTGTTGGGCTGTATCATAATGCTGCTTGCTGATGTTTCACTCGAATCCATCCTACTCCCAATCACTACACAACCTGGGGTTTGAAGCGCGGGGCGAAACCCGGTTCAACTGGTGGTTTAACAGCGATGACGATGATAGCGAAGAATACACCGGCCACGCCATTGATTATAACAGTGAAGGCTTGCAAACCTGGCAAGTTTCGGGCGCCATCACCTGGGCTGAAGAACCCCTGATCGGTGGCAGCTATGAGCGTCCGTTCCACGATACACCCGAACAACGTGAACTGATCAAAAAAACCACCCGGTCCGAAATATCGCTGAACCGTTACCTGATCTACCTTCAGCTTCCCATTTTGCGTGAGTTTTCCGATGCACCATTGATTGAGTTTTTATCGCAGGTAAGACTGGACTACACCCGGCGCCAGTTTTACGGGCGTGGGGAGGCTGTAGAACCCGCTGTTTATGTCTCAAGGGATGGCCCTGGCCGAGCCACTTTCGGCCGGGGATGAGTTCAGCTACAAGACCACGTTTCAGGACTGGACCATTTCGCTCTACAGATACGATGTGTTCAGCTTCGGCGTCTATCGCTCGCAAATCAACAAGCCGTATGAAACCAACACCGGGATTCCTGTTGAAGGCACCGGCCTCAATGCGCTGGTGATGGAAACCCGGCTCACCTCCTATGGCATTTTTGCAGATGTCAGAAGCCGTATCATTTACTCGATGTTGAAATTAGGCACGGTTGATTTTGAATCCATGGCCAATACCAAAGAATACGATCCGGACATATTCAACAAATCGGGCATTGATCTCCAACTCTTTCTGAGCATCACCACCCCGTTTACCTTGTTCAGTGGCCCGCGGCTGGCCGATAACGGATTCTTTATCACCCCGCATGTTGGGTTTGAATTTCGCGCCGATTTTATTGATCAAACCGATGAGAATGGCAACGATACCGGTGAGCTCTCCATGGACATTATCCTCACAACGGGGCTCAACGTGGAATGGTATTTTCATTGATTCATCATTTGCTTTAATCCCCACTGCATATCTCTTAAAACATTTTTACAGATTTTTTTATCAAATATGATTTCAATCATTTTATCAGAAAACCCGCTATTTATATTAAGTTTATATAGATAGATAATCTTTAACAATAAATTTGATTTGATATGATACAGTTAGATGATAAGAATGAACACCAAAGCAGATCTAGATCTTTACCACAGGAAAATGTGGAAACCAAGAAGATGCAGGGACATTGGATATTAGCTAAAATGGGCAAACGTGTACTCAGACCTGGTGGATTGGAACTAACTACGCAAATGCTCCGGGGACTTCAGATCACCCAAGCCGATGAAATTGTTGAATTTGCACCTGGTTTGGGCGTAACGACAAAAATAACCCTGAAACATAATCCTGCCTTATATACCGCTATTGAAAAAGAACAAGCGGCTGCAGAACAGGTCAAAACCTTATTAAACGGCAAGAACCAAACTTGTCGGGTAGGAAGCGCCGAAGAAACCGGGCTACCAAATAAATGCGCAACTGTGGTGTATGGAGAAGCTATGCTGACCATGCAAAAGGACACTCGGAAATCAACCATTATCAGAGAAGCGTCCCGGATTCTCAAACCCGGCGGACGCTATGCCATTCATGAGATAGCTATCATTCCTGATGATATTGGCTTTGAACTGAAAAAACAGATCCTAAGGGATTTATCACATTCCATTCATATCAGTGCCTTACCTCTAACCATTGAAGAATGGAAAGCGATGTTGGAGCATGAAGGGTTTAAGGTTCATAAAGTGCTAAGCGAACCGTTCCATCTGCTTGAACCCAAACGATTGGTTCAGGACGAAGGATTTTCAGGGTCATTAAAATTTACGGCTAATCTGATTCGGCATAAAGAAGCAAGAAATGCGGTTCTGCATATGAAAAAGGTATTCCGAACATATCAGGCAAATCTCACAGGCATTTCAATAATTGCCATTAAACCTTAGTCGGTTAGCTTTAATTATAGATGTGCCGGAATATTAGTCATCTTGTTTTTTGAATACATACACCGCACCGGAAACAACATCTTTATCTAATCGGGTCTTCTGGAAATTTGCATAAAGGCCCTTGAGTTGAAACCCAAACCGGTGATGAAGTGCTATATACTCATCACCGGTTACCGGGTAAAGCTCAAACTGTTCATTAAATACTGTTTGGCTGGTTGATGACAAACTCATATGAAAAACGGTCTGCTTTTTTGAAAGTGGCTCGTAACGCCTTTGAAAACATAACCCATCACTTGAAAGTGTTTTATCAGGAAAAGAATAATGATCAAGTCTCAACAAATAATCCCAATTCACAACCTGGAATATCCAGTATCCGTTTGGCAACAATTTTGAATAGATGACCGGCAACAATGCTTCAAAATCTTCTATTGGTATATGCGCCATCACGTTGCCAATAGAGTATATCACAGAAAATTTTTCCTCCAGGTCAGATAAATCGCGAATATCCTTGCAATAAAAACTGATTTCCGGGTAGCGATGGTACGCGGCATCAATCATGGCCTGGTCAAGGTCTATGCCATATGCCCGAAAACCCTCTTCATGGAATCGTTGGCAGTAATGGCCAGACCCACACCCCAAATCAAGCACATGGGCATTTTTCTGCTTCACATAGGATTTTAAAAACCCAAACACCTCTTCTCTCATGGGAAAGGCTTGTTCGTAATACTCTGAAAATTTCTCGTAAAAGCTCATCTCTATTGGTTTAACCTTTAGTGTAGGATTCAACTTAACCTGATTGATCAGTTATAATAATTACCCGGAATCTTTGCGAGCCTGGCTTAGAATGTGGTAATATGAGATTTTTTGTGAAATTAACCTGTGAATGTAGGTATGAACAAAGAAAGATAGCAGCAATGAGGATTGATGCCGGATTTCAGATGTTTGAATCAAAGAACAGTTCAGCTTTATGACCTGGCAAACATGTTTCAAAATATCAATGATCCAAAATCCGGCACCTTTAACCACGTTTAATTAACCACCAAATTCGTAACCAATCTGAACATAGAAAATTGGGCCCCAGGTTACATCACCATCATCATTACCTCCTGCAGGCTGGGCGTTGAAACCTAATTCACCTACAACAGCGTTACCGCCATCAAGTGGATAAACACCTTCCACAAATCCGCCAACCTGAAATCCGGTTACATCATCTGCATCATCAACATCAATAGTTGTCAGCTGATAGGCAAAAGACACGCCCGGTCTGAAAGTAAATCCGCTTTCCATCGGAAAACGACCTTTTAGTTTACCACCTATACCAAGAACACTGGCATCAACATCAAATTCTTCAAACGAAGTGCTCACATACCAGGCAAAAGCACCAAAACTGAATTTTGGCGACATCATAGCATCGATATCACCGCTTACCATGAACCCCATTTCAGTGTCGGCATCACCACCACCTTCAATAGTAACTGTACCGGGTAAAAACACACCACCCTTAACATTTGCGTTCCATTCGGAGTCTTGAGCATTAACGTTGGTCGCAAAAAGCAAACTTAATACGACAAGGAATAATTTTGTTCTCATTGTTTTTTCTCCTGTTTAATAGGGTTAAAAAGCAGGTTTTAAAAGAAGCAGCAGGTCATAAAGAAAAGCGCAACAATATAGTATTTATGACCAGTAAATTACAAAACAAGAATTCTCCAAAAGTTACTGATAGATATACGCCCTTTGGTTATGGTTCGGTATGCTCCATTTTTGAAGATTAATCCCAACGCTGCATCATAAAAAATACAGCCCTGGTTTTCGGGGCTGTTTTTTTGTTACTCACCTGTGTTTTATTCCATAAAAAATTAATGTCATGTATTTGCAAAAGGATTTGATTAATAAGGCAAAAGTCATATTCAAAAAAACGACCCTGAGAGTGGTTACCAAATGGGTGTTGGCGGATTTTATACGTATGCCGACGTTCTGATTATTAATACGGCCACAGAGGCTGTTGAAAAAATGATCACGACAGAAGACATATTGGGTTTGAATACTACCGGGCTTTCAACAGCTACCAGACCAGTCGATAATAATACCATTTTTGTTGATGAAAACAACGACATTTATGTGGTTTGTATTGGTGGATTTGGGCAAACACCAGGCCATAAAACCGGAATTGTAAAAATCAAATCAGGTGAAACCGATTTTGATCCAACTTATGCTTTTGTAGTTGCAGATTCTTCTGTTAGCGGTGAAACAGAAAAGATCGGATACATTGCTAATGTCAAATACATGGGGGATGGCAAACTTTATGCTAATGCTAACTTCCCTGCTTATTATGACAGTGAAAATCCAAGTGAATATTTCGACAGAACTGTATGGCCTGTAATGATTGATATTTATAACCAAACCATCACCAAGCTGCCTTTCACCAAGAGAAGCAATGCATTTGCTACCATGGCAGAATATAACGGCAAATTGGTCTATGGATTGATTACTGATTCGAATCAGGGTTTTTTCACATACGATACCACGACCGGTATGCCTAGTAGCTCGCCTGTTATCACCACAACAGGATTCCCTGGATTTTTTGGCTCATTTGATGACTAATATTTGATTTCAATTTTTCCCACACCGCGCATCATAAAGAAAAGCAGCTCTGTGTTTCAGAGCTGCTTTTTTATTCAATTGAATTAAACAACCTTATCATGTAGTGGTTCATATACATTTAAAATGAATCATACATCATTTCAATTATTTCTGCACCTTAACCGGTTTGTTTAGGAGAATAAAGGAAGAATAAAACCAAATCCATCAAATGCTTTTTGCCTTAATCCCGACTTTCATCACGTTGATCATTAAAACCAAGGCTCGAGACACAAAAACCTGGCGTTTTAACTGGTATTTACGCACTTAATCGTTCGACTTCTCATGAGAATTTTGAAAAATAATGTAAACCACTATTCCGATTAAAGGTCTGAATAGTGCTAACAGAATAGTCACTAAGAATAAGCAGATTTTTCCTGATAACAACTCGGCACTCAAGGCTGCTTATTTCTTTGTTTGTTTTTTCACTGAATATTTGACACTTCCATATACTTTTTTTTAATGGCTGATTGCAAAATGCGGTTATTTGTTTGAAGTAACCACATTTTGCAATACCACCTTTTACATTCTCTATTTTAATTTTGAAGCAATATCTTTTACAGCATCACTGGCATGATTGAACGCTAAAGCAATACTTCCCTGGTCAGTTACAATATCACCAATCGTATAAAGGCCTTCAACATTCGTTTCAAATGTCTCCTCATTGTATTCAGGCACATCCCACTCGCCAGTTTTCACGCCTGAGTTTACAAGGATATCTTTAGGCGTTGTTCCTCCAAGTGCATAAACAACCCTATCGTACTCTCCACATTTTCCGTCTGTAAAGAATGCTCTCACCATTCTGTTTTCACCCACTTCTAGACTCTCAATATCCACACCCATCTTATTAATGATTTTTCCATTATCAAGATATTTCATGCAGATCTCAGTATTGATGCGATTCATTCTGGTGATTTTAGGTTTTCTATAATTGAGCGTAACCACACAATCCTCCAACTCCTCAAGCTCTACGATGCCATATGCGTATTCACCGGCTGTATCCCCGCCGCCAACTACCATCACGTGTTCTTCGTTTTGTACTTTAGAAATGTTGAAATTGAGAACTTCTTTTAACTCTTTAGGGAATCTATACTTTGGTGTGTTAGGTTTGCCCATTCTGCCAACAGAAAGAATAACATGTCTTGCTTTCATGGTTTCAGTGGCTTCATCAACGCCGTCAGTTCCAAAGACCATAGAAAACAGACCGTCTTGACCTTTAATCACACGCTTAATCTCGTGGTTATATTCAATCTTATCCAGAACACCGGCGTGAGCCAGTTTATCATCCATTTGTTTTAAATATTCTTCTTTTGAGCACTCCTGAAAAGTCACATTACCTGTGAACTCAAATTTGATCCCCATCCAGTCTTTATCTACGCGCTTACCTTTTTTATAAAACTTATGGATCATATCATTATGATGAGGGGCTTTATCAATAACAATAACGTTATCGATACCTGCCAGTTTAGCCTCAATCGCAGCTGCCATCCCTCCCGGACCAGCTCCAATAATTGCAATATCTACTATTTTTCCATCTTCCTGAATCATGTTTTTTCCTTTGTTTGTATTGTTTTAGTTATAAAGATTAACATGGTGATATGATAGTAGAACTATAAAAAGTAACATATTTCTAAAAGCGTGCTCCCATATGTGGTTATTGAGCTTGCCGAAACAACAAGGATGAAAATATCTATGATCGTCATTTTGGCGAGATCAATGTCCGTTTTTACAAAAAACACATCAACTCTTTAAATTCCAGATCTCTAAACACCGGTGCAATAATAATATTAGTTTTCGTTTTTTTTTACATGCCCCATATAATTTTTTCAAGATCCAAACATAAAAATCAAAATCGTGTGGGTTTTCGTGGTATTTACGGTGTTTATATGAATAATGAGGCTTGAACTTACCAAATATGACCACAGCCTTATTCCCTGGTTTTTTGGCTCTTTTGATGATTACTGCTCAAGTACCGCTTTTCCCACACTGCGCAACACTAAAAAGGCAGTCCTGGTTTTCGGGGCTGGCTTTTTTTATGTAACTTATCATCATGGTTTTTATAACAGGTCTTAGTAACATTACAAGAAAAGGATAGTGTTTGTATGAATGATAGCAACAAACTTTATAAGATTGCCTTTGTCCTGGCTATTTTTACCATTGTTTATAACATCGTCGAAGGATTGGTTTCAACCTATTTTGGTTTAGAAGATGAAAGCCTGGCCCTGTTTGGATTCGGTACTGATAGTTTTATTGAGGTTATCTCAGGGCTTGGGATCGCTCACATGGTCCTGCGTATCCAGAAAAATCCGGGCAGCTCTAAAGATCGTTTCGAGCAAGCAGCCCTTCGTATTACCGGCTCGGCGTTTTATGTATTGGTGGTTGGGCTTGTGGCAACCAGCCTGTTGAATATTTGGACCGGACATCAACCCGTTACCACCGTTTGGGGCGTTGTGATCTCAACGCTATCTATTCTGGTGATGTGGCTCCTGGTGTTCTGGAAAAGACAAGTCGGCCGTGAGCTGAATTCAGAACCCATTCTGGCCGATGCCAATTGCACATTGGTTTGTATGTACATGTCAGTTATTCTGCTTGCCAGTAGCGGCCTGTACGAATTGTTTAAACTCCCCTACATCGATAGCCTGGGCTCGTTGGGACTGTCTTACTTTGCATTCACTGAAGGCAAAGAATGTTTCGAGAAAGCCAACAGCGAAAAATACTGCAGTTGCCAGTGTTCCTCTTAGACATTTTCATTACAAGTACATCTCATAACAACATCTTAGTCTCAGCTTAAAAAAAAAAAAAGGGATTGTCTTGATTATTTCAATTTATTTATTTAGATTAAGTCTTAATAAATTAATTAACGCTTAATCATTACAACATGACTGAACACAAAAAAGAAATTATTGCCATATCAGAGAAATTCATGATCCAAAAATGCAGTTGCGGTGCGATTCATTTACATTATCAGTATTTGTCCCTAACACTAAAAAAAGAGGCAATATTTGGGATTATGCACAAATGCTACGCCTGGAAAGATCATCAAGAAAAATCAAACGGTTGTTGCCATAAACGCCCTTTCAAGCTAGTATTGGGTTTATGCATGATAACCATTCCAAACGAAGATTTTGATGAATTTAATCAGGTAATTCAGGAAGCGACTACAAAGCTTATGAATTTGGATTCTCTTTTGGCTAAAGGCATTGCTTCTTTGAATTAATCACATTCATTTTCAACTTTTTTTATTATGAATGTAATTGCACAAACTTCAACCAAGCCAATACTTACAGGCATTCCGGAAACACTGCTTATACCATTATGGGCCAGGTGTAATGAAACCTCGCAACCCGAACCCATTATTCAGGATTATATAGCATGTGAGCTATTGGCCGCTATTGACTATAACTTTTCACAATTTGAGTCGGCATGGAAAACACAGGTAGGCGTGGCTATTCGTACTTATTTGTTGGATCAAGCAGTTACGGAGTTTATTAAAAAACATCCTCAGGCACTGGTTATTAACCTGGGTGCTGGATTGGATACTCGTTTTTTCAGGGTTGATAACATGCAAATAAATTGGGTTGATATTGATTTACCTGAAGTTATCAGCTTAAAGCGTCAGTTGATTTCAGAAAACGAGAGATACCAATTTATTGCTCAATCAATTTTTGATCGGTCTTGGTTTAATACCATTTCAGAGACCAGAAGGCCAACACTTTTTATTGCCGAAGGCTTGCTCATGTACTTCAACCCTACAGAAGTAAAACTGTTTCTTAACGACATAAGCAGTTGGTTTTCTGGTTCAGAAATGTTGTTGGAAATTATATCTCCAACGGTTAGCAAAATGTCGCGCTGGCACGACAGTGTCAGCAAAACGGAGGCAACTTTTAAATGGGGGATTAAAGATTCCGGGCAACTAGGAATGTTATGTTCAAACCTTAATATATTGAATGATTGGAACTATCTCGATTACTACCCCAAACGCTGGCGATGGATTCGTATCCTTACAAAAATTCAAATATTGAAACACATGTTTTCGGCCAGCATTGTGCATGTCAAGTTTATGAAGACATAAAACGAAGTATGTATCACAGTTCTAACGATCATTAATTTAACTCTCACAATTAAAATATTAACTATCATGAAAAAAATTGGTCTTTTTTGGGGTTCCGATACGGGTAACACAGAAACCGTAGCCGGAATGATTGCAGAATCTATCGGTGATGATCTTGTTGATGTCTATGATATCTCACAATGCGGTCCCGATGATATTCTTCAGTACGATTATTTGATTTTCGGCATACCAACCTGGGGTGTTGGTGATTTGCAAAGCGATTGGGAAGAATTTTTTCCAAATCTTTCTAATATGGATTTTTCCGGAAAAACAGTGGCTTTATTCGGCTTAGGCGATCAGGAAACTTATAGCAGTTACTTCCTGGATGCCATGGGTATGCTGTATGATGAAATCGTTCCACGTGGTGCAACAGTTGTTGGACACTGGCCAACTGATGGTTACGACTTTGAAGAGTCGAAAGCCATTGTCGATGGCAAATTTGTTGGCCTTGCCATCGACCAGGATAACCAGGACGATGAAACACCAGAGCGTGTTCAGGTTTGGGTATCACAGCTCAATGAAATCGTACCTGAAATGCAACAGCAGGACTAATTTAAAAAGTCTTGAAGTAGTTAAGACTTTTTCTTGAATGTTTCTCCATAGTGTTCTTTGATTGATTATTTCTCCTTGTTCTTTGGTTCATAGTTTTATCGTTTGTTCTTTATTGTATTCTCCTTCCACTTGTATCAGGTCGGCTTGAGAAAAAAACAGCCAATTAAGCCGGCCTGATTTTATCCCATCAAGCTTTCCGACTTCGCCTACCCGAATTGAAAAATTCTGTATTGACGAACTTTACTTTCGAGACTATATTTGTGATGTGTTAAGTAAAAAATTCGAAGTGCCTTTATACTGAAGAATTATTTTTAACAAACCAGAAAGGAAATTATAATGGCTTATAAGATTGATCCTAACGTTTGTGTTGTATGCGACGGTTGCCGTCCAGCTTGCCCTCGCAATGCTATTAGCGCTCACAAATCAGACAAAACTTATGTCATCGATGCCGGTCTTTGCAACGATTGCCAAAACATGTCGGCTGTGCGTTGCATACCACAATGTCCTGTAGATGCAATTAAAAAAGTATAAAACTGAATAAACAAAGGGAAGCATCTGCTTCCCTTTGTTACTTTAAGCGGCGTGGAGTAAAAACTTTGCTTGCCGACGGGCTTGTTCGAATTGGCGATGAAGGTCCAATGATGGGCGAGGATCACCGAATACCTGCCATCCACAACAACCACTGCAGGCTTCTTTTGTTAATCCCATGTAACCCCAAACATCTTTTAAAGGATATCCTAAAGCCAACCCTATTTCATGTGGAATTTTATCAGTTGAAATCCATCTTTTACTAAGCTCATCTAAAAACCTGCTTGCATTGATCTTTCTGGGATAGCCCAGTTTTTCATGAAGATTCTTTTTAGAGGCTTTAATGAGCCTGTTATTGAGCAGGGTTTTATTATATAGAATCAACTTACAGGTGTCGCTGCTGCAATGAAGAATTTTAACATCTACACCCCACTGCTCACAAAGAACATGGGTAAATGTAGTGCATTGCTCCAGTGATAGATCCATCATCCCTTCCTGGATCTTGATCAACTCACCGGATTTCTTTCCAAACAAAACACGTGATGATTGATCAAACATCCAACGCTCAAACTCAGCTTGCTTTTTACAGATCAGATTCAAACGTTGTTTCCATATTCTAAATTTTCTGGTTTTTGGCATGTGTTCATCTCCTCGTAACTTTTGCTAAATCACTTTTCCTGGCTAGATACAACACCAACACATTCAGCAATGTCTTTTGATATTAATTGTTTTTTTTGACCGATTTTTAATTGTATTGGACCATTATAGGGCTCAATATTAAGCACTTCACATTTCCGTTCGGGTTTTAACCCGACTTTTTGTATGTATTTAACTTGTTCGATATCGGAAGTATAGATCAGACTTACAACGAGTTTCTCCCCAACCTTTGCTTCTGAAAGCGGTTTAGACTGGTTTTCTGTCAGAATTCCTTCAGTATTGGGTATTGGATGCCCGTGAGGATCGTATTTTGGAAAGTGTAATAACTTATCCAAAGCGTCAGCTAAACGATCAGAAATCACATGTTCTAACCTGCATGCCTCTTCATCAACCTCATCGATGTTATAACCGGCTAGCTTAACTAAAAAAAGCTCTATCAAGCGCCTTTTCCTTAGCATTTTAAGCGCCAGGTCATGACCCTTTTCACTTAAAGAGACACCTTCGCGCCATTCATGCTCAACATATCCACTCTCTGTAAGGCGTTTAACACGCTCTGAAACACTGGAGAGACTTAAATTCATTTCACCTGCAATCTCGCTTATCGTAGCGATTTTTGTGTACTCAGTTAAGCGATAAATGCTTAAAATGTACATTTCAGTCGTTTCAGAGAGCGAGTTCATTGATTCAATTTAAAGTACCTGATTTATATTGCTTTTATTTATTTAGATTTAATCTAATACATAAAACAAAACAGTAATTCAAAATTATATAAATATTTTCCCTGTATTAATAAATTACGACACATCTCTAAATAACCTAACTATATTAATTATATGTTGATTAATTATTATTTATTTAGGTTTTACCGGGTTTCATCAGATGTGTTTTGCACCTGCTAATTTTTAGCGTTCATTCATCCAGGTATGAATGGCATCAATTACAGATGTATGTACATGCCCCTCTTGGCCGTACTCTTCAACTGTGCTTTTTGACTCCCCGCTTATCATCAAATGATTCAGTTTAGGCAGTAACTTAATCTTCACGTTTGGCTTGCCTGAAAGCGATTGTTTCCAGATGGCAAAATCGCGCATGGTTACCTGGAAATCCCGCTCGCCATGTAAAAGCAATACAGGTTTCTCAAGTTTTTGTATTTCTAACACCTGATCGTAGTTCTGCAAACTCGTCCAATAAGAGGCAGGTATATTAAGCGGCAATTCTTCGGGTTTCAAATTCATATCGATGGGCTTTTGTTTTACCCTTGCAATTTTCAATTGAAGATCGTCCAATCGAGCTTGTTCAACATCAGAAATATTGTTGTCCAATTCAAAGATATAACGATGCTGTTCCAAAATCAGGTCTTCCAATGGTCTGGCATTGGCGGCCATTAAAATGAAACCTGTTGCGTCTGGCGCCTTTGCTGCGATTTTTGGAATCAGCATTCCACCTAAACTGTGCCCTAAAACAATAATTTTTGTGGTATCTATGTCTTGATAATCTCTTAGAATCCTGCAAGCTGCCGCTGCATCCGAAACGGTTTCTTGTTCAACATCAATGGCATGTTCAGGATGAGGAGATTTTCTTGAATATTCTTTGGTTCGTTTAACATACCGAAGCACGGCAATGCCTTTACCAGCAAGCCCCCAGGCGAGGTCTTTAAAAGGTTGATTGGCCCCGATGGTTTCATTTCTATCGCGCGGGCCAGATCCATGAACCAACACAACCGCCGGAAACGTACCTTCACCTTTAGGTATGCTAATTGTACCGGGTAGCTCAATTTTTCCGTTTTTTATGGTGATTTCTTTTTCAAAAAACGCATCGCGCCTTACATAATTCGGAGGGGAATATGTGATCTTTTGGGCGATAGGCGTAAAAAACAATCCCGCAATTTTATTTTCATGGTCGAAGCTGATTTTAGCTGCAAGCCAGGCTTTTTCAAACACACATTCTACAATTATGACATCAAAGTTATGAACGCTCATATGCTTTCTGCCCTGAATTTTCTGAAACCCACCATAACCTTGAAGAATGGATTCCCAAGTGGCTTTTAATTTCTCTTCCGGAAAAGCCTCAAGCATGGTGTGATTAAAAACACCTACCGCAGAAGAATAATCCTGTTGCGAGAGATAATTTAAAAATCCTATTGCAATGCTTTCTTGTTTAGCGTTTTGGGTTGGAACAGATGATTGCGCGTTTAACTCCGACATGCCGGTAATTAAAAGCATGGTTACAATCATCATGTTTTTTGCAAAAATCTTCACATGCATAGGTTTGGTTTTTGGTTAAAAATCAGCTTATGAAAAATCGCGGCACAGAATTTGAATCACGACGTATAATGCACCAGAAATGCAATTATTGGCGGCACAAACCCGGTAAGTAACAACCACTTGCCACGCCCCGAAAGCCCTTGCCGGCCTTGAAGAATAAACAAACCCGTCAGACTAATGATAATGAGCATGGCGCCCAGGACATCCGAGGCCCATTTCCATCCCTCGATGCTGTTTCGGTGCAAAAGGTTTGTTTCATAAAACACATGGCGGCGCGAAAGCTTTTCATACCTGCCGGTTGCTTCTTTTAAATTCAAATGGAGCGAAGATTTCTCGAAGTAAATTTTCAGTTGATCGTCGGTGGGAAAATCGTAAATCTTGTAACTGTCTTCATCCACCAAATTTGAGAATTGTTTTACCAACTCATCGGTGATTTCCGATTTCTGATAGCTCCGCTCCAGGGTAACATCCTTTTTGGTAATAATAAAATCAGGGTTCCAATCATCTATATGATTTAATGCAATGCCTGAAAGGCTGTACATAATAATTAACCCCGAAAGAAAGTACCCGAAATCGCGATGGATCACGGTATTCCATTTTCTTAATTGCCGTTTATCCATACTTAACTTTTCACTTCCGGGTTTTTAATATTGCGCGCCATTTCGCTTGATATATCAATTACCCAAGCTTCCACATTTTTGTCCGGTAAAATAGCATCGGGTTTATAGATGACCCTTTCTTTATGATCTTTTATTTTTGAGATACCACCACCTATAATGCGAATCTGGAAATTTTCATCATGAGCCACCAAGATCGGGATCACTAAGGCTTTGTCTTTAGCTTTAAGTACCTCATTTACAGCCAAAGCCGTTGAGTCCAACCTGTAGCGTGCTATATGACCGCACCATCCGTAAGTGTAATCGTCAATACCAACATTTGATTTTACATGGTGTCCCAGCGTGTCCATTAAAGCCGACCACTCTTTGGTATAAGTTTCATCGCCATAGGCAATTAATACCAGGCCTTCTTTTTCAGGATTTTGCGAAAGCGCCTCTGTTCTTCTAAGCACGTTTTTCTTAATGATGTCGGTAAAATCTAAAAGTGGGGCTAAATGGGTTTTAGCTTTTGGGGTATAACGCTCAATTTTTTCCAGCTTGAGCATTTCCATCGACTGCGGATCTTCTTTCTGCCCAATGATGGTTGGAATATCATCAAAACTATGCGGGCTGACGGTCAAAAATATCGGCACAATAACAATGTCGGTATAACCTTCGGCATCAAATTCTTTCAGACGAGTGGCTATGGAAGGCTCGTTATACTCCATAAACGCTGTTTTTATGCCTTTAATATCTCCTTTTTCTAATATAGAATCCTTCACACTGGCCTCTAAATCTATCAAAGCCTGCCGCCAGGTTTTAGAATGTGAGCCGTGGTTGACAAGTAATAAACCAATTTTATTATCATCATTCACGTGTTGTTTTATGTATTTTGGTTGTCCGCAGCCCCAAAAAACATGAACCAGAAATAATAAACACAGTGCCATAAAACTTTGTGAATAAAGGTTTTTCATAGCTTACCTCCTTTTAACTTTCCAAAAATTACTCTGCTAATGAATAGCCATACAGACTAAACATAGAACAAAGATAAAAAAAAATATACACTTATTTAGATTTTGTCTTATTATAATTAATTTTTATATTCAGTGCAATGTTTTCACTAAAAAAGACACAATCATGATGTTTTTTAAAAAAGCCTTTGCCTTGATTCTTCTTGGATTTTTAGGCATCGCTGAGTTGCCGGCCAACACGACCAATAATTCAAAAGGTTTAGTAAATACGGTAAGTGTTGTAGGAAAGGTCGTCTCAAATGATTCAGGAGAACCGCTTATTGGCGCAACCATTTCATTAGTTGGCACAACCCGTGGAACGCTAACCGATAAATACGGCAGTTTCACGCTAAAAGATTTAAAACCCGGTAAATACGCAGTTAGGGTCTCGTACATCGGATATAAAACCACCCAAAAAAGTTTCGAGCTTACTTCTTTGGAAAAAGAGACCAAAGAGATAAAATTTGCGCTGCAAGAAGCCACTTTTGATATGGATGCCATTGTGGTCACTGCATCTCTGGGTGAAAACATGTTAAAAAACACACCTCAACTTACAGAAGTCATCAGCGGAAGGGTTTTACAAACCACCGGCGCCATTACCGTTCAGGATGCATTGGAAATTAATATTCCGGGCATTGAATTTTCTGAAGATTCCCATGGCTCAAATATTCAAATGCAAGGTCTTGGCACAAAATATTCCCTGATATTGATTGATGGAGAGCGGATAGCTCAAGAAAATCGTGATAATATTGATTTTAACCGTTTAAATGTATCTCAAATCGAGCGCATTGAAATCACAAAAGGCGCGGCTTCGGCTATTTACGGCTCAAATGCCATTGGTGGCGTTATCAACATTGTAACTAAAAAGCCTCAGCATGGTTTGGAAGCTTCGGGATTTTATCGATTGTCAGATTATCAAGAGCAAATTTTAAATGGCTATGTAGCTACAAAACAAGAAAAGTTTAGCGCCAGTTTTAGTGCAGATATGAAAAAGTCTGATGGATATGATCTTACACCCGAAAGCACAACCTCGCAAACCCAGGAAAAGTTTGAAGATTATAGTTTCACGCCTTCTTTTAGTTTCAGACCGTCTGATCAACTGGAATTAAACCTCAAGGGTAATTACTACATCCATGAACGGTTTGATGAGGGCTCTACGCTTCCCTGGCATCCGAAAAATTATAGTTTCACTTTAAACGCAAATTCCAACTATTACCTCACTCCAAATCAACAGTTTTGGATAAGCTGGAATACGGATCAGTATGAGCAGTATGATGTCATGGAAAAGTTAAATGATGAAGAAGCGCTTTCAGCATTACACCGATTTAACAGCGGTAAAATTATTTCTACCAGTAAACTGTCTCCAGACTATTCCCTAAAAGTTGGATTTGAATATCTATCTGAAAAGTTGAACTCCGACAGGATCAAGAACGAAAAACAAACCACCACATCCTTAATCGGATTTATTTACAACGAATATAAACTCCTGGCTTCTCTTACGACATCTGCGGCGCTCCATGTAAATAATCATTCAAATTTCGGAACGCATATCTCTCCAAGTCTCTCACTCTTGTATCAGGCTTTACCGTTAAATATTCGCGTGGGTTATAGCAATGGATACCGCACCCCAACCCTTAAAGAGCAATACATGGATTGGGATCATTTCGGCATGTTTTTTATCAAAGGCGATGAAAGTTTAAAGCCCGAATCTTCCCACTATTTCAACACATCGCTGGAGTACATCTCCTCTTCAATGAATCTCTCAGGATCGGTTTATCTGAACCGACTCAATAATATGATCACTACAGTAACAAGTTCAAATGAAGGAATAGATACCGAGCAATACCAAAATGTGGCCGATGCTCGTTTGGTTGGTTTCGATATGCTATTGAAAAAAGAGCTTATGAACCGATTGACATTTATCGGCGGCTACAGCTTTGTGAATTCCGAAGATTTAAACACCGGGCTTCAGATTTCAGGCATCATTACCCATTCTGCTCGTTTGCGTCTGGAATACGGTAAGCAATTAAATGATAATTTCGATCTCATTCTGGCGTTACAGGGAAAATATAGCGGTGGAAAACTTTACGAATCAGAAAATGAGGACGGTGAAATTGAGCGGGAAACCTATAAACCCTATTGGAACTGGCGCTTGACTTCAACCCTATTCATGTATAAGAATTTCAATTTAGTCATGGGCGTGGATAACCTGTTTGATTATACCGATACAGAGGATTTTTCTACGCTAAGCCCCGGTCGTCGCTTTTATTCAATCATTCATGTTTCATTTAATTAACCATTTATTTTGGAGGCTTTTATTATGAAAAAACTTCTTCTTTTGCTTTTTATTGGGCTCTCATCACTAAATATGATCGGTTGCGATGATGATGACAACACTTCAAACCAACCAGTAGATGCTGAAAGTGACTCTAAGCTCATCAACGCAACCAACTATTCAGATTGGGTTTTTTTTTCATTTGAACAAGGAGATACCATTACGGTAGCCGATCCAAAAACGTCTGATGCATGGGATTTGGCGTTTAAACGATTTTACCTGGCAACCAACAGCGGCTCATCTGGAAATGCCTTAGGCGGCGTGTATAATGCTGGCAAAGTTGATTTGTCAGAAGTAACACAAGCTCCTGAAACGGGTTATATCGCAGATGACTCAATACAGGTCTATGATCCGGCAGAGTTTGCTTATGTAAACGCTGCCGGTAGTTCAGCGCTTTCCGGTTGGATGACCTTTGATATGACAGTAATGCCACCTATTCCAATTTATTCAGATTCCATTTATATCATCAAAACGGCTACAGGAAAATATGCGAAAATTCACCTGGATAATTACTATGGCGGCGATGGTACAAAAAGTGGGATGATTGAGTTTGATTATGTCTTTCAACCGGATGGAAGTAGAATTTTTATCGAGAGTAACTAAATTTTTCTCTTGTTCTTTCTGTTCTTTGCACTCTATGTTCATTGTGTTTATTGATTTCTCCTCAAAGCCCTGCCCCACTTTGCAGGGCTTTTCTTTTCCTGGCCTGCATTACTTGTTTCTATGCTCAGCCAATAATTTTTCCAGTGCCTTGGTGTAGATCACATGTTCAACCCGGAGCACACGCTCGGCTAAGATTTCAGGAGTGTCTGTTGGCATTACCGGCACCTTTTCCTGCACCATGATTTTCCCCCGATCGTATTCTTCATCCACCAGATGCACGGTTGCCCCGCTTTCGGTTTCTCCGGCTTCAATCACTGCTTGATGGACGCGCTCACCATACATACCCGCACCACCAAATTTAGGAAGCAAGGCCGGATGAATATTCAGCATTCGTCCTTTATAGGTTTCAACTACTTTTGGGGGTACTTTTTTTAAATACCCGGCCAGTAAGATGATATCTACATAGGCACCTTTGAGCGCTTTAAGCATGGCTTCTTCAAACTGGTCAAATGTCACAAACTGTTTTTCCGACAAATGAATCGCTTGCAATCCCTGCTCTTTAGCAAAGTTCATTGCCCCGCAGGCCGAACGATTAGACAGACACATCACAATCTGTGCCGGAAGTTCTTTTGAAAGTATACCGGCGTGCAGGGCTTTGAAATTTGAACCCCCTCCGGAACAAAACACTGCCAAGCGTTTTTTTTCAGGAATCATTTTAAAATTGTTTTAACTTTAAGGTTTTAGAGCACATCGTTGAAACTTACACATTTATCAAATATGACCAATCCAAAAATCAAACGTGCATTAATTTCAGTTTCTGATAAAACCGGCATTGTTGAGTTTGCCGAGGCACTTGTTAAACACAATATTGAAATATACTCTACCGGGGGAACCCTTAAAACCCTGGTGGGCGCAAATATTCCCGCTAAATCCATATCCGACCTCACCAATTTCCCTGAAATTATGGACGGAAGAGTAAAAACTCTGCATCCGGCTATTCATGGTGGACTGCTGGCCATCCGCGAAAACGACCAGCATGTTCAGCAAGCAACCGAGAACAATATCGGGTTTATCGATATGGTTGTGGTAAACCTTTATCCGTTTGAAGCCACTATTGCCAGACCTAAAGTTGAATTCAGCGAAGCTATTGAAAATATTGATATCGGCGGCCCCTCCATGCTCAGGAGTTCTGCCAAAAACCACAAATATGTAACCGTGGTTACCGATACAGCCGATTATGGCACAATTCTGGACGAACTTGAAGCCAATAATGGTGCAACCACACCTGAAACCCGTCTGAAACTGGCCCAAAAAGTTTTTGCTTTAACTTCAAGGTACGATAACGCTATTGCCAATTATTTATTGAAACATGCTGAGCCCGAAAACGACTTGCCACAAGAACTCGGGGTTTCGCTCACGAAAGAAATTGACATGCGATATGGCGAGAATCCGCATCAACATGCCGGTTTTTATAAGTTGACTTGTGGTGAAGAAGAACTTAGTTTCGATGCCTATTTTGATAAACTTCATGGCAAAGCACTCTCTTACAACAACTTACTGGATATTTCGGCAGCTGCCAATTTAATTGGTGAGTTTCAGGACGATCCCATGCCAACTGTTGCGATTTTCAAACATACCAATCCATGTGGTGTTGCCAAGGCCGATTCGCTTGAAAAAGCCTATCGTAAAGCCTTTTCTACCGACACCCAGGCCCCATTTGGTGGGATTATTTGTGTCAATAAGACCTTGGATATGGAAACGGCCAAGGCTGTAAATGAAATTTTCACAGAAATTATTATTGCTCCGGACTACGAGCCAGGTGTGCTCGAGTATTTAATGAAGAAAAAAGACCGCCGTTTGATCCGTCAGAAATCTAACTTAGCCGGTAAATTACTGGAATTCAGATCAACAGTTTGCGGATTGCTGGTTCAGGATCGCGATATTGCCATGGTTAGCAAAGAAGACCTGAAAGTTGTAACCAAACGTAAGCCCAGTGAGATGGAAATGGATGATCTTTTGTTTGCATGGCGGGTCTGTAAGCATGTAAAATCAAATGCCATTGTGTATGCTAAAAATCTGCAAACAGTAGGAGTAGGTGCCGGACAGATGTCGCGCGTAGACTCTTCCCGAATTGCACGCTGGAAAGCCGGTGAAGTTAATCTCGATCTGAATGGCTCAGCTGTGGCCTCGGATGCTTTCTTCCCGTTTGCCGATGGTCTGGTTGCTGCAGCCGCCGCCGGCGCAAAAACCGTGATCCAGCCGGGTGGCTCTATTCGTGACGAAGAAGTGATTGCCGCAGCCGACGAGCGCGATATTGCCATGGTATTTACCGGCACAAGACACTTCCGCCATTAAGGTTATTCTTCCTGAGTGTTAGCACAAAAAAAAAGCGCCTCACAGAGGCGCTTTTTTTTTGTGTCTTGTCTTATTCGGGGCTTACTTAACTTCAACTTCTTTTACGCCCTCATTTGTCTTGAACTTGATAATCAGGCTGTCATCAGATTTTTCACCTTTTTCTTCTTCAAGACGTTTTTTCAACTCTTCCGGATCTATCTTTTCTTTAGTGATCTTACCATCATTTGTGATGGTTACCATTTCACCAACATAGACCTCTACGCCTTTCTTATCGCCTTTTAATGCCTCAAAAAAGGCTGCTGCTTTATCACCTTTTAACGATGATTTAAAGATCTTAAGAACAGATTTCTGAAAATCAGACATAAAATCGCCATCTGTACCCTTAATTGACGCCACTGCTGTTGGTGAAGAGAATCTGAAAGTTTCACCCGGACGGCGTTTCACTTTAAAACCAAGTTTCCCGAAATTCACATGCACGGTTTTTTCCATACGTCTGGATTTCTTATCCTTGGCACCCTGAATTTCAATTTCAGATTTTGGTTTTACCCGGACTATCGAGCCATCTAAAAAACGAATGATAGAGGTTGAGCGATCTCCTGTTTTCACACCATCGCCGGATTTAAGCCTGAGACCGCGCTTGGCTTTTGTCCAATCACTTTTCCCACTCTTATAATCAACTTTTTTTATGGCACGCAACATAATCGCGACCTCGTTGGCTGCTTTTCGCTTGGGTTCCAATTCAATTGCTCCAAACACCGAGCTTGAAACAAATGTCAGGATAAATGCAAGGCTGATTATTCTATACATGGTCCTTAATATTAAAATTGAATGAAATTTTTCTTTTTAGTTTTTATAACAACCGTACTTTTACTCGGCTTTATCTTGAGCCATTTGTTCTAAAAGTTGTACCAGCATATTCAGATCGGTATTGTTCTGATAAGAATTACCACTAAACTTACCAGAGAATGATACAAACCCTGCATCTTTTAACCAGTCTGGTGAAATGCCCATATCATTAAGCATATCTTTAATCCGTTGCAATTGCACTTCGGCTGGCACGCCTGAACCGGTTTCACCGGCCAGTTTTTCAGACACACGAAATACAAAGGGTTCGGACAAGGTTTCTTCGGAAGACTGCCGGGCAATCACTTTATTAAAGGCTTTGATTTGCCAGAAATAGGTTTTTCCGGCTACCAGCGCACGGTCTTCGCTCGGTCGGTACTGGAAGGAAGGTGTGTTGATTTTTTCAAAGATATGCGGATTGTTGCCTTTAACTTCATTGAAATTTTCCTGGTTGGGTAACTGTTCCCAAACTGAAATTTCATATCCATCGGCTGTGCCCTGCCATTGGAATGTAGGCAGGAAGGTGTAAATATCTTCAACCAAACCCAAGGAAGTTGATACACCCGGATAAACCAGGGTAATGTACCCCGAAAGGTTATTGATATTTAATGTTAAGGTTGTTGAAGCAACATCGGTTCCTTGTGAATTAACCAATGAGAACACAAACTCGTAAAGTCCATTCGGCAATAAGGTAGGCACTGAGATCCCACCGGATTGATTTAAATTTTCACCCAGGGTATTCTTAAATGCCGATTCATTGATCTTAAATCCTTTTAACCTGTAATCCCCGCGGCCAATATTGTTATTGGTTATGGTACGGGTTTGATCTCCAACAAATGCACTACCAGTTTGACCAACGGCCAATGGCGTGCCATCTTTCTTAAACTCCAGTTTTAATTTTAATCCATCAGCATTTGTTATTGTAAGAATAAAAAAGTTACCCGCCGAGCCGCCAATGCTGCTTTCGGAGAGTTTCAGGATATCGGCTGTATAGAATTTATTTCCAGTCGATGTAATTTGTCCGGTTATGTTAGGTGCGGGTTGAGCAATAGCGGCCGCCGACCACCCAAACAAAATCAGGACAAGAAGAAGTGAAAACTTTTTGTTAGTCATGTTGCTCTCCTGTTTAATGAGCTTAAAAGATTTGCTTACAAACTTGATTATAATAATACTGGGTTTTTAAAATTAAAACTGTGAGAGTTATCACACCCTGTTTAAACACTCACAGGTGAAAATATAACGATTTGGGCTTAATTGATAAATTTTCTAACCGATAAACTGCTGCCAAGCAACCCAAGAATGATGCCTGTTAAAAGAATCCAGGGGTAAATAAGTAACGTAGAGTTCTGAAGAATATTGTAAAAATCCCTGTCGAACTCCCTCAATAAGAAATTAACCACGAGAAAAATTGTACCAACAGATACAAAAGAACCAAACAAGCCCTGCCAGAATCCTTCGATAATAAAAGGTGTTCGTATAAATCCGGGTGTAGCTCCACCCAACTCCATGGTTTTGATCATTTGCCGTTTGGCAAAAATAGCCAGGCGAGTGGTATTTGCTACCAGGGCAATTGCGGCTATGGAAATAAATACACCTAAACCAATTGTAATTAAGCTTACTATTCGGGCGTTTCTATCGACACCGGCAATAAAACTACGGTTAAACTTTACTTCGGCAACGCCGGGCAGGCCAGAGAGATCAGCAACCAGTTTATCCAGACTGTCCAGATTGGAATACGATTGTTCTACTTTTAGATTTACAGAACTGGGTAAAGGATTAGCACCCAACACAGTGGTGATGTCCTCGCCAAATTGTTTTTTAAATTTAGTAGCTGCCTGTTCTTTACTGATGTAATAAGTGGAGTCTATGGCCGGATTGCGTTTAAGATCATCCAATAATACCGAAGCTTTTTTCTCGGTAATATATTCGTTCAAAAACATTTCGATTTCAAACCGGCTTCTTATTTCATTTAAAACCTGGTAAAAGCTTAAGGACAAAACAGCAAATATACCCAGTAAAGTAAGCGATATGGTAATCGTAAAAACAGATATGGTGCTGGCAAGCTTTGCTCGTTTAAAACCCGAAAAGCTCTCACGAAAAACGTAACTTAAATTCATGCGATATGCTTAAAATCTGTGGGTTGCGGTAATTTTTGATAAACGTACAACAATGATTGCTATAAAAGTCAATTTTTTTTGGAAAATTACCAAAAGTATCTTTAATTTCTGGCTCATTTCAGGGGCTATAGCTCAGTTGGTAGAGCATTTGCATGGCATGCAAAGGGTCAGGAGTTCGAATCTCCTTAGCTCCACAAGATTTAGACTGGTTTTGTGGTATTTTTAAGCCTTCCGAACGATGGACCGGCGACGACGCTTATGATAGACCTGTGGTTATTTAGCCTTGTATTTTTATTGATCGCCTTTTTCTCCAGTGCAGAAATAGCCTACGTGGCACTCTCTCAAACCCAATTAGATCAGATAGAAAAAAAGAAATTTCCTTTTGCCTGGCTACCCCGCCAACTTTTCAACGATTTAGACAAAACCTTACTGACGCTTCTGATCGGCGGCATTTTTTCACTCTATATTTTTGCCATACACATTTCCTGGCAATGGCTTCTACACCGTTTAAGCTGGTCAAACATCGTCCTTAATATCCTGATCATCACTCTGGCCTCATTATTTGTAATATTGGCGGCTAAAATTTTCCCGAAACTCATCATTCGCCATTTTGCCGATTATACCGCCATTGCGCTTTCGCCCTTGATTAAAGCGCTTAAAATCGTTTTTTTTCCCATCATAGCGTTATCAAAAGCTCTCATCAATGTTTTTGGCAGACCCTCCATGGCTGTTGACCCCTCAAAAAAGTTGTATCATAAACTGGATTTTGAAACCCTACAACCTGATTATCATTTACGTGACCTGGAAAAAAAAGACAAGGAAGTGCTCTCCAACATCTTCTCAATTGCTGAAGTGAGGGTTAAAGAGTCGATGGTACCCCGAACCGAAGTCCATGGTGTTTCAAAAGAGACTACCATAACAGAAATTCACCAGGAATTTATAAACACCGGTTACTCACAATTACCAGTTTATGATAATACCATAGACAATATTGTTGGCATTATTAATGTGCACGACCTCTTTAAGCGGCCTGAGAATATTGAAGATATTTTAAAAGAAGCCATCTATGTGCCTGAGCGAAAAAAATCGGTGGAACTTCTCAAGGAATTTGTAAGCCAGAATCAAAAAAGTGCCATCGTGGTTGACGAATTTGGTGGCACAGCCGGATTTGTAACTTCCGAGGACCTGATTGAAGAACTTCTGGGCGATATCCAGGATGAATATGATACCGAGGATGATATATGCCGGGCATTATCCAAAGACACATTCCTGATCAGTGGCCGGATCAATATCGATACGATAAATGAAAAATTTAATCTGGGTATTGCTAAAGAGGAAAACTACGAGACCATGGCCGGTTATATTCTAAGCAAGATCGGAAAGATCCCGAAAGCTGGTGAAATCTACCAAATCGACCACTTGATGATCAGTATTCTTAGATCGGGCAAAACCAAAATTGAGATGGTTAAAGTTAAACTGACAGATTAAAAAGCGGCTCTTATCAAATACTTTAATCTGTATTGGGCTGGTCAATGGGTTTTTAGATGCTTTTTCTTTACATTCAAGCATTAAATTGCAATATATCGCTCTTAGATGACATTGATCAATTTCATTATCCTCTCTTTCATACAAACAGGCTCAGGTGCCCCGTCGGATAGCTTGATTGTTCAAACACAATCAAAATTCAACTTGTGGCTAAGCCAGGTAACTTCGGCTGAGTTGATCCTACCATTCCTGGAATCAGTGATCATATTCATCGGGGGTGTGGTTTTAGCTTATCTCTTCTACAAACGCAGCATTAATATGCAGAAAAAGGATCATCTGCAAACACGTGCGTTATTGCTGGCTTCACTGGCCTTGTTATTGCTCTCTACCAAGGGATTGTTTTTTTTGATCGGTTCGCTTTCGCTTATTGGCTTGTTGCCCGAAGCTTTATTTTCAAATATCTACTGGTTGGGGTGGCAGATATCTTTGCTTTGGTTTTTATGTTTTGCCCACTTGTTCTCACTGTCGTTTATAAGATCAAAAAAAAGCTACGATATATACTTTATTACCGGGTTTATTTTTTTCTTCACATTTCTGACAATTTTCTACAACGATACCCTCCTTAATAAATCATTTTTTAAGCTAAGCCCCTCGGCCGAAGTTAATCCTAACGACACCTTAAACTGGATGCCTGAAGGCCATCTTTCCAAAAGTACATTTTTAGAGTACGCCCTTGACATTCATATTGCCATTTGGATTTACCTGTTTCTCTCAACTGCTTATCAATTGTTTAAAAAAAGCAAGCGCTATCAGAACGAAAGCTCCAGACAGGCTTCTTTTATAATGTCGGGCGCTTATTTTGGCATTGGTTTTTTAGGCATTATCAGCTTTATACTTCATTTTCAAAAAAGCTCTCTTTTTATCCCTCTTTCCTATGTTATTACTATCTTAATCATGGGACTATTTTACTATAGCGTTCAGAATATTTATAAACATGGCCGTTACAAGCGTTTCTAGCTTGATTTTATTGACTACTTAAAGATTTATCACATGTGCGGAGTATTTGGCATATATAATTCCCCTCAGGCAGCTTTAGACACTTTTTATGGGTTATACGCTTTACAACACAGGGGGCAGGAAGCTGCCGGTATTGTTGTCTCAGATTACGATCAAACCAAAAAGAAACCTTTATTTCGTTATCATAAAGATTTTGGATTGATCTCTGAAATTTTTCGGGATGAGAAAATCTTTAAAAAATTAGACGGTAAAGCTGCCATTGGTCATAACCGTTACTCCACGGCCGGGTCGTCAAAACTACCACAGAATATTCAACCCTTTTCTGTTACCTGTAAATCCGGACATCTGGCGTTAGGGCATAATGGTACATTTACCAATGCAAAGAAACTCAGGCAGGAACTTCGCGAAGACGGTGTTATTTTCCAGGCGACTTCCGACAGTGAACTGGTTTTGCACCTGACTGCCCGAAGTAAAGCGCCCACGCTTTTAGAACAAATATATGATGCCCTCAGCCAGATTGAAGGGGCCTATTCCATTATAATTTTAACAGACACCCACCTGATTGCAGCACGTGATCCATATGGGTTTCGACCGCTTTCGCTTGGTATCAAACGCTACGACTACGAAAATCCGGCTTATGTTGTTGCCAGTGAAACCTGTGCTTTTGATATTATATCGGCCAAATACCTCAGAGAAATCCAACCGGGTGAAATCTTAGCCATAGATCGAACGGCCGTACAAACCGAAGACCCGCATTCATTGTTTCTACCAAAAACAAATAAACGAGCGCGGTGTATTTTTGAATATGTCTATTTCTCCCGGCCCGATAGCACCATATTTGATGAGTCGGTTGATAAAGTCCGGCGTAAGCTAGGCAAAAACCTGGCTTTGGAATCCGAAATAGAACCCATTCCGGAAGAGAATTACCTGACCGTTATCAGCGTACCTGATTCTTCAAATACTGCTGCCCTGGGATTTGTTACTGAAAGCAATAAACACGAAAAATCGGCTCGTCTTGAATTGGGCCTGATCCGTAACCATTACGTGGGCCGCACGTTCATTCAGCCCGGCAATGCCGATCGGGAGTTGAAGGTCCGCTCCAAGTACAACCTGGTAAGAGGCGTTCTTAAAGACCGGCGTATTATAATAGTTGATGATTCTATTGTGCGTGGCACCACATCTAAAATGCTGGTCAAATTAATTTTAGAAGCCTCGCCGAAAGAAATTCACCTGCACATTAGCTCACCGCCTATTGATCATCCATGCTATTATGGGATGGATTTTCCAAATCACAAGCAATTGATTGCCTACCAATTAGAGCATAACATTAAGAAAATCGGGAAATATTTAGGTGTTGACAGCATCACATACCTTTCTATAGAAGGACTTCTGAATAGCGTACCAAAGTATGATAATGAAGAAACCAGTTACTGCACAGCTTGTTTCAGTGGTAAATATCCCATAGAAATGGATGATGAGTCAATATGTAAAGAGGAATTTGACGAGTAGATTCAACAAAGGTTGTTTAGGAAAACCTTTAGAGTAAAGATGCCTTCCTAAACAACTTTCATTTTTTATTTGTTTTTATATTCAATTCTGACAGCTGTATGCGGTACAGCCTCTAAACGTGCTTTAGGAATTGGCTTTCCGGAAATGGCACACATACCATAGGTTTTGTTTTTAATCCGCTCAAGGGCCTTATCTATGTAGGTAAGATACTTTTCATCTCTTGAAATAAACATAAAGCGCTGCTCACGATCCATTGTCTCGGTTCCATGGTCGGCCATATGCATTGAGTAGCTTGAATTTACACTGTCTTCATCGTTTTCATCAGTAAGCGATGCTCGCAAGAGATCAAGATCGCGCAAAACTTCGGTGCGTTTCTTTTTAAGAATATCTTCAAAATGCTTCAATTCATCGTCAGATAAATAGGTCACCAACTGTTTCTTTTCTTCAGGTGCTTTCTCTTCATGTTTTGATGACACTTTTTTGGAGGCACTTTTTGATGAGGTCTTTTTTGTTTTCTTTGCAGTTTTTGTATTCATGTTAGAAATGCTAAAGGTTTAAAACAAATCATTCAAGCACTACATGATGATTATTACAAGCTATTAAGAATAATTCTATTTAAGTATGAATTTTAATAAATAATTCATTTCATTGGTCTTACTTCTTTTCTATCGCCAACCGGCAAATTTCACCATTGATCACTTCAGTTTTCGGAACCAACCCATTACCATTAAACTGATAACCGATCTCTGTGGCCAATGTTTCGGTCATAATATAATCTGAATTCGCTTTAATGGCATTCTCAAGTATCTGAGTGGTATCCACATATAGTTTTATACGGTCTGTAATGTCGAGTCCTGTCTCTTTACGAACTGCCTGAATGCGGCTTACCAGTTCCCTGGCCAGTCCTTCGGCTTTAAGCGTCTCGTCAATTTCTGTATCCAATGCAACCATAATTTTACTGGCCTCGTCACTTTCTACCAACCAGCCTTCAAGATCTTCGTGCAGTACATCCACCTCCTGGCGGTTGATCTCTATGGTTTCATTATTGACTTCAATGGCCAAAGTACCTTTTAGTTCAAGTTCCGAAACTTCTTTAGTTCCCAGTTCCCTGATCTTATTGGCAACGGGATTAACCTGTTTGCCAAACCGTGGCCCCAGCACTTTAAAATTGGGCTTTGCCTTTTTATTGACAATACCGGAATCATCATCGACATACTCAATATCATGAACATTTACTTCATCTAGTATGATGCTCCTCACTTTTTCGATTTCACGGCGATCTTTAGGATCCCAGATCGGTAATAATATCCGTTTCAGGGGTTGACGAACTTTAATTGAGGCTTTTTCCCGCATGGTCCGAACCAACGAACTGATGATCTGCGCTTTTTTCATGCGAAGCTCCAGATCGGCATCCACTGCTGTTTCTTCCACTGCCGGGAAAAAGGCCAGATGCACCGATTCGTAACTCTCTTTTCCGGTCACCGAATTTAAACTCCGGTATATAGAATCAGAAATAAACGGTGAGAATGGCGCAATCAGCTTACAGAGTGTAACCAGGCACTGATACAATGTTTGGTAGGCTTCCAGCTTATCGGTACTTGATTCACTTTTCCAGAACCGGCGCCTGGAGCGTCGGATATACCAATTTGATAAATCATCTACCACAAACGCTTCTATAAGTCTTGTGGCCAGAGTCGGATCGTAATCATCCATGGCCTCTTCCACAGATTTCACCAGGGTATACAAGGCTGAAATGATCCAACGGTCCAACTCTGAGCGATCAGACATTGGTATCGGGGCTTGGCTGAACTCAAATTCATCTACGTTGGCATAAAGTACAAAGAAGTTATAGCTGTTAATAAGCGCCCTGAAAAACTTTCTCTGTCCTTCAACCAATTCATCCGGATTAAAGGATTTTGGCCGCCAGGGTGGTGTTGAACTGATCAGATACCACCTCAAAGAGTCGGCTCCGTAGGTTTCCATCATTTCAAAGGGATTCACCACATTGCCCTTTGATTTGGACATTTTCTGCCCCTGCTTATCTAAAATATGGCCATTAACGATCAGGTTCTTATAGGCCGGTTGATTGAAGATAAGGGTTGAAATCGCATGAAGCGTATAGAACCAACCGCGGGTCTGATCCACACCTTCAGCAATAAAATCAGCCGGAAAACCATCTTGAAAGGCATCTTTATTTTCAAACGGGTAATGCAACTGGGCAAATGGCATAGCACCACTGTCGAACCAGACATCAATCAGTTCAGGGGTACGACGAAATGTTTTGCCATCTTTTACAAAATATATTCTATCTACAAAGGGTTTGTGAAGGTCAAGTTCAACCAAACCTTTATCCAGTGCTTCAGACAGCTTGTATGAGGTGCCCTCTACATCAATGAAACCCGATTTTAATTCTTCCAGGGATCCAATCGCAAACATGGTGCCGCTTTTATGGGTATCTCCGGTTTTAAAATCTTCTGACACCCATACCGGCAGAGGTGTTCCCCAGAACCGCTCCCGCGAAATGGCCCAGTCTTTGTTCTCTTCGAGCCAGTTCCCAAAACGGCCTGATCCAATTTCCGGCGGGCACCAGTTAATTTCTTTATTGATGGCGATCATCTTTGAAGCCACTTCGGTGGTTCGAATGTACCAGGATTCGCGTGCATAATAAAGCACCGGTACATCGTAACGCCACGAAAAGGGGTAGGTATGGGTGATGGTTTCTTTTTTGTACAACCGACCACGCTGTTTCAAATCAATAATGATATCCTTATCGGCATCCTTGAAAAACACACCTTTGTAGTCGTTAACTTCCTCGGTAAAATGGCCGTCTCTTTTCACCGGCTGAAGCATGGGAAGGTTGTATTTCTTGGAGATCTCATAGTCGTCTGCACCAAATGCCGGAGCAATATGCACAATACCGGTTCCGTCTTCGGTTGAAACAAAGTCGCCCAGGGTTATATAAAAGGCTTTTTTCTCAACAGGTACGTAGGTAAAAAGGGGCTCATACTCGGCTTTTTCCAGCTCTGAACCCTTAAAGGATTCCAGTACTTCAACAGGATTATCTTCAGAGGGTTTTCCAAGAACCGATAAACGCGACTTAGCTAAGACCAGCACACCATGATCTTTGGTTTTTACCCTTACATACTCCACATTCGATCCGACACAAAGCGCTACATTGGAAATAAGAGTCCAGGGCGTGGTTGTCCAGACTAAAAACGATTCGTCTTTATCTTTTCGTTTGAGCTTAACATAAACACTGGGATCTTTAACTTCTTTGTAACCCAGAGCCAGTTCGTGAGAGCTTAAAACGGTTTCGGAACGGGGATCCTGGGGTACAATTTTATAATCTTTATAGATCAGGCCTTTATCAAAAATCTGTTTCAGGCCCCACCAAACCGATTCTATATAGTTATTGGTACAGGTGATGTAGGGATCGTCCATATCCACCCAATAGCCCATCATTTCGGTGAGCCGTCCCCAGCCATCTTTACTGTCTTCTATGTTTTGATAGACAAGTGATTTAGCTTCTTTGTTGAATTCTTCAACACCATATCCTTCTACCTGAGACTTATTTTTTAATCCCAGCTTCTTTTCAACTGAAATTTCAACAGGTAATCCGTGGGTATCCCATCCGGCTTTTCGGGAGACTTTAAAGCCTTTCATGGTTTTGTAGCGGCATACCAGGTCTTTAATTGTTCGGCTAAAGACATGATGTACACCGGGTTTTCCATTTACCGTTGGCGGGCCTTCGTAAAATGTATAGGTTTTACCTTCCTGGCGGGAGCTAATGCTTTTTTCAAATATGTTGTGTTGCTTCCAAAAAGACTGTACATCAGCTTCTAAACTGCTGTAATTGATATCACCCGGAAGCTCGTTAAACTTTGCCATTCTTAGCGTCTTAAATCAACGTTTACTTTTGTTAAAGGCCGTTAATATAAGTTTTTATTGCCCAATTCACAAAGCTGCAAAGGTTGACAAAAAAAAGGCAACACATGCGGTATGTGTTGCCTTTTTGCATAAACAAAATTATACAATAAGTGCTTAAACCTCTTAATTTATGGCTTCTTTGGAGCCCCTGGTTGAGGTTGTTGTGGTTTTGGTGCTGAAGATGGTGCTGATGGAGCAGAACCACTTGACTGAGATGGAGCCGGCAGTGCCTTAACAGCAGACTCTACAGTACCTGTAATACCTTCAAATACTTTTTTTACAACATCAACAATATCATTGAATACTTTGCCAATGGTTGGGATGATGTCTTTTTCAATTGTTTTGCCAATGGTTTCAAAAATATTTGTAATTGGCGTAACAATTGATTCTGGTGCTTTTTCGTTTTCAGCCATTATTTCGGGATTTTGTCGTTGTTTAAATTGAATTCAATATAGACATGAAGTGAATTGGACTTCACTACAATATTAACATATTTTTTAGTTGCGATCAATAGCCATTTTTAATTTAACCTTAATGTATTGGCCTCTCTGCCCACCTGTTATTGTACTCCGTTAGATTAATTCAAACCGGCATGTTTTCCGGAAGGTTTATCAGTAAAGCTATCTATAGCCACAACCAAGGCGCAACCAAGTATGGCTAATGCCACAGCCCAGGCCAAATCGGAATTTGCTCCGGTTTGAAGTTCAAATGTTGCGGGCAGAACATTCTCCTGAACCAGCGGCTTAAGATTGCCATGACCGTCGGTATAGGTTTCAAGCGTTAATTTCCATGGCCATACTTTATTTAGCGAGCCTATCATAAATCCCGATAGCAGACCTACAGCAAGATCGTGGTGGCGTTTAAGCAGCCAGGAAAGAAAATGAGAAAAGCTGAGCAATCCGGTTACACAACCAGCCATAAAAACGATAATGACATCAACTTTCACTTCTTTGAGAGCCTGAAGAATAAATTCATATTTACCCATCAATAGCAAAATAAAACTGCCTGAGATCCCGGGCAGGATCATAGCACAGATAGCAATAGCGCCGGCCAGGAAAATAAACCACAAGGCATCAGGGGTTAAGGTCGGCGTTAATGAGGTTATTGCGTAGGCTATAGCTATACCGACAATAGCCATTGAAAACACTCCGGCAGAATGGGCTTTAATTTGCCGAAACACTATAACTGCTGCTCCAACGATCAACCCGAAAAAGAAAGCCCACAGCAATTCGGCATAATTAGTGAGTGCATATAAGATCAGTCGGGACAAGCTTAAAACACTGATCAGAATACCCAGGAAAACCGACAACAGAAAATTACCGTTGATCGTAACCCAAAACCCGGAAATATCCATTTTGGCAAGCTTTTTTAGCCCATCACCGCCTATTGACTTCAAAGAATTAATCAACTCTTCATAAATACCTGTAATAAAAGCCATCGTGCCACCTGAAACACCTGGCACAACATCAGCTGCTCCCATGGTGAGCCCTTTTAACGCAACCAGGCTATAGTGTTTGATATTTTTTATCATTTTCGGTTACGGTTAGTTTTTTAATCAAACTGATTGATTTTTTGTTTTGGGCTTTGATCTTACAATTTTGATCACTGCGCTTAAAATTAACACAATCACCCAAAATAAAATCACACGGCTGATCAGTTCCTGGTATTCTGGGAAGGATGTGCCGATCACGTAACCCGCCGTTGTATAAAACCCGATCCATACAACAGAACCCAGCAAGCTGTAAGAGGCAAATACCAGACGATTCATAGTTGTAATACCGGCAACGGTGGTTATAAAACTTCGCACCATGGGAACAAACCTGCCAAACACAACTGCCTTGGTGCCATATTTATCGTAAAAGGCCTGGGCTTTTTCAAGATGATCGTGTTGAAAAAAAGTAGAATCGGATCGCTTAAACAAAGGTCGGCCAAGCTTATGCCCCACCACATAGCCTGTTGCATCACCCAGCAGAGCTGCCAGGATCAGGATGGCGTTCATGGTCAGCAAGTCGAGCTGACCGCTGGCTGCGATCAATCCTGCTGTTAAAACCAGAGAGTTTCCCGGCAGGAAAAAACCGAAAAAAAAGCCCAGTTCAACATAAATTATCAGAAACAAGATGATATAACCACCCCAGGTGATCACATCTTCAAGAGAATGAAACTGACCGAAAAACTCTACAAGTGCTTCCATTTATGTTGCCTTCAAACTAAAAAAAGGCACTATTTAGACATCTCAAGCATACGCTCAATGGGTTTTAAAGCAGCTTTTCGAAGCTCTTCAGACATAGTGAGCTCAGGGGTTTTGTTTTTCATGCACAAATATAATTTTTCCAGTGTGTTCAAACGCATGTGCGGGCATTCGTTACAAGCACACCCTTCATCGATCGGGGCCGGTACAAATACTTTTTCAGGAGAGCGTTTTTGCATTTCGTGGATCAAACCGGGCTCGGTGGCCACGATAAACTCTTTGGTTTGGCTGGATGCTGTATGATCAAGCATTTTTTTGGTAGAACCGATAAAATCGGCATGCTT
This sequence comes from uncultured Chlorobiales bacterium, assembly GCA_964642175.1. GTDB lineage: Bacteria > Bacteroidota > Chlorobiia > Chlorobiales > Chloroherpetonaceae > JANQGG01. The sequence continues at coordinate 62,515 of CAZXOK010000003.1, read as the reverse complement.
AAGAATATTATCCGGACATTCAGGGTGGGCGATAACCTTGGCAGCCGGGTATCGGGTCTTTTCACCAATCAGCTTTTTCTCGTTGAATATTTCATGAACAATGCAGGAGCCTTGCCATAGAATCATATCGCGGCCAATTTTTTTCATCAGGTATGCGCCAAGGTTTTTATCGGGCGCAAATATTATCTCCTGATCCTTCGGGATCTGACGGATGATATCTTCAGCGTTTGAAGAGGTACATATAATATCTGTGAGCGCTTTTAGCTCCGCGGTGCAATTGATGTAACTGACAACAATTGCATTAGGATGCTGCGCTTTGAATTGTCTGAAAAGAGGCGCCGGGCAGCTCTCAGCCAGCGAGCAGCCTGCTTCAAGATCGGGTAATAAAACCGTTTTATTGGGGTTGAGTATCTTTGCGGTTTCTGCCATGAAATGCACTCCGGCAAAAACGATCACATCGGCATCGGTGGTCTGGGCTACACGGGCCAGTTGGAGACTATCTCCCAGGACATCAGCCACATCCTGTATATCGGGTTCCTGGTAGTAATGGGCCAGAACCACGGCATTCATATCTTTTTTCAACCGTTCTATTTCATCAAACAAGTCCAGATCCGGTTGTATTGCTTCTAATTGTTCCATGTAAAAATACTGTTCAGCTTAAAATATTCAACAGAATATAAAACGTTAAACGCCTCATATCTTTAGATTCGTTCAGTTTTGAGGTGGAGTTTCAGGTTCCTCTGCAGCCAGTGAATCCTGGCGGGCATCTTCAAGACCTTTTTCGTAGGCCTCCTGTAATTTCTCCTTGCGGATTGAGTAGCGCACCCTGTTGGGATTCACATTGGCTTCTCCCTGGGTAACATACGTGCCGAAATCGCCGGTTTCACTGTTATAATACAGCCAGATATAAAAACCCGGTATCATTTCATCAACAAGGGCTACTTTCCTGACAAGATCCCGGGCTGTTTTTTTATCTAAACCCTCCACATCCATTAAATAACTCACAGCCACTTTCATGTGAGAATCACCCCGTTTTACGATATAGGGTTTTGGTAACTGATCCTGGATATCCTGTATGGACTCCTTTAACTCAAAAATCTCTTTCTCCGATTGCAGAAGCTCTTCTAAAAGCCCCTTTGTTGTAACATCTTTTTCGTTCTGAATCAGACTCAACAGCTTCTCTTCCTGCTGAGAGCTTAAGCCCAGAGAAGTATCGAAGGTGATTTTCTCACCGGGAAATTTCTTATTGACCTTACGGATCATTTTGGAAACCTCTTCAGACTTTTCAAACAACTCCCGTTGCTTGGCATTGATCTCATTTACCGAGCTCTTGAAATCTTCAAAAGACATATCATTGCTGCAGCTGGTTGTCATAAACAACAGTAAGAAAACTATAAACACACCCTGTTTTTTCATGGTATAAGGTTTGTTTAAGGGTTAATGGGTTTTGTGTTGTGATCCCTTAAAAAGGCTCTCTTAAATCACTTTCGCGAATAATCAGCAGGATAGCCGATTGGGGTACAATCACATACTTGATATCTTCATATTCTATTTCATGCGAAGAGGATTGCAGGTAAATGGCCAGATCACCCTCTTTAGCCTGAAGCGGAATATACTGCGGCGATTTGTTCATTTCCTTCCAGACCTCATCAGGTTCCTGAGGTGGAGCAACTGCATAACCCGGACCGGTTTTTACTATATAACCGCTCTGAATTTTTTCTTTCTCCTGCACCCCCGGTGGCAAATATAACCCTGTTTTGGTCTTTTCGGAGGTTGATTTTGGGCGCAATACAATGCGATCGCCAATAACGATAAACTTTTCTGTTGGATTAGTGGTCATATTTAACATAATCATCATACAATAAACAAAGTCAGCCATAAATATCCATACCTCTGCAAGATATGGCACCGGCTTAAACCCCGCAGGGGGCAGCTTTGCTTGCCTATAAAAATAAAAACTTAAATATAATCAATCCTGCAAGACTCCTCAAAAGAAATACATCAATTGTCAATGAGGCGATTTTCGAAGTTTTGGAAGGGAAAGTTAAAACCTCAGATCAGCGCCGACCTGCACATAACGCAACCTTCCGAGTTTTGCAGGTGATTCCAGCCAGGTATCGTTAAGCAGGTTATAACCGTCCAGATTCAGCGACAGGTTATTTGATAGTTTGGCAGAAAACCTGGCATCAATCAGAAGCGCCGAAAGTCTAACATCAGCCTGGCTGCTGCCTGCCGATTGATAAATAGCTGTTAAAACCGGGTTGGTACTGGCATAGGCGCTCTGGTACCTGCATGAAAGTATTGCGCTGAATGGCTCCCGATTAACAGACAAAGCTACTGAAAACTGGTGCCGATGGCGGTAATAGAGCCCATCCTCGGGTTTTGTAAAATGGTAACCCCAGGCCAGCCCCACAAGCTCATGCCACATTGTCCATTCCGATTCCAGTTCCAGGCCCCAAAGTGCTGCTTCTCCTGCATTTTGGTAAGCAATACCCGAGCCATTGTTTAGTCCAAGTTCTACCCGATTGTTCAGGGTTGAATAATAAAAATTGGCGTCGAGTTTAAAATTGGTGAGCTCTAAACCAGCCGGCAGGTTTATGGGTTGCATGAAGTTAAAATTATAGCCCAGTTCCGTGGTGGTGGTGTACTGGGTTTTGAGTCCGGGATTGGGTTCAATTTGAAACCCCTGGCCAGAGAGGGTTGCATAGCGCTGGTAAAGTGAAGGCAACCTGAAGCCCGTGTTGTAATTAGCCCGAAACGTGCTGGTTTCACCAACCGGCAATACAAAGCCGACTTTAGGGCTGAACTCGCCACTGACCGACTCACCCTGCAGAGCCACCAGGTCGAATCTGGCCCCGTAGGTAACCCGTACAGGCCCTGCCAGTGGGTTTTCATTCTGAATGAACAGTGCGCCCAGAAGGTCTTCGTGCGAGCCAAATGTGTCTGAATCCATGGCATTGCGAATCGCTTCAAATCCGCCCAGCAAATGGTAGCCATACCCGAAATCCAAAAGCAATTGACCGTGCAGGGCTTGTTGCTCTCCCGAAAACGCTGCTCCGTAATACGACAGGTTTTTCGTATTCATGTAACTGCCCCCAAGTTCCAAATTGGTTACTCGTGAGAGTTGTAAATTGAGTTTTGGAGCCAGAAACCACTGACGCTCTTTGGCCGGATCTGGTTCATCAAGATAACGTTCGGTTGCATTGAAGTAACTTTTCCAGGCCGGAAACATATCCTCTTGAGCCTGATAAACTGCCGCGGTTAGCGAAAGCCTGTTACCTGAGCCAAAACGGTAGTCGGAATATGAAAAAAGCCGCCACTTGTTGCTTTGGCTTTCGGCAAGGTAACCTTCATCCTGAGTTATGGATAAAGAACCATACGAATTTATCTGACCAAGATTCTGAGTGCGAGATATCATGAATCCTTTTTGAACGGGCAATCCCTGCCGGTTTTCCCATGACTGCCTGGACGGCTGGCTGTAAAAACCTCCCTGTACCTGAACGCGTGTTGCATTCTCAAACACCTTTTTTGGAACCATAAAAACTGCCCCGCCCTCTGCACCCGAGCCCAGCAACGCCGATTGGGCGCCGTAGGCAACATCTGTCTGTTTTATCCAGAACGGGTCCAGTAACCAAACCGGCATGCGATTCTGAACCGGTGTGCTTACTTTAATGTTATCATAAACCATCAGGGCTTGGGTGGCTTTAAGACTGCTCATTCCCTCTTCTTCCCTCAAAACCACAGCTTCTTTTTGCCAATCGAGTGAAGCCTTTCCCAAGGAGTTCAGGGGTCCCTGAAGAAACGGATCTACAGGCAGGGTTTGCAGGTTAATGGTGCTGGTTTTACCTGAAATGTAGCGCAAGGGAGCCGGATAACGCGAGACCCATACCTGCTCTTCTTCGGCTGATGATAAAATCGGATACAACCTGATATCAATTTCGGAAATGGTGTCGTTTTTAATAAACACTCGTCGAAACACTTCAGACTTGAATCCTTTGGCTGAATAGGTGATATCAAAAATGCCCCTTGGCAGTCCCTGCATAAAATAAAAACCGCTGGTATCGGTGAAGGTTTTGTATGGTGTGGCGTTGAGTTGGACTTGCGCACCGATAACTGGCAGGGTTTTTCGAATGGTTGCCGGTTTTATCACCATCTCCCCAGTTGCGGTATCATTATAGACAATGTCTTTTTTGATGTAACTGGTTTGCGTTAGGGTTCCCTGGATCATGCCGCCGCGGCTTTGGGCAGAAAGGGATTGTGTGGCAAAAAAGAAAAGGAAAAAACAAAGAACAAGTGCTTTTGGCATTAATGGCTTTTTAATTGGGAATTGAATAATTATGCAAATTCCGGGTGTCTTATTTTAACAGATTATTTTCTTTCTCGTCACAGTCATCATCCAGACACTCCCCAAATAGTTGCAAGACATTGCGCTTAAGCTTAAAACCATTCTTTTGGCAAATTTCGGAAAGCTCATCATCAATTTTTGGACTGGTAAATTCTAATAAACGCCCGCATTTTTCACAGATAATATGATGATGTTCTTTGTACCCGTAGCTGCGTTCGTAATGAAGGTGTTTATGCCCAAAACTGTTTGGTGAAACCAGGTTGCACTCCACCAAAATGTCCAATGTATTATAGACGGTTGCCCGGGATACATTGGCATTTTTTTGTTTAAGAGCCATAAAAATTTCATCGGCATCCATATGCTTTGCAGAAGCATATATTTCTCGCAGTACTTTTAATCTTTCCGGCGTGGAGCGATGGCCTTTTTTACGTAGATAGTTTTGGAAGATCACTTCAACATCGTTCTGGATCTTTTTTTGTTTCTCCGTTTGATTTTTCGGCTTTTTTTGAAGTTTTGGTTCTTTTCCCTGCAAAATGTTTAGCGCCTCCATAAATATTTTCCGTTTTGTTAAGTATAAGTAAGTTGTTAAAACCAAACAAGACTATGTGAGGTATCAACCACCATCACACTTAATTGTAACTTACTTAAGGTGTTAAGGGTTTCACTTTAATTAAGTCTTAATTATTCTTGCTTAAATACCCCGGTAAAATTCCGGATCCCAACCTGGGTTTTTGAAGTAAAGGCTTCTCCATAGTCCGCCCCGATCAATTCCCCAAAATAACGCGCACGGGCTTCAAGGCCGGTCAAAAATTCCTTTCGGCTGATATAAGTTTCTTCTTCGCCGGACTCCGGGTTGTAAAACTGCGACTTAAATGCCAATATAGCAGATTTGGCTTGCTCGAATGTTGAACTGACATCCACGATAAACTTCGGGTGCTCCATGTGATTTTGCATAAAAAAGAAGAGCTCCTTTGGCCTGTGTGGCTTCTGAGGCTGCTCCTTCCATGTGGTCTGAATGTTTTTAAGACCGGCAAAAAAACAGGCATCTTTTACCAACCTGGATGTAAATTCATGATCGGGATGGCGCTCATCGGGAGGAGTTGTAAAAACCACATGAGGTTTATAATGGCGAATTATCGATACAATCTTAAGCATAATCTCCCTGGAATAGTTGATCTGGCCATCCCCATAGTCCAGGGTAATTCGTTCGGCATATCCGTTGATCCGGGCCGCATTTCGGGCTTCAACCAAACGCTCTTCTGGGGTTCCTCTTGAGCCGAGTTCGCCACGGGTGAGATCGCAAACGACTACCTTATAGCCTTCATCCGTGATTTTTCTAAGCGTTGCACCGCAACTCAGCTCCACATCGTCGGGATGGGCCCCAATGGCAAGCGCATAACAGGTACTTGACATGTATCCTAGATTATTTTTATTAGATAATTTAGTAAGACGCCACATGGATAAAAAACAACAAAATGTGAGGTTTCCTGATTTTTCAGGCTGAACTCATCCATCTCCAGATGCCTTAACACACGAAACTTAAAATTAGTACAATTTTCGACACTCAAAAATTCACATAAAGCAAAAGAAACCTGAGTAGGATATTTTTCGTGATCTTGGCATCAAACCGGGAAGATTTTGTATTATAGTGTTCAATCGGAAATCCACTGAATTAAATCATCGAATTTTTGTGTCACATTCAACCCTGACTTTAACCGAGTCGCTCAAAGACTACATCCTGGCGCATTCTCTGAGAGAAACACCTGTTTTGGAGCAGCTTCGCGAGCAAACATCGCGTCATCCGGCTTCCAGCATGCAAATTGCTCCCGAAGAAGGGCAGCTCTTGCGGCTGCTTGTAAAATTGCTCCGACCCAAAAAAGTTCTGGAAATCGGTACCTTTACCGGATACAGTGCCATTTGCATTGCTATGGAGCTCGAAGAAGATGCCAGATTGGTTTGCCTGGATATAAACACCGAATACACGAAAATTGCCCGGGATTACTGGCAAAAAGCCGGTTTAACAGGTACAATAGAGCTGATCCTTGGACCGACCCTGGAAAGTTTGGAAAGGTTAGTTCGATCTGACCAGACCTCAACCTTTGAAATGGTTTTCATTGATGCCGATAAAAAACAGTACGAAGACTATTACGAAGCGGCATTAAAACTTCTCCGCCCGGGAGGATTGATGGCTATCGATAATGTGCTTTGGGGTGGCAGTGTGGTTGATCCTGAAACCGGCGATCCAAATACCCCGCACATTAAAGCACTCAATGAAAAAATTCAAAACGACAACCGGGTTTTTCAGAGCCTGCTTCCAATTTCAGACGGGCTAACCCTGGCCATAAAACTTTAATGCTATGCTTGAAATTAAATTCATAAAACTCCACCCCCAGGCACGCGCCCCTGAATATGCCACCTCCCATGCAGCCGGTCTTGATATTGCTGCCTGCCTGGATGAGCCGATCACTATTGATCCGCAAGAGGCCAAGCTTATAGCAACCGGTCTGGCTATTGAACTTCCCGAAGGTTACGAAGCCCAGTTACGGCCAAGAAGCGGCCTGGCCCTGAAAAAGCTGATATCATTACCAAATGCACCTGCAACCATCGATGCTGATTACCGGGGTGAAGTAAAAGTTATCCTTATCAATCATGGTAAAGAGCCATTTATGGTCAAACACGGCGAACGCATTGCCCAAATGGTTATCGCCAGGGTGGAAAAAGTATTGTTCAAAGAAACCAGTTCTCTTTCCAACTCCGAACGTGGGGAGGGTGGATTTGGCCACACCGGGGTATAAATTTTTTTTCGCTGAACGCATTGAGAGAGGTTAAGGTTAGCCAAATAGTACTAATTCTAATTACTAAACCTTAATCTGATGCAAAAGCCATCTCACATTCACTGGACTAATGCTCTTTTCTTTACCATAACCCCACTTCTGGCCATAGCCGGAACCACCTGGTGGGCAATGTCGGGTAATACCAATGCCAATACAATTGTTTTAACAATCGTTTTGTGGGCCCTTGGAGGCCTGTCTATAACCGCAGGATATCACCGGCTTTTTTCCCATAAAAGTTTCAAAGCTCACTGGAGTGTTAAAGCCCTGACACTCTTCTTTGGTGCGTCAACATTTGAAGGACCGGCCTGGGTCTGGGTCAGCGATCACCGCAACCATCATAAACATCAGGATACAGATAAAGATCCGTACAGCATAACTAAAGGCTTCTGGCATGCCCATATCCTCTGGTTATTTGATGGGAAGCGCTACCCGAGTATGGATAATATCAGCGATTTGAAAAATGATGTGTTAGCTGCTTTTCAATACAAATATTATAATTTTATAGCAATTGCCTCAGGCTTTCTGATGCCTATGGCTATCGCCTCGATTTGGGGTGATCCATTAGGGGGGTTGTTTGTTGCCGGATTTTTAAGAATGGTGTTTAACCAGCATGTCACTTTCGCTATTAATTCCGTTTGCCATGCCTTTGGTTCTAAACCTTATAACCTTAAGCTAACAGCCAGGGATAATGCACTCACGGCCCTGTTTACATTTGGTGAAGGCTATCATAACTTTCATCACCAGTTTCCTCACGACTACCGCAACGGATTGTATTGGTATCAATGGGATCCAACCAAATGGCTGATAGCTTCTTTAGAAAAAGTTGGTTTGGCTGAACATCTGAAAACCGTGCCTTCGATGATCATCCATCAAAAACGCATAGATGTGCAGGAAACTGCTTTAAAAAACAAGCTCCTTGGACAAACCGGCTCTGAATTCGAACAAACAGCCAACCTGATCTTAAAATCAGCCAAAGAGCAATATCAAATCGCGTTAACCGAACTTGATAAGCTCAACAAACAATACCTGGCTTTAAAAGCCCAGCATTCCAAATCCCTTAACCAACAGATCAAGAGAGCAAAATACGACCTGAAAATCGCCAGGCACAACCTGAAAGCTGCCATCTTAATGTGGCATAGTTTAATTCATGGTTTAGGGAAATTAAAAGTTGCGTAGAGGTTTTAAAGCCTTACGCAACTTAGATAGTTAACTTTTTGGGAAAAGAGATTTTATGCGCTCAGGGATGGGCATATCGAGCTCTTTCTTGAAAATATCTTCACATTGTTTGAGAATACGGGCGGCTTTGCTGATCAACTGTTGCTCAAGATAGGTTTTAATGAGCATTTCATAAGCCGGTTCATAGAGTTTATCGGTTGCCAGCATTTTCTGGGCGTATTGAATGGCCATATCATACCGATTATTCTCAAACGCATCGCTAGCCAGAGCATTCAGAGAATCCAGGTACTCATCCAGAAGCAACTCACGCTGGTAACTTGACCAATCTTCATAGGCGTCGGTTTTCAAAAACGTATCTGAGTAGAGGTCTACAGCTTTACTGAGCAATTCGGCATTGCTCTCATCCTGTCCCTCACGAGCATAATCCAAAAAGAGCTCCACATCGTAACTGTAGTCTTTACCATGTTCGCCCAAATTCATCTCATAGCCATTTCCGCGATTCAGAACATATTGGGACTGGCGTCCGGATTTTAATTCCGGTTCAAAAAAGTGGCGGATAAATGAAATAGCTGTAAAGAGCATCACTTCTGCACTTTCGCGCCGGGTTTCCGGCCAGAGCAAATCTATGAATTCATCTATGGTAATCGTTTTACGATGGTTAATCAGAAGAATTTTAAATACGGACTGGGTTTTCGGATTTGGCCAGTCTTTATCAAATAGGACCTTATCCTGCGTCCTTAAAAACAGGTTTCCGAAGGCCTGAATCTGGATTGGGGTTTGAAGTACAGGAACATCGGCTTGTTGTTCTTTTTCTTCATCGCCTGCTTTTTTAGGCGTTGCTTTTGCTTCCAGCTTCTTTTTCTCCAATCTTTCCCTGGCATGATCCAGCACATTGGTAAGGATATCCATTTGTAAGGGTTTGGCTACAAAGTCGCTGGCTCCGGCACGCATGGCATCAATCACCAGATTCATATCGCCATAACCGGTAATAAAGACAACCTCAGCCTGAGGGTTAATTCCTAAGATCCGTTCCAAAACCTCAAAGCCGTTCATTCCCGGCATACGAATATCCAGTAAAACAACTTCGGGGTTCTCGGATTGATATAACGATAAAGCTTCTTCCCCGTTCGCCGCTGTAACTACATCATAACCGATTAAAGACAAACTTCTTTGAAAACTGTTTCTGATCCGCTCATCATCATCAACTAACAAAAGCTTTATCAGGTGAGAATTGGTTTGTTTTTTTGACATTTCAATACATTTATGCCCGATTAATGGTTTAATTATCGGCCTTCAGACCGAAGTTTAGGGTCAGTTTGCCTTAAATCTAATTTGGTAAAAATTGACTGAACCGCCAAAATTTTCCATTGAACGGTGATCAAAACAAAAGGTCCCGTTATTTTTTTCCACCAAAACATCTGTTAGGTAAAGCCCGCCCAGGAGTTGCTTATTGGTTACCATCATCATGGTAAATGGCGCCTGGAGTGATTGTTTTAGTTCCTCGGTCAATTCCAGTCCGTTATCGGCTAATTCAAGAACCACATCGCCATTATCCGTTTTTGTCTGTATAGAGATTTCAGGTACAAATTTATGCTTCATGTGATCTTCATACTCGTTTTCTCCTGTCACAAATAACTCCACTAAATTGCAGGAGTTCAGAATAAGGTTCAGGAGTGCAAATTGCAGATCGTTTTTAATACCTGTTATGGGTGGAATATCGGGATCCAGGTTGATCTCGAAAGTAATCCCGTGCGTTCGGATACGCTCGTTGGTTAAGGTCAGGCAAGATTTCAATACATTGTTCAGATTAACTTCTCCCATCTTTTGTTTTCGCTGGGCAAAATTCCGAAGTTCATCCAGAATCTTCTGGCTTCGCTGAACATCTTTCTGCAAGCCTTCGCCGACGTCGCAGATCTGCTCTGCGCTTAATTTTGTTGGATTTTTAGCCAGTAATGTCAGAAAATCAGCATCCATACTCATGGATGTCAGGGGTTGATTTAACTCATGAATCAGGCTCGAGAGCACCGATCCCAACAATCCCACTTTGTGAAACTCAATAACCTGCTGATCCTGGTTTTGGAACTGGATAATCGAAGGATGCACGGCAACCGTGGTTTGTTCTTGTGACTTAGACATCTTAAGTGATCATTTAGTAAGTTTAGAAACGTTTTAAATATGAATACCGATAATTTTTATCTAAGCATTTCACTTGCTATTTATAATCTTTACCTAAGTTTCAACTAAGTTATTGTTGTACTTAACAAAAACCAGTTAAACCTAAATCAATAAAAACCTATGGCTAAAGTCCCAATAGATATTCGAACCGGAACTATCAAAAAAGAGCGGCTCATTGGTATAGACCTTGGTACTACCAATAGCTTAGTGGCCTACATGCATGGCGATGAACCCAAAGTGATTGCCAGCAAAGCCACCCAGGAGCGAATTGTCCCATCGGTGGTGTATTTTGATGATAACTTCAATCCGATTGTCGGATCGTTGGGCAAAGAATTTCAAACCAAGCACCCCGAAAGAACGGTGTATTCGGTAAAACGGCTTTTGGGACGTGCTTTCGGAGATATCAGATCCGAATTGGGGCATCTGAGTTACTATATCAGCCCGGACATGTCGGATAAGGTCTGTATGATAGAAATAAAGGGCGGTAAAGCTGGCCAGGAAGTTCGTCATTTTACACCTACCGAAATTTCATCCATGATCCTTAAAGCCTTAAAACAACGTGCCGAAGATTATTTTGAAGAGCCCATGTTTAAAGCCGTGATCACTGTACCGGCGTATTTTAATGATGCCCAGCGCCAGGCCACCAAGGATGCGGGGAAACTTGCCGGACTGGAAGTGTTACGCATCATTAATGAACCTACTGCAGCCTCCCTGGCCTACGGACTGGATAAGCAAAAAGATGGTATTATAGCGGTGTATGATCTGGGTGGCGGCACGTTCGATATTTCCATACTTCGCCTCGATGATGGCATTTTTGATGTGCTCTCCACCAATGGCAATACCCACCTGGGTGGTGATGATATCGACCAGGCCCTTATGAGTCGCTTTGCAGATGAGATCAAACAAAAGCTGAAGCTGGACATTTTTGAAAGCCAAAAACACAAACAGCTTTTGCGCCATGCCGCTGAAATGGCCAAGCAAGATCTCACCGAAAACGATACAACTTCGATATCTGTGGCTTTTGGTGAGCAGAAATTTGAACGTGCGCTGGAGCTTGATGAATTCAATTCAATTGCCCTTGAAGTGATTGAAAAAACCAAGCGTCCCTGCCTTCAGGCCTTAAAAGATGCCGAACTCACCCCGGAAGATATTGATGCGGTAGTCCTTGTAGGTGGTTCTACCCGAACACGCGCTGTGAAGCAGTTTGTTTCGGAGATATTCGGTGGTAAGACACCATTCGACAGCCTGAATCCTGATGAAGTGGTGGCTTTGGGTGCAGCCGTTCAGGCAAGCGTTCTTTCGGGCGATAACGACGATATCCTGCTGCTGGATGTTACCCCGCTTTCGCTGGGAATTGAAACCGTTGGCGGCGGCACCGTGCCGATTATCCCACGCAACACTAAAGTCCCGATCCGTGTAGGTCAGGAATTTACCACCTCGGTCGATAACCAAACCGGCGTGGATATTCATGTGGTGCAAGGTGAGCGCGAACTGGTCAAAGACAACCGCAGCCTGGCCAAATTCACCCTAAAACCAATCCCGGCTTTGCCAGCCGGAATGCCGCGAATTCTGGTGATTTTTGCCCTCGATGCCGATGGTGTGCTTTCGGTAACGGCCAAAGACCAGCGATCCGGAAAAGAGCAATCTATTGAAGTGAAACCAACCTACGGGCTGGAAGATGCAGAAGTGGAACGCATGCTTAAAGACAGCATGGAACATGCCCAGGAAGATTTTGAAACCCGCATGCTGGTGGATGCCCGGGTGGAAGGCCAGGCCATGGCCGACTCTATTACGCACACCATCCAGCGTAATAAGTCTTTGTTTGAAACATTGGGCAAAGAAGAACAGCAATTGGTTCTGGCTATTACCAATCAGCTTAAAGAGGTGCTCCAAACCGACGATCGGGAATTGATCCAGTCATTAACCGAAAAGGCTAACGAGGCCACCACCCATTTTGCTCAAGTGGTTATGAACAACGCGGTTGGAGAGGCACTGAAAGAAAAAAGTATTGATGATGTTTAAGTAAGAATGTTATTAAACATTAATACATGAAGCAATCCAAAAAAACTGGATTGCTTCTTTTTTTTGATCAAAAGTGGACACTTACAGATAAAGCCCTGATATCGTTATTACTTGTAAAACCGATTGATACCTTATTAGTGTCATATGGATCAGTAAAATAATAGGCGCTCGCAATACCAATAGCAGCCCCACCAAGCACGTCCCAATAATCATGATAACCATCAGGACCTTCCGTTCTGCTTATTCCAACAATTGTTGCGAGCAGATATGCTTAGATTCCATTTTGCCACCCATATTTCCTATGAATAAATGCCGCACCTGAAAATGCAGAAGATGTATGGCCTGATGGAAAAGAGTCATATCTTTTTCTGCCCTCAGGTCTTTTTTTATGAACAAAATATTTTAACGAATAGGTTAAACCCAGAGTGGTTCCATACGATAATGCAAACTCTTTGGTGCTTTGAAGGTCTTCATCAAGAATTGTAAATGCAAACGCACTTAAAGGAATAATCATTTGTAAAGCATCTCCGCTTCCTTCAAAACATATTCCCATTGTTCATGACCGCCATCAACTTCTTGAGCAATAGAGGCTTGAAAAGGATTATAGAACAGCAGACTTATGATCAGGTGTTTTACTGAGCGGCTAAGCATGAATTTGATTTTTTCGAACAGTATTTGAAGATGACGTTGTTAAAAAATTTACTGGCCTGATTGAAACACAAAAAGGTACAATCACATGTACCTTTTCATTGAGAAACTATGATCCTTAACATAGTCGCTCTGATATCATATTAAAAAACAGCCTAAATCATCCGCTCTAAGGTGTTCTCTTTAGTAACCACATAATGTTTTACCACACCACCCACATGCATCAGGAAGTGAGCCATTAAGATCAATGATATAAAATCTTTAGCTGCTCTTTTCAGGCGACTTTTTATTATAAATCACCGGCATTTGTCCTTTCCAGGTGTCCCACATTTTCTCATCAGCAATCAGTTCAGCCATAACATGGGCCAAATTGATCCGGCTGGTTTGGCCCGGATCCAGAATCGCGCTTCGCGTTGGTGAAGGGTATAGTTCATAGTTGGTCACTTCATCTTGATTGATCAGGCTATCGGGGCGAACAGCCACCCACTCAATGGCATTGTTTTGCCGGCTAATAACCGTGCGCAGGTAGTCGGCAGCGTTTTCGTTATCGCGATGTGGCGGGAGTAAGACGCGCAGGAGTTTTACGATCACTTTATGCAAAAAAGGCAGCGTTTCCTCAAGATTGCGATTGCTGTTTCCGGCCGTATTCATTAACACATATTTAACTGGAGTTTTGGGCCGATGCGCCTGAATGGCCTCACACAATCGCCGGGTTGCCTCTGTAACCAACTTTCGGGGGTGCCCAAACATACCCTTAAAACTCAGGTTGTGCCCTAAACAGCTGGCAACGGCATCACATCCCTTAACCTGATCAATCAATTCTGCATCTGAAAGCTCCAATAAACTGGCCTGGGTTGCCGTCAGATTTTTATGGTCTTTAAGAAAATAGGGATAGGCTTGTAGGGAGCGAACGATAACTTTTACCTGGAATCCTCTGGCGAGCAATTGGCGAACCAGCAAGAGACCTGTTGCCCCACTTGCTCCAACTACAAGTACAGTCATGGCAGTATATTGGTTTTTTTATTTGGTGACAGACATAAAAAAGACGCTCGAATAAGCGCCTTTTTAAACTACTCGAACAGATAACATTTATCCCATACCCCATAGCTGAGGGGTACTCACTTTGTCGCCTTTCAATTTAATGTAATAATACAACTGGCTCTTGTGGGATTTTAAATGTTCAATGGAAGTTAACAATTGATAACCCAGCACTTTTTCCCGGGGATCCCAGGGTGCAGTCACGATCTTTTCAGAGAGTTCATTTTCAATGCACTTTCCCAAAAATTCCCTGGCTGTTGCCTTATCCTGATCCAGCATGTTCCTGGCCTCTTGAAGCGACTTGACCGACGGCAGGCGTTCAGCTGGTGGCAGCATATCCTTAGGCGGGGCTTTGGACGGATCAACCCCTTCAGGAAAGCCCCAATCTCCGGTTACAAACCCTTTGAACCCACCGCCTAAACTTGTACCTATATGGTAGAGCAATTGACCGACCGTCATCCAGTTCTCACCTTCCGAGGGTTTCCAGCTTAAATCTTCTTCGCTTAAACGATCGATTAATTTGAGTGTGGCGTTATAGGCGCTGTCCATTTCCGCCTGAAGCAATGCGGTCCAATCCATAAGACCTCCTGTTTTGGTGTGAAAAAGTCATGACATGATAATAAGATGGCTCATTGTTAAAACGAGTTTTTTACCAGGAACGTTTTTTTTCAAGATAAGATAACTTTTTGCACGAAACCCTCGCAGCAGCCTAAAAAAATTGATTTGAATGGTTAAATTTAACGTTTTAACATTAGCGTAATTTGGTTTAACATGACTTTAGAACTTCAGACCGACACCCTGGTTGTAGGAAGCGGCATAGCCGGTTTGTTTTATGCCCTGAAAGCCTCTCAAATCGGCGATGTAATCCTTATCACCAAAAAAGAAAGCAGCGATTCCAACACCAATTACGCCCAGGGCGGCATTGCAGCTGTACTGGATGAAGAAGACAGTTTTCAATCGCATATTGATGATACCTTAAATGCCGGAGTTGGGCTTTGCAATAAAGAGGCCGTAGAGGCTATGGTTAAAGAAGGCCCCGATCATATCCGTGCACTGATGCAGATCGGGACGCATTTTACGACAAAAAAAGGGCGATTGGATCTTGGGCGCGAAGGCGGGCACTCGCACAACAGGATTGTCCATTCCGCCGATTTGACCGGGCACGAAGTTGAGCGTGCATTGCTAAGCAAGGTTGCCGACACCCCGAATATTCAGCTTCTGGAGCATCATTTTGCCATGGAGCTCATTACCGAGCATCATCTTAAACAGAAAACCAACGATATAACCTGTTACGGGGCCTACGCACTGGATTACCAAACACGAACCGTTAAAAAGATACTCTCCAAGTCGACCATGCTGGCCAGCGGTGGTCTGGGGCAGGTCTATCCCCACACCACCAATCCGGGGATTGCCACCGGTGATGGCATCGCCATGGCTTACCGGGCCGGGGCCTACATTCATAACATGGAATTTGTGCAGTTTCATCCTACAACTCTTTACCACCCTCATGCCAAGTCGTTTTTGATCTCTGAAGCCATCCGGGGATTTGGCGGGGTGCTGAAATTACGTGATGGCACCGAGTTCATGCACCAGTATGATGAGCGCCAATCGCTGGCCCCGCGAGATATTGTAGCCCGTGCCATAGATAACGAGATCAAAAAATCTGGTGACGACTGTGTCTTTCTGGATGTCTCTCACCTGAATGCCAAAAAGCTGAAAGCACACTTCCCGAATATCTATAGCACCTGCATGGGATACGGGATTGATATAACCAAAGAAATGATCCCGGTAGTACCGGCAGCACATTACTCTTGTGGCGGTGTAGCCACTGATTTAATTGGCCGCTCATCCATTAACCGGCTCTATGCTTGTGGCGAGGTGGCAAGTGTTGGTGTGCATGGGGCCAATCGCCTGGCCAGCAATTCCTTGTTGGAAGCGCTTGTTTTTGCTGATCGTGCTTTTAGCGATATCAAATCCAGAATCTCATCTATTTCTAACGATGTGCGTTTTCCCGATTGGGACGACAGCGGTACCGAAAACGCCGAAGAATGGATCCTGGTATCCCATAACCGCAAGGAAGTTCAGCAGGTTATGAACGATTATGTCGGTATTGTCAGAAGTGATCTGAGGCTGGCGCGCGCCAAACGCCGCGTGGATTTTCTGAAGGAAGAAACCGAAGCCTTTTACAAGCGCACTAAAATCACGCCGCAGGTACTTGAATTGCGCAACCTCATCAAGGTGGCCTCTCTGATTATTGAAGGCGCCCAAAAACGCCGCGAGTCGAGGGGGTTACATTACACCACCGATTTTCCCAACCGCGATGATAAGTACTTCTTGCGCAAGACTGTTTTGAGATCATTTTAGGAATATTAGTCCGTGGAAGTAAAATCAACCTTCTATGTGTTCCGGGTTTGCCATACTGAGCTTATAATGTCGGTTAATCCACCTGGCTGCCTCGCTGAGCGACAAAACGCTGGAAAAATTCGTACCGTGATCGGGTTCAACCTGTACATCCCCTAAAAATTCTTTGCCGGCTGAACAGGCCATTTCAAAGGCGTTGAACTTACCCAGCAAGGCATAGATCGCCGATTGCGGGGTTGAGCAAGCCACAGATGGGTTTTGAGCACCATGCAGAAAATGCCCGTCCGGCAAAGTGGATCTTTCCAGATAATGATGCCAATGGGTCAGTGAGCACCCCCGGGTTTGAAGCTGCTCTGTAAATCGGTTATTGATCTGTAACGCCATGGACAGGCCCGCCAAAAGTGCATTACCCAGTGCATGAGAGAGAATAGTTAGGGTATCGTAAGACGGATTGCATACACGGGAATCATCATGCCCAATTGGCGGTTCCAGGATGATCTCGCCATTGCACAGTCCCATGCGCACGATATCGGTTTCCGGTTCCAGGTTGGTTTTGTTACACCCGGAGCGGGTAGAAAGCACCCAAACTTCAGGCACTTCCAGAACATAGGTCGTGCCATCAACACAGAGTTGCACAAAACATCTATCACCAGCAAACACCACATCCTTTTCGTGCCAATTTACACCCGGGTAACGTGATTGAGCTTCAGGCAGGCTAAAGGCAGGTTTTACAATAACCGGCAGCTGATGGGCTAAAAAGCCGTAGCTCATCCCGGAACGATGGTCAAGGTAGGTTTTTACAATGCGCTTGTAAAAGGCATTGCGGTACTCAAGCGACTCCACACAGGTGTGCGAGAGCATCAGCTCATTTTCGGCCCAGATCTTTCCTGACTCTGAAAATTCGTTCAGGCAGCTTTCGCACCTGGGTTTTGCAGGATCAAACTTACCGGGCTGCCAATGAATTTTATGAGATTTATTGGGTGGAACAACCTGCGCAGTGAGCTTGGGCACCAATGAGGTTTGAACCGCTTTCAGGAAATCATCTTGATTTGAGTAACTGGTTATACCACCATTCATGGTGCAAATGGTCCAGGAATCTGTATCAACAAAAATGGCGATATGTATCATATGCCAGGCCAGCACACCCACAATAGCATCCAGCTTTTCCTGGGTGGTTTGCATGTGATGAGCCGGGCATGGCCCTTCAAAAATACCGATCACCGGATTATTGTAAAGATTGGAGACATGGTTAATGGCAAGCTCTTCGGTTTTGGCTTCACCCGGCGCAAAGATAACGGTTTCGGCTCTCACTTTTTGGGTTTGTGTATCCAACGCATCATCAAATGACAAAACCTGTGCATCAAGCATCAGTAAAACCTGGTGAAGGCGCGAGGTGAATTGCTTCAGTGGTTTTGAGAGGTTGGGATTCGGTGAAAACGTGACACAAAGCTGCCGGGCCATATGGTCTATCTTCAGAGGAACATCTTGTTCCAATCCCAGCAGGGTTTGAACAGCATCAGGGCTAAGGCTGCAAAAAGGCTTACTTCTCATGCAATTATTGTGGATCAATCATCCAAATGAATGGCTCATTACAGAATTCAAAACCTAAGGTAATGATTTTTTGGGAAACGGATGTTGTCCTGCGTGAATTTAAAACGTTAGAAAGTCAACATTTCCTGCATAGAGGTAAATTTTTTTAATTGAGTTGTTTTGAAAAACAAACCCACCTAGAAATTGCTATGTTGAGTAAAACCCCACCAATTTTCTTATCTTACGCACAATTTTTCTCAGCTAAACATCATTCCTTAATTGACGAGTTTTTTGCATGAAATACGATTTCGCTTCTATAGAAGAAAAGTGGCAGACCTATTGGGCAGCCCACGAAACCTTTAAAACCAGGGACAGTTCCGATAAACCTAAATTTTATGTGCTGGATATGTTTCCTTATCCGAGCGGATCGGGATTGCATGTCGGCCATTTGGAAGGCTATACCGCTTCCGACATTGTTGCTCGGTTCAAACGCAGTAAAGGGTTCGAAGTGCTCCATCCTATGGGTTGGGATGCGTTTGGCCTTCCTGCCGAACAGTACGCCATAAAAACAGGCACCCACCCCAGGGAGACCACCGAAGCTAATGTAAAAAGTTTTAAAGAAACGCTCCGGAAAATGGGTTTTTCCTATGACTGGACTCGTGAGATCAACACCACCGACCTGGAATATGTAAAATGGACCCAGTGGATCTTTTTGAAATTGTATGAAAAAGGCCTGGCTTATGTGGATGAAGTCCCCGTCAACTGGTGCGAAGAATTGAAAGTAGTGCTGGCTAACGAAGAGGTGGATGAAAAGATAAACGATGGCTACACCGTGGTTCGCCGCCCGTTAAGGCAGTGGGTACTTAAGATTACAGCCTATGCTGAAAGGTTGCTTCAGGATTTGGATCTTGTGAGCTGGCCCGAAAGCATTAAAGATATGCAGCGCAACTGGATCGGGAAATCTATCGGGGCCGAACTGGATTTCCACATTCAGGGCTCCGAAGATACCCTGCGAATTTTCACCACGCGCCCCGATACCGTGTTTGGGGCAACATACATGGTGCTATCGCCCGAGCATCCGTTTCTGGCCGAGATCACCACAGATGAGTATAAAGCCGACCTGGAGGCCTACCAAAAAGAAGCGCAGCTTAAAAGCGACCTTGAGCGAACAGGTCTGCAAAAAGACAAAACCGGTGTCTTTACCGGGGCTTATGCCATTAACCCGGCCACCGGTAAAAACATCCCCATTTGGGTGTCGGATTTTGTATTAATGAGCTATGGCACAGGCGCAATTATGTCGGTACCGGCGCATGACGAGCGCGACTGGGAATTCGCCAAAAAATTCGATCTTCCGATTGTGGAAGTCATAAAAAGCCCGCACAATGTAGAGCAAGCCGTCTTTGATGGGAAAGACAGCGTGTGTGTCAATTCAGCCAATGATGAAATCAGCATCAACGGCCTGGGCTATAAAAAAGCGTTTGATAAAATCTCGGATTGGTTTGAATCGAAAGGCCTGGGCCAGCGCAAAGTCAATTACAAACTGCGCGACTGGGTCTTCAGCCGCCAGCGGTATTGGGGCGAACCCATCCCGATCAAGCATTACGAAGACGGCTCAATGCGTCCGGAAGAAAATCTCCCGTTAAAATTGCCGGAAGTCATCGCTTACGAACCTTCGGGAACCGGCGAGTCCCCGCTTGCAAACATTTCCGAGTGGCTTTATGGCCAGGATGAACATGGCAAGTTCCGCCGTGAAACCAACACCATGCCGCAATGGGCAGGCAGCTGCTGGTATTACCTTCGGTTCATTGATCCCAAGAATCCCAATTGCGCAGTAGATCCCGAAAAGGAAAAATACTGGATGAATATTGATCTGTACATTGGCGGGGCCGAGCATGCTGTGCTGCATCTTCTGTATGCGCGATTCTGGCACAAGGTACTGTATGATGTCGGGGTAGTCAGCACTAAAGAACCGTTTCAGAAACTCTTTAACCAAGGTATGATCCTTGGTGAAGACAACGAGAAAATGTCCAAATCGCGCGGCAATGTGGTTCCGGCCGATCATGTCCTTAAAAATTATGGCGCCGATGCTGTGCGTTTATACGAAATGTTCCTGGGACCTCTTGAGCAGGTTAAGCCCTGGAGTACCAATGGCATTGAAGGCATAAGCCGATTTTTAGGCAAGGTCTGGCGCCTGGTGTATCCCAACGAAGGACAAGGCGCTGCAACTTTGAGTGATGAGGCCATGCCCCAGAAGCTGTTAAAACAAATGTACAAAACCATCAAAAAAGTGGGTGATGATATGGCGCAGCTGAAGTTCAACACCGCCATTTCAGAAATGATGATCTATACCAACGAGCTGCAAAAGCAAAAAAGCAACCATCGTGAGGCCATTGAAACCTTATTGATATTGCTCAGCTCCTTTGCCCCGCACATTACCGAAGAATTGTGGGAAGCCCTTGGCCATCAGCAGTCCATTTCGCTTGCCACTTTTCCTGAATTTGATCCACAGCTCGCCAAAGATGATGTGCTGACCATTGTTGTACAGGTGAATGGCAAACTGCGAGGCACCTTTGAAGCAGCCGCCAACTCCGAAAAAGAGGCCCTTTTAGCTGAGGCCAAAGCGTTGGAAAGTGTAACAAAGTTTATTGATGGTAAAACGATCATCAAAGAAATTGTTGTGCCTAATAAGCTGGTAAATCTGGTCGCTAAGTAATAGTTTAAAAGCCAAAATCTAATTACCATGGAATTCAACAGTAAAAAGCTGGAAAAGACCTCGAAATGGATCAATTATTTTATAGCCTTCGTGTTATGCAGTTTTTTAATCTCCCTCTCCGATACCATCATTAATGATATTGGCGATTGGTAAGAAGCGCCTACAGTAGAATCGTTTGAAAATGCAGCTCTTTTAAAGGATTATCAGACCAAAATTGATACCCTGGAAGATCAGGTGGCTTCCCGGGAAGAGAAAAAGAAAAGCATTCAGCTTACACTGAGCAAGACCAAAGACAATTACAACAACGCCAAACAATCCTTCGATAATTGGCTGGCTGCACGCAAGACCGTAGGTTCTCCGCGTGAAGATAAAGAAGTCTTATTGCGGGCCAACCAACTGGACGAGTACTTTAAAACTCAGCAAGCCTGGCGCAACGAATTGTCGTTAATTGAATCGGATATCTCAAGACTCTATGATGAAATTGCCGAACTCAGAACACTTAAATCTGAGGAACGCGACCGGGCCCAAGAAGAGCTGTCCATAGCCATGAGATCTTACGAGCTGAGTGTATTTGTTATTCGATTGTTGTTCATCTTCCCTATCCTGCTTCTGAGCATATTTTTCATGGTCAAATTCAGGAAACATAAGTACTGGCCGCTTTTCCTTGGTTTTATCCTCTTTGGATTTTATGGTTTCTTCTTTGGACTAGTTCCTTATCTTCCCAGCTATGGCGGATATGTTCGCTACACGGTGGGTATTGTCTTAAGTGTGATCATTGGCATTTATGCCATTAACAAGTTCAGGGAATATTTGGATAAGAAGAAAAACGAGTTGAAAGAGTCCAGCACAGAACGCGCCAAAAAAGTGCAGATTGAAATTGCAGAAAAAGCCTTCGATAAACACATTTGCCCTTCATGCGGCAAAGATTTCATAATCAAGAATTGGGATAAATCACAGAAAAACAAGTCCAAACAAGACATTTTGGTATTGTAACCAACTTCTGTCGCTATTGCGGGCTTGAACTCTTTAAATCCTGTCCAAACTGCGACACGGTAAATTATGCCCATCTGCCTTACTGTATGACTTGTGGTACAAAACTGATCGATAAAACAACAGCACCCGTCTAAAAATCTACGAGAAAAGCATTTATTTAAATACTTTCTTATAGCCTAAAAACAGAAAAACATCAGGTTAAGCAAACAACGCTGTGCTTCAAGTCTTAATCACTTCTCAGAGCATACATTTTAATTACCAAACAAGCATTATGGTATTTAATTAATTACGTTTACATTAAGCTAATGACTTGCATTTACTATGTTCAGGACTTAATGAGGTTTGGAAACCGGGCAATGCAACTTAGAAATTTTAAAATATTTTGAATTAGTTGAATTTAGAGTTATTTAGCTTTTTGCTTTACGAGTCAGCTCATGTATTTATCAAAAATAGATATTGTTAACACCGAAAAAATCAGGCGCCTGAACCTGATTAATTCCATCACAGGAATTAAACCCGGCAATTTGATCGGCACAAAATCCAATGATGGGATAACAAATCTGGCCATTATCAGTTCGGTGGTTCACCTGTCCAGCTCACCGGCCAGTATGGGATTTATTCTTCGTCCGAACAGTGAAGTGCGCCGGCATACTTACGAAAACATCCAGGAAAACGGGTTTTACACCATCAACCACATTCGTACCAACTTTATTGAGAAGGCCCATTATACATCAGCCATGTTTGAAAAACAGATCTCTGAGTTTGATGCATGCAAGCTTACCGAAGAGTACAACGAAAATTTCTATGCCCCTTATGTCAAAGAAAGTGTTATTAAAGTTGGGTTGCGGCATGTGGAAAGCATTATGATCAAAACAGCCAACACAATTATGATTGTGGGGGAAATAGAGCATCTTTATGTGCCCGACCATACCGTGGATGAAAACGGATACATTAATCTGCAAACTGCCGAAACGGCCGGTATCTCTGGCTTAAACTCCTACTACCATCTCAAGCACATAACCAGTTACCCCTATGCCCGAGTGCCTGATGTGCCAAAATTCCAAGATTAAAGTTTTTCTGTTTTTTAGCTTTAACTCTTTTTCGGGGTAATAATTTTATGGCTTGATCGTCTGATACAATTCATATTTAAACTGCATAAGACTAGGCAGGGTCTGCTGAACACACTTATTAATTCTATATCAACAACTTAAAAATGCAGGGCTTTAAATCAGGTTAAGGTGATTAATATTTGCGGGCGTCGGCTGATGGACATATCAGCCTGATTTATTGCCTGATCATCTTAAATTGTTTTAACTTAAGGCTTAAACCTCAGATGGAGGTGTATCCGGGTCGGGTTCAAAACCCGGTATGTTGCTATCGAGTTGCCTGTAAAGGTAAGCGGTTGCAACCGATGTAACAGGTAAGGTGATTAAAAGCCCGACCAAAAACAGCAATATGCCTGCAATGTTGATGAGGGCAACAACAAAAACAAATCCCAGTAAGGGCCAGAAATACCCCTCAGTCATCTCAAAACTTTGCTTAATGGCCTCGGTGGCACTTAGCTCTTTATCGACAACGAGATAGCCAAAAAACATCAACCTTACGGCCAGGAAGAGTCCCGGAATAATAAACAGGATTAAGCCGGCCACAACGGCAAAAATGTAGATCAGTTCAGCAAATAAATATTTAATGAAAAGTTGTAATGGGGAGAGGATATCATCGAAATCAAGCGGCTCATTATCGGTACATTTCAGGCAAATTCTTACAAAGCCCATACCAACATAGGTACTCAGGGCCAAAAACACGACTTTTATTATGTTCCACTCCACAGAGCCGGCACCTTCAGAGATATCGCTGAGCTGCCCTTCTATGTAAGAAACTAAAATCAGGATCATCTGAACACCAATTAAAAAAAGGGCATTAGTCTTAAACTTTTCCCAGGCATGTATAAACGGAATAGAAAATGAGATATTCTCTTGCATTGGTTTTTAGTCGTCTGAAATTGTTACGATTTTGATAGGATGTGTGATTTGATTATAAATGACGAGTTGAATTTAAATAATTAGTACCGGAACTCAAGAAATACTATGATTCGGAAAGTTAAATTATTGAGCAATCTGATTTTAATCCAAAGCCTGATCATTTTATTACCCAACTGGCTGTTTGGCTCAATAAGCGCCCCTAAAGCCTGGTTTGCTGTTTTTTTCTACATTGCCCTTTTCTTTAGCTCTGTTCGGCGGCAACTTATTTATGGCGAACTTTCGGAGCGTAAATCCGACCGGCAAATCCAAACCAAAACAGCAATTTTTTCCTATGTCTTTTTATTTGGCGGTATCCTGCTGAGCCTTTGGTTATCTATTTACGACTACAATAGCCCATTATTCCGTACAATTAACTTCAGTATTTTTTTTGAATCAGCCGGTTTTTTACTCATGCTGCTTGCTGTTGGATTAAATATTCACGCCTCAGGGCTTTTAGGCCGGTTTTACGACAGGCTTGCCATCTCAGAAAATCACGAGTTGATTAAAGAAGGTGTTTATAAATATGTCAGGCATCCCATCTATACCAGTTACTTTTTTCTTTTTTTAGGCACTTGCCTGTTTTACAGCAGTTTATTAGGTAGCGCCTTGCTTATTTTTTGTTTTTTCCTTGGATATATGAACCGCATTAAGCTCGAAGAAAGCATGCTCACCGAGAGGTTTGGCAATGAATACAAAGACTATATGGAACAAACCTGGCGCTTTATTCCGTTTATTTACTGATCTGTAAATCCAAACCCGTTTTGCTTATGATACAAGAAAGTGCCGGCACCAGAGCTAAAAAAGCCATCCGGAAACACTACAAGAAAATTATAAGCTACGAGCAGGATGTTCTTGAAGATCGCGACCCGGAAGATCTTCACCAAATGCGTGTTGGCATGCGGCGATTACGGTCTGTTTCCCGCGGATTCAGCCAGGTGTTCATTCTCCCGGATCATGCCTCTGAAAAACGCATCCGCAATTTTGGACGAACCTTAGGCGAGCTCAGAGACCTGGATGTGCTTTTAGAAAATCTTGAAAAAGCCGGCAAAGGGCTCTCTAAAACGTCTGAACTAAATGTGTACCATTATGTTCAGCGATGTTTGTATCACCAACGCGAAAAAAAGGTCTCTGTTGTCCGAAAATGTCTTACGGGATCCCGATACCTTAACTTTAAAAGCAGTTTAACTCATTGGCTGAAAAAGCCGCTATTAACCCCATTAGCCAGGTTACCGATAAGGCAAATAGCCCCGGATTTGCTTTTCCCGTTTGTCAATGCCCTGTTTCTCCATCCCGGCTTGCAAGTTGGTGTGCGCCTGAATTATGGACAGTTCATACCAATAGACTATAAAACCAGCCGCAGGGTGAATTTTATTGTACATCGTGAGGGTCTCTTGCTGCATAGTCTGCGCAAGCAAGTCAAACGCGTTCGTTACCAGTTATCATTTTTTACCGATCTCTATCCCGCATCGTTTTCCGAATATGTAAAAGATATGAAAGGGTTTCAGGATGCACTGGGCTTATTGCAGGATAGCCTGGTGATGGAAGCCATGTACCTGGATATACTTGGACCGGGATACAAAAAAAAGATACCCACATTACTCAAAACCCTGTATCGCAAAAGACAGGATGCCTGGCGCGATTGGGAAGAGCTGCGTAATAAATATTTAATGCCCGACACCCAAAAGAAATTTCGCACTGAGTTGTTAAATTATGTGCCAAACAAAAGCAGCAACAATCATGACGGAGTTATTTCTACAATCCATCAGGAAGTTAGTTGAATTCACCCCTGAAGAAACCGAGCAATTTCTTAGCTGTTTAAAACGTGTATGCATCCCAAAAAAGAGTTTCCATCTGAAAGCCGGTGAGATATGCACTTCTGTGGCTTTTATCAACTCGGGGATGTTACGGGCATATTACACAGTAAATGGAGAAGATATCACCGGTGAATTTATATTCGAAGGAAACTGGATTTCCGACTACCCCAGTTTCCTGACCAAAACACCCGGAAAACTGTATGTTGAAGCCCTTGAAGACAGTGAACTTTTTGTGCTCGATTACAATAAACTGCAATGGCTTTATACCCAATCCCAAAATTCTGAACGTTTTGGCCGTCTTATCGCAGAAAACTTATACATCCATTTAAATAATCGCATTTTTTCCTTCCTGACCGAAAAACCCGAAGACCGATATAAAAATCTTATCAAACGAAGACCAAATGTAGCCGAACGCATTCCCCAGCATTACATAGCCTCTTACCTGGGCGTTCGACCAGAAAGCCTGAGCCGGATAAGAAAAAGAATGGCAGCCGGAGATATTTCTTAACCCAAGTCAATGCATATATACTCAGGGATTGATAATTTTTATTAAAAATTTTATCACTTCTAACCTGATGTATTATGAAGTTATATCCTCTTCTACGTGCTTGCTGCATAACTTTTCTCTTACTGGTGTCTTTGGCGCCACTTTCCAGAAGTCAATCTCTGGGAAGCATAGAAGGTGTTGTTGTAGACCGGGATACACGCCAACCCATTATTGGAACTCGAGTGGTAGTTATGGGTATGCAAAAAGGCGCAGTCACAGACCTTGATGGAAAGTTCGAAATAACCGGCCTACCCCCTGCAACCTATCAACTTCAGCTTACAGGAATTGGCTATCAGCCTCTTGTGAAAACCGACATCGCGGTTGGTACGGCCCAAAGTGCCAAACTTCGTTTGGAAATGACGGTTAATGCTTATGAAGGCGAGGAAATTGTGGTAACTGCCCGAACGTTTTTCAATAAAACCGAGGATACCAAAGTCAGTTCTAATGAACTTTCTCAGGAAGAAATCCGCCGAGCACCGGGGGCGGTTGAGGATGTGAGCAGAATGATCCAGGCATTGCCCGGGGTGACTTCAGCCTCTGACAGCCGCAACGATTTGATCGTTCGTGGAGGCAGCCCAATAGAAAATTTTATTATGATTGATGGCATCGAAGTTCCCAATATCAATCATTTCGGGACACAAGGATCCTCCGGAGGCCCCATCGGTATGATCAATGTTGATTATATCCAGGATGTGACATTTAGTGCCGGTGGATTTCCGGTAAAATATGGTGATAAGCTCTCTTCAACCATGGATATTCGATACAGAGAAGGGGATAAAAATAACTTAACCGGAAAACTTGACCTTGGACTTGCCGGCGCCGGTTTTATTGTGGAAGGTCCCCTTCAAAAAGGGAAAAGTTCTTACATGTTCTCTGCAAGAAAAAGCTATATAGATTTAATTGCCGGTAGCGCCGGCCTTAACGCGATTCCCAATTATTCAAATTTTAATGTTAAAGCCACCTATGATATCAATACCAAACATAAGCTTTCATTTATCGGATTGGGTGGTATTGATAAAATAAAATTTGACGGACGTGATGATGAGGATATTGAAAACTTCGACATCATTGATGTGAGTGATTGGCAGGCCATTGGCGGGCTATCCCATCAATGGTTGGTGGGGAAATCAACCTTCATTCAAAATTCATTGAGTTTTAATGTTTATAGTAAAAACACAACCCTGGACTCGGCTGATCAAAAACTTGAATTTGAAAATGTTTCTTCTGATCAGGAATTAACATTCAGAAATGACATTTCTCACAGGTTCTCCCCTTCTGATTTACTTGAAACCGGCATACAGTTCAAGTATTTACAAAACGACAACCGAATTTTTCTCATCGAAACCGAAGGATTATATGGTGTTACCCAACCCGAAGTTAATATCGATAAAGTAACCGATGCGTTTAAATTTGGCTCGTATGTTCAATACACCAAGTCATTTTTAAATCGTTATAGCTTAACCACAGGTATTCGGTATGATTACTTCGATTACATTAATTCACCTCATGCCTTTTCACCCAGAGCATCTCTTGGTATTTCGCTGTCTGATAATTTTAATCTAAACCTGGCAACAGGCCTTTATCAGCAAGTGCCGCCCTTAATTTGGATGGTCTCCTTCGAGAAAAACAGGGATTTAAAATACATCAAAACCTGGCAGAATGTGGTTGGTGTTGAGTTTTATCCAAGTGACGATATCAAGTTCACCCTGGAAATGTTTTACAAAGATTACAGCCACTATGCAGCCAGTGTGCTTAATCCCGAAGTATCCTATGCCGGAATAAGCTCAGATTATTACTTTGCAGGTTACGAACCGCTCCTAAGCAAGAGCAATGGTCAGTCCAAAGGCGTAGAGTTGTTTTTACAAAAAAAATTGTCCTATAACTACTACGGCTTGTTGAATTATTCATTCTCGGAAACCCGTTTCAAAGGTCTTGATGGGATTGACCGGCCAAGTGCATTCGATTTCACCCATGTTTTCACCGCTATTTTCGGTTATAAGTTTACCGAGTCGCTTGAGTTGAGCCTGAAGTGGCGATATGTTACGGGTAAGCCTTACACAACGGTAGACCTTGATCAAACCAAAGCCCTGGATCAACTGGTTTTGGATAACACACAGTTTAATTCAAAGCGCCACCCGGCTTACCACCGACTTGATATTCGTCTAGACAAACGTTTTGTTTTCGATAGCTGGAATCTCGTAACATTTATAGATATCCAAAATGCTTATAACAGAGAAAATGTTGAATATCTCGTTTGGAACGAAAAGAAAGATCAGGTAGAAGAAGTCTTTCAATGGGGATTTTTACCTGCCGGTGGGTTTAAAATTGAGTTTTAAGAGACCTGATCCAACCACTGTTTAAGGCTGTCTGGCCGACAGCCTTTTTTTATTCGAAACGCTACACTCTCGCAAACTCCTGATCTGAATACCAGATGGTTTTTTTAAAGCGCATATTTCAGTAAAAATCGGATTATGCTTATATTTGGGTTTTATCAAGCAATATCTAACACCATGATAAAACTTGTCTATAGTTTAATTCTAAAGACTACGGCCTCGCTTCATTTTCCAGTCAAGTTATCTATTTAAACATACCCACACACAGATATGGCATCCAAAATTGAAAACATTCTCATTTTGGGAGTAGGGGGTATTGGTTTTTATTTAGCCAAACGCCTCACCCAGGAAGGCTATGCAGTTACAGCCATTGAGTCCAACACCGAGTTGATCAATAATGCAAACGACACAGTCGATGCAAAGATCATCGAGGGAAATGCCATGCAGATCGGATACTGGAAACAGGCCCAGGCCGCAAAAATGGACCTCTCGATTGCCGTTACCGATAACGATGCCGTAAATATGGTGTCGTCGTTTATTGCCGATAAATTCGAAATTGAAACCAAAATTGCGCGTGTTCGCTCTATGGAGTATGGCGAAAGTGAATCGTTTCTCAAGAAAGAAGATTTCAAAATTGATCTTGTCATTCACCCCGAAGAACTGGTTGCCCAGGAAATTGCCCGTCTGGTGATGCGATCTTCAGCTAACGATGTGGTTGATGTTGGTGAAGGCGAGATAAAAGTAATGTCGGTGCGTGTCGATACCAATTCACCACTGGTCAATAAAACCATACAAGAAATATCGGCAACTTTCAATGACTTTAAATACCGTATTGTTGCTATTGCTCGCGGAATCAATACGCTTATACCCCGTGGCGATGATACTATCCTTCCATACGACCAGGTCTTTTTTATTCTGAAGCGCGAACACATGACTTCCATGTTGAATGCCCTGGGCATAGAGCAACACCGGGTGCAACGGGTCATGCTCGTAGGTGGCGGCATGGTTGGCCGACGGGTATCCCAACTTTTAGAGAAAAAATTCAATGTAAAACTCATAGAAAAAAATCCCGCTAAAGCTGAGCGACTGGCTTCAATCTTAACGGGGTCCGAAGTATTGCAGGGGGATGGGACAGATGCCGATACCCTGGTGCTGGCCGGTTTGCTCGATACCGACACCTACATTTCCACCACCGGTGATAATGAAACCAATATTATCGGGTGTTTGCTGGCCAAGCATATCATGAACCGGACCAATGTTGATCCAAAAGGCACACAGGGAAAAACCATTGCGCTGGTCAATAAAGAGGATTACCTGGTTCTGGCTGCTACCATTGGCCTGGATGTGGCACTAAACACCAAGATCTCTGCCGCTAACGAGATCCTTAAATTTATTCGCCGAAGCGAGCTCCTGAGCGTGGCGCATCTCCATGGTGTGGATGCCGAAGTGGTGGAATTTGTGGCTTCACCCAAGTCGCAAATCACTAAAAAACCGCTTCGAAAGCTTGAAAATGTAATGCGGGAAAAAGGTCTCCTGATCGGCGGTTTGTACCGGGGTTCCGGATGGATCATTGCTGAAGGAGATACCGAAATCCAGGCCTATGAACGGGTGATCGTGATCTGTAAATCCACCAGCTTAAAACAAGCCCGTCAGTTGTTTGCCTGAGCCTTGCGATTTTCAAAAACTTCATTGGCTGTTTTATTTTGGGAACAGACCTTAAACCACTATCATTGACTCAAGACTTTTTAGCAGGTATGTCAATCTGCACTCAGAATTAATTGTCGTCTATGAATTTTTTTGCCATTCTTCATGTCCTTGGCACGCTTTTAATTTTTATCGGGGCTACAATGCTGGCACCGATTGGTTGTGCGTTGATCTATCAGGAAAATGACCTGATGCCCTTCTTGTATTCCATGGGCGCCATTATTGGTATTGGTGTTCCTTTATTTTGGTTTTTTCGCGACTACCGCGATCTGACCCTTAAAGATGGGTTTGTTATTGTTACCTTTGGCTGGATCCTCGTCTCGGCAGTCTCAGCGATCCCTTTTGTGATTCATGGGTCGATCCCATCTTTTACCGATGCTTTTTTTGAAATGATGTCGGGTTATACCACCACCGGGGCTACCATATTAAACGATATCCAGGCCCTGCCACATGGATTATTGTTTTGGCGCAGCATGACCCATTTGATCGGTGGTATGGGTTTTATTATGGTTACCATTATCCTCCTGCCACTCCTGGGTATTGGTGGGATGCAGCTCTACCGTGCCGAAGCAGACCCGGGCCAGGTGATCACCAAAGAAAAATTTATTCCACGCGCCAGGGAATCGGCCATTTGGTTATGGAGTATTTATCTGGTCATGATCCTGGTTGAAGTTTTGTTATTGTGGCTGGGTGGCATGCCTGTTTTTGATTCCCTATGCCACTCGTTTGGGACTGTTTCCACATCGGGATATTCCACCCAAAACAGCAGTATTGGTTTTTACAACAGTGCCTACATCGATTGGGTGATTATTGTTTTTATGTTTCTGGGTGGAACCACCTTCATGGTTCACTACCAGTTCATTAAGCAGGACTGGGAACCGATTCGCAATAATACGGAACTGCGCTGGTATTTAGGTTTTACACTGGCCTTCTGCCTGCTCACCTCACTCTCACTTTGGATTAACGGCACCTACGATGTTTTTTTTGAAGCCCTGAGATACGGGTCATTTCAATCGGTTTCAATTTTAACCACCTCCGGTTTTACCACCGCAGATTATGAGCTGTGGCCCGAAGCGGCAAAAATGCTGATTTTTGTAGTTTTTTTCGTAGGGGCCAGCTCCGGTTCCACCACCAGTGGTATTAAAGTGGTGCATTACGAGATAATCTTTAAATACCTTTATGCCACAGGAAAAAAGATCCTTCAGCCAATGTCGGTTGTCCCTATCCGCATCAGCCAGAGAGTAGCCGATCAGAACATTATATCGCTGGCAGTAAGCTATTTTATCCTGAACATTCTCATAATCCTGGTGGGTTCGTACATCATGGTTCTGATTGATGACATGGATTATTTCAGTTCCATGTCTTCGGTGATTTCGGCACTTTTTAACATCGGTCCGGGATTCGGCGCCATTGGTCCGGCGCATAGTTTTGAGCATATCTCCGATGCCGGCAAATGGTTTCTTTCGTTTAATATGCTTACCGGCCGATTGGAAATGTTCTCGGTGATCGTGATGTTCTACCCAAGTTTCTGGAAAAAATAATCCGGGGTTTTATCATGCGCATTCGCCAGGCTACTCTCGATGATATTCCCGAAATCACCGGTCTATGGAAAGGTTTTATGGATTTTCATCAGTCTATGAACACTTTTTTTACGCGCCGGCCAGATGGAGACGTGAATTTCAGGGATCATGTGGTTGATAACCTGTCCAATCCCGACTTCTGTATCGTCGTTATCGATCTGAATGATACCCTTATCGGATACGCTATCGCCTACCTTCAGGAGTATCCTCCGGTGTTCGTTGACGAAAAATGCGTCTATATATCCGATATTGTGGTTGATAAATCGTGCCGTGGTAAAGGTCTGGGAAAACAGCTGATTGATTATCTATGTGATTGGGCCAGATCCAAAGGCATTCAGAGAATGGAGCTGGAAGTGCTGCATACAAACCACAATGCCATCGCGTTTTATGACCACCTGGGTTTTGAGCCTTTCATGCATAAACTGGTGAGATCCATTTAACCTGCTTTTGTGTTTCATCTGAATATACCCGCATGGCTAAGAATTTGATTTAATGTATCGCTATACGTATGTTAAGCTATTGTTTCATCCATATTAAATAAAGTGAAGTATGTGTTTAGCTATTCCCGGAAAAGTAACTGAGATCACAGATGAAAATGGTCTAAAAATGGGCCAGGTTGATTTTAGCGGTTCGCTCACAAAAGTTTGCCTGGAATATGTACCAGAGATCGAAGTTGGCCAATATACGATTGTTCATGCCGGTTTCGCCATTTCAATTATTGATGAACAGGAAGCCGAGGCGCGTTTTTCGGCCTGGAAAGAATATTTAGAAGCAACCAAAAATGAAGGTCTGGATGCATATGGCAATCCTCTAAAACCCGAGTAAGTATGAAGTACCTGGATGAATACCGCAATCCTGAAATTGCCAAATCCCTTCTTGAAAAAATTAGTCAAACTGTAACCCAACCCTGGGTGATCATGGAGATTTGTGGCGGACAAACCCATTCCATCATTAAAAACGGGATTGATCAATTACTACCCAACGAAATAGAATTGGTTCATGGGCCGGGCTGCCCGGTTTGTGTAACCCCGCTTGAGTTGATTGATAAAGCCCTGGCTATAGCCAAACAACCAAATGTCATATTCACCAGTTTTGGCGATATGCTTCGCGTGCCGGGCTCACATGAGGATTTGTTTATGGCCCGAAGCCAGGGTGCCGATATACGCACCGTCTACTCACCGCTCGAAGCCCTATATATTGCGCGGGAAAATCCGGACAAAGAAGTTGTTTTTTTTGCCGTTGGCTTTGAAACAACAGCCCCCGGAAATGCCATGGCGGTGTTTCAAGCCCACAAAGAAGGACTCCGGAATTTCAGTGAACTGGTGAGCCATGTTCTGGTTCCGCCGGCCATGCAGGCGTTGCTCTCGTCTCCCACGAACCGTGTTCAGGGATACCTGGCAGCCGGGCATGTATGCGCCGTGATGGGTTGGGAAGAGTACGAACCAATTGCCGACACTTTTCATGTACCGATTGTGCCCACGGGTTTTGAGCCTGTGGATATTCTTGAAGGAATTCTGGAAGTGGTTCGTCAGTTGGAAAACGGCCAGCATAAGGTTGTTAATCAATATGTACGGGCGGTTCAGAGAGAGGGCAACCCGGGAGCCAGGAAGCTTATCAGCACGGTGTTTGAAGTCACCGATAGAAAATGGCGTGGCATAGGCACCATACCCAACAGCGGATATAAATTGCAAGACAGCTACCAGGCCTACGATGCCGAATTAAAATTTAATCTGGGTGATCTTAATACTGAAGAATCCCGGGAGTGTATCAGCGGCATGGTATTGCAAGGGTTAAAGAAGCCGTATGAGTGTCCTGCGTTCGGTACTACTTGCAACGAACAGCATCCCCTTGGCGCAACCATGGTCTCCAGCGAAGGCGCATGTGCGGCCTATTATAAATATCAACGATTAAATCAAGAGTCATGAGTTTCTCGATGCCTGAATCGCTTTCCTGTCTGTGCCCCATCACCAATCACACCACGGTGCAAATGGCCCACGGTGCCGGTGGGAGGCTATCGGCAGAACTCACCGAGAAATTTTTTCTTCCCCGTTTCAAAAACGATACTCTTAATAACCTGGAAGATCAGGCCATACTTAATGTCTCAGCAGGAAAACTGGCCTTTTCAACAGACAGTTTTGTGGTTGACCCCATTTTTTTCCCGGGAGGCACTATTGGTGATCTGGCCATCAACGGCACGGTCAATGATGTGGCCATGTCCGGTGCCGTACCACGCTATATCAGTGTTGGCTTTATTCTGGAAGAAGGTTTGCCCCTGGAAACACTTCACCGGGTGCTTCTTTCCATGGAAGAAGCAGCAAAAAATGCCGGTGTAACTGTGGTTACCGGCGACACCAAAGTGGTGGAAAAAGGCCATTGCGATAAGCTCTTCATCAATACCTCCGGAATTGGCACTATTCCGGATACAATTAACATCTCGTGTAAAAATCTCAGGCCCGGCGATAAGATCCTGCTTTCCGGCACCCTGGCCGATCATGGGATGGCCATTATGTCAACCAGAAAGGAGCTCTCGTTTCAATCACAGCTGAAAAGTGACACGGCGGCCTTAAATGGATTGGTGGAAGCCATGCTAAAGATCACCCCGGATATTCATGCCTTGCGCGATCCAACCCGGGGCGGTTTAGCCACGACCCTGAACGAACTGGCCAAATCCTCAACAGTTGGCATTACCATCCACGAAGAAGTGATACCGGTGCGCCCCGAGGTTCAGGGTGCATGCGAAGTTCTGGGTATTGATCCGATGTATGTGGCAAACGAAGGTAAATGTGTTGCTGTGGTTCCTGTCGGGCATGCTCAATCCGTCCTGGAGGCGATGCAGGCGCATCCTTGTGGCGCAGATGCATGTTTGATCGGAGAAGTTACGGACAAAAATCCGGGTATGGTGGTTATGAAAACCATGCTGGGCGCCACAAGGATCATCGATATGCCACTTGGTGAACAGCTGCCCAGGATCTGCTGATTTTAATTGGTGTTATCCAGTAAGATTTCGGGCATATTTCCATTTACGTCTAATCCGCATGCTTTTCCTGTCCCCTTAAACACTGTATTCCCATTTTTGGTAAATTGAACATGCATTTCAGAATCGAGGCTTTCGGTAACTTTCTTGGCCATCTGGGCTTCGTAAGGGCCATGCAGCATACCTGAAGTTTTCTGCTCAATCACGATATCCAGGCGAGTATCTTTCTGCTCCAGGCTGATCTCAATTCTGGACTCATCAATTGCTACTTTCCTCAGCTCTGCCCCGGTATAGGTTGTGAAACGGTACAAGGTGCCATCCAGAAGAAATCCGGCCAGGAACCCCCTGAAAGCGCCGGTTAGCCAGGGAATGTTGGCCACACTGATCATGAGGCTCACACCGGGTGTTTCGAAATGGTTGCATTGCGCCCAAATATATGCGCTTGGGAATGAGCGGCCCCAGTCTTTTTCGATGTAGCCCAGCCCGCCGCTAAAATCCACCTGCTGATCATTGACTTTTAGCTCTCCCTCTAACGAATGGTTCATACTCAGCACCCCGTGATAACATTGCATAAAGGGGGCAAAAGCATAGGGACCCATCACACCGGGACTAAACCACTCAACCGGCCAGGGATACGTGTTTTGGAATTCAAGTGTTCCTTTTAAAGCCAGCTTTTCACCTTTTAAATCAACTGAAAGCCCTGTTGAACTGAATTCATTATTTCCAAGGGTAATAAGGAATTCAGACTCATTTGAGTTAAATTGTGAAAGAGGAAAACGGATGTAATCGCTAAGTCCTGTATGCCCTTGTAAAACCTGAATAAATGCATGACTTTCAGATTGGTTTTCAGCTAAAAACACTCCGGGTATAATGGCATAGATGTTAGTTTGGGTTTGATCTACGAGTTTAAAAAACCAACCTTCAAAAAATGGTGGTTTACTGTCGTGCCCATGGTATAATTCAGGTTTATAAATATTTTTGAATTGCTCAAACATTAGGTTTCTGTTTTTAAATTAGTTTATAAAATAACCATACCTTTAAACCCTTAAACCCTTAAACCACATCTAACATGTCTACAAAAGAACCCGGGTTTTCTCAAATGATTCGAGCACCGTTTCTTTCTTCAATTCTCTCACCGTTACTCTCCGGAACACTTTTAGCTGTGTATGTTTCAGGTGAATTCAATATCATTGGTTTTGCGTTAGTTATCATCATGGGTATTGCCTTGCATGCGGCCACTAATGTGTATAATGATATCTACGATACAAAACAAGGAACCGACCGCATTAATATACATCGAAACGAATTTAGCGGTGGATCTGGTACGATTGTTGATTTTCCGCATTTGGAACCAAAAATGTTTGCCATTGCCCGCTGGAGTTTGGTGGTGGCACTGCTAACTACCATTGGCCTGATGGCTGTCGTCAGTCAGGAATTGTGGATCACGCTTTGGGGACTGTATATATTTTCAGCCTTTTTCAGTAAGTATTACACCGCCGAGCCCTTTAAGCTGGCCTATGTAGGCTGGGGAGAAGTTTCGGTATGGTTTGCCTTTGGCCCGATGGCAATTATGGTAGCTGCTGTTAGCCAGGATGTGGGTTATGAACCGGCTGTTCTGGCAGCAATGCCAATTACCGGCCTGAGCACCACCTCAATTTTGTTGATTGGTCAATTGATCGACCGTCCTGCCGACGATGAAACCGGTAAGCATGGCGTAGCAGTGAAAGCCGGACCAAAAGCCGCTGGTGTGTTGTATGTGATTGTTCAATTGATTTTAATGACCAATGTTGTTGTTTTAGCACTGATGTTTGTAGAAAATGGCTGGCCGTTGCTTATCAGCCTGGTACCTTATGTGTTACTATTTCCAAAAGTGGCTGGTATTGTTCTGAAAAACCATGAAGATCCTGATGGCTTAAAACCGGCTGCCGGCATTAATGTTCAGATACACCTGGGATTTTCCTTATTATTTTTAGTAGGTTGGGGAATCTTGTTAGCCTTATAAAAATGCGTTTATGTTTAAATTTTGTCCGGTATGCCAATCGGAAGCAATTGAATTTGATGACCTGAAAAAATACTCGTGCCGGCATTGTGGCTGGGTGTATTATCAAAATCCGGCCGCAGCAGTCATGTGTGTATTAACACTTAATCATAAAATCCTGTTTGCCAGACGTGCAAAAGACCCGGCAATGGGAAAGCTCGACTGTCCCGGAGGTTTTGTTGATCCGAATGAAAACGCCGAAGAAGCCCTCCATAGAGAGCTATACGAAGAACTCAAAATCCGAAACCTGGAATTAAAATATCTCGGGACGGCTACTAACAGCTATGTCTATAAAAACATTACCTATCCTACTTGCGATATCATCTTTACAGCTCCTTTATTAACAATGCCTGAGTGGTTTGAGGTGTCTGAAATATCGGAGCTGGTTTTGCTGGGCCCCGATGAGATCAATCCGGATGAAATTGGATTTCCTTCTGTTAAAAAAGCTTTATCTTTAATGGCTTCAGCTCAATCTTTAACCCCAAATTCTACAAGATGATGGACTCAAAAAACACGATCCTTTCTGCTTTGGTAGTGGCATTAGGTCTTTCAATTAGTGGTTGGTTTATCGGCAAAGGATTTACAGAAAGCCGCCTGGCTAACCGGCAAGTAGTCGTAAAAGGCGTTTCGGAGCGGGACGTTGAATCCGATATCGGATTTTGGCCAATCAAGTTTGTTTCCACCGACGACAATCTTTCCCGGGCGCAGGTGAAAATCAAGGAAAGCCTGAAGAAAGTCACGGCATTTCTCATAGAAAATGGCATAGACTCCTCATGGATTGAGCTACAAAAACTTGAAGTTACCGATCGCTTAGCCAACCAATACAACACCGGTTATGTTAAAAGCAGGTATATCATCACTCAATCCATTATTGTTCGTACCAATGAACCGTTACTTTTGAAAAAAGCCAGTCAAAAAATCAGCCAGTTGGTGGACCGGGGTGTGGTACTAGCCTCTAACTATGGCCCGCAAAGCAGCCCAATATACATCTTTACCGGGCTCAGCCAGATCAAACCCGAAATGATTGCCGAAGCTACAGCAAATGCCCGGCAATCGGCCGAACAATTTGCCAAAGATTCCCAAAGCCGGCTGGGTGGTATCCGGTATGCCAACCAGGGTGTTTTTGTGATTTTGCCAAGAAACCAGGTACCGGGAATTATGGAAGAAAATGAGTATTACAAGAAAGTTCGTGTGGTGACTACTTTAACATATTTTTTGGAAGACTAATCTCTCCTGATACTAACGATTGTGATGACTTTAGAGCCGGAATTTCAGCGCCAACTCAAACTTTTTCTGCATCATTTGCGACTTGAAAGAAATCTGTCTGAAAACACCAAGGTAAGTTACCGGCACGATCTTATGCGTTACCTGACATTTATCAACCAACGGCTCACATCACTTGAAAAAATTGACTTTGAGCACATTCGTGCATTTGTAAGAGAGCTTTCGGAAGTAGGAATGGAACCTTCTTCCATTTCACGAAATATTTCAGCCATTCGAAGTTTTCATAAGTATTTATTTCTGGAAAAAATCACTTCAAGAAATGTCTCTCAAGAGATCACGCTACCAAAGTTGGGCCGATACTTACCCACGGTTCTGAGTTTTCATGATGTGGAATTGCTATTAAATGAACCGTTGCGTCAACAAGAAAGATCATCCAAATTTCAGCTGCGAGATAAAGCGATTCTGGAAATGCTATATGCTACCGGCATTCGTGTAAGCGAGGCAGTTGAGCTTAAGCAGGAAAACCTTTATTTTGAAGCGGGTTTTGCAAGAGTGTTTGGTAAAGGTGCAAAAGAGCGGTTAGTGCCTGTAGGCCAATCAGCTATAGAATGGGTAAATAAATATCTGGTGGAGTGCCGCGTAGGGTTGGCAAATAAATACTCCGAGGATTACTTGTTTTTAAATGCCCGTGGGAGAAAACTCTCCCGCATGTCTATCTTTAATATTGTGCGGGACCATGCTACACAAGCCGGGATTCAGGCCCGGGTCAGCCCGCATACTCTGCGTCACTCGTTTGCGACGCATTTACTTGAAGGGGGCGCTGACCTGAGATCTGTTCAGGAAATGCTTGGGCATCGCTCAATAAAAGCAACTCAGATATACACCCATATTGATCGGGGGTACTTAAAAGAAGTTCATAAAACCTTTCATCCGAGGGGTTAATTTTTTATTTGGTTCATGAAACATGAAATAAAAGTCGGGCTTACGGTTCTGGCATCAGCTATCATTTTAAGTGTTGCACTGCTTTGGGTAAAAGATTTTGAACCCAATGCCAAGCAGGTTCATGTCCTGTTTAATAATGTCAGTGGTCTTGAGATCGGGTCGGTGGTTACTGTAAATGGTGTAAAAAAAGGCAAGGTTAAGACCATGGAACTTGAAAGCGGCCATGTAAAAACCACATTGCAGCTTTCCGATGATGTGGTATTGTATGAAAATGCAACAGCCAGGCTTATGATGCTTGAATTAATGACCGGAAAAAAAATAGAACTTACAACTGGTACGGATAATTATCCCGAGTTACAAAGTGAGGCCGTATTGCAAGGAGAGTTCGTTGCCGATGTGCCCCAATTGGTTGGTTATGCAGGCGAAGCGCTCGACTCGCTGAGCTTACTGGCTCGCGAACTCCACCTTACACTCAAGAATGCCAATGGCCTGCTTGGCGACCAGGCTCTGCAAAACGATTTAAAAATCACGGTTCGGAATATGCGCGTGGTTTCCGGTGATCTGATATCGGTGGGCCGTTCTTTTCGGGATGTTGATATTAAAGCTTTGGTTAATAAGGTCGACTCCACACTTGAGTCTATTCACAACCTCACTGAGGACCTGGGGCCTGAACTTAAAACCACATTAAACCAGACTACCATAACCGTTGAAAACGCAAATGAACTGATCTTATCTTTAAAAGATATCTCCAATACCCTGAAAACCAATCAATCAACTCTGGCCGGGAAAATTCTTAACGACAGTTTATTCATGTACAAACTCGATCGAACCATTGCCAACCTCGATTCGGTATTAAAATTAGGCCAGGATCAGGGCATTAAAATCAAGTTGAATATTTTTTAACTTAACTAAATTAGCACCCCTTAGAGTTTGTTTGTTTTATCTCTGCGAGAGTCCTATATTTTAGGGCGTTTTTCCAAATCCATTATAAAAAACTAAAGGCATAGATCCATCAAGAGTCGATTGCCGTTTGATTCCTAAAAGTTTAATCCTATGTTAAAAAACCTACTGGCAAGTTTATTGTTTTTTTTAACAATCACGGCCTCGAGTATTGCTGCTGCACAATCCCCTCTTTCTGCAGGGAATAGACTTTTTTTCACTCAGGAAGCCCATAATTTAAGACCCGGACTGTTCAGCATTACATTCAGCGGTTCTGGCTTTACAAAGTCGGGTGATTATCTGAATCCTCAAAAAGGTGGACAAGCCGAAGATCTGAAAATTTACAACTCTGATTTAACTTTTGATTACGGTATCAGTAAACATTTTTCACTTAGTGTTGGGACTACGATTCTGGAAAGTGCCTTTCCTAATGAAGGCTCAGGTATTGATAATGACTTTCTGAACGAAGTTCGCTTGAGTGGTAAATTCGGATCTATTGAATTATTTACCGAAAATCTTGAACTTGGCATTTTAACCACCATTTTTCTGCCTCTCCAACCGGAGTTAAACGCACCATTTTTCCCATTGCGCAGCGGTTCGTTAGACCTGCAGACGATGGCGATCTTTTCATATTATTTCGATAACCTTCTTAAAGAAGAAAGTGGTGGCTTGCATGTAAATATCGGGCCAAAGTTTTACCTGACCACCGATGCCGATTTTGCCAGGTTACCCAACCAAACTGCTGAAGTCAGTGAAGCTCAACTTGGGTTTGAATACGCTGTAGGTGCTAACATCCCGTTTGCAAGTTTTGAGTTGTTTGTCGAATACTACGGTTCTACTTTTTTGGATAACAAATTACCCGACTTTACTTATAGCCGGGAAAGCTACGCGTATGCCGGAGGTGGATTAAACTGGCAGACATTCGACTGGTTACAACTATCTGTCATGTACCATATGCTGGTTTCGGGTGGCGATAGCGATGATGAAACCGCCTACAATCCAACCATCGGTGTTTTTAAACTATCCGACTCTGATATCAATTATAGTCCGTACATGGTAAGTGCCGGGCTGACATTCACATTTGGAACATCATTCGATCTGTATAAAAGCGACAGTTTTGAAGAAGAACCAACTGAGATTAGTGATGATGCCGCTGCACGTTATGCAGAAATTGAAAATATTATTGGCGAGAACAGCCGTGAACTTGTAGATATTTATTTCAAAGGCCGTAAAATTGATAACAAATTACAAGGCTCGGTGTATTTTAGTATTACTATTGCCAGAGATGGCTCAACCAAAGATGCTCGTATTCTGGTCTCAACATTCCATGAAACCAATATTGCTCGTATGGTTGAAAATGATATGTTGGAAACTGTAAGAACCTGGCGTTATCCGGAAGGAGAACAGGAGCTGCAGATTGAGATTTTAAAGATGAATTTTAGTTCTGAATCCACTCGGTTTATCACTAACTGATTGAAACTAAAAAGCCAGAGAAAAACTCTGGCTTTTTAATTGTTCAGTGAATGAAGATATGCTTTACCCTCATTTGTTATCCCATTAATACTAACCGTAACTGATTTATTAAACTCGTTAATTGCTCCTTTTATCAGGCCTGCCCGAACCAGGCTCACAGCAACATCTTTTAATTTTTTACAGTTTTCCTTCAAAATATTGTCTGAGAAACCATACAGGTTATGAAATGAGTCGGTTAAATAAAACTCATTATTATGGCCATAGGCATAGTGCTCCAAAAATGATTTTTCTATGATATCTTTTGATAAATAATGTTGACGCATCCTGGCGTTATATACTCAATAAGTTGTCAATACTCTTCCAATAGCTATTAATTATAGATGTAAATCAAATAACCATAACGATCTAAACTGATTTTAATATTACCGTCTTTGGTTGCCCGAAATTTTTCCAGGTTCATGAAATCATGAAGCATTTCCTGTTGATCAACTTCCATGTAGCCGGTAAATGGCTTATCTAATAAATTAACCACCACCAGACTTTTTTCTGAATCATTTTCCCTGATA
This sequence comes from uncultured Chlorobiales bacterium, assembly GCA_964642175.1. Taxonomy (GTDB): domain Bacteria; phylum Bacteroidota; class Chlorobiia; order Chlorobiales; family Chloroherpetonaceae; genus JANQGG01. The sequence goes on along the minus strand of CAZXOK010000003.1, from coordinate 20,525 downwards.
AATGCAAAAAGTTGATTGTCGTTGGCTGTTTTTATGCGTTTCATAGTGCCATTAAAGAACACCTTGTGCGAAAGTCGCATGAACCCAAGCTTCAGGTATAAATCCATAAAAGTTTTAGTTTGCTCATTTTCCCATACATCACTTTGATTCAGGCATAAACTTTCCTTAAATAACTGCCCAAGTTTATTTTCATTGGTAATTATGGGCACAACCGCATGCTTATGATGAGATCCCATGGTGAAATCCAGTACTGTTTTAAGCTTGAATCGTTTCAGGGTTAAAGGATCGTTATGTGGCACCTGAAAAGATGTCTTGATTTCATTTGGGCGAAGATAAACTGCATAGTTGGCATCTATGGCCATTTCAGCATGATAGGTTTCTATGAATTGTTCAAAACTGGCTGGATTGAACAAACACTCATTAAGCGCATCTGATGTGGCTTGTTGTAAAAAACATACATTAGAAACCTGCTTTGAAAACGGCATATGCCGGGCAATGATTACCAAGTTATGGTCTTGGCTCAAATCATGAACTACATCCATAACCTTAAGCATCTCCTGCTTCTGCATTGATAAAAAACCAAATCCATCTATGGCATAGGTTTCCATCATAGACTTTATTGCCCTGCCGGTTTCAATCCTTACAATATCTTTGGAAAAATCCAGGGTATAAGCTTCTTTTTTATCCGGGCACTCCCTGAAATAATCGCCATACTCCTCTAACTGATAAGGTTTAACGCCACTGCATAAATCAGGAAACTCAAGAATAAGTTTAAATCCGGCTTGTTTAACTTTGTTAATGAATGATTTTAGTTTATCAGCGTCTGTTGTTGAATGAACCGGTTTAAGTGTCAGATGAAGAGGATATGTGTTGTCTTGTTTTGATTTTTTTTGAAAGGAAAAGTCAAACAACTTTGGCAGATACAAGACATTGATCCCGTATTGCTTCAGGCGTGAAAGTTTTTCAAGAATCTGCTCATATGAACATCTTCCCTGAAGATCATCCATGGAAAGTTTCAGAATAATGGCTTCTTTCAGCCAATCTTCCGGAGACAGGTTTGAGGGTTTCTGGGTTTGAAATTGCGCAAAAGAAAATCCCGGATTAATAAGAACGCTTAGGGCAATAAAACAAATTATGAACTTTAACTTCATTGAAGTTAGCTGTTAAACCATTAAAATAAAGTAACTTCGTTAGTTATTAAATTGCATCTAATTTTCCAAGGCACATTTAACTGTCTGATATGCTCTATTTTTGGTTAATCGTCTATAACCTGCTTTTTCCGTTTTTTTGGTTCGCATTTTTTATTAGTGGTTTTTTCAATACCAAAGTCAAAGCATCTTTAAATGGCCGAAAAGATTTCTTTAAACATTTTCATAAAAAACTTGCGCCCTTTCAATCCAAGACCGGTCCCCGCTTATGGGTGCATGCTTCATCCGTGGGAGAATTCGAACAGGCGCGTCCCATAATTCAGCAACTGAGAACTGATCATCGGGATTTGTTTGTGCTGGTCACCTTTTCATCAATATCAGGTTATCAGGCACGCAAAAACTCTCCGGATGCAGATCTGGTCTCATTCATACCACTGGACTTTTACTGGAACGCCCAAAAATTTCTTGCTCTGGTAAAACCCAATATTTTCCTGCTTGTGCGATACGATTTTTGGTTCAATCACCTTTACCTGGCCAAAAAACAGGGCACGATCCTTTACCTGATCGCAGCTACCCTCCGAGAAAGTTCAGATTATACGAAACCTGTAATCAAAGGCCTGTACAATCAAGTTTTTGGTTTATTTGATCATGTTTTCACTGTTAAAGACACCGATAAAGAACGATTCAAGCAAATCTTTCATCTGGATGAACTGTCCATCGCAGGCGATCCGAGATTCGATCAGGTTATTAAGCGCAGCCAAAACACCCAAAAAATCGGTTATCTTGAACCATTCTATCAGAAGAAAAAGGTTTGGGTTGCCGGAAGTACCTGGCCTGAAGATGAATCGCTTATCATAGAAGCTTATGACCGCATCCGCTCTGAACACACGTCCCTGATCATAGCCCCACACGAGGTTCATGCTGAAAATATCCGACGCCTCCAGTCTAACCTGATCGAATCCGGATTATCATGCCATATTATTTCTGATATGCCGGAAAACTTTGACTCGAATGATGTTCTGATCATAAACCAAATTGGATTTCTGGCCGAACTTTATTGCCTGGCTGATATCGCTTATGTTGGCGGTGGATTTGGTGTAAATGTTCACAACACCCTTGAAGCGGCGGTCTATGGCCTTCCAATCATCTATGGTCCGAATATTAAAAAATCCATTGAAGCCTTCGAACTGGCTGAGTTAGGAGGTGGATTTATAATTCATAACCAAGCCGAATTAAGTAATATCCTGCAGAAAAACTTTCTGGATGCTGTGGGGCAACAAGAAGCCGGAAAAATAAGCCGCGAGTATGTTGAACAGATGGCCGGGGCAACCGGGTTGATCGTTCGGGCTGTTTCAAATCAGTTAAATGAGAGGCAAGCTACGCTTCATTAATAACAAAATTACCGGCCACAAATGTTACTTGAAGGAATTTTGATTGTTTAGCAGTCTCAAGTGCTTCCAAACCAGTGAATGGTCCGAATTTGATTTCTTTGAGTTTTCCTTCCTCATAGCGCATTTCTCCTGAATTTTTCCCATCATCCAGAATTAATTTTCCGGTGGATTTCATCATGGTCAGTTCGCCCATATAACTCGAAAGCGGACGCTGGGTAATCGGATTGCCTTTTTCATCCAAATGCAGCAACCCATAGATGGTTTTTCTGATTCGTTGGGGCTCGGCCGGTTTAATAATATAATCCGAAACACCACTGGCCAGGCATTTCATTATTAAATTGGTATCCGACATTGAACTGAGTACCACAATTGGCGGGACCTGGAACTTTGATTTTTCCAATGCCAGGATCATTTCGAGGCCATTCATTTCGGGCATTGCTATATCGGTAATGATCAGATCGAAGTCCAGAGTTTCAAATTGTTTCAAGGCTTCTTTTGCAGATGATACAGTCCGAATGGCAATCCATGGCGAATTTAGAACCGCAGATAAAAATTGATGAATTTCCTGATCGTCATCAACCAGAAGCGCTTTTCTGATCATAATCAATGTGATATAGGTTAGAAAAAGTATATGTGGTTAATACAATATAATAATCCCTGTAATTTTTTTGATTCATTACCCTGTATTATTATGATACCACTATTTATCATTTATGAATGAGAATTATATATGGCTGAAAGTAAAATCAACAGGGAAACACTGGAACTGGATGTGTTATTTGTGGGTGCCGGGCCTGCCAATCTTTCGGCAGCAATCAAGCTCAAACAGTTAATAAATGAACACAATGCCAAGAACCAAACGGCGTTAGAGCCTGAAATTGGCATTATTGAGAAAGGCAAATATGTAGGGGCGCATGCGCTATCAGGGGCAATTCTGGATCCGGTTGCGTTAAAAGAACTTATGCCCGATTATATTGAAAAGGGCTGCCCTATCCAAAGCGACATTTCAAGCTCAACTTTAAAATACCTCACCCCAACCAGCGCTATACCAATTCCTTTTACACCGAAAAGTTTTAAGGATAAATCCGGGCATATTATCTCGTTAAGTTTATTTACTAAATGGTTGTCTCAGCAGGCCGAAGAGTTAGGTATAACGGTTTTTGAAGGATTTTGTGGTGCGGAGCTCCTTTACGAAGATAAAAAAATCGTGGGTGTTCAGACCGAGGACAAAGGGTTGGATAAATCGGGTAAGCCCAAGCCTTATTTTGAACCGGGTATGCAGATCAAAGCAAAAGTAACGATACTTGGAGAAGGAGGCCGGGGCTCTCTGACCAAAAAAGTGGTCAATAAGTTATACCTTGATCGGGACAAAAATCCCCAATCTTATGAAACCGGAGTTAAAGAAATATGGGAGATACCTGCCGGTCGTATTAAAAAAGGAACGGTAATCCATACTTTTGGTTTTCCATTGCCCAAAGACCTCTATGGTGGAAGCTGGATCTACGCCATATCCGATACCAGGATTTCCCTGGGATATGTAACCGCGTTGGATGCCATTAATCCAACTAACGATCCTCATTTTTATTTACAGAAATTCAAAACCCACCCGTCTGTTTCATCACTTCTCAATGGCGGAACTTTGCAGGGTTATGGTGCAAAAGTTATCTCGGGAGGTGGTTACTATGCCATGCCCAGGCTTTATACCGATGGGCTGATCATTGCAGGTGAGTCGGCTGGTTTTTTAAACATGCGACGTTTAAAAGGCATTCATTTATCAATGAAATCGGGCATGCTTGCTGCAGAAACGATCATGGATGCCCTGATCAAAAATGATTATTCGGAAGCCTCTCTGCAAAGCTATGAAAACCGGTTTGAAGCCTCATGGGCAAAAACTGAGTTGTACGGGTCTCGAAATTTTCGTCAGGCTTTTTCTTACGGCCTCTTTTCAGGCATCTTTAGAGTTGGTCTGCAATTAATCACCAATAATCTTTGGCCGAGAGAAGCGCTGAGTACGAATGCCGACCATATGAATATGGAGCATTTTCACCGGTTACACCGTGAAAAATTCAACTTATCAAGAGAGGGATTTGAGATAGATGGAAAGATCACCTTTGATAAGCTCTCCGATCTCTACTACTCGGGAACCTGGCACGAAGAAGATCAACCTTCTCATATTTATATCCGAGAGGAACTGATCACCGATATTTGTAACACCAAATGCACGGTTGAATACGGCAATCCCTGCCAACATTTCTGCCCGGCCAGTGTGTTTGAAATGGAAGTTACCAATAAGCTTATGGGCACCAAGAAACTTCGGCTAAACCCGGCCAACTGCATCCATTGCAAAACATGCGACATAGCCGATCCTTACCAGGTTGTTACCTGGAGGGTGCCTGAAGGTGGAGGTGGCCCCCAGTATACCGAAGGATAAAGCCCTGTTTTTCATGAATACCAAAAAGCATGATATTGATCTTTTAATTGCCTGGGTCTGGGAGTTCGACCATGACTTTGTACTAAAACTTCAAGAAAATTCGCTTAAAGAAGGGCTTCGCTTTGAACACATTACCGTTTATGATGTATCATCATTCACTCGTAAGATTCTTAGCGGCGAGCTATCGGTCTCGTGCTTCATGGACAGAGCCAGTGATGTGGATGAGAATTTTTCACCTCTGAAGTTATGGGCTATTGAATCCGGTACTGATGTGATCAATACCTACCAGGCCACTGAGCTGGCAATTAATAAAGCCTACATGCAATCCAGGCTCGAAAATTTAGAAATTCAAACCCCTAAAACAATTGTAGTACCCGCTTATGATGAGCTGTTCCATCTGCCGCAGCACTTTGCTGATCAGATTTCCGGGCTAAGCAAACCCTTTGTTGCTAAACCCTCTTCGGGTGGGGGTGGCGAAGGTGTTGAAAAGGCTGTTTGGTCCTACGACGAATTTCTAAGATTAAGGCAGGCTTTTGCCTGGGATGCATATTTAGTACAGGAAAAAATCTATCCTGCATATCATTCTGACCAACGTTTCTGGTTTCGGGCCTATTACATCTATGGCCATACCGAAGTTGTATTCTGGAATGATGAAACTTTTATTTACCAGGAGCTGACCGGGGATCAGAAATCTGCATTTAATTTATCAGTTATAGAAAACAGGATGCATGCTATTGCCAGGGCTACGAATATGGATTTTTTTTCATCTGAATTTGCATTAACCCAAAACAATGAGTTTGTTATTATTGATTATGTTAATGACCAGGTTGATATGCGACCGCAGTCGCGCCATCATGATGGAGTACCGGATAGAATTGTTGATCAGGTTATCCATCGCACAATAGCCTACGCCAAAAATGCCCGGCATAACACCGGCAGATGCTGAAAGGATTTATTATGGAAGAACAAAAAAAGCGAGTTGTTATTGGAATGTCGGGTGGAGTTGACTCCAGCGTTTCAGCTTACCTGCTTCAACAACAGGGCTATGAGGTTCATGGGGTCACTTTTGGCATACTCAAGACCCCTGCATCCGATGCGCTTCAATCAGCCCGTGAAGTAGCTCAAAAACTGGGCATTTCTCATCAGGCCATTGATCTCCATGAACAATTCGCAGACCAGATCATCGAGTATTTTAAACGCGAGTACCTTAATGGCCGCACCCCTAATCCATGCGTGGTCTGCAATGCGCAGTTTAAATGGGCCTCCTTGCTCAGCCATGCCGAAACCATTGGTGCCGGGTATGTTGCAACCGGCCACTATGCCGATATCAAAAATGAAAAAGGTTTCTACCGAATTTGCAGTGGGAAAGACAGTTCAAAAGAGCAAACCTACATGTTATGGATGCTTCCCCAGGAAGCCCTTTCTAAAACATTGTTTCCTCTTACTCAATACACAAAACCTGAAGTCAGAGAAATTGCAAGACAGTTAGGATTAAAAAATGCTGATCGGGAAGATAGTTTTGAAATATGCTTTATACCCGATGACGACTATGCCGGCTATTTAAAAACCCAGATTCCTGTTCTGGAGAAAAATGTCAGTAATGGCGAGATCATAGATCAAAACGGGAACCTCCTGGGATACCATAAGGGGTATCCTTTTTACACCATAGGACAGCGCCGGAGGCTTGGGATTTCGACACCGGCACCTGTTTATGTTACAGGCATTGATCCCAAAAAGAACCAGATACGGGTTGGCCCGAAAGAAGCATTGTTTCATAAACAGCTTCGGGCGTCTCAAACCAATTGGTTCATAGATGTGCCTCAATCCGGCCAGATCACTTGCCAGGCAAAAATCCGCTATAAAGATACCGCTTCAGATTGCAGTGTGACATTTCTGGAGAACAATCAGGTTGAAGTATGCTTTGACCAGCCAAAGCGAGCCATTACCACCGGGCAGGCCATTGTATTTTATGACGGTGCCTGTATGATCGGTGGTGGTTTTATTGATCAGATTTTAACTTAATTCCCGGTTTATGACCAAGACAACTATGCCCTCAAAAACTGTTTCAGAAACCAAGGTAATGGCAACTCATGTGGTAATGCCAAGTGATGTTAATTTTCTTGGGACTCTGGCAGGGGGAACCCTGATGCACTGGATGGATCTGGCTGCTGCCACGGCCGCCAGCAGACATGCCAACTCGGTGTGTGTAACGGCAAGTGTGGATTCGATAGATTTTAAGCTTCCGATCAAAGCCGGTGAACTGGTTATCATTCATGCACAAATAAACCGGGCATTTAAAACCTCCATGGAAGTTGGTGTGGAAGTGTTATCTGAAAACCTGGTAACCGGAGAGCAACATGTATGTAACCAAGCCTATTTTACATTTGTGGCTGTCGACGATCACCTTACGCCACAACCTGTACCTAAACTGATCACTCAAACACCTCAGGAAGAAAAACGCTATTCAGAAGCGCGGGAGCGAAGAACGCACAGACTCTCTAAAACTGAGCATACCGGGGATTGATCAGATAAAATAAAATTGCAGGTTCAGAGTCGCTTACCTCAAAGACTCCGGTAACTGAAAAGATCCATCTTCGGATGTTTGTAACGGATAGATGCAAACAACCGCTCCAACTTTCAGCGAGCTGTATAAATGCGGATAAACTTCTTCGTCTACCGTTTCATATTTAAGAGATGAGGCGATTTTTTTTGGATCAATCTGAAGCAGTATCAAATCAGTCTGACCTTTATAGAATGCATTGGCTACAAGTAAAACCTGGTCAATTCGTGACAGATGAATAAAACCTTCCGTCTCTAAACTTGCACATTTATAAACTCCGGTCTCAAGAGCCAATTCCCAATCGGCCTGATTTGCAATGTGAAATAGCATAAAAAATGTTTAAACCTCATTAAAACAAGAATTCATTCCATGCAATTACCCTCAGCAGTATGATGCAATTCTCATGCATAAGGATTAATACAACTTGGAACTACTACTTATTAAATACGCAATCTGACTTAAAATAACATCCCCGAGAGCTCTCATTTCGATTAAATCTATGATAAACACTTTTTTGGCTTAACCGTTTCAATACTTTGCTGAGTTGGGCATTAAGCAACCGTTGGTATAATTCATTGTAATATACTATATTTATATAGATTTCATGATTCAACCGGCATTTAAATTGCCTCATACCCGGGTTGCTCAGGACTACAGGATAAAATAGACATTCAATAAGTCAAAGCATTTCTCTTATCCCCATAAGTAATTAATTTCCTTGGTTTAGTACACCTAAATCGGGCAATTTTTAATATTAAAAATTCAGCTGGCATGCGGTTTTGTATAGTATTACTCATTTCCTTTTTTGTATCAACATCCCTTTTTGCTCAGGACTATAAGTACCTATTGGATCTGCCTCAAAAAAAAAGAGCTGTTAAAAACACCGGTTAGCACTGCGATTAATTCGAAACAGGAGATATTTGTTGCAGATGGGGCCAAAAAAGCCATTTTTAAATTTGATCGCTCTGGTAAGTTACTTGAAACCATTACAAAGCTCAAAACAGGCAAATCAACATTTGAGCTGAAAGATCCGGTTGATTTATTTATTGATAACCGTGACCAGCTTTACATCCTTGATCGCAGCCATGATGCTGTTTTTGTTCAACGATCCGATAAGTCTGTTTCCAAAATTGGCTCAGGTGATAGCGACCTGGGTTTTATCAGCGGTGGCAAAAGCCTTTGCGTAGATAGTAAAGGCAATGTTTTTGTATTAAGTGGCTATGAAAACCGGGTGGAAGTCTTTTCTCCTAATGGCCATTTTATTACCTGGATCAATGCATCAGCCAAAGGAAATTTTAAACGTCCCTTAGCCATTCACATCTCTTCCGAAGATTACCTTTATGTATTGGAAGAAGAAACCGCTACCGTTCATGTGTTCGACCATTTCTTTAATCCGGTTAAATCAATGGCCGATCTTGCTAAAAAGAAAGGGGCAACCATACAGAGAGTTGGGGATCTGGTTGTTTTAGATAATGGTGGTTTTTTAATTTTAGATAAACAAACGGCCCAAACCATACATTTTACTGCCGATGGTGAGGTATTCAGTAAATTTGGAAGCCAGGGCAACTACTCGAAAGGCGTGTTTGAATGGGCCAATTCTCTCTCCCGTAATCCAACTCAACCTAACCATTTAATGATTACGGACAGTGATGCGGCCAAAGTACAGGTCTATGAGCTACCGAATCATTTTAAACTCCATACCCAACAACGCGATTCTATTAAAATTAGTATTCCCAAAAAGCCGGTCTTTGGTCAGTTCAAAGATTTACATGTTGCCCAGAACGGTCGTTATTATGTAATTCCTGAAGACAAGCGACGAGTTATAGAGGTCTACGATTCCCCAAATGGCAAACCCATACAAACTTTGCGGGTAGAAGAACCCGTAGCTGTAACCACCGACCCTAAAAACAATGTTTATGTGATTGATGCTGATGAGAAAGCCGTTATCATGTTTGATAAAGACGGGGTTCAGATCCGTAAATTCGGACAGGAAATCCCCGAAAAACTTCGTGAGCCCGTTAGCCTGGCCACGCTCTCAGATGGCAGTGTTCTTGTTGGCGATATCAGCACCGGAAACATTAAGAAATGGAACAATCAGGGTATTTATCAGGGTATCTTTATTGCCAAAAAAGAAAAGCATTTGGTTGAACCTGCCGGTTTCAGAGTTGATAGCCGTGACAACATATATGTGTGGGATCAAAACATCAATACCATTTATAAATACACATCTGAGGGTCATAAACTAAATACCAATCAAATTAAACTTCGTACCAGAGAGTTTAATGAAAAAAACGGCCGAATTGGTGGATTGGCTTTAGATGTATTGAACCAGTTGTATGCTTACAATGCATCAACCGCTCAAATTGAAGTCTTCGAATGGAAAAACGAACCCAGGAACATATTCCGATATGGAAGACCCGGCAGCGGTAAAGATGGTTTTGATGATGTCGAGACATTTGGTATTAACCCGAAAAATTTTGAGGTCTATTTATCACAGGACAGCCGGGAAAAACTTAAAACTGCCCGATTACCCTTTATTGATTACCTTGGTATAGGCGATGCCTTGTTTGCCAACCAGGAATACGATAAAGCCTGGGCGATATACACGGCCGGTTACGAGAAAATGGGAAAACCCCGATCACTACAAGCACATATTATTTCCCAATATAACAAAGCCGGAAAAGCACTTTGTTTAAAGTATGAACTGAACCGTGGGCTAACCAATTTCGAGCGTGCTCTATCCCTGGATCCAAAGCATAAGGGCACTTTAGATGGTATGGGTTTTGCTTATATCATGAAGATCCAAAAGGCTGCACTTCAGGAGGATTTTGACCTGGTGATCAAAACATCCGAGACCATGATGACTAAACTGGAGCCCATTGCAAGTAACCAACAGGAAAAAGCCAACATCGCAAGACCAGTGCTTAATACTCTGGACTCCATCGGGCATGATTTCATGGTTTCAAAAACCGAGAAAAAAATTAAGGCTGCTGTTCAGATTTTTAACCGACTGACCACCTGGGATAAGATCAATCCCATTTACCTGTATGGTTTTTCAAAAGCCAACTGGGCTTACTACCATTTCAGAAAAAGTATTGGTGCCCCGGGCTTTGAACTGGATGTGCAGTTAAAAAAAGCCGAAACCAATGCCAGAAGCGCTTATGAGCTTCTTAAAACCAGTAAAGACAAATCTCAAAACGGGCTCTTCCACGAGGTAGAACTGTTTTACATCGACATTTTGCTGGAAAGCCGAAACTTTAAAAAAGGGATTTCATCCTGTGTTGAAGCCCTTGTAAATCCAGAGCTGAGCGATAGCATATCCATAAAATACCGTCACCGTCTGGCGCAGGCCTATCTGGGTACCAACAATTATAAATCGGCCATATTAGAGTATCAACGCATTTTGGGCATTACACCTCAGTCCAAAGACATAAAAATGCAACTGGCCAATGTTCTGATTAAAGACCAACGTTATGATGATGCCAAGCGGATTTTTCAGGGTTTGCTTATGGAGAATGCCAACGATGGGTTTTTAATTGGTAAGCTGGGTGAGATAGAACTTTTAAAGAAAAAGTATAACGAAGCCTCGTTCCAGTTAGAAAAAGCTCTTAAAATTGATCCTCAGCTCAGAATGTTTTACGGGCCGCTGGCCGAAGCCTACGATGGTGGGATGAAGTATAGTAAGGCCATCGAAAATTACCGGTTTGCTGTTCAGCAATTGGAACAAGAACTCAGTTATCTGAAAAACAGAAATTCAGGCGAGCAACAGATTTCTCAGGTTCAGTCTCAAATTGCCGGTTATCTCTCAAATCTGGGTCGTATCTATATGAGCATTGGTAAGTATGAACAAGCCATTCAAGCTCTTAGTGATGTAACCACTCTGATGCCTTCTCAGGCCGAAGCCTGGTATAACCTTGGCATGGCATACATGAAAACCGGCCTCACATATAAAGCCATCGATGCATTTACTACTGCTCAGAAGTTTGACCCCAATTCCAAGGAGATCAACCGCGCTATGGCTAACGCCGAGAAATTAAAAACGCTTTCAGAGAAGAATCGACCTACCGTTGAAATTGTGAAAGTCAAGATCGATAACATCTTCCCTTCTCTCTATAAAAACTATGCTGATGTAAGCAATCAGCCTATTGGAGAAGTGGTTCTGGCAAATAACTCCTTGTTGCCGATCAATGGTGTGAATTTAACTTTCTTTGTAAAAGATCTTATGGCGGCACCTTCCTCCCAACCGGTAAGTGCCCTGGTGGGTTACTCGAACACCACAATTAAACTCTCGGCAATATTTGATAAAAAAATTCTGGGGAACACCGAAGATAAAACCCTTCAGGCTTCCATCATGCTCACCTATACTTACAATGGTGTCGAAAAATCCGTTGGCAAAAATATCCCTTTTACACTAAGAAACCGAAATTCGTTAAGCTGGAGCGATAAACGCTGGCTGGCTGCATTTATAGATCCTTCTACCCCAGAGTTGATTGATTATGTTAAACGACTGGATGTACTTTTCCAGGATGCAGGAACGCATGGTAAACTGGAAACTCTTATCAAAGCAGGACGGATTTATTCATCTTTATTTAAAAGTGGTTGTACTTATAGTCCCGATCCTCAGTTATCCTTCTCAGATGCCACTACCAAAGATGTACTGGATTTCTTGCAATATCCGACCGAGACTCTGGCTCGAAAAAGTGGCGATTGTGATGATCTCGTAGCTGTGTATTGCGGATTATTGGAAAGTGCCGGCATAGCCACAGCATATATAGATGTACCCGGCCATGTATTCATGGCTTTTGACTCGGGTTTAAAGCCGGAAGAGTTATCATCTATTGGTTTACAGACCAAAGATGTGATTGAATTATATGGGAAAATCTGGATACCAATAGAAGCCACCCTGATCGCCAGTAACGATTTTCTGGCAAGCTGGCAAAATGCTGCCGAACGCTATTATAAGGAGCTCGAAGAGGGATATTTCCCCGAACTGGTACCCCTGGCCGATGCCCGTAGAATATATACACCATCTACTTTTGTGCCGGCAGGATTCAAAATTGAGATTGCTGATGAGCAAACACTAAAAGCAGAGTCGGAGTGGCTGGTAAATGAACTTCAGGGGCTGGCTGCACGCGCTGTTATTAAACAATTGGAAGAACGCCGTAAAGCAGAATCTGATAATATTTATGTACGAACCAAACTTGCCAAATTATATGCCAAGTTTAACAAACCTGAAAAAGCCCTTGAAGTTTGTAAAGAAGCTATTGATATTTACCCCGAAAGTGCTTCATTGCATAAGCTTTTAGGTAATATCTATTTTGCTAAGAAAGCTTATCAGGAAGCAGTTGAAGCCTTCTCAAACAGTCTCATGTACAATAATGAAGATTCTTTCGTTCATCTCAGGAAATGCCAGGCCGAGTTGGCGCTCGGAAATAAACTACTGGCAAAAGAAAGTTTTGATAAGGCTATTGAACTAAACCCAAAACTTTTGGAAACATACGCTGATCTTAAATCTCAATTTTAACCAAATTCGTTTTCCCATGAACACAAATACCTTTAAACACAGTTTTCTTGCTGCTTTTTGTCTGTTATGGCTTTGCTTTATTCCCAAAAATGTTTCTGCCCAGGAGTCTCCAAAAATGTTAGGCAGTATTACATATTTTGAAGGACGTGTGAAAGTTTCAAATGTAAAGGATTCCGATTGGACACAAGTGAAGCTGAAACAGGACTTGTTTGATAACCAGGTTATCAAAACATCGTTTGAGTCGGCGGTTGAAATCAAGTGGGTCAATGGCAGCAAAACTTCAATTGGTGCCAGAAGCAAGCAAACCGTTGCTTCCCTGTTTAAAAACAGCAACAAAAACGTCAAGTCCAAAACAGAGAGTATCTGGGGTAACTTCCTTGCCTTGTTTTCAACAAAATCTGCTGAATCCCAGGAAGAAGGGGGTATTCGCCGAAGCCAGGTGATGGTTGAAGACTCGGCTCAGCCTGATGAGTTTGCCCTTGAAGAAGAACTATCCTTTGAAGAATGCTCCAAGTTGTACGAAGAAAAATCTTATTTAAAAGCGGCTAACGCCTTCAGCACATTTCTCTCTCAACAACCGATGCATCCCAAAGCCAAATATGCCTTATTTGCAAGAGGCCATTGCTACATTGAGTTGAATAACCTGGAGATGGCCCGTGAGTCGTTTGAGACCTTCATTATTAAGTACCCAAATCATGACCTGGCTAAAAGTGCCAACGAAATCCTGGAAAAACTTTAAGCTCTTTGAGATTGAAAAAAGCATTAAAAAAAACAATTTACCTCAACCTATTAATTGTATCTGTATTACTGGCAGGTTTGGGTATTCTGGGTGTGCTGTTCAGACAGGCTCCCATACTTTCACCTTTTAAATCTTTAGACAATGTCTTCCTGGATTTAGCTGTTCAAATGAGGTCTTATACAGATCAGCAAAGAGCGATATCCCCGGAAGATATTCTCATTGTTGATATTGATGATGCTTCAATTGAAACATTGGGCCGGGTTCAGTTATGGCCGAGGGCTTATGATGCTCGGGTTATAGAAGCCATAAGCTCCGGGGGGCCAAAAGCCATAGGCGTGGATATTTTATATACAGAACCCGATACGCTTTCCTCGGCTTATGCCGATATTCTGAAGTCGAAAGGATTTGAAAATCCAAGTGAAATTCTCAATGCTCTCAGCACCGATAGTTTACTGCAAAAAGCCATCGATACTTCGGGTTGTGTTTACCTGAGTTTGTTTGATGATGATAAAAATTCGCTTAAAACCCTTGGCGATTCCTTCACAAACGAGCTTCGGGTGTTTTATACTGATTCTGAAACAGCTTCAAAACTCACTTTGCTTTTACATCCCGTATTACCGTTCGAAAACTTCAGAGATGCGGCAAAAGGTATTGCCACCATCAGTATGGCCTCAGAGCTAGATGGTGTGGTTCGTCAATATCGTTTGGCACAACGCTTACCGGTTGCAAGTCCGGATGAGTCTGCCCCGCTGGTCTTAAATCTGGCTGCTCTTATGGCCGTGGATGCTTTTGGTGTTCCCATGGATTCCCTGTTCCTTTCTAAAAATGAGTTTCGTATTGGTCGGAAACTACAAGTTCCGGTTTCAAACAAAGGTGAATTTCGTTTGAACTGGTTGGGGTCTGAAGAAAAATTTCGATACATCTCATTCTATAAAGTGCTACAGGGCCTGATCCCAAAGGAACTCTTTAAAGACAAGGTGGTATTTATCGGCACCAGTGCTGCCGGACTTCAGGATATCAAAACCACGCCTACCATAAACAAGCGTATGCCGGGAGTGGAAGTTCATGCCACTGCTTATTACAATCTCATCAATGGTTCATTCTTCAATACCATACCTTTGGGTGCGCTGGTATTGGTTTTTGTAGTCCTTACTATCTCGCTTACCCTTGCATTCTATGCTTTGCGTCCTGTGTATGCTCTCGGCCTGCTTTTGATACTTGTCTTTGCAGAGCTATTGCTGTTTATATTTGTGCTGTTCCCTCAGTTCAACCTTGTTTTGCCATTGGCTTATATCATGAGTCTTTCGGGTTTATCCTTTATTGTAAGCGCTGTCTATCGTTACCTGACCCAGGAAAAAGACCGTATGCAAATGAAAGCCGCCTTTGAGACTTACGTGGCACCCGACCTTGTTTCTCAGGTTTTAAAAAACAGCGACTCGTTAAAACTGGGTGGTGAAAAAAAAGAACTCACGGTACTTTTTTCGGATATCCGTGGATTTACCTCATACTCCGAAGGTCTGGACCCCGAAGCCCTGGTGCATCTTCTCAACAACTATCTGGACAGGATGTCGGAAGCTGTTTTTCAGAACAAAGGAACCATTGATAAATTTATTGGCGATGCCGTGATGGCTATTTTTGGCGCCCCGGTAGCCCAGGAAAATCATGCCGATCTGGCATGCAGGTCGGCTCTGGACATGCTGAGCGAATTAAAACGCATTAATAAAATTCAAACCTCGTTAGGAGAACCGGAATTAAAAATTGGTATCGGAATCAATACAGGTGAAATGACCGTGGGTAATATTGGTTCTGAAAAACGGTTCGACTACACTGTTATCGGTGATGCAGTAAACCTTGGTTCTCGCCTTGAAGGTCTGAATAAATATTTCAAAACCAGGATCCTCATCAGCCAAAGCACTTTGGAGGCCTCTACCAAAACAGGATTTTTATATCGGGAAATTGGACCGATTCGCGTAAAAGGTCGTGAGGATGCTGTTCGGGTGTATGAATTACTTGGCACCTCAGATAAGCAAGATGAGTATAAAGTCCGACTTGAAGCCTACAATAAGGCCTTAGGATTTTATCACAACCAGAAGTTCAGAGAAGCATTAACCGTTTTTGAAGAAACTTTGAACATATGGCCTATGGATGGACCAAGTGAAATGTACCGCGATCTATGTAAAACCTACATGGCTGAACCAACCAAATTTCAACCCATGTTGATCATGGAAAGTAAATAACGTGTGATTTATGCAAGATCTGACCTTAACCTGTAATTTCCGCCCTCCTAAAGAGCCCTCCGATCAGCCTCCCCTGCTGTTGCTTTTACATGGATATGGCAGCAACGAAAAAGACCTGGTTGAACTGACACCTTACCTGGATCCGAGATTTCTGACCATAAGTGTCCGAGCACCCGAAACGCTTGCGCCGGATATGTATGCCTGGTTCCCGATTGAGTTCGTACCAGGCGGCATCAAAGTCAATGCAAGTGATGCCCAAAAAGCCTTCCAAACCCTTGAGAGATTTATATCGGAGCTGCCTTCAGCTTATTCATATAATTTAGAAAAAATCTATCTCATGGGATTCAGCCAGGGTGCGGTGATGAGCTATTTGTACAGCTTCTTTCACCCCGATCAGCTGGCAGGCACAGTGGCCATGAGCGGCAGGGTACCACCCAAAGAAATTCTAGCCGATATAGACCAGGCCTCGCTCACCAATTTTCCGATTTTTGCATGCCATGGTTTGTATGATGAAGTTATATCCATCGATTCGGGACGTGAGTGTAAAACGATGCTCGACGCATTACCGGTATCACTGAGTTATCATGAATACCCAATGGGCCATCAGGTATCTTATGAAAGTCTTAAGGATATCTCAGAATGGCTGACGCGGCAATTGGATCAATCAGCTTAATCAAGTTTTTTTATTATTTCATCTGATATCTGCAATTTTTAATAAGATTGACTTAATAGACAAACATTCGACATATTTACATCTTCCAATATATGAGTTGGGGCTTCAAAACATTACTTTTCATGAGATAGTATTCCTTTAAACCTGTTACCTGATTAAAACAGTCAGTTCCATTATGGATCGTTTTAATTCAAGCTATAACAAATTTTTACCGCCCCCTTTGCCTCGGGTATTATTAAAACGCCAGGAGATTCTCTGGTTGATTAAGGATATCGAGTATGTGAAAATTTGTGGTCTCATTGCACCGGCAGGTTATGGAAAAAGCACCAGTGTTAACTTATTTGCTCATTATAATCAAAACGCTTACGCATTCAGATGGTTGAGCCTTCAACCCTTCGACCAGGATTTCTATACCTTTCTCAATAAGTTTGCATCTGCTCTGGGCACTCTCTCATCAGACTTTACCGACTCTTTCTGGATCAAATACGAAGGGATTGGATTAAAAAGCAATCCCGATGAGAGCCTTGCCCAACATTTTGGATATGAAATCGGCCAATGGCTGGATGATATTCTTACCGAAGAACTGATACTAATCCTGGATGACTATCACTATGTTAACAATAGCCCGGAAATAAAAACCTTCATGACAGGTTTTATAGATGGAACCCCGGCCCATTTAAAACTAATGTTTACCTCACGAACAGCGTTGAATCTGAATACCATGAAATACATGGCCGATCAACGCTATTTAGAGGTTTCAAGTGATGAATTAAGATTTACCGAGTCAGAAGTCAAAGAATTACTCTCTCTGAACTTGACGGATGCCCAAAAAACCAGTCTTTCGGGAGAGTTTATCCACCAATTACACGACCTGACCGGTGGTTGGGCAGGTAGCCTGGTACTGGCCATCAGCCGACTCAGAAAAGAAAAAAGCAATGCCTGTGTTCTGTTTGATTTATCTCAAACAAAAGACACCATCAATAAATATTTATCGGAACAAGTTTTTGGAGAACTTTCCGGCGGGTTACAGCTTTTCCTTCTTGCCAGCAGTGTAAGCTCATCGTTCAGCAAGTCACTTGGCAATAAACTATTTTCCGAAATTCAGAATTATAAGTCGTCTTTTAAATTTCTCTCTGACGATACATTTGATGACATTTCATCCAATGATATCATTAATGAACTCAGCAATGCCCAGTTGCTTACCCAATCCGAGGATGAGCAGGCTGAGTATCACATACACCAGCTTCTTCGTGATTTTCTGATTTCAAAAGTACCCGCTGATATTCGTAATAAGTTATACCTGGTTTGCGGCAGACATTATGAAAAAACAAACCCGGTTATGTCCTTTGAGTTTCATATACTGGCTGCTCATCCTAGGAAATGTATCGCTCAGTTATGGGACTTGCTCGACAGGTCGCAGGACATTTCACTGACACGCTTGAAAAGTAAACTCAGTGATATTGGTTCTATGCAAATTGAAGCCGACGACCAGAAAAAGCTCATATTTTTAAATGCAAAACTTGAGCATCTTCTGGGAAATATTTCGGCTTCTCAAGTCCTACTTCAGGAATTGGAAAAATCTTACCGATTGGTAAAAAATTCTCACCTGTATTTTCATACAAAACTTCTGACCATTGAAAACAATGCCCTGAAACCAGACTTTGTATCAAATTTGCAGATTTGCCGGGATCTGATTTCCGAATTAAAAAAGAAAAACGCCAGCTCACTTCAGCCTATTCTGGCTAAAACGCTCATTCATTTGGCCTATAGTCTCGCGCAGGTATCTAATGATTTTGAAGGCATTAAAACGTCCCTGGACGCTTTAAATGAAGCCTGGGTGCTTGCCAGAGAGCTTAAAGACGAGCACCTGATGGAGCATTTACTCCGGATCAATTACTTTGTTGCTTCGGAGTACGATCTTGAAGAAGTCAATAAAAAGTTTAATGAACGCTATGCACGTATTGAAACTGCCAATCCAAAAGTCAGGATTGATCTTCTGAAAGATTATGCCTTTATGCATATCTCCTTTGGAAACTACGCCCTGGCAAGTCCAAAAATCTCAGAAAGTATGGTCCTGGCTGAAAATTATTCCTATGAGAGTGCATTGGCGACATTGCGATTTTTAAACGCCGAGTGTAAATCAGCCGAAGGCAAGTTCAGTGAAGCTCATAACAACTACCAGGAAGCCGCAACTTACTTTAAAAGCCTCTCCCCGTCTAATGCATTAGCGATTTTGTATATGCAGGTAACCAATGCGTTTTACTCAAAATCGCATCAAAAACTGGTGGATGCCTTTACAAATGCAGATACACTTTATAAATCCTTACCCAACCCAACACACGCCAACAAGCTCCATAAAACTTTATGCGAGATGTTTTACGCCCTGGCTTCTGATGATTATGAGTCATCTGAAAGCGCCTGTAACAGCTTGATTTCTGAATTTGAACCGGCCACCCGTTTTACTATAACCAGTTTATCCGAGCTTTATTTATTCCTGGCCTACATTTATTATCGCAAAGGGTCTCCAGATTTTGCTGATACCCTGAGCAAATTTTTTTCGCTTATTAAAGATATCCCCAAAGACCAATCCCAAACTGCAATTAAACGCCACTGGCGATTAGCTGAGCTTATTTTAAAAAGTGCCCAGGATAAACTACCCTCAACACACCCCTTATTCCATGAGATCCAGAATGCCTTGGATCTGGTTGTGGCTCAGAAGCAATCATTGGGGATGTTCAGACCACTGGAAAAAACTGAGAAAAAAGAAACTGCAATTGGGTTCCAATCAAGGGAAATGCTTAGAATCCAAACGTTTGGCCAGTTCAAGCTCTCATTATTTTATGATGATGAACTTGGCCAAAAACGTGAAAAGATCATCTCAGATCAGAGCTTTCCAAACTCTGCCTCCCTGCAGGCCTTTAAAATTCTTTTAATAGAACACCACAACACCGTAAGCACGGATCAATTGATCGAATACATCTGGCCAAACTCTTATAGTGAATTTCACCAGAAAATGCTTCAGAATGCCATATCTGCTATCCGAAAAACTTTTTATAAAAATGGCATACTTTCGCGCCAGGCCGACTTCTTAGTAAAAACCGAGTCGGGATATACCTTAAACCTGGGCAAAAGAGGGATAGATTACATAGCCGATGTGGAAGAATTTCTATTGCTGATCAAAAAGGCAAAAGAAGTTGAAAAAGAAGGATTGGCCAAAATGTGTGCTATGCTTTACCAGGATGCTATCGAGTTGTACCAGGGTGATTTTCTTGAAAATGATCGCTTTGAAATTTGGGTTGCCTTTACCCAGGGAAATTTAAAAGATCATTATCTTCAAGCTTTACTATATTTAGCAGAATATAATTTTCAAAACAACCAACTGGCACAAACTGAAAACTTCTGCAATCGTATTCTGACCCTGGATCCGATTTCAGAAACAGCTTATGAAATACTCATTAAAACCTGCCGAAAAAGAAAACTTCTTTCAAAAGCTCATAAAGTGTTTCGGCGTTGTAAAAAAGCCTACCGAAAAGAACTTAACACCTTTCCTCCTCTTCATATCGAACGTTTGATTAAGAATTTTAATTAATCCTGCGCCTCTCTGAACACCCTAAAATATTCAGTAACGCATTTAATAATAAACAGTTAAGTCAATTCTGGTTACTGTAACGGTGATCATCAATTACCATATTTACAGCGTAATTCAACGAAGTACATTAACAAAGTTTGTATTAACAAAGCACATAATTCATTAACCCAAAAAACATAACACCTTATGGATATTTTAGGCTTAATCGGTGGCATCATTCAACCTTGGTTATA
>CAZXOK010000002.1:0-451295 GCA_964642175.1 uncultured Chlorobiales bacterium | reverse complement strand
GACAGGTGGCATCTATTAATTCAATATTATTGGCTTTAGCCTGCTCGTAAGTTTCGGGTGGCTCGCCATGAGCACGGATAAACACCCGCTCGTTTTTCATGGATTCAAAGGCCTCTTTATCGTTTGGATTTGGAACACCCGCAGCCGCCGTAAGACTATCTTTTCCTATGCCATCATAGGATCATAGGCAAAACTTACGTAAAATAGTGATTTGCTATCTATTTGCCCGCCTAATCCAATTCGTCCTCTTCGGAGATATGTGTCATATCTTGGTTCGGTCTCTGGAGATTTAAGCGTAACAACATTCCAAACTTGTATGTATTGCAGAATGTCCACAAAGGCACTATCGTGCAATGGAATATACGCCCGCCAATCTGGTATATTTTGGCTGTAAAGTTGTCCCGAAGTCATCAGGAAATTTTACGTGGTTGATAGCCGCAAGAGAGGTTTTTCTTACGTTACTTTTTTCGGAAAATATAAGTCCAGCATGGTTTTATTTTTTCAAACAACTTTTAATCATGCGTTTTTATTAAACAAAAAAAGTGCTGTTCTTTGATAAAAGAATCAGCACTTTTTATAGAAGGAATAATGATATTATAGGCTTACATCATTATTTGGCAACAAACTTGTTGTTTTGATAGCGTCATCAAGTGTCCCTGTATATTTTTTGATACCCACCTTAGTTCCTTTGTACCAAGGCATTGTTGTTTTTGGGTCAGTATAAGATGACGTCAAATGATTCAACGACCCTTTTGCATGAAACATAATGCCAAAAATCAGGCCGGGCTTTGGGGCATCATTGACATAAACGAGCGCAACGCTGGTTCCCTCTTCATTGAAGAGTTCAACCATATCGCCGCTTTTTAAGCCGAGCTTGCTGGCATCGTTCGGATGAATTTCCACATAAGGCAACGGAAGTGTGAAATACTTTTCAGGCAGAAATCTGTCATGATACATCGTTTGCCAAACATGTTGCGAGCGGCCGGTCGTAAGCCAAAAGGGATATTTCGGGTTATTCAAATACTTCCCAACTTCTGATGGATAGCCTGTCCATGCGTCTGTGCCATACCATTTGAAGAGGCCATCTTTGGTAGCAAACGAATACTGATAGCGGCGTTTTGTGCCAACAAGTTTTCCTGTATCAGGGTCGCGGCGCACGGGCGTCTGAATGCCCTCATTTCCCAATTTTCTAAGAATTTCGTGAGTTACCCCTTTATAGCATTCAGGCGAAAGGTTTGCTTCTTTGGTTTCGGGAACATTGTTATCGCCAAACTCTTCCGAGCCTGCTTCAAAAACTTCGGCATCCGTTTTCCATTCCATTTCGGTGAAGCGAGATGCCATTTCTTTGTTGCCTTCTGCCTCATAAAGGGCTTTGAGTTTATTGCCAACCAACGCCATGATTTTCCAGTCTGGCAAGGCATCGCCGGGCGGGTCCATGAACTTGTCGTAAATTCTTAGAAGGCGACTATGACAGTTGACCGATGTTTCCGCTGCTTCACCCCAACCAGCAGCAGGAAGAACCATCATGGCATCCTGCGCTGTGTGAGTCATGTAAATATCCTGTACAATTATGAACAAACCGTTTGTTTTGTCCATTGCGTCAAGGGCTTTGGTAACATAACCTTCAGAATCAGAGGGAATGCCACTGCCAGATTTGAGATGATTGAGCAGCGCATCGGCTCGTTTGTGGAGTTGCTCTCTAAAAAACCGACTGTTCGATGTGGAAAGATAAGGGTCTGTTCCACCAACCCAGTAAATTTTACCGCCGCCGCCAGTGAGGTATTTATCCACGTTTCTTGGTGGTCCCCCCGCATAAATTGAACCCGGTGTTGGGGCTGGCGGTCTAACATAACCTTCCTGATGGCCGCCCAATCTACCGCAACCTGTTCCGGGGCGTCCAACATTATGCGTCAACACGTTGAGCTGGGCAATGGAGGCAACCTGATCGTAGTTTTTCATATTCCAGATGATTCCCTTTTCGTATATCGTCAGGGTTCTGCGCTTGAAATTGCCCGTTTTTGGTTTGGCTATCCATTCCGCTGCTTTTTCCATTTCTTGCTGCGAAACGCCCGTAATTTTTTCAGCTTCCGAAAGGACGTTAGACAGCGATTTTTGAACTTGAAGCGATTTGGTTTTATAGTCCTCGAAGGTCTTCATATCGGTACGCTTTTGCAGATAGTCTTTGTCGTACCAGCCGTTTTCCCAAACAATTCTTGCAATCGCATTGGCCAAAATCCAATCTGTTCCAAGATTTGGGCGAATATGTAAAACCTTCTTTGCGTCAATCTCTTGCGCAATCGTTACCTGAACGGTTTTTCTTGGGTCAATCACAATCAGATAACCGCCTTCTGCCATCTCGCCTTTATCAAACTCTTTTTGTTTTTCACCAACTGAAGAGCCGCTTAGGTTGGGCAAAATATGTCCAGTAAAAAGAATAGTCCCTGCTTCGTAGGCATTTGCCCCCCAAAGCACTACCGTATCGGCAAGCCGCGCATCATCAACATCATAGTTAAGTTCGTGCATTCCACGCTCGCGCGACCCCCATACTTCCGAATTGTAAGCGGGTCGGTTGTGAATAGAAAGATATTGGCTCTTTATGCCGCTCAAAAATAGCTTTCCTACTGCCCAGTTATCTTCAAATCCAGAACCAGAACTGCCATGGTCGAAGAACTTCATGGCAATGCTATTTTGGCCATATTTATTGCTGGAGTGCTTGACAAGATTTGCAAGAATTTCAACCGCTTTATCCCATGAAATCGGAGCAAATCCGCCATCTGCTTTTCGGAGAAGAGGCGTTTTGAGACGGTTTTTGGTATATCCATTTTCGTTGTATGCGGTCAAGGCATTTGTGCCACCGCGAATCGAGTAATCCCCTTTATTGATTCGAGATTCCTTAGCGGGAATAATCGCCAAATTATATTTTTTGCCATTTTTCCGCGTAATGACATTGTGCATGGTTTCTGTGTAAGAAAACCCAGACATAATTTGAGCCTGTTTTGACAGGTCTACCCCAAAAGCGTTTTCCTTTGCCGAACCGCTTTTATTTTCAGGCCAAACATAAACGTTGTATCCGCATCCTGCACTGCAATATTGGCAGACAGTCGTATACTTTTCCGAATCTTTTGGTGGTATTGGAAGCTCATCTTTTCTTTTAAATAATGACATGATGCTGTTCTCCTAACTAATTTTAAGGTTGCCAATTCTTCCGTAAATCAAGCCTTCCACACCTTCTGCATAGATGTTTCCCGTTCCCGTGTCGTGCCGAAGTGTAATCTGTGGAATCCATTGAGAGGCTAACCCCTGATAAGATTGTCCATTACGCGATACATCAAACATGGTGTAATGGCACTTGCAAACCAGTCGACCTTTGCTATAATTGGCAGGGCATCCCATGTGGGTGCATAATGTAGAAAAAGCGACAATGTCTTTTTCCTTCCCTATGCCGCCTATGGCTTCTTTACCAAGTTTTACAACCATACATGGGGATTTGTCATCGGGATAATTGAAACTGATAGGCTCATTAATTTTCAAATCATTAATGTTAGCTATCTTTTTTTCTGAATATGATTGTCCCGAAATCTTATTCTCACCTCGACCGCATCCCAAAAAGAAGAGGACGGCTCCAGATGTGGTCATGGTTATGAATTTTCTTCGTGATATTTCTGCTGACATTTTGTTTTCTGTTTTTTTTAGTGACTAAAAATTTTCCTTCCCAAAACAAACTCAAATTAGTTTTTGCTGAAAAAGTCCACATTAGATACCCATGTTAGCTGGAGATAATACTGATTGTCATTATTTTGAGGTCTATCACCAATCCAGCCGATATACAGTAAGCCTGCTTCTATCGCATTGGTTTTATTCAACTTATATCCCAACTGCAAAGCCGACCAATTTTCATTAAAGTTGAAATTACTCTTTGTATCGAAGTACATTTCTGAATAGCCAAATAGATAAAATTGCTCATTAATCGGCACTGCAATCCCTAACAAATAACGCAAACGGTGGGTATAGGGAGATTCATCGGTTATTTTGTTATGCACAAACCGTTCGTCATAGCGAAGCCTGTGTTTAAATACAACCGATTCATAAGGGAGCTTTAGCGTAAGCTGCTGGAAAAACCTGTGTTCATAATCAGCGGCACGGAATTGCTGGGAGACGTTTTTCCATTCATAAACATAAGCACCTGTGAAGCTCAATTTATCCGTGATGGCATAACTTACCCCTAACTCCACATAAGCAAAGCGCGAACGTGCATCGCTCTCCGCCTCCTGATTGCTTGAAAGCCTTATGGCATCAAACAGATAAGCATTGTAACTCCACTTTTCCGCCAATGCCCCACTCAAGTCGATCGTTGGAAAAACACCCACAGAATTTAATTGCGCTGATGCTGTCTTCATGAATAATAAAACAACAAACAGCAGAGAGAACATTTTTAACATTTTCTTCATCTTTGTAATAATTAAAATTAAAATTAAAATTAAAATTAAAATTAAAAATTATAACCTAAGTTGAGCGATTTGTTTTCGTAAAGAGGCATGTTGCTTTATTTTTATTGCAATAGCCATTTTTTTTGTTCAACCCAATGGGTGAAAGTTCGCTATAATCTACAATCGTGATTTTAACCGGTATAAGGCAACATTCACATCAAAGAATCGCTCAATTTAAGTATAGAATTGTTTTTATTCATCAGTAATTGTCAGACATTTTACTGATGGGGTTAATCTATTGTAATATTATCACAGAAGTATCACGGGAAGCGAACAAAAACATCATTCGTATTATTTTTTGGGGATAAGCACGATTTTTTTTTATCGTGATAAAATTGTGATGTTTTTGTATTAACTATGAATATGAAGATTGTTTTTTGAAAATAAATAACTCCGATTTCAAAAGTCTAACTGCAGAAATGAGCCTATGACTTTTGAAACGATAGCCATAAGTTTAGAACAAATTTAGGCTACACCTAAAATTTATAAGGTGAAGGGTTTATCCGAGAAATTGGTAAGCCTCCCGATTTGGAAAGGAGATCAGTGATTTGTGGTTATTCCGTCATGGACGGGGTATCCCACGTCCTGAGATGCCGTCCTTATCTGGTGGCATCTTTTTTATTTTTTATGACAAATTATCTGCAAGACTCGTTTGGACGCGCGCATTCATACCTTCGCTTGAGCGTAATAGAACAGTGCAACTTTCGCTGCATTTACTGTATGCCTGAAAAAGGTATGCCTTTTTCACCTGAACAAAAACGCCTATCAACTGAAGAAATTTTGCGTATACTCAAGGTTGGCGCACAACTTGGTATCAGTAAAATCCGCTTTACAGGGGGAGAACCCCTTGTCAGAAAAGATATTGATCTGCTTGTTGATGCAGCTACAAAAATTGAGGGCATTCGTTCCGTTCATTTAACCACCAATGGACTTTTACTTGATAAACATCTTGAGAACTTTAAACATAGCGGCCTTACGGGACTTAACATCAGTCTCGACTCGCTCGAGGCTACACGGTTCTTTAAAATTACACGGCGAAACGGCCTTGCAAAAGTTTTAGGGAATATTTACAAGGCAATAGAAATCGGGATTCCAAAAATTAAACTCAATGTGGTTGCTTTGAAAAATTTCAACACCGATGAACTTTATCGCTTTGTGGAAATCACCAAAAATCATCCCGTAACGGTGCGCTTCATAGAACTCATGCCTTTTAACTCGCAGGAAAATACATGGCGTGAAGCAACTTACACCAGCGCAGTTTACATCCAAAAACTCCTGAAAACAGCTTATCCCGAACTTCAAGTCGAGCAGGGAACCGCTACCGAAAAACTCTCTTTTTCACTGCCCGGCTACAAAGGGAGTTTTGCCATTATTCCCGCCTACACGCGCTCACTTTGCGAAGCCTGCACACGCTTGCGCATTACTGCCGATGGTAAACTGATGAACTGCCTCTATTCGACCGAAAAATCCTATAACCTTCGTGAACTTATGCGAACTGGCGCAACCGACAACGACATTGCCGAATATTTTAGGCTCTCTGTTCAAGACAAACCGCTGAATGGCATTGAAGCCCAAAGCAATAGAAATTTTAAGCATGATTGCATGACACAAATCGGTGGATAAAAAAATAACCTGAATAGTATGAATGATTATTCTCATTTGGACGAAAGCGGAAAAGTTAAAATGGTGGATGTAACCGACAAACTTACAAGCGTCCGCATGGCAATGCCCGAAGGCTTTGTTCTCATGTCTCCCGAAACAATTACCGCTCTTAAAGATATCTCACTGTCAAAGGGCGATGTTCTAACAACGGCAAAAATAGCTGGCATTATGGCAGCCAATCGCAATTCCGAACTGATTCCAATGTGCCACCCGCTCAACTTAACCTATATAGATATTCAGTTCGATATACAGCACGAGCGGATTTGGATTCAGGCAATGGCAAAAGTGAAGGAAGCCACAGGCATAGAAATGGAAGCCTTAACTGCCGTTTCAGTTTGCGCCCTCACGATTTATGATATGTGCAAGGCTGCCGATAAAAATATGCGCATTTCTGAAATTAACTCTGTATCGTCTTAAAATAGGTTGACAGGTTATTAAAGATTAAAATGAACCACTGAGATGTTTCTCAGTGGTTTTTTTATGCACAAAATCAGGTGTATGCATATTTAAACTTAAGTGAGGCCTTTTCTCATTATAAGTACTCACCGATTCTTCCACCAACTTCGCCAGATCTTTTCTGCTATTACACTTATAAATTAAGAACTCATTTTTTAAGATCCCATTGACCCGTTCAGGCAATGCATTTTTTGATAGCAATCATAACCATCAGTCATTGATGGTCTGATCCGATACTGTCTTAATCGCTGCTGATACTGATCTGAGGCATATTGAAGCCCTCTATCCGAATGATGGATCAAGTCCGATTTTGTCACCCGGTTTCTGACAGCCATATCCAATGCACTGACCATATGCTCGCTGTTTAAGCTGTCACTGACCTTGTAGCCCATGATCTTTCGGCTAAACGCATCGGTAACCAGGCTCAGATAATAGGTCCTGTCGGTTGTTTTCACATAAGTAATATCACTGACAAAATACTGCTCAGCACGTTCAACCTGAGTGGCTGTATAGAGATTCGGATGCTTTTTCAGCCAATGGTTTGGATCAGTTGTTTTCGTATAGCTCCTTTTTGGTTTGATCAGCAGTTGCTCGGCCCTCAGAAAATCAAACAGCGCATCTCTTCCTATTTTTATACCGGCCGTTTTAAATGTCTCTTTTAATAACATATACAGCTTTCGGGTACCACACCTTGGCATATACGCTCTAACCGATTCAACCAGGTGTTTGATTCACTTAGCTCTGCAAGCCGTTGCTTTGCGCGTTGCTCCTGTTGATAGATCATTTGACGACTCAGCCCAAACAAGTTACACCCTCTGGATAAACTTAGTCCTTTTTGGGCCTGGAGCCTTCGGATTGTTTGGGCAAATACTTTTTTCGGATACTTGTTCCGTATTGCTCATCTGACAGATCTATCATCTCATTCAGAATCAGATTCTTAAGCCGTTCATCCTCTAATTCTTTTTCAAGACGTTTGATCTTTTGGGCCGGGGTCTCTTTCGGTGTTTTCATGCTATGGTCTTTTGGATGTTGCCAGTTTAAGGTACCATGTTTTCTTAACCACACCAAAACGGTACTTTTCCACTGGATGCCATAAAGTTTTTGAGCTTGCTTGTAGGTCAGCTCACCTTTTTCTACCTGGGATATTACCGCTAATTTAAAGGCTAAATTATAATCGCATTGGGTGCGCTTCTTCTTTTCTTTTCCTGACTCTTCCATATATAAGTCCCTTTTGTGTCAACTTATTTCAGGACGGGACAATGTGTGCATGAATTAAAAAAGCCGGCTTTAGCCGGCTTTTTTAATGATCTTAACTCAACTATCCCCAAACTACTTCTCTTTGTAATACTTCAGGGTATAATCTTCAACCATGCGATGGGTGTTAAAATGATGAAGAATACTCATTAACGAGTTTCTGATTTTTTGAATCCAGGCTTTAGGAATATTATTTTCATCCCTGTTATAAAATGCTGGCACCACCTCATTTTCCAGCGTTTCATATAAATACATGGCATCCAGCTCGGTTTGTTTTTCTTTATCAGAAATATTCTCATCCTTACCGATGGCCCAGCCATTTTCGCCATTATAGCCTTCACGCCACCAGCCATCTAAAATGCTGAAATTCAAACCACAGTTTGCAATAACTTTTTCACCAGATGTACCACTGGCCTCCAATGGACGAAGCGGATTGTTTAACCATACATCCACGCCGGAAACCAAATGCCGGGCAATATTAATATCGTAATTCTCAAGAAAGATCACTTTCCCAAAAAAGTCAGGCATTCGGGTGATGGAAATAATTTTCTGAATGAATTTTTTCCCCTCGTCATCCTTCGGGTGAGCTTTACCGGCAAAGATAATTTGAACAGGTTTTTCGGTGTTGTTTATAATATTTGAAATTCGATTAATATCAGAAAAAATAAGTGGCGCGCGTTTATAGGTTGCAAAACGACGGGCGAAACCAATGGTTAAGGCATCGGTAGATAAAATATCGGAATGTGTAATGGTGTTTTCCGGTGAAATTCTCAAATTCTGGTTTTCCAGTTTAAAACGAACATACTCAATTAAATCGCGCTTGAGCCGGTAGCGAAGCGACCAGAGTTCAGAGTCGGAAATCTTTTCCAATGTTTCCTTCATTTTTTCAGGATCGGTAATGAAATCCAGATCAAAATTGGTATAGCGCGACCAAAACTCTTCGGTTCGGTCTATAATCCAGCTTTTTACATGAATACCATTGGTCACAAATCCGATTGGTGCCTTACCATCTTCATACATATGTGCCCACATGTTGCTGGCTATTTCGCCATTAAGTTCAGAAACCCCGTTTGCCTTGCGCGACATATGGAGGCATAATACTGTCATGGTAAATAAATCGTCCTCATTATCTTTATGCTCACGACCCAGATTCATTAAATCCCTGAAATCCAGATTGATGGATTGTGCATATTTTGCCAGAGAATAGTCCATGAGGTCCACCGAAAAACGGTCATGACCGGCAGGAACAGGTGTGTGTGTTGTAAATACACATTGCGATTTAACAGCTTTTGTTGCGGTTTCCAGGTCGCTGCCTTTTTTTAGCTCGCGGCCAAGCAACTCAAGGGTTAAAAATGCGGAGTGCCCTTCGTTCATATGATAAACTTTCGGCTGGATACCAAGCTTGTCAAGCATTCGGGTACCACCTATGCCTAAAATAATTTCCTGGTTAATGCGTGTAGTAGAGTCGCCACCATACACATGGCAGGAGATATCCCGGTAGTGGCCTTCATTTTCTTCTAAATTTGTATCCAGTAAAATCAACTTTGCCCGTCCTACATGGATCTCCCAGGCTGCTACTTTTACAAGACTGTGAGCCACTTCTACGGTGATGGTAACAGGCTCTCCATTCTCATCTAAAATTTGGCGAAGGGGTAAATTATCCGGGTTTTGAAGCGCATATTCTTCCTGCTGCCACCCTTCATTTGAGATTTGCTGATTAAAATAGCCCTCACGGTAGAAGAGGGTAATCCCTACAAAATTCAAGCCTATATCACTGGCTGATTTAATATGATCACCTGCTAAAATCCCGAGCCCGCCAGAATAAATTGGCAAACACTCATGAAGGCCAAATTCGGCACTGAAATATACCACCGGATTGGTTTTAAATTCGCTGGCATGTTTATCTGCCCATGTATTATTATCGGAGAGATAAGTCTCATACTCATTTAAGACACGATTCAGTTTCTCTGAAAATACATGGTCGGAAAGTACAGCGGTTAGTTCCTCATTTGAGATGTTATTCATTACCAATATCGGATTATGGTTAAAACGGGACCATAATCTTGGTGAGAGCTCAGCGAATATATTCTGAGCCTCATGATTCCATGACCACCAAAGGTTTTTCGATAATTTTTCTAAAAGTTGTATCTGTTGTGGAATGGAATAGATAGGTATAACAGTTTTTTCAGTTATGGAAATGGACATATGATTAAGCGATTAAAAATTATCATTAAATAGGAAATTGTTTTAACTTTTGCACAATGAGATACTGACCAACCGTTTCCACCAGATTTGCTTTCTCAAACTTCGTCCGAGTTTAATGACTCAAAATGATGCTTTTTTCGAGATTTCAAAACCTCACTTATTGCAGAAGCGTTAATAAATGTCAAAATGTTAGAAAACCAAAGATGAAAATAGCACATATTTCAGACATTCACATAGATAATGCGGTCTTTCCTGATCGTATGGTTCAGTTCGAAGCGTTGTTGGTCAATATATTTGAGATTGGATACGATCATGTAATTATCACTGGTGATCTCACCGATGTTGCCGACGAGGATGATATGTGGCAAATCAGAAATATGTTTGAACATAACGGGTTACTGGATTGGAAAAAAATGACCCTTATCCCCGGCAACCACGATCTGTTTGGCAAATTTGAATTCAACCCCGAGCGCGTGGTCAATAACGCCGTAAATGCATCTGGAATAAACTCACTGCGCAAGCTAAAAGTCTTCTGTGAAATCTTCCGTGATGTCATGACTCCGGAAAATTACGCTAACTACTATTTCCCGTTTGTCAAAATATTTGATGAAGAGAAAATCGCTATTGTTGCTTTTAATAGTGTTTTTGAATTCTCATTGGCCAATAACCCCATAGGCTCCAGGGGCTACATTCGAGAACAGGAAATGGAAGCTATGCTGGAAGCCGATATACTCGATATGCTGAAAGATAAGTTTGTTATAGCCATAACACATCATGGATATAATGTTATTACAGCTAAAACCCCCTACGAACAGGCTTATGTATGGACCATGGAGCTGATTAACCGTGATGCATATGTGGGCGCCCTTGAGAAAATGAATGCCAAATTAGCCCTGCACGGACATGTTCATAAAACCGAAGTATATGATGTTAATACTATCAGGTTTATGAATGCGGGGGCATTTAAGAGAAGCCGCTCAATCATTAACTCCATAACCGTCCAGCCAGATCATTCATATGAACAGGCATTTATCAAATATCATGAGTTAGTGACAGTCTGAGCAACCAACCTATCCAATAGCAATAAAAAGTGAGTTAAATATCCAGTAAGATTTTACAGATTTTGTCTTCTACCCGCTTGAGGGTTTTCTTGCGGTAGCTGTTACCAATTATTGAGAAGTAAATATCCAGTCCGCTTCGACTTGTTAAATAGCCCGAAAGGGATATGATGCCGCTGATAGAGCCTGTTTTAGCACGGATATTTCTGGCCAGTTTATGATGTATTCTGCTGACGAGGGTACCATCAACTGTAGGTATACTTAAAGACTCATAGTAGGTGTTAAAATGAGGACTGCGCCGTTTCATATGTTTCATAACCTTCACCAAAATGGTCGGGGTTACTTTGTTATCATGCGAAAGCCCTGATCCATCTACCATGTTAAAATCCGAGCAATCCACACCAATCGTATAAGTTAGAAAGTTTTCTACTACTTCAACTCCTTTACTCAATGAAGCTTCACCCCGGTATTCACCCCCAAGAGTTCTGAGTAACTGGTCGGCATAGAAATTATCAGAGTTTTTATTGGTTCGCCCTAAAATTTGAGAAAGAGGTTTGGAAAAATGGGCATAAACATGCTTCCATCTGGTTCGGTTTATGTTCTGGGAGTAATTGATTTTCTCTATACCTTCAGTAAAAATTATATTTCTGGACTTGAGTTCATCAAAAAGGACATCACACAAGTAGGAGTTAGGTTCAATATGAACGCGTTTTAATCGGCTGCTACCGCGAAATCCTCTTCGAACCACGCGCTTAGTGCCATTTTGTGTGCGAATAACCCTCACCCCGGATACCCGGTTCATCTGCTCAGAGTTGGCTTTTGTAAAGCTTGCAACCGTTGAAAAATGAAGTGGGGCGTAATTTTCATCCTCTGAAAGCCCTACATCATTACCCACGTAATAACTGTTATCTAAAATAACTTCACCTCTTATTTGCTGGATACCAAGTGTAAATAAGGTGTCAACCCACTGACGGACCACATCATCAATACGGCTGTCAAAAAAACCCGAAAGCATAGGGTCGGCCGAGCCACTTACAATTAAATTACCATGCAAGACCCCATATTGCATGTATCCATCAATAAAAATATCGGTTTGAAATCGATAATCCGAGCCTAGTTTCTCAAGTGCAACAGCCGATGTTATGAGCTTCATGTTAGAGGCCGGCTTAAAGGTCCGCTCAGAATTTTGCTCAAAAATCACTTCGCCTTCGGCAGTGTGGATAGCTATGCCAAAATTGGCATACTTAGCTTTGCCATTATGTATAGTATGCTTGATTTTTTTAGCATAGTTGGAATAAATATCCTGTCGCTCAACTTTGCTTAATGAAGAAAGGGATGCTGATTTTCCTGAGGCATTGGTTTTAGCAACCAATGTTGGACTGAAAAGAAATGCAAATAAAAGAAATAACACTTGAACCGAAAAAAAACGATAAACTTTGCAGGGTGTCATAAATTCCAAAGATTAATTTAAAGGAAAGCAGACCTTTAATACCATAAATTATAGCTTAACTAAATAAAATGTAAGGACTTAAGTGTATTGGCATGGCTGAATATACATCAGGAAGGCGTTAAATAAAAACAAAAAAGCAATTTAGTGAGGTTAATCGCTAAATTGCTTTTTTATTTCGTCTAACAAACGTCTGAGTTTTCAGATCAATCCTAAGACTTTAATGTTCAACTAATGTAAGTAAGGTTGTCATAGTTGATTGAAAAAGAGACGTGCATGAAAATCTCAAAGCGTTATGCTATCCATACTGGCAATTACCTACATAAAAGACTTATGAAGGTTAAACCAATTACCAGACTTTGAGTTTTTCCTGTCTTCCCCTTATCAAATCACACATTCCACCAAATATTAAGGTGGAAACGAACTAAATGTAGTTAGCCCGTTCCTGAAAGTTAAATCAAAATTAAAACTAAACAAATAGATTTTTATGATTTGTAATGTTTCTTTCTTAATAAATCTTTCGAAAAGAAGTGCCAATCTATAAAAATGGCCTTATCTTAGTGATATAAAGTTGTTTTTAAAATTGGTTAAAGCCTTTGTTTGTGAGTAACACCCACGAAAAAGTTCATTTTGAGTTAAATCACCAGTATATTTCCACGCATATTGGTGTTGATATACTTAGGGCATCTCGCTTAGCCGGTATTGAGTTATGCTCGGCCTGTTATGGGCATGCGTTATGCGGTGCTTGCCGTTTGAAAATTATTGAAGGCCAACAGAATCTTTCTCCAATAGAAACCGAGGAGCTAAAAGCATTGATGCTTCTGGGTTATATAAAAGAGTTGCAAAACACAAAACACCCAAATATACGATTAGCCTGCCAGGCCTTTTTACATGGTCCGGTGAAAGCCATTTTTGAAGGTTAAACCATCATATATTGCCATTATTGTAAATTTTATAATGAATTGAATTTATATTTCCTGATACAATACAGGACACATTTTTACATCTAAATACATTTATACCATGGAGTTAGATGCTGTTTTTCTCTCGAGGATCCAGTTTGCCTTCACCGCTGGTTTTCACTTCTTGTTCCCGCCTCTTACCATAGGATTAGCTGCCATTATGGTCATCATGGAAACCATTTATGTCCGAACCGGGGATAAATTCTATCTGATGATGGCTAAATTTTGGGTTAAGCTTTTTGCTGCCACATTCTCAATCGGTGTTGCAACAGGAATTGTACTTGAGTTTGAATTTGGCACCAACTGGGCGACATATTCCAGGTTTGTCGGAGACATTTTTGGCTCTCCACTTGCTGCCGAAGGTATTTTTGCCTTTTTCCTGGAATCAGGGTTTTTAGCTGTTCTCTTGTTTGGATGGGACAGGGTTTCGCCAAAAATGCACCTGTTCTCAAGCTATATGGTTTTAATCGGCTCTATCATGTCGGCGTTCTGGATCGTGGTTGCCAACTCCTGGATGCAAACACCGGATGGGTATCATATAGTGGGTGTGGGCTCGATGGTGCGTGCTGAGATCATAGATTTCTGGGCAATGGTATTTAACCCCTCCGCTCTCAGCCGTTTCTCTCACGTGATCATCGGTTCGTTTTTAGAAGGTGGTTTTTTTGTCATGAGCATTTCGGCTTTTTACCTCATAAAAAAACGCCATTTGGAGTTTGCTAAGAAGTCAATGATCATAGCTTTAATCTTCACCGTGGTATTTTCACTACTTCAATTGGTTCAGGGTCATACCAGCGCAGAGATCGTTGCCGAATATCAACCGGCTAAACTGGCAGCCATGGAGGGCTTATTCCAAACCCAGTCTAACGCTCCTTTGTATATTCTTGGCCACCCTGATGTCGACAGCAAAGAAACAAATGGGTTGGCTATTCCCGGCTTCTTAAGTTTTTTGGTTCATAGTGATTTTAATGGTGTAATCACAGGTCTGGACAAGTTCAACCCCGAAGATTGGCCACCGGTTTGGATCACCTTTCAATCTTACCATATTATGGTGGCCCTCGGCATGTACTTTATCTTCATTTCTCTGCTGAGTTTGTTTTTGTTGTGGCGCGGAAAGCTATATGATAATACAATTATCCTGTGGGTATGGGTTTTCTCCGTTGTGGGGCCATTTATTGCAAACCAGGTAGGATGGATTGCAGCCGAAGTTGGCCGACAGCCCTGGATCGTGACAAATCTGCTTCGTACAGCCGATGGTGTTTCAAAATCTGTTTCGGGAATCGAGGTACTTATCAGCCTTATACTCTTTGGGATACTCTATATGCTATTATTGTTTGTCTGGTTGTTTATTGTCGATCGCAAGATTAAGGCCGGTCCTGAAGACAGTGAGGAAATTCCTATACTGACTGCAGGCGGAGCTGAAATATTGCCCCAATTTCGCAAAAATTAACCGGGATTATTAACTAAAAAACTGTTTTCCCATGGATCTCAATGTTATATGGTACCTGTTAATAGGTGTACTTTTAATTGGGTATGCCATTTTAGACGGATTTGATTTAGGCGTCGGCGCTCTTCATCTTTTTGCCAAGGGTGATGAAGAACGCCGGCTTCTACTTAATTCGATAGGACCGGTTTGGGATGGCAATGAAGTTTGGCTTATTACTGCGGGTGGCGCCCTTTTTGCAGCCTTCCCAAATGCATATGCAACAGCCTTTTCGGGTTTTTACCTGGCTTTTATGCTGCTTTTGGTTGCCTTGATTTTCAGGGCGGTTTCTATTGAATTTAGAAGCAAACTTGATAGCAGGTCATGGCGAAACTTCTGGGATTACGGCTTTTCGGTTGGTTCAATAATCACTGGAATTTTATTCGGTGTTGCTATTGGCAATATGGTAATTGGCATTAAAATCGGCCCCGATATGGAATATGCCGGTACTTTTTTTGATTTACTTTCTCCATATACCCTTTTAACCGGCGTTTTTAACCTAACCATGTTTACCCTGCATGGGGCGATTTTTTTAAATGTTAAAACCCAGGGCGAGCTTCAGAAAAAAGTCAGAGCATGGGCCATGCGCGCCTTTTGGGTTTTCTTGTTTTTTTACCTGACCCTCACTTCCATAACCCTGTATCTGAAACCAGAGATGGTGGCTAATTTTTCGTTTGGACAAATGGTCAACCCGGGTATTCCTATGGAGCTTATTGAAGGCAACCAGGTATTTATTTCAGTCTTTGCCTGGATCGTTGTGGTGCTTAATGCGCTGGCTATTGCAAATATTCCAAGAACATTGGTTCAGGGTAAAGAACTCCAATGCTTTCTGTCTTCAGCCTGCTCTATCGCCGCATTGGTATTCTTATTTGCTGTTGGTGTGTTTCCAAATATGATTACATCTACCCTGAGTCCTGAGTATAGCCTGACCATCTACAATGCTGCATCCTCCCAGGGTACATTATTTATCATGCTTATTTTAGCCTTGATCGGTATGCCACTGGTATTAACATACACCATCAGCATATATTGGGTATTCAGGGGTAAGACAGTTATTCCAACCCACGGTTATTAAACCACTTCTGATTTTAGAACTTCTTTAAGGGGATATCCGGTCATTCATAAAGGCGATATCCCTTTTTAGTTTAACCACCGTATTGCCCAACCTGATCTCTAAACGATAAATCCTTTTATGCGATTATATAGATATATGGCATTTAAACCGGAATATAATGCTAAAAATGGATGAACAATGGTGAAATAGGTTGCTTTTGCAAATACAATTTATTAGATATTAAGTTAGTGCAATAGCATGTATAATGGGTAAGACAGAGGTTAAGATAAGTTTAATTACAGGAGTGATTCATGCTGGCTCAGATTGAAGAAGATCATTACGTAAAGCTCAACGAAATACTGGATTTATGTAAATCCAAGTTGGTGCGATATGATGAAGATCTGATAAAAAAAGCATTTTTTCTGTGCTATCGTGCTCACGGACAGGATAAACGCGCTTCCGGTGAACCTTTTTTCTACCACCCTGTTGAAGTTACAAAGATCCTTCTTACTGAAATCCCACTGGACGACATATCTGTTGTGGCAGCTTTGCTCCATGATGTGGTTGAAGACACCGATTATACCATCGATGATCTTAAAGATGAATTCGGGGAAGAAGTAGCCAGCATTGTAGGCGGCCTGACCAAAATATCGGGCATTTTTGATAATCGTGAGATCAAGGAGGCCGAAACCTTCCGCAAGATGTTGCTTTCGATGATTCACGACATCAGGGTGATCCTGATTAAATTCTGCGATCGCCTCCATAATATGAGAACCCTGGATGCCTTACCTACCCACCGGCAAATGCGCATTGCTATTGAAACCCGCGACATCTACGCCCCGTTTGCTCATCGATTTGGGTTAGGACGAATAAAAGTTGAGCTTGAGAACCTCTCTCTCAAATACATTGACCGGGAAGCATACGACTTTGTGGTTGAAACACTGAAAATGACCCGAAAAGAGCGTGAAGATTACCTTGAACGGGTGATGCATCCCATACGAAATGTTCTGCGTTCTCACCATTTTCAATACAATATTTCAGGCCGTCCAAAGCACGTTTATTCCATCTATAAAAAAATGCGGGCTCAGCAAAAATCCATTGATGAGATTTTTGACCTTTACGGCATCCGCATCATTTTAGAATCAGATAATTCTTCAGACTGTTTTGCAGTCTATGGCTATATCACCCAGATATTCCCTCCGGTTCCTGAGCGATTCAAGGACTATATCTCGGTGCCTAAAAACAATGGCTATCAATCACTGCACACAACAATCATTGGCCCTCAGGGGAAAATGATTGAAGTCCAGATCAGGACTAAAAAAATGCACGAATTTGCTGAAACCGGTGTAGCAGCCCATTGGCGGTATAAAGAACAAGAATCCAAGCGCGATGTTGTAATTGATCAGCTTTTGAAATGGGCGCGCGAACTTATTGAAGTAAGCGATTCGGCAGCTGCATTTATGGAAGGGTTCAAACTGAACTTGTATCAGGATGAAATTTATATCTTCACGCCCCGTGGCGATATGAAAGTGATGCCCAAAAATGCCACCCCGCTTGATTTTGCTTTCGAGATCCATACCGAAGTCGGTTACCATTGTATCGGTGCCAAAGTAAATGGCAAGATTGTTTCCTTAAATACGCGTTTAAAATCAGGCGATCAGGTAGAAATTATCACCTCTAAAAATCAGCGGCCCAAGCCGGACTGGGATAAAATTGCGATTACACATAAAGCAAAAACCAAGATCAAGCAATCCCTGAATGAAGAGCGTCGCAAGCAGATTGAACAAGGTAAAAGCATTTGGAATAAACTGGCGTCTAAAACCAAAACCATTTTCAGCGATTCTGATATTGTAAAATTCACAAAAAAACATGGTTTAAACACACCTGCCGAATTTTTCAAAGCCCTGGCCAATCAACAAGTCAATGGCGAAGATATTCTTAGCGGTCTTCTCAACAAAAAGCATGAGCAAAATGGCAATTCAAAACCTGAGCTGCCACCAAATTACACCAAGTTTATTACCGATGCCCGCGAGGCTGTTCTGCCACATGATAAAGAGTCGGGCCATAAAAACGCCATTATTGTTGAAGGGCTCGATAACATTAACTACAGCTATGGCAAATGCTGCAACCCGGTTCCCGGTGATGATATTATCGGGTTTGTAACAGCTTCAGGATCGGTACGCATACACCGCCGTAATTGCAAGAATATCACCACCGACAAGATCATGAAAAGTGAAAAGCTGGTGAATGTCTCCTGGCAGAAAACCAGCAACGATCAATTTATGGCCGGTGTGCATATCAAGGGTGAAGATCGGATCGGCATCACCAACACCATTACCCAGGTGATATTAAAATCCGATATCAACATCCGGGGGATTTCCCTGAATGCGAAAGACGGCCTGTTCGACGGCCACCTGGTGGTTTTTGTTAAAAACGTGATGGTCCTGAATAAATTGGTAGAAAAGCTTAAACGGGTAAATGGCGTCTTTTCCGTAGAACGCTTCACAAACGATTAAATCACTCCTCTATAAACAGGTAAGGTTTTACTTTTTCCAGCCATATCGGGCCTATGCCTTTTATTTCAAGCAATTCCTCCAAGCTCTGGAATCCATTGTGCTGGTTGCGGTAAAGCAGAATATCGCGGACTTTTGATCTGGTTATACCGGGCAGTGTTTTAAGCTGCTCCACGGTTGCGGTATTCAGATTAATTGCCGTAGGTGGTTTCGGTTTAAATGCATCGGCAAGCGTTTGAAGCATTGCCTGGTGCGAAGATCTGAATGCGCTGCTGCTACTGCTCGGTGAAGAGAGGTTAAAACCGATTCCCACTGCATGCGATAAACCCAGATCGGAATGAGACGACACCGCATACATAATATCAAGGTTGCCATAATGCAGACCAAATCCTCCCGATATTGTAGCAGGCTGGGTAGCATAACCAACCTGAAGCGATAAAAACTCAACCCGACTCAACTCCAAACCAGTCTGAATGGAAAGATCAAATCCGGGCTCGTAATACCAATCCATTAAAATTGTGGTTTGTTCATCCAAAAAATAAGCCAGCCCTGCCTGGTAGGTGAGTGGAATTGACTCGTTTTGATTTCCGATTTCGGGTTGATTGAGGTTGTCTAACCTGAATCCTACCGTTAAAGACGGGTGCAACACAGTAAGTACTCCAATGTCTATACCCAGGCAGGAAGCCTCGCCATATCCCTTAATCGATAACTGATTATAGTCTACAGTGCCACCAACAGCCAGTTTTGGATGCAAAGCACCGGCATAAGAAACACCCAGCCGGATTTCTTTATAGAGCTCAAAACCGTAAGTCATAGCGCTTAAACCAATTGCCCCGTGCTGATTTAGGAGCAACGGATCGCTATACCCTATGCTTTGCTGCGTGAGCTCTTCCAGGCCAAACGGGCGGCTATAAAAAAACTCAACCTTACGTTGGCTTGCATAAACCAACCCGGCAGGATTGGCATGCATCCCAAATCCGGAGGCTGGCAAGGCAACATCAGCACCGGCCAGTGCCATTTGCCTGGTACCGATTGTAAAATGCTGAAACGCTGCACTGGCTAGTTGTGTGGGCATAACTAACAAGCCGATCAGGAAAAAACTTAATCGATAGTTCATGAGTTAGAGGGAATAACAGTTGAACGGGTTTTGTTAAACTTACAAAATCGAACCGAGTGCTTCAAGGCAAACTGCAGAAATGTGAAAGGATTAG
Organism: uncultured Chlorobiales bacterium; assembly: GCA_964642175.1. Classification (GTDB taxonomy): domain Bacteria; phylum Bacteroidota; class Chlorobiia; order Chlorobiales; family Chloroherpetonaceae; genus JANQGG01. The sequence continues at coordinate 431,506 of CAZXOK010000002.1, read as the reverse complement.
TTATCGGCACTAAGGTCTTTCGTTAAAATTTTCATATCTTGCAGTTCTTTGTTAAAATTTGCCGGAGTGAAAGGACTATAAAATGAAGGACTTAAAGCAAACCCCGCTTTATGACATTCATAAATCAAATGGCGCAAAGCTGGTAGAGTTTGCCGGTTACGAAATGCCTGTTCAATATAAGGGCATCATTGCCGAACACCAGACCGTCAGAAGCCAGGTTGGATTATTCGATGTTTCGCATATGGGTGAAGCACGCATAAAAGGACCCGATGCAGAAGCTTTTTTACAAAAACTCACTACAAATGATCTGTCCAAAATTTCAATCGGGCAGGCTCAATACTCGCTGATGCTTCAGGAAGACGGCGGGGTAATAGACGATTTGATCATATATAAAATTTCTGACGAAGAATTTTTTTTGATTCTTAATGCCGGTAATCGGGAAAAAGACGTAAATTGGCTTCAGGCTCATCAAACCGGTAATGTATCCGTTCAGGATGAATCCGACGCGTTGAGTCTTATTGCTCTGCAAGGCCCGAATGCAGAAGCCGTTCTGAAAACCTTAACACCCTTAGTCCTTTCAGATATTTCTTTTTATCACTTTGCATTTGGTGAAGTAGCCGGGGTAAATGTATTGGTTTCCAGAACAGGTTACACCGGTGAAAAAGGATTTGAACTTTGCGTACCTAATGAAAAAGCCGGCTTTATCTGGCAAAAACTTATGGAAGCAGGCAAAGATTTTGGCATTCAGCCGATTGGGTTAGGTGCTCGTGATACACTGCGTTTAGAGATGGGATACAGTTTATACGGCCATGAAATTGATTCAGATATTAATCCGATTGAAGCCGGGTTGGGATGGATCGTTAAGCCGCAAAAAGGTGATTTTATCGGCAAACAAGCATGCCTTGAAGCCAAAGCTGAGCCCAGGCGCAAATTAACCGGATTAACTCTGGAAGGTAAATTTATTCCAAGACAAGGTTATGAGGTTCAGAATGCAAATCACGAAAAAATTGGTCATGTATGCAGTGGCACTCAATCACCATCATTAAATTATCCGATAGCCACGGCACTGATTAAGGCTGAATATGTTTCTTCAGAGAAGCCTCTGTTCATCAATATCAGAAATAAACCTATTGAAGCAACCAGGCAAAAACTCCCATTTTTACCAAAAAAAACCAAATAGACTAGCTTTAAACTTTTTGTATTTCAGCACATGAAAATTGATGTATTTTTTACACCAGCTGGATTAGACGAACAAGCCATACGAGATAAATCGGTCGTTTTCATCGATGTATTAAGGACAAGTTCAAGCATTATTGCCGCACTTGAAAATGGTGCAAAAGAAGTAATCCCGGTTAATGAAGTTGAAAAGGCCTTGCAAATGGCTTCTAACCTGGCCAAAGGTCAGGCCAGGCTATGCGGCGAGCGTAATGGACAGATTATTGAAGGCTTCGATCTGGGCAATTCTCCGGAAGAGTACACCAAAGAAAAGGTGTCGGGTAAATCGATTGTGCTTTCTACATCTAACGGTGTTATTACATTGAACAAAGCCAAAGAAGCCAAAATCCGCGAGCTTGTTGTGGCTTCTTTTTCCAATATTTCGATCGTAAAAGAATTTATTCTCAAGCCTGAAAATATTGAAAATGATCTTGCCATTGTATGTGCCGGAAAAAGCAACCGTTTTTCAATGGAAGATGTAATTTGTGCCGGGCTCCTGATTGAAAAGATCGTGCTGGATAAAAAGAGTGAATTCTCTTATGTGCTCTCAGATACAGCTAAAGCAGCCCGTATGCTCTTTGAGCAATACCGTGGCAATGAAAAAAATGCCCTTATGGAAAGTGAACATGGCAAGTTCTTAACATCTATCGGCTTTGAAAATGACGTTGAAAACTGTTCAAAGATTGATTTATACCAGATTCTTCCAAGGTTGGAAAACGGGGTTATCAAGCAATACAAAGTAGAAACCAAAAAGTTTAAACGGGTCAACTAAGCTTTAAAGGCCCGAAAAGGTTGTTGGATTTTTCCAGGCATTTAAAAATATTTCATTAAGATATGCCAATAACACTATTTCTTTAACAACCAACCCATCCACAAAAACTTAAATTGCCAGCAAGTAAGAAAAAAACTTCCAGGAAACGCCAAAACACCATTTGGCAAAACGCTTTTTTTAAACGCAAACATGAGTTGCTCGGAGCAACGATTATGCTCATGGCGGCTCTTTTTTGCGTTGCTATCTTTTCTTACTCCCCCCAGGACGATTCTATCATAGAAAACCTTCATATAAAGGACTTCTTCTCCGATTATGCCCGACTGGCCTCAGACCGCCTGGTTAATCCTCTGGGACTTCTTGGGGCTAAGATTTCGGCCATACTCATTAAATCGGTGTTGGGCTACCCAACGGCATTTATGCTTGTTGTTGCCGGATTCTGGGGATGGACCATATTAAGAGGCGGCAACCTTGAAAAACCCACTTACGCGACCATCTATGCGGTGTTGTTTTCATTGTTAACAGCTTCGTTGTTCGGCCTTACCCATTTTGAGATCAGTGAGAGCATGTCGGGAGGCATAGGCAGGTTTATTGCCACCATGCTCAAAACCATCGTCGGTGAACTGGGGGCCTGGTCTGTGCTGACTGTCCTGCTGCTTATCACCATAACACTGGCCATAGATCTCGACCTGCAAAAAACCATAGACCGCATCAAATTTTTGTTCCGCGATAAAGCCTCTGAAGCCAGTATTAAATTTAACCAATGGCATCAGGCCAGAAAAGAACGCCGCCTGCAGGAACAAGCCTTTGACGAAGATCTGGCCCAAAGCTCGCAGATTGAAACACCTCCGAAACCCGAAACACCGGCTTTGGAACCTGAACCTGAGCCCGGCGATAAGGATCTGGAGCGGCTCTTTGAACCCGTCTATGAAAGCGACCCCGTAAAAGAACCTGAAGACATTTACGTGGATTTTGATCCACCAATGGAAATCATTCAGCAGCCTGAACGGGAAGACCCGGTTGAAACCGTGCCAAACCATACAACTTCGGACCCTCAGGAAGATATCTTCCTGGATTTCAAGGATATTAAAGAATCCGAACCTGAAATTCCGGTTGATAATCCTGTTGAGACTCTGCCCGAGGTGTTTGCCCAACCTACCGAGCCTGATTATATCGACCCCACGGGCATAGAACACCCGGATCTTCCAAAAGAAAAAAATTACGTGGAGCTCAGCGATGAAGAAACCATCGATGATCTCATCACCCCATACACCAGGTCCGGCGAGCCTGAACCCAAGAGAGCTGCTGAAGAGCCTCAAAACAAGTTGAACCAAACCAGCCCGCAAGAGCCGGAACATCACGAGCCCGATATTACCTTAAAAGAAACCGTTGTTGAAGCCAAAGCCAACCTGGACGATCGTAACCTGAAAGTTCAAACCAAAGAACATGTGCCCTACCAGTTTCCCTCGGTCGATTTGCTTGAAGAAGCCGATGACGATAACGACCTGATCTCTATCGAAGAGCTCGAAGAAAACAAACGCAAGCTCCTCGATAAGCTCAAGATCTACAAAATCGATGTTGTAAAAATCGAGGCTACCGTTGGGCCAAGGGTTACGCTTTTCGAACTGAAACTGGCCCCGGATGTCAAGGTCAGTAAAATTGTGGCCTTGGAAGATGATCTGGCCATGGCTCTGGCCGCTCGCGGCATTCGCATCATTGCACCAATTCCGGGTAAAAATGCCGTAGGCGTGGAAATCCCGAACAGCAAACCTAAAATTGTACGCATCAAGTCGGTGCTGCAAAGCAAGAAGTTCAAAAACTCATCCTATACCCTGCCGATTGCCTTTGGTAAAACCATCTCGAATGAAATTCATATCGATGATCTGGCCAAAATGCCGCATTTGCTCGTAGCCGGTGCAACAGGTTCCGGTAAATCGGTGGGCATTAATACCATATTGGCCAGCCTGATCTATTTTTGCAGCCCCGAGAAGGTCAAATTCCTTTTGATCGACCCCAAGCGTGTCGAGCTCTTTCCATATCAGAAACTCAAATCCCATTTCCTGGTCAATTACCAGGAGCTGGAAGAGCAGATCATTACCGATACCTCCAAAGCTGTCTATGCCCTGAAATCCATAGAAAAGGAAATGGACAAGCGCTACGAAAGGCTTGCAAAAATCGGGGTGCGGCATATCACGGATTATAACGAAAAATTCCCCGACGAAGCCCTGCCGTTTATTGTGGTGGTGATTGATGAGCTGGCCGATATGATGATCACGGCCGGTAAAGAAGTGGAAGAGCCGATCGTGAGACTCGCACAACTGGCCCGTGCGGTTGGCATTCACCTGATTGTAGCCACCCAGCGTCCGTCGGTGGATGTTATTACAGGGATCATTAAAGCCAATTTCCCGGCCCGTGTGGCTTACCAGGTAGCCAGCAAAGTCGACTCCCGTACCATTCTGGATAGTGTTGGCGCCGATCAGTTGCTCGGTAACGGCGATATGCTCTACCAGGCCAGCACCCAGCCCAAACCGGTACGAATCCAAAATGCGTTTATTTCCACTTCGGAAGTTGAGCGCCTGACCGATTTTATCTTTAAACAACAAGGCTTCAAAACCTCCTACCAACTGCCGGCGCCGGATATGAAATCCCGGGGCGGCAATGGCAGCAAATCCTGCTCTGAGAGCGAAGACAGCTCCGAACGCGATCGGGTATTTGATGATGCGGCCCGGCTTGTGGTACGCCACCAGCAAGGCAGTGTATCGCTGCTGCAACGCCGCTTAAAACTGGGCTTTAGCCGCGCGGCCCGTGTTATGGATCAGTTGGAGCAAAACGGCATTGTTGGCCCGCCCGACGGCAGTAAAGCCCGCGAAGTGCTTGTGGATAACGAAGACTCGCTGGACTTGCTGCTCAACAATCTGGATTAATTTGTCTGTATAAATGTCTTGCTGAACTTGTTTCAGCATCTCAACCATTCCTGCTTTACTTCCTCTCCCGGCCTAAAGGCCACCCTCTCACAGAGAGGGACATAGAAACTCTCCCCCGCTGGCAGGGGATTAAGGGGGTGGAAAACGAATACCTGGCTTTGGATTTGGGAAGTGCTTTGACTTCAGTCAGCGAGTGGACTGTTAAAATGCCGGAGTACCTGCAGGGCTCTTAAGGTGTTCCACCTGCTGGGCCGGCCAGCTTTTTCCATCGGAAAATGTACCTGGCCCGGGTGCGCGGCCTGCAGGTTCCAGGAGCCTGTTTTGTTTCTTTTTTTAAGCAACTATCCCATGGCTTTCGCCATTCTGTTGTCCCAATCGCGACCGGCATACCGAAAGTAGTCCAGGGCGCGAAGAATATCGTATTTCCAGCGGCCGGGGTAGCTGAGTTTCAGAAAGTCTTTGTGGATGATCTGGCCGGTGCGATCAGACATAAAAAGCTGATGGTGCAGGATAAATTCTTCAGCACTCTGGATGGCTTTTTGGATATCGCTCGCCCGATAGGTTGCACCGGTTCTTAAAAAAGTCGTTAATCCCTCAAGTACCGATATGGTGGTGTGCAGTGAACTGTGCCGGGCGCCGCTTCGTGTAGAGCGGCAATTGAATCCGCCATCCGGCATGGTCTCACTGTGAATGCTATCGACTACCGACGCCAACTCTTCCTGATTGGTTCCGAAATATGCCGCGTAGTTCAAAAACATGCCATTCACACACACATCGCTGTGCTCAGAGGTGGAAGGGCCAAGGGGCACACCACTATCTTTGGCTTTGCCATCTTTATGCACAAGGTCTATGCTCTCCCTGGGAACAGGGTGAAGCGGATCTAAATTTAACTGGCGAAGATCCAGCAACGTGTAATGCGTGGAAATCCACTTGGGCTGGTAGAACCGATCCCCCAATGCCCATTTGGATGGCGTTTCTCTAAGAATTGCCGCCCCCAGCCTTCACGGGAAATACGTTCCTGAAGATCTGCCCTGTTCTCACCGAGCATATCACGATAGCCCTGGAATTGAATGGAAACATCACCCTGAAGCAACCATGCCAGAATGTCTTTACTGTTCATGTTTATATCCGGATGTCCAACATTGCAAAATTCTGGATCCCGGCCTGTTGGTTTAAATCAGGTATTGGAACAGGTCGGGCTTTTTATTGAGATATTCGGCGATAAACCCGTTTTCTTTCATACGCTCCCGCAATCCCTCGAAATCTTCTTTATTCTGTAATTCCACACCAATTAAGGCCGGGCCGGTTTCGCGGTTGGTTTTTTTCTGATATTCAAAAAGGGTGATATCGTCGTTTTCCCCAAGCACCTTATCGACAAAAACCCTGAGCGCGCCGGAACGCTGTGGAAACCGTACAATAAAGTAATGTTTCAGGCCCTCGTACAAGAGCGAGCGCTCCTTGATCTCTTCGGTTCGTGTAATATCGTTGTTGCTGCCGCTTAGAATACACACCACCCGTTTGCCCTTGATCTCATCTTTATAAAAATCCAGGGCCGCAATGCTTAACGCACCGGCCGGCTCAACCACAATGGCATCCAGGTTATAGAGTTCCAGAATATGGGTGCACACTTTGCCTTCCGGTACCGCCAACATATCATCACTGTACTTTTTGCAAATCTCAAAGGTCAGATCCCCGACCCGCTGAACTGCTGCCCCGTCCACAAATTTATCTATCTGCTTCAAAGTCCGGATTTTGCCGGCATCCAACGCCGCTTTCATAGACGGGGCCCCCTCGGGCTCTACACCGATGATCTTTGTTGATGGCTGAACCTGCTTAAAATAGCTGCTTATCCCGGCAATCAATCCGCCACCGCCCACCGGTACAAACACCATATCGATGGGTTGATTCAATTGCTCATATATTTCCAGCCCAACCGTGGCCTGGCCTTCTATCACTTTAGGATCATCAAAGGGGTCTATAAAGGTTTTCTTGTGCTTTTTGCACTCTTCTATAGAGGCATTGTAGGCATCATCATAAGTATCTCCGGTGAGCACCACTTCCACATTGCCTTTTCCAAACATTTTCACCTGGTTGATCTTTTGCTTGGGGGTGGTGGTGGGCATAAAAATCACCCCTTTTACGCCAAGGATCTGGCACGAATACGCCACGCCCTGCCCGTGATTTCCCGCACTGGAACAAACCACCCCTGCTCTCAGCTGTTCGGGGGTGAGCGATTTCATTTTATGATATGCCCCGCGAATTTTATACGACCTCACGATCTGAACATCTTCCCGCTTGAGATAAATACCGGCGTTGTATTTTTCCGACAACCGATGATTCAGCTGCAGGGGTGTGGTATCCAGAATGTCGTTTAGAATATGTTTGGCTTGTAAAATATCTGGGATGGCCGGTATAAAAGTCATGAAGAGTATGGATTATAGTGTTGTTTGCAAAATTCAGGGGTATGATATAAAGCGATGCTCAGAAAACCCAGTGCTTTTATGCCTTCAGCCCAAATTTCTGAGATTTCCTCAGTCCATCGGCTCCCGGGGGCGCTTTAAAAGGTAACACGCCAGACCTGCCCGAAAAAAATTGTGCAAAAAAAATATCCGTACTTGTTTAATATTATAAATTAATATTATATATTTGCCTTAATTTATAAGATATTTACCATTTTAACCAAAAATAATTAATTAAGATGTCGAAGAAAAGTGTAGCTGACTTGCTTTCCAAGGGTGGCGATGATAAACAATTTCGTGTTAAGTATGATAATGCCTTATCGGTAGATCGGTTCCTGGAACTGGCCAAAGAAGACGGGTACGACTTTACCAAAGAAGAACTGATGGCTGTGATCCGCGAAAATGGCGATACATTTGAGTCGAACGGCAATCCGCCAAAAAAAGATATTTGGATTTAAACGACTTACCTTTTGTATATACCGTTCTTTCAGGGCATTGCAAAATGCCCTTTTTTTATGCGCTGCCCTTTAATCTCCCAAATCCGTTTTCCTTTTCTTCCAATCCCGGTCCCCTTTTATTTCAGGCCTCTCTTTTTTAATTTTTCGTCTGTATCTCCTAAACTAATGAATGCGAAACCCGGTTAATAACGTTATTAAAATGCACATCACGCAGCCTCCAGAAACCTGGCTGCAAAAAACACTTTTAACATTAAAGCCATTCTCATGACATTTTCCATGGATACCCAAAACATTCTGACCCGGGAAGCCGCCGAAGAGCGCAGCAACCTGGTTTCCAATGCCCGCTACACCCTAGAACTTACCCTAAAAGAGAACGCCACTCACTACCAGGGCCGCTGCGAGGTGGGGTTTGACTATCGCAAGGGCGGGATAGACTATCTTAAGCTTGATTTCATTACCACAGAGATCCATTCTGTATCGCTCAACGGTAAAGCAGAAGAGGATTATCTCAAGGGTGATTTTGCCATCTATCTCAATGAAGCGCATTTAACCGAGGGCCGCAACAAACTGGAGATCACCTACACCAGCAAGTTCGATAACACCGGCTCGGGTTTTCATAAATTTCACGATCCCGAAGACAAAGCCGAGTACATGCACACCGACTTTGAGCCCTACGAGGCCCACCGCCTGTTCCCGTGCTTCGATCAGCCCGATATTAAAGCCTCGTACCAGCTTACCGTAACCGGGCCCTCGAAATGGACTTATATCCACAACACCCTGCCGGCACAAACCCAAACCAATGGCGATGAGGTTACGATTGCTTTTAATCGCACGGCGATCTTTTCAACCTACCTGTTTGCCCTGGTTGTAGGCCCTTACACTAAGTGGGAAGATCAATATAACCAGATGCCGCTGGGGATCTACTGCCGAAAGTCGCTGGCCAAATACATGGATCCGGAAAACATCTTTGCCATCACCAGGGAATCGATGGCCACCCTGGAAAGTTACTTCGACTACCCTTACCCTTACGAGAAGTACGACCAGGTTTTTGTACCCGAATTTAATTTCGGGGCCATGGAAAATGTAGGCTGCGTAACCTTTACCGAAAACTATATCTTCCGCCATAAAAAGCTCTACAGCGAGCACCTGAACCGAGCCAATACCATCACCCACGAAATGGTGCACATGTGGTTCGGCGACCTGGTAACCATGAAATGGTGGAACGACCTCTGGCTGAACGAAAGCTTTGCCGACTACCTGTCTTATTTTGCCATGTCCAAAGGCAAGCTTTACAGCGATGCCCTTGAGCATTTTTACGTGCGCAAAGAATGGGCCTATCAGCAGGATCAGCTTTCAACCACTCACCCAATCGCCTCTTCGGCCCGCGATACCATAGAAGCGTTCAGCAATTTCGATGGCATCAGCTACTCGAAGGGCGCCTCGGTGCTTCGCCAGCTTCAGTACTATATCGGTGATGAGGCCTTCCGCGCCGCCATCGGGCAATACTTTAAAAAATTTGCTGAGAAGAACACCACCCTGGACGATTTTCTCTCCATCATGTCGGAAAAAAGCGGCATCGATATCGTGGCCTGGAGCCGCCAATGGCTGGAAACCACCGGCGTAAATACGCTCTTGAGCCGCATCGAGAATGGCACGCTCAGAATTGAGCAACAAGGCTCGGCCCGGAACAACCTTATCCGCCAGCATGCCGTTGAATTCAAGGGCTACCGCCAGAGCGGGGAAACACTCGTGGAAAATGAAACCCAAAAGATCATCATTGATGGCAAAACCGCCGAAGCAGAGCTGAAACCCGATACCGTGTTCGTGATCTTAAACACGCACGATCACGACTATGTGAAAGTCTTTTACAGCAAGGATGATATTGCCATCGCCCGTCAGTCCCTTTCCAGCATCGAAGACCCGTTTGCCCGAAGGCTGGTCTGGGGAAGTCTCTGGCAGATGGTGCGCGATAATGCCTTTGCCCCGACCGAGTTTATCGAGATGGGGATTGAGCAGGGGCTGAAAGAAACCGACCTTTCTATTCTGAACAGCCATGTGATTGCAAAGATCAAATCCATTGTATCGGCGTACCTCACCGATGAAAACCGGGCCATATGGATGCCACGGCTCAACACCATGGCCCGCGAACGCCTGGCCCAATCGGATAACACACAGGAGCAGCAGATTGTCTGGTTCGGACTGCTCTTGAAAACAGCCGGGTTGCAGGATGAGCTGGACTACCTCTATGCGCTGATCACCGAGGACGAATCTATAACCTCGCTGGAGATTGACCAGGAAAAACGCTGGGACATTATTGCCCGCCTGATGGCCTATGGCCATACCGGGGCCGGGCCGCTGTTCGATATGGAAAAAGAGCGTGATAAAAGCGACCTTGGGCTCAAGAAAGCCTTTATGGTGGAAGCCTCAAGGCCCCAGAGTGCTGAAAAGGAATCGTGCTGGCAAGCCTTTACAGAAATCTCGTCCCGCTCCACCGATTTTCTCCGCTACGGCATGAAAGGTTTTCACTGGCACATGCAGAAAGATGTGCTCCTGCCTTACGTGGATCGGTTTTTTGAAGCGGTTGAGCGCGTCTATACCGAGCGCGATGTGCATTACGCCAAGGCATTCGGGCGCGATCTCTTTCCCGCCTGGCACCAAACCCCCGAGTTGCTTGGCACCCTGGAGCGTTTCCTGGCAGAGAAAGGCACCAGCCTGCCGGCCTTGCTTAAAAAACTCCTGATCGAGGAGGCCGACGGCCTGAAACGCATCCTGCCAATCCTGGAAAACCAACACGCCGGGGTAAATGCAAAGGTGTAGGTTTTAAGTTAATGACATATGCCGCAACAGGCATATGTCATGGCTTTTGGTGAGGGGGGTTTATAGTGTGTTTAGATATAAACTACGCTCTGTATGATGTATCCTAAATTGTTTTTAAACCCAGTTCTGTCAGGAATTGATTGTGCAGTTCTGTATGAGACACAATCCGTTCATTGATAGAACACAAGCGTTCATTAACTTCATGTAAATCAATCTCAATTTCTTCTGCTGCTGTAGAAACATATCTTGAAATATTCAGATTGTAGCTATTCTTTTCGATTTCATCCATGGAAACTTTACGAGAATAGCGTTCTGTCTCTTGTCGGTACTTGTAGGTTTCTACAATGGATGCAATATGGTTTTTATCCAGCCAATTCTGCCTTTTACCGGGCGTAAAATACTCACTGGCATTAATGAACAGTACATCTTTTTGTTTCTTACACTTTTTCAATACCAAAATGCAAACAGGAATACCTGTGGAATAGAATAAATTTGAAGGTAAACCGATAACGGTGTCAATGTACTTGTCTTTCAGAAGTTTGGTTCTGATGCGCTCTTCGGCTCCGCCACGGAATAAAACACCGTGTGGCAGAATGATGGCCATAGTTCCTTCATTACTCAGGAAGTGGAAGCCATGCAAGAGAAAAGAAAAGTCAGCGGCTGATTTTGGGGCGAGTCCATAGCTCTTGAAGCGGAAATCTTCCCCCATAGCGTCATTAGGTTCCCAACGCAAACTGAAAGGTGGATTGGCGACTATCGCATCAAACTCTATCTTTTTTGCCGGATTCATTTCATTTAATAATTCCCAATGGTTTTTTAAAGTATCACCGTGAAATATTTCAAACTCGGTGTCCTTCATGCCGTGCAAGAGCATGTTCATCCTTGCCAGGTTGTAAGTGGTGATGTTGTTTTCCTGACCGTAGATTTTGCCAATAGTGCCAGCTCCTTTTGTTTGCTCTTTAAGCTGATTGCGCACATTTAAAAGCAACGAACCAGAACCACAAGCAAAATCCAATACTTTATCCAATTTCTGTTTTGGGCCCGTGGATGGGTCTTGGCTATCCAGCGTTACGATTTTAGATAGAATGGTTGAAATCTCTTGTGGCGTATAAAACTCACCTGCTTTTTTTCCAGAACCTGCTGCAAATTGACCAATCAAGTATTCATAGGCATCACCTAACCTATCAGAATCGGTTGAAAATTCGGCAATACCTTCTGAAATCTTTTGAATGATGGTGCAAAGCTTTTTATTCCTCTCAGGAGGTGTCTTGCCTAGCTTTTCTGAATTCAAATTGATTTCAGAAAACAAGCCCTGGAAGGAATTGTCAAAGGATTCGTTTTCAATGTAGCGGAAACCTTCTTCCAAGGTAATGAGCAAATCAGGGCTTTGCGTTCTTGCTAGTTCTGTTATGTTACTCCACAAATGCTCGGGCTTGATAACGTAATGCACTTTTCTACGCATCTGCTTTTCAAACTCAGATACATCTTCTGCATTAGCTTCATACCAAATGCCTAAAGCGGTATGAGAGACGCTATTCATAGCGTCTTTACTGGGATAATCAGAACCCAATTCCTTTTTGGCGGATTCTTCGTAATTGCTAGATAAGTAGCGCAGAAACAAAAACGAAAGCATATAATCTCGGAACGAATCCGCATTCATGGCACCACGCAGGTTATCTGCTATTGCCCAAAGGGTTTTTCCTAGTCTGTCCTGGTCTTTTTGTGTCATTTCTTTTCTTTTAATTTCTTGATGGCTTCATCAATATCTCCCGTTTGGGAATCTTCAATAGCCAGCCTATTTTTATGAAACTGCTCGTATTTCTCCTCGGCAAGCTTATCCGCTACCTTTTTGGTTATTGTGCCTGCGTTTTGAAGAATATCCTGATTGTTGAATTGCAGGAAGGCATCCAACTTTTCCCGCCAATCTTTCATAAACATCTGGCGATGGTTTTTGGCTTGCAATTCGGCGAAGTCTAAATACATGGTGACAATTCTATTGAGCGTATCCAGTTCCTCTTTATTCAGGTAGTTTTTTGAAACGCTAACATCCTGTTTTCTCACCTTCGTGCCTTTCCAACTGCTAAGTCCCATATTGTCTTTGTTAGCATTACTTCGTTGGGCAATCACTTCAGCAGCTGTATTTCCGGTAGCGGCATAAATTAACTTGTTCTGTACTACTTTGAAGAATTCTTGTGTTTCTTCAGCCTTTGGTTCATAATCAACAGCCAGTGCGTAGATATCCGTAATTTTTCGATAAAAGCGTTTTTCGCTGGAGCGTATATCTCGTATTTGCTCCAGCAATTCATCAAAATAATCTTTGCCAAAAGGATTGTCCGGGTTTTTGAGTTTTTCATTATCCAGCACAAAACCCTTTCTGATAAGCTCGGTGAGTTGCCTGGTGGCCCAGATTCTGAAATGAGTGCCCCGGATAGAGTTTACACGATAACCTACGGAGATGATCATATCCAGATTGTAAAACTCCAATTTGCGATTGACCCTTCTGTCGCCCTCTTTTTGAACCGTTGCAATTTTTGCAACCGTTGCCTGCTCATTTAATTCTCCCGTTTCATAAATATTTTTGATATGCCTTGAAATGCCGCTTTTGTCGATACCAAACAAGGCTGTCATTTGCTTGATGGTGAGCCAAATGGTTTCATCTTTTAAAAGCACATCTACCTTGACTTCACCATCTTCATTGGTGTAGAGCAGGAAGTTGTTGCTTGTTTTCATTTCCTTACCCATTGTCTGAACTGTGAATCTTATGATTTCTGTGATTCATTTGATTTTGATATATTTTCGGATTTCCCTGATTTTTTTGCTTGAATGATTTATTGGTCAATCGCTTAACCTGTAAGGATTTCGCTCCGAAATTGATAAGTAACCCAATTTCCAAATCGTATGCTTCCAAATAATTGATGGCCTGGGCTAAATGCACATCTTCGAGTTGAATGATGGCTTTTAGTTCAACTGATACTATCCCATCCACTAAAAAATCCACTCGCCTTGTACCAATTTGCTGATTTTTGTAATACACAGGCATTTTATATTCTCTACTGAATGAAATTCCATTTTCAGCCATTTCAATTTCTAATGCTCGCTGATAAATGACTTCTTGAAACCCGTTACCCAATTCGGTATGAACAGTCATGGCACATCCAATAATGTTGGATGTTAATGCTGAATGCTTATACTCTTTTTTAATCATGGCAAATCATTTAATCACAAAAATCATAGTTCAGACATTTTCGGAAACAAGCCCTGCATCAAGCCCTTTTTATGCTGCTGCAATTCTTCTATTTTCTCCTGCTGGGCGGTGATGAGGTCATCCACAGCGGAAAGGCAGGAGGCGATTTTTTGTTGTTCTTTTTTGGTTGGTGGTAATGCGATTGGCATTTCTGTAATCATAGCTCTTCTAACAGAATCCACAGAATTTTTTGCGCTCAACTGCATAACTCTTTGATAAAAATGCTCTGAGAAAAAATAGAATATGAATTCTCCTTCAACATCTTTGTTAAAATCGTAAATGCAATAAACCCTTTGATGGAAGTCAAACTTTCCGATTATGTAATGATATATTTTGCCAACTCCAACACCGTCACCTGATGTGAGAATTGCTTCACCATCAAATGAATAGGAATTTATTCTTTCAATAGTTTGAGACCTTACAAAGAATGGGTACTCACCATTATCAATTTTATCCTGTGTGTCCTTATTTCCAGTAGTGATTTTTGAAACATTTTGAAGCGGCTTTAATTCCCACTCCCCATCACCGTCAAACTCCGGAAAACGAACCTTAGGCACTAGTGGAGACGCAATGCATTGCGTCTTTACGGGAAAAAGGTTCTGCAGCAAGCCTTTTTTGTGGTCTTTGAGGGCGTCCAGCTTGTCGTTGTGGGCGGCTATCAGCTCATCTAAAGAAGAAAGGCAGGAGGCGATTTTTTGTTGTTCTTGGGGAGAGGGGATTTCAATTTCCAGTTTTTCTAATTGACTTATGTATATGTGAACAACGGCATTTCCTTGAGCCAATTTTGCTATATCTCTTTTCTTCGCATTAGATAAATAATAAGCCAAGAACACTCCATAAATTTCTGTTCTAATAATATTAATGTCGCCACCTAATGCAATATTATCTTCTAGAAGACATGATGCAGTTGCTATGTCTTCTTGAGTTTCTCCTGATGAAGGGATAATAACATCATTTTTTTTACTGAGAACTAGTTGGTCATGCGATAAACTAGTTTTAGAAATTATAGAGTCAATGATTTCACTATAATGTGTATAGAGCTCACCATAGCGCACACAAGGTTGGATTCCTTCAGTTGTTATGTCTGATTTGGAGATACCTTTTCCCTTTAAAAAATCGCAAACTGAACCGAGTACATTTTTTTTCCATTCCCCCTCTTTCTCAAATTCAGGAAAACGTAACTCCGGTGTTAACCCTTCGGCTGGGCTTGGGGTATGTTTCTTTTCTTTATTCATTGGTCTGAACCTTGATTTTTAGGATAAAAGGTATCATCTGCCCATTTTACGGGATTGTGGATGATGTATTGGGATATGCGTTGAAACGATGTATCGTTTTGGATAATATGGTCGTGGTATCGGGGTTGCCAGGCAAAATCCGCATTGATTTGTCGGGCGTTTTTGGTGACCCCAATTTTAAAACCACGGATGATGGATGCCAAATTTTTGGATTGGGGGCCTAATTGGTTTTTGGGAAAATCCGTATCGTTGGTATCGTTGGTATCGTTGGTATCGTTGGTAGAGACGCAATGCATTGCGTCTCTACGTTGCGTATCACGTTGCGTATCACGTTGCGCATCACGTTGCGTATTGTATTCATTATCCCCAATCCCAATAATGGCATGAAAATGATTGGGCATCACCACGTATTCGCCCATCCATAAATTCATATCTGGTCGCATTTCAAATGTTTTCAACCATTCGGATTGCACGATTTGACCAATGAATGATAAATCCATCACCCCATCCACAACATCCCCAAACCAACATTCCCGGTTTTGGGTACAGATGGTTACAAAATACGCGGCATTCCAACCGTAATCCCAAAACGGGGCACGGGCTGAGGCAATGCGGTATTTATTTTTGAATTTTTCCATCAATCAATCACAATTCAGATTATTCATAAGCCGCCAACCCACTAATCTCCCTATCACCCGCTTGTTTTTTCAATATGGGAATCAAATCTCCCATCAAGGCCGTCTCCGCTTTGCTGCGCTGTTTCCAGCCCAGTTCTAAAGGCTCCATCAAATCCGTGAGCTTTTCACCGTCAAAAATCATTCGGTTCATGATGCGCTCTACAAATGTTTTGAGGGCTGCGGTTTGCAAGCCGTGTTTCTTGGCAATATCCGCCAATTCTTTGTCGTACTTCTCTACTTTGTAGGTTTCAAAGTTCTTTTTCAGCTCTTCGGCTGTTTGCCCTTTGGTCCAGTCCACCTGCTCAATGTAGTCGGTCAGGTCTTCTTCTTCGTCCATCAAGTTGGCGTTGGATTTTAGCAAGCTAATCACCTGTGCCTTGGTCATTTTTTGCTTGGCAGGTTTTTGTTGCGTGCTGTCGGCAATCAGGCTCATGATGTAATCGTAATCAATTACCGCAGAGGCAAAGAGTACAAATTCAAAATCGAGTTGCTGAATATCGTCTGGCGCATCTTCGCCTTCTTTTTGCTGTATGTCTCGCAGTTGTTTGGCCGTTTCTAAGTAAGAGCTACGGAACTCTTGCAAGGTTTCCTTGGGCAGGATGTTCTCAATGACTTCTTGCTGGGTTTCATCCAAATCGGTGTATTGGTCGAGTTGGGTTTTGAGTCGCTGTACTTCCTTAAAGTTCTTCACAAAGGCAATGCGGGCAGCATCCCCTTTCAGGTTGTACACTTCCTGAGGTTCGCTGGCCACATTGTGCTCCTGCATAAACGCACCGAGTTTTTCTACCGCTTCCTGATACTTGTCAATCACCACAGGTGCAGGATCCACCATCCAAATTT
Source organism: uncultured Chlorobiales bacterium (assembly GCA_964642175.1). GTDB lineage: Bacteria > Bacteroidota > Chlorobiia > Chlorobiales > Chloroherpetonaceae > JANQGG01. The sequence goes on along the minus strand of CAZXOK010000002.1, from coordinate 414,868 downwards.
CTTTGGCTTTGCCGCCTTCTTCGCCAGAAAAGAGCGTAATGGCCTGGTTCACGGCTTCCTGTTGCGACCGGAAATCCAAAATATTGCCGTAAGGCTTGGTATCGTTCAGCACACGGTTGGTTCGTGAGAACGCCTGAATCAGTCCGTGGTATTTCAGGTTTTTGTCCACGTACAAGGTGTTCAGGTATTTGCTGTCGAAACCCGTGAGCAGCATATCCACCACAATGGTGATGTCAATCTTGTCTTTATGCGGAACGTCTTTGTTGGGGTACTTCTGATTTTTGATGCGGCTTTGCACATCCTGATAGTACCCGTCAAAATTGTTGATGTCGTGGTTGGTGCCGTATTGCGTATTGAAATCGGCAATAATCTCCATCAAGGCCTTTTTCTTCTCTTCGGGATTTTGCTTGTTGTCTTCTTTTTCCTGCGCTAAATCTTCTTGAATTTGCTGGATGTCTTTATTTCCTTCGGCAGGTGGCGAAAACACACAAGCAATGTTCAAGGGTTTGTAGTCGGGTTGAGACGCAATGCATTGCGTCTGTACGGATTTGAAAAGGCGATAGTAAGCGATTGCATCATTGATGGAAGCCGTTGCCAATACCGCATTAAACTTGCGTTGGTTGGTGGCTTTATCGTGCTTTTCGAGAATTGAATTTACGATTGCTTTTTGCGAAATAGCCTCTCCGGGTTTTGCCTGTATTTTTCCTTCCCCCTTATAGTAATCAATATGAAAGCGAAGTACATTTTCATCGTCAATGGCATGGGTAATGGTATAAGCGTGCAACTGTTTTTGAAAAATGCTCTCCGTGGTTTTGTAAGTTTCGTATTGGTCTTCACGGATTTTTTGTGTGGAATTTTCATCAAAAATGGGTGTACCTGTAAATCCAAAAAGCTGCGCATTCGGAAAAAATTCTTTAATCGCTTTGTGATTCTCTCCAAACTGCGAGCGGTGGCACTCGTCAAAAATGAAAACGATACGCTTGTCGCTTAAGGGTTCTAATCGTTCTTTGTAAGAGAGACGCAATGCATTGCGTCTGTACGTATTATTATCTAAAGCCAGTCCCAATTTTTGGATGGTGGTTACAATCACCTTGTCGGCATAATCGGTAGAAAGCAGCCGCCTTACCAAAGTTTCGGTATTGGTGTTTTCTTCCACACTGCCTTCCTGAAATTTGTTGAACTCTTCTCTTGTTTGGCGGTCAAGGTCTTTTCTGTCCACCACAAACAGGCATTTTTCAATTTCCCGATTGTCTTTGAGCAGGGTGGAAGCTTTGAAGGAAGTCAGGGTTTTACCGCTACCGGTGGTATGCCAGATAAAACCATTCCCACGGTTTTGCTTTACGCAATCATCAATGGCTTTCACGGCATAGATTTGATACGGACGCATCACCAATAGTTTTTGCTCCGTTTCCACAAGCACCATGTACTTGCTGATCATTTCGCTTAGTGTGCATTTTTTCAGGAATCGCTCTGTGAAATCTTCCAGATGCTTGATTTTGTTGTTCTTCTCATCCGCCAAATGGTAGATGGGCAAAAACTGTTCATCTGCATTGAATTGGAAATGCTGCTTTTTGTTGTTGGCGAAATAGATGGTATTGGAACGGTTGCTCACAATGAACAACTGCATGTAGCACATGAGCGAATTGCCATAGCCATTTCCAGGTTCGTATTTATAGTCCACGATTTGCTGCATGGCTTTTCGTGGGGAAATGTCCAAGCGTTTCAATTCTACCTGAACCACAGGCAGGCCATTAATCAGTAGGATGATGTCGTAACGTTGATTGCTATTTTCGGTATTCATCCGCAACTGGCTGATGACTTCAAAGTCATTTTTGCACCAGTCTTTGTTGTTCACCAACGTATAGTGCAGCGGTGTTCCATCTTCTCGTTGGAAAAATTGTTGTTCCCGTATTTTTTTAGAAGCTTGGAATACGTCTGGTTCGATTATTTCTTCTCGCAAACGCAGGAATTCGCTATCAGACAAACGCACTCGATTCAGGGTTTCAAACTTGGCTTTGAAATTCTCTTCGAGTCTATTTCTATCTACAATGTCAGGACGATGGGTGTATTTCAACCCTTTTAGCTGCTCGATTAGGTTTTCTTCTATTTGTTGTTCGTTTGTCATTAATAATTTCTTTCAAGAAACTATAACTCTTTTAAACTTTTCAACCACCCGTTTTTTATCTGTGTTATCTAAGCTTCAAGAATTATTATTTTTTAAGTTTTAGCAAATATTAAAAGCTTCATTTGTAAGGTTGGCTCTCAAATGTCTGTATAAATCGGGAAAAGGATATAGAGTCTGAGCACAATATAAGTTGTCAGGTAAATTAAGACAACCGGATCCTTGGATCGAGCCAGGCGTAGAGGATATCCACCAGGATATTGATCAGGATAAAGACCATTGCGGTAAAGAACACCACGCCCTGGATCATGGGAAAATCAAGCTTCTGGATCGAGTCGATGGCAAGCAACCCGATGCCCGGCCAGTTAAAGATAAATTCAATAAAAAACGACCCGGCGAGCAATGCGGCCAACCAGCTGCTGATGGAAGTCAGTACCGGGTTTAAGGCATTGCGCAGGGCATGGCGTAACACCACGGTCCAGTAAGCAAGGCCTTTGGCGTGGGCTGTGCGGATGTAGTCCATGCTCAGCACATCGAGCATGGCCGAGCGTGTAAGCCGCGCATTAATGGAAAGCGGCCTGAGCGCGAGGGTAAACATGGGCAACACCAGGTGCGACCAGCCCTCGGAGATGTAGCCGGAAATCGGGAACCAGCCCAGGATGGAGCCGAAGATCCACGCCACAATTAAACCGGCAAAAAAGCCGGGTATGGAAATCCCGAGCAAGGCCCAAAACATGGTTACCTGGTCCATGGCCGAGTTGGGCCGCAGGGCCGAGCCTATGCCGATGGCCACACCCAAGATGGTAGACAGCACCATGGAAGAAATAGCCAGAAGGGCAGTGGCGGGAAACCGCTCGAGGATGGTTTCCAGAACATCGCGGTTGGTTGAAAACGAGCGGCCCAGATCGCCTTGCAGGGCGCGCCATAAAAAGTGGGTGTATTGCTGCCAGAGGGGTTTATCCAGTCCCAGGTCGGCCCGGATGGCTTCGATGGATTGCACATCGGCGCGCTGGCCGAGCATTAAACGGGCCGGGTCGCCGGGGAGAATGTACATTAAAAAAAAGGTGATGGTGAGCGCTCCGAAGATCACCAACACGGCGTACATGAGTCGTTTTAAAATAAATGAAGCCATTATGGTTGAGCCTTGGCCCGGATTTAAAATAAATCAGCTGTCTGCGACACGGGTTGTTGTATGGATCAATAAACAACGATTTTCCAAACCGGCCAAAAAAAAGGCGGTCTAAAGACCGCCTTTCAATCGCCATAAAAAACAACCGCTTAGTTCAACGTATCAACAATCGCGTTAAGCGTAGCGCTTGGGCGCATCACTTTGGTTGTTTTTTCTTCGTTGTAACGGTAGTAACCACCGGTATCGGCAGCGTTACCCTGAACGGCAAGCAACTCTTCGTTGATCTTGGCTTCATTGGCTTCGAGGTCCTTGGCTACCGAAGCAAACTTGTTTTTCAGGTCGGCATCGTCGTTCTGAGCAGCCAATGCTTCGGCCCAGTACATGGCCAGGTAGAAGTGAGACCCACGGTTATCGATGGTGCCCATCTTACGCTGAGGTGATTTGTTGTTTTCAAGAAGTTTTTCAACAGCTTTATCCAACGCATCGGCCAATACTTTAGCTCTGTTGTTACCCGAAGAATTTGCAATGTGTTCCAACGACGGGATCAAGGCCAGGAACTCACCCAGTGAATCCCATCTCAGGTAGTTTTCTTTCTGGAGCTGCTGCACGTGCTTTGGAGCAGAACCACCGGCACCGGTTTCAAATAAGCCGCCACCGTTCATTAATGGTACAATAGAAAGCATTTTAGCCGAGGTACCCAGCTCAATGATCGGGTACAAGTCGGTGATGTAATCCCTGAGCACGTTACCTGTTACAGAAATGGTGTTTTCGCCGGCGCGCATACGCTCAACCGATGTTCTGGCCGCATCTCTTACAGACATGATCTCAATATCCAGGTTGCTGGTATCGTAATCTTTCAGGTAAGCATCTACTTTTTTGCGAAGTTCAATGTGATGCGGGCGATCGGAATCCAACCAGAAAATGGTTTTCCAACCGCTGTCTTTGGCACGATTCACAGCCAGTTTTACCCAGTCTTTAACCGATTCATCTTTAACTTTAACCATTCTCCAGATATCGTCTTTTTCAACATTCTGGCAGAGGATCACGTTATCCTCGCTATCTACAATTTTCATCTGGCCATCAGAAGGCACTTCAAACGTTGTTGGGTGTGAGCCGTATTCTTCAGCTTTTTTAGCCATCAATCCAACATTTGGCACAGTACCAATGGTGGTTGGATCGAGCTTGCCGTTTGCGATACAGTTTTTCACGGTTTCATCATACAAAGCCGAGTAGGTGCTGTCGGGAATGGTGAACTTGGCATCTTCTTCCTGGTCGTCCTTGTTCCACATTTTACCGCCACCACGGATCGCAGCAGGCATAGAAGCATCAATGATCACATCACTTGGCACGTGCAGGTTGGTGATACCTTTGTAAGAATCTACCATAGCAAGAGCCGGACGGGTTGCGTAGCAGGCTTCAAAATCGGCGATCAGGGCTTTATCGTCAGCGGCTTTGGCATACAGATCGCCAAGACCGTTATTGAAGTTTACACCGAGTTCTTTAAGTTTGGCTTCGTTCTTAGCAATCGCATCTTTAAAGTACACACGCACGCAATGACCGAAAATAATCGGGTCGGAAACTTTCATCATGGTTGCTTTCATGTGCAACGAGAACAAAATGCCTTTATCTTTGGCGTCCTGGATCTGCTCTTCAAGGAATTGATCCAGTGCTTTAGCGCTCATGAATGTTGCATCAACGATCTCACCGGCAGACAGCTTTTCGTTGTCTTTCATCAGAGTTTCGGTGCCGTCTTTGGCCACGTGGTAAATTTTGGCAACCGTATCTTTGGTCATGGTGGTTGAAACTTCGTTTGAGCGGAAATCATTAGCGCTCATGCTGGCCACGTGCGACTTGGAGTCTTTAGACCACTCGCCCATTCTGTGCGGGAATTTTTTGGCGTAGTTTTTAACAGCCATCGGAGCACGGCGATCGGAGTTACCTTCGCGAAGTACCGGATTTACAGCAGATCCCAATGCTTTGGCATACTGCTCACGGATTTTTTTCTCTTCAGGAGTCTCAGGATTTTCAGGAAAATCGGGCAGATCGTAGCCTTTGCCCTGTAATTCTTTAATAGTGGCCACTAACTGTGGAATTGAAGCTGAAATGTTTGGAAGCTTAATCACATTGGCTTCCGGCTTTTGAACCAATTCGCCAAGCTTGGTCAGTTCATCATCAATGCGCTGTTCAGGCTTGAGGTATTCGCTCATGTAAGCAATAACACGGCCGGAAAGTGAAATATCACGCTTCTCAACAACCACGTCGGCAGCTTTTGTAAAAGCATTCACAATCGGAAGTAATGAAAAGGTAGCCAAGGCAGGCGCCTCATCTACTTCTGTCCAGATAATTTTACTGTTTGAATCTGTCATAGTTAAAGTTTGTTTTTTGGTTAATGAAGATACGACTATATGTTATGTTAAATCACACATCCGCATCAAATGTGCTTAATGTACGAAGTTCCTTTTTGGCAGCCTGACCAAACGCCAGGCACGGCACCCTTTCTTTCAGGTAAGAATCCTTAAAGGCAGCTATAATTTTTGTTATTTATCTTTGCTTAAGAAGGCAGAACAAAGAACAACGGCGATCTACTGCGAATTTGTACTGGATTTGGGGCTTAAATCCGGTGGTGCAAATTCATCAAATCCCGCATTCTTGACCAATTTCTCATCCTGAAGAGCATCATGGACCAGGCGTATCATTGGCAGGGTTGTGCCCATAGAGCTGTACCCACCATCGTGAAAGAGGTTCTGCATGGTCAGTTTTCGGGTTAGATCACTAAGAAGGGTAAGAACAAATTCCGCACATTCTTCGGCAGTTGCGTTACCTAATGGCGCGGTTAAATTGCTGAACTCATACATTTTGTCAAAATCTGTGATCCCGCTACCGGCTTTGGTATGGGTTGGACTCTGAGAAACAGTATTAATTCGGATCCCTTTTTTGGCTAACCTCGGACCGTAACTTCTGACAATAGATTCCAGTAATGCTTTGGCATCTCCCATATCGGAGTATGTCCAGTAATTTCTCTGGGCGGCAATATAAGACAGCGCCACAATACTACCCCCATCGTTAAGCATGTCTTTTTTCCAAGCCGCGCTTATGATCCGGTGTAATGAAACAGCCGAAACATCCATGGTTTTCATGTACCAATCGTAATTGATATCCTCATAAGGCTTGTTTTTACGAATATTTGGCGACATCCCAATGGAATGGACGATAAAATCTATCGAGCCATAAAGCTCTTTAACCTGTTCCAGGCACTTATCAACATCATCGCTTATACTGGCATCGCATGCAATAAAGGGTGCATCACCACATATTTTGCACAACTCTGCCGGTTTACCAAAACGCATCGCTGCAGATATATTTGAGATCGCAAACTCGGCTCCTTCACTGTGTGCAGCTTCAGCAATTTGCCATCCTATACTACTTTCATCAAACGGGCCAAATATAATCCCCTTTTTTCCCTTCAGAAGCCCATAACTTTCTCTTTCAAACATATCTGGATTTTCGTCTTTTTCTTAACAATGGTTTTTGAACTTTAAGCGCTAAAGATAATAGATGAACTATTGAAAAGAAACCTTTTTAAAAAAAACTTTAAAAATTAGCTTTCAAAGTCTGGATTTGAGGCCGCAACCGGATTATTTTTATTGCGGGCTTTCAGTTTATGACGCCTTGCTGAAGTTACCACCAACCCAAACGGGCATAAATAATGGCAGCCCCCTCTTGGGCCAAAGATCGTGACGGTGAGCCCAACTCCCATTAAGATCAAAAAATGGCCGGCATCGGCCCATGGATTTGATTGCGCTTGCAGGGGATTGTTAAGCAGGTTGCCTTTATCCGAAAGCATAGCATTATCCACTAAGAGCCAGGCCAGCGGCACCCATAAGACAGCAATGGCAAGGACAATGGATTGCGTTATAATCGGTGAAAAATTAACGCGTTTTTTTGCCCAGTGGTACATAATATCCTGTATCCCGCCCAGCCAGCAAAAGGAGGCACAAACCCAACGGCCGCCTTTAACGGCTGCAAACACCAGACCACCCCAGAAAAGCAACCCAAAAACCGCCCACCAAATGTTTGGTATGGTAATCTTTATCAGCAATACATGAACAAGAATCACCAGTGTTTGAAGCATTAAACGCCTGGTTACAATTTTATTGCGTTTGGATTTATGTGTTCTTATCTGCGGGTCACTTACACCTGACTCACTCATTCAGCCCCCAAACTAAGCTTTTTGTTTCCTTGATTCACGTAGTTTATTCAAAATCCCTTTATCTACCTTAAGCTCCAGATCCAGAGCATCGGCATTGGACTCAACAAACTTAACCCTTAACGTATCTTCGTCGCATTCGAACCTGTCCATATCCAGGTTGTATAATGCCCTTGGCAGGGTTATGATCCTCTGAATTCGATCTATGGTAACCACAATATCTGTTCCAAGCCTGACCACCTTAACCTCTTCGGTATCTTTCAAAAATGGTATGTGAATGCACAAGGTTTCTTCTTTTTGTTGCTTGGCATCTTTTTTGTCTGATTCAATCCAGAAGTTTTTGCCTGCATAGAAGAGTTTATCGGGACTATCTTCCTTAAAGATCAGCTTACTGATATTATGAAGCTCGTCTGTTCCAATTGGTTCTGAGCGTTGAAGCTCGCAACGAAATATCGGGGTTGGATAAAATGAATTGTCGATTTCCATCAGGTATTTTCTGTGAAGATCAGACCAGAACTCGAAATAATCGCCAACTGTATTGCTTGTTGGCAAAATCTTGTTAATCACAATGCTGTCTATGTTCAACCCATACAAGTGAATAAACGTGAAAGCACGCTTGGTTTCCAGGATGGAGAGCTTTTCGGGATTAAGCACCAACCGGAAGCTGATTTCGGGACGAAGGATAAATTTATTGATATCCTCCATCTGCTTTAAGAGCATATTGATCTCGTTAAAGAAATCCTGATCGGGTATGCTGTTGTTATTAAAAGGCTTTGCAATGGCCGACATGTTTTTATACAACTTAAAAAACTGCTTACCCATGTTACCACCGATAATAATTTCGGGGTATGCCAGTAACCTGAGCGTATTACCGGTTGGAGAGGTATCAAGTACCAGGGCATCCCAGTTGCCGGAGTATGCTTCATCAAGCAACCGGTTGAGCGCAAAAATTTCATCAAGGCCCGGCTGTGTAGTGAGCTCGGAGGCCATACCCGAGTCAACACCCTGATTTTTATAGGAGTCGGCAACAAACTTCTGAAAACCCGACATATTCTTTTTCAACTCATAAATAGTATCTACTTCCAACCCGTATAAATTTTCTTCAATTTTAACCGGATCGGTTCTGCTGAGTGATTTTGAGAAAACATCAGTGAGCGAGTGAGCCGGATCGGAAGACATGATCAGAACCCTTTTTCCCTGCCGAGCTAGTGAAACAGCTGTTGATGAGGAAACGGTGGTTTTCCCTGTACCACCTTTACCGGAGTAGATCAGTACTCTTGGGATTTCATGGGTGTCGTCTAAATTTCTGCTAAGTGGTGCTGATTTCATAATTCAAAAATAAACCTATATAGTTTAGAATAAATATTAAATAGTTATCACTCCTGATTCTAGCCCGTAGATTTGATATAATACAACCTATGTTTTAGACTTCAAATACTTTTTTAGAGCTAAACGATCGGAAATACAAAAATAAACACCAAATCGCCTCATTAGATTCTGTGAAGCGTAAAACACATCTGGTAAGAGGGATATTTATAGGTGAGTAAGGTATGAATTAAAAAAAACTGGTTGGGGCATCAATGGCATGGTTCAGGCGGGACATGTAGTCGGTATGCGGCACTTCAATGGCACCAAAGCGCTGAACATTTTCGTTCATGAACTGCGAGTCCAGTAATTTAAACTCTCGCTCGCGCAACCGGCTTACCAGTGCAAACAAGGCTACTTTAGAGGCATTACTGACTTTATAGAACATCGATTCACCAAAAAACGCACCGCCTATAGACACACCATACAGCCCGCCAACGAGTTCATCGTTTTGGTAAGCTTCCACACTATGAGCATAGCCGAGTTCATGAAGTTTGTAATAAGCAAAAATAATATCCTTCGATATCCAGGTTTCTGTACTGTCCTTGCGTGGGGCGGCACAGTTCATGATCACCGTTCTGAAATCGGTGTTAAACCTGATCTCAAATAAGTTTTTATTGATGACTTGTCGCAGCGAGCGCGAAACCCTGAAATTCTCCAGGGGGATTATTGCCCGCATCTTGGGCAGATACCATCGAACCTTTCCATGGGCCGAATCAGCCATCGGGAAAATCCCAATGTGATAACCATGAATGATCAATTCAGGTGACAATACATTTTCATAATTTCTATGGAACATCAAGCTCAGATAATTAGCGCAAACTTTAGCAAAACCTTAAATCTTCAATCAACAACCGTTAATGTAAAGCAAAATAAATTCTATTTCTTGATAGCCTTGATATCTTCTCCTGCAGTTGGAGCCGGTGGCAGTGGTTCGTAATAGACACCCGGCATTTTCTTTTCAACAAGCTCAAAAATCTTGACCGGCTTAGCTTTACCCTGTACGGTAATGGTTGCTAATTCACGTGTACGGCAAAATTCTTGAATTTGGTTATTTGTGAATTCGGATATAATAATGGATGTGTCAAAAGCTTTGTTTGCAGGTTCAAGCCTTGCTGCAAGGTTTACCGAGTCACCCATTACAGTGTAGTTGAAACGGGATTCAGATCCCATGTTTCCAACAATCACCTCTCCAGAATTAATTCCAATTCGAATGAATAATTCAGGCTTACCCTTACTTTTCCATGTTTGACGCATTTCAGCAAGTTTTTCCTGCATTTCGAGCGCTGCCCAGCAGGCTCGTTTAGCGTGATCTTCCTGTGGCACGGGTGCGCCCCAGAAGGCCATCACGGCATCACCGATATATTTATCCAAAGTGCCGCCATATTTAAAGACGATCTCTGTCATGGCGCCAAGGTATTCATTCAGGAGTACAACAAGCTCTTCCGGTTCCAGCTCTTCAGAAATGTTGGTAAATCCTTTCACATCGCTGAACAGGATGGAAAGCTCTCTTTTTTCTCCACCAAGCCTAAACTGCTCAGGATTATCAATCAGCCGATCAACAAGCTGGCTGTTGACATAAACATTAAAGAAACCTCGAATCAATTTTTTCTGCCTTGATTCTGTAAAATATTGATACACTATACTGGCTGCATAAGACATAATAATGGTTGTAGCAAAAGGCATCAACGGAGCCAGGATCAATTCATTTACAAACAGCGAATTTGTGTATTCAAATACGGCAAAAAATGTAATGCCGGTTATTAAAATGGCCGCAATCTCGGTAGCAAACTCCGACATTGAACCAGACCGTTTCAGGTAATAGGTTAAACCGGCACCAAGCACTATCAATGTAAGACCCAGGGTGAGTTGAATCCTGAGATTCTGAACCAAAAAGAACGTAAACGGTCCCGAATCGGTAAGTCCGGCGATATAAAACAGCAGCCAGAACACCAGGCCAAAAACGGCAAACGCGGCAATAAACGTAAGCCCGATCAGAACTTTTTGGTTTTTCAAACGCACCCGCTTTAACGATACAGCCGAACCAAATATCAGGTAGCTTAAAAAAAAGAGGGTGATGAGACGAAATGTAGGATCGACTTTGGTAATAAAGTTTTCGTCCAGGAAGTTTTGTATGGCTGTGGCGTGAATCTCAACACCATACATTTGATTTTCGTCTTCCCGATTACCCGGATACATGGGAACCGGGAACAAATCCTTTGACTCCGGGAACATGGGTCCGATGATACATATTTTCCCTTTAACTTTTTCTTTGAGGCCCGAGAGCGGATCGTCAAAAACATCCAACGACCAGGCTGATCGCATTTCTTCATCATTGGCCAGGCTCATGGAATCCATTTCCATGTCGTTCATGAGTTCACGAAATATCATTTTTTCGTCAAGAGTCATAAAATCGCGGGTATCTAAGACCTCGCTGGCTGAGATGGTGGGGAAAGTTTTATTCGGGCCATAGTAGTTCAGCAAAACCGATTGCCCGTCGTAACTTGGAAAAGTTTTACCGGCAAACTCAAACTTATTGGCAGTGATGCTTATGCTATCGGGTGTGGAGAGATGCGTTTTTAATGTGGCATATCCAAAAGAAAGCAGCTGCCGGTCCATTTCAACACTGAAGGGGTGGTAACGGCGATAAACACCATCGGCATCGTTACGGACATAGACAATACCGGTAAGCGATCCCGGCAGGCCATCAAATATGTTTTGCAAATCCAGCTTATCGACGGATTTATAAGTTATGTTATCTATATCGGTGAGTGTGGTTTCGGTTCTACCCGATAGAACAACCCGGTTATACGTTTGTATGGCATCGGCCAGCATTTGATCTTCGGCCGGATTATCGGAATAATCTGAGAACAACAAGTCAAATGCCACCACGCTTGCCCCGGCTTGCATTAAATTCCTTACCATGCGGGCATAATAAGAGCGTGGCCAGGGGTATTCGCCTACTGTATTTTGAGATTGGTCGTCAATGGCTATGATCACCACTTCAGATTCTTCCTGGAGAGATTCACTAACGCCCCGTTGATTAAACTTGTTATCCAGAAGGTTCAACTCCACGTTAGAAAACACACCAATGGCAGAAATAGCATAGGACAACAGCACCAGTGCCGGGGCCACTAATAAAGCTGAGAACCATATTTTGTGGATGATTTTTTCTTTGATGAACGTCAGGACAGAGGCTAGAAAACTTTTGGACTTTGTCATGATGGTTGTTTTTTGAGTTAAACAACCATCCCCGTTCTCTGAACATGTTGGTTGTTAAACACGGCATTTTTTCAGCCAAAACTTGGTTTTAAAAATTAAGCTTGTTTTTGCTTAACTCAAAAAAGTATTTTTGAGTGCTTTTGGCCGCGTTACAAAGGGAGTAAATTGGCAAATTTCAGAACAAGCGTTTTTTCACCAACCCTTTCAAAAAACACCCTGGCTTTTTTAGCATCTCCTGAGCCCTGCAGGGCAATTACTTTTCCGGATCCAAATAACTTATGCTGAACCTTCATGCCTATTTTCAACCCATCGCTTGTGCTGGCTGAAGGTTGAGATGCAGATTTGAAGGAAGTTTTGGCCGGCTTGGATTTTTTTGGCCTTGAGCCGGAAAAGCTGCTGCCATAGGGCTCATCCTGGTATGAGCTGTAATCGTAGCGAGAGCGCTCAGCCTCTTTTTCACGTTTTTCATAAAGCTTGGTACCACTTTCGGTTACCACCACATCCCCGTCCAGTTCATCAAGAAAACGCGAGCGAACAGCCACCATTAGCTGGCCAAACCGGTAACGGTTTTTTGCATAACTCACATAAAGTTTTTTCTCGGCGCGGGTCAGCGCTACATAAAACAAGCGGCGTTCCTCTTCAAGCTCCTGGCTGTCGTCGGGATTGAGCGGAAAGAGTTTTTCTTCAAGGCCGGTTACAAAAACCACCGGAAACTCCAGGCCTTTGGCCGAGTGGATAGTCATGAGCGTTACTTTACTGTCGGAGTCATCCACATTATCCTGGTCAGTAGAAAGGGACACATTTTGCAGAAATGCCCTCAGGCTGTTGTCTTCGGGATTATGATCCGAAAAATCGCGGGCCAGGGACAAGAACTCCTGCAGGTTATCGTACCGGGTGTTTGCTTCGGTGGTATTTTCTTCTTTCAACAGCTCCAACATGCGTGTTTTTCTTAGAAGCTCTGCCACTACTTCATAGGCCGAGTCGTTTTCGGAAAGCGACTGGAGGCCTTCGATCAAAAATCTGAAATCGTTAAGTGCACCGATCAAACGGGCCGAAATATCATGCTCCAGAGGCCGGGAGATCACTTCAAAAGCCGGTATGGCTTTTTCTTCTGCAGCTTGCTTAAATTTCTTGATGCTTACCTCACCAATACTGCGAGCAGGTACATTTATAATTCGAAACAGCGATTCTTCATCCTGCTCATTCACAATAAACCGCAGATACGCCACAATATCTTTGATTTCCTTTCGTTTATAAAACGACACACTCCCAAATACCTGGTAAGCCAAACCATGATAGCGCATGGCATCCTCCAGAGCCCGGGACTGGGCATTGGTGCGGTAAAAGATCGCAAAATCCTGGTTGCGCATCCCGCGTGAGAGTTTCATATCGCGGATCGTGAGGGCAATTTTTTCGGCCTCGCGGCGCTCATCGGCTGATTCCAGTAATGTTACGGGATCGCCCGGCTCATTTTCGGTAAAAATGGTTTTTTCGAGCTGGTGCTTGTTATTCTTGATCACCGCATTAGCCACCTGGAGTATGGTACGCGTACTTCGGTAGTTTTGGGTAAGCCGGCACACCGTGGCCTGTGGATAATCTTTCTGAAAACCAAGGATATTGGATATATCGGCTCCACGCCAAGAGTATATCGACTGGGCATCATCCCCCACCACGCAAATATTCTGATGCTCAGAGGCCATTTGTTTAGAGACCACGTACTGGGCACGGTTTGTATCCTGGTACTCATCAATCATGATATGCTGAAATCGCTCCTGGAAAGACGCAAGCACATCGGGACGATGGTTAAACAGCCGAATGGGGTTGATGAGCAGATCGTCGAAGTCCATGGCATTGTTTTTCTTGAGGCGCTCATCGTATTTGAGGTAGATTTCCGAGACTTTTTCAGATACAAAATCCGACGCTGTTTCGGCATAACGCGCCGGGAGCACAAATTTGTTTTTAGCCTTGCTGATCATAGACTGAACTGCATTCGGAGAAATAAGATCTGAAGCTATGCCAAGTTCAGCCATAATTTCCTTGATGATCTTTTTACTGTCTTCGGCATCATAGATCGAGAAATTTGTATCATAACCTATTTTTTCGGCATGCGATCGCAGCAAGCGTGCAAAATTGGCATGAAACGTGCCGATCCAAAGGCCCCGGGTTGCACCCATACCCAGAAGTTCTTCAATACGCACCCGCATTTCCTGTGCGGCCTTGTTGGTAAACGTTAAAGCCAAAATCTGATCGGGTCGGCATAAATTCTGGTGGATTAAATAGGCTATTCTATAGGTAATGACACGGGTTTTCCCGGAACCGGCGCCTGCTATGATCATTACAGGCCCCGAAGTGGTTGATACAGCTTTTTTTTGTTCAGGGTTTAATTTTTCAAGTAAATTGTTCAATGTGTTTGTCTTTTTTGTTAATTAGTTTTTATAATAACTCTGGGATAGAAATCCGGATTATATTTGTCTTAAACTGAAAAGAATATTATTATGTAAATTCACTAAATCTTACATTTAGAGATATTAAAAAACCCCTGTTGTTTTAGGTTAACACCAAAGGTTATTGTTAGATACCCCAACATGCCGAATTTAGTACATATTTTGATCCTGGAAGCCAATCTTGGCGAGTTGCAAAAGCTTTCAAAAGCTCTTGCGGATCCCTTTATTTCGCTAAGCACCATTGCTTATTCTGATTTGCAAAATTGGGTCAGGAAAGTTGAAGCCTTTCATTCGGCACTGTTTTTGATACCGGAAAAACCGGATGTGTATGATCAACCAGGTGTTATTGATCTGATTCGAAAAAGCATTCCCGATATTGCCATTTATGCCCTGTTAAACCGAGAGGATGTTGCCTTAACTGTTTCCTGCATGAAAAAAGGTGCTTCAAATGTAATAACCAGGTCCAACATTGCCCAATTAAAAGATATTCTTGGAGAACAAATCCAGGCGCTGCAGGATCCTGAGCTTTCAGCCCGTAATATTCAGGATCAGGCGTTTCATGCTCAGTGTATAGAAAAACATCAGGCAAACGGGAAGGTGTCTATTGCTTATATCAACCAGGAATTTTTGAACCTTCTTCAAGAAAATCCCCATTCAAAAGCCAAACCACAGAACCTGGCCCAGTTGGTTCACCCTGAGGACAGGGATAGCTATAACGATTTCAGATATCAATATCCTGAACCCGGCGAGCCCACCTCCCACGAGATGCGGCTTACCCTGAACTCATCTTCACCTTTATGGGTAACCGAAACACTCAGGCAGTTTGGCAGCAAAAACGGAAGCATTCATCTTGAAAATGTCCTGGAAAACAAGAAATTCAGTCACCCCGAAGCCACAAGTCTTAAAGATACAAATAAGAAAAAACATCAAACCGCTTCATACAAATACCTTGCAGATCAACATTTTAAGGAGCTCTCCCATACCAATGTACTTTTAAAGCAATCTGTAGAAGAAAACAACCGCAAGCAGAAAGCTTTAACGCTCAACGATGAAAAATTGCAGCTGATGTTCGATCAGTCCCCGATTTCTGCCGTGATTATTAATGAAGAGCTTCAGATAATTTCAGCCAACACTGTTTTTAACTCATTGATCTGTGGCAATCAAAAAAATGCTGGCTTAACCAATTGCAAATCATTCATCCATCCCGACGCTTACCAGGAATTTTTAAAAGTGCTCAAAAGCCTCACCGAAAACCAAAAACGAGTCACATTTGAAACCCGGCTTATAAATCAAGATTCTGAGACCTTAACCATGCAGGCCAGCATTGGCATGATAAGAAAATGTAAAACTGGCGCTGGGTTTTTTGTGGTTCAATTTCTGGATATTTCAGAACGCAGAGCACTCATAGACTCTATACAAGATCAAAACCAGAGATTAACGGTTCTGTCGAGTATTTCCGGTCTGCTGCTGGAAAGAGATGATTTCTTGAATGTTATTGAGTTTATTATCGAAAAACTTGGTAAAGTTCTCTGCTCAGACAGAGCCTATTTTATGGTTCGTACGATAAATAAACGCCGTAGTGATTTTTATTTACGGTTGATGGTTGATTATACCGTACCCGGGGTTAAATCTTATACTGAAATGATGAGCAAACAGCCGGAAAATATAGCTTCACATGTGAAAATGTTCCAGGAAGCTTTCGGCGACATGATCAGTGAACTTACTGCAGGGCAGCATTTAGAAATGATCCCCCGACAACTCAGCGGTGCTCAACAGTCTGTTTATGACATGTATGGTGTTAAAAGCACTTTGATCTTTCCCATAATGATAAAAAATGACTTTTATGGCCTGGTTGGGTTTGACGATTGCCACTCGGAACGCCACTGGGATGAACAGGATATTTCGTTAATCCAAACAGCTGCCGCAACTATTGGTCATGCCTATGGTCGATACCTGGCCCTTGAAGATGTTGAAAAAAAACGTCTTCAGTATGAAACACTGGCTAAAAGTTTTCCGAACGGGGGAATTTACATGGTCGACAAGGATCATCGGATTGTGTTGTTCCATGCCAGAGATTATAAAGAAAAACTACCTGAACTTAAGGAAATCGAAGGCAAGACTATAGACGAATTTCTCCCTGAAAAAGAAGCCACGTTTTTTAACGACTTGTTTTCAGAGACTTTTAAGGGAGATGAAAAACGCTCTGAGTTTACCTATAAAGGCACACATTGGCTTATTCAGACAGTACCAAACATTAGCCAGAATCAGGAGATAGACACTATAACGGTCATTGCCCAGAATACCACCGAACAGGTTAACGCAAAAAATGAACTGATCAGGTCTAAAGAAGATTATGTTGGTATTTTTGAAAATGCTCACGATGCTATCCTGATATTTGATGAAGATTACAAAACCATTTTGAATGCCAACCAGCAAGCCGCCGATATGTATGGGTATTCTAAAAAAGAATTAAAAGCCCTGTCACCGGCATCTTTATGCAAATTTCCTGCTCGTGGCACTTTCCATATCCAGGAAACGCTTCAGAAAGGTACCCTTACCCGATACGAAAACACACACCTAAAAAAAGACGGTCAGGAATTGATAGTAGAGATCAATTCGTCTGTTCTGAGTTATGGGGGTAAAAAAGCCATTTTAAATATCTGCCATGATATTACACAACGAAGTGGTATTGAAATGGCCCTGCGCGAAACGCATCGCAAATATCAGCAGATCATCGAAAATACAGCCGAAGGCATCTGGATAGTGGATAACCAGGCCAAAACCTTGTATGTTAATTCACAATTGGCCCAAATGCTCGGTTTTCCAAAAGAGGACATGATCGGGACTTCTTTGTTTGATTATCTTTATGCCGAGGATAAAGATATCGTGAAACGACTGTTTATGAAAAATGATCCGGGTCAGTTCAAACGGAGTGATTTAAAACTCATCCGTAACGATGGTTATTTTCTCTGGGTAATACTTTCGCCAACGCAATACTATGATGAGTCTGAAAAGGTTTCGGGTATACAAATCTTAGTTACTGATATTAGTACTCGAAAAGTCCTTGAAGAAAATCTCCGAGAAAGCGAAGAGCGTTATAAGACTCTGGCCGAAAACATTCCTTTCGCAGCTGCCATGATCATTGATCGTAACATGCGTTGCCTTCTGGCAGCAGGGGATGCTTTTAAAAAGGTTGGCAAGGACAACCGACCAAATACAGAAGGCAAAACCCTGGCCAGAGTGAATCCTAAAGAAAAGGTATTATTTTTTGAAAAGCAGTTCCTTGCCGCTTTTAACGGGGAGCCCCAAGATTTTGAAACCACATATCACAATAGGCAATGGCAAGTTCATGTGGCACCTAATTACACCATAGATAACGAGATTCACACGATTTCGGTAATATGTCACGATATCACAACCAACAAAGAGAACACCAAGTCGCTGGAAGTCTATAAGCACCAATTTGAAACGATTTTCAACCACATTCCAACCGGGTTGCTCATACTGGATAAAAAACTAAATATACTTGAAGCCAACCCTTGTCTTTGCAACATGCTCGGGTATTCCACAAATGAACTGCCTGAAAAATGCTTGAAAGACATTACAGATCCTGAGGATATGAAAACAGAATCGGTCTTATTTAAAAATTTATTTGAAGGTAATGAGACCGACTACCAGATAACCAAACGTTTGCTTAGCAAAGATAAACAACCCATATGGGTAAATGCTCAAATGCTGCTTATAGAAGACGCTAATGTAGATGACAGGCATTGTTTGTTGATCATTACCCCAACCGATCATTACAATCTCTCAGAAAAAACTTCATTCACTGAGTAATGCATCAACTTTTTAAACATCTTTTGCATTAGGAGTAGTGCTTTTATTTTGTAGTATTTTTAAAATCAAACACCATGCCACGTTCGTCGAAAGACACAGCTGATTTACCAACCCCCAAACTCAGTAAAGAATCCCTGAATCAAGCCACAGAGCTTTTTAATTATCTCTCACCATATAAAACCAAATTTTTCCTTGCCCTTGTGGCAATGGTCATTACCAGTTTGCTCGGCCTGGTGTTTCCTTTTGTTACCGGACAACTTGTCGACTCGGCTTTGCAGGATTCTTCAAGCGGATGGTTCAGCGATATTGATACGATCGCTTTAACTCTTATCCTGGCTATTGCACTTCAGGCGATCTTCTCATTTTTCCAATCGGTTTGGTTTGTTGAAGTTGGTGAGCGAGCCCTTTCCGATCTGCGTATGGACACCTATGCACGCTTGATCCAGTTACCCATGTCTTTCCTATCGAATCGCCGAGTAGGTGAGCTTAACAGCAGGCTTTCGGCAGATCTCACACAAATACAGGATACGATGAACACCTCGCTCTCGCAGCTACTGCGCCAGTTAGCCACCATGGTTGGCGGTATTGCCCTTATTGCCACTATGTCTTTAAAACTGACCCTGGTGATGATCTCATCTTTCCCGGTTCTGGTGCTTCTGGCAGTTTTTATTGGCAGAAAGATCCGAAAAATGTCAAAGAAGGCTCAGGATATCCTGGCCGATAGCAACACCATCGTTGAAGAAACGCTTCAGGGTGTTCTGAATGTAAAAGCATTTGCCAACGAAGGTTACGAAATCAACCGTTTTAACGGCAGAATTCATCGATATGTTGATTCCGTTGTTAAAGTAGCCCGCTACAGGGGAGCATTTGTCTCGTTTATCATTTTTGGCCTGTTTGGTGCGATTATTCTGGTCTTATGGTATGGTTCAAAACTGGTGCAATCCGGTGAGATCAGTATAGGCGATTTAACAGCGTTTTTACTTTATACCACCTTTATTGGTGCTGCCATGGGGAGTTTTGCCGATTTGTTCAGCCAGATTCAAAAAGCCCTGGGTGCAACTGAACGCGTCTTTGAAATCCTGAAACAAACACCTGAAACGCTATCGCTTGAGCCTGTTTCATCAACAACCACGTCCCGAAAAGATCGGCTTATCGATGGCCATGTGGTTTTTGATGATGTTAGTTTCCATTATCCCGGACGCGAGAATTTAGTCCTGAAACATATTAATTTTCAAGTACAACCCGGCGAACGCATAGCCTTAGTTGGGCCAAGCGGTTCGGGAAAGTCCACGCTGCTCAATTTACTTCAACTGTTTTACCCGATTGAACAAGGCCTGGTTTATATTGATAACAAGCCTATCGATTCCTATGAGCTTAGCACGCTCAGAAAGGAAATGGCCATTGTGCCCCAGGATATTCTTTTATTCGGCGGCTCAATTGAGGAAAACATAGCCTATGGCAGTCCGGGTGCCAGTGCGGAGCTGATTCAATCTGCGGCCAAGCAGGCTCATGCCCACGAATTTATATCCATGTTTCCCGAAGGCTATAAAACACTGGTTGGTGAGCGCGGTGTTAAACTATCGGGAGGCCAGAGACAGAGAATAGCCATTGCAAGGGCTATTTTAAGTAATCCGGCTATTTTACTTCTGGATGAAGCCACCAGCTCGTTGGATTCCGAATCAGAAAAACTGGTTCAGGATGCCCTGGAACACTTAATGGAGGGTCGCACATCGTTTATTATTGCACACCGGTTATCGACCATTAAAACATGTGATAAAATTGTGGTGATCAAGGATGGTGAGGTTTATGAAAGTGGTACGCATTTAGAGTTACTCGAAAAAGAGAACGGCTTGTACCGTATGCTTTCAGAGCTCCAATTCGATTTAAGTTAGGTTATTTACAGTCTACATATTCACAGCTTTCGGAGCGGAATTCAATTTCAATGGTTTCGTGATTGATACCATGCGCTTTTATAATAGCTTTTATCTCTGATTTCAGATTTTTGATGTCATCTACCGATAATCCCTCATCTATCACCACATGAAATGAGCCAACATTGTACTCGCCATCCATCGACCAGACATGTATGTCGTGAATGGAGATCACATGCTCGACATTTTTCATCTTTTCAATCATGGCGCCGAGATCAACATTCTTTGGAACACCCTGTAAAAAAGTGGAAATAAAGCTGTAGAAGTTTTTATACACATTCCAGAGTATAAATCCTGAAATTGCAAGTGAGAGAATCGGATCCAGGATGTAGAGCTCCCAAAAGATCATTACTATTGCGCCCACCAAAACAGCTGCCCAGCCCAATACATCTTCCAGCAAATGCAGCATGACCATGCGTTCATTTATGCTATGGCCATGCTTAAGACGCAGGACTGCTGCCCCATTGACCACAACTCCGAATATGGCAATAAACACCATTCCCTGAGGATCAACAGACTCGGGCTCAAATAACCTGGTTGTGGCATGGTAGATGACAATGCCCGACCCGATCAAAAGCACAATAGAATTCAAAAGTGCCGAGATTAATGAAAAACGCTTATAACCATACGAATACATAGCATCCCGGTCTTTCTTCGAAAACCGCTGAAACACATAAGAGAGGCCGATAAACAAAGTGTCGCCTAAATCGTGAAGTGCATCGGAGAGAATAGCTACGGAGTTGGTTAAAATCCCGCCAATAAATTCGATGATGGTAAAAGTGAAATTAAGCAGGAATGCCCAGATCAGATTTTTTTCTGAACGATCATTGCCATGATGGTGATGGTGATCATGAGACATATCAATTACTTAAAATCAGTAACATTAGCTTTCTGTGTTAATCAGTTTTTAATTTAATATAAACCCTTTTATATTCATAAGGTTATAGCACCCGGATATACGCATCACTCTTACGAAAATAACCATATTAAACTGTTCAGATCTTAAGAAAGTGGCATCATGAGTCATCCAGTGAAATATCCCCTGGTTTATGAAATCAACACACGTGTTTGGCTCAAAGAACTATCCGAAAAATTTTCAACCCCGATGTCGCTGTCAAATATCCCGATATCAGAAGTTCAGAAATGGGCCGATTACAATATCAATGCCATCTGGCTGATGGGTATCTGGAATGTTGGTCCAAGTGGTGAGCAGATTGCCCGCACACACAAAGGCCTTTGGAAAGATTATGCCAAAGCCAATCCGGAGTGGAAGCCCGAAGATATCTTGTCTTCACCCTATGCAATTCAGGATTACGAACTTAATCCACACATTGGCAATCGCCAGAGCCTTCAGAAATTCAGAAATCAACTATTGGAATACGATATTCAATTGATTTTGGATTTTGTGCCCAATCATACGGCATTAGATCATAAATGGGTGAAAACTCATCCGGAGTATTATGTTCAGGTTCCAGAGGGGGTTTATAACCAAGTTCCTGAAAATTATTACAAAACCGATACCAACTGCTACCTGGCCCATGGACGCGACCCGTTCTTCCCACCCTGGACCGATACCCTTCAGCTTAATTATGGCAATCCCGACCTCCAGAAGGCTATGATTGCAGAATTGAAGTCAATCGCAAAAATGTGCAACGGTGTGCGGTGCGATATGGCCATGCTGATGCTCAAGGATATTTATAACCAGGTATGGGGAAATTCCACCGGCGAAATGAGCCATGAGTTCTGGGAACGGGCAATTGCTGAAGTAAAGAAGGAGTTCCAGGATTTTCTTTTTATCGCCGAAGCTTATTGGGATAAAGAGTGGGATCTTCAGCAACTTGGTTTTGATTTCACCTACGATAAACGCTTTTACGATCGTTTGAAACGAGCCGATATATCCAGCCTGTTCAATCATTTAAAAGCTGATTGCCATTTCCAGGAAAAACTGGTTCGTTTTATTGAGAATCACGACGAAGAGCGGGCATCCCAGTGTATGGCCCCGTTTCAAAAACTGGCTGCCATGATAAGCCTTACCAGCCTGGGTATGCGGCTATTGCACGATGGGCAAATTGAAGGCCGCCAAATAAAACTACCGGTGCAACTTGTCAATAGACCCAAAGAACCGGTAAATAATGAAATCAAGCATTTTTATGAAAAGATCTTACGGGTTATGCGACTTACACCAATAACCCGCGGAGGTTTCCGTTTGCTGAATTATAATGGTGAGGCCGATCATGAGGTCGTGGCATTTGAACGCACCAACGGGGTTAAATCAAAAAGATTTATAACAGTTGGCAATTTCAGCCCGAATTGCAAAACTCTTGATCTGAAAACCGATGCGTTTGAGTTCATCCCCAGTTACGAGCATGTGGATATCATTTCAACCGAAGTCATGAAAAGCCCTCAATTTGAACTCTTCCCCGATCATTTAACCGTTCGCCTGCGACCTTACGAAGGTTTGTTGTTTGTTACACATTAACCGTTCAGCTCATCAGCAGGTCTTAAATTTCCGGGCACTACTTTTTCCTGGCCCGGTTGAGCGGCTTCTTTGGAAAGCATTTCCGGATTCTCTTTCGGCATAAACCAGGACCATATAAACACGATCATGGCAATGGCCAATGCAATCAAAAAAACGGCTTGAATGGATTCGGCCAGTAACTGGCTCACTATCCTGAGTTCCAATACAGGCAACTCGAGACGGTTTAACGGGTCTAAAATAACATGAGGGGCTTGATAGAGTTTCTCCAGGTATGAAGAAGGATTCCGGGCAAGCTCTGTGCTCAAACCCTGTTGAAACTGACCGATCTGTAGCCCCCCCAGAACCGAGAGACCAATGGTTCCGCCTACACTACGAAACAACTGGACCGTACTTGTTGCAGCGCCCAGTGTTTTTTGAGGCACTGAGCTTTGTACTGCGATCAATGAGCTTGTTGCAATAAACCCCATACCCAGGCCCAGAATAAAATTATTAATGAATAAATGCCACCATGGGGTATCCAGGCTGATAAGACTCATCAATACAACCCCGATTAGCATGGCAAGACCACCGGAAACGGAAATGGCCTTAAATCCAACCTTGTTCAGAAGCCGACCACAGATTATTGTTCCAGATACCCAACCAAAAGAAATACCGGTGATCACCCGACCGGAAATGCCAGCCGATTCTCCCAGACTTCCCTGAACAAATAAGGGGATTATATTGGAAACCGAAAACAGTGTGGCACCGGCAAGAAACCCCAGGAACACCGATACATAAAATACTCTGCTGCGGAACAACGAGATGGGAATGATCGGCTCAGCTGCTTGTTTTTCTTGCCACACTAATAATACAAGTAATAACAGGCCAATGAATAATGTGCTGAGCTGCAAAACACCTACCTTTGCCTGGCTCATCTCCAAAAATGAAAACAGAATTAAAATACCTCCGCTTGCAAAGAGTAAGGCTCCTTTGTAATCAATTGAATGTCGTGTTTTTGTATCGTTGGGCAGGCGAAGCGTGGTAAGGATCAGCCAGAGCGAAATCAATCCCAAGGGAATATTCACAAAAAAGGCCCAGCGCCATGAAAGGTTCTCCACAAAAAAAGCACCAATAATTGGCCCGGCCACACTGGCAATCCCCCAGACCGAGCTGAGTGCGCTTTGCATTTTTGCACGCTTTTGAGGTGAGAACAGCAACCCGAACATAATAAAGCTCATGGTTATCAATCCACCGGCTCCTATGCCCTGGATGGCCCTGAACGCAATCAGCTGAACCATGCTTTGCGCAATACCACAAAGAACAGAACCGATTAAAAACACCACTATTGCAATCACAATAAACTTCTTGTGTCCATATAAATCCGAGAGTTTTCCATACAAAGGGGTTGTGATGGTGGAAGCCAGCATAAAAGCCGTACCAACCCAGGGAAAAAGCGATAAGCCACCTACCGAGGAGATAACAGAGGGCATGATGGTACTGGTTATCATTCCATCCATTGCCGCTAAAAACATCACGAACAAAATGGCTATCGTTACAACTTTTTGCCGGGAATCTTCACTAAGTTTGTCAGGCTGGAGCAAGATTAATAAGGCATTTCTCAAAATGCAACTCTCCTTGTTACCAATACTTTCATCAGAGGTTTTATTTATGCATGTATCTTAGAAATTACAGCTTGGTCTTGTATATCGTTCCTCAGTTTTTTTTCACCAGGCTTTTAACTGCAGACATTAAATTATATAATTTGAAAACTACAAGGTACACCAGCCAGGTTAAATCACAACAGCTTTCAGGTTTTTTTACTTTAACCGGCATATATTCAACTTATATCAATAAGAATCTGTTAGAAACTCAACACTGAATAAACACGGCCTATTCGGGTAACAGGCCAGGATTTTCCAACTCAATGCTTGCAGCATTTTGTTAATAATTACTTTTATTTAATATGAAATGTTGATAGATTATTCGTTACCAAAAAAAGGGTGCCTTTTATGAACATTTGGGTTCTTTTGAAATCATGACATTATGAATTTTTCAACCGTAAAGAAACAGTGCAATCATGCAAAAGAACAATACGTCTTCCAGTTTGACTAATCAATATGGAAAGTATCTGAGCAACATTAACAGCCCTGAAGACTTACGCAAGTATGATCTTAGCGACCTTCAGGAGATCTCTGAGGAATGTCGGAATTTTGTAATTGATATGATCTCCCGGAATGGTGGGCATTTTGGTTCCACCCTGGGTGTTGCAGAGTTATCTGTTGCCTTGCATTACGCTTATAATACCCCGCAAGATAAACTGATATGGGATGTTGGCCACCAGGCATACATTCACAAAATATTAACTGGCAGACGCGATGTCTTTCACAGCAATCGTAAATACAAAGGCATCTCCGGTTTTCCAAAGCGATGTGAAAGCCCTTACGATACCTTTGGTGTGGGCCATGCATCAACTTCTATTTCAGCAGCGGCAGGAATGGCTGCTGCAAGGGATCTAGCCAAAGAGGATTATAAAGTAGCTGCTATTATTGGGGATGGTTCCCTGACAGGTGGGCTGGCGTTTGAAGGCCTCAACCATATCGGGCATCTGAAAACAGATGTCACCATTATCCTGAACGACAACTGCATGTCGATTGACCAAAATGTGGGTGGTCTGCGTAATTACCTGACCGACTTCACAACAAGCAGCACCTACAACAAACTTCGCAGGGATATCTGGGAAACCCTTTCACGATTTGATAACGAAATTGGCTCCACCGCACGTCGGGTTGTTCGGGGTATTGAAGATGGTTTAAAAGCAGCCCTGACACCGGGTTCCTTTTTTGAAGCCCTTGGTTTCCGGTACTTTGGCCCTGTTGATGGCCATAATGCTGAGCATCTCGCTAAAATTTTAAGTGAGATCAAAAATATGCCTCACCCTAAACTTCTGCATGTGATAACGGTTAAAGGAAAAGGGTTTAAACCTGCAGAAGAAAACCAGACCAAGTGGCATGCCGCCAGTGGTGCGTTCGACCGCATTACAGGCGATACCGTTTCAAAACCCAAGACTTCAGATTCACCACCCAAATACCAGGATGTGTTTGGTCAGGCTATGGTTGAATTGGCAACTGAGAACAAGTCAATAGTAGGTATAACGGCTGCCATGCCATCGGGTACATCACTCAGCATGCTTCGCGACAGCTTACCCGACCAGTTTTATGATGTTGGCATAGCCGAAGGCCACGCTGTTACCTTTGCTGCCGGTTTAGCCACCCAGGGCTTCCACCCTGTATGTGCCATTTACTCGACATTCCTGCAACGTGCCTTCGACCATGTCATCCACGATGTGGCCCTTCAGAAATTGCCTGTAATGTTCTGCCTGGATCGTGCCGGGTTTGCTGGTGCCGACGGTCCAACTCACCACGGCACATTTGATATTTCATATCTTCGCGTGGTTCCAAACATGATGATCATGGCGCCTATGAATGAGCAGGAACTTCGCGACATGATGTTCACCGCCTCGCTGCATAAAGACGGACCTGTTGCCATACGCTACCCTCGTGGGAATGCAACCGGTATGAAACTGGAAAAAGGATTTAAAAAGATTGAAATTGGCAAAGGTGAAATCTTGCAGGATGGTGAAGAGATTGCCATTTTATCGGCAGGAGTCATGGGAAATCATGCCCTTAAAGCTGCCGAGTTATTGAAAGCCCAGGGTGTAAATCCACTTCTGGCTAACATGCGTTTTGTAAAACCGCTGGACACAGACCTGATTGATGCCATTTGCGAGCGATTCCCTCGTATTGTAACGCTGGAAGAAAATTCTGTGGTTGGTGGTTTCGGAAGCGGTGTATTAGAATACATCCAATCCAAGCAATACCGAAACCAGGTCCTGATTATGGGTATACCCGATCGGTTTATCGATCACGGGTCAGCCGGAGAATTGCAAAAAGAAATTGGACTGGATCCGGAAGGTATAACCAGGAGGATTTTAGAATTCTCTCACTCTGAGAATTTAGTGGAGATCACCTGATCACAACACATTTTAAAGCCGGCGTCTGTCGGCTTTTTTATTGTATGAATGCCTCATATCTGGCCATCATCCACAAGATAGCATGGCAGGTTAAATTGGCATAAATTCCTGCCATTACATCGTCCATCATCACTCCATACCCTTTGGGTAGTTTCTGTAATTGATTTACGGGTTCAATTTTCAGAATATCAAACACCCTGAAACTGATAAAGGCGATTGAAACCACTGTAAGGGTTTTGGGCAGAAACAACAAGGCTATCCACTGACCGACCACTTCATCTATGGTCACTTCCGATGGATCATGCCCGTAATATTGCTCCAGCAAAGAGCTGGCCCAAATGCCCAGGATCAGGCATGCCAGAATGGTAGGTATAAAAAACACCAGTGAGTCGAATCCCGGAAAAAACCAGTAGATCAGAACGGCCAGTAAGCTGCCGAATGTCCCCGAGGCAAAAGGTATGTACCCGGTACCTAACCCGGTACCAAAGACTTTAGCTAGAATTGATAGTACCACGTTTTAGATCAGGGCTTTAAAAGATGAACGAAATCCAAGGTAGGTTTCTCGTATCACTTTCCAATTTACAATCACGTAAGTCACGCCGGTATATACGGTAAATACGGTTAATGCCAGCATAAAGTAATCCATCCATGGAGAAGACAGAGCTAGTTTAACGTTTGATGATATTGCAGCATTAAATAACGCGTCTTGCTTCAGGAGCATCATCAAGAGTATGATGTAGGCAAAGACATTCTGAAAAAAAGTTTTAATTTTGGCTGATTTACTGGTGATGATTGGTTTATTTTTCTTTTCAGCATTGATCCTCAATATGGTTACAAGCAGATCACGAGCCGCAATCACTAAAACCATCCACAAGGCCACATAGCCATGAAAAACATAGACAAAAAAGGCTGTGGTAATTAAAATTTTATCGGCCAGTGGATCCATAAAGGCGCCCCACCGGGTTACCACACCATATTTTCGGGCATGATAGCCATCGTATAAATCAGTTAATGAGGCGATCAGGAAAACGATCACGCCCCAGAGGATCATGTACGGATCTTTAGATAAAATCAACCACGCAAAAACCGGGGTTAAGAGGATACGGAGCACGGTTAATTGGTTTGGTAATGTCATCTGCATGGTATCAATACTTCTATTTTTCGTAACATAATTCTTTTTAAAGTGAAATGAAAATGATGCTTTAGGTTAAACCTTTAAAGTAAGCACAGTTACTCCAACACCACCTTCATTTAAGTTTCCCAGCCTGTATTCCTGTACCCGGTTATCTCGTCTCAGCGCTTCGTTAACCTTTTTTCGCAATGCTCCGGTGCCTTTACCATGAACGATTTCTACTCGGTTCAGATGGCAGGACAGGGCTTGTTCAATAAACCGATCAATGTCGTAGAGGGCTTCATCTCCGGTTTTTCCACGCAAATCCAGCTTATGGCTCACGCTGGTATAATCGGTTTCTCTTTTAACAGATACCTGCGCTGAAGGCACCTGGTTGTCTTTTTGTTTATCTTCACCCCTGATGCGACGCAGGTTTCTGAGTTGGGTTTTCATTCTGAATTGTCCGAACTCAACCAGGGCTTCTTCACCCTGGAGCTCTTTGAGTGTTCCGGTGGTATTGGAATCCAGCAAAGCCACCGTATCGCCCACTTCAAACGCCTTTTTCGCTTCGGGTTCAGCCAGGGCCTCTGTTACTTCAAGTTCTTCTGTGGCCAGGGCAAGGCGCTCTTTTTCGATGGTTTTACGCGCTTTTTTCACACCATCCTTACCCTTTTGCGCCGATTTCATATTCACGATCAAGTCCTTAAGCTGTTTATCGGTTTGTGCCATTAAATGCTTGCGCTCTTCAATGCTTTTCTTTCGGATCTCTTTTCGCTGGCGTTCGGCTTCAAGAAGTTTATGATCCAACTCCTCTTTTAGACTTTGGCTTTCCTTAATCAGGAGTTGATATTTCAGGCGTTGTTTCTCAATGGTCTGAAACTCAACACTCAGGTCCGAAATTAATTGCTCAAGATTCTGACGGTTTTGACCAACCAGTTCTTTGGCCTCTTTGAGCAATTGAGGCGGATAGCTCATTCGGCGTGCCATTTCAATGGCAAAACTGTTTCCCGGAACACCGGCAATAAACTGGTAGGTAGGTTTTAAATCTTGAGCATCAAATTGCATGGAGCCATTCATAATACCTTCGCGGTTATGCGCATAGGCTTTTAATGAACCCTGGTGGGTGGTTACACATACCTGTGCCTTACGTTTAAGGAAAGTTTCCAGAATGGCCTGGGCCAGAGCTCCGCCTTCTTCGGGATCAGTGCCTGAACATATTTCATCAATGAGTACCAGGCTCTTTTCAGAGGCCCGATCCAAAATGTGTTTGATATTGGTTAGGTGCGAACTGAATGTGGAGAGATCATTTTCGATGGATTGTTCATCACCGATCTCAACAAAAATATCGTCGTATAAGGGTACCACACTGTTTTCTTTACACGGCACTAAAAATCCCATTTTAAGAAGTGCTGCAATCAACCCAATGGTTTTCATGGCAACCGATTTTCCACCGGCGTTCGGGCCTGTTACAACCAACACCCGCTTTTGGTTTTCCATTTCAAGAGTAAGCGGAACGGTTGGTTTTTGCTGCCTGGTATTGGAGATAAGCAACCATAAATGATAGGCGTCCTGCAACCTGAAATGATCAGACCCGGAAAGCTCCGGCAGAACAGAGTTTGTTTTTATGGCCAGCCTTGCTTTGGCATAGATGGCATCAAACTGGGTTAAGATGGTTTGATTAAGCAGGAGATTTTCGAGCTGCGAGCGCAGATCCCGGGAAATTTCTTTCAAAACACGCTCAATTTCCCGCTGCTCCTGGATCTCCAGGTCGCGAATCTCGTTATTTAACGCTAAGGTTTCAGAGGGTTCAATAAATACGGTTTGGCCCGATTGAGAAATATCGTGGATAAATCCCTGGATTTTATATTTGTACTCCACCCTGAAACCAAGCACCAGGCGACCGTTGCGTATGGTTACGCCATCATCCATAAGCAGATTATCAGAGGCATACCTGCGCTGCAAGGTATCCATTTTTCTTCTTAAAGCTTCACGGCTGCCAAACAATTTACTGCGGATGTAGGCCAGTGCATCGCTGGCTGTATTCTTGATCTCACCGCTGGCATCAACGATCTGGTTGATTTCGTATTGAAGCGTTTTCTCGAACCAGATACTCTCGGTTAGCTGATTTAAATGGGGATAAACATCGCGTCGGTTAAAAACAAACCGCTTGATCTGAGAAGCGGCTTTTAAGGCAGCTGCTATACTTAACAATTCTTTTGGTTGAAGGTAATGGAGTTCAATGCTCAGCTTGGAGAGATATGACCGGGTATCGGGAAGGACTTCAACCGGCAATTCATCTTCGGCTTCAAGCAGACTTTTACATTCCTGAACTTTTTTCAGCTGTGTTTTAACTTCAACAACCGGTTCAAAAAAACCCTGGGTCTCGAGAGCATCTCGGCCCATCTCCGACATACAAAACTGTTTGGTAAACTCAATAATTTTATCTAATTCTAACTTTTGGTTTAAATGCATACCGTTGTTTATATGTCCCCCTGAATGATTTGAAAAAACTTATATTACGCTAAATATAACATCCCATTTGCACTAATGATACTTGCAGCCCACACAGAAATGTCATTTCACGGGTTTTAAAAAATTAACACGCTCTTTTGAAAATAAATTTTTGATTAAGGAATGAAACTAGCTGTAAATATTGACCACATTGCCACATTAAGAAATGTCCGGCAGGCCTCAGAACCCGATCCCGTAACTGCGGCACATTTAGCTGAACTGGCCGGAGCTGTCGGTATAGTTTGCCACTTAAGGGAAGACAGGCGCCATATAAAAGACCGCGACCTGGAGCTCTTACGCCAAACTGTCAAAACCAAATTAGACCTTGAAATGGCTATGACCTCTGAAATGAAAGACATTGCCATTAAAACAAAACCCGATCTGGTAACCCTGGTCCCTGAAAAACGCCAGGAACTGACCACCGAAGGAGGCTTGGATGTAATGGGTTACAAACATGGGCTTCGCAGTTTTATTGCAGATCTGAAAAGCCACGGTATCCCAACCAGTTTATTTGTCGAACCAACTACCGAAGCCATTACCGTATCGGCTGAACTAGGGGCTGATGTTGTTGAGCTTCATACCGGGAAATATTCATTGCTTAAAACCCCGGTTGAAATTGAGGCTGAACTGGAACGACTCCAATCCGCGGCGCATCTTGCCAAAACCTTTGATCTTCATGTTGTGGCCGGGCATGGGTTGAATTATATAAATGCCGGCTTATTGAAATCCATTCTGGAACTTGAAGAAGTCAGCATCGGGCATGCACTTATTGCACGGGCGGCTTTGTATGGGATGGAAAAGGCCGTTAAAGACATGATCAATCTAATTTCATAAGCTGGTATGACTGTGCATGATCATATGGATACAGCCATTAAATTGGCCCTCCAAAACATAGATCAGCGCAAAGGCGGGCCTTTTGCCGCCGTGCTCGTTAAAAACGATACCATCGTTTCGACAGGTTGCAATCTGGTAACCACAAAACACGATCCCACCGCTCATGCAGAAATTGAGTGCATACGCCATGCATGCCAGCAACTTAAAACGTTTGATTTATCCGGCTATGAACTTTACACCACATGCGAGCCATGCCCTATGTGTCTGGGGGCGATTTATTGGGCCAACATCAGCAAAGTCTACTATGCGGCAACCCGCCATGACGCTGCTAAAGCCGGATTTAATGACACCCTGATTTACACCGAGATACAAAAAGATATGGCTGACCGCCAAATCCCGTTTCAACAGGTTAACCATCATCAGGCCAGCGACATATTTAAAGCCTGGGAAAATTCGCCCCATAAAATCCTTTATTAACATTTTATGGTTAAAGACATGAAATTAATTCTGGCAACCCATAACGCCGATAAAGTCAAGGAGATCAAACAGGTGCTCGATGCCCTGTCCGGCTCGATCGAGATCTACTCTGCCTCGGAATTTCCGGATCTAACCCCAGCTGAAGAAACCGAGCCGACCCTGGAAGGCAACGCTCTTAAAAAAGCCAAACATATTTATGATCACCTCAAAGACCATTACAGCCAACTGTTGGTGATGGCAGACGATACCGGTCTCGAAGTAGAGGCGCTAAACGGGGAACCCGGAGTCTACTCGGCCCGATATGCCTCGGACATTACGCCAAATCCCACTTACAACGATAATGTAGAAAAACTGATTAGAGCTATGAGTGGTGTGGCTGAGCGGGACGCTTGTTTCAGAACCGTGATTGCATTAATTGGAAACCTAAACTTTGGAAAACAGGTATCGGGTTCCTATTTTGAAAAAACCTTCGAAGGCAAGGCTCCTGGGGAGATCACTGAGCAAACATGCGGAACCGGTGGATTTGGCTACGACCCGATCTTTAAATTGGCCGGTTCAGAAAAAACCTTTGCCGAGCTGAGTTTGGAAGAAAAAAACCAGGTGAGTCACCGTGGGAAAGCCTTACAGCAACTGGCCTGCTTTTTAAAAGAAATACTCGATTGTGAATAAGACTTGCATAGCCTGAATTTTCATATACCAACTACCCTATTTGTTTAGAAGCTATGACATCAACAACAGAGACAAACATTACCCTTAAGCAAGATCTGCTGAGCACGGCTCAAGAAAAAGAAGATTTTTTAAAATTACTTTCCAGACTATCCGTCAAAGAGTTAAAACATGCCCTGGAGTTTCTTTGGGATTTTTTGCTCGATGAATCAACAACCTGTCCGACTGTTGTATCACAAACCGACTTATTACAAGCCATTGAGCCCCTTTCAAAATACCAGCAACGTGTCAAATGCCAGGAGCCTTTAGGTTACTG
The DNA here is from genome assembly GCA_964642175.1 of uncultured Chlorobiales bacterium. Lineage (GTDB taxonomy): Bacteria > Bacteroidota > Chlorobiia > Chlorobiales > Chloroherpetonaceae > JANQGG01. The sequence goes on along the minus strand of CAZXOK010000002.1, from coordinate 382,208 downwards.
CACTGTTTCGATGTGTGTGAGGGTGAATCCGGATTGTGCCCAGCAACGCCTCACAAGCAATTTAAACTCGCTGTTACCTATGGTTAAAACCCTGATCAAGGAAAAACCTGAGTGTTTGTCTTATCAGTTTGAAGAATCGGAAACAGAGACAGAGGAGATTCAAATCACAGAAAACCAAAGCTCTGAGATCAAAAGCCCTGAAACAGAGATTGATGAACCTATTGCCGATATCGCCAATAATGAGCTAACTGAGGTCTCAGAAGCTCCTCCCGGTGAACCCATCGAAGAGATTGAGTTTCAGGAGACCACCCAACCCCAGGTTACAAATGAAATTGAAAACACTGAACTACAGGCAAAATACTCTCAATTCAAAGATCTCTTGTGGTCGATGGTGGAATTTGAAGGCTTAGACCATGTTTTTTTACAAACCAAAGAAGGCCAGGTCCTGCAATTTGCTTCCACCTCCAGAAATGACTATCTGATTATAGCCTCTAAAATTTCGGCTGAAATTGAATCGGTTATTGATCAAGGCCATGCGGCTAACTATCAGCAGCTTTTAACCGTGACCAAAGAATACAGCCAGGGGGTTCTGGCCATTCGCTTCCTGAAAGATGATATATACCTGGTGGGGGTTTCCGAAACGGTCTTGCCCGCAAAAATTCACAGCCTGATCGTAAAATTAGGCGACCTGGTGAAGCCTGAACTTTAAGAAAATTTTGGGTTCGAATAAAAAAAGAGGCTGCCAGGCAGCCTCTTTTTTTGTAAACACTTTTTGGAGCACGTGTTAGAAAATAACACCGGCTCTGATACCAAAATAGCTTACATCACCGGACACATATTGGTAACGAGCAGCTACATCTAAAGTGAGATCGCTCAAAGGCATTTCAAATCCTACTGAAGGAGCCAGACTGAACTCAATTTCGCTAGTGTCTTCAGAAGAGTCTAAACCCCCTCCTTTTACTTCTGCTGAAGCCATAAAGTAATGGAAACCGGCTTCTCCCATACCATAAGCACGCAAGCCATCAGTTTTTGGCATAAGGAAATATTTTACACCAGCCTGAATTGGAATAGCACTAAAATCTGTGGTACCTGTTACGCCAAATCCTAGATTAAAATCTTCACCACCCCACATTAAATAACCAATAGTAGCTGTAACGGTCATTTTATCATCCAGCTTTTTTTCACCGCTGGCTGTAACACCAAACCCTGTGCCGGCAAAATCGCCAAAATCGCCCATCGGCATGGCCAGTTCACCATTAACGCGATATTTAATTTCCTGGGCGTTTGTGTTAGAAGGAGATAATGTTAAGCTTGAAAACAATGCCACAACAAGAGCCAATAGAATAGTCTTTTTCATTTGCTTGTCCTGAGTTTAAGTTTTTTTATTAAGCACGAATGAATTGCAATACAACCTTTGTATTGCAGAGTAAATATAACATAATTTTGTTAATGCCGAATTGATATGCATCAAAATTATATTGCCTTACACTTATGAACTGTTGAACTTATTTACATTTACTGCAGGTTTTTTTAACGAACGATGTTCATAGATTCAAATTCCGAGCACAAAGAATTATATTTTCGTAAGTATTGGTATTTGAATTGATTTTCAAAACAGTATGTTTTATTATCAGATAACTGTACAGCACCTCAGAATAATAGAAGCATGAATTTCAAATTACTATTGATCATTTCTCTGATAATACTTGTACCGGCCATTTCTCAAGCTCAATTAAAGCGAGATCTGCCCGATCATAGTATTGATAATGCCTCATCGATGCTGGTGGCATCGCCTTCAATGGATCAGGGTGGTTCATTGTTTAATACCCTGTTGGATCCCGAGCATTTCAGGATGTCGCACAGCTATAGCCTTGAGTACAATTCAATGATGAACAACACGGTTGGGGAATATGTCAATACCATGACATACGCTTTTGATTTTCCACTCGTCCTGAGAGCAGATATCGGCATGATGCATCAGCCCTTTGGTGCCTCGGATAAGCAGGCTCAATACGGATTCGGAACAGATGCCTTTACAGGGGTGTACTTAAAAAATGCCTCTCTTACCTATCGGCCTTTTAAGAATCTTTTAATGGGAGTATCCTACCAACGCTATAATGCTATGGGATACAATCCTTTTCATCCAATGCAGAGCCGGTGGAGAGATCAGTAAAAAACAAAGACAGGACGGGACAGTCCAAATAAAAAAAGGCCTTTGGTGTTTAACCCTTAGGCCTTTTTTCTTTGTCAGAAATTTTTCTTACTCCACAACAATCGCCAGATCTCAATATGAGTTTGGTATCCCCGGCCGCCTTCGTGCGGATAGGTATGCGTGTAAGCCCGGATCAGGTTATTACCATCAGGTGTAAATCCGGTAAATATCTCGGCATCATAAAACTCTTTTGAGCGTGAAACCACAATAGCTTTCGTGGTTTTCAGATCAGAGGGTGGATTTTTATAACGGGTTTTAAGTTTTATGTTGGCAGCCTCCTGGCCGCTGTTATTATCAACTAAAACAATCTGGTCCCGATCGGCCAGTTGTATAGAAAAATGACTTGATGAGATCAATCCCTCATCGCAGACACGGCATATTTTCAGGGTATCCATCCAGTCATCAAACTCGTAATCGGTTGTGAACCTGTTGCGGATATCCTGCCACGAACCCACTTCCCAGGCTTTGCGCTGCTTGTAAAGGGATTGGGTGATCATATACTGACTATCTTCTGAAAATTTGGCGTGGCTGCCTTCTACAGTGGTTATCTCATCCCAGTTGCGGGTGTTATAGATCCTGGAAATTGGTTTTGAGCGCAGCCTGGGTTTTGTTCCACCGGCCACAAGAAATTTACCTTTTGGATCAAAGGTAGCGGCACTGGCCCAAAAATCTGTTTTTTCATCATCCGGATCACTTTCAACAGAAAATAAATTCCGCCAGATACTCATATCCCATACTTCCAGCCGGCTGCCTTTAAAAGCACTTCCTCCGGCAATAACCAGGTATTTATCGTTGAGGCTCCTGGTAAAAGATGGATTACCACCTGGAAATGTGTGTGTTAGAAACTTATGATAGGCCAGGGGTACTTTTACTTTGTATTTTTTCCCGTTTACATAAGTTTTAGCTGCTACCAGATAAGGCCTCCGGGTTTCAACAATACGAAATGTGCCCCAGGATTTTGCTTTTCGAAAGTTCTTTTTGAAATCTGAAGCCTCTTCTTCGGGCACTTCGATGTTTGCCGAAAAATATCGCCTGGCACCATGCACTTTTACAGGAAAAGTGCCCGTTTCCGGATCATACTTTCTTAAGTATACTTTAACTCTTTCGGTATACTCTCGATTCAATATCCTCATGATCTGGCGCTGCTTCTGATTCAGACGCTTGTTCTTAAGCTTTTCATAACGATGCTGAACCGCTTCACGCTTTTTGATATAACGCTCAAGTGCGTTTTGATAAGCCTCCTGATTGCTGTATGTGCTCTTTTTGGGACGTTTAACCTTTTTTAAAGCACGGCGTTCTTTCTTTCGGATATCACGTTTGATCTTCTTGTAATCGCGCTGAAGTTTTTTCAGCTTTTTCTGTGCATTATATACCGCTTTGCTTGCCGCATAAAGTTCAGAATTTTGTGAGCTTGGATATTCAGCAAAGGATGCGGTTAGAAATACTACCAGGACATAGATAAATTTTGTCATACGACATATGGTTTTCATTGGATTATTTCTCTGGCACCAAGGTGGGTGATTGTTAGGGAGAAAGTACAAATTTTGATTGATTTTTTAAACCAAAATCAGAAGCTAATAAAGATTTAACTTAACCGGCCCCCAGTCTTTGCGTTGCTTGTAATGGCATTAAACCTGCTGCATAAAATCAAGGATTTGATGATCAAAAATCAGATCGGTTTCTGAGATCGGTCTTTTTAAAACGATCCCTTCCAGGGAGGTTGCCCGGCTTAAAGCCACGTAAGTCTGCCCGTGCTCAAACGCCCCGCGGCCCAGATCAATGATCACATGCTCAAAGGTTTTACCCTGGCTTTTATGAATGGTTATTGCCCAGGCACATTTCAGGGGATATTGGGTAAAAATGCCAATAGGTTCGGCCAAAACCTCTTTGGTTTCATTATCCACGTAATAGGCCATCATTTCCCAATTGACTTTCTGAACTTCAACCGTTCTGCGCAAGCCATCTTTTTCAAGTTCAACCTCGATGGCATTTTCCGACAGCGATAAAACTTTTCCAAGCGTTCCGTTTACCCATCGTTTATCGGGATCGTTTTTGACAAACATAACCTGTGCGCCTTCTTTAAGCATCAATTGCTCGTCGGTTGGCAATACTTTTTGGTTGAACTCGCCTTCTATATCGGCTTCATACCTAAAACTATTCGTGTTTAACTGATTAAGATACCAGGTGTTGATTTTTGCAGCCAGGCTGTTTGTGCTGCAAAGGGTCATGTAGAAGGAATCTTTTGGCGGCATAAACCTTGGCATGTAACGGGAATTTAAAAGTTCAAATTCCTGATAAGTCATGCTTTGGGTTCGGATAGCATTTAAAATATCCAGAAAATGGTCGTCTTTCTGACGAAAGACCTTCTCAAATTCCACAATTCTCAGCCCGATCTCCCGGAAAACATGCGCACTAAAAAAATACGGGCTCTGATAGTACGTTTCCAGGTAACTGGCTTCAGCCTCAGAAGAAGTAACCGGTGGTAACTGAAATAGATCGCCGATAAAGATCATTTGAATTCCGCCAAAAGGCCTGGCTTTATCCTTTCCGTTCAGCCTTAAAAACCCGTCAATGGCGTCGAGCATATCTGCCCGCACCATGGAAACTTCATCGATAACCAATGCTTCAAGGTTTTTGTATAGCTTTTTGTTGCGGGTGGTTCTGATACGGTCGGGTGTGAGCAAACCCGGCGGAAATTTAAAAAACGAGTGAATGGTCTGCCCCCCAACATTTAAAGCAGCCACGCCTGTGGGCGCCAGAACTGCAATATTTTTCTTGGTTTTGGTTTTAAAAACATCCAGAAGCGTTGATTTTCCCGAACCGGCTTTCCCGGTTATAAACAGGCAATCCGGGGAATGTTCCATTAAGTGCAGGGCCTTTAGAAACTCGTCGGTCATCTCCAGGTGCTCAAAACCACCATTGGTTTTAAGGTCTGCCTTTTTACTGGAAGGTTTTTTCAGGCTGATCTGTCCCATTTTCCCGGTATCCGGGCCAATTACTCGCCGTTTTGCTTTTGCCATGTTTTTGGGCTGCTCAAGATGCGGGTTTTTCAGAATTTAAAAGTTTAGATACGAAATATTTCAGCGGAATTTAAACGGGTTTCTTATCTTGGGCTAAATAAAATCAAAAAACCAATATGACTCTTTTTCAGGCCATTATCCTCGGCATTGTCCAGGGGCTGACTGAGTTTTTACCCATCAGTAGCTCGGCTCACACACTTATTGTTCCCGCATTATTTGGCTGGGAAGATCCCGGCGCTGCCTTCGGTGCCATCATCCAGATCGGAACACTGGCAGCGGTTCTGATCTATTTTTACCAGGATATTTACCGGATCAGCCTGGCAACCCTTAAAGGCTTGTTCTCGGGTGCCCCATTCGAAAACCAGGATGCCAAAATGGGCTGGATGATCGCAATCGGCACCATACCTATTGTGGCGTTTGGCCTCTTGTTCAAAGATGAAATTGAAACCTCTCTCCGCTCGCTTTATGTTATCAGCTGTTCCCTGATAATACTTGCCCTGATTTTAATGGTGGCTGAAATGCTCATAAAAAAAGCTGAGTCTAAAGGTCAGAGTCTGAAAACCCTCGATCAGTTGAGTTGGCAGGATGCCATCGTGGTTGGTTTGGCCCAAAGCCTGGCCTTAATTCCCGGCTCTTCACGCTCAGGCACAACCATCACCGGAGGTTTATTCATGAAAATGACCCGTGAAACCGCAGCACGGTTTTCATTTCTCTTATCTCTGCCTGCTGTTTTTGCTGCCGGTATTTACCAGTTGGTGAAAGTCTTTCCTGAACTTCAGAACTCCGAACAAGGACTGTTAAACCTGGCTGTGGCCACGGTAGTTTCCGGGATCGTGGGTTATGCGTCCATTGCTTTTTTGCTGGATTATCTTAAAAAGCACTCTACCTATATCTTTATTATCTACCGGATAGTGCTTGGTGTGATTTTACTGGTCTTGCTGCAAATGGGTGTTTTGGAAGCATTATGAGCGATGGCGTCCGGTACAATTATCGCAAATACCGCATTTTTCCGAATAGTGTGTTTCGCCGAAGTAATCTAAAATGAAATTTCTGCGGCACTTTGTATAAGCGATATAGCGTTTCACCTGTTTGAATTTATCGTGAACCACCTGTTTTCGGTGTTCAATTTTTCCCCAATCAATGGGCAGTTTCTCTATGGGGATCATGCCGCTGTTCAACTTCAGATCTATCACGTCGCTTTCCTTAAGATCGATCAGGCGATGTTGTAACCACAACCGAAGCAATGGCTTAATATCGTCCAAACCAAGCCCGCTTTTCTCTGAAAGCGCTTCCAGGTTGAAGGCCTTATAGTGGTAAAAACAGCTGTCACCAAATTGCCGCAACAAGCCATCAAAGAGTTTTTTATGTTGCGCGCCGCCGGAAGCATTGATCCATTCTTTTAAAATGCCCCGTTCAACCAAAACCCGAATTCGCCACTGTTTTGATTTGGTGTCCGGATGCACTGTAACCAATTCCTGCCGCACCAGGAGATCTAAAACAGATTGAAGTTTAAAAAGCGAAAAAGGTTTGGTTTGATGTTGATCTAACTTGTCCAGCCATTCCTGAAGTGTAAAACTGATCCAGAACCCGGAGCCCGGTTTAAAAAATCTCAACGCCTGATAAGCTCTGAACACCTCTTCTTTGTTTGGGTACATATGTTCCAGGATGTACTCCTGGCGCTTGATATCTGATGGGGTATAAAGCAATACCGCATAGCTTTTTCTGCCATCGCGGCCTGCCCGGCCGGCTTCCTGGTAGTAAGCTTCTATGTTATCGGGGAGATCATAATGTATCACAACTCGAACATCGGGTTTATTGATGCCCATACCAAAAGCATTGGTTGAACAGATTACCCTGAATCGATCCTGGAAAAATGCCGATTGAATGGCACTCCTGGCCTGGTCGGATAAACCCGCATGATATGCTTTAGCCGGAACGCGATGCTGATCTAAAAAGCCTTCAAGCTCTTCGGCGCGTTGTCGGCTGCTGGTGTAAATAATGGCCGGGCCTGCTACAACCTTGAGGATTTGAAGGAGCTTTTTGCGTTTATTTTCAAGATCAAAAACCGAGAAGCTAAGATTTTTCCGATCAAACCCGCCGATATATACCCTGGGCTTCTGCATTTTTAACGATGTCTGGATATCGGCAACCACCTCTTTGGTGGCCGTTGCGGTAAGAGCAAGCTTTACCGGCATCGATTCCTTCATAAGTGGTGATAAATGGGTGATAATATCTCGATAGGTTGGCCTGAAATCATGCCCCCACTCCGATATACAATGTGCTTCATCGATGGCAAGCAGGGCTAATGTGGTAGATCTGAGCAAGTCTCGAAAACCTTCGCTTTCCAATCGCTCGGGGGCCACAAAAAGCAGTTTCAACGACTTGTCTTTAATCTGCCTGGCCGTGATCTCGTTTTCGTAAGATGAAGATTGGCTGTTCAATGCCCGGGCCGGGTAGTTGAGCGCTTTCAGATGATCCACCTGGTCTTTCATTAAGGCAATGAGGGGCGAAATAACCAGGCTTAAGCCATCAAGCATTAAGGCAGGAATCTGGTAACAAAGCGACTTGCCCTGACCGGTTGGCATAATTGCCAGTGTATCCTGACCACCAAGAATGCTTTGTATTACCTGCTGTTGCCCCTCGCGAAAATCCGGATACCCAAAAACACCTTTAAGTATTTTTTTTGCGTCTTGAATGGTCTTTTGCGACGAATTTGAGGAAGGATACATTTAAGGAATCAGAAATAATCCTTGCATATAAAATTTGAACCCCTGTCAAAAGCTGAAAAAAGCATGGCTTACATGCAATAATTGTAATATTTTAGCTTGTTTGACATCATAAAGCATTGATATTAACCAAAACTTTTCTTTACTTTATAGAAAAGTTTTAGCAATTGTGTAGTTTTTTTACTATAGCGTTTATATGAACTCAGATTTTGATGATGTTGAGATAAAGTTTAACCCAAATATGTTGGACACGCAACAAAAAAACCGATCAAATTTAGAAAATATATCCTCCACCCTGACTTCTCTTAGAAAAGAAAAGAATATTACTGTCGATTCTATTAGCCAACAGACCCGCATTAAACCCGAATACTTACTTAAACTTGAGCAAAACGACTTCAAATTTCTTCCTGCCCCTTATGTATATGCCATGTTAAAAGTCTATGGGCAATATTTGCAGGTAGATGAAAATATGCTCAAAAACTGTCGAGAAGAACTCGATATACTTACAGACGAAGCTCTGCACGATCTGGTAAAATCTAATCAAAACCAGAACGGGCACCCAAGTTTTGATATCAGCCATATGACTTTAAAACAATGGGGTTTGTATGGTGGGATTGCTTTTGGGCTCGTCTTTCTCATTGGCCTTATCTTATTTATATTCAACGGCTCGGGTGATGGACCAACTGTTGTGGTTAAAACCACAGAACCACAACCGGTTGCTGTTGCAAGCCCGCCAAGCACAACTTCAAAGCAACCAGAGGTTGTGAATCAAAACGGATCTGATGCGGCCAAAACCGTTGCCAGTAGCGCCGATAAAAAAACATCAGAGGCTAAAACAACTTCACCTAAAACCACAACACCGGCTGTCCAATCTGCTTCTGTTGCCCCAACCACTTCAGCTGTTAGCGCAAACCCTGGCACTTCAAAGCAATTAACGATTAAAGCCCTGTCCGATACCAGTTGGGTAAAAGTGATCTCAGGTGATGGGTCTGTAACCAGCGAAGCTTTGCTCCTGCCTAATCAAGAACGCCAATATACAGCCAAAGGTGGTTTTGAGCTTACCGTAGGCCGCGCCCAGGCCGTCAATATTACATTAAACGGACAACCTGTAACCAAACCGCGTCCAAGAGGCTGGATAAAATTTAATGTGGGCAAATAATTGTTCAGCTAAGTTTTCCTTCTGTTTTTCATCCCAAGCTTCGTATTTTCACACCTGTCTGTATTTACATCCATTTTTTGCTGATATTTTAGGTCACTTTTTATGTTTGAAGCCAGAAATTTGTCGCTCTCTGTCGGGACCAAAGATTTACTTATTGATACTTCCTTTAGAATTGGTGATAAAGACCGGATTGGCCTGGTCGGTTTAAACGGTACCGGAAAATCCACCTTACTTAAACTAATCAGCAACGAGCAAACCAGCCATACCCTTCATGTAACCGGCGATATGTTAAAATCCTCCGGTACATCGTTGGGTTACTTGCCCCAGGAAATTTCTTTCCGGGACGACCTGGAAAAAACAGCGCTTCAATACACACTTCAGGCCAATAACAAGCTCTTTGAGCTTTCAGAGTCTATCGCCCGCATGGAAACAGAGCTGGCTTCCCCCGAACACGACCACGAAAGCGAGTCTTATCATCAATTGATCCATGATTTTTCAGAGGCCTCCCAGCAGTTCGACCGCCTGGGTGGTTACCGTATGCAATCCGACTCCGAAAAAGTTCTTGCGGGATTGGGCTTTTCTGAAAATGATTTTCATAAAAAAGTGAAGGCTTTTTCAGGGGGCTGGCAAATGCGGCTTTTAATTGCCAAGTTGCTTTTGCAAAATCCCACCCTGTTGCTTCTGGATGAACCTACCAACCACCTGGATATTGATTCCTTGCGCTGGCTGGAAAATTATTTACTCAGTTATGAACACAGTTTTGTGATCGTTTCTCACGACCGGTTTTTTCTCGATAAACTTACCACAAAAACCTATGAAATCGGATTTAAGCGTATCCATGAATACAAAGGCAATTTCAGTTATTATGAATCTGCCAAAGTTGAGCGCTATGAGCAATCCATGGCCAAATACAAAAACGACCTGAAAAAGATCCAGCATCTGGAAAGCTTTGTGGATCGGTTCCGCTATAAAGCCACCAAAGCGCGCCAGGCTCAAAGCCGGCTTCGTGAATTGCAAAAGCTCCAGGCCGATTTAGAGGCACCCGAGGAAGATCTCTCTCAAATTTCGTTTCGCTTCCCCAAAGCATTGCCATCGGGAAAAGTAGCGCTTAATCTGGAGCATGTTTCAAAATCCTATACTCTGGCAAACGGATCAATCAAACCCGTACTTGAGGATATCAACCTTGAAGTGATGAGAGAAGACCGCATTGCGATTGTTGGGTCGAATGGCGCCGGTAAAACCACCCTGTGTAAAATTCTGTCTCAACATACCGATTTTGATGGCAAGTTCACCCTTGGCCATAATGTGGAACTGAGCTATTACTCCCAGCATCAAACCGAGAACCTTACACCTGAGAAAACTATTCTCAACGAAATGCTGGACTCGGCTCCCGATTCTGAAGCCCGTAAAAAAGTCCGCGATATACTGGGATGTTTTCTGTTCAGTGGTAACAGTGTCGAAAAACTAATATCTGTGCTTTCAGGTGGTGAAAAATCCAGAGTCGCTCTGGCCAAGATCCTTCTTCAAGCTTCAAACCTCCTGATTCTGGATGAGCCGACCAACCATCTGGATATGCGCTCAAAGGACATGTTGATTGAGGCACTTGAAAATTACAATGGGACACTGATCATTGTAAGCCACGATCGCTATTTTCTGGATAGTTTGGTCGATAAAGTCATAGAAATTAAAGATGGCTCGCTTTTCATGTACCAGGAACCCTATGCCGATTACCTGGTTAAAAAAGAACGCTCTTTGCTGGAGACAACAGAGCAAACCAAGCCTGCTGAGAAACAAAAGAAAACCACACCAAAAACCGGAACAACCGGTGGGCAGGGAAAAGAAGGAAAAAAAATTGCGGAGTTAGAGAAAAAAATCATGTATCTCGAACAAGACAAAGAAGCGCTTGAAACAAAAATCAGTGCATCGGATTTTTACCAAACTGAACCTGATCCTGAGAAAACATTAAAAAAATACCAGAAAATTACGCGGGATCTTGAAGCGCTTTATGACAGCTGGGAATCAATGGTTTCCTGATCAGAATGCATTAACTTGTCCGTTAAACCAACACACCCTAACATAGCAGATGATATGACAGATCTGGATCGTGAAAGAACACAGGAAGAGATCAAACAAGATAAACTATCCCTGAAAGTTAGTGCAGTAAAAAAAACCGCATGGATTTTACTGTTTATACTCTGCCTGTTCATAATCATTTTCACAGCAATTTTTTGGGAATTTTTCCTTGAATCGCTTCCGGAGTTCCTTATTGCCGGGCCGCTCTTCTCAATTATAACTGGAGTCTTATCACTTATTGGTTATACAGGCTCATGCTTAGAAAACAAAAAGTTTTGTGCAACCGTATCAAGCGAAAAGAGCATTTGCTGAACAAGCACGACGACACCGACGTGCTTTTTGAAAATCTCTGCAAAAAATAATCCCGCACCGCTGATAGTCACTTAGATAAAGTGAATAATTAGATAAAACATCTCAAATTGAATTTTAGAATTAGGAATTTTTCGGTGGCATAGATAAGTTAACTTTTAAAATAAATCTCATTAAAATTTATCAAAAATGATGCCGTCATTTTAGATATCAAATACTGATTTACCATGCCATATGACGCACTAGGTGCAGTAAATGAGGGTGGCAAGGTTGATTTACATATACATTCCACCTGCTCAGATGGCGTGCTTACACCGGATGAAATTATTTCAAAGGCTATCAATGCCGGATTAAAAGCGATAAGTATAACCGATCACGATACCATAAGTGCTACACCTGTCGCAAAACCCAAAGCCGAGTCCCACGGCCTGGAGTTTATATCCGGTGTTGAGATGAGTGCCACTTTCGAAGATGTTGATGTTCACATTCTCGGGTATTATATCAATACTCAGGATACTACGCTCAGAAGTTATCTCGATGAGTGTAAAATCCACAGGCTTAAGCGAGCCGAAAAAATGGTTCATAATTTGGCCAAAATGGGTGTGAAGATTGATGTAGAACAGATTCTCGTTAAAGCACAAAACGGTTCTGTTGGCCGGCCTCATATAGCTGCTGTTCTGCAGGAACGTGGGTATGTAAAATCTTACAGCGAAGCCTTTGGAAAATATCTGGGTGCGCACAGCCCTGCATATGTTAAAAGTATAGAAACACCACCGGCCGAAGTCATTGAAATGATCTCAAATGCCGGGGGTTTGTCTTTCTTAGCACATCCCGGGAGGTCTATACCTGACGATATGCTCCGTTACCTGATCGATCTTGGTTTGGATGGTATCGAGATTGTTCATCCATCTCATGACGAATATCAAAAGCAATACTACAAAGAAATTGCAAATGAATATTTCCTCTTGTTTTCCGGAGGTTCAGATTACCATGGAGCACGCCAACAGGATGAGGATAATTTCGGGCAAGTTGCTATCCAATACAGCTGGTTAGAGAAAATCAAAGTCCGATTGTGTATCGCTTAGTTTTATGACCCCCATTTTCTCCCCTTCTGCATAGAATGTTAATACAGCGTTAAATCCTTATCTCATGATCAAATTCATGAAAAATTGCTTATCTTAGAGGCTTACGATTTATTTATTAATACCATGTGGAAAATTGCCCAATCTTATTCTGAGCATTTAAACTGGAAGTATAAAGCTTTTGTCTTTACAATGCAGGAGTTTTTGTTTTTTAGCCTGCGAAGCATTTCTTCATTCAAGTCTTTCAAAAGGTATTGGCGTGATGTGCTTAATCAGGCCTACATTTCCGGTACAGAATCTATTCCGATCATTTTAGTCAGCTCTATTGCTATCGGTTCACTTTTAGTAATAGAAGTTGGTAACCAGTTGGAAGAATTTGGAGCCAAAACTATGACTGGCCGAACCACAGCGCTGTCGTTTATTCGAGAATTAGGCCCCATGCTCTCCGGCTTAATGTTATCAGCCAGGGTTGGTGCCAGAAATGGCTCTGAGCTTGGCGCGATGAAAATTTCAGAGCAAATAGATGCTTTACGTGCTTTTGGCACCGATCCGATAGCTAAATTGGTAATGCCTCGTTTGGTTGCGGCATTGATTATGTTCACCCCTCTTACCGCTTTATCTGATTTTGCCGGATTAATGAGCGGGGCCTTTGTAGCCCAGTTCTACCATCATCTGGACCCTGGCATATACTGGAATGGAGTACTGGATCTGTTGATCTGGAAAGACTTTGTGGTTGGCTTTCTAAAACCACCTGTTTTTGCCGTGTTGATTACATTAATCAGTTGTTTTAATGGGTTTTCTGCTACCGGTGGTACATCAGGAGTGGGGAGTTCAACCATTAAAGGAATTGTTGTATCGTCAGGTATGGTCTTGATTGCAAATTTCTATGTCTCGAAATTGGTTCTTGAAAATATGAACAGGTAATTTCAATGATTGAATTACGCGACGTTTATCTCAATTATGGGTCACGGGAAATATTAAAAGGTGTTTCGTTAAAGGTACAGGATAATACCATTAAAGCCATTCTGGGGCCGAGCGGAGTTGGAAAAAGTACGATCATTAAACTGATGCTGGGATTAATAAGGCCTACTCAAGGTGAAGTGTATATCGATGGGGTTGAAATCAGCAATATCAAAGAAACTAGCTTATTTCCAATCCGTCAGAAAATGGGTATTGTTTTCCAGGGCAATGCCTTATTTGACTCTATGACCATTAGCGAAAACCTCAGTTTCTTTCTCCGCGAAAATCTGAAATTACCAGAAGCTGAGATACAGAAACGCATCAAAGATCAAATTGCATTTGCAGGGCTGGAAGGGTATGAAAATGCTCTTCCTGAAAATTTAAGTGGCGGAATGAAAAAAAGGGTGGCCATTGGAAGAGCACTCATTTTCAATCCCAGTATGGTTTTGTTTGACGAACCAACCGCAGGGCTGGATCCCGTCAGTACAAAGCGTATCCTGGAATTAATCACCCGACTTCAACGCGATAATGGGTTAGGTGCCGTTATTGTAACACACATCATAGACGATGTCTTTGCAGTAGCCAACAATGTTGCCGTGTTATATCAGGGTAAAATCATTTTCGATGATAAACCCGACAAACTTCATAATTCAAATCATCCGTTTATAACATCGTTTATGTCCAGTGATGAGGTTGAACTATAATCAAATATCCCCTGCAAACTCATGAAAAATTGCTATACTCATAATTATGAAAAGTAAGTCTCAACTCTTTTGGAAAGATCTTAGAACCGGCCTGTTATTTGTTTTTGGTATTGGCTTGTTTGCAGTTTTAGCTGTAGTTATCGGTAAAAACACAAGTGTTCTTTCCGGGGTTAAAGATATATATATTTTTGTTGAAGATGTGCAAAGCCTGGCCGAAAACAATTTTGTGGCGGTTTCCGGTAAAAAAGTTGGAACCGTATCCAATATGACTTTCACAACCCGAAATGACACACCTGGCGTTGTCGTTCAGTTGAACATTAAAAATGAATTCGCCGACCTGGTAACCAAAGACTCCAGAGCCACAATAAAATCGTTAGGCGTTTTAGGTGATAAGTATGTTGATATTACTCCGGGATATGATAAAATTGCCGATAAAGGCGATTTTATTGAGATGTCCGACGAAGCCTCACTGGGTCAATTAAGCGGTGTGGCTATGAAAACACTTGCCAACCTGAATGAAACACTCGAAAAGATCAATAGTGGTGAGGGTACGATCGGTAAACTTATCAATAGCAGCTTATTAATTGATCGTCTGACCCAAACGGCAACAAATCTTGAAGTTGCAACTGAGCGTCTTTACAAAGGCAATGGATTAATGGCGAAGTTGATCTCCGACGATCAACTCCCAAATAAGCTGGATTCCATGATCACAAACCTAAATGCCGTTTCGGTTGCCCTGAACAAGGGACAGGGTTCACTGGGCAAGCTTCTGGTTGATGATACATTCTATAACAATCTCAACAATGTTTCTGTTAAAGCAGAGTCATTGATCACCAAGCTCGAAAATCCCGATGGCACCATTGGAAAACTGGCCGGCAACCCTGAATTGTATAATAACCTGAACCAAACAGTGTCCAGGCTGGATTCCCTGATCACGGATCTGAAAGAAAATCCAAACCGTTATGTAAATCTGAGTCTTTTTTAGAACCTTATCCTGAGTGAGCAATGGCTATTGGTAAGTTTATAGCAGGTATTCTGGTTTTTGTTTTCATGCTGAACTTACCATGCACGGCTGTTTCCACAAAAAACCAATTTACTGCTGTAGATCAGCTCATAAATGCATCTATTAAAAACAGGGCGTTTCCTTCAGCCACTCTTGCTATTGTAACACCAGACAGTGTTATACTCCACAACACCTATGGCAAGTTAACCTATAGCGACTCGGCCAATGTAACCTCGTTCAACACTATTTACGACCTGGCCTCTCTCACAAAAGCATTTGCCACTACACTTAGCTTGATGAAGCTTTACGATGAGGGTGCGTTTAAACTTAGCGATCCATACAGCAAATATTTTCCTGACTTTGGCCAAAATGGCAAAGAATCTATTACCATCAGGCAAATGCTGTTACACCAGTCAGGATTGATCCCGTTTCGGGCTTACCGAAAATTATGCTCAACAAAAAACGACCTGATCACGGCAATTTACCAGGACAGCTGTATTGTTAAACCTGGCATCAAGACTATTTACAGCGATTTGAATTTTATTTTACTTGGAGAGTTGGTTGAAAAATGCTCCGGAAAACCCCTGGCGGCTTTTTTTGCAGATACATTTGCCAAACCTATGAATCTAAGGTCGACATTTTTTAATCCAACAAAGGGGGCTCACTCCCTGATAGCCCCAACAGAAGCGGATACCGACTGGCCATTTGAACGCAACAGGCCGCTTGTCCATGATCCAAATGCTGCTTTAATGGGAGGCGTAGCCGGTCATGCCGGATTGTTTTCAACCTCAACAGATCTTATTAAGCTGGTTCAAATGCTGCTCAATGAAGGCAATACTCATTTTCAAGCATTCATAAAACCTGAAACACTAAGATTGTTTACCACTCGGGATAAACATCTCAAAAGCCGGGCATTAGGGTGGGATTTAAAATCCTATGGCGGGAAATCATCAGCCGGCAAGTACCTTTCTCTGAAATCTTACGGACATTTGGGATTTACCGGCACCAGTGTCTGGATTGATCCTGAACGCGAGATGGGGATTATTTTCTTAACCAATCGAGTCTACCCGACATCGGCAAACAAACAAATCCGGCGGGTACGCCGTGAGCTGCATTCCCTGATCATAGAATGTCTTGAAACCAATCCAGGGCCAACACCTTAAGACCTGCCGGTTAGTCTATCAATTTTAATGTAAAACGATGAATATCCTTTGAGCGGATTTCTTCGGAGCTGTTTCTGACAAAAACAGTGTAGTAGAGGGTATCAACCGATTTAGAAGAAAAAATGCTAAAACTTGAGATGTCGTTATAAGAAAACCCAACCATAGAGTCATCTTCAACTTCAACACGTAAAACGCTGCCATTAGCGGCTGAAAAATTCTTATCAAGGTCTAGAATAGCCGTATAGGTCAATGCGCCGGATATATCGGTCGGTTCATCCCATTTTAAGAACAAACTATCATCATTGGATTTATCCAATATTACTTCAGAGCTGTCTTCCGGGGAGAGTAAATTCAGGTTGTTGGAAAACTCTCTTGGATCCGTGCTTTCTGTGCCACAAGCCCAGAACAGACCAACTAAACATGCAACAGATAACAAGTGAAATTTCATAATAGTAATGCCCTGGTTAAACAGTTAAGGATGAAATGATATCAAAAAAGTTCGGGAAAGAAACAGCTATTGAATGCGGATCATCCAGAACCACATCAATATCGGTTGCTGCATCCAAAATGGCAAAACTCATGGCAATCCGATGATCGGCGAATGTTTTAACAGGAACCGAGCCGGAAGGCTTTTTTTCTCTGCCCTTCACCAAAAAGCCATCGTTGTATTCTTCGCACTTGAAGCCGCATGCGGTTAAGTTCAACACCATGGCATGGATCCTGTCGCTTTCTTTTGCCCGTAACTCTTTGGCATCATGCAGTTCGAAATCACCGGTGGCAGCTGCCGAAAGTGCAGACAGCATGGGCAGTTCATCAATCAAACCAGCAACCGTCTCTTTACCTGAAATCTTAAGCGGCTTTTCTAATGATTCGTGATTGATCACAATATCACCGATCAATTCACCACCTTCAGTTCGTTGATTTTCAATAGGTAATTTCAATCCATTCTCACGCAGGATATCTAAAAATAAAGCTCGTGTCGGGTTTAAGCAGACATTGCTCAGGCTGATCTCAGAGTTAGGACTTAACACACCCAGTGCCGTTATGAAGCAAGCCGCCGATGGATCGGCTGGTATATAGAATGGTCTGGCAGGAGGTTGCCAGGGCCCGTGTATCACATATCGTATTGTCCCATTTTCAAGCATTTGAGGGCATAACCCCAACATGCGTTCAGTGTGGTTACGTGTTACAACCGGCTCGATAAATTCTGTGGCACCTTCGGCATGCATGGCTGCAAACAGGATCAGAGACTTGACCTGGGCAGAAGGTGTTTTCTGATGAAAAGAGATTGGCCTCAGCGGTTTTACCCCTTTAATTTCAACAGGTGGTGTTTGAGTTTCAGAGAGTGTAATATTGGCACCCATTTCGCTCAACGGATCGGCAATCCGCTTCATCGGCCTTTTCATAAGCGACTCATCACCAATTAAACGACAGTTAAAGGGCTGAGCTGCTAAAATACCTGAGAGCATCCGGATGGTAGAACCAGAATTATTGCAATTCAGAGTCTCTTCCGGTGCTTTAAGATCCCATAATCCTTTAGAGTGGATCACCACATGATTACCATTGCCATCTTCGGTCTGCTGAAAATTTACGCCCAGCTGGCCTAAAACCGACAAGGTGGTCTGATTGTCCAGTCCTCTGGAATAATTTCTGATCTCTGTTGTGCCTTCGGCAATGGCCCCTATTATCGCAGCACGATGAGAAATGGATTTATCGGGTGGTAGAGTGGTAACCTGTCCCTGAAACTTAGACATGGAATATGAAAAAATTTAGTGCAAAAAAACAATAGGCAATCCCTGCTGATCAGGAATTGCCTATTTTTGGTCTTGGACTTACGGTTTAAGCGTTACGCTCTTCGTTGGCGCGCTGTGCGCGGCGTTTGGAGCGAGCCCGTTTCAAACGATTATCAACAGAGGGCTTTGTGTAGTATGTTCTTTTACGAAACTCTTTCAATACACCAGCACGCTCGTACTTTTTCTTAAAACGCTTCAATAGCTTATCAATCGTTTCATTATCTTGAATTTGAACTCCAACCAATTGTGTCACCTCCTCTGATAGTGATTTTTATACTTAAAATTTCTTAATTTTTAATTTAACTTTTCCCTTTTTTGTTACAGCCCTGGAACTTCCGTCCTTATTGACCTGAACATTTTCCAGCAACTGCTTCTTACCTGAATTCTGAAACTCTACAATAATAACATTTGCGCCGCTTGCCGTGGATTGTTTCGATCTTACAATGCCAACGTCATTTAAAGCCGGATGAAAAACCACATCTCCTTCTGCATACAAACCCTGAGGGAAATACTTGGCACAGTCTTCGGGTTTTAAATCTTCTAACCTGGTCTGGCGATCGATCTGAATCTGCCATTCACTAACAAGTTGTACCTGATTGCAGTTCGGACATTTCAACCAGTATTGATTTTCTGTTTTTTCCTCTTCAGGTTCTGAATTTGATTTCTTCTTGTTGTTTTTCTTAGTTGGCTTTAAATCCAGCAAATCGTCTTCATCTTTAATTCTGTCGCTTGGTTTCCATTCACCAACAAATATTCTTGGTACAAATTGATTACACCCTTCACAATAAGCCGATTTGATTTTCCCAGCCAAAATCCACTCTCTTTTGCTTGAAAGTTCGTTGGTATGGTTTAAAGGCGTGCTCGTCTCTGTTGTTTGATCTGATTCTTGCGCTGTTTTGCTCGATTTTCCCACTTCGGATCAGCTTTAAACTTTTCCCATTTATCTAGTTAACCTGTACTTCTGTATTGCTTACAACGGGAGGAATATAAAAAACATCTTTAAAAATCAAGAACTTTCTTTAGTCAAAGGTATATTTAACCCAATTAGACTGTAATTAATCATTCAGGGTGATTTTGATATCTAAAAGAAACCATTATAATTACTAAAATCTAAAAGATCAACTGAGATGATTGATTGCAATTCATGTGAAAGTAAAACAGTATTTTTTTGGATCATTTGAAACCATATCACGGCGCAAACAACCAAACGTTGGAAACCCTCTTGCAACAGCATGGTGATTTAAACACCACAAGTTCTTCAATGGACTTATTTCCTGAAGTCCATTTATCTGAGGCTCTGATCAACAAAAACCACCTGGTTCATAATCTGAACTTAATTAAAAATACAGTTGGGCCCAAGTGTGCCATCATGGGTATTGTTAAAGCCAATGCTTATGGACACAACGTAAAATATGTTTCGCAAATTTTGCTTCAGGAAGGTCTTCGTTCTTTTGGCGTGGCTAATATAAACGAAGCCATTGAATTGCGAGAGCATATCCGGAACCTTAACACAAATAAGCAACCTATTGAAATCCTGGCATTTGCTTCGCCACTTCCCGATCAATACCCGTATTATTTAAAGCATGGCATTGATATTACGCTAACGGATTATGAAACCTTTCAGCATGCCGATACCATTGCTAAAGCCAACAACATGCCTATGCAAGTCCACCTGAAAGTGGATACAGGCATGGGACGACTGGGAATCGATTTAAATCATGCGCTCGACCTTGCCAAACGCATTGAAAACTCGCCTTATCTGAACTTAAAAGCCATTTACTCTCACTTTGCAAGCAGCGGCGAAGACTTGACTTTTTCTCAACATCAATTGCAAAACTATCAGTCACTGGTTTCTGAGTTTGATCACATGGCCGGACGCAGAATACAAAAACATATGGCCAACAGCGGAGCAATTGTCTCGGATAAAAAGGCCCATTTCGATATGGTTCGACCCGGAATTCTGCTCTATGGCTATACTCCCGGGCCGGCCGTCAAAACCGATCTTTCCTTAAAACCTGTGATGCAATTTCAATCGCGTGTCACGTTTATTAAATGGCTTGAAAAAGGGCAAAGTGTAAGTTATGGCCGGTTATGGCAGGCGGAAGAGCCCACCCGCATAGCCACCATTTCAGTCGGTTATGCCGATGGGTACCATCGTTCTCTCACCAATAAAGCCAGCGTACAAATCCGTGGCAAGCTCTACCGTCAAATCGGTGCAGTGACCATGGACCAGATCATGATAGCCCTGGATCAAGACGCTCAAGTTGAAGTTGGTGATGAGGCAGTTTTATTTGGTTGGCATGGCATGGATGCTGGTCATTTGGCTGAAAAGATCAATACCATCTGCTATGAATTGCTTTGTTCTGTTTCGCCCAGGGTTAAACGAGTGTTGGTAGATCAATAATGTTTTCAACTCCAATCCCTCATGAAAAACTACTTTAATAAACTGTCAACAAAATTAAGTATCACACGTGGTGAAATATATATCATCACGGTTTTACTTGGCTCAGCTTTGATAGGGCTTGCGTTTAAAACCTTTTTGCCTTACAATGAAGCATTGGGCCTGATTGAACAAAAAGAAAAAGAATTCTTTACAGGTTCAGAGGTTGATAGTATCTTAACTGCCGAAGAGAAGTTTTACCAGAAATATGTCGATTTAACATTTTCAAAAGAATTAACTGAAGATATATCCGGTGGGAATCCTGAGCAAAAGTCCTCTGAAAAGCTTAACTTTAATCAGGCAACTTATCAGGAGTTGTTAAAGCTACCGGGTATAGGTCCGGTTATGGCAGAACGGCTTATTCGTTTTAGAACATATAAAGGCGGAAAGCTAACAAATTTCCGGGAATTGCTTGAAGTAAAAGGTATTAGTCATATTCGGTTAAATAAGCTTAAAGATCACCTTAACATTGAGTAAAACCAGTCCATGAACAAATCCCAATTATCTCTGAGTATCGAAAATAACGCCATGTATCTGGTACATATGGTCTTAGATGACGATGGCCAACATTCAATTCTCTCCAAGCATGAGTTCACTTATGGTTTCGACATCTACACCGATGTCCTGGATACAGGTAGTTCAAAAGGGATGATAACGGTTATGAACGATCTGCTTCCTACTCTCAACCAGTATCAGGCAGAGCAGATATCGGTTAGCGTCAATATTAATCATACCAAATGTGTGGTCTCCTATGTTGATGAGGATCTTGATTCAGAAATGTTCAAACAGGAATGCCAGGACGAAGCTGCAAAGTTTTTAACAACACCTGAAGATTACTCCTGGCAGGCCGTACCACTTAAAAATGGCAGCGGAAATCCTTATCAAACCGTTTTGCTGGTGTTTATGCCAAAACGGTTCATCAACAGGTTGCAAATGATGATCTTACCATCGGGAAAAAAAATTAATATGATCGATGGTTCTCACATGGCCTTACAGTCTTTACTCTTTAAGGTGCATGAACCCGTTGCATTGATGGAAATAGAGAAAAACTATCTGGCACTAAGTATTCTGGAAAATAATCAGACAGAAAGTATAAGTTACTGGAGCCTGAATTCTGAGACCGACATTGCATATTTTGCTATTTCTGAGCTTAAAAAACACTCCCGGTACCAGACTATTTTTTCAACCGGTTCTGCCAGCACAAAAGATTCCATGGAATTTATCTCTAACTCCCTCCAGAAAAAGGTTATACCTATGCCATTTCCTGAGTCTGTATACATGGAATGCGCTCAACAGGATTGCGAAAAATACTTTAAAGCTGTTGGAGCCGGCATTAAGGCATTAAATCAGTATAATTAAGCGGCACATGTTTTTTTCTGATATCAACGAGAGACGAGTATGCCCAATATAGCTATTGTTTCCGGGCTATCGATGCAAATCGTACAAATGCAACGTGCGATTAAACTTCAGGCTAATAAAGTTGAAATTTATGCTCACAGCTCCATTTCGGCTATTCCTAATGCCATTGATCTGATATATTTTGAGATAGCCAACACGGCTTCACATATTGAAGGTCTGGAAACACTCTCTTCGCTACACCCCCAAACACCGCTCATCAGCATTATTACCAAAGATAATATTGCCTTTGCCATCCACTCAATTCGTTCAGGTGCCTCGGATATGGTTTTTTTATCCGGTAATCCCGTTAAGGATAATATTGAAATTGCCAATTCGGTTTACCGAGGTTTAAAGAAACGCCAGCAACGTGTAGCAACCAATCAGGTTTTTACAGAGAAACTATACGAATCTCTGGCCAACAATGCCGATAACGGGGATACCGGTAATTTTCTGAACCAGATGCAGCAGGCCGTAATTGTGGTAGGCCAGAATGCTAAAATCATATCTTCTAACCGGGCTGCTGAAAAACTGCTGAGCAACAAACACAATGAGCTGCAGGGCAGAGATATTTCCGATTTACTTAACCTGTCTGATTTTGACCTTGAAAAAATATTTTCCCGGGGTGAAGCCCATCGTGGTGAGTTAAATATTACACATCTGAATCACGATATTACGATTGGCTATACACTCTCTCCTCGTTATCTGCATAACGGGCTTCAAGATGGTGCGCTGATGTTGTTTAAAGATATTACAGAGGAAAAAAGTCTGAGACTACAGGCTGAAAAGACCGAGAAAATGCAGACTCTTGGTGAAATTGTGGCTGCTATTTCGCATGAAGTTAAGAATCCTCTTGCCGGTATTAAATCAATGATCCAGGCCATGTTGCTTGATTTCGATGCCGAGTCGGAGAATTATCATTACCTGATCAGAATTCAACAGGAAGTTGATCGGATTAATACCTTTATCGAAGACACATTTGCCTTTGCTCGTCACAAAAAACCCTATATCGTTAAGGTAGATGTAACAACCATTATTAACTCGGTGGTGACCTTATTGACCGAAAATCTTAAAGAAAGCCATATTGAAGTTATCAGGAACTATTCCGACGATTTACCAAATTTAAAAGTGGATCCTGACCAAATCCACCAGGTATTCCTCAACATTATGCTCAATTGTATTGAAGCTGTTTCAGAGCAGGATATAAGCAAAAGAAGTTCTCCCTACATAAAAATATCTACACGGGAGCTGGAGATAGGTGAAAACTCGGGCAAGAAAAAATATGTGGAAATTAATTTTCAGGATAACGGGCCTGGATTTGCAGAATCAGTATTTGAGAAAGCATTTGATCCGTTTTTCACAACAAAACCTTCCGGAACGGGTTTAGGGCTCTCAATATGCTACAAGATCATCAACGAACATTACGGGCGCATTAACCTGAAGAATGATAAAAACGGAGGGGCTTTTATTTCTATTCAGTTGCCGGTTAACCCACCATCCAGGTACGATAAATAGCATTACCCTTTAACAGGCTCGAACTGAGTTTCAGGCAGTGTATCGTTACTGGGTTCTTTCTTTCTTCCAAATTTATCAAACTCCAGCCACATAAAGATGGCAACAGCTACGGTGATGATCAGATCAACACCCGTCATGCTGTAATAAATACCATTCAGACCCAAAAACTGGGGTACAATTAAAATGGCCGGAATAAACAATACAAATTGTCTGGCTATGGTTAAAATGCCGGCCATCTTTGCATTGCCAATGGCCTGGTACATGGTTACACCTACCATGATCAAGGGAAAGCCTGGCAGAACGAGCATGATCACCCTGAAATTATTGTAATCATTTTCTGTAAAGACAGCATCGGGTATCATCCAACCAAGAAAATAGCCGGGAAAAAATTGCATGGGTGCCCAAAGCATCAGAATCAGGGCTGTGCCTCCCATCAAAAAGACCTTTGAGGCTTTTTTAACACGTTCAATATTCTGAGCACCGTAATTGATGCCAATAACAGGCTGAAGGGCCTGCATCAGGCCAAAGACCGGGATTATTGTCAGCATAAATATGCGAGTGGTTGCTCCCATAAATGCAATATCGAAGTCTGAGCCATACGCAGCAATGGATTTGAAAATAAGCATTTGCTGGATCAGGGTCATAACCTGCATGAACAAGGTTGCCAAACCGATCGCAAAAATTTCTGGAATAAGCGATGGTGCCAGTTTTAAAGTCTTGGTTTCAAAATTAACCGAACTTTTACCACCAATAAAAAATGAAAAGTTTAAAGAGGAATAAACCGTGGTAGAAATAATAGTTGCCAGAGCTGCACCTGTAACGCCTAAACCTAAAGTGCTAATGAAAATCGGGTTTAGGATCATGTTTAAAACCATGCTGATACCGGTGTAGATCATCGATTCTTTAATTTTACCTTCAGCCCTGATGATCATACTGGTAGCAACTGAATAGACACTGAAAAATGATCCTAATACCAAAACTTTATAATACTCAACACCCAGCTCCAACACCCGGCCGGTTCCACCCATAAAGCCGACAAGCTCCCGTGCATAAAAGTATCCGGGTATTGTAATCAAAGCTGAAGCCAGTAAACACATCATGGTCAGATTGCCAAAAATCAATCTTTGCTTATCGTAATCACCCGATCCAATGGCACGGCTTAGAACCGAGGCCGATCCAATTCCAAGCATTGAAGCTACACCTGTTGTGATATATGTGAGAGGAAAGGCGAGAGAAATACCGGCTAATGCATCTTTACCAACTAAGCGACCAACAAACAGGGCATCCACAAATGCATTCATACCGATTAACAGCATTGCAAAAATGCCCGGAAGAGAGAGTTTGTACATCACTTTCCATAAATTATCTTCTAATATCTGGCGATTAATATCATCGTTCTGACTCATAAGTTCCTAAAGTTAGGGTAGCTTGAAAAACCCTTAAGTTAATATAACAGGAATGAAAAACCTCTGTTTAAGCCCATATTATCTATTAGTCACACAAACAAACAGTTGAATCATGAAATATGTTCTGTTTTGGTTGGCATTTATTCCAATTGCAATTGCCAATGGGATTTTTCGCGAAAATGTTCTGCTGGCTTTTTTTAATCCGCTTCTGAGCCATCAGCTTTCGACGCTGAGCTTTATTTTGATTTTTGGCACCATTGCCTGGCTGTTTTTTAAACGCTGGCCTACCAAAAGCTTCAAAGAAGCCTTATGGATCGGGCTGCTGTGGCTGGTTTTAACTGTCGGTTTTGAGTTTTTATTTGGCCACTACATAGCCGGTCATTCATGGCAGAAACTCTTTGCTGATTATAATATCCTGGAAGGTAGAATCTGGATTTTGGTGCTTTTATGGATTTTCAGCTCACCGATGATGATTTTTGCTTTAAAAAAAATGGATGAAGAATTTTAGGCTTCATCCATTCATCAGTTGTATTAACTATCTACACAGTTGCTTTTGGGATAAGTTTACCCACCAAACAATTGGCAATCTGAACGGCGTTTGTAGCCGCTCCTTTTCGCAAGTTATCGGCTACGATCCACATGTTCAATGTTTTGGGGTGCCAGTAATCGCGTCGAATTCGACCTACGAACACCTCGTCCTTGCCATAACAGTTAATGGGCATAGGATAAACATTTTCACCGGGGTGATCATGAACAACGATACCCGGAGTCGATGCCAGTAACTTTCTGACGTCATCGATCTCAAAATCATTTTCAAACTCAATATTAACCGATTCGGCATGGCCACCATAAACCGGTACCCGCACTGTGGTTGGTGAAACCTTTAACTCAGGATCGCTGAGAATCTTTCGGGTTTCATTCACCATTTTCATTTCTTCTTTGGTGTAGTCGTTATCTGTAAAAATATCAATATGAGGTACCACGTTATAGGCTATCGGATGAACATGCTCATACTTGGCCTGCTCTTTTCCAGCTATTTCATCTTCTAAAGCTTCCAGACCTTTTTTGCCCTTACCCGTTACCGACTGGTAGGTAGAGACCACCACCCGATTGATCTTATACTTATCGTGCAAAGGTTTTAACGGCACCACCATTTGGATGGTCGAACAATTTGGATTGGCAATAATTGAAGCGGGTGAGCCATCGTCCTTAAAAATGGCATCGGCATTCACTTCAGGAACCACCAGTGGCACATCTTTTTCCATACGAAATGCCGAGGAGTTATCAATCACAATAGCCCCTTCCCTGGCAGCTACTGGTGCCCAGGCTTTACTAACAGACCCTCCTGCGGAGAACAGCGCAATATCTACTTTGCTGAATATCTCGGCACTGGGGATCTGGGTGATGTATTCTTTTCCTTTAAAGGTGATCTTTACACCGGCAGACCGCTCAGAGGCAAGCGGCACTAACTGCTCAACCGGAAAGTTTTGCTCCTCAAGCACATTGATCATGGTGCGGCCTACGAGCCCCGTTGCTCCTAAAACCGCCACACTGTAATACTGACTCATGTATGAAATATTTTTTAAATGAATTGAATAGTTTATAAATATGGGTTTTTTTTACCCTTCTGCAAACAGTGCCTGGAAATTAACCCGCAGTTTACAACGTCCTTTCCCCGGGTTTTTCATGGTAAGGCTCCAGGACCAACCTCGGGGAGTGATCATTTAGATTTTCGGTATGAACTTTCAGGGTTCCCTGCTTTTCATGTTGCTCGCAAAGAGCTTCAAATTCGCGAAGTTTTTCACTGATCAATCGCCAATCGTCTTCTCTGACCAGAAAGTCTCTGTAGCGCGAAACAGATGGCAGACCTTTTAAATAAGTGGAGTAATGCCGGCGCATTTCCAATACCCCGTATTTTTCACCCTTTCGTTCAACCGACATCTCCAGGTGCTTTATCGCCACATCGATGCGCTCGTGATAGGTTGAGGCAGCTAGCTTTTGGCCGGTTTTTAACAAGTGCTTAATCTCACGAAATAAAAATGGATTTCCAATTGCCCCCCGTCCAGCCATAATGGCATCCACACCCGTTTGCACGAACATCCTTAATCCGTCTTCAGCTGTCCATATATCCCCGTTTCCAATCACGGGCAGGTTTGAGACTTCTTTTGCACGGCGAATCCAGTCCCAATTGGCCCTGCCTTTATACATTTGCGCACGTGTTCGCCCGTGAATAGTGATGGCTTTGATATCACAATCCTCCAACCGGCGAATAATATCCAGGATATTTATGGAATGTTCATCCCAGCCAATACGGGTTTTAACGGTAACGGGCAGATTAACCGCTGCCGAGACAGCTTTGGTAATTTCAACCAGTAAATCGGGTTGGCAGAGCAAGGCCGAACCAGCGCCTTTACCGGCCACTTTTTTAGCCGGGCATCCATAGTTCAGATCAATAAAGTCGGGATTGGCTGCCTCGGCAATTTTAGCTGCTTCGGCCATGGTTTTAGGATCATTACCAAAAATCTGGATAGCCACGGGGCGCTCGTAGTCAAAAACATCAAGTTTTCGAAGTGATTTTTTTGCATCGCGAATCAATGCGTCGGAGCTGATAAACTCGGTGAAAACCACGTCTGCGCCATATAGCTTGCACAACCGTCGAAACGATGGATCTGTCACATCTTCCATTGGTGCCAGCATTACAGGCTGCTCTATGTTGTAAGTACCTATTTTCATAGTTCTAATCTACGCATATGCTCTGTTGAATATCATAAAAAAATCGTTTTATTATTCATAACCAATAACGAATGAATGAATGACTGCTGCCAGTGGGCCCCGGCAAAGCCCTTATGAACAAGACTACCACGACCGGGAATGGGGCGTACCATTGCACGACGATCTGTTGCTGTTCGAAGAACTTTGCCTGGGGATTTTCCAGGCCGGCCTTAGCTGGCGGCTTATTTTAAGCAAACGCGCGGCCTTCAGAGCGTCATTCCACGGGTTTGACCCAAAGATCATTTCAACCTTCACAGAAGAAACCATCCGGTCTTTGATGCACAATCCTCATATTATCCGTAACCAAAAAAAATTGAAGCCACCGTATTCAATGCCAGGATATGTTTAGCAATCCAAAAGAAATATGGGAGCCTGGATCATTTTTTGTGGTCGTTTGTCGAGCAGACACCGATCCAAAATCGTTGGAAAACAGATATCGAGGTGCCATGCCTGAGCCCGTTATCAGAAAAAATGGCAACAGCACTTAAAGCTGAAGGTTTTAAATTTGTAGGCCCGAAACTATGCTATGGTGTTATGCAGGCAGCTGGTTTGGTGAATGATCATATCATTACGCTTTAGTTGGTCCCATTTCCCAGACGTTTGCCTTGTCTCATTTTCCATCAAATCTTTTCAGGAGTTAGTTATGAAAAAACATGTTGATATTCTCGTTATAGGTGGTAGTGCAGCCGGCATTGTTGCTGCTACTACTGCTAAAGCATTTTATGCCGATAAATCCGTTTTAGTAATTAGAAAAGAAAAAGAGGCTGTTGTACCCTGCGGTATTCCATATATCTTTGGTACGCTGCATTCAGTTGATAAAAACATCATTCCTGAAGGCCATATCACAGATGCCGGAGTGGAGTTATTGATCGATGAAGTCACAATGATAGACTCTGAACTAAAACAAATTACAACAGCTTCGGGTGATGAGATCTCATTTGATAAATTGGTCATAGCCACCGGGTCGTTGCCTAAAGTACCCGGTTGGTTAAAAGGCACTGATTTACAAAATGTTTTCACGATTCCAAAAGACAAACAGTACCTGGCTGATCTCAATACAAAATTAGACTCGTTTAATAAGATAGTCATAGTTGGTGCCGGGTTTATTGGGGTAGAGATGGCCGATGAGCTTCGTAAACAAGGTAAATCCATCACCTTAATAGAAGTGCTGCCTCATGTACTGCAAGCTGCTTTTGATGCTGAACTGGCCAAACAAGCCGAATCGGTTCTAACACAAGCAGGTATCTTGCTTTCACTTAATTGCAAAGTTAAAGAAATTCTGGGCGATCAATTTGTTAGAGGTGTAGCGTTGGAAGACGGTCGAATATTAGAGGCTGATGCTGTTATTTTAGCCACCGGATATGTCCCAAATGTTGAACTGGCCAAAAATGCTGGGTTAAAAATCAATGAACTGGGATCAATCAAAGTTGATCAATACATGCGCACAGAAAATAAAGATGTTTTTGCCGTAGGTGATTGCGACGAAAAGTTCAGTTTTTATACCCGCGTTGTTAAAGGACAAATGTTGGCTTCAACGGCAAGTTCAGAGGCAAGAATAGCCGGTATGAACCTTTATAAATTATCCATGATCCGGACATTTGGGGGAACGGTATCAATATTTTCAACTGCGATTGGTGGCAAAACCTTTGCTTCGGTTGGTGTTACTGAGCAAACAGCCATTGAACGCGGTTTTGATATCGTTACCGGTATGTTTGAAGGTGTTGATAAGCATCCCAAAAGCTTGCCAAATGTCAGTAATCAGTTTATTAAGCTTATTGTCTCCAGAGAGTCCGGGTTGATTTTGGGTGCCGGTTTAATGGGTGGGCCAAGTGTTGGTGAACTCATTAACATGCTTGGGGTTATCATTGAAAATAAAATGACTTTCCATCAGGTATTAACTTTGCAAGTGGCCACACACCCCTTGCTTACGAGTTCTCCAACCGGTTATCCGCTGATTAAGGCTGCAGAAATTGTAGCCAAAAAACTGCGCCATACCGAACAATTATCACTGGCCTGATCCACGGATCAGCAAGAAAAAAGGCATCCCTAAGATGCCTTTTTTAATATCACCTATTTGAAACAAGTACACTATTTTTCTGCAGCGGGGGCCAACGCTTCAACCTCTGGCCCCAGTCCCATAAGCTGTTCTTTTACCTGGTTGTATATCTTATCGTAAAGCTCCTGATTGGTCTTCAGGTTGGTTTTAACGGCTTCACGCCCCTGACCAAGTCGTTCGGTATCGTAACTAAACCAGGCACCGGATTTCTTGACAATACCGAATTCAACCGCCAGATCAATTAATTCGCCAATCTTTGAAATCCCCTCACCATAAACAATATCGAATTCAACTGTTTTAAAAGGTGGCGCCACTTTATTCTTGACCACTTTGACTTTGGTTCGGTTACCGACAATGTCGGTACCATCTTTAATTTGAGCGATCTTACGAATATCCAACCTAACGGAAGCATAGAATTTCAGGGCTTTTCCACCCGTGGTGGTTTCTGGTGAGCCATACATTACGCCGATTTTATCCCGCAACTGGTTTATAAAAACGGCTACACAACTGGTTTTGGAGATCGCACCGGTCAGTTTTCTAAGCGCCTGGCTCATTAATCGAGCCTGCAAGCCCATCTGGCTATCCCCCATTTCACCTTCAAGCTCAGCCTGAGGAACCAGGGCTGCAACCGAATCAATCACGATAATATCAACGGCGCCACTACGGACCAGGGTTTCAACAATTGAAAGTGCCTGCTCGCCGGACTCGGGTTGACTGATCAGGAGCGATTTGACATCAATACCTAATTTTCGGGCATACATCTGGTCGAAGGCATGTTCAGCATCAACAAATGCTGCAATACCACCGGCTTTCTGGGCTTCGGCTATGGCATGCAAGGCCAGTGTGGTCTTACCAGACGATTCAGGACCATACACTTCCACAATACGCCCCTTTGGTAATCCACCAACACCAAGCGCAAAATCGAGTGTCAACGAACCTGTAGAAACAGTAGGCAAGGTTACCACGGCATCATCGCCAAGCCGCATGATGGTTCCTTTTCCAAACTGCTTTTCTAAGCTATCAACAGCCAGGTTTAGCTGTTTTAATTTTTCCTGGTTTATGTTTTGTACTTCTTGTGAGGATGCTTTGTCTTTGGCCATGTGTGAAAAAAGTGAAAAGTTGTCGGTTTCAAAATCCATGGATGTATTAGGATACAAATTATCTGAATACCTCAAAATATAAAAGTACGCAATTTATTAATTATGGATTATACAAAGGGTAAATTTATGGGGTAAATCTTTAGGTAAAAGATTATCTCATGCGTTTTATGATACAGCCTTTAGGCTTGATCTGATCCGGGACAATTTCTTCCCCGTTCAAATAAGCATCAATGGCATTTCTTAAATAACGTTTTTCAACCCTCTCTTTGCGTTGGTTGTCGTCAATTGGCCCATGATATAGGATTTCAAAAGATTTACCGATAAAAAACACCTCAGGGGTAACTTTTGCCCCATATTTATCTGCAACAATATTCGACTCATCTTTGAGGATTAGAAAATTCAACCGCTTTTGCTTGATATGGGTCAGAATGTCAGATAAATCTTCGGTTGCATTAGAGTTTATCCCGATAAAAGCCAAATTCTGTTTTTTGGCATAATCAGCCATTTGGATCAAACGGGAATTGTAAGCATTAGAAACCGGACATTGAGTAGAAAGAAAGACCAAGATCACACCATTTTTATTCATGTTCTTAAGTGAATACATGGTGCCTTCATGATTGGGAATTGAGAATAAAGGCGCTTGCTGTCCCGGTTGATAAGCTTTTTGATCTGAATAAGCAGAGTTGGTAACCATTAGCATACCAAACACCATCAGCAGAATCAATCGGATATGTTTTGGCTTGAAGTTTCTCATAATCGGGGTTAAAGTGTTTTTATTGAAGGACTTTCAGACTTCGTTACACTTCGATAAGCCCTTTTAAAGAAGTTTTGATGGATGTATAATTGAGGTTTAGTTGTTCTATTGATTTCTTATTTGAATAAAATAACATTTGATTACTTAGATATACATTATCCAGTGCTATAGGGTTTGTGCGCTGAAACACAAGCCCGTAAAGCTCAAGGAAAAAACCCAACACTTGTCCAAAAGTTTTTGACAATGGAAACACCTCGTTTTTCCGGCTTCCGGAAAAGGATTGGATTATATCAAAAAACGACTTATAACTTAAATTTTCAGAAACCACACAATATTTTTCTCCACGCACACCTTTTTCCCAGGCTATAACATGGGCTCGTGCCACATCACCGATATCCACAAAACCAACACCACCTGTGGGATAATA
This sequence comes from uncultured Chlorobiales bacterium, assembly GCA_964642175.1. GTDB lineage: Bacteria > Bacteroidota > Chlorobiia > Chlorobiales > Chloroherpetonaceae > JANQGG01. Next base: position 350,139 of record CAZXOK010000002.1, on the reverse strand, counting down.
AGGAATGTTTCCCCGGTATATCTCACGTATCAAATGTGTTGAGGATTTTGATTCAATTTCAATTCCGGGATATTTTCCTATAACTACAGCTGGATTTACGATCACAGCATCCAGTCCTTCGGCGATACCCCTGTAAATTTCAAGCTCAGACAAATACTTTGAGTCCATGTAACCTATCCGATGCTGCCAGGGCTTAAACCCAACAGTTTCATCTGATGGTTTACCGGATCCATCTACTCCAAGGGCTGCAACAGAGCTTGTAAAAATGAGCCGTTTGACACCGCTCTTTAAAGACGCATTTACTAAGTAACGTGTTCCCTGAACATTTATACGGAATAAGTTTCTACGATCGTGACGTTGATAAGATACTAATGCTGCAGTATGAAAGATAACATCCACTTCTTGAGTGGCTTTTTGCAATGAATGAACATCATTCAAATCTCCTTCTATAATCTCAACAGGAAATGAATCTAATACGGAAAGATTGGAAGTTTTTCGAACAAGCGCTTTAATATGAATTTTTTGGCGACCAAACTTACCAAAAAGCTCACCGATAAGTGCTGAACCAATATAACCTGTAGCTCCGGTTACCAGGATTGTTGTTTTTGACACACTTACTCTATGGTTAATAACAGTTGATTCTTTTCAACCGGTTCATTGACATTGATGGCAATAGCTTTGATTTTACCATCCAGTGGCGACTTGATCTCATTTTGCATTTTCATGGCTTCCAGCACCAATAAACCCTGATCTTTTTTAACTTCATCACCAACTTGAACATTTAACTCAACAACAAGTCCCGGCATAGGAGATTTAATTTGTCCGGATGTTTTTTTCGCCATTGATTTAATACCCAAGCGCTCTATCAAGAGATTTTTTTCATCCAGCAACTCAATTTCCAACAATTCTTCTTTGAACCTTACAGTAAAATCATCACCCTTAAGATTCACCTCGCCAATGTAGGTTTTTCCATCAAAGATCAACTGGTACATATTCTCGGAAAGTTTCACCAAATGAATGTCTTTCTTTTGACCATCAACTAATATTGAATGACCATGAATTGATGACCCCTCACTCGAGTCGAACTCGATATTGATCGGTTTACTTTTATTAACTATAGCTTTGTATTTCATATGATGGCTTTTTTATAGTTCCGAAGGCTCAAGTGCTTCTAAAAACGTGCGTTTTAGCGACTTCACATAATTTTTAGTAAGGGTTAAATCCCGAAGCTGTGTAATAAGTTGCTTTTTTGTATCATCTTCATCCGTCTCATCAAATTTTGGAATTAACTGATCAATATCTACATCAAACTCCTGGATTTTCTGATCCAGTTCTTCAACCAGTTGTGTTATTTTCTTCCGGTTGGCTTCAGAGGCATCTGCTTTAAACTCCATTAAAACTTCCTGCATATCCATCAATTCCATTAACAGGTCTTTTGGTGCATTTTTACGGTCGGCCTGTGTATCCAATGGTCCCAAATACTGTTCAATCATGTACATCAGGCGTTTATCTTTATTCTTTAATGTCTGAAACGCCTGATTAATTACTGAACTGAACTCCTGGCTCAAATCCTTATTAATTGAAGTCTGATGAAAATCGGGATGAACTTTGCGGCTCATCTCATAAAATTTCTTTTGAACTAATTTTTGATCAAGTTGAAGCTTTTGTGGCAGGCCTAAGGCTTCGTAATAATTTTTACTTTGAAATGTCATGAAATTTAATGTGATTGCGAATCAGTTCACCTGAAATGATGTTATTTTTGAAGTTTAAAGAATTTACAAATATATAGCGATAAGATCTGACCCCAAAAAAATTTGCATACTCTAATGTCATTTAAACAAAAACAACCATTGATCGTCCACGATAGCCTTCATGAAGAAAATATTGAGCAAACTACGCTTGCAAATGGATTAACTGTGCTTACACAACATGTTCCTGCTGTTAAGAGCATTTCTCTGGGATTGTGGGTCGAAAATGGATCTCGCGATGAAACCAAATCCCTTAACGGTATTTCCCATTTTATAGAACATACGGTTTTCAAAGGCACTAAAAAACGCAATTATATTCAGATCAATGAATCATTGGAACGGGTTGGCGGATATTTAAATGCTTTTACATCCAAAGAGCAAACCTGCTTTTATGCAAGATGTTTAAGCGAGCATCTCAAACTTTCAGTTGATGTGCTTTGCGATATCACTTTCAAACCAACATTTCCTGATGATGAGCTTGAGAAAGAAAAAGATGTAATCATTGAAGAAATCAAAAGTGTTGAAGATAGCCCCGAAGAGCAAATCTTCGACGATTTTGATGCTTATCTGTTCAACAATCATGCATTAGGCCTGCCCATAACCGGATCTGAGGAATCTGTTGATCATCTGTCCAGAGAACAGGTTCTGTCTTTTTTAAAGCAAAATTATGTCCCGAATAAAACACTTCTGGTTGCGGCAGGTCAGATAAAGCACGCGGATGTGGTTAAACTGGCCGGGAAATACATACCCAAACGGCATGCTAAAATCAATACTCAAAGGGAACATTACCCCATGGATGCTTATTCTCCCTTTGAAAAATCCATATCCAAACCGATTCATCAATCACATATCGTACTGGGTTTTCCTTTCCAAAGACAAGATGAGGACTATTTTTCATTGATTCTGCTTAACGCCCTTTTTGGAGGTGGGATGAGTTCAAGATTAAACATGATTTTACGTGAAAAATATGGGTTGGTGTATTCTGTGTATTCAAACATTGTCACATTTGATGAAATCAATACCTTTTCTGTATATGCCGGCACCGATAAATCGAACATAAAAAAAACGCTGAAAATTATCCGCGAAGAGTTCAGCAAGCTTTGCCAGAAGAATATCAGTCAAAAAGAGCTTAATATGGCTAAAGCTCAACTTTTGGGAGGCATTATCATGGGTCAGGAAAGTTTATCCAAGCGACAAAATCAGTTGGCCCGCGATCATTTTTATTTTGGTCGTATTCTGCCACAACAGGAAGTGTTGGATCGGATCCATCAAATATCAATTAGAGACATACGCAATTTATCGCAACGATTGTTTAAGCCAGAATCGTTTTCAACTCTTATTTTTGCACCCAAAAAACGGTAAGTGTCTTTTTTTATGGCCCATATCACGATTGGATAAGTCGGTTTTGAGGGTTATATTCTCAGTTTGTTTTCTTTAAAACTTAACCAAATTAATCACCTTGAAGAGTCAAATAAAACCAATCAGCGAAACTGAACAGGAATTGGAACTTACTTTAGAGCCTGCTGAATTTCAGTCTGAACTGGATAACGAATACCGCGATGCTCAGAAAAAAGCTAACCTTAAAGGATTCAGAAAAGGTAAAGCACCGCTTTCCATTATCAAGCGCTTGTTAGGCGAGCAAATTCAAGTCCAGGTGGTTGAAAAACTAGCTGGTTCGCATTTTGAACAGGTTTCAAAAGATGAGAATATTAAAATTATTGGCCAGGCCAGAATTCGTGATTTTAATTTGGTAGAAAACGACTCGCTTACCATTTATCTCAATTATGAGATCCAACCCGAATTTGACCTTAAAACTTTTGAAGATTACGAATTTAAAAAGGTCAACTACCAGATCACTGACGAGGATGTTGATAAAGAATTGAAAGCGTTGCTAAGAAACTATGCCAAGACCGAAGTTGTTAATGAGCCGGCTACAAAGTCGGATGTGGTAGTAGCTAACCTTCAGAAAGTAGATGAGAATGGTGTGGCTATTGTTGGTGAGAACCTTGAAAAGCAGACCTTTAATCTTGATTACCTTAAATCAGATTCTCCTTTTTTAAGTGCCCTGGAGGGCTCAAAAACCGGGGATGAGCGCCAGGTTGTCATAGAAGATGAAAATCCTGAGACCAAAGAACAAGTTAAAACACACTACCAGGTTACCGTTTTAGAAGTCAAACGTGTAAGTCTGCCCGAGTTTAATGATGAATATGCCGAAAAACTCAGCCAGGGTAAAATAAAAACAACCGATGAGTTTAAGGCTGATTTAAAAGAGCAGATCGCTGCTCATTATACCAAAAAATCTGATGAAGATCTTTTTGAAAGCATTGCCGATAAATTCACCGAAGACAATGTATTCCCCTTACCACTTTCTTTGGTCGATTCCTACGAAAACATGCTGGTAGAAAATGCCAAAAGACAAGTTGGCGGAAATTTTCCACCCGGATTTGACGAGATCAAATTCAGACATGAGATCCGTCCAAATGCTGAAAAACATGCTCGCTGGATGTTAATCCGTTCTAAGCTTGCTGAAATGAATGATATAAAAGTCGATGAAGAGGATATTAAAGTTCATGCTGAAAAGGAAGCTGCTATGGTTGGTGTTGATACCGATACATACATGAAACAAATCATGAGCTCTGAATATTTACCTTATATCACCGATTCATTGATGCGCGATAAAGTGATGGAACACATCAAAAGCACCTCGAAAATCACTGAAGAATCGCAAGATTTACCAAATTAATTCGATGATTTGAAACATAGGCATATAGTATTGCGTTGTTAATAGTAAATAATACTAATAAATAACAAAGGAGTCTTATATGTCTACTACAGAAAAAAAAGTACGCAAAACACCAGATACAGTAAGAACTGCTGGTTTTGAGCATGCTAAAGATACAGATAATGGAACTCGTATCTCTAAAAAAGAGATTGACCGACATAGACCTTATTTTAAAGTCCGTCTAAAGAAACAGAAAGAGACACCAAGTACGGTCAGAACAGCAGGTTACGATCATGTATTAGATACAGACGATTAACCACAGCACCTAATTAAAACTGCAATCTTTTGATTGCAGTTTTTTATTTTAAGGCAAACAATTAAACCAAACACAGTGAGATTTGCCTTAATACTTCTACTACACTTTCTATTCTCCATAAGTTATACCCCGGATTTATTATCTAAAACCGTTGTCGGTAAATATGCAGGTGAATTTTTATCTCTGGGAACAGGAGCCAGATACCTTGCTCTTGGTGGAAGCGCTGTGTCTTATGCTAAAGATATACATGCCGGATACTGGAATCCTGCCGGCCTTGCCGATATGCAGTATCCTCAAATCGCCCTCATGCATGCAAATACTTTTGCAGGTCTTGTTAATTATGATTACGCCTCTCTTGCATTTCCTTTTGGCAAGAAAAATACGGTTGCACTTTCTGTACTCCGATTAGGAATATCTGATATTGCAGATACCCGACAAGCCTGGGATCCTTTAAATATGGACACCAAAGAAAATCCAACTCAGCACATCCGTTTTTTTAACGCAACAGATTATGCCTTTCTTTTTTCTTACGCCGGATCATCCTATAACCAACTGACTTATGGTATTAATATCAAGTTTATTCATCGCTCGTTAGGAGATATTGGGTCTGCTTATGGAATAGGTCTGGATGTTGGTTTTATGTACCCGATATCTGAAAAAATCAATCTTGGTCTAACTATTCAGGACATAACCACTACATATATTGCATGGAATTCCGGGCAGAATGAGCTTATAACCCCAACCGTAAAAGCAGGTATCTGCTATCAGTTAGAAATATTTGAAGGGCAATTACTTATTGCACACGATATTGATACACGGTTCGAAGGCAGAAAAGAAGCCTCTCAGTTCCATGTAGGAGAAATCAGTTTTGATTTTCACACCGGTATAGAATATGAGTATCGTGAAAGGTTGGCTTTTCGGACAGGTATCGACGATCTGGGAAAACTGACTCTTGGAACAGGATTAAGACTCTCTGAAATGTATCTGGACTACTGCTTCACAAGCAGTGCTTTCAGGGAAGAAACCGGGCAGGCTCATCGGATTTCTCTGCGTTTAAATCTTAGCATAGAAGAGTTTAAGCGGTGATTTTCAAACAATTTGCTTGTTGATGATCATTTCAAGCAAGTATGAAAATTTTTCTTTAGCCTCATCGGCCACCAATTGGACTTCTTCGTGCGAGAGCTTAGTGGGATAGTAACCTGAGGCCCGATTCGTGATCAAGGATATACCTGCTACTTGAATATTTTCTGATTTTGCAATAATTACTTCAGGAACCGTAGACATTCCCACCAGGTCTGCACCCATAATCTCAAGCATGCGAATTTCTGCCTTGGTTTCATAACATGGCCCTTTCACCGAGGAATATGTTCCTTCTTTGATATTAACTTTACACTCAATAGCCGTTTTTTTGATCAAATCAATCAAATCACGATCATAAAACTGATCCTGGCGATGCAGGAGTTTGTTGCCATAAAATGCCAGGTCGTCGACGGCCATCATGTTAATATGATCGTTGATCACACACAGATCACCAACTTCCAGATTAGGGTTAATTCCACCGGCCGCATTGGTTAAAATTACTGTTTTAACGCCCAGCTCAGCCAGTAATCTCATATAAAACGTAACTTCGTGTACATTGAGACCCTCGTAAAAGTGCACCCGACCCTGCACTAAAATCACGGGTTTGTCGCTAAATGTACCAAAAATAAGTCGCCCGGGATGGCCCTCAATGGTCGGTACCGGATAGTTTGGGATTTGGCTGGCTTGAAATGAATGAAAGACTTTAATACGTTTGGCAAAATCCCCTAAACCCGATCCGGACACCAGGCAAAGCGTATTCTTTGGTATCGGGCAGCGCGAAGTAATCAGTTCAGCTGCTTCTTTAACCTGGCGCTTGTAATCGGCGGGAGTTAATGTATTCTTTTTTTCAAAGTTACTCAATTTTGCCTCTTTAACCGTTTAAGTTGGTAATTCTATCAATGCCACTGCAACGGCATACTGATGTGTATGGGATATTGATAATTTGATGGCCATTTCAAGTTCATGCTTATTTTCAAGCCACTTTACCGTCGGTTTTCCTTTTTCATCATTAAATATTTCAACCGAGTGCCATGTAAATTCTTTAGATATGCCACTCCCGATGGCTTTAGAGATAGCTTCCTTAGCTGCAAATCTTGCAGCGATACTCTCAAAAGGGTGGTGCTTTGTAAAACAGTAGGCAATTTCGTCTTGTGTGAGGATCTTAATCAGAAATTTTTCACCATATTTCTCATAAGATCGTTTAATACGCTCGATTTCTATGATATCAATCCCGATTTGCATTTGTTTTCAATTTACGATCTCATATCCATAACTAAAGATAAATCCAGCGCATTAACAGAATGCGTCAGAGCGCCAACTGAAATAAAATCCACACCGGTTTCTGCAATCATTTTAACAGTTTCCAAATTCACACCACCCGAAGCTTCGGTCTTGATATTTCCGGCTGAACTGACCATGGAGACACTTTTTTTTAAATCACTTAACGACATATTATCCAGCAAAATAATATCAGGTGATTGTGTAATTGCCGCCTGAAGTTCTGGCAGGTTTCTAACTTCAACTTCAATTTTTAGATCCGAATTGTGTTGTTTGATATAAGATTTTGCATTTTGAATAGCCTGTACAACACCACCCGAAACATCAATATGATTGTCTTTAATCAGAATCATATCAAATAATCCAATCCGGTGATTTTGCCCCCCGCCATGCACAACAGCTTGTTTATCAAAAAAACGAAGTCCGGGCGAGGTTTTTCGAGTATCAAGAATTTTTGCTGAAGTATGATCAATTTCATCCACATATCGCCTGGTTTTTGTTGCAATACCAGACATGCGTTGCATAAAATTCAAAATTGTCCGCTCATAGGTTAATATATCACGAGTTTTCCCCTCAATGATAAAAACAGTATCACTGCTCTGAACACGATCACCATCGGTTTTATGTGGTTTAATAGTAAGGGACGATGTGACCTGAGTAAGGATCATTTCAGCGATCTGCATACCTGATATAATACCTGAGGCTTTGGCCTTTAATATGGCTTTTGTACGCGAAGTATCCGGAATTGTAGCCTGCGATGTAACATCCCCTGAATAAATATCTTCCTTTAAAGCTAATCGGATGATCTCATTCTGGCATAATGTTCGAAAATCTGCCATTTTATCCAGTTCAAACGCCATACAACGCCAGGTTTTTTTTCAAGTGGAATTTATTAAAGTAGAATTACAGATCTGATGAACGCAGGTTTTTAAAATGCCCATTTGAAAGCACACGGCGTTTTATTTCCTCGGTACGTTCTATTTCGGGTATTACTTTCTCAAAATGTTCAATCAAGAACTCCAGCCGCTTGTTCTCACTTAACATCTCAATTACTTGCTGTTTCTGCAACACATCAAAACCTGCTGAATGTGCCAGAAAAAAGGACACTTCCTGACCTTCAGGAATCACCTGACTTTCGGCTTCTCCTTTTATCAGTTCGTTTAATTTTTTATGGAGATTTATGGCTTTTTCAACCAATAATGGATCAATATCTACAGACTCATCATCTTCAAAATAATCTATTGATGCTCGAACGTATGATTTGTCCTTGTAAATCTCATTCATTTTATAACGCTTCATTCCAATATTGATAACGTCTAAACGGCCATCCGAATACTCTTTTACAATATTTTCAATCTTTACAGCACATCCAATGGAATACAATTTATTGTTGTAAGCAAGTGAAACGCCGAATAAACTTGCCGGCTGTGATTCATTTCCTCTGCAATAGGCAATCATTTCCTTGTAGCGTTCTTCAAAAATATGCAATGGCAGTGATTCACCCGGACAGACAACCAATGGAAGAGGAAAAAGAGGTATAATGGTTTTATCGCTCATTATTTGTAAAAATCTTCAACAAAAACTCAAAGTTAAACAAGTCTATTTGTATTTTCAAGTTTTCATGAATTAGTGACTAATGGTATAATTTTGCAGATCTTATGACCAATATAAAACAAAACTACAAGCATACATGCAGCGTTCGCCTCATGAATACGGTCTTTTATGCGCATCATGGTGTGGAAAAAGCAGAACATAAGTTAGGTGCCCGTTACGAGGTAGATGCTGAAATTAAAGTTGATTTTTTTCATGCTGCCGAAGATGATAACATCAATGAGACTATTGACTATGGCAGAATCTATAAGAACATTCAAGAAACCCTCATGACGAAGAAATATTACCTTATTGAGGCTGTGGCAAAAAAAATTGCCGATGATCTGGTAGTGGCTTTCCCTACCATAATTGCTGTAAGGATAAAAGTACGTAAAAAGAATCCCCCTGTGGGCGGCGTGTGCGACTATGCAGAAGCTGATTATTTACTTGAAGCTGAATAGATATTAATACATACAATCCAGAATATTGAAAACTGAAAATTCTATCGTTTTTATCGGGCTTGGCACAAACATCGGTAACCGTTTAGAAAACCTAGAACAAGCTAAAGCCTTCATAGAAAATATTGAACATACTTCTTTGCTTAAAACATCTTCTGTTTATGAAAGCCCCCCGCTTGGAATAATCAAACAAAGCCCTTATTACAACGTTGTAATTCAATTATCAACTGCATTACCGGCATTAAGCTTACTCAGTAACTTAAAAAATATTGAAGTTAAAATGGGCCGGCCTAAAGTCTACAAAAAATGGGGTCCAAGAATCATCGATTGTGATATTCTTTTTTATGATCATGTACATTTAAAGCATCACATACTTGAAATCCCACACCCTGAAATTCAAAATCGTAAATTTGTATTGGAACCACTGCTTGAACTAGAAAATATTTTACATCCGGTTCTGGGGCTCAATGTTCAAGAAATGCTTGAGCAAACTCCAGATACCTCGACACTTGTAAAAGTATCCCGGCTATAAAAAAAAACGCCGCTTAAAAGCGGCGTAAGACTATCAATCAAACTCAGGATTAATCGAACGTGACCTCAAGATTACCTTCCTGATATTTAGCACTTTCGGTTTTGCGCCCAATTAAAACATTTGGCAAAATAATATTTTTGCGGAAATTGTTTACTTCTATTAATAATTCATCCCCTTTAAGGTTCATTTGAACCCTGTCGATTTCAATGTTAGGTAAGTATAAATGCAATTTATACTTACCATTCAATTTTTCAACTTTATGGGTATGTTTATCATCATAGAATATTTGTGATGGGTTTTTACCCTCAAAAACAATATTTGCCATTTCCTGAAGTTTATCCGGTCCAATCATATCATCTGAAAATTGACGAGATGAAAATATTGGCAATGGATAGAAACAATCATTGATTTTGGTTAAATATGTCTGCTGCTTGTCGATTATTTCCTTAAAGAATGGATCGTCTGTTTTGTGTTCCAATACTTTATTTACGATTACAGCATCTAATTTATAACCAAATAAATTCAAGTAAGTTTGAGCCCTGAGAGCTTCTTTGATCACCATATTCTCAGGATTGACTACAATTCTGAATGATGTGATCTCTGGATCCATAAGCACACCATGCAATTCTTTCATGTGCTCACCGACTTCAGGCATCAATTTGAAAATATTCTTTTTAGGCATGAACTTCGAGATCAGTGGTGCCGCCACACCCATTGCGCGGGTATGCCAACTGGCGATCTTATCGGTATACCATCTGTAAGATTCAGGCATGGCCAGTAATCTCATGGTTTCACCGGTTGGAGCCGCATCTACTACGATTACATCGTAATCACCAGAATTTGCAGCAAGCCAGATATGCCTTAAGCTGATCATTTCTTCCATCCCTGGCATAATGGTTAGTTCATCAGCAACAATTTCTGACGCACCATCCTGCATAAGCATGGTTGAAAAATAGGCATGAAATTCCTCCCAATGCTCCCGAATTTCATTTAGAATATTTACTTCAAGAGCAAATAGATTCTTTTCTATTTCGACAGGTCTTGAGCCAAGTTCTACACCTAATGCATCAGCTAAACTATGTGCAACATCAGTACTGATAACCAGTACTCGTTTTCCACTTCGTGCAATATTTACAGCGGTTGCTGATGAGATTGATGTTTTACCTACTCCACCTTTACCCAGATACAATATAATCCTCATAATACTTCGATTTCTTTAGTTGAGAATACTACACTACGCATTATTTGGTTTAATTTTTACTTTCTTTCGTTTAGTTGCACCTTCACTTACATGTTCAGGTTCATCATTAGTTGGTTTAGTGTTAGCTTTAGCTTCAACTGGTTGTTCCTTCTGACTGGCCTGTCCAACTTTTACCTTCTTCCTATACTTTTGTGGGGTACTCTCATAATTCGACTCTTCTGAGGTCTCTTCCATTGATTGCTCAGTATCGTCCATGTTTTCCTTACGAGCAGAATTTGTAGTTCTTGACTGAGAAGACGGTTGATTCGATACTTGAGACTTAATGATCTTGGAAGCTGCACCAATTAAGCCGTCACTTTTAACAGCTGTCTGTATGGCTTGTAATATAAAATCCTGTGTTTGTTTATTTTTTGACACATTCGTCAGCAATTCGTTAATAGCTTTAACTGAATCAGCGAAATTGTCAGGTAATTTTTGGAAACTTTGAGGTATGCTTCTCAAATCTTCTTTCAACTGATCTTTATATTCATCAGGAATAGATTTAAAAATGTCTTTAGCAATGCCTCCAAGCTTTTTGATTGACTCTATATCTAGATCCGGCAAATTATCTGGTAACTCATTAGGATTATTCATAGAGTTACTCAGATTATCAACAAATGAAGAGATGTCACCCGGAGCTTTCCCACCTTGTTGATTTTGTGGATTACCCATTGCATTCAATCCCATATTTGGAATAGCATTGGGATTTTGATCCTGATAACCCGGTATTGACTGTTGGGCTTTAAATTGTTCTAAGATATTCTGACCATACCCGATATTAGCAGATTGGCCCTCGTTACGGGAATTAAAACCATTACGAAGTGTGTCCAGCATTCCACCACCCGACTCAGGTTGTGAAAACCCGGAAAAGGGTGAACCCTGTGAAGCCTGATGATTAAAATTCATATCTGGATCAGGTATTTCAAAATCTTCAGGTGGGCATGCTTCAACACCAACATGATATACTTTACCAGCTATATCATCAGGAATTTCATCAAGGTAATTCTTACCTATATTCTCTTCAACGACAGTTTCCAGCAATACATGTAGCATAATCAACTTATCGGCTTCTTCATTAGGGACCAAGTCGAAAATAATATATACCGGTTCTTTATCCTGCCTGAGAATACTAATCTCTAAGGTTGTGGAATCTTTATCTTTCTGTTTTGCTGAAAATGAGACTGCACCAATGCTAAAGCGATCGAGAAAATCTTTTTCAGAGCCACGGGCCCATAAGTAGACCGATTTATTAGAAAAAAACAAGTAGTCCTGGAAAGCTAAACCGCCTACCCGCTCATTTTTGGATTCGTAAAAGAAACCATCAAAACAAGCAATTGGCTTTTCTGAAGGGTGAAGAAGATTCTTTTGGAAAAATTCTTGAATGTGTGCCGACTCAATGTGCTGAGCCGCATAAATGCTTACAATCCTCATTGTATAAAATAAACTCCTGTAACTTCCGTTTTAATAAGCACCTCGATCACTCAAGTAATATAAACAGACTTAATATGGAAAGCGAATGATTTGATTGTAGAGAAGCGTAAAATCAGAAAAAGAATGGCAACAATATACCATGATATTGTTGCCATATTCGCTCTTTAATTTTATTTAGCAAATTTTGATTCAATTTGCTTGCCACGATTGGCATAACCAGAGCTAACAGGTGATGAACCACGTAGTGAAGAACCAGTTCCGCCACCCATGCTTCCCCATAGGTTTTGGTTAAGTCTTAATGATCCTTGAGCTAATGATTCTACTGCTTTGCTAAATGCATGCCAGTGACCTTCAAACATGAGCTCTGAAATGCGTCCGATGCTGGAAAGCACCTCAGTAATTGCTCCTCCTCCTGCAGGCATATATCCTCCCTTGATTTAGAATTAAGTTAATTAAAAGAACTAGCTGCTATAAGAGCAACTATGAGCACTAAAAAACACTTTATAATACTTTACTACAATTTACTATTATTTTGTTGCAAATAGCAACGTTTTAACAAACGAAACACAACAAAATAATAATTAGCTAGGTTTGTTAGTTTTCGATGCCTTGAGCTCGTTTTTGATAAGCTTCCACACCTTTATCGCTGTTGAAGTCAATTACATCTTTTGAAACATCAACTGCGGCACCTAATAAACCTGCAAACATATTAACTGTGGTTTCAGCAATACCTTGAACAAAGAAAGCGGCTTTCTCTGTAATATCCAGCTGCTTAACCTCGTCTAGAAGTTCTTTTTTATCCATATTGATCTAAGGATTTCAAGGTTAAAAAGTGCTTATTTTTTTTGAGCACCTGGTTTTGGTACAGTAACAGATGATGCTGTTTTCTGAATTGAATCAGTCACGTTTTGTACAACATCAGTTGCCTTTGAAGTCACTTCACCAACACCTTTGCTTATACCACCAGTAGCGTCATCTACGCTTTTGGCCACATCTTTAAAAACAGTGCTTGAAGCTTTACCTGCATCTTTAACAGTAATAGCTACACGCTCTACGGTTTGATTTACAACGTTGTCGGAACCATTGGCCAAACCTGTTGATTTAGCAATGTTTTCAACTGAACTTCCAATAGTTTCAAACGCACCACCAACCATGTTGATAGAATCAACAACAGCCGATTGGCCTGTCATTAAAGTAGCTTCCGCTATGAATGAAACGCGATCAGGTAAAGAAAGTTCCTTAAATTGATCACGGAGCTTTTGATATGCTTCTGTCATTTTATCCTCCTTTATGCTTTTAAGCCAAGTTAAGTTGTTTTATATATGGTTTATTAAAGAAACACTTCTAAGCCTGAAACTTAAACCTTTCCATTACTTGCAACCTGAGCTTGCTGTGGCTCTACCGGGAAAGGAATTGAAAGCCATTTTCCTTTAAATGCAGCATCACCAGGTTCAACACCTGTGAGAGTTAGTGGTAAAGTCATCACTTTTCTTTGGTTGCCAATTTGAACAAAAAGTTCATCACCGGATACCCATACATCTATCTCTTCCGGATCAATAAAAGGCAATTTAATTTGCACTTCATAACTATCGTCATGGCGAATAAAGCGCATCGGCTCTTCATGAAATAACATTTCAGCTGGGTCCGAATCGCCATACAAATCATATGCTAATCGGCTTAAAGCTTCAAGACCAACCACTTCATCTTCATACATAGGAAGTGTTTTGATTGGCAGTGGCTCAAAAGCACTGATAATCTCACCCAGATATCGCTGTTGAACAGCTTTCCATTTTTCAAGATATCCACTGTCTTCCTTTTCAGAAAGCATCTTATTAACTGTAACCATATCCACCTTGAAACCATAAAGGTTCAGGTAAGTTAAAGCACGCATTGTTTCTTTAATAGACATCTTTTCAGGGTTCATCACCAGCCTTACAGATGATTTATCCTGATCAGTCAGAATTTCACGAATACCATCCAGTTCTTCATACACCTGGTCGACTGAGTCAAACACCTCTTGGGAAGGCACGTAGTTTGATAATTTATCTGACATTTTTGACAAGGGCCTGGCCAGTGGTCTTACAATAAATTTATCCACATTGCGGATCATTTTAATGCCCCATGATAATGTATCCGGCAATGATAACAATCTCAGAGTTTCTCCGGTTGGTGCTGTATCCAATACCAACGCATCGTATTTTCCAGATTGTTTATATCTTTTAACCCTAACCAACGAAAACAACTCTTCCATACCTGGCAATACAGTCATCTCATCAGCCATAACATTCGGCATTCCCTGAGCAGCAAATAAATTGGCGTAGTATTTTTGCACTACATGCCAGTTTTCTTTAAGGTCTACATAAGCATTAACCTCAATTGCATAGAGATTATTCGATACCTCAGTGGGCTCTGAATTAAGTTTTTCATTAAACGAGTCGGACAAGCTATGAGCCGGGTCCGTTGAAAGAACTAAAGTACGCAAACCTTGCTGCGATAACCTTAAAGCAGTAGCTGCTGCCACACTGGTCTTACCTACTCCGCCTTTACCTGTAAAAGTGATAATACGCATAGTTACTTACAAATACTATGAAGTTTTCAAATACTCCTATTCACAAAAGAAAATACTACAAAAATAAACAATTTTCAACAAGTCGTGATATATACCCACGTTTCGCTTGATTTCCAAAATCCCATGAAAAAGATTGATATAATTTTTTAATAAATCTCCGGCATTACAGGCTTTTGAAATATCATAATTGACATGATAAACATTTGTTCATCCAATAAAATAACAATGCCTTGAATTTAAGGGATTATACTATCCCGTTCAAAAGTGGTTTTTTTGATTTGGAATTTCGAAAGAGATCAGTTAGAATCTTATAAATTGTTTTAGTATAATCATTTAATTGTTCATCTTTTCAAAATATCGGCTAAAACGACTATCAAATCGTATCAAGAGCACTTCCAAATTATCAAGAAGACTTAACAGAAAGGAATTTTCACTATCTTAAACCTAAATCAATATTAGGCCATTCAATCCAAACTTCCAATAATATGAGGATCAATAATTAAGTTATTATGAAAAAAATTAACTCAAAAATTCTGCTTGTTATTTTTTCATTTTCTTTCTTAATGATGCTTGTTCTGGGATGCACCTCCGCCTCGCATCTGAGCATGGAATCCAAAAACACCTATCTTAACCCAGAAAAGAGATTGATATTTGAACAACCCATAACAGGATTAAAGCCTTCAGAAGACTGGTTACAAGCTCGCAAAACTCAAAAAGATTTTCAGACTGCTTCAAACAATACTCAGCAAGCACTTGCAGATAGTTTCCTGGTAAAACAGGCAAGAGTAAAATTACTTTACACACAAGGCAATACTATTATTCAAAACAACAGGGCTCAAAACACCATTCCATTAAGCGAAGAGCTACTGCAAGAAGCCATTTCAATTTTATCTGAACTACTTTCGCACCCTGAGTTTGAGCCAGATTCAGAGTTTTCAGAGTTATCCCTGTTCGTACTTCAATCATATAACCGTCACATTAATCGACTTCAAACAATGGATTCCGATAATCCGGCTTTCACAATCTATGAGCGACTTTTTGGGAACAGCGAAACCATCGAGATCAATGAGAATTTGTTTATGGGTTTTGTTCTACCCAAAACTGAAATGCCATTAGTATTAACCCCGGAAGTGAAAAAATTTGTCTCTTTTTACAGCACTCGTTTTCATGATATTTTCCAGCGTTATCTCAACCGTGCTGAGATATATTTCCCGATGATGGAACCCATCATTGCGTCGGAAAATATCCCGAAAGAGTTGATTTACTTATCCATTGTTGAAAGCGGGGTGAACCCTAAAGCGAAAAGCAGGGCCAGTGCAGTGGGCATCTGGCAATTCATTAAAACCACCGGCCGCATGTACGGTTTGTATAACAACCATTGGTTTGATGAACGCCAAAACATTGAAAAATCCACACGAAGTGCGGCAAGGCACCTCAGAGACCTTTATCGCAGATATGGAGATTGGTACCTGGCTCTGGCAGCCTATAATGCCGGTTCAGGAAAAGTTAACCGGGCAATTCGGAAAGCTAAAAGCCGCTCCTTCTGGAAAATCCGGCCTTATCTGAGGCGCGAAACCCGGGAATATGTTCCCAGGTTTTTAGCGGCCACCATTCTGGCCACGTACCCTGAGCGCTTTGGATTTAAACCGTTGAACAAAAAGCCCGTTTTGGTTACCAAACAAGTGCCTACAACCGGTTGTGTGCCATTGTCTTATATTTCAGAAAAGTCTGAATCATCACTAACCACATTAAAATTTCTCAATCCGGAATTGTTGCAAGGGGTTACCCCGCCAGCTTATCCTGATTACAAATTGATCGTACCTGAAGAACATGCCGAATCCATAGCTTTGATCTTAGAGGAATTACCCGAGGAACAAAAACTTCATTTCAAGATCCATAAAGTCAGAGGCCGTTATGATTATATCAGCAACATAGCTGAAAAATATGGGTTAGAAGTAGCCACACTTATGAAAATCAACGGAATTCGTAATAATGTGATCCCTAAAGGCAAGGTTATGATGATCCCGACTTCACCAAATATAGAAACGTTAAAAAGCTATTCTAAAGCTCAGCTTTCAGACGATAGCAGGCTTCGCCGCAGGTGGCAGCGCCAAAGATATGCGCAAAAACGAGTCAGTACCCGAACCCTTGTTCAGGCATATAAAGAAGCTCAGGCGCAGTTTTTAAGCGAAGTCAATTAATTTAAAATCCCCTTATGGTCGCCACCCCTTGTTTGGTGCCATAGATTTTTAACGGGTTTTGCCTATGTTATCAGCAAGATTCGTCTGAAGAGCCTTTAGATCTAAATTATGATTTTCCGCCTCATTTGTATCACACTTTTATGTGCATCGGTGCTAGGATGCACTAAAACTGATGAAAGCTTTTTTGGAAAAGCCTATCATAATTTCACAGCCTACTTTAATGCCTACTACAATGCCGGCAAAGCCTACGAAGCCGGTCTTGAGGCTTTAGAAACAGCAAACAAGTCAGCCATAACCAACGATCTCCGGATTTTTCCGGTTTATCAAAATATTTCAAAAGGCCAACCGTTTTTCGATAAAGTTATTAATAAAACATCAGCCATTTTAAAGGCACACCCCAAAAGCGATTTGGCAGATAATGCCTTGCTCTTAATGGGCAAAGCTTATTTTTATAAACAGGAGTTTGAGCCGGCTGAACGAAAATTCCAGGAGATCCTTACAAATTATTTTGAAGGAGATGCACGAGACGAGGCCTCGTTCTGGTATGGCCGCACGCTGGCCAGGCAGTTGGAAACCCAGAAAGCTCTTGAAATACTCCAATCTGTTGTGCTTTCAAAAAATACCCAATCCAATTTACGCTCAAAGGCATATTTTTTACTTGCTGAACTTCATATCAGCATCTCAGATTATGATCTCGCTACCACATCTATCACCCGGGGCATAAAGCTCGGAGAGGACACATATTTAAATACCCGTGCAGGTTTTACATTGGCCAGATTATATGAAAGACTTGAGAAATATGAACTTGCGGCTAAAACTTTTGAGTATGTTCTCAACAGTGGCCCGGAGTACGACTTAAGATTGGAAGCAAATTTAAAATATGCGATTATTCAAAGAGAAAATGTCAATTTTGAGAAGGCCAGAGAGATTTTCAACGACCTGCTTTCAGACGATAAGAATTTAGACAGGTTTGCTACAATACGCTATGAACTGGCCACCACCTATGCAAAGTCAGGCGATTTACCTGAAGCGATTGACCTTTATTTTGAAATCATCAAACGGCACCCTAAAACAGAAGCCTCTGCAAAAAGCTTTTTTCAGCTTGCTAAACTTCGTGAAACCATTTTTGGCGATTACAATGCTGCTGCTGCTCTGTATGATAGTGCCAGAGCCGAATATAAAACGGGTTCTGTTTATGCTTTAAGCAACAGGTCCCTGGGATTAATGACAGATATATTAAGCTTAAGGGAGTCTATCACTCAACTCGATAGTGTACTCAGCTTAGGTGTTGTTGAACAAACCAAGCAAACCAACCCTGTGGTGAGCTCAGAAAAAAAGCTATCCAAACCCAGCCCGGATTTTAATATTGAAAGCATTTTAGCGCAACGCACCCGCAAAGATTACCGAAAAAGTGCCTTTTTGGCTCGCGGGGGCAGAGATGTCTTCAAAACTTCAACGGAAAGCAATACTGGAAGCGTTGCCAAGATCCTTTATCAATCTGCTAGCGACAGTACAACCTTGATGGCTTATAAGTTGGAATATCTGGAAAAACAAGTTCAGCTTGGTCAACTCTTTCATCTAAAATTATCCAAGCCCGACTCAGCAGAAACTCATTATAAAAATGCCTTGCAGACAAGTAAAACAGATCAACTGATTGTATCCGACAGCCTAAAGAAAAATCAACGTGCTCTTGAAAAAGCGGCCCTTTTTTCCCTGGCTGACGTGTATCGTCTGACACGAAACAACAAAAAGCGCGATTCGGTCTTAACGGTTTTACTTCATGAATATCCAAAAAGTCCATATATCCATAAAATTCGCTCACAGCTTAACCTGCCTGCTCTTGGCATAAAAGAAGATACAATCTTAAACGACTATGAGTCTGCTTTGAAACTCTGGGAGAAAGGAAAAACCGAGGCCAGTTTGGATCAATTAAAAAGGTTAACACAGAAGGCTGCTTCGCATCCCCTGGCGCCAAAATTGTTCATGAGCATCGGGCACATTTACGAGCATGGTCTTTCCAATTCCGATTCTGCTCTCCACTATTACACTCAATTGAAAACCTTGTACCCAAATGCTGTGGAAACAGAAAAAATAATTCCAAAACTGGCTTATGTGAAAGCATTAAACGATTCAGCAATCACAGCTTCAGACAAGCAACCCGAAAAACCCAATATCAACGGACCATCAAAAAAAGAAATCAAACCAAAAGATTAAATTAACCATGAGCGATTTACATACCATCTCACCTGAGCAACCAACTACATTTTCACCTCAGGATTGCAGCATGCGGGTTTTGAAAAACCATAAACTCACAGATGATGTCTGTGTTCTTGTATTCGAAACACCAAAAGATTATCCAATCTCACTGCCCGGACAGTTTGTAAATATTAAAGTTGCAGACACATACACACCTCTTTTACGGCGGCCCTTCAGCATCCATAATTCTGATGATGGAACATTGGAGATCTTGCTTAAAGTTATCGGTGATGGCACTCGCTATCTGTACGAGGCCAAACCCGGTGAGCACTTTCAGGTTATGGGACCCCTGGGAAACGCATTTCAGGTTGAAGGGGACTTCACCGATGCCTTATTAGTCTCCGGAGGTATTGGCATCGGGCCGATGGCCTTGCTCGAGAAAGCCCTCACCAAATCAGGTAAAACTGTCTATAACTACATTGGTGGTCGCACCCCAAAAGATATCATCAAGCGCCAGCTAAGCAATATCAGGGTTTCAACCGATAATGGCCAGGAAGGCTTTAAAGGCAATGTGGTGGGATTGCTTGAGCAGGATATCGCGGAATTTGATCCGAAATCGTTAAAGGTTTTTGCTTGCGGGCCTACACCAATGTTAAAAGCACTTCAAACATTCAGCCAAAATCATGGCCCTTACTGCGAGCTTTCTCTGGAAACCTTTATGGGTTGCGGTATTGGTATTTGCTACGGTTGCAGTGTAAGAACCAAAAACAGTTGTGGCGAAATCCACAACGAACTCCTTTGCCGATGCGGCCCGGTTATGGATTCTGAAAAGGTTATGTTTGAAGACTAAGTGACCTTATCCCCCAAAGTATTGCATAATCTCCTGCTGGATATTGGGATTCAAACTTATGGCAATCAATATCGATATCAACAAACCAATGGCTGCAAATAAGATATCTTTACCAATGATCCTGAAACTATGTTTGAGCGGTTTACCATTGGCTTTGGCATCGGTGAGGCTCATGGCAATTTCACGCCCCCCTAAAAGTCCGATAAATACCCAGGTGGTGCTCATTGGAATGGCACTTACAATTTTGAAGTAGTATAAAATGATGGCATAGATAAAGTCAATCAGGGTTGCTGAGCGTACATCGGTAACAGCCGACTTTTCGGTAACAACTCTCTGAATGCGGTCCCCTTTTAAGAAAAACAACAATCCAAGACCAATAAATATATACCCGGCAAAGAATATAAATTGGGTGGCATCAAGTTGGCGTGGAAGGTATACGGCAATGTTAGCGGCATCCTGCATGATCCACACCGACCACAAGGTGCCACTGGTGATCCATTGTACAACCGTCCATCCCGGGTGGGCTTTACCCACAAAGTACTTTCTGATAATCTTGGCCATTACCATCCAGACCACAATTGCAACACCAAAAGCCAAAAAGTAGCCCGACACACTTTTAAACATCACACTGCCAATAGCACCGGATTTTGTCGCAAATGAGCTCAACAGTAAAAAGGTTGTTGAAACCGGCATTCTTAGCCGTGTTAAAATCAACAAAAATACCGGGGCAGCGATCTGCAAGAACGCAAATGATTCCGGAGCTTTTGAAAATCCTTTTGCCGTAAGCCTCTGAGAACTTACATCACCTTCATAAACCGACCAGCTGTAATAGACTGTGGCAAGAAATATACCTCCAATAAAAAGCCACAACACCCACCACTTTTTATCCTGGTTAGAGGCAATAAATGTACCGATGGTTTGGATACTATCGTTGGCAATAGCCGAATAGCCGGCCAGGGCGAAGCCCACCCACATGGCAATATGAGGTGTCTCGTAGGTGAAAGCTGCCACCACAAAAAATACTCCGATGAACGTCAGAAATAAACGCTCACGGCGAAGTAACCCGATAATTTTTACTCCATTACCTACGGGAACTCCTGTTGTAGCTGAACTGGACATGTTGTTAAGAGTCGTTTCTGAAGCTGAATCCATGAAAGGCGTGTGTTTTAATAGAATTCACAAAACCGTTTTTTGCAAAACCTGGTATTACTTGAAAGACTCTGAAGGTATGATTTTAATGTTAAGAAATTATTAAGCCCTTAAAGATAGTCATGAAGGTTAACCATCATTTTATGTCAGTTCCAGCACGTGCTTGATAATTTTTTTATACCTGAACTGAAATGTAAACAAGAGGATCATCATTAAAATGATGCCATTGATCACCAATGCCACCTGAACATTGAATTCCTGGACAATCAACCCTGAGATTAAATTACCAATGGGTACCCCACCACGGAATGCCAGGGCATAAATACTAAGTGCGCGCCCGCGAATATGATCCTCAACTGTTATCTGCATAATGGTATTAGCCGTTGAACCGCAGGAAACATAAGCCAACCCGGCAAAAAACATCAACACCAGGCTAAGCCAGAACATATAGGAAAAAGCCAGTAACACACAGATCAGGCCAAGGGCAAAAGAGGCAATTAAAACCAGTTTAAACCGGTTTTGGATCGCACCTAAACTGGCAAGCACCAAAGCCCCAAAAACAGCACCACCACCAAAAGCTGCCAGTAGAAAACTAAATCCCTGTGCATCTGAGTCCAGTAAATTGGTAGCTACAACCGGTAAAAATGTAATCAATGGTGTGGCAAAAAAACTCACCGATGTAATAACAACAACCAGCATAACCAGTTCTTTACGGGCTGAAACCGCATCTATGCCTTCTTTTATACTATGCCATATTTTTGTATCGGGATTGATAGGCTCAAATTTCGGCAGGGTAATAAACAGCAGTACGACAATAATGCCGGCGTAGGTAATCACATTGAATCCAAAACACCAGGTGGCGCCCAGATAAACCAGCAACGAACCGCCAACCACAGGACCGATCAGTCGGGAGAGATTAAATTGGGTGGAGTTCAAGGCTATGGCATTGGCAAGGTGCTTTTTAGGCACCAGCGTTGGCAGCACTGATAAATACGCCGGGGTTGCCATAGATTGAGCACATCCCACAACAAATGAGAGCACAATGAACACCCAAACTTCAATCTTATCGGTAACAAGCAGGATAACGATCAGGAGAGCACTCAGCATTTGCAGGAGCTGTGCAGAGATCAAGATCACTTTTCGGTTGAACCTGTCGGCAATGGCCCCGCCTACCAGGAGAAAAACCAACATGGGAAAATCAGCGGCAAATCCATTTAAACCCAGCAAAAAAGCTGATCCGGACAGTTGAAATACCAACCAGGGTTCGGCAACTCGTTGCGACCATGTACCTACATTGGAAATAAAAGAACCCAGCCACATCCAAGTGTAATTTGAGTTGCGAAACGCTGCAAATGCACCACTCACATCGTTGCTGTCGCTTTCCACACCCGGCTCTGAAGGCTGCCGTTTATTTGTATCTAAGTCCTCGTGTTCAGTTGGTTGGATAAAGCCCTCCACTTTCATCATTCATGCCAATTCCTGTCGGGCAGAAAATAACTTATTTCTTTCTAAACTTTGAGCCGGGTCCGAGAAAATTCGTTTCATTTTTGAAGTTGGTTTTTTTGGTTTCTTTTTTAAATTTCAACAATTCATACATTCCCTCAACTTAAAATTAAGATTATGGCTAGAGGCTTAAATAAAGTTATGTTGATCGGACATTTAGGCACCGATCCTGAAATGCGCGCCACCCCCAACGGAACAAATGTGGCCAACTTTTCTGTTGCAACCAACGAGAGTTACAAAAACAGCTCGGGTCAGTTACAGGAACGTACCGAATGGCACCGCATTGTAGTATGGGGCCGACTGGCCGAGGTGTGCAACCAATACCTCAAAAAAGGTCGCCAGGTTTATATTGAAGGTAAGCTTCAAACCCGAAGCTGGGACGATCAGAAGTCCGGCGAAAAAAAATACATGACTGAAATCGTCTGCTCAGATATGCAAATGCTTGGTGCCAAAGGCGATGGCCCGGCACAAATGGGCGGTTCAGGAAGTGATTACAGTGCCCAAGCCGGCCAGCAATCTTACAATGAGCCCAATTACAACCCGGAACCTCAGCAATCAGGATCTGCACCGGCACAAAACGAAGGATCATTTGCACCTGAAAAAGATGATCTGCCATTTTAACACCCGGAGATGAACCAGGCCAGGAACTTATGATTTAATGTAAAGGAGCAAAAGCTATCAACTCATTGAATCCCATTATTGCCTACAGCATCGGCATACTGATTTTTCTTCTTGGCACTATGTTTTTTTCATCGGTCAGTGCCGCTTTTTTTGCCCTCGATCGCGAAACGGTTAAGAAAAAAGCCCGCTCTAATGCGGGCTACCTCTCATTGCTCAATCTGCTGGATAATCCGATACGGCTTATCACCACACTTTCGATAGCCAGCACCATGAGCACCATTTCTTATTTCCTGCTTAGTATACTTCTCACAGAGCATATCCTGGTTACGCTTACCATAAATCCGGTTTTGTTTTACCTAATAAATGCCGTGTTCTTTGTCTTACTTGTTTTGCTTCTGGGTGAAATTCTGCCCAAAGTGCTTGCCAGTAAACATGCAACGGCCATTTCACTGAGCACATACCCGATCATTCATATCTGTATTCTGGGTTTTTACCCTCTCAGCACCCTGGTGATGTTACTGAGTAAATTTGTAGATCAGAGCACATTAAGATTAAAAGAGATGAAAAACATCTCGATTAAGGGATTGAGCCATGCGGAGATCAAGCAATTGGCAAAACAGGGTTTTGAGAAAGGCGAGCTAAAAGGGACTGAGTTTCATTTAATTGAAAATATTATTGATTTTCAGGATCAGATTGTCCGTAAAGTCATGACCCCACGAACCGACATTTTAGCGATCAATACCAGCTCCGGCATCGAAGATGTGATTGATTTGATCCTGGATGAAAAACTCTCACGCATCCCGCTCTACGAAGAGGATCTCGACCAGGTTCATGGGATTATTTATGCCAAGGATCTGCTGAAATTTTTACACAAACCGATCCATTTTACCCGTCAGGATTGGATCAAACTCTCTCATCAGGCGTTATTTGTCCCTGAAACCCAGCATCTGAGCGACTTGTTAAAAACATTTAAGAAAAAGCGCATTCATATTGCTATTGTCGTCGATGAGTATGGCAGCACCTCCGGTTTGGTAACTCTGGACGATATCCTGGAAGAGATCACCGGCAAGCTTAATGATGTGGCAGAAGCAACTGCTTATCCCTCCAAAAAGCTCTCCAATAATACATACTGGATGGATGCCCGCATGCCCATTGATGATATGTTTGAAGTATTGGGAATGGAACAAAAATCTTTGCGGGATGATCCGCTTCTGGAAGATATAGACACGCTTAGTGGCCTGATCCTGAAACTCTCCGGGAGCATACCCCAGGAAAAAGAAACCTTCCAATACAAAAATCTTGATATAAGCATTGAAAAGGTTGAGCGGCAACGCATTCAAAGTGCCATTATTCACCTAAACGCCCAACCTGATGAAGCAGCAGCCTGAACATATGTTGTGGTGCATCTTTTTTTGGATAGCACTATCGGTTTTTTATCCGTCGTTATCGTGCGCCCAGAATTCTGATAAAAAACCACAGGAAGCATTAAAACCACATTTAACTGAAAAATTGCAGCAGGACTCAACATGGTATTTTAAAGAAATGGCTTACCAGAACGATCGCTGGTTTGCCCATGATAAAGCCCTGCATTTTGGCGGTTCGTTTCTTTCTACCATTGCCCTTAAAACATTTGCCGATAATCCCGCGCAGTTTGAAAAAAACGCTTCCTTATATATGGCCTCCGGCATTACACTCACCCTCGGGATAGGTAAAGAACTGCGCGATGGGCAACAACCCAAAAATATTTTCAGCACCAAAGACCTGGTGGCAGATGTGGCTGGCATCTTGGCCGCCGTACTTGTTTTACAACTTTTCTAACTGCCGGGCTGGTTAGGCTTATCTTGGTTCAGGCTGAAATTTTTCTGGCCAGCAAGCTTTCCAGCACCAGGCAACCAAGGGCCAAACCAACAAAAAGTTTCCACATGCCATACCCGGTTCGCCCCTCATCCAGCCAGGCCTCAATCTCATCCTGAGGCTGAGAGAGGGATAAATGACTGACCGACCCGGGAGACAAAAGTAATTGAGTTGCCAGCGCGCTAAGCGTGCTGTCGCCAGCCAGGGTTGTGTCTGTTTCAGATTCAGGAACATTGACCGCGAAGCGAAATAGTTCTGATTCAGTAGCCGGATCCTGTAAAGAATAGATCCCCGGCTCATCGATTTCTTCTGCCGTGGCTTTCAAAAAAATCCCATTGGATTGTGTTTGAATGGCTGGTAGTGTTTTTTGCCCGGAAGGCTTACGTAGTTCCAAACCGGCAGGTAATGCCTTTACCGGGCTGAGCTCCAGGGTAAGTGGCTGCCCCGCAAAAATGGTTTTACCTGTATTTGATTTTGAAGAGGCGGCCCAAACCATAGATTGGAATATAAGAGGTGAAAAAAGAGGATTCAGCATCAGGTCGGTATGCGATAAAACCGGTAGTGTGGTCCAGACCATTATGCGGCCGTTTGTTGCATGTTTTAATGTTACTACCGGCTGATTGTTCAATACCCTAAGCAAAATGTTCTCGGTTTGTGATTGGTCATACATGGCCATTTGCTTTACCTGGCTTTGATTGCGTATCCACTGGCTTTTTGCAATTTTCCGGTTTTTTGCAATATCCCGAAAAAACTCATGCCGCCAGTCGGGTTCATTGAGTAGCCATGTAGCGGAACCCGCGTTTTTTGTCTGATTTTTAATTTTACCTAAACCCAGCTCTTTTAAACAGGCATTAAGCTGGCCCGGATTGGGTGGATTTGTTGTAAGAAACCAAATGAGGCCGCCACCGCGATTAACATATCGCAAAAGCTGAGCCGAAAGCGTTTTGTTGCAATTGTCCGGGCCAACCAGCATTAATACATCGGTGTTACTGAGTTCTGCGGTTGAAAGCTCTGCAGAGCGAATGCTCCGGATGGTGATATAATCTGGATTCGGATAACTTTTCAGGGCAGCCTTTAAAAAAGCAGCCTCCCGGGGGTTATCAGAAGCGATCGTAATATTTAGTTTATCGGGTATGTTCACAACAAACCAGTAGTTGTTATCAAAGGCATAAGCATCTTTGTCCAGTTCAACCTTTCCCGATATAAATCCTGTTTGGTTAGGTTGTGCTGAAATGAGCGCCTTTGCCCGCGAGCTTTTCGTATTGTTCACCCCGGCTTCCTGGCGGAATCTCTCATTTAAAAATAACTTCAGGCGTTGCTGGTGCTTTGGTGACTGAGAGAAAAAATCGACCTCGGCCTGCAAGCGAACAGGCCGCTGGGGTTCAAATATCTGAGAAAGAACAGACGCCTCCAATATAGCTGCATTATTCAATGGCGCTGGACTTGCCCTGAAAAACACCAAACGGGTAACTTCCGGTGGTTTTATCTGCCAAAGTCCCGAGTCGGGTGTTGAAAGCATGTGATGCTGAAAGTCGGATATCACATAACACTCGCGATGAAAATGTCTGGCGCCGGAAAGGGTTTCAAGGCTTTCTTTCAATAGTAAAGAAACAGGTGCTCTGGCCGGTTTCAGATCCTGCCTGGATAGCGTTTTTATGGCCTCTTTCGGAGTTAAGGCAACTAAACCTGAAGGAGGGTCGGAGGTAAAACTTAAAAACACTTCATCGCCGGATGAGAGATTGTCTAATAGATCTATCACTAATTGCTTAGCCTTCACAAATCCTTGCCTGCCATCACTAAGCTGGCGTTGCATGGAATAGGAATTATCAAATACAATCCCAACCGACATTTTTGGACTTGAACCCAGTGCCCCAAATGTTGCATTGGAAAAAAGGGGTTTGGAGAATGCCAGCACAATAAAAAAAACCGCCAGGCTTCTCAGAACAAGCAACAACCATTGGTTAAGTTTAAATTTTTTTAGTGCATTGCGCTCCAGCTCTTCAATCAGCATTAAAGAGCCAAAGGGCAGTTTTTTTCGTCGCTGAACATTCAGGAAATGGATCAGAATTGGAACAAGCGCCGCGGCAAGGGCAAATAACACGGCTGGATTGAGAAACGTTAGCATGGCAGGCTTAAAGGAAAGCAAAGTTTAAGTACAGAGGCATCAAACGGTTTAGAAATCATTTTCAGCATAATTATATTGTTGAACCATTAAAACCAGTTTGGGTCATTCATTCATACCTCTCTAAACGCTTTAATAAAAGTGGCAAAAAAAAATCACTTTAACGATCTTGAAACCGCTTTTTTAAACCATCAGTTTAAAAAAATATACCTCTTGCACGGTCAGGAAGATTTCCTGATCCAGGAGTTGATAGGGCTTCTGAAGCGCCTGGCTTTTCAAACACCCGAAGAAGCCGAGTATAATTACTCTGTGCTGTATGCCGAAAACCAGGCTTTGGGCGATATTGTGTCTATGGCCTCCGAATACCCGATGTTTGCCGACCGGCGGGTGGTAGTGGTCAGAAACTTTGATAAACACAAAAAAGAGCGCAGCCGGGAGAAGCAAAAAAATCAACACCTGCAATTTTTGGAGTATATCAAAAATCCCCTCGACTCAACCATACTGGTTTTAACGGCTGGAAAACTAGACAAAGCCCAATGGTCCAAAGAGCCCTTTTTATCACTCAAACCTCTTTCATTTGAGTTTTCCAGCTTGAACGATCCGGCCGGATTTGCCAGGCAACGAGCCGCAAAATATGGCTGGTCTCTTTCGCCAAAGGCCCTAAAGATTTTGGTTTCCTTTACAGGTAACTCCCCGCGCGAAATTGATATGGAGTTGCAAAAACTGGCCTTATATGCCCGGGAACGCGCATCCGACAAGACCCTGACCGATACGGATGTTTTAAACACCGTGGGGCTCTCGCGTGAGTATAATGTGTTCGAGTTGGATAAAGCCATGGCCTCTCACGATCTTCGCATGGCGTCGGGTATTGCCATGATGATCATGGAACGCGATGGCCTTAAAGATGGCTCAAGCTCGATTCAGAATTACCTGACCACATATTTTTTCAGGCTCTGGAAACTTAAAATGCCACCGGTTCAACGCATGAGCTCTCAGGATATGAGCCGCGAGCTTGGCTTGTACGGGCCACAAGCTTATTTTCTGAAGGAATATGTCTCGTACGCCAACCAGTTTACGGTTGAGCAGATTGAAGAAGCTTTGCAGGAGTTGCATCAAATAGATCTCAGCATCAAGCAAATTACACCCGATCCCGACAGAAAACTGCTCATCTTAAAATTGATGAATAAAATATTATCTTAAAGCCACCGAATACAATAAGAAATTACAATGAATGTTTATCTTTTCCCCAAGCTCTGTTGGGTGTTCTAAAAACCATTAATTTGCATCATGTTAAAGTTTGCCTCTATAAAAAATATTTTGTGCCCGGTTGATTTTTCTCCCCAATCCATAGATGTAGTTGATAATGCCACCAAAGTTGGAGATGTGTTCAGCCATCCCAAAATAAATATTTTGAATGTGGTGGATGATACAGCTCCCGAATATGCCCCTTACAGAACATCAGAAAAAGGGCTGAAAACCTTGTTCCGAACCCTGGAACAGGACTCTAAAAACAGGATGCAATCATTGATCTCGCCAAAGTTGAGAGGATATGATAATTTTGAGTACATGACCATCTTTGGCAAGCCATCCACAAAAATCTCCCAGTTCGGAAAAGAGGCCAAAGCTGATTTGATTATGATGGCTACCCGTAGCATGGGGCTGACCAGCCAGTTTATATTAGGTAGTACCACCTATCGCATTATCCGTAATACCCCATGCCCTTTGCTTATTTTCTCGAAACCAGAGCAGAAGTTCAGGGGCATCAGAATACTTTTCCCAACTGATTTTTCTGAGCTATCCTTGTTATCGCTTCCTTATGTCTATGCATTTGCCAAGGAATACGACTCAGATATTCACTTCGTACATTTTCGCCAGAAATTCGGGCTGCCGCAAAAAGATCCTGCCCGCGAACTTGAGGCCCTCAAACGAAGCGCGTCTTCTCATGGATTTAAACGGGTATTTATTGAAGCTGATTTGCCCGGCCATAGCCCGGGTTCAGCCATTAACGACTATGCCCGGCAGCAAAGTATAGACCTGACCATTCTCTCCTCGCATGGCGTATCGGGGTATAAACAATTTTTTATCGGCACAACTGCCGTTGAAGTCTCCAGCAGAAGTAATTGCCCGGTTTTACTGGTTCGTCGTACCGATTGGTTCTAAATCTCCGGTTTATCTTGGAAACTCTTTTTGTATATGGTACATTAAGGCGATGTGCCGGGCATCCGCTCAGTCAGCTGTTGAAAGCCTCTTCGTTCTACCTGGGTGAAGGAGATTTTCAGGGCGAGCTGTATGATGTTTCGCATTACCCCGGCGCTATTGATAGCTCCTGTAAAACGGCCATTGTAAAAGGTGATGTTTATGGTAGTTGTAACGAAGAACTCTTAGCCGAGCTCGATGAGTACGAAGATGATTACATTCATGAGTATAACAAACCTGAATTTGTGCGTGTTGTCAGAAACATCTATATGCCGGGGCAGGAAAAACTCAGCGCATGGATCTACCTTTACAATCTACCAACAGACTCACTGAGGCAAATTCCGGATGGCGACTATTGCAAATACCTCGAAAACATCGCCCCGAAAGGATAAGCATCCCAACTGCCTGGTTCTCTGATTAAACGTCATACTGAGTTGATGGTACTGAGAAGAAATAAGCGGTATTAATCTATCACCGGATTCCCAACAGGTTTCAACCGTGGCAACGCATTTTTCTTGGGATCGAGTTTATTCTGAAAGGACGTAACCAGCATATTCAAGGCATCCATCTCGATTAAAAACGTATCATGCCCGTGAGGTGAATACAGGATATCCAGTCTGGCATTTGGCATGATCCTGGCAATTTCTTCCTGTTCTTCCTGTGGGTATAAAATATCCGAGCTGATGGCAATTACCAATGCAGGAAGGGGTATGCTTTCAAGGACTTCCCGATACTCTCCTCTGCCCCTGGCAATATCGTGGCGATCCATAGCCTTTGTAAGTTTAACGTAGGCATTGGGATCAAAACGCTCAATCATTTTTTCGCCCTGGTACTTAAGGTAGCTTTCTACATTGAACTCCCCTTTATGGCGTTCAGAGCGTGCAAACCGGGTTTGAAAACTGGCTCGGCTCCGATAGGTACACATCGCAATGGTTCGGGCAACACCCAGCCCATCCTTGGGTTCGTTACCGCATTCGTACCAACCCTGTTTCCAGTTTGGATCTGCATAAATGGCCTGCCGCTGCGATTCGCTCAATCCGATACACCAGGCTGAATGCCTGGCCGAGGTGGCGATTGGCACTATAGCGCCGACCATATCCGGGAACATTAACCCCCATTCCATCACCTGCATACCACCCAGCGAGCCCCCAATAACCATTTTCAGATGTTTAACACCCAGGTGCTGCATCAGGCGGTGTTGAGCCGTTACCATATCGCGGATCGTAAATTGAGGAAAGTCCGGGCCGTACATTTTTCCGGTGTCGGGATTAATGGAAATTGACCCGGAAGATCCGTAACAACTACCGATAACATTGCTGCACACAACGAAATCTTTTGAAGGGTCAAAGGCTTTGTTTTCTCCAAATAAATCGCCCCACCAAATATCAGCATCCGAAGAGCCGGTTAAAGCATGGCAGATTAAAACGGCGTTGGTTCCCTCAGGATTTAGCTCTCCCCAGGTTCTGTAGGCCACTTTAAACTTACTGATCTGGCCGCCCAGTTCGAACACGAATGGCTCATCGAAATGGGCAACCTGAGTTTTATCGGAAAAATACGCCTTGTATTTCATTACTTTGGTTATGGCAATGTTGCAAATGCCTGTTCGAAATCATTTTTAATATCATCGATATGTTCAATCCCAACCGATACCCGAATCAGGTCTTCGGTTACGCCGGCCGACTGTTGTTCCTTGGCAGAAAGTTGCTGGTGTGTGGTTGAAGCCGGATGGATCACCAAAGTTTTGGCATCACCCACATTGGCCAGATGGCTGGCAATTTTTAATTCATTAATTAATGATTTTCCACTCTCATAGCCACCTTTAACTCCAAATGCCAAAATGCATCCATATCCGTTTTTCAGGTACTTTTTAGCTCGATTGTGATTTTCATCAGTCTCAAGTCCGGGATAACTGACCCAGGATACTTTAGGATGATTTTGGAGCCAGGTAGCTAAAGCTATGGAATTGTCTGCATGGCGCTGAACGCGCAATGAGAGCGTTTCAAGTCCTTGTAAAAACAAAAAGGAGTTGAACGGGCTTTGAGCCGGGCCAAAATCTCGAAGTCCTTCAACACGGGCGCGGATAATAAAGGCGATATTGCCAAATGGGCTTTTCGGGCCAAATGTTTCATAGAAGTTCAATCCATGATAACCCGGTGAAGGTTCGGTAAAGAGCGGGAATTTTCCATTACCCCAATCGAAATTGCCGGAGTCTATAATTACCCCCCCGATGGATGTGCCATGTCCACCGATCCACTTTGTGGCTGACTGCACGATAATATCGGCACCATAATCTATGGGTCGACATAAATATCCGGCGCAACCAAAAGTGTTATCCACGATTAACGGAATTCCATGCTTGTGCGCAAGGTTGGCCAAGCCTTCAAGATCTGGAATATAAAATCTCGGATTCCCGATGGATTCTACATAAATCGCTTTGGTATTATCATCAATTTGTGCTTCGTAAGCCGAAAGAGAATCTTCAGAAACGAATTTTACATGTATCCCAAGCCTTGGAAACGAAACTTTAAACTGGTTAAATGTTCCGCCATACAGGTAGCTTGAAGAAACTATGTTATCTCCCGACTGGCAAAGATTAAAAATAGTAAGCATTTGAGCTGAGTGACCGCTTGCAGTAGCCAGTGCTGCAACACCACCTTCTAAGGCGGCCATACGTTTTTCAAACACATCTGAAGTTGGGTTCATGATCCGGGTATAAATATTTCCGAATTCTTTTAACTCGAACAACCGCGCTCCATGATCTGCATCATTAAATGTGTAGGAAGTGGTCTGGTAAATTGGCACAGCTCTGGAATTGGTTCCCGGTGCCGGTTCCTGGCCTGCGTGCACTTGCAAAGTTTCGAAATGCAACTGCGGCGTGTTTTCTGCTTCTGATTTTGACATAGTAAATATTGGTTAGTGTTAAGGAACAATAATGGAAAGAAGGCCGGCCGGGATAATGTTTGGGATTAAATAAAAAAACCCCTTCCGAAGAGACTCGGAAGAGGTAATATCTATAAACAGTGCGTATGTTATGATACATCTTGCTTCCGCCATCTCCCCCTCTAATAACTTTCCCGGGTAGGAATTGGCACCAATCTTTCGACGGTTGCCAAGGTTTCTCAGGGCCTTTCCCTCCACCTTTCTTGATGACAATACTACAATAGCTAGAAAAGAACATTACAACTTAACCCAAATATAGTTTATTCATGAGTATATTACAAAAAACTGGTTGGCCGTATTATAATTTAACATACGCTTAAAAAATCTTTGTACCCAGATCATTAAATCCCACGCCTGAAAACGGAATCAGTAAAACTTTGGTTATTAAACTTATTGACCAAAAATCCATTGCAGATGGGATTTAATATTGTTCTTAACATTAGATGATGGTTCATCTAACCCTTTTACATTAATCCTAAACATTACATCTATGATGAAGGCCAGGGAAATTGCGGTCCAAGCCTTAAGAGAGGTAGAAGTTAAGCAGGCAAAATCCGATACTGCTCTTTCACGCTTATTTATTAACAAAGGATTGGAGTCTGTTGATCGGGCATTTACCATGCAAATTGTTTATGGTACGCTCAGAGAAAAAATGAAAATCGATCATGTGATCGCTCAGTTTTACCGCCACAGCCTCTCAAAAATGGATATAGATGTAAAGAATATCCTCCGCATTGGTATCTATCAACTATTATTCCTGGATAAGGTCCCGAAATGGGCTGCAGTAAATGAATCGGTAGAGCTGGCTAAAAAACTGAAAGGTCAGTTCCTGGGTAATCTTGTTAATGGCGTGCTCAGAAACATCAGCAATAATGCCGATACCATCGAGTTCAATGTAAAAGGCGGAACATTTGCCGACCAGATAGCGCTGAAATTCTCTCACCCAAAATGGCTTCTGGAGCGCTGGATCAATATCTACGGTTTTTCAGAGGCCCAGCGGATCATGGAAACCAATAACGAGATTCCAAAAATATCTTTCAGGATTAACCGCCTCAAAACAAATCCCGATACATTTCAGGCAAAGCTTCACGAACATAATATTTCGGTCCAAAGCTCTGAACTGGAAGATTTCCTGATACCTGAGCGTTTTTTCGACCTGGAGCCCTTTATTCAGTCGGGAGAACTGTCTGTTCAAAGCCAATCTCAGGCATTGGTTTGCCAGTTGCTCTCGCCAAAACCCGGACAAAAGGTTCTGGACATGTGCGCGGCTCCCGGTGGCAAATCTACTTACCTGGCTGAACTGATGAATAACGAGGGCGAAATATTAAGCCTTGATCTGTACGAAAATAAACTTGGAAATATCGAATCACTCGCTGGCACACTTGGTATATCCATTATTCAAACCCGTGCTCATGATGCCACCACGTATAAAAGCCCGGAAAAATATGATGCGGTTTTGCTTGATGCGCCGTGTTCCGGAACTGGCGTTTTAGCCCGAAGAGCTGAGTTACGCTGGCGATTAAAAGAGTCTGAACTGGCCGTACTTTCGGCTCTTCAGTTAAAATTACTCCAAAACGCCATGGAACTGGTTAAAGATGAAGGTGTGATCGTTTATTCAACATGCTCAATTGAACCGGAAGAAAACTCAGAGCTTATCGATACTTTCCTTAAAGATAACCCGGATTGGGACATTGATCCAGCCACTCACATTTTGCCTGAAGCCTACCATCGCTTTGTGGCCGAAAACGGTACCCTCACTTTGTTGCCGCATCTTCATGGCATAGACGGGGCATACGCAGTTCGGTTAAAGCGAAAATAAACCCAGACCACAAGCCCCGGGTTGAAAAAATCCTTTTCTTTCACTAACTACTAACTGGTAAAGCGGTCTTGAACCTATCCAATACTCTATTTAACCACCAGTTTAGTGGCGTTGAACTTACCTTATTTACAATTTCTGATTGGCCTTCCCGGACGCCCGAAATTTTCTGTTTTTTTACTGGTGGCTTATGCTATCTGTGTATGGCCCGCTCAGCCCTTACAATCCCAGACACTTTCCGATACCACCCAAACCCGCTGGGTGCCGATTTTAAAACCGATTGAGGGTTTTGGGGACACAACCAAAGGTGCTTTAAAAACTCACGACCATAAACAATACGGCCGTCAGCAGGTTTATACGGCATTTACAACATTTACTGACTCTCTGGACTTGCCCGGTACTTTTTTGGTTCATCAATCGGTGGAGGTCTATTTTGATCATAAACGGGTTGGGAGTGATAAATACCGGGTCAATTACCGCGATGGGGTCATATACCTTCGATATTTATTTTACGACCAGGATATGCATCGTATAGATGTGTTTTATGAGGCATTGCCGTTAGGTTTAAAAAAATCTTATACTAACCGAACGCTTCGTCTGAATCCACCCGGAAAACAATCAGATACACTCAAGACCTTACTGACCAAAAAGCCCTCACAAAAAATATTTGATGATCTGTTCAGCAATTCATCTCTCAGAAAATCCGGAACCATTATCAGGGGGATCACGGTTGGCACCAACCAGGACCTAACCGTTAATTCAGGTTTGAGGCTTCAGTTGAATGGCTCCATAGCGCCGGGTGTGGAAGTAACGGCAGCACTTACAGATGAGTCCACACCTATTCAACCCGAAGGCAACACCCAAACCCTTCAGGAATTTGACCGGGTCTTTGTAGAGGTTCGAAGTAAATATGCCGAAGTAACCATCGGCGATTTTAACATAGAGCTTAAAAACACCGAGTTTGCCTCGTTGAACAGAAAATTGCAGGGCGGAAAAGTGCGAAGCATGCTGGATATCGGAGCAAGCTCTCATGATGTTCAACTGGGATTTGCCACCTCAAGAGGTAAATACCATGTTAATCAGTTCAACGGGCAGGATGGCAACCAGGGGCCTTACCGGCTGGTGGATCGGGATGGGGTGCCGTTTATTATTGTTCTGGCCGGTACTGAAAAGGTATATGTCGATGGCCAGGAGCAAACCCGCGGCCAGGATAACGATTACATTATCGATTATGGCAGCGGAGAACTCACGTTCATGAACCGCCGACTGATTACCGCCGAAAGTAAAATCCTGGTTGATTTTCAATACACCGACAGGTTTTACCAACGCAACTTCCTGGGATTTAAACTCAAAAACAACCTGTTTAATAATGCCCTGTCTCTACAAACCACGGTTCTCACAGAGTCGGATGATAAGAATGCCCCGATCGACCTGAACCTGAGCGATGCCAACATTCATGCCCTTAAAAATGCCGGCAGCGATAAAAGCAAAGCCGTTGATACCACTGCTTTTGTTGGCGTGGATACGGAGGGAAATCCTGCCGGGTTATATGTAAAAAAAGACACCACCATCAATTCTGAACTGGTTTCAATTTTTAGTTACAACCCCAGCGCAACAGACGCTTTTTGGATCCCTTCATTCAGCTTTGTCGGACAGGGTCAGGGCAGCTATGAGCGGCTTTCGCTGGGTATTTACAGTTATGTGGGTGAAAATGCCGGCAGTTATGAACCATTCAGGTTTCTGCCATTTCCTGAAAGCCAGCGCGTGTTTGATCTGAACTTAAAACTTCAACCCATTCGTGCATTCTCTATCCGTGCAGAAGGTGCCTTATCTGAAAACGACCTGAATACTTTCTCCTCTCTGGATGATTCGACAAAGGATGGGCGGGCATATCAATTTGCTCTTTCATTGGAGAAATCTAATATTGACCTTCTTGGGCTGGATTTAGGCGAAGTAGCCCTTGAGGCATCCCAAAAAGAAACCTCGCAGAATTTTGCTTTTTTTGATCGTACCCAACCGGTCAGTTATGCCAGCAATTTTAACCTGATTGATTACGATGGCAACACGTTATTTAATGAAAAAACCAGTGAAAAAAACCAGGCACTTAATATTGGGTATTGGCCTGTCTCACCCCTGAAATTCAATTACAGTTTAGGTAATCTTTCGCGTGGCGATCTGTTCAAATCCACCCGCCAGGAGGCTTTTACCGAACTTCGTCTGGATTCGCTGACCCTTACCAGTGGAAAACTCACCTGGGTCGACAGCCGGAACGATGTTCTGGATGAACAAGCCAAATGGCTGAAAGCCAATGCCAGCAGCACCATTTTCTTCTATCCGTTTTCTCAGGATCTCAACAGGTTTAATTTTTCAATCTCTGCTCATGGTGAATTCAGCGATAAAGATACCCGGCACAATCTTACCGATACACTCCGCACAGACAGCCACGAGATCATTCAATTCAAGCCCGGTATCACCTTTAATAACCTTTACTACCAAACCATTACAGTCGGATTTGAGTACCGGCACGACCAGCTTTTTTATGCTGCCGATGGCCTTGGCGCCAGACTGGAACCGGCGTCCTATGCCCGGACTGTAAACCTGAACTGGCGGTTGCAACCCCGTTCTTCGTTTTTTGCCAAGTTCAACCTGACAAGACGCGTGCGAGAATTTACTGAGCGTTTTCGAGAGCTGGGCAATGCAAATTCCGAAACACTTTTGTTTCAGTTAATAAGCCGGATGTCGCCATTTAACGGCTTTACCGACCTGGAATGGCACTACGATGTTTCCACCGAAAAAACATCCAAAACCGACCGGAAGTTTTTTGCCGTTCAGCAAGGCGATGGCTCCTATATTTGGCGAGATCAGAACCAGAACGATCTCAAAGAATTCAATGAGTTTTTCCCGATCACTTTCCAGAGTGAACTCGGCCAGGATAGCCTGCAATATGTTTTTCGAAGCTTTCCTTCCGATGAGCTTATCCCGATCGTCAATCTGAAAACCAACGTGCGCTTGCGTTTGCGACCGGAGCGGTTAATTGGCCCGGGTGAGGGGTTTTTCACCAAAACCCTCTCGGCCCTTTCGAGTGAAACCGTGCTGAGAATAGAAGAAAAAAGCACCGAAAAGGACCTTAAACAAATCTACCTGGTCAATTTTGATAAACTGCAAAACGACTCCACCACGCTCTTCGGCAGAATCATCTATCAACAGGATATTTACCTGTTCGAGAACGATTTAACCAATCTGCGGCTGAGATACCTCGAGACGCAATCGCTAAGCCAGTTTAGTCTGGGAATCGAACGTAAGTTGTTTCTGGAACGCAGCCTGCGTTTTTTAACCCGTATCGGGCCGAAACTTGGTGTTGAGCTTCGACTTGCCTCTACATTTAATCGCTCGCGGGCATTAAACAATGGTGGCTCTGTACTGAGCTCAGTGGGACGCGAATATGAAATTACCGGCTATAACGTGGCACCGAAATTTTCGTACCGCCCCATCCAGGATTGGGAAATTGCAGTTCTGTTAAGCTATGATGATCGATTGGATCGGGCGCCTCTTTCAAACGGCCAGCCAAAAGCCACTCAGGCCACAATTTCCTCTCTGACTCTCGGCTCAACGTATTCGTTCAGAGGCAAAGGAAGGCTGAGGGGTGAAATCGAGCGAACATCAACCGCTATAGAAAATGCCGATCTGGTCAGTTCCACTTATGAGCTGACTCGCGGCAATTCTGAAGGCGACACGTATGTGTGGCAATTGAATTTTGATTACAGGCTGAGCCGTTTCATTACCGCTTCGTTGAATTACGAAGGACGCTCGCTACCCGAAGGCGATGTTATCCACACGGGTAAAGCTGAAATCAGGGCTGTTTTTTAGCCAGTACCTCAAGAATCTTTTGCTGCAAAAGCTCTTTTCCCTCCAGAAAACGCAGCCCTATTTTAAGGTAATAACAGGGCAGCGGATTAAATGCTGCAAAACCATTCTCAAGAGTCTCAAGCCGCATCACATCTTTTTCTGTGGTCACAAATGCATCGGCACCTGAAACCCTTGCCTGTTCTTTGAGTTTCTGAATATCCTGATCGGTGAATTTGTAATGATCACCAAAGTCTTTATCAGAAACCACGCTGATCTTAAAATCGTTGAGAGTTTTCAGAAACTGCCCGGGCTCACCTATACCAGAAAAAACAAGACAGTTCAGGTGGCTGGCCTGATCAGTATCAACACCTTGCCCGGTCCGACAAGAAACCAATCCTATGGGATGAATGCCACATGCTACCACAGGTTTATTATAAAAAGAGAACTCTCTTTTGAACTCAGCCACCTGGGAAAGATCATCAACTTTGGTCAGTACGATCAGATCGGCCCGGCTAATTGCGCTTATGGGTTCGCGTAAGCGTCCGGCTGGTAATACACTATCCCGGGTTGGCCAACTCCTGGCATTTACCACCAAAATATCCAGGTCCCGGGCTAACTGGCGATGCTGAAAGGCATCATCCAGAACAATCACCTCGGGTAAGGCTTCGGCAAACCGACTCAGAATAAATTCTACACCCTCACGGCGGCGCTCAGCTACCACCATAGTGGCCGGCATGTTGTTTCTGGCCAGCATCAGGGGCTCATCACCGGCTTGCCGGCTGTTTAAGAAAACCTTTTTACCATCCGAAACCAGCTGCACCCCCTTCAGGCTTCTGCCATAACCCCTTGAAAGCATAGCCACAGATCTGTGATTTTCCAGAAGCAACTGAACTACCCATTGCACCAAAGGTGTTTTTCCGGTTCCTCCGGCCGAGAGGTTTCCGATAGAAATTACAGGCATAGGTGCATGCCAGGTTTTAAATATCCCGCTTTTAAAGAGCATGTTACGCGCCCTCATAACCAGGCCATACAAACCTGAAAGAAGTATAAGAAATATGCTCATTCAACCGGGGATTTTAAGGTGGTGCTGAGCTGATCGGTATAGGACTTCAACTCATCTTCAGATTTAAATTGAGGCACTTCAATGCATGTGAGTTTAATGGTTGCTTTTGAAAATGGCTTCGGGATCTGGAACCTGTCCCAGCTTTTGCTGAATACCCATGCATTTTTATACTGGATTGAGGCAAATACAATCGGGGTGCCGGTTTCGGAAGCCATCCTGATAAATCCATATTTCAGGGTTTCAATGGGCCCTCGCGGTCCATCGGGTGTAATGGCTATAGGCGACCCTTTTTTTAAGGCGGCTTCACTCTCGGATTTGATGATTTCTTTGCCTTTGGAACTTGACCCCCTGATGAGCCTGAACTGCAATTTCTCCAGGGCATTGGCCAGTATTTCGCCATCTTTCGACTGGCTTACAATAGCATAGGGTGTTTTACCGGGAAATAAAAACAATGCCAGTTGCCAGCCAACGATCATTTTTCCATGCCAAAAAGCAAAAAACACACCCTTGCTTTGATCTAACTCAATGGATTGGGGTTCGATAGATTTTTGAAGTGTTAAAAATGTGAGCTTTAAAAGTCCGGGTAGCAGGGTTTTGCTTAATATCAATTCGGCTTTCACAAATGTTGATCTGTTTTTTTCTTTTTTATCTCCAATTGAAGTTTAATTAAATATATAATTGTTTACTTATATCATTGCCCGGATGAGTCTAACAATGTTTTTTTCTATGATCGGGCTTTTTTTTCTTTTCAAGTCTGTTATTTTCAAGCCCAAACCATTCATTAATGGGTTTAGTTGGTAGTTGCAAAAGGACACCGCGGTTTTCCTGGTTATAACTTTTTTAGTTGCAAAGAGTATGATTAGGGCAGCCAATGGTGTTACTAGGCTTTTGAGTTTAACAAATAACCAGCACGTTATGTCTCAAACCGACAAAGATGCATTAGAACAAATGACATCAATGGGCATTTTAGATGGACTGATCAATTCCATCAACCAACATCCCCAAACTACGCCACAGGAGATTGAGATAGATAAATCTCTGCCTGTACTTCCACTCAGAAACAATGTCTTGTTTCCTGATATCATTACACCAATAAGTGTAACACGTCCACGTTCACTTAAACTGCTTGATACCTTAAAGACAAATGCCACTGTTGTCTTCCTTTCTCAAAAGGACGCTTCTGTTGAAGATCCCAAGGAAAACGACTTGTACAGAGTGGGAACCGTAGGCATGATTTTAAGAGTACTTAAAATGCCGGATAACTCATCGAGTGTTATTGTGCAGGGAGTTCAGCAGATTACCGTTGAGACCTTTGAGCAGGAAGAATCGTTTTTAGTGGCTTCTATTGAACCCAAACAAGAACCAGAAATACTGGATGTTGAACTGGATGCCTATGCCAGAACCATCAAACAGCTTACCTCAAAAGTCATAGAACTCTCTCCGGCTTATCCGAATGAGGCCAGTTATGCAATTCAAAATATTGATAATCATCCATTCCTGATTCACTTTATTTCATCGAATTTAAACCTGCCGGCACCCGATAAGCAAAAGCTTTTGGAATCGTCT
This sequence comes from uncultured Chlorobiales bacterium, assembly GCA_964642175.1. Taxonomy (GTDB): domain Bacteria; phylum Bacteroidota; class Chlorobiia; order Chlorobiales; family Chloroherpetonaceae; genus JANQGG01. The sequence continues at coordinate 309,252 of CAZXOK010000002.1, read as the reverse complement.
TGCCTGAAAACGCGTGCTGAAAAACTGATCGAGTACATGAATCGAGAGGTTCAGGTACTTGAGCTTTCTAAACAAATTCAAACGAAGGTTAAAACCGACATAGATCAAACCCAAAAGGAATACCTGCTTCGCCAGCAGTTGAAAACAATCCAGAATGAACTTGGGGAAGGCGATATCCATTCACGCGATATACATAAATTGCGCGAAGAACTGGATAATGGCAATTACCCGGAATCGGTTCGATCCATTGTTCATAAAGAAATTGATAAACTCTCCAGGCTTAACCAGGCTGCACCGGATTATTCGGTTACTCGAAACTATGTTGATACCGTGATGGCCCTGCCCTGGCAACACTATTCAGAAACCCATATTAATCTGCACGAATCCGAAACCATTTTAAACCAAGATCATTACGGGTTAGGTAAAGTAAAAGATCGGATTTTGGAATATCTGGCTGTGTTGAAATTAAAATCAAATTTAAAAGCCCCGATCTTGTGTTTTTGCGGGCCTCCCGGTGTTGGAAAAACATCGCTGGGTCGGTCTATAGCTCGCGCACTCGGACGAAAGTTCATCCGTATCTCACTGGGTGGTATTCGAGATGAAGCAGAAATTCGAGGCCACAGACGCACCTATATTGGTTCAATGCCCGGCCGTATTATCCAGGGATTAAAACAAGCCGGTACCAGTAACCCTGTTTTTATGCTGGATGAAATTGATAAAATCGGTCATGATTTTCGTGGCAATCCATCATCGGCCTTACTGGAAGTCCTGGATCCTTCACAAAATTTCAGTTTTAGCGATCATTACCTGGAAATCCCGTACGATCTTTCCAAGATCATGTTTATCGCTACCGCTAATACTCTTGATAGCATTCCTTCACCCTTGCGCGACCGTATGGAAATCATTCAGTTAAGCGGGTACAGCGAATACGAAAAACAACATATTTCCTACAATTACCTGATCCCACGCCAGCTTGAAGAACACGGCATCGAGCGGGATTTGGTCCAGCTTGAAGAGAAAGCTGTCAGAAAAATTATCTCCGATTATACCCGCGAAGCCGGTGTGAGAAACCTTGAGCGACAGATTGCCAATGTATGCCGCATCATGGCTAAAGATATGGTTTTGAAAATGGAAGAGCATCCAAATGAAAAAGCATCTCCAAAACCCGGTTTTGTGGTAACCGAAAAATATGTCAAAGCCCAGTTAGGAAATGAGTTATTTTTCAGAGATGTCTCCGAACCCGTTGAACTATCGGGTATTGCCATTGGCCTAGCCTGGACGCCTACCGGAGGTGATATTCTATTTTTTGAATCCACGGTTATGAAAGGCAATGGGAGGCTGATCTTAACGGGCCAACTTGGCGATGTAATGAAAGAATCGGCACAAGCCGCACTAAGTTACTTAAAATCCTGTGCCGACTACTTTAAAATTCCTGATGAAGCATTTCGTTACTGGGATGTCCATGTCCATATTCCGCAAGGCTCCATCCCTAAAGACGGCCCCTCGGCAGGAGTAACTATTTTAACCTCGTTGGCCTCTATTTACACCCAGCGCAAAGTAAAACCCAAACTGGCCATGACTGGGGAAATAACCCTGCGCGGACGAATTTTACCTGTAGGCGGGATCAAGGAAAAAGTCCTGGCGGCCAAACGCGCCGGTGTAAAAGAAATTTTGCTGCCAAAACGCAATAAAAAGGACATTTCAGAAATCAAAACTACCAATGTGGAAATCCTGAAGAATTTATCCATCAAGTATTTTAATGAAATGGACGATCTGATCGATTATGCTCTTGAAGAAGCCACAGAGTCCGATGAAACACCAATATCTGGTGAGTCCAAACCGGCTGAGATGAAACAAGCATAGCTTTTTATTTGACCGTTATTGATTAAATTTTCTCTCCGATTACGGGTAAGATGTATAAACTGATTTTCAGGGATAAAAGCTGATATGACAAAGGAATTTTCTGCTGAAGCTTTAAAAAATGTATTGGTGGTTGATGATCAGATCGAGATGACCAAAATTGTTGCCACCCAGCTTAAACCACAAGGATTTAATTGCCTTACTGCCGAATCTGTACCTCAAGCCAAAAAAATACTGGACAACACCCCGATATCCATTATTATTTGCGATTGGCAAATGCCTGATGAAGACGGGTTGGATTTTTGCAAATTTGTGAAATCCAATGCTGAACTGTCTCATATATATTTCATCATTCTTACCGCCTATAACGAAACCTTTAAAAAAGAGACAGCCCTTCTGAATGGTGTTGATGACTATATTACCAAGCCATTCGATTACCAGGAACTGGTTTCACGCATTAATATTGCCTACAGGGTATGCTCACTTCAAAAACTGGTTATTGATCAGGAGCGCACCAAGGCATTTACGCAAATGAGCACAACCATTGCCCACGAAATTAATAATCCTCTCACAGGCTTAATTGGCTTTTTGCAACTCACCAAATCGAGGTTAGAGAAAAACGATACCCTGGATGAAAAAGGTGTTCAGAAAACACTTACAAGTATTGAAAAATGCATCGAACAAAGCCAACGCATTAAAACCATTGTCCAGAAAATGCGCCAGATCTCCAAACCAAAGCTCAAAATGTATGGTTCGACGCAAATTGTTGATATGGATACTCAAACCAAGCCCAAAAAGAAATAAGAATTAAATTTTCTTCAAGTTCTGATATTTGGTTTTTTCAAGCGGCCATCTTTGCGTATTTATCAATGAAACCATATACTAAATCCCACAAAAAAACAGCTCATTTAAGAGAAAACATACAATTCATGAAAATACTCATCATTGGAAATGGTGCCAGAGAACATGCTTTGGCCTGGTCGATTTCTAAGGATCCAAAAGCCTCGCAGATCTTTGTTGCACCCGGTAATGGCGGCACTGCCGATATGGATGCTAAAACCCAAAATGTTGATATCAAGGCCAAAGATATCGACGAGTTAATCGCATTCAGTAAAAAAGAGAACATAGACCTGGTTGTAGTTGGCCCGGAACAGCCCCTGGAGTTAGGTATTGTAAATGCGTTTGAGAAGGAAGGCATCAAGATCTTTGGCCCTTCCAAAGAAGCAGCACGATTAGAGACCAGTAAATCGTATGCCAAAAACCTGATGAAACACCTCAATATTCCGTCTGCGGCCTATTTGATTTTCAGAACCCACCCGGAGGCCTCTGCTTATTTTCATGAACAGGAACAATACCCACAGGTTATAAAAGCCAGTGGTCTTGCAGGTGGCAAGGGTGTTACCATCGCTGAAAATAAAGCTGAAGCCCTAATGACCCTGGTCGACCTGTTTGAAAAACGCAAACATGGTGATGCCGCAAACGAAGTGGTTGTTGAGGAATTTATGATCGGTGAGGAAGCCAGCATTTTTGCCATCACCGATGGAACAAGCTATAAACTGCTTTCAACAGCCCAGGATCACAAACGCATCGGCGAAGGTGATACCGGAAAGAACACCGGCGGCATGGGTGCTTATGCCCCTGCCCCTGTGGTAACCCAAGAAGTATTGGATAAAGTCTGTAAAAAAATTATTGATCCCCTCCTGACCTGCATGCGCCGGGAAGGCAATCCTTACAAAGGTTTTCTTTACATAGGATTAATGATCCAAAAAAGTGAGCCAAAAGTTGTCGAATTTAATGCCCGGCTTGGCGACCCCGAAGCCCAGGTGGTTCTTCCATTGCTCGAAACCTCGTTACTGGATCTGATACTGGCAACTGTTGATGGACGTTTAGCTGATGAGGACATTGCCTTATCAGTCAAATCTGCAGCAACTGTGGTGATGGCCTCTGAAGGCTACCCGGAAAGTTACCCGACCGGCATGGAAATAACCGGCCTGGAAAAAGCAGCCGGCACGCCCGATGTGATGGTTTTTCACGCCGGTACAGCTCAAAAAAATAATCATCTTCTCACCTCCGGCGGAAGAGTTCTGTCGGTTACATCCATGAGTAATACATTGAAAGATGCGTTAAGCCAGGCGTATGCAGGAGTGGGTGAGATTAATTTTGAGGGCGCTTATTTCAGACGGGATATTGGCCACAGGGCGTTATAAAAAAAAAGCGGGCCAGGAGGCCCGCTTATGATTTCAACAGCATTAAACCCTGAATGCTTTCAACCCGGGATAAATGGCTTCATCTCCCAGTTGTTCTTCAATGCGTAATAGCTCGTTATATTTTGCAATACGATCTGTTCTGGACAGACTACCGGTTTTAATTTGGCCGGCGTTTGTTGCCACTGCAATCTGGGCAATGGTCACATCTTCCGTTTCACCGCTTCTGTGGCTGATCACAGAGGTATAACCGTTACGATGGGCCAGATTCACCGATTGCATGGTTTCGGTTAAAGATCCAATTTGGTTGACTTTTACCAGAATGGAATTTCCCACCCCTTTTTCTATTCCTTCACCCAGGCGTTTTGCATTGGTTACGAATAAATCGTCGCCAACCAATTGAACGCGGTTGCCAATTTTATCGGTCAAGGATTTCCATCCTGTCCAATCATCTTCGGCCATGCCATCTTCGATAGAAATAATCGGATACTTCTTGGTCCACTCTTCCCAATACGAGGCCATTTCTTCAGAGCTTAGTTCCTGGCCGGATGATTTCTTAAAGATGTATTTGCCTTTCTCGGTATCATAAAATTCTGAACTGGCCGGATCCAGGGCGATCATTACATGGCCATCACCCAAACCACCGCTGGCAGTAGACTGGCCAATTTTATAACCGGCTTTGCCAACCGCTTCAATTAAGAGTTCAATAGCTTCTTCATTGGATTTCAGGTTTGGTGCAAATCCACCTTCATCACCCACAGCTGTGCTCAGACCCTTGGATTTCAGAAGTGCTTTCAGAGCATGAAACACTTCAGCCCCACATCTTAATGCATCGCTGAAACACTCAAAACCGATGGGCATGATCATAAATTCCTGGAAATCCACATTGTTATCGGCGTGCGAACCGCCATTGATCACATTCATCATTGGAACAGGTAACTGGCAAGCCGATGTACCGCCAATGTAACGATATAATGGCAGTCCGGTATAATCGGCTCCGGCTTTAGCGCATGCTAAAGACACACCCAGAATAGCATTTGCACCTAAGACGGACTTATTAGGGGTACCATCCATTTCCAATAGTTTATTATCGATTTCTGTTTGCTGGGTAACCATCATGCCACATAAAGCCTCATTAATCGTGGTATTAACGTTATCAACTGCTTTTAAAACGCTTTTTCCCAGGTAGATGGATTTATCACCATCGCGAAGTTCAACCGCTTCGTGAACACCGGTTGAAGCACCGCTTGGAACTGCTGCGCGACCAAAAGAGCTATCTGTAAAAACATCAACTTCAACGGTAGGATTACCACGTGAATCAAGAACTTGTCGAGCAAAAATTCGTTGGATTATTGGCATGATTTTTTGTGTATTAATTGGAAAGAAGAAATTGTCAAAAAATTAAGATTACATACACAGGGCATGTTGGAATGAATATATAAAAGCCCTTTGTTATGATTAAAATCTTTTTTTATAAATCTAAAAATTGATTAAACTTCTTGGCAGATATAAAGGATTAGCATTATCCAACTTATGTGTTAATAAAGATAACGATTAACAAAATCCTGAAAAACATTTATATGGCAAGTAAATTAATTGAAAAAGCTGAATGGTTATATATAAACGGGATGAATGAGCTGGCATTGAATCTCTCGAATGAAATCTTAAAACTCAATCCCGAAAATATTGATGCTCTGGAACAACGCGCAAAAATATTTATTGGTCTGGACTTCTACAGAAATGCTATACAAGATTTTTCTACAATTCTTTCTCTCCAGCCAGAATCATTCGTACGATTATATCGCGGTGAAAGCTATCACAAACTTGGGCAGTTAAAGTCGGCTTTGGGTGATTACTCTGTTTTTATTCAACAAAATCCAGAAAACCCGATTGGCTATTTCAAACGTGGCTTAATCCATTCCGAATTATCCCTTGATAAAGAGGCTTTAAACGATTTTAATCAAGCCATAGCCAATGGAAAAGATGAAGATAATCATGAGACCATCGTGGTTTATCAGGCAAAGCTTTCCCGTGCCATCATCTATGAAAAACAGAAGAAATACATGCATGCCCTTTCGGATCTGGACGAAGCTTTCGATTCAGCTAAATTCTTTATGGAGCTCTTTCCAACATCAACCCATGTTGTTGAACTGATCCTTTTCAGGGTAAGGCTGCTTAGAAAACTAAAAGATTCTGAAAATGCCCTGAGCGTGATCAACGAATTATTTGTGCAATTTTTAATGGATCACGACAATGAAACAAACTTATGGCAAGCAATTCAAAAAGAACGCCGGCTTGTTTTAAATGATATGGGGTACGAATCGTGCGTAATTGATCACAGTTACCTCTCAACACCTTTGAAGAACTTTTTAACAGCCTCACAGTTCTCAAATCCAATTTATAATTAAATCCAAACTGGAGACCAGGTATAGAAAAACCCCTTAAGGGGTTTTTTTATTTACGATGCATAACAATACAAGCAACCATGCCTGCATCTGCCATAGGTGCCTACATCTTTGCTTTCTGAGCATCCGCAGTGTTTCCTGGATGGCGACTTTTTGGTGATCATGGGTTTACCAGGAAACAATTCTGTCAGATATTCTCCATCAATACAACAAGCTTTCATTTGCTGGTCGGTAATTAAGTGATCCTGTGAGCAGACTTTCAATTGTATACCCTGCTGGCTTAGAATATCTGCCATGTCTCCGATCATCTGGCGCAGAATGCTATTATCGTTATCCGGCCATTCAATTCCCTGTTTTTTAAATCGCCGTTCAACTTTTCGATAAGGCTGAACAAAACTCACATAACATTGCCTGGTGGCACCGTTCAATAATTCTGAAATTTTTTGAAGGCGATCCAGAACTGCTTCCATTTTGAGATCAGGATTTAAGATTATGGGATCGAACCGCCAAAAAACCTGCTCAGGTGAAAGCAACCGACTCAGTGAATGAAAGGTCTTAACGGAGTCAGTCAATTCCGGAACATGAGGCTCAAACAGTTTTGGCAGACCGGTTATTGTATAATGCGCACAAAAACAATACCCCTTATTTTTTAATGTTTGAACAAAAGGTATAAACGGTGTGTAGTTTTTAGACCAAAATACAATGCTATGAACATCTTCGGGCCTTAAAGATACCCTGGCTATTTTTTGATTAAAGGGATTGGGGTACTCGCAATAACCGGCATCGATCTGCATTATAAACCATGGCATATGAAAGGCAGGTATATCAGTTCGCCTGCTGGCTGAAATAATCTTCATATAAAACCTACTTATAACTGCTTGAGAAGCCTGCTGAAATCAAACAAAATATTTATGCACTTCAGAAATTTTATTTACCTTAAAAAACCCGCTTTATCAAGCGAAAAAGCCATTTAGTAATTCTTCAAAAAAACCGGGTATCAGTTATGACAACATTCCATCCAACCAACATTCGTAACATCGCAATCACGGGACATGCCGGATCCGGAAAAACCATCCTGGCAGAATCACTGGCCTATACTATGGGTGCCATTTCACGAATGGGTAGTGTCGAAGAGGGCACAACTCTTTCGGATCATGCACCAGATGAAATTTCCAAAAAACACAGTGTCAACTCTTCGCTAATCCACGGCATATGGCGAGATCAAAAAATAAATATTATTGATACCCCGGGTTTTAATGACTTTTTCGGTGATGTGAAATCTGCCATACGCGTCAGTGATACGGTTTTAATGGCCATAAATGCGTCACTGGGAGTTGAAGTCGGAACAGACTTAATATGGGACTATACACAGTCCATGTATAAACCAACAGCTTTTGTACTTACAAAACTAGATGCAGAACGGGCCAGTTTCGAGAAATCGCTTGCAGAGCTTAAAGAGCATTTTGGCCTGGGTGTTATTCCTATTCAGTTCCCAACGGAAGAGGGCCTTGGGCATCATACCTTTATAGATGTGCTGTTAATGAAACAGTTCGACTTTTCTCCCGACAAACCAAACTCCATGAAAATATCCGATATTCCGGATAAGAATATCGATCGGGCTAAACAGTACCATCACGAATTGATTGAAAGTGTTGCGGAAACCGATGAAGAACTTATGGATAAGTACTTTGAGCAAGGTTCCCTCTCGGAAGATGATCTGAGATCTGGTATAAAACACGCTTTGGTTTCACGAACACTTCACCCGGTATTCTGCACCTCTCCGTTGCATTTAATTGGCGTTGACCGTTTATTAAATGTGTTTGTTAATATATTCCCAAATCCGATCGAACGAGGTCCTGAGCACGCCATTGATTCTTCATCAAAAGAAGATGTTTTGGTAGAGCCTGATTCGGATGCACCTACAACCGCTTTCATATTCAAAACTGTTTCGGAACCACATATTGGTGAAATTTCCTACTTCAGGGTCTATTCAGGGCATGTGGAATCCGGACATGAACTGGTAGATGCACAAACCGGTCAGGTAGAAAAATTAGGCCAGGTATTTACCATGCTAGGACATGAAAAGAAATCAGTCGAGAAACTCCTGGCAGGCGATATCGGAGTTGTTGTAAAGCTAAAAGATAGCCACACGAACGACACTCTTACAGATAAAGGGGTTAAACATATTATAAAACCAATAGATTTTCCAGATCCGGTTATTGAAATTGCCATTAAACCTATGGCTCAGGGGGATGAAGAAAAGATATCAGCCGGATTGTACCATCTGCATGAAGAAGATCCGAGTTTCTTAATAAAGCATGAAAGTGAATTTAACCAGATCGTCCTCTGCGGTTTAGGTGAAACCCATATCGAAACTATCATTCGAAGGTTAAACGAAAAGTTTAGTGTTGAAGTTGAAGTAACACAGGTTAAAATCCCTTACAGAGAAACCATACATAAAACTGCCAAAGCACAAGGTAAATTTAAACGTCAGTCTGGCGGCCGCGGACAGTATGGAGATGTCTGGATGCGCATTGAGCCTCTGCAGCGCGGTGAAGGACATGATTTCAATTCTGAAGTTGTTGGTGGTGTTGTACCCACGCGCTATATCCCTGCCATTCAAAAAGGTGTGGAAGAAACTTTGGAAAAAGGTGTGCTTGCTGGCTTTCCAATAGTAGATATAAAAGCCGTTGTCTATGACGGCTCGCATCATCCGGTAGATAGCTCAGAATTTGCGTTTAAAATTGCAGCCAGTATGGGCTTTAAATCTGCGTTTGAGAAGGCCAGTCCAACATTGCTGGAACCAATTTATACACTAAAAGTTCTGACACCTGATCAATACACCGGGGCTTTGGTTGGAGAAATTTCCAGCAGAAGAGGTAAAATTCAGGGTATGGACACCGAAAAACGATTCCAGGTATTGAACTGCTTATTACCATTTTCTGAGCTGCATAACTTGTATAATGCGTTTAACCGTTTAACACAAGGCCGTGCCAGATACAGTTACGCTTATAGCCATTACGAAGAAGTGCCTTATGATATAAGGGAGAAAATTGTCGAAGAGGCCAAAGAGAGTAAAGTAGAAAGTTAAGTATAAAAAAAAGATCCGCTTGCTAAACAAAGCGGATCTTACCATTAATCCAAAAATGTTACCTCGCCGGTTTTTAATCTGTACATACCACCAACTATTTTAACAGCATTATTCTCTTCTAACTCTTTAATAATTGAGCTTTTAGACGCGATCTGTGAAATAGTGTACTCGATATTCTTAATAGCCACATGTGAAACATACTCTTGATTGCTGCTGAGCTTTTCACCCGAAAAATTTTCTGAAGATTCAATAGCGGGTTGAATTTTATCGAGAATCCCTGTAATGTGTCCTAATTTAACTTTGTCAATAGCCGACTTCACTGCACCACAACTTTCATGCCCAAGAACCAGGATCAACTTTGCCCCGGATACCTGTGTTGCAAATTCAATACTACCTAGAATATCCTCATTTAATACATTACCAGCCACCCTGGCAACAAATATATCGCCAATGGACTGATCAAAGATGTATTCAACAGGAACCCTGCTGTCGATACAAGATAATACAACTGCTTTTGGAAATTGACCGGAGACACATTCCGAGAGTTGTTTCGGAAAATCCCATTGATTTAAATTATTACTTACAAATCTCTCATTACCTGCTTTTAGTTCTGATAATACAGCTTCAGGTGTAAGTTTTTGTTGTTGTTGTTGATTAAGAATTGATGCAACCATTTCACTTAGATAAAATTAGATTAATAGGAACTACACTAAAATGCCGTTTATTGCTTATAATCTGTGAAATATGTGTTTAAACTTCAAAGCCCAAACCATCCAGATTGCCTCCCAGATTATTCTTTTTGACATTTTAGATTTGCCAACTGTTCGGTCAACAAAAATAATAGGAACTTCTTTAATTTGAAATCCTTTTGCCCAAGACTTAAAATTCATTTCAATTTGAAATGAGTAGCCGCCAGATTTGATGCTATCCAGATTTATGGCCTCCAGAACATTGCGTCGAAAACATTTAAACCCGGAAGTTGGATCATTTATTGGCATTCCGGTAATGAAGCGAGTATATAAACTTGCCCCTTTAGATAACATTAATCGACGAAGAGGCCAGTTGACTACATTAGCTACCTCATTTAAGTATCTTGAGCCAATTACAAGATCTGATTCGGCAATTTCATTCAAGAATGTTGAAATCATATAGGGATCGTGAGATAAATCTGCATCCATTTCTATAATGAAATCGTACTCCTGCTCAATTGCATACTTAAAGCCCATTACATAAGCCGTACCCAAACCTAATTTCCCCGGCCTTTTCTTTAAGTACAGATTATGATAACAATTTTGCAGATCCTCTACCACTTCAGCTGTTCCATCAGGAGAATTATCATCAATTACCAATACATCCAGCTCTGGTATATTTAAATCGAATACAATAGAAATGATCTCTTTGATATTTTGAGACTCATTATATGTGGGTATAATGACTAAAGTTTTGCCTGGGGTCTGTTTACCATTCTTTTCAGGCGATAATATGTTTTTTAGAGAATGGTAATCAGAAGTATGATTCATTTATTATAGATGGATTAACTGCTGAAGTACAAAAAAAAAGCATTGTTGTGTTTCAACAATGCTTTTATTTATAATAGCCAGAAATGGTTATGCACGCTCAAAAAATGGTTGATCATACATATTCAGGCGTTTGCTTGGAGTATGTCTGAAATCCAGAATTCGACCTTCAGGTCTGATCTCAATTAGAGCTCCAGAAGGACAAACATCTGTATCGAAACATAATTGACAAGAGATACATACATCTTGATCTATGTAACATCTAAATCCGCCTTCTTGCCAATCTCCATATATCTTCCACCCGATTGAATTTACTTTAGGTGGACATTGATCCAAGCATAAACCGCACCCAATACATAGATTTTCAATAATATCGTATCTATTTTTTTGGCGCTTCTTAACTGTTTTCTTAGCTGCTGTTGCTGCCATAAATCCTCCTGTTAAAGTTATGTTTATGTAATAGAAAATATACAAACTTAAGTAAATCGTTCCTTACCTATCTCATCGTAACCTTTCCACCCACTTCAAAGGCAGCACATCAAATCTAATTGAGTCAAGAAACCAGAACAACTTTTAAAAGAACCAAACATAACTTATTTAACAGCAACAGAAATGGGGCATTCTAATAGAACGCCCCAACTTTATAATAGCTTTTATGTACTAACTAAGCTATAAATTTCAACAAATAATCTACAACACTGGTCAGAAAATCGCTGGTTGTTTGAGCAGCCTGACCAACAGGAGCAGGTCTTGGTTCGTTTGTCATGTAGAATCCATTAACAATATACAACCAAACCAGCATGAATGTACCACTAAAGTACATTACAGTACCTGCTAATTTTGAATCCGAAAGGTTCAATACCGGGAACCGGAACTGGATATCGCGGTTTAGGAATTTTTTACCTAACCAACGGATGGTACGAGTCTGAATATCAGCACCTTCCAGGCGAGATCCACGATCTTTAAACCAGATCGCAAAACTTACAAACCAGACCAGGTGACCAATTAACAGCACAACTGTCAAGTGAGAACTGGCCCAAATGGATTGTGTTTCAGTCCACATGTAGTAGAAGATACCGCCGGTATAGTGGTTGCTTAAACCTGCAATCGCATCCCATGAGTTACAGTCAGCCACAGCCATACCATAGTTCATAGAGGCAACCCAGCCACCATCGATATACCATTCAACAACTGAAAGACCTTTTACTGACCATAACATCGCAAACCAAAGCTGATCCTGAATGGATACACCACAAGTGCCACCATAAACAGGGCCTAAACAAGGGAATGAGAAAGAATTTTTCTTCAATCCTAAGTCTTCCCAAAGTGGTGAAGTGTGTGCGAAGAATGCAATACGAACCAATGCGATCAAGCTGAACAATGAACCAGCAACTAACTCATGCATAGCGGCCCAGTCGTTGATGCTTGGATCTTCAAAGAAGAGATGAAATGGCGGAATTGGTTTCAGCCAGTAGAAAGACATGGTGATGTTGGTACCAAAAATGTTTAACTCACATATTGAATTCCAACATACCACGGCATACACTGAGATCATTGTGGTGAAACAAAGCACCATAATGGTTCCAAGAATCTGAACCTGGCGTTCCTGATCGCGTCCAAAAGCAACCCAGAAAGACTTAATCTGAGAGTACAAACCGGACATTTGAATCTTTAACAAGTACTGACCGCCATGGAATACGCCGGCAAATACATAAAGGGCACCACAAATAATATGATTAAAGGCAATCAGATTGATAACTACCTGGGTCATACCAAAGGCTTCACCATTTTTTGGCAAAATGGCGTATGGTGCGTATTCGGCAAATTCTTTAGAACCGGAAATAATTTTGCCACCTTCCATCATAAAATCAAAACTCACCCGGTTGAATGGCTCACCATAAATGTAATAGACCAGGTTGTTAAGTTCTTGATAGAAGAATTGTTCTTGTTTAAATGCAATGAATGCAAAGACACCAAGGGCAATATTTACATAACCAATTGCTGTTAAATGTACAGAGAAGATGGCTTTTAAATCGTCATTTAAATGGCTGGCAACGCCAGGAGGGTTTTCCCACCAATAGTAACCGACAGCAAAGAAAATTACAAACCAAACAAAGGCCATAAAGGCTTCTGCATTGATGGTCTGAAAATCCGGAACCGGTACAATATCCAGGGCCAACCACATAACAAGACCCCAGGCAAGGAATAAGAAAGACTGGTAGATTGTATGAGCGCCCAAGGCTTCAGAGTAATTTTTTGCACTTCTGTTTGTGAAGTACTTGAACATTCTGAAGTCACGGAAATTACCAGTTCTACCTGTAAATGGGTTGGTAAGATTTTTGGTCCAGTGACGCCAACCTCCAAAAATGAGGAAAGATCCGCTTAAAAAGTGAATACCTGCCCACCAGAGCAAGCTTTCACCGGCTTTCATCAGATCTTCTGCTGCGGTGCTGTAGGTATCAATACCCAAAGACACCATTCTTGGTTTAATGGTTAAATAGAACCAGTTATCGTGAAATCCGATTTGCCCCCATGGGAACATTTGAATACCCGAGATGTAATAAATACCCATTACTATTCCCAAAGTACCCAGAAGCGCCAAGTGAGCACCAACAACTTGTTCATCGTCAAGCTTATCAGCATCAAAAACTTGGAACCATTTGGTGGTACGAGTTTCAGAACGTTTCAGCAAGAAACGTTTCATCACCGATACATCAGCTTCCTTTAAAGGTGGGACATCCTTAGCCGGTGCTTTTTTTGCCGGTGCTGCTTTTGCAGCAGCTGGCTTGGCTCCAGCCTGAGGTGTGCCTGTCTTTTTTGCAGCCTGTAACTTAGCGGCCTGCATTGGAGGCTTTTTCGGTGTACCGCTTCCACCGCCCGGTTGAGCCCCGGTAGGTTTCTCTTGGTCAGCCATAGTTTTCTCCTTTTATCTCCTTATTAACAGGTTTTAAAAAAGCCTATAAAAAAATAAGCGTTATTAAAATGTCGAGTTCATCCCAATGATGATCCCTAGAAAAATATCAAAAAGTTTCTTTTTGTAAGCAAAAAAAACAAAATAAATTATAAAAGTTCACATCTAAACATTAAGTCCATATTTTTTTTGATAGCAATAATGTGTTTTAAGGCAAAATGGACTGATTAACTTGAAAATTCTGCTTTAAATATTGCTCTAATGCTGCACAGTTGATCGCCCTGAAGTCGGATTTTATTGCAAGATCTTTATTTTCGCCTATAAATTGACCGCCTGTTATAAGTTTTTTGGACGATTCATTTAATTTTTTTCGCAACTGCTCATATTTCTTAAAAAAAGGCTCATCAATTTTGGCCGTCGTAAACGACATACAAACCACATCTGGTTCAGTTTCGTCTATGTATTTGCTCAGATCCTCAAAGGGAACAGCACGGCCAACATACAAAACCTCGAATCCGTAACTGGTGCAAACTAAGGCTACGCCCTGAAGCGCAATTTCATGATCTTCAAAATCCGGGCATGAACATACTAACGCTTTAGGTTTGGGTGGCAGGCCATAACTAAATTCATCGTAACCCGCACCGTCGCTCTTTTTCCTGGGTCTGGGAACCAATCCCTGCCCATTCATCCCAAACTCGCCTTCCAGCGATTCAACTGCTTCATTTTGCTGTGACTCAAAACGAGCTTTAAGCCGCAAAATCGCTTCCACCATGATATTAGAAAGTACATGCTCTTCGGCTGTACAAATTTTTTCATGTTGCCATAAATGCCCAACCTTGTGCATTGTCGGAGCAATCATTTTATCAAAGATCGTTGCAAAAGACATCTTTTGCTCAAAAGCCCTAATCAAAAGCACCTCAACTTCATCTTTCTTTTTGGCACATAAACTGGCAAACAAACGCTGAGCCAGTGCTTCTGTATCACCTTTTACCAGAATAATTTCCGCACCCAGATCCAAATTCTCGGAGGATTGCTTCTCGAGCTTTAATTGTTCAATTTGTTCAGTAGGAACCTGAATGTGATTCTTGCTGATAAAATCAAGAACATCTTCCAGTTTAAACTTTCTGTGCCGGCCAACGGTTTTGTGGTGTTTGATCAAACCCATGTTAGACCAACGCTTAACCGTTGTTTCACCCACACCACATAGTTTCGACAACTCACGAGTAGAAAAGTAATGATTCATAACCCTGTCAAATACTATGCTTAGTCTGATACTTATAAACCAGTGTAAGCATAAGTTACAAAAAGCCACCCTGGCACACAAAACGTGTTACCTTTAAAATATGGAAATTTTAAGGGATTCTGCAAGAAGATAACTTCATTAAATAATTCAGCCATGGACTTTTAACGACCATTTCGGCTACTCATCTTCATGGCCGACAGAAGACCCGGTTATGGTTTGTTTTTGATTATGGGCGTGAAAGGCGGCCATCTGCCCGGAAAGTGACACCCCGGCGATCCCTTGTCCCGGGTAGACTGAATCACCAGCCAAAAATAAGCCTTTAAATGGTGTGCGAACCTGGGGCACGAAGACAGGTATACCGGAGAAGGCTTCAGGTATTCCGCCCACTCTTCCCATATATCGCTGGATCCAGCGCTGCCAGGTCAATGGTGTAGAAGTATGCTGAACCACAATGTCCCCTGTATCAAATCCCTTGAAGGTGTTACCAAGCAACTCAAGGATAGCTGAGGCTGTTTCGGCCTTCATATCCTCATATGCCGTGGGGTTGTTAAACCATAGCTCGGGTTTAACATGGGTAGAAACCGACATAATTTGGTAACCCTCAGGATGGCGCTTCCGGTCATCGGGTTTGGAGAAAGAGACAAAAATGGAGTCGGAATGAATATGCGGGATTGGATTTGGCATTAAGATCTGATGATGAAGCGGCGAATCCGGATTGATCACTTTTTTTAGTACGATACCCATTGTAAATGCCCCCCAGGCAAATGAAAAGGTATCACTCATTTTCCGGAAATAGGCCTTCATTTTTCCTGAGGTTATTTCAGCCATGTTCCAAATGGTAGCATTGCTGATAACTTGTTTTGTTTTAATCGTCTCGTTGTTTTCTGTCTGCAGGCTGAAGCCATTATCCTGGATATCAATAGACCTTACAGATGTTCTGAACCGAACCTCTGCATTATCTTTTTCCATTTTATTTATCAGGGCATTCGAAAGCTCAATCATACCGCCATAAACATAATAATTGGATGTATTGGTATAGGCCAGGCATGGTGAGGCATACAAGCTTGAAGTCACACTGATATCACTTTGGGCGGTAATGCGTAACTGTTCATTACAAAATCGACTAAAGTCCTCCGACTCATGTAACCCATAATGCTTAATTCTATTGGATATGGGCTGAAGCAGAAAGCGTAGCTTGGGGATATCGGCCAGAGAGTTGGTTTTTAAAAGACGGAATAAGTCAAAAAAATTTGCCGGTGGAAATGCTTTGTTTTTACCGGAAACGGCCCACACAAAATCAGCCAGTTCAAAGATTTCATTCCAGAATCCGGCCACTTGTTTTTTTTGCACCCTGCTGTAACCAAAGAATGCGTTGAAACATTCTTCAATCCATTCTTGCGGCTCTTTATACCTTATGACAGTACGGCCGTTAATATGAATTTTCATGGAAGGACTGATCTCCTCGCCCGGAAGTTGTATATGCAGGGCTTCTTCCAGTATTTTCAATGGTTGGTTGAGGTCTTTTCCGACCAGGGTGGTGGCGCCGGTTTCAAGCCAAAAGGTCTCGTTATCGCGTTTAACCGGGTAAGAGGAGGCGCAACCGCCTGGCAGATAGTTGGCTTCCAGCACCAGGACTCGCTTGCCGGCCTGAGCCATCAGCGCAGCCGCACTTAATCCGCCTATTCCGGCACCAACTACAATAAGATCGTAGGTCATGAGGTTACATTCAATAGTTCAACAAGCCGTTTGCGAACCTGGTTTGAATAAATGCTTTTGGGATACTTTTTAAGGAATACCTGATAGAGCTCAACGGCAAGTTTCCTGTTGTTGAGATATGTATCCTGCAGCCAAGCCTGTTTATAAAACGCTTGATCCGCATAATAACTATCGGAATAGCGTTTAAATAGTTCAGAATAAATAGCAAAAGCCTGCCCGGGGTTCGTTTTCTCGGCAAGCAATGCCTGCCTGAACATTATGTTATCGGCCAGGGAGGAGAAAGGGTAGGCGTTTAACCAACGATCCATTTGGTCTATCAAACGAGGAACTTGCTCGGGATCGTGAGGTTTGAAAAATGCCACGGCTTCTCCGAGAGCCATCTTTAAATTTGGGTTGGCTAATGTATCAGCCAGTCCTTCCAGGATAAACATCCGAAGTTCGATAGCGTTATTACTTGTTTTACTTTTATGGACCACCTGCTTCAAAAGACCGAGAGACTTTGTAAACTGCAAGTCAAAAAAGTAAATCTGTGCCAATAGCCATTGCACACGAGAATAACCTTCCTGGCTGTGAGAAAGGCGTGGGAGGAGTTCTAAAAGAATTGGTTTAGCTTCGCCCAGCCGCAGCTGGTGAAACAGAATATCTGAACGAAGCATATCTGCCTGGTTTCTCAGGCTGGTATTATCTTGATGTGTATCCAAGCGTTTCAGTACCTGTAAGGCTGAATCCTTTAAAGACGTGTGGGTTGCCAATACCTTGGCCATTTCCAGGTAAATTTTATACCTCTTGTTTGTATTTTCAAAGGATAGCGCTATCTGCTCTGCGGTAAAAAGAACGCCTGATATCTCATCTTTGCCAATATATCCTCGTTGTGCTTCCTCTAAATTCAGGATTGCAAGCCAATAATTAGCTTCATCCAGATACTGTTTTTGGCCGGCCAAGGTTCCCATCTGTTTATAGGCCATAATAGCCAACGGATGATTTTTTCTTATGCGTTGTCTTTCGGCAAATTGAAATACAAGCCGGCCCTTTGCTTTAGAAATTTTATCCAACGCCACGTAATACTTCAGGGCTTGCTGATACTGCTTACTGTCTTCAGATAAACTTGCAAGAAATCTTAGAAGTGCTTTCCTGCTTACTTGCTCAGCAGTTGCCTGAGCTTTTGTCAATTCAGAGATCACAAGGCTCAATCGCTTGGGTGTATCTGTGGAAACATAGCTTTTGATTTGGCGCTCAATAGAGGGGTATTTATAAGGTTCTTTTACTAATGCCATTACAAATGCCCTGGTTGCGGAGTCGTAGGCTTCGACAAACAGAAAACTTTCACCCAGTTCATAGGCAAATAAGGTTGAATTCTTTAACACCTGCCGCGCATTTTCAATCAATACAATTCGATGCTTATGCTCAATTTCCTGGCCAAGCATATCCAGGGCTAACCGATAGACACTTATAAGCGGGGTAGTCCGGCACAGCTTGAGCAAGAGACTTTGGCCAAGCTCCGGCTTTTGTGTCTGGTAGTGCAAACGGGCAAGTTCAATTTGATATTGCGCAATCCTGGGATAGCGGGTTATTTGCTCCGAAAGAAAACGCTCCAGACGCTCTGGTTGTCCCTGTTTATTGAGCGACGAAATATAACGCCGGAATGCCAAACCGGTCTGTGGCGATTGCTTCAGGATGTTTTCATAGTAACGGGCTGCTTCGGCATACTCTCCCGATTGATATTTGGCGTTAGCTACCTGCAATTGAAGGCTTTCCTGGGCTTGCAGCTTGGTAGTGAAAAATAAAAACACCCAGAATAAAAGAGTGATTTTTACTGCCTTCTGAATATCCAAATGCAGGAAAATGTTCATGCAGATTTTATTTAGGCTTTATAAAACAATATCTTCAGCCAGTTATTAACTACTACATACGCTAAGATAACATTAAGAATTAAACAACAATTTTCATGAAACTTCCTTTTACTAAAATGTCCGGAGCCGGCAACGATTTTATCATGATTGATAATCGAAGCCGTGGCCTTCAATTAAGTGAAACCCAGATCCACGCGATGTGTACCCGGCGAAAAGGGATTGGCGCAGATGGATTGATCTTACTGGAATTATCTGAGACATATGATTTTACCATGCGCTATTACAACGCAGATGGCCGTTTAGGAAGTATGTGCGGAAATGGTGGCCGATGTGCCGTGATGTATGCATACATTTTAGGGGCTGTAACGCATCAAAAAAACATTCAATTTGAGGCCAATGGCCAGTGTTACCATGCCGAGGTTAATGATCAACGCAACGTGACACTTAAAATGCAACCCCCGTATGATTTTAATCCGTCTTTAAAAGCGCGGGATTATGAGTGTGCTTTTATAAACACCGGTTCTCCGCACGCCATTTTGTTTGTTGAAGATATTCAGCATACCGATGTGATTGGGATCGGAAAAACCATCCGGCATGATCACCAGACATTTAAAGATGGCACCAATGTTAATTTTGTGGAAGTTCTCTCGAATGGCGCTTTAAAACTACGCACATTTGAGCGGGGGGTTGAAGACGAAACTCTGGCTTGTGGCACGGGTGCCGTGGCCGCTGCTCTGGTGAGTTACAAACTGGACAAAACCCGTCATACAAATATTGCTCTGACCGTCCATAGCCAGGATAAACTCACCGTTAGATTTGATGAGGATTTTAAGGATGTTTTTCTTGAAGGCCCGGCCGTGGAGATCTATAAAGGAGAAATTGACATATAAAAAAAGCCGGCAACAGCCGGCTTTTTGTTCAAGTCTTTAGTTGTAAGAAATACCCGGGAATATTTTTTGACCATCTGAAGTTGTACCATTTTTAATGGTGATTTTAACAGTATGGGTATTATTTGGTGCTTCGGTGATGTATTCAACCAATACACTTTCGGAAAGTGTGCCGGTAACAGGCAGCTTGGTTAAATCCAAACCAGATGCATCCGAAGCAATTGAATCAAAGGTTCCGCCTGTACAAGCCGAAAGATCATATGGATTTTCTTGTGATAAAGGTGTCCATGTTCTGTTGGTATCGCCACCACTCCATACGGTATGGATGGTGCCTTTGCCCGTCCAACGAGCACAAAGTCCTTGTGAAGAGAACCAAACCTCTCCATCAGGTTGAGTAGGTTCATCCGTGAAGTTTACATACACACGTTGTGCACCTGCACGCCATGAGAAGAGCGAATCGGCAAAGGTAATACCAACCACACCATTTTCTCTTGAACTACCAACAGCGGTTGCATGTCCCAGTGCAGCCTGAGCCAGGGCGGCAGAATCCGGTCCGGCAAACCCTTGTGGCCTGGAAGTACCGGATATAGAAGGTCGGGTTAAGAAACTCTCTAATTCTGATGCTGAAGTCAAGTTTAGAGCTCCGCGCACATTACCGTAATAGCCAACTATACCTACTTTAAGATTCAGACCACTATTATCCAGGAAATCAACAAAATCAATGATTCCAAAAGCAATAGAGTCAGCTTCCTGGTTCATACTTCCGGAAATATCAACTGTGAAGACCACATCAGCCGAAAGCTCAGCAAAGGTTTGGTTTAATGTAGATGAGCCTGAAGATCCACCGGCTTTAGTCACTTTTACACCTTGCAATACACCATCTTCAGTTATAAAAATGGTTTCATTGGCGATAAGGTTGACAAAATTACCTGTGACCGGATCTTTCACACCACTCATGTTGATCTGGATTCGGTTAGAGTTTCCAGACGTTTTATTGAATTGAACATTCGGGATAGTTGTATTCAAATTGCCAATGCTTACAGCAGGAGCCTCGGTACCTTCAGGATCAGATGGGATATCTGAATTGGGGTCGCCATTTGAGCCATTATCGCTATCGCAAGCTGTTAAGGAGATAGAAAAAGCTAAAACAATAGCCAGCAAAAATTTAGGTAATAAAACGTTACCCATATTTCCCTCTCTTTCAAATAATTATTGGTTAAAAAACGTTGATTTATTAAGCTAACACAGAGGGATCCGGCAGCAGATTTATAGTTCCCCGAGAATGCAAATGTTGGTCTTATGGGTAAGACGTTACTAAGAATTTTAATATTTGCCAAACTTATTTTTGTCCCAGATACGACTCACTGATCCCGTATTTCTTCATTTGGTATCTCAGGACATGGCGTTCTATACCCAGTAGCTTTGATGCTTTAAGTTGATTGCCGTCGGTTTCTGAAAGCGCCTGTACAATATACTGGCTTTCTATTTTTTCAAGATGCTCTTTAAGATTGAAGTCTTTGGAAATTCTAACAGGGTCTGTTCCGGTGGGTTTAAAATTGGACAACGTAGGCTCCTGAGCTACTTCTTCTATCAATGTTTCTGTTCTTTGAGAAAGTTCGGTAACCGACATTGGCTTAAATGCCAAATGCTCGGGTTTGATCTCGCCACCATTCGGGGCAACAATTACGGCACGCTCAATCACATTTTTCAGTTCCCTAACATTGCCTTTCCAGTTATAGGATAGCAATGCCGAGGCGGCATCACCACTCAGTTCAAGTCGCTTTCGCATGGATTTAGACGAAAGATCCAGAAAAAAGTTTGCCAAATGCAGTATATCTTCCTTGCGTTCCCGTAATGGCGCTATTTCAACCGGTACCACCTGCAAGCGATAATACAAGTCTTCACGAAAATGTCCTTTTTCGATTTCATTGGGTAAATCCTTGTTGGTAGCAGCAATTACCCGAACATCGCTTTTAATATCACGCAACCCGCCAACACGTCTGAACTCCTTGCTTTCCAATACCTTTAATATCTTTGCCTGGGTTGCCAGTGGCATATCGCCGATCTCATCAAGAAAAATGGATCCACCATCGGCGTATTCAAACAATCCCAGTTTTTTTGACCTGGCGTCGGTAAACGCACCGGGTTCATGACCAAAAAGCTCCGATTCCAGGAGGTTTTCAGGAATCGCCGCACAGTTCATTTCAACAAACGGTTTCGAAGAGCGCTCAGAGTTTTGATGGATAATCTTAGCAATATGCTCTTTGCCTACGCCACTTTCACCAAGGATTAAAACCGTGGTGTCGTTGGTTTGAGAGACTTGAAAAGTTAGATCATAAACCTTGGACATTTGAACCGAGGGGCACACGATAAATTCTTTACCCGATAGCTTTTTCTCACTCTCTTCGCGAAGAAAGCGCAGTTCGTTGGTTAAATTGGCTTTTTCAATGGTTTTGGCAACCGTAAGCTTGAAAGGCTCGAGCTCGAAGGGTTTTAATATGTAATCGGCAGCGCCAAGCTTTACAGCTTCCATGGCGGTAGGGATGGAATTATAGGCCGTAAGCATGATCACCTGGATACTTTCATCGGAATCCTTTAACATTTTCAGGACTTCTATGCCGTTCAAGTCGGGCAGCATAAAATCCAGAATGATAACATCCGGGGAGAGTTTTTTGAACTTCTCCAGGCCTTCTTGGCCTGTGTAAGCCGCTTCTACCGAATAGCCCTCTTCTTCAAGAACCTCGGTAATGTAATCGGCTATAACCGGTTCGTCGTCGATAACCAGCAAACTGTTCATATAATAGAGAAAATGTATGTCGCCTTGGTGCCCTTGGGCAGACTCGAACTGCCGACACGCAGTTTAGGAAACTGCTGCTCTATCCTCTGAGCTACAAGGGCAAGAATATTGCTTATTGCCATAATTATACAATTAATAAATAAAATATTCCACCACCAAAGTTATGTTCGCCCAAACATCCGATGGAGTTCATTAATGGAAAGATTAATAATAATGGGCCGGCCATGAGGGCATACATAAGGCATTTGGGTTGCAAAAAGCTGATCAATCAGAGAGATCATTTCCTCTTTACTCAGCTTTTGACCTGCCATAATAGAGCTTCTGCATGCATACGACTTGGCGATATTATCGCGAATATCCAGGTTTAACTTTTCCTGATAATCCAGAAACTGTTCTAAAAGATCGTGCAGGATCTTTTCTTCTGATCCGGCATTTAATTCAGGTGGGACCGCTTCAACGATCACTTTTTGGTTTGGTCTGAATTTTAGCACAAATCCAAGGCGCTCGAGATCAAGCTTGATTTCGTGCAGAATTTCTTCTTCCCAGGCTTTAAGTTCTACAACATGAGGAAATAGCAATTGTTGCGAATTCGGGATGTTGGACTCAATAATAGCCAGGGTTCGCTCATAAACAATGCGTTCATGCGCCACATGCTGATCAACGATCATCAGCCCCGATTTGATCTGGGTTAAGATATAAGTATTATGCAATTGCCAGATGGCTTGCTCATCCTGACACCGCTCTTGCTGATCTGACTGAGATTTAATAAGTATTTCCAGCTGCTGGGTATCTTCGTGACTTATAGGCGCCTTTGGCTGAGCGTTCTCGTCCTGCCCGGGCACAACCCCATAAAAATCTGATGTTGGAGGCTTGAAGTCGTTCTCAGAAAGCTGTTCGCGTTGATCACCCGAAAGGCCTTCCCGAAAGGCCTGGTAGAGCGCATCGCGTTCAAAAGCCTGGCCTTGGCGGTCGTTATAAACCATGCGTTTTTGAACACCAGGGAAATCCGTATTGAATGACCTGTCTGTTTCCTGCTGTTGCAGATAATGCGGGCGTTCATCGATATTGATCTTGGGTGAAAAATCCATTTCGGCCACTGCACGTTTTACAATGGTATGAACCATGTTATAGATGTTTCGCTCATCTTCGAACTTAACCTCCATCTTGGCCGGATGCACATTCACATCAATATATTTTGGATCCAGATCAAGGTAGATCAAATAAAAAGGAAATTCACGCTCGCCCAACAACTCACCGTAAGCTTGCATAACGGCATGAGATACCGTGCGGTTTTGTGTAATGCGATTATTGATGAACAAAAACTGCGGATTTTTGGTACGTTTCATCATGGCCGGCTTGCCCAAATAGCCGCGAATCGACATAAACTCGTTTTCTTCCTTTACTTCAAATACACCTTTTGAAAACTGGTGACCAAAAAACAAATCCATACGCTCTAAAATATCTTCAGAACCTACACGGTAAAGTTCATCATCGTTGCTGATCAACTTCCATCTGATATCAGTGTTCAGTAGAACCTGAGCCTGAATGGTTTCAAAAATATGTTTAAACTCGGTGGTATTTGTTTTCAGGAATTTTCGTCGAGCCGGTACATTGTAAAACAGATTCCGAACACTCAAAGTGGTGCCGGGATGAGATTGGACTTTTTCGACACTTTCCAATTGTCCGCCCGATATTTTTATACCCACTCCTAATTTTTCTGTTTTCTGCCTGGTTTTTAACTCAACCTGGGCAACGCTGGAAATACTGGCCAGAGCTTCCCCGCGAAATCCAAGGGTGGAGAGGTTTTCCAAGTCTGTTTCGCTGGTAATTTTGCTGGTTGCAAATCGCTGAAAACTTTGCAGGGCATCTTCTTCGGTCATTCCAGATCCATTATCAATAACCTGAATCAGGCTTTTACCGGCATCTTTAACAACCACGGTAATATCATCAGCCCCGGCATCTATGGCATTTTCAATTAATTCTTTAACCACCGAAGCCGGACGCTGAACCACTTCGCCGGCAGATATTTTATTTGCCACATTATCCGGTAAAATCTTTATCAATCCCATATAACTTTTTTTGGCGCTTGCATCTTCAACAAAATGCCCGAACAATTAACTTGAGCTGCGAAATAAACCATTTATATTAGAGAAATAAAAAAGCATTTATACTTGCGAAATTAAACGAATCCGAATGGCTTACCGTTAGTAAAAACTACATACATTTATTTTATTCTTCCAAAATTCAAGCTCATGAGCAAAAAAATTGTTCTTACCGGTGCTACAGGCCTAATTGGCACGCAATTGTTCAACCTTTTACTTTCCAGAGATTACCAGGTAACCATCTTAACCAAACACCCTAACGAGACCAGAGTAACCCACCCGGGAGCTGCCGGCTACATAGACTGGGACGCCAATAATGAACACGCCGACATCCGGGAAATTCTTGAAGGAGCCGAAGCGGTTATCCACCTGGCCGGTACGCCCGTAGCAGAACGATGGACATCGGGCTATAAGCAACTCATCTATGACTCGCGTATCAATGGTACCCGTAACCTGGTAAATGCAATGAGTAAGCTCAAGCAGAAACCTGAGGTGTTTATATCAGCTTCAGCGGTTGGATTTTACGGGCCACAGGAACAAAAGCCCGATGTACCGGAGCTTGATGAATCAGCGCCAGCCGGAGATGATTTTTTGGCCAAAGTATGTACCGACTGGGAAGCTGAAGCCCTTAAGGCAGAAGAATTCGGTATTCGTACGGCCTTAATCAGAACAGGTATTGTCCTTTCCACTAAAGGTGGTGCGTTAGGTAAAATGGTTCTGCCATTCAAATTTTTCCTTGGTGGCCCGATCGGGACCGGTCATCAATGGGTATCCTGGATCCATATAGAAGACGAAACAGAAATCTTTTTCTATCCTTTAACAAATAAAAACATTCGGGGACCAATCAATGCCGTTTCACCCAATCCGGTAACCATGCAGGCATTTGCAGATGCTGTGGGTCAAATATTGTTCCGACCTTCAATTTTCCCTGTACCAAAATTCGTATTACAGACCATGCTTGGCGAAGCCGCAGAAGTGGTTGGCGAAGGTCAAAAAGTGGTGCCAAAAGAATTACTTAAACATGGGTTCGAATTCAAATATCCCGATTTATTGAGTGCTGTTAAAGATTTGTTAAGTAATGATAAATAAGCCCAGAGTTGATTTATTCTTTGGTTGAAATAACCTATTATTCCAAAATAGGTTATTAAAACAGATCACGACTTAAAGGTGACACATGAATAAAAAGGATAAACTCTCTTCTAAATACTCTGAACTTATCATATATGGCGTTGTTTTCCTTGTATTGGTGGCCACTGTTTTTGTGGTGAATATCAACCTGGCAACAAGCAGTCAGCAAGTCACAAATCAAATCTATTTAGCAACAAAGCTGCAGGAAAATTGGCAAACCTCTTATCGACATCTTCTGGCCACGCAAACTTCAATTGTTGAATACACGGCACTCAAAGAAGAGATAGGTTTTTCACACGGTGATGTATATGCCGAAATAGAGTTTATAACCGATCCCAAGAGCCTTGAACAAATATCTGAGCGTTATGCTTCGGAAGATACGCTACTCTCTGAAAGGGTGTTGGGCCTATCAAAAAAACTTCAGAACGTATATACTTCTTTCGCAACATACAGCCAATCTATTGCAGAATTTGATAAGACAGTTCAAGTTTTAAATGATGGGGGTGGGCTGAACCTCGATGGTCAGTCTTATTCCATTGAACAAGTCAGCGATGAAGTAGCTAAAAAGCATATCAATAATATTTACGTGATGTGGACTTTTGCCAAAGACTTCATTAAAGAATTAACACAAACCCAACCCAACACGTTGCCCGATCAAAACCTGCTTTCAAGTGCCATAGATTTTGCTATTACTAAAGATCAAAGTATCCAGTCCAGCAACCGTGGCTTCATTGTATCTTTGGGAAGCATTGCGGCCAATAGAGTTGATAACTTGTTGTTGATCCAGATCGCTGCTCTGGCTTTGAGCATTATAGTATTTACTGCAATGTCGGTTCGGTTGGCCATATCACTCAGAAAGCAAGACGAAATTATACGTGAGTCCCAAAGCCAGTTAATTCAGTCTGAAAAAATGGCCTCGTTGGGTCAGATGGTAGCTGGTCTTGCCCATGAAATGAATACACCTCTGGGATTCGTGAGAAATAATGTCGAGATCATCGATGAAAATGAAAAAGAGTTCATTCAGGCTCACAACAATATTAAAGTGATTTTAAGCCATCTGGTTAAAGGCAATTACGATAACCTGAAAAAAACCCTTCCCGACACCATACAAAAGATCAAACACATTGATAAAGTTGGTTTATTTGACGAGAATGCCACCATGCTCCAAAGCTCCCTTGAGGGGTTGGACCGTATTAAGGAGCTTATTTTAAACCTGAAGAATTTTTCGCGTCTGGATGAATCGGCTGAACAAATGGCCAACATTAATGAGTGTTTGGACTCTACCCTGGTTATTGCACACCATTTGTTAAAACGCCATGTAACGGTTCATAAACAATATGCCCAGATCCCGGAAACGGTTTGCTCACCTGCTCAGCTCAATCAGGTGTTTTTAAATTTGATTTCTAATGCTGCTCATGCAACTGAAGAAAAAGGGCATGGCAACCTGACCCTGAAAACCTGGGCTGAAAAAGACGAGGTGGTTGTTCAGATATCTGATGATGGCAAAGGCATCCCGAAACAAATCATCGATAAAATTTTTGATCCGTTCTTTACCACTAAACCCGTAGGCCAGGGAACCGGCTTAGGCTTGTCTATTACAAGAAAGATTATTGAAGAAGGCCATAACGGCAGAATAGATGTAAAAAGCCGTCCGGGTGAAGGCACCGACTTTTACATTTACCTGCCGCTTCGCATGATCGATAAAGTAGATACCACCAATGTTTTTCATAGTGATGATGCGATTATTCACTAATGATTTATATTTAGTAACAAACATCCGTTTTACCGGATTTTCTTATATTTTGTTTTATTTTCAACAAGGCTAACCTGTAAAAAAAGATTATAGCTTTTCCAATATTAAACCCTTCAAGGTGCGATTATGCCCGGCGAAAACTCCACGGATATCAACATTCTGCTCATTGATGACGAGCCGCTGGTCTTGCAATCGCTTTCGGCCACCTTCAGGAAACAATACACGGTTTATACAGCAACAAACGGAAAAGATGCTATTGAAATTGTCCGTAACAAGCCGATTCATGTTGTATTAAGTGATCAACGAATGCCTGGCATGCTTGGCCACGAAGTATTACGCATGATTAAAACCATCAGTCCCAGCACTATCCGGATTTTACTAACCGGCTACTCCGACCTGGATGCCATTATGAACTCGGTAAATTCGGGTGAGGTGTTTCGATATTTAACCAAACCATGGAAGGTTGAGCAATTGCGAGAAACAGTTGCCGCTGCCGCTCAAATTGCATCTAAAGTCTCCAGGCTTTATCCAACGCAACAACCAGCAGCGACCCAAAAAAGTCATCAGGAAAATCAGGCCAAAACACCTGCTCCTGTTGAGCCTGAACAAACCGAAACACTGGTTCAGGATTTTCCCGGGCAAAAAGAGAAGCTTTTAATTGTTGAGTTCCATAAAGAACAGCTCAACATGATGGTAAAAGTTTTCAATAAAAAATACGATGTTATTCCCAGCTCGAGTGTAGATGATGCATTTGAGCAACTCTCCAAGCAGGATATCCCCGTAATGGTAACCGATTTGAATCTTAATAGTGAAGATGGCATCGATTTTCTTTATGCCATAAAACAGGAATATCCCAATATTGTCATTATCCTTTTAACCCAGGTTCGTGATGCCCTGTTAGCCATTAAATCTATCAACGAGTTCCAGGTTTATCGATATCATGTCAAGCCCTGCTCGGTTGAAGATTTAGACAGAACCATCCAATCGGCCATGATGCGCGCTCGCTCATACCGGACACAACCAATGAAAAATGTCCATTTTGTAGCCAGGCAGGTTGCACCGGATATGATCGAAAACCAAGCTTCTCAAAAGGGCAAATGGCTTCGTGATCGGTTAAAAGGTTTAAAAAAGTTTTTTGGCATTTGATCGCCCTAACAACCGACTTATCTAACGGCTGATATGTATCGCATTCAACTCTCCGACTTCGAAGGCCCCCTGGATCTTTTGCTTTTTTTCATTAAGCGCGATGAGCTTAACATCTACGATATTCCCATTTCCAAAATCACAGAAGATTTTATGGGGTACCTTTCGGCCATGAAATCGTTGAATCTGGAAGTGGCTTCGGAGTTTATCTACATGGCTTCCACCTTAATGAGCATTAAAGTCAAGATGCTTTTGCCACAACCAGTCTCTGATGATGAGAACTCCGAAGAGTTCGATCCCAGGGCTGAACTTGTTGAAAAGCTCCTGGATTACAAACGCTTTAAAGAGATGTCTGAGCATCTACAGGTAAGAGAAGAAAATCGCCGGCAATATCATGCCCGGCAGTATTTTGAAGATGTCGATGCACCGGTTATGGACGAGTTTAACGACCCTTTAAAAAAACCCACACTTTTTGAACTGATCCTTGCCTATAAACATGCCATTGATAACCGGCCCAAGCAAACCGTTCACCAGGTCTCGCGTATACCGGTCACGATCTCTGAACAAACCGAGCATATTTTAACGGCATTGGATGAAAAGATTCAGGTTTCTTACCGGGAACTGGTGCGGCAGTATCAGGACTCGATATACTATGTGGTGACCTTTTTAGCCATCCTGGAACTTTGTAAAAACACACAGATCTCCGTTGTCACCAAAGACGATTATAACGACTTTTGGATTTCCAAAAAACAATATCTATAAATTATGGCTACAATCAGAGGTTTTCGCGGTTTTCGATACAACCCCTCTTTTGCTCAGAGCATGCACAACATTCTATGCCCGCCATACGATGTTATCAGCCCTGAATATCAAGACGAACTTTACCAGAAAAGCGATGTTAATGCTGTAAGATTGGAACTGCCAAAAGCCCGGAATCCTTACCTGGCCGCCGCTCAAAGCTTTGCTGATTGGCAGTCTTCGCAGGTATTGGTTCAGGACCAGAACGAAAGTATTTATCCCTACCATCAACCTTTTCAAACTGCCGATGGGCAAACCCATACCCGAACAGGCATTATTGTGGCTGGCAAATTGGAACCCTTCAGCAAAGGTGTGGTGGTACCCCATGAAAAAACCCTCTCGGGCCCCAAAAAAGACCGTCTCAGTTTGTTTAAGGAAACCCAGGCCAACTTCAGTTGTATTTTCGGTATTTATGCCGATCCGGAAAAAAAGGTGGATCATCTCATAGACTCAACCATCAGGAACCAGCAATGCCTCTTTGCCGCTGCCGATTACCAGCATAGCGAAAATCAGTTATGGAAAATTGATGATCCGAATGTTCTGAAGTCTGTTACCGAGAGCATAACAGATAAACGCATCTATATTGCCGATGGTCACCACCGCTACGAAACCGGCCTGGCTTATGCCAACATATGCCGGGAAAATAATCCCAACCATACCGGCCATGAGCCTTACAACTATATTATGATGATGCTGGCCAACATGCACGACGAAGGCCTGATTATTTTCCCGACCCACCGCCTGTTGTTTGATTTAAAGGATTTCAACCGGGCTGAGGTTTTAAGAAAGCTTGAAACGCATTTCAGCCTTTCGGAGCTTCAAAACGAGGAAGCGCTGCAAGGCTTTTTATCGCAACACTCACAACAAGCGTTCGGATTGGTTACCCAGGAGGGCCTTTATGGACTCGCGCTAAAAAGCCCGATAAACGAGGTGTTGCCTTCGGGTTTATCCAAAGAGATTAAAGAACTGGATGTAACCCTGCTGCACCAGGCTATATTAACCGACCTGCTGGGTATTTCGGTTGAAGACCAGGCCAATCAAACCCATTTAAAGTACTCCAAAGATCAGAATGAGGTGGTTGAAAAAGTACGGGGCGGCAAGTTTCAACTGGGATTTGTAATGAACCCGACCAAGATCGAAGAAGTGATCAGCGTGTCGGAATCCGGTGAAGTGATGCCGCAAAAATCAACCTTTTTCTATCCGAAAGTCATGACAGGCATGGTGTATCATTCCCTGAAATAAATGCGTTAAAAAAGCCCCCGATTGGAACCTTTATGGGGTGGTTGCCGTAATACCACCTCAACCATCTTTAATTATTTTCATACTCATTCATGAAACGTTATCGAATTTTATGGGCAGACGATGAAATCGATATGCTCAAATCTCACATTATTTTTCTTACCGACAAAGGTTTTGATGTAACAACTGCCAGCAATGGTGAAGATGCCATTGAGCTGGCAAAATCCAATTCTTATGATATCGTTTTCCTGGATGAACAAATGCCCGGCATCGGTGGTTTGGGCGCGCTTAACGAGATCAAGGCGGCCTCTCCGGCTACACCCGTTATTATGATCACTAAAAATGAAGAAGAATCGCTAATGGAGGAAGCCATCGGTAAAAACATATCCGATTACCTGATCAAACCCGTCAACCCCAATCAAATTGTACTGGCATGTAAAAAGCTCCTGGACTCTGAATCCCTGAAAGACAACTCGGCAGCTATAGACTACATTCAGGAGTTCAATAAGATCACCCAGCAACTTATGATGCCGATGGAGCCCGAAGACTGGATGAACCTTCATGCCCGGCTATCGGAGTGGGAGCTGGAACTGGACGAGCATCCAAACCTGAACCTTAGGGAAACTATAAGCGGCCAGAAACGCGATTGCAACGCCGAATTCTCAAAGTACGTCGAGCGCCATTACAAAGACTGGTGCCATAGCAACCCGGAAGATCGCCCGACACTCTCTCCCGATATATTAGAGGACTATGTGGTCCCTCCCCTGGAAGAGGGTAAAAAAGTCTTTTTCTTTGTGGTAGATTGTTTGCGCTACGATCAATGGCTGATCATGAAAAATCTTCTGCAACCTCATTTTCAGATCCGGGATAATCAGTACATGAGCATCCTGCCAACAGCCACCTCTTTTGCGCGAAACAGTATATTCTGTGGTCTGTTTCCCGACGATATCCACAAGCGCCACCCAAAGCTATGGGAAGAAAGCATGGACAATGAGCAAAGCAAAAACAAATACGAATCGGAATTTCTGGATGATTTTTTCAAACGCCGACGCATCCGGGTTAATGGCATTAAATACACCAAACTCACCAGTACCGAAGAAAGTAAGAATTTTGAATCCGGCGTTTTAAACCTGCTAAACCACCAACTAAATGCCGTTGTGGTAAATTTTGTGGATATCCTGGCTCACAGCCGGTTCGACTCCCAGGTGATCCGTGAGCTTTCTCCGGATGAAAACGCATTTCGCTCACTCACCAAAACCTGGTTTGAGCACTCTTACTTTTTTAAAACACTCAAATTATTATCTAAGCAAGATATCACGATAATCCTGACAGCCGACCATGGTTCTATTCGGTGTATGCGCCCTTCAAAAGTGATTGGCGATCGGGAGGCCTCGACCAACCTGAGATTCAAATTTGGTAAAAACCTCCAGTCTGAGTCCAAGCATGCCGTTATGCTGCGCAGCCCAGAAGATTATCGCTTGCCCAAACAAGGTTTGAATGTTCATTACACCATTGCCAAGGAAGATTACTTTTTTGTTTATCCGACCAACTACAATAAATATGTCAACCAATATCGTGATTCATTCCAGCATGGTGGCATCTCTCTGGATGAAATGGTAATTCCGATTACCACATTAACATCCCCTGAGTAGTATGAGCACAGAGTATATCAGTCACTCTCCGCAAGAAACCCGGCAGTATGCAAAAGAAATTGCAAAAACGTTACAACGGGGCGATGTTCTGGCGTTAGTCGGCCAACTGGGATCGGGGAAAACAGAATTTACACGGGGATTTTGCGAGTTTTTTCACTGCACTTCAGATGTCTCCAGCCCATCTTTTGCCATCATCAACACTTACATAGGAAAGTTAGGCCAGGAAAATGGTCAGATCAGCTTGTATCATTTCGATCTTTATCGGATCAAATCTATGGATGAACTTTATGGGATTGGGATAGACGAGTACCTCTATGATGACGGCATATGCCTGCTGGAGTGGGCTGATCGGTTTGAGGAAATTTTGCCGCAGAACACGAAGTTCGTTCGGTTTGAGATATTAAGTGAAACAGAGCACCGGATAACCAGCACTCTGAAACAATAATCAAGGCCGTGGCTTTACATCCAGCCGCCCATTAATTCAAAGATTTCACGATCACCCAGCGATTTGGGTACGCTGGAGAATGGATTTTCGGAAAGCAGTTCCCGGGCGAGTTTTTTGTATGGTTCGGTACATACATCCTGACCGTCTTCTTCCATTTGGAACAAGGTTTTGCCTGCCAGGCGGCTTCGGCGGATCAGGTCGTGGAAAGGCACTTTTGCGACCACTTTGGTACCGACTTTATCTGAGAATTTATCCAAAACATTGGTGCCGCCACCTTTTTCATAATCCACTTTATTAGCAATAATACCGGCCAGTTTTACTTTACTGCGGGTACTTTTTTGCTCAATGGCCATACACAGACGGTTGGCTGCAAAAATACTGTCGAAGTCGTTACAGGCAACAATCAAGGCCATATCGGCATAATTTAACGGGGCGCTGAATCCACCACATACCACATCACCCAGAACATCAAACAAGATCACATCGTATTTATCATACACGCCGAATTCCTGCAGGAGTTTAACGGTTTCACCCACAACATAACCACCACAGCCACTACCGGCAGGCGGTCCGCCTGCTTCAATCACATCAACTTTGGCAAAACCGGTTTTAACAACATCCTCGTAAGCGACTTCTTCATGATGAAAATCTACTTCTTCCAAAACTTCAATAACCGTCTGCTGAAGATTTCCGGTAATCGGAAATGTGCTGTCGTGTTTTGGATCGCATCCGATTTGAAGCACCGATGCCCCTTCAAGGGCCAACGCGGCCGACAGATTTGCACTATTGGTACTTTTTCCAATTCCCCCTTTTCCGTAAACGGCGATAACTATGCCCATGGTAAAACGATTTTTCTAACGATTGGTTAAACTTACTTAAGATTTTTTATTAAGCGCCAAGGGATTCTTTGGTTTCGCGCAAGACATCGGCTGTGATTTCCGAATAGCCTTTTTCCCTGGCATAATTCTCTGTATTGCGTTTGACTTTATTGCGAACAAAAAACGGTACTTTTTTAAGCATGGCTTCTCCATCGGCTGTCCAGACTAAACCGCCCTCCGATGCTTCAGCAGCATTTTGCGCTTGTTGTGTAGCGGTTTCTGAAGACGTTTGGCTGTGGCCATTTGTTGCCCCACCGGATTGCTCTTCATATTCCAGACCTGCATCACCAAAGAAATCAATGAGGTGTTTTTCAAGGCCAAGTTTAGCCGTGGTATATACCCGGTCGGCAATCACATCGGCACCATCAAAACCGATCAATGGGTAATATCCCAGCAGGTGATTTTCGATATGGGTTGGCGCTGATGTAACCAGGCAGGGCACATCCAGTTTTCGGCAGCTGTGCCGCTCCATCTGGGTACCACATACAATATCGGGCATTTGGTCTTCAATGAGTCCGGCAATTTCCTGGAAGCTCTCTGTAACCACCAACTCACCAGGCAGGTAGCCTTCCAATTCCGATTTTACCCAATCGGCATGTTGGTGCAGATAAGTACCGGCACCTGAGATCTGCATGCCAATTTCATCACGAAGGAATTTGACGAGGGCAACCGTACGGGTGGAATCACCAAAAACAAATGCTTTTTTCATGCTGAAACTTTCCATATCGGCTGAATGGCTGAACCATGGCACACCACTGGGTGCGCTTTGCCCGTCAAGCGAAAATTCAGTCAGATCTGGCATGGTTACTTGCTCAGTCCGTCCAAGTTTATGACCCTCGGTGTTCAACATTTCAATTAATGATTGCAGCCAGTTCAAAGTGCCCTGCACACCAACCGGCATAGTCTGTAAAGACGGCATCCCAAACTCTTGTTCGAGGTAGTTTGCAGCTTCAAGCCCAAGCTCGCGGTAAGGTGCCACATTGAGCCAGGCGGCCGGTAAGCGTTTGAGATCCTGAGTACCGGCACCATAGGGTGCCATCACATTGATCTCAACACCTAGCGTTTTCATCATACGACGCATGGCGATCACATCGGAGCGGACATGAAATCCCAAAGATGCCGGACCGATAAAATTGATACTGGGTTTCTGTGTTTTCTCCTGTTTGGCTGCAAATTGCTTTACGAGATGTGTAAAGAAGTTTTCGGCAGCTTCATTTTCCTGAACCCGAAACGGATTCTGCTCAAACAGCAAGGTGGGTGTAGTTAGCTCCGTTTTATCAATAATGGTCTGAAGATCTTCCTGGAGCAATGTGGTGCTACAGCTGGCAGAAACGGCTATCAGCTCCGGTTTGAAACGCGCTTCCACCTGGCGGAGAGTTTCTGGCAGGCGATTGTTGCCCTGGGCCAGATCTTTTCCGGTTACCACACTGGTGGTTGAGCGCGGGAAATCGGGTGTGCGCTCAAGCATGGTATGCACTACATTGATGTAATCATCTCCAAGCGGGGCGTGAAACACAGCTTGCACACCTCGAAGGCTGTTGGCAATACGGCCAATTCCATGATGGGCTGTGCCTTCATAAATCCAATAGGCTAATCTCATAGCGAAAAATGGGTTCTTGTTTTATCGTTAAACCTTTAGTCGGCTATACTTGGCATCATACCTTTTTTCCAGACCGGATCGGTAAGTGGATGCAAATGTTGCTTACGATTCAATGGACGTGTGAGCATTTCGGCCAAACTGCCAACACCACTCCAACCTAAAATGGGCATCAAAACAAACTCCATGCTCCATTTTACCACATGGCCTCTTCCAGCCAATGGGTTGGCCGACATTAATGATGTAATCACAAGATCGGGTTGGTTATCGGTTAAGTCCTGGAGCTGGCGGCTAAAGTTTGGTTGTTCTACAATTTTCACGCCCTCCAGCTCAGCCAGTTCGCTGGCATGGAATTTCTTATTTATATAAGAACTGCTGCACTCAACTACATCAGCTCCGGCATGTTTCAGGAACCGGGCAAGTGGCAGTTCCATTAAGGTATCGGCCGTGAGCATCACGGTTTTGCCTTTTAATTTGTCGGTATGGGGTTTAATTCGATCCCAGGCGGCTTTTTCGCGTTCGCTAAAATCAACTTGTTTATCAAAGGCTGCCGCCAGGTCTTCCCAAAATCGTCTTGTACCATCGGGGCCGATCGGGAACTGGGTATTGAGTACTTTGGCTCCGCGCTGACGGTTAATTTTTGTAGCCACTTTGGCCAGGTAGGGCTGCATGGGAGCTATGACCGTGTTTTTACCAATGGCCGGCAACTGGTTAAAATGGTCGGAAGGTAAAAACCCGGCCACAGGAATGCCAAGTTCTTCGGCTTCGGCTTTAAAATCATCTGCGATGGTTTCATTTACCGAACCTAAAAACACCACTTTTTTCTCATCACTATTGTCTTCGGGGCAAAAAGGCAGTAAAGCTTGCAAAACAGAATCTTCCGACTGGCTGAACGAAAAATCAAGCCCGCTGGCCGGAACCGGTAACACAGGCAACTCCGGGGTGCTCAGCGTACGGCACAGTGCTTCAAAATCGACCTTCATAACTTCGGGTGTACACGAAGACATCAAAAAGATAACCGACGGATGATGGTCGGCTTTAATTTCATCAATCAGGGGTTTAAGCTCGGGGCTTTCTTTGGAAAGATCGCTTTCTTCCATTAATGCCACACCAAAACGGGGTCGGGCAAAGATCATCATTCCCAGCGCATTTTGGATAAAGTGGGCACAGGTATGGGTACCGAGAATTAAAAAGAAACTGTCTTTGATTTTTTGATATAACCATCCGACACTGGCCAATCCGCAAAAGCTGTGATTGATATTATCTTCACGAATAATCTCTATGGCTTGGTTTGAATTCATCTTCGTATGATATTAAACATTGTGCTAAAGGCTTGCCGCATCCGGTGGCAATCCCGAAATTTGTAACTCTTAATGTAATGTTGTAATGAAGAACGACCCTGGAAGCTTGAATACTGACCTTTTGAAGATTCAACACAGGCTATGGTATTTCAAAGCCATGTAAGATAAAAATTATTAAGTTGATTCCAATATGGAAAAAGCTGGCATTTTACGCTCTTTTCACCTTCTTTTCAATCCGTTCAACCCATCTGAACACTTTCAAACACTTACCATTCTTATTTTTTTAGGAAACATCTAAAATTGATATTACTTTGAAAAGTTACACAAAGCGATATTACCATGATTTTTTCTTTTAAGTTGTATCTAAGGAGGATTTCATGCCTGAGTCACTCAAGCATTTTAGAAGTATATATCACGATATAGCCAACAATGAAAACAGTTCCGCTAAGAAAGTCTTAACTTCTCTAAAGAATTTATTTAACAATAGACCAACTGAAAACAGCCCGGGTTCTATGCCCCAGAATGATTTATCCAGAGAACTCCCTTTACCCCGAATTCTGCAGATCTGTTTGTTGCAACTCTCAACAGCCATTGCGTTTGTATTAATCCACAGCACCCTTAACCGGGTTATGATCGTAGAATTTGGTGTGTCGGCCTGGTTGGTTGGCCTGCTTATAGGCTTCCACAATCTGCTGGCCTTTGTCAGGCCAATGATTGGCTTTTACTCCGACACACATATGCATTTTGGGTACCGGCGAACCCCAAACGCCATTTTTGGAAATCTGCTCGTTGTAATTGGAGTAATCGGTTCCATTTACGGCGCTATCTGGATGAACACACAGTATGCTTTCGGGTTGTTTTTCCTGATCCTCTCTTCGGTTATCTATGGCATAGGTGTAAATATCTTCGGCACTATGTTTTATGCCTTGCTGGCCGATAGTGCCGGCGAAAAGCATAAAGCCAAAGCCGTTACCATCGGCTGGTTTGTCCTGATTTTGGGTAGCATTCTCTCGGCGGCCTTTATTGGCAACTACCTGAAGGATTTCTCGCAAGAACGATTGATCTCGTTGTTCTGGATTGGTGGCGCCGCATCGATGGTGTTTACCTGGCTGGCCTTGTTTAAAACAGAAAGGCGCTTTGCCGACAAGTCTGATATCATCCTAAATCATTCAGAGAAAATTAATTTCAGGGAAACCCTTCAAAGGCTTGTGCAGAATAAGCCGGTATATCGGTTTTTCCTGTTTATGTTTGTTACCGTTGTGGCAATCCAGGGCCAGGATGTTATTCTGGAGCCTTTTGGTGCCCACATTTTTGGCATGAGCATTTCTGAAACCACCCAACTGACACAGGTTTGGGGAACCGGCACTATTATTGGGATTATAACAATGGGAATGTTTGTGGTAAATCATCTGGGGAAAAAGAGAACAGCATATATGGGATGTGTGATCTCTGCACTCGGATTTGGCACTATTTCAGCTTCCGCTTTTTTTGATCCAACCGTTTTCAAAGCTGGTGTTTTGCTTCTGGGATTGGGAAACGGCACTTTAACTGTGGGCAGCTTAACCCTGATGATGGATATGACCACCAAAGCCAATGCAGGCTTATTTATGGGCTTGTGGGGGTTGGCACAGGCCATCGCAAACTTCATTGCTAATGCTGCAGGTGGTGCCATACGTGATATTTCTCTCTTTTTCTCTCAAAGCCAATATGTGGGCTATACCACCGCTTTCTCCATTGAGATCATGGGCCTGTTCCTGGCCATTTGGATCCTGAGCAAAGTGAATGTGTTTGAATTCAAGAAAGAATCTGGCGAGCTAATCAAAGAATCTTTAAGCACATCCTAATAATACCTGCTCCATGCTCAGGTCAGCTTAAAGCTGACCTGAGCGTGTTCATGAAACCGTCCCTCAAAAATGTTATGAAACGTATGTATTTTTACCATGTTTGTTAGGCTGAGAATTTAAAGTCAGGCATTTATCATCTTTAGAACCAATGATCATTTTTTTTTCACGGTTACGCCGTGCCGTTCTATTTTTATTTCTTTTTTCAAATTTTGTCCTCCCTGCCCATGCTCAATCCACCAATGGGTTAGCAGAAGTGCGTGGCAGTGTTAAAGATAAGCTGAATAAAGACGCCCTGGAAGGGTCCACTGTATTTTTGGATGGCACGTCGTACGGTGCCATTACAAGCCTGAAAGGGAAATTCAGCATTCAAGATATTGCTCCCGGTGAGTATCTTGTAAAAGTTACGCGTCTGGGTTTTGAGGCTTACCAGCAAACCATTCGGTTAAAGGCTAATCAAATCCTGACCCTGAATATTTTAATCAGGGAGTCGTCGGTTAAAGGTGCTACCATAGAAGTGGTAGCTTCCAAAGAACGCCAGAAACAGCAGGATCCCAGAACCAGCCTGCATCGGTTCGAACCCATGCAATCCAAAAAGTTGGCCGGTGGCGTGGAAGATGTTCTGCGCTCACTCCAGTCAGTGCCGGGGGTTTTGGCTCAAAACGATTTTTCTTCCCAGCTCTTTATCAGAGGCTCAGGGCCGGATCAGAACCTGATGATCATGGATGATATTGAGGTATTTAATCCCTATCGCCTCTATGGCACCATCAGCATGTTTAATCCTGAAACCGTAAGTGATATCAGCCTGATTACCGGCGGATTTCCGGCAAAATATGGCGACAGGCTCTCGGCCGTGCTTGATATCAGCAATCGTGATGGCATTTCCACTTCTCCCTTCAAAGCCATGATCAACGCCTCTATTACTGATGCTAATATTATCATGGAAGGTGCTGCACCGTTTAACCTTGAGGGCTCCTGGCTGTTTTCCTCCCGGCGCACATATTACGACCTTATCATCGGCCCGATATTAAAAGATGCCGGTTTGGTAGAGGGTGATGTGGCCTTTCCAAACTTTTTTGATGTTCAAACCAAAATTGCCCTCCAGGTACATCCGCTTCATCGCTTGCAATTTAATGCTGTATTTGGACGCGATAATGTGGATCTGATCACTGCTGAACGCGAAAGCGACCGCCCGGATAGTGTAAATGTGGGTGATGATACTTCCAACGATGTGTTTGGAGCCGCCTGGCATTTCACACCAACAACAAATGTGCTTAATAAGCTGGTGGTCTCTTACTACATCAATTCCGGCGACTCACGGTTCAGCGGTAGGTTTGTGGATAATCAGGCCTACTCCGATGAAATTTTAGACTCCCTCCAGGAGGCCGGTATCGATCCCGAACGCCTTGCCTTTAAAGCCATTGATTCAGAGTCGTCGTTTGAGTTCAAAAAAACCTCCATCGATAATGAGCTCAGCATTCGAACCGACAGGCATTTTATTGAAACCGGGTTGGGAGCTGATTTTCTTTCAACAGCCATTTTTTTCTTTATCACCGCCAATGAAGCGGCCACTGCTGAGTTTATTAACTCCCAGGATCGCGGGAAC
Source organism: uncultured Chlorobiales bacterium (assembly GCA_964642175.1). Taxonomy (GTDB): domain Bacteria; phylum Bacteroidota; class Chlorobiia; order Chlorobiales; family Chloroherpetonaceae; genus JANQGG01. Next base: position 269,288 of record CAZXOK010000002.1, on the reverse strand, counting down.
TTTGGCAATATCCCCCTTGAGGATGTCATTACCCAGTCGACATCTTACTACAGGGCCCATGCTTATGTTCAGGATCGCTACGAAGCAATTAAAAACAAGCTGTTTGTTCAACCCGGGCTTCGTTTGGATTACTACCGGCTCATCGATAAATCGTACCTGTCTCCGCGTTTTAACTTTTCCTACCTGCTTAATTCGCAAACCACGCTCAGAGGAGCCTGGGGTCACTACTATCAATCGCCCGGATATGAAAAGCTGATTGATCAAAACAGTTTTTTTGACCTCTCGGTTGGAGATAGTTTTATAGAATCATTACAGGCTGAAAAGGCCACACACTATGTGCTGGGTATCGACCACTGGCTGGATGAGTTATGGCAGTTAAAACTGGAAGGCTATTACAAGTCGTTCAGCAATTTATTGATCCAGAAAAAAGAACTGACCACGGAGTACGAAGTAACTTACCTGGGTGGCGACCCCTACTCGGTTTCAAGCTGGAGCGAGCCATTTGCGGTTACTGAGAACCGGCTGACCAGTATTCCGGTAAACGAAGGCCGGGGCAGCGCCTATGGGTTTGAAGTGCTTTTGGAAAAACGGCGAACCCTGAAAACCGATCGGTTTAATGGCTGGATAAGCTATGCACTGGCATTTGCCGATCGCTTCCGCGACAACCTCACAATCCCCTTTAACTACGATCAGCGCCATACCGTTAATATTGTGGGAGACTATAAACTTAATAGCTGGCTGGATTTAGGTGTTCGTTGGCGATACGGCAGCGGTTTTCCTTATACCCCACTGGTGGGTGTTAAACCTCGTGTGGTGCCCTTGGATGAGTCAGAGACTACCTGGGCCATTCAACGTGAAACACTTCTGGGAGATAAAGTTATTTTCAGCCTGGATTACGGAGATGAATCAAACCAGAACGCCAGCCGTCTGCCGGCCTACCATCGCCTGGACTTTCGACTCACAGCACACTTTAATACCAGTTATGCCCGTTGGCAGATTTACCTGGATATTATCAATGCTTACAACAATCAGAATGTGATTGCATACCAGTACGATGTGGTGCCTGATCCGGAAGGGGGACTACCGATATTTAACCGCGAAGCCCAGGGCATGCTTCCGATTTTCCCGTCTATTGGCGTAAACCTTCGGTTTTAATCTTTAGCGAAAAACAGTTTGATCGCGTTTGGGCCCAACCGATAAAAAAGTGATGGGCACTTCAAGCTCATCTTCCAGGTAACGAATGTACGCCTGGGTATTCGGATGCATCTCTTCAAAAGAGGTTGCGTTGTTGTTGGAGGTTTTCCAGCCTTTAAACGATTTATAAACCGGATCAACACGCTCAAGAGTATCGCAATCGGTTGGGAAATCTTTCGGTGATTTTCCGTTCAGATTATAACCGGTGCAAACTTTTATTTCCTCAAAGCTATCCAGTACATCCAGCTTGGTGATGGCCAGTTCTGTAATGCCATTTACGGCAAGCGAGTATTTTAAGGCAACCAGGTCCAGCCAACCACACCGACGTGGGCGACCAGTTGTTGCACCAAACTCATGTCCGATACGTGCAATTTCGGCGCCGGTTTCGTCCTGCAGTTCGGTTGGGAATGGCCCGTTACCAACTCTTGTCATGTAGGCCTTGCAAATACCAATAATTTTGCCAATGTGGTTCGGGGCAATACCCGACCCTGTGCAGGCACCACCTGACGTAGGATTAGATGATGTTACAAACGGATAGGTGCCATGATCCACATCCAGCAAACTGCCCTGGGCGCCTTCCAACAAAACACTCTTTCCTTCTTTAAGCTGCTGGTTTAAATAGGTTTGGGTATTGGTGATATACTGATCTATGGAACTGTCGAAGTCGGTGTAATGTCGGATCATTTCTTCAACATCCAGTTCCTGCTTTTTATAAACCTGTTTCAATAAAGCATTTTTGTACTGCAGGTTTTGGCGAAGCTTTTCTTCAAGAATTTCAGGGCTGAGCAAATCCACAATCCGAATACCTTTTCGGGCGAACTTATCCATATAACTCGGGCCAATCCCACGTCCGGTGGTGCCGATTTTCTTGTTGCCCTGGTACTCTTCGGCTGCTGAATCTAAAAATTTATGGTACGGCATAATCAAATGCGCGTTGTGGCTGATAAACAACCGCCCCTCGACATCATAACCAAGGTTCTTTACCGTATCAATTTCTTTAAGCAAGGCATCGGGATCTATCACCACCCCATTTCCAATCACACATGTGCAATTGGAATGAAAGATGCCGGAAGGGATCAGGTGTAGCACCACGGTTTTATCTTCAAAGCAGATGGTGTGCCCGGCGTTGGCCCCACCCTGGTAACGAACAACCAGGTCGTATTTTTCTGAAAGGTAATCGACGAGCTTTCCTTTGCCTTCGTCGCCAAATTGCATGCCAACCAATATGGTAGCATTTCGATGTATGGTTTGGTTTGGCTGGTTCATCAAATGTCTTGATTAAGAATTACTTTAAATAGTCATCGAATTGGGAAAGCAGCTGTTTTTTACCGCTCCCGTTCCTGGCCGAAAAATCCAGGATAAAATCATAGTCTGTGTAAGCCCGCTCGGTTTCTTTTTTAGCCTTGCTTTGCATCGATTGGTTGAGCTTATCGGTTTTCGTGCGAACAATGGCCAGATGCCGGCCATAGAAACTTAAAAATTCCTGCATTTCAAGATCCAAAGATGTTGTGGGGTGCCTGGCGTCTATCAGGAGCGCCACCAGTTTTAGGTTTTGGCGATCTTTTAAATAATCTTCCAAAAGCCCTGCCCACTTGGCCTTCAACGATTTTGAAACCTTGGCATACCCGTAACCCGGTAAATCTACAAAGTAAAATTTGCTATTAATAATAAAAAAATTGATTTCCCGTGTTTTTCCCGGTGTGGCACTGGTTCTGGCCAACCCTTTATGCCCCATTAACGTATTTAATAATGAGGATTTCCCGACATTACTGCGACCGGCAAACGCAATCTCAGGAAAGTTGTCTTTTGGCAGATCCTCGAGGCGGGTTACACTTTTATAGAACGCTGCGGATTCAATTTTCATTATAATGTTAGGACAAATTAATTAAAAACGTTTGGCATGCTTGATCAATTTTATACCGATTTCCTGAAAGGCATAAAAGAATACAATAACAAAGATTTCTTTGAATGCCATGATACATGGGAAGAAATTTGGCATAAACTAAAAGGAATCGATCGTTTATTTGTCCAGGGTCTGATCCACTCGGCCATCGGGCATTATCATCTTAGAAATAAGAACTGGAAAGGAGCCCGAAGTCAGTTCGAAAAATGCCGAAAGAAATTAGAGCCTTATGGCCCGCTGTATCGTGGAATTAATATCGCCGGGCACCTGGAACATCTTAAAACTACATCAGTGCCTTTAACTGAAAAAATTGAGCGTGGAGAGCCGGTTGAGCCTTCAGAAATTTCTTATCCGACACTTGAGCTTGCCAATCCTTCCAGCCCCGGGGATCTGCAAACCCAGATAGAGCAACTCCGGGTTAGTCATGAAGAGCAACTTCGGCAGATCAGGGAAGAGCTTAAAAACAACGTTCAAAAGAATGCTGCTCTTAAACATCAGTTAGAGCAGTGGATGGAAAGCACCCGTGAGAATACATCTGCACGGCTAAAACCACTACATCTTTTCTTAAGTCTGCTTCTAGGTGTAATTGTTGGGGTAGTTACAAGTTCGTTTATGTCCTGATAATCCACTCTGTTTATGCTTCCCTGATTCCAATACCGGTGATTATCTAATAGCACTGACTTCAACCCATACACAAAAGTTCTAATAAGCCGGTTTACTCATGTAACTTATGACTTAATCATACAGAATAGTAAAAGAGTAAAGCCCCGTAACCCTTATAAGTCTCAGAAAGAAATGGGGCTTTTTAGTACCTGTAATTCCAGTAGTTCATTCTTTACAACTTTTCCCTATGCAAAGTTGGTCTTTACTTGCGTTTACTTTTCAATGACTAACGCTGCAAAGGATGAACCTAAAACACCCGAACTATGAAAAAGATATTATCTTTTGGTGTAATCTTGCTGCTGATAACTTTTTATCTCCCATCTAAAGCTTTAGGCCAGCCTTCTTCGACTTACTTCAAAACCAATACAGGGTTTAAAAACACACCCGGAACCCTGGCCCAGGGAAACGAGAACTGGGACGATCGTTTTGATTTACTTGGGTTGAATGGTGAAGTTAATGCTATTGCAGTGGACGGAAGTGGTAATGTCTATGTAGGAGGTTTCTTCACAACAGCTGCTGCAGTTACTGTAAATTATATTGCGAAATGGGACGGCAGCAGTTGGAGCGCTCTGGGCAGTGGATTAGATAACTATGTTAATGCAATAGCTGTTTCTGGTAATGATGTCTATGTTGGGGGTGCATTTACTACAGCAGGTGGCAGCGCTGCTAATTATATTGCCAAATGGGATGGAAATAATTGGAGTGCACTTGGGACCGGTACAAGCGCATTTGTTAATGCTCTTGCTGTAGATGGCAATGGTAATCTCTATGCCGGTGGCAGTTTCACAAGTGCAGGCAGCGTTTCCACCAATTATATCGCAAAGTGGGATGGCAGTAGCTGGAGTGCATTGTCTGGTATAATACCCGGTTTTTTAAAGACTGTAAATACAATCAGTATAGCAGGAAATGATGTCTATGTAGGTGGTACATTTGATGGGGTTATTGCTGTACCAAACACAAGGTACCTGGCAAAATGGAACACCCTATCAAGCAGTTGGAGTGCATTGGGCACAGGAGTAAGTGGCGGATTGGGTTCAGTCAGAGCGATTACCGCATCAGGAAGTGACATTTATGTTGGCGGAAATTTCACAACTGCTGGTGGGATTACTGTAAACCGCGTTGCAAAATGGGATGGTAGCAGTTGGAGTGCACTGGGTATTGGAGTAACTGGTGGGATTAATGGTGTTGCTGCCATTACCGTATCAGGCAGCTCTGTGTTTGCGGGAGGATTTTTCACACAGGCAGGCGGTATTTCTAGCAATTACATCGCGAAATGGGATGGTTCAGCCTGGAGTGCGATGGGCAACGGAGTTACTGGTTTTCCAACGGCCGTTACCGCCCTGGCAAGCTTTGATAATAATGTGTATGCCGGTGGGAGTTTTACCAGTGCAGGAGATAAAACATCTAACTACTTTGGTATTTGGGATAACAGAGATATATATTCGGGTCCTTCAAACGACACCAATACAGATCATTTAAAACTTTATGTTTCGGGCAGTTCAGGACCTGCACCAACCATTCAATTTTACAACGAAGCTCCCGGAACTGGTGATCTATCCGGTACAGGTATGGATCATGTCAGCCAATATCGATGGGCAATCGATGCCACTGGTTTAACTTTTACAGAGGCTACCATACGCGTTCCAATCGCAGACCTTGAAGGTGTAACAGATCAGAATACGCTTGCCTGGTTGAAGCGGTCGACCGAGGGAAGTGGTGCCTGGACAAACATCGGGGGAAATATTAATGGGAGTTATTTAGAAAGCGACCCATTCACAGGTTTCTCAGAGTTTGTAATCGCTAGCAGTATTCCTTTGCCCGATAACCCGCTGCCTGTTGAATTATCATCATTTTCAGGCATTTCAACTTTAGAAGGTGTTAAACTTGAATGGATAACTCAATCTGAGACAGACAACGCTGGATTTATACTTTACAGAAACGGGCTGGAAATTGCCAGTCATAAAAGTACAAATGCGTTAATCGGATATGGGACAACCAGCCAAAAGCATATTTATCACTACACAGATGCCGATGTGGCTTTAGATAATACCTATATTTATTCTTTGGAATCCTCCGACTATAGTGGTCTTATCCATCTTTATCCAGAACTCGTTGAGATTCATGTAGCCGAATTGAATGAGATACCTGTTCCCTATGAGTTTAGTTTATCCCAGAACTACCCTAATCCATTTAATCCAGTTACCAGGATTAACTTCAGTATGAAACAGGCTGGCATGGCCCGATTCAACGTCTATGATCTGCTTGGACGATTAGTATATAAAAAGGATATCCGGGCTAAAAGTGGCAGTAATTTTATCGATTTTAAAAGTGGAACCCTTACCTCAGGTATGTATCTGTACGAATTGACTGCTGATGGATTTACCAAGACGATGAAAATGATGATTGTAAAGTAAAACATATTCAAAACATACAAATCAAAGCCGGAGTCGTCTCCGGCTTTTTAAATTATTAATCTAAATCTATGGTTTTGTTTTCATTGTGTATCATATGAAGATCTGTTTTGTGTAATTTTCATTGATACCTTACTTATCTTTGATCAAGGAAATGCACATAGTGATTTTGTAGGCTATTTTTTTTTCCTACATTCATCCATCAGAAAAATCAACTATGATGGCATTGTTTGAAAACTCATTAAGTTTAACCGTTTGTATTCATGCCCTTACAAGTTTATAACACACTTACCCGCTCCAAAGAAGACTTTATCCCATTAAAGCCCGGAGAGGTTTCCATGTATGTCTGCGGCCCGACCGTTTATGGGCACTCGCACCTGGGCCATGCTAAAAGCTATGTCTCTTTTGATGTGATCGTTCGATGGCTGCGTGATTCGGGCTATAAGGTGAGCTATGTTCAAAATATTACCGATGTGGGGCATTTAACCGACGATGCCGATGATGGAGAAGATAAAATAGCGCGTCAGGCCCGAAAAGAGCACGCCGATCCGATGGAGATCGCCCAGTTCTATACACGCAGCTTTTATGAAGATATGGATGCGTTAGGTAATTTAAGGCCGAATATTGCACCAACCGCAACCGGGCATATTCCGGAGCAAATTGCCATGATACAAACCCTGATTGAAAAAGGGCTTGCTTACGAATCGGATGGAAATGTCTATTATGATGTAGCCTCGTTTAAAGATTATGGGAAGCTTTCGGGGCGGACCAATAAAGATGAACTTGAAGCCGGTGCGCGTGTAGAAGTCAGATCGGACAAGCGCCATCCTTCCGATTTTGCTTTATGGAAAAAAGCCGAGCCTAATCATATGATGAAATGGGCTTCACCATGGGGTACTGGCTATCCGGGCTGGCATATCGAGTGTTCGGCCATGTCGATGAAATACCTGGGCGAAACATTGGATATTCATGGTGGTGGCCTGGAAAATCAATTTCCGCATCACGAGTGTGAAATTGCCCAATCGGAAGGCGCTACCAATAAACCATTTGTTAGATATTGGCTCCATAACAACATGGTTACGGTGGATGGGCAAAAAATGGGGAAATCTCTTGGTAACTCTATTTTCCTTAAAGATATTTTTGAAAAATTTCCACCGATCGTGATCCGGTTCTTTATCCTGCAATCGCATTACCGCTCAACACTGGATTTCTCAGATGAGGCCATAAATGCTGCAAAAACCGGCCTGGGTAAACTACAGGAAACCACCGCTCGACTTGCATCGGCTTCAACCGGCAAAGCTGATATCGACATTAACGCTTACGTAAAGCGATTTACCGAAGCCATGAACGACGATTTTAACGCCCCAATCGCCATTTCGGTGCTATTCGATCTCTCGAGGGAAATAAACGCCGCACTGGATAAGGAAGGATTAAGCGACCAGTCGCTTTCTGAAGCAAAAGCTTTTTTTGAGCGTTATGCTAAAAATATTCTTGGGATTGTGCAGGAAAGCACCGAGCAGTCCGGTTCACAAGATGTGTTGCCTCAGGTTATGACGCTGCTTTTGGACTTGAGATCACAAGCACGAAAAAACAAAGATTTTGCCTTAAGCGATCATATCCGTGATCGGCTCTCTGAAGCTGGTATTCAAATCAAGGATGGAAAAGACGGCAGCAGTTGGAAACTGGGCTAAAAAAAGCCGCTTTAAGCGGCTTTTTTCATCTTAGATATAATCATCGTGTTGTTTGCGTTTCAGGGTATCGACCACCGCTTTAACTTTTTGGGATTCTCCCCGCTTACAAATCAGCAGAGCATCTTTGGTATCGACGACAATCAAATCGTCTGCGCCAATAATCGCAACGGCTTTATTATCGGGCTTCATAACAATCGTATGATCAGCATCAACTTTTTGCAACATGCCCTCTTCATGTTTTTTATCATCGCTATGTTCCTGCTCGCGCAGTTTGGCCACTTCATCCCAACTTCCGAGATCGGACCAATCGAAAGTGCTTTCAATAACAAACACCGGATCGGCTTTTTCCATGATGCCGTAATCAATAGAAATTGAGTGGGTCCAGGTATAAATTTTTTCTATGGTTTCTTTTTCATCCGAGGAGCCGATTACTTCTTCTATGGCTGTCATGTCTTTGTAAAGCTCAGGCATATTTTGCTCAAATTCGCGAGAAATACTGCTGTTGTGCCAGATAAAAACGCCACTGTTCCATAAAAAGCCGCCACTTTTTAAAAATGTCAATGCGGTTTCCTGATCTGGCTTTTCGGCAAATGTTTTCACTTTATGGGCTTTCACATCAAACATGCTCTCGATAGTATTGAGCAGCTCGTTCTTTTTTTCATCTGCCTGGATGTAGCCGTATCCGGTTTCGGGGCGTGTAGGTTTAATGCCTAATGTAACAAGGGCAAAGGAGCGATTAGCAATTTCAACCGAGGCCTTGAGTGTTTCCTGGAAACGCTCGGTATTCAGGATTAAATGGTCGGCCGGCAGGACGATAGTGGTGGAGTTAGGATTTCTTTTTTTTATATATGCCGTAGCCAGGGCAATACAAGGTGCAGTGTTTTTCCCGGCTGGTTCTACAATAATATTGCATGGATTAAGTTCAGGTACACATTCCTGGGTAAGTTCAGCGCCAGTCTGGTTTGTGACAACCATAATATTCTCAATTGGTACCAGGCCTTTTAAGCGCTCAATGGTTTTACCTATCATGCTGCCATCGCCTAAAAAATCTAAAAATTGTTTAGGCTTCTGTTTCCGTGAAAGTGGCCAAAGACGGCTTCCAACTCCACCAGCCATGATCACAGCAAAAAGCTCAGGTGGGTGTTGCTGAGTGTTGTTTTCTGTCATGTTCTATGCTCCTTTAGTAGACAAATTTTTTATTCTTCTAAGATCAAGTCCTGGCTTATTTTCAATAATTGCCATGCCTCTGCATTCTGGGGATCGTAAGAAAGGACTTTTTCAGCGTACAATTTAGCACGTTCATATCCTGCCTGCTGAATGTAGGCAGTAGATAAATTAAGCAAAGCCAGCGTAAAATTCTCTTTTAAAGATACTGCAATTAAAAACTCCTCGATGGCCTGGCTCACAAAACCTGTTTCTAAATATAAATAACCCAGGTTGTTTCGTGCCATGGCATAATTTTTATCAATTAAAATTAATTGTTCTAAAAGTGTAAGCGCGCGCTGATATTCTCCGGCTTGGTATAAAGCCACTGCAAGATTATTATAAGCTTCGGTAAACAAAGGGAATTCTTCGACGATACGGGTGTAAATCTTAATCTGCTCTTCTAAATTCTTGATTTTACCTGCTTTTTCAAATAATCCATAAGCCTGCCAGCTTAGCTTACCTTGTACAAAAGATTCTACCAGGGCAATATTTTCTTTGGCAAGTTCATAGCCGGGATCAATTGCCAGTGCCTGATTATAAAATGCAATGGCGCGTTCTGAATTACCTTCCATAAAGGCAAGATATCCCAGGTTGTTATAAACCTCTACATAACCCGGGTTAAGGGCCAGGGATTGATCAAAATTAAATTTAGCTGAGTCTTTTTGATTCAGAAAAAAAAACACTTTTCCGAAAGCATTGTAAAAGGTTGCTTTATCGCTGGCATTAAAGACCCTTGGGTTATTGATATGCGGTTTTGCTTTTCTAAATTCACCCAGAGCATTTTCATATCGCTTTGATGCCATCAATGCTAAAGCCTGCTTGTAATGCAAAACCCCGTAGGCTTTATTTAAACTATCTTGTTGAGAAGAGATGGTTTGTTGATCGATGGTTCGGGTAGAACTACAGGCCTGCAGCCAAAAAAACAGCAACATATAGCCAATGGCCAATTTTGATAGCTTTCTCAGCATGATTTAGGTTAAAGGTGGTTTGATAGAATTAAAAAATGTTGTTTTTTTGTCTATTATCTGCTGAACATCAATGAATTTAATTTTATCCAGACATTGAAAACATCCGAATTATCTATTATCCAATCCTGGGCCGAGCATTATAACATCACGGTTCCTAAAGATCAACTTACTTGTTTATGGCAATATGGCCAGCTTTTATTGGAATGGAATAAAAAAATAAATCTCATTAGCCGTAAGGATGAAGAAGGTGTCTTGATCAAACATATCTTACACTCACTGAGTATTAACTTTTTTTTCAGGCTCTCTCCTAATGATTTGGTTTTAGACATTGGCACCGGAGGCGGATTACCCGGTATTCCCATGGCCATTATTAATCCTCAATCAAGATTTTTATTGATAGACTCCATTGGAAAAAAGATCAATGCCTGCGAGCATATGACCCGACAGCTTGGCTTACAAAATGTGAAAACTAAAAAAAGCCGTATCGAGGAATTACCTCCTCAAAAATACGATGTTATTCTCAGCCGTCAGGTTGCTCCTCTGAAACAATTATGCCAATGGGCCATCCCCTTTTTAAAACCCCATGGAAAATTAATATGCCTAAAGGGTGGCCAAATCAAAAGCGAGATTGACGAGGCAATTTTATATGGTGCCGAACATCTCACATTTCCCGAGGATGTTCAGATTCATCCCATAGACTTTTTGGGAGAACGCTTTCAGGAAAAATATATCGTGATTTGTGTTTAACACACCACGGCTTCTTCTATGCCTTGTTCAGCTTAATTAAAAAAGTTGTACCTACCCCAACTTTACTGTCTTTTAAAAGTAAGGCGCCATTGTGATAATTTTCAACAATTCGTTTAGCCAAACTTAATCCCAAACCCCAGCCACGTTTTTTTGTACTAAAGCCGGGCCTGAAAATATCTGACTTATTGGTTGAGGCTATACCTTTGCCATTATCTTTTAATTCAATTATAACATTGTGTTTGTCTTGTTTTAAACTGGCTTCAATTTTTCCGTGGTCGTGATTGATAGAATCGATTGCGTTTTTGGTGATATTCTCAAAGACCCACTCCATTAATTCACGGTTCATTTTTACCATAACCGGTTGCTCAGATTGGATTTCGAGTATTACATGCTTATTCATGTTTGGAATTCGGCGTCGGTAATACTCATATACCGCTTCAATAACTTCAACCACATCTCTTTGTTCAAATTCTTCTTCTGAACCAATCTTAGAAAAACGCGTTGTAATACGGTTCAAACGGTTCAAATCTGCCTGAACATCCAATAAAATTTGCGATTGCCGCTCCGGGTTATCAATAGAATGTTTTAACAGCTCAATCCAGCCCATTAATGAGGTGAGGGGTGTTCCCAACTGATGTGCCGTTTCCTTGGCCAAACCAACCCATATGCTGGATTCCTCGTTTTGTTTGATGGTTTTAAAAGCCAGGTAAGCAAGCAGAAAATAAAATGCAACGCCCAATGTGGATATGAATGGAACCAGCTGCAGGTTTTTTATGAGTTGTGAATCGCCATAATGAACGACCTGTAAAACAAGGGTATCGCCTAAAGTTACTTTTACCGGTTCATATTTCTCATCCATGTCAGCCATAATCTCTTTAAACGCTTGATTAATCTGCTGCTGAGATTGCGTGGTATCGATATCAATATTGCGCCAGTTAATTGGATTACCTTCTGGATCGGATAAAATAGCGGGGAAGTCGATATTTGTGACGATTTCACTGTAGATAAAAGACAATTCCCTGGACTCTTCGGATTGTGAGGCAACAATGCGCTTAAGGGTCTTTACCCAAAGCTCAATGGATTGTTTTTGGTGAGTACGTATTTGTTGAACAGTATCCTGTACAAAGATATAGAGAAAAAACACCCCGATTATTGATATCAGGATAAAAAATAATTTAATGGTACTTCTTTTCATGGGTGTTCTGTTTCATGAAAAGTAAAAAGGCCTGCCATTTCTGGCAAGCCTTCAATTTTGTCTTGTATAAAGCACATGGGTGTGATTATGGGGCACCGAAAGTTAAGACTCTTTCTTTTCGGAATCCATATCGGTGTCTTCAGAATCGTCAGCCGGTTTTTCTTCAGCAGCCGGTGTTTCAGTTTCAGGCGCTTGAGTTTCCTGTACCTGGGTTTCTTCGACAGGTGCTTCTGCAGTTGGCGTATCTTCAACCTTTGATTCAACTTCAGGTTGCTCTTCAGGTGTTTCCTCCTCTTTTTCAGGTACCTTTTTCTCCTGGAGTGCTTTCTTGGAGCCACGAACACGACGGCTTCTATCCTGCTTCTTAGCGGGTTGGTCTGTGGTCATTTCGCTGTAATCAACCAATTCCAGTAAAGCCATATTAGCCGCATCGCCCAACCGAGGCGGTAACTTAATCACACGGGTGTAACCCCCATTGCGATCGGCTGTTTTGCTGATCACATCAGAAAATAAAGTTTTAATAGCTTCTTTGTTTTTGATGAACTTGAAGATTTCGCGCTGCGAGTGTAAGGTTCCTTTTTTGGCCTTTGTGATAAGTTTATCAAAAACACGCTTCATTTCTTTGGCCTTGGCCTCAGTAGTCGTGAGTCTTTTATGTAAGATCAGCTCTGTAGAAAGGTTGGCCAGTGTCGCTCTTCTATGACTTGCGTTGCGTCCTAATTTCCGAGCAATAATTCGATTTTCCATGATAAGTCTGTACTTTTATAATAATCTGCTATAATTTTTTAAGCCAGGCGATATTTCGAGATATCAATACCAAAATTGAGACTTTTCGACTCTAACAATTCTTTAAGCTCAGCCAGCGATTTTTTACCAAAGTTCTTGTAACCTAAAAGCTCGTCTTCGCGCTTGCTTACAAGCTGACCCAATGTATCAATTTCGGCTGAACGCAGACAGTTATGAGAGCGTACCGATAATTCGAGATCTTCGATACGTGTCAAGAGAAGCTTACGCATATTTTCGTATTCTTCGTCTTCCTGCTGTACTTCTTCTTCTGTTTCTTCTTCTTGGGTTGGTGAGAATTGAGAGAAGAGTTTGATATGATCGTTAATGATCTTTCCACCCAGGCTTATGGCTTCGTCAGGTGCAATTGAACCATCTGTTTCCACTTCAAGGATGAGTTTCTCATAGTCGGTTCGCTGACCTACACGGGTGTTCTGAACACTGTATTTCACATTTTTGATTGGTGTGAAAATAGAATCCATGCTGATAAAACCAATCGGCATGGTTTCTAACTTGTTTTCTTCTGCAGGCACATAACCACGACCTCTTCCCACGAAAATATCAATTTTCATGGTTATGCCATCGTTCAGTGTACAGATATGCAAATCGGGATTGAGGACCTCAAAATCGCCTTCCGGACTTACAATATCGCCTGCTACAAAACTTTTATCGCCTTTTATGACAATAGATACGGCAGCATTGCGTTTGCTGATGGAGCGGAATCTAACCTGTTTTAGATTCAGGATAATTTCCGGTACATCTTCTTTAATACCCTCGATAGTAGAGAATTCATGAAGGACCCCCTCAATCTTTATACCGGTAATTGCTGTTCCCGGGAGAGAAGAAAGCAGAACCCTGCGCATGGCATTTCCTATTGTTACACCGAAACCTCTTTCCAAAGGCTGTGCAACAAATTGACCATAAAAAATTGAATAGGATGCCTCATCAACTTCTAACTTGTCGGGCATCTGCATTTGCTGTATCATATTTCCCTTTTTATTGGCTTAATCCTTGATTAAAAGCGTACTCAAATTAACTCTATACTTACTAATACTGATAGTATGCCGCACTACTTAGAATACAACTCAACAACTAACTGCTCATTGAACGGCTCCTGGATATCGGCGCGTTCAGGAACACTTAGAAATACGGACTTCATGTTGGCTTTATCCACCTGGATCCAGTTTGGGATATGACTATCCGGCGTTTTGTTCAATGAATTGCGCACTGCATCCATATTCTGGCTTTTTGGACGGAAATCAATTATATCGCCTGGTCTCACCTGAAAGGATGGAATATTGACTTTTTTACCATTGACACGGATGTGACAATGAGAAACCAACTGGCGTGCTCCAGCGCGTGAAGGTGCAAAGCCTGATCTGTAAACTGTGTTATCTAAACGGCGTTCAAGAAGTTTTACAAGGTTTTCACCCGTGATACCTCGTTGAGCCACTGCTTTTTTGAAATAGTTTCTAAACTGGCGTTCAAGTACACCATAGATGTACTTCATCTTTTGCTTTTCTTTTAACTGAAGTGCGTATTCAGAAATCTTGCCACGTCTGGATTGTCCATGTTGACCTGGTGCATATGGTCTTCTACCTAAGTATTTTTCTGCTTTAGGTGATAAAGCCACACCTAACCGGCGAGATACTTTTGTTATAGACCCTCTAAATCTAGCCATGTAATTTTCAGTAATTTAGTGTTATAAATCTTATACTCTTCTGCGTTTAGGAGGACGGCAACCATTGTGTGGCTGCGGTGTAATATCACGGATGGTTGTTACTTCAAACCCTACATTCTGAAGTGATCGAATAGCCGCATCACGGCCGGAACCCGGTCCTTTAATAAGGACAACCACGCGTCTTAAACCTAAATCATAAGCTTCTTTTGCAGCTGATTCTGCTGTAACCTGCGAAGCATATGGTGTGTTTTTCTTAGATCCTCTGAATCCGTTCTTTCCGGCTGATGACCACGAAATGGTGTTTCCGGACTGATCGGTTATGGTAACCAGAATGTTGTTAAAACTGGCCTTTATGTGCACAATCCCATCAGGAGTTACATTAATTTTCTTTTTCTTTTTTCCAGACGTTACAGCCATATGATTAAATTTTATTCAACGTGTTAATAGTTACCTTAATTATTTTTTACCGGCTTTCTTCTTACCTGCAACGGTCTTACGCTTACCTTTCCTGGTACGGGCATTGGTTCTGGTGCGCTGGCCTCTTGCCGGCAAACCTCTTCGGTGCCTTAACCCGCGATAGCAACCAATATCCATTAACCGTTTAACGGCTAGTTGTTGTTCACTTCTGGCCTGGCCTTCAACTTTGTATTCATTGGATACAATCTCACGAATCAACTTTGCTTCATCATCGGTAATATCGGAGATCTTTATGTCCTCCGGAACATTAACCCTGCTCAGAATTGATTTCGCTGTTGTTCGGCCAATACCGAAAATGTATGTTAAACCGATTACGGCATGCTTGTTTCTTGGTAAATCTACCCCTGCTATTCTCATATTGCGAACTTATCTAACTTTAGCCTTGACGCTGTTTATGATTTGGATTTTTTTTACAGATAACGTAAATCTTGCCTTTTCTTTTGATAATCTTGCAATTCTCGCAGCGTTTCTTTATCGATGATGCAATTTTCATAAACTCATTAAATTAGTATTAATTTAATAACAACTAAAAAGGGCGTGAAAGATAACACAATTTAGTCACTATTAAAAATAGATTTTCAGAAATATCCTTTATTTAAACCGATAGGTAATACGACCTTTGGTTAAATCGTATGGTGAAAGTTGTACTCTCACCCGATCTCCCGGTAAAATCTTGATGAAATGCATCCTCATTTTACCCGATACATGTGCTAATACTTCTAACTCGTTTTCCAACTTTACTTTAAAGCTTGCATTGGGAAGTGCCTCAAGAATTACTCCATCAACTTCTATTGCTTCTTCTTTAGCCAAAATTTCTGTATTTAAAAGTTAAAATTTTCGGGCGTTGAATTTTAACGCCTGCCTTTTACTTTACCCGATTTCATAAATCCATCGTAATGGCGCATAAGCAAATGGCTTTCTACTTGCTGCAAAGTATCCAGCGCCACACCAACTATAATCAGCAAACTGGTGCCACCAAAAAACTGTGCAAAACCCGGTGTTACATTTCCGAATTTTGTAAGAAGTGTTGGCAGAATAGCAATGAATGCCAGAGAAATCGCGCCGGGTAAAGTGATCTTTGTTAGAATATTATCAATAAAGTCCGATGTGCTTTTACCCGGTCTTACACCCGGAATAAATCCACCTTGTTTTTGCATGGTTTCAGCTACATCCTTTGGATTAAACGCAATCGCAGTATAGAAATAGGTGAAAAACATGATCATAAGACCGAATATAATCGCATATCCCCAAGAATCGTATGCGATGAATCCTGATATTTGCTGCATGGTCTCACTTTCCGGAAAAAACGAAACCACAGTGCTTGGGACAAACATTATAGATTGAGCAAAAATAATTGGCATAACACCAGCTGTATTAATTCTCATCGGAATGTACTGCATGGTTCCGCCATATACTTTCCGGCCAACAACTCGTTTAGCATATTGAACCGGTATACGCCGTGTTCCGATTGTAATTAATACCACACCCGCAACAATGGCTACCATGATGCCCAGAATAATAATTTCAACAATCCAGTTTTTACTGCTTAATGATATGGACTGATATTCAGCAAGCATGGATTGAGGCAGGTTAGCCAATATACCGATCATAATGATCAGGGATATACCGTTACCAATTCCCCGCTCAGTAATTCGCTCACCGAGCCACATAACAAAGACTGTACTGGCTGTGAGAATAATAACCGTGGTCAACGAAAAAAACACCCCGGGTTCAGGAACAATGGACTGACCAAAAGAGGATGGACTTGAAAGGCTCACACTAACACCCCAGGACTGCATAGCTGCGATAAGCACGGTCCCATAACGGGTGTATTGGTTGATTTTCCTTCGGCCGTCTTCTCCTTCCTTCTGAAGCTTTTGAAAATAAGGTGTTACAGCTCCCATAAGCTGAACTATAATCGCCGACGAAATGTATGGCATAATGCCTAAAGCAAAAATAGAGGCACGTTTAAAAGCACCTCCTACAAACATATCAAACAATCCAAATAGATCGTTTGAAGGTTGTTGGGCTGCTGCTGCAACTGCCGAAGCATCTACACCAGGAATGGTTATATGTGAACCTATTCTGTATACAATGAGTATTAAAATTGTATAAATAATACGATCACGTAGTTCAGGTATTTTACTAATATCCCTGACACTATCTACGAGCTTCATACTTTAGGATTTTTTTGCTAGTTTTTTCTTTTCAGCAACTGTTACTTTTGGTTGCTTTAATGCCTTACCCAGTTCAAGGTCTCTCATACGATCAGCCTCTTCCAACGTGCGATAAGCAATTTCTATAGAGCCACCTGCTTTTTCAATTTTCTCCTTGGCCGACTGGCTGCAGGCATGAACAGTAAGTTTTAATGCTGAGCTTAATTCACCATCACCCAGAACCTTTAATTGATCTGATCTGCTGATAAGCCCCACCTTCTTGAAATCCTCTAAACTGATCTCTGAGCCAAGTAACCCTTTTTTAACCAGGTTATCCAATTGCTCAAGGCTAACTGTTCTAACCGAAACACGATTCGGTTTTGTAAAACCAAATTTTGGCAAACGTCTGTGAAGGGGCATCTGGCCACCTTCGCGATTTGAACGCTTGTAACCGCTTCGGGATTGCTGACCCTTATTACCTTTTCCGGCTGTGGTGCCATTACCTGAACCCGGTCCGCGGCCAATTCTCTTTTTTACTTTCCGTGATCCTTCATTAGGACGTAGTGTACTTAGATTCATAACTTAATTACCGATAAGCTTTCATCAAGCTGTTCAAAATTATTCGCTTACTTCTTCGACTTTAATAAGATGATTCACAACTCTTAACTGACCCCTGAGCAGTGGGTTATCATTGAGTACCCTGCTGTAATTCGGGCGTCCCAATCCTAAAGCCTGAATGGTTGCTTTTTGCTTTTTTGTGCAATTGATCGTGCTTCGGGTTTGGGTGATTTTTATTTTTACTGGTGTCTCAGACATTTCTTTGCTCGTGATTTAATTCGTTAGCTTTCGTAGACTTCTTGTAAATTCTTTCCTCTGCGTGCCGATACATCCAGGGCGTCAGAAAGACTTTCCAAACCGTGAACAGTTGCTTTTACAACATTGTGCGGATTTGAAGATCCAAGTGATTTTGTTAATACATCGCGAATACCCGCCATTTCCAATACTGCACGAACAGCACCACCGGCAATCAAACCTGTACCGGGTGTTGCTGGTTTCATCAATACTTTTGCCGCACCATATTTGGCCAGAATTCTGTGAGGAATAGATCCTTTGATGATCGGAACTTCAATCACATTCTTTTTGGCATCTTCAACACCTTTAGCTATCGCATCCTGAACTTCGTTGGCTTTGCCTAAGCCATAGCCGACGTGTCCTTCACCATCACCAACCACTACAATGGCATTAAACCCAAACCGTTTACCACCTTTTACAACTTTGGCTGTACGGTTTACATGGACCAATTTCTCTTTTAAGTTTAACTCTCCGGGTCTGTATTTCTTTGTTGATTTCATTAGATGACTAAGATTGTGATTTAAAATTTAAGTCCGCCTTCGCGTGCTCCATCTGCCAGTGCTTTAACCCGGCCATGATAACGATATCCGTTTCGATCAAAAACCACGGTTTCAACACCTTTTGCCTTGGCCACTTCTGCCAGCTTTTTACCTACCTCTTTAGAGGTATCTGTTTTATTTCCATCGGCAATTTTTTTGTCTTTACCGATCAGACTGCTGACTGAGACCATGGTCACACCATTTTCATCGTCAATGATCTGTGCATAAATATGGTTCAGGCTGCGATAGACGCTTAAACGCGGGCGCTGGTTCGTTCCTGAAATATTGCTTCGGATCTTGCGTTTGATCCGGTTGCGCCGTACAAATTTATTTTTTTGACTCATAGTTGTTCATTCTGAAAAGGTGATAGTGGCCACCTCTTAATGATTTAAATAAAATTACTTACCAGCTGCTTTACCTTCTTTACGTCTGATGTATTCACCTTCGTATTTAACCCCTTTACCCTGGTATGGCTCTGGTTTCCTGAACGATTTGATCTTAGCAGCCACCTGGCCAACTAATTCTTTATCAATACCACTTATGGTTATCGTAGTCGGAGATGGTGTTTCAGCATTAATTCCTTCTGGCAGTTTGAAATAGATCTGGTGCGAAAAACCTAAAGATAAGATCAGCATATCTTTTTTAATTTCGGCTTTATAACCAACACCCGAAAGCTCGAGCTTTTTTTCAAAACCTTCAGAGACTCCGCAAACCATGTTATTGATCAAAACACGATACAGGCCATGAAGCTCACGCGATTTTCGCTCGTCGTTAGGTCTTACAACCTTTACTTCGTCCTGATCTATTTCTACAACAATTCCGCCGGTGATATTCTGTTGCAACTGACCTTTTGGCCCATTAACAACCACAAGATCGTCTTTGAGTTCAACTTTTACACCTTTGGCTATTT
Source organism: uncultured Chlorobiales bacterium (assembly GCA_964642175.1). Lineage (GTDB taxonomy): Bacteria > Bacteroidota > Chlorobiia > Chlorobiales > Chloroherpetonaceae > JANQGG01. Next base: position 249,912 of record CAZXOK010000002.1, on the reverse strand, counting down.
TTACCGGTAATTTTCCAATTCTTGACATGAGTTCAATTCGCGTTTTTTAATGAATACTGAAAAGCACTTCTCCGCCTAATCCCATTTGACGGGCTTCTTTATCAGATACAATTCCTTTAGATGTTGTTATTACATAGAGGCCTAATCCACCCAGATATGAACGGATATCTTTCCCCGAGTACTTTCTAAGTCCTGGTCTGCTGACTCGTTTTAAATGCTTAATCACATGGTTCCCATACATATCATATTTGATCTGCACGCGAATGATGGGAAATTTTTCTGTGGTTATAACCGTGTAATCTTTGATATACCCTTTATCAAGAAGCAATTTACAAATATTCTCTTTCAGCTTGGAATAAGGAATATCGGTATGTTTGTGATGAGCTTTACCCGCGTTTCGAATACGCGTAATATAATCTGCAATAGAATCTGTAACTGGCATAGAGTTGAAAGTTTCTTTGTGCGTCCTACAATTCCCGCCACAGGAAACGTAGCAGCCACAAAGCGTTATGAATTAATTTACCAACTTGCTTTTTTCATCCCCGGAATTTTACCTTCCAGAGAGAGTTTTCTTAATTGATGACGGCATAAACCGAATTTCTTATAAACGCCTCTTCCACGACCTGTAATACTGCAACGGTTACGAAGCCGGGTTGGAGAACTGTCGCGAGGTAATTTGCGTAAAGCTTCAAAATCACCGTCTTTAATCAGTTGTTCACGTTTTTCAGCGTATTTCTCTACAATTTTTTGTCGCTTTTCATTGCGAACAATTACACACTTTTTCGCCATAAATAAAAATGATAGTGTTTTTGGTGTCTATTTATCTTTCTTCCTGAACGGCATACCAATTTCTTTGAGCAATGCATATGCCTCTTCATCGGATTTTGCTGATGTGACAAATGTAATATCCATACCCTGTATTTTATTGACTTTGTCAATATCGATTTCAGGGAAGATGATCTGCTCACGTACGCCAATAGTGCAGTTACCCCGACCATCAAAACAATTGTCGCTTAAACCTCTGAAATCACGAATTCTTGGTACAGCCAGAGAAATAAAACGATCGAAAAATTCGTACATATTGTTTTTTCTCAGGGTTACCCGGCATCCGATGGGTTGTCCGATTCGCAATTTGAAATTAGAAACAGCCTTTTTAGCTTTTCTGATATCTGGTTTTTGTCCGGAGATGATCTCAAGTTCCTGAACGGCGTTATCCAATAATTTTGGATCCTGGGTAGCCATACCCACACCAATATTAATAGAAATTTTCTTGAGCCTGGGCACCATCATCACGTTATCGTACTTGAATTGTTCCATTAATTTTGGAACCACTTCATTTTTGTACTTTTCCGATAATCTGGGTTTGGGCACCGGTAAAGCCAATTCGGCCTCTGATACTGCGCCACCTTTAGTTTCTTTTTTTGCCATTTTTATAAATCATTTTCGTGAATGGTCTTGGTCATTCACATTTCACTTATCATACTTTTTTTACGTTTGAGGCATGAATAGGCATTTCACGCTCTAAGATCGATCCCTTTGGATTATCCTGCGTAGGGCGCATATGTCTCTTACGAATATTAACACCCTCAATAATCACACGATTTTTTTCAGGAAATACACGCAAGATCTTGCCCGATTTGCCCTTATCATTTCCAGCGATAACCTCTACCAGATCGTTTTTCTTGACATGCACTTTAGGCTTTTTAACACCAACTTTCATTTTCTCTTCCTATTTCATTTTCCATTAACGAATTGAGCGGGAGACGAGACTCGAACTCGCGACCAACAGCTTGGAAGGCTGTGACTCTACCAACTGAGTTACTCCCGCTTAACACTTATAAGACCTCAGGAGCCAATGATACAATTTTCATGAATTGTTTATCACGCAACTCTCTGGCTACCGGTCCAAAGATACGGGTTCCTCTGGGCTCGCCATTGGCGTTCAACAGCACAACCGCATTTTCATCAAACCGAATATAAGAACCATCTTTACGTCTGAACTCTTTCTTTGTTCTAACTACTACAGCGCGCGATACATCTTTCTTTTTTACCGCTCCACCCGGTATAGCTGATTTAACAGACACAACAATGGTATCTCCAATAGAAGCATATCTGCGTCCTGTACCACCTAATACGTGAATACACTGAACTTTTTTTGCCCCGCTGTTATCAGCAACTTCTAATTTTGATTCTTTTTGAATCATGACTTATAATTTCCTAAATGTTTATAGATCTATCGTTAATCGATTACTTGGCTTTTTCTAAGATTTCCACTAACCGCCAGCTTTTATTTTTGCTCAATGGTTTAGTTTCCATAATGCGAACCAGGTCGCCTATGTTGGCTTCCTGAGATTCATCGTGGGCCATTATCTTCGTTGTTTGCTTGTAATATTTTTTATAAACACGATGCTGCACATAACGCTCAATGGCTACAACAATGCTTTTTTGCATCTTATTGCTGACTACTTTACCCACTTTTTCTTTTCGCCGGCTTCTGGTGGCTGTTTGGGTATCTGTATTTTCAACTGTTGGCTCTTCCGACATATTCGGTGTTATCAATTTAAATCTTTAAAAAATTAAGCTTAAGCCTCTGCTTGCTTCTGTTTCTGAATGCCCGCTAAAGCGGTTTTGATTCTGGCTATATCCTTCTTGATATTTCTGAATATCATAGGATTTTGAGGTGGTTCAATCACCTTATTGAATCTGATATCATGCAAACGCCTACGAAGTTCAACTATCTGAGTCTTCAACTCATCTTCGTTCATGGCTGCGATCTCGTACTTTTTCATGGTCTTATTAATTCTGGCTTATTTTTTAACGACAGCTTCTTCGTAATCGGGTCGAACAACAAATTTGGTTTTGATCGGCAATTTTTTGGATGCCAATCGCAACGCTTCCATAGCTACATCTTTCGGCACACCATCGGCTTCAAACATAATACGGCCGGGTTTTACTACAGCCACCCAAAACTCTGGAGCGCCTTTACCGGAACCCATTCGGGTTTCAGCAGCTTTTTTGGTTACTGGTTTGTCAGGAAATATCCTGATCCAAATTTTACCATCCCTTTTCATACGACGGTTGATGGCAACACGAGCTGATTCAATCTGGCGACTGGTGATCCAGGCTGGTTCAAGGGCTTTTAACCCAAATGAACCAAAATTGATCTCAGTGCCACGTGTCGCATTACCTTTCATACGTCCCCGCTGAGTCTTTCTATATTTAACACGCTTTGGCATTAACATGGCAATAACTCCAAATAAGTTTTTTAGTTAATCTTTAGATTCCATTTCACCTGCATCAGAACGGCCCTGAGCACCTCCTGATTTGTTCGGACGGCGGCGGCGGCGGCTACGGTCGTTCCTGCCTCCACGGTTCCGCGCATTATCCCGTCTGTCTTTGGCCTGCTGGCGTTCTTCTTCTTCAAGCATATCAATTCGCTGGCCAAGAACTTCACCTTTATAAATCCAAACTTTCACACCCACGCAACCGGCAATGGTATGTGCTGTCGAACCGGCATAATCAATATTGGCCCGAATGGTATGAAGCGGAATTTTACCTTCTTTGTACTGCTCGGCACGTGCAATTTCAGCACCACCCAAACGGCCTGCACATCGGATACGAATTCCTTCGGCACCACCACGCTGAGCTTGCTGTATGGCTTGCTTCATGGCACGGCGGAAAGAAATACGACCCTCCAACTGCTGGGCAATATTATCTGCCACAAGCTGAGCTTCAGTTTCCGGGCGTTTAACTTCAATAACATCAATTTTTATATCACGACCCGTGATTTTTCCTAACTCCTGAGCCAGGGTGTTGATCTCTTCGCCACTCCGGCCAACGACTGCGCCAGGACGTGCTGCATAAATGATCAATCGAACATTTTTTGTTGTTCTTTCAATAACAACTTTCGATACACCTGCTTTTTGTCGTTTCAAACGTGTTAAAACATAATTTCGGATGGTTTGATCTTCTTTGATTTTAGAAGCGATCATTTCCGAATTGTCGTACCAACGGGAGTCCCAGTCTTTAATAACACCCAGACGAAAACCTGTAGGATTAACTTTTTGCCCCAAAGTTTGCTCCTCTTTATTAATTATTAGAATTTGTTGAGTTCTCTAACACATCTACAATAATTGTCAGATGGTTAGCCCTTTTTCGAATTCGATAAGCTCTACCCATGGGAGCCGGCTGAATCCTTTTTAATGTAACACCCTGATCCACATATATCCGTTTGATATAAAGCTGCGACTCATCATTGGGATTTTCAGTATTGAGCTGCATAAAATTAGAAACTGCAGATTTCAATGTTTGCAAAACGGCTTTTGAGGCATGTTTTGGTGAATGCCCAAGAATGGCCTTGGCATTTTCTACCTGTTTGCCTTTAACCAGATTTGCGACAAGCCTCATTTTTCTTGTCGAAGTCGGTGTATGTCTTAATATTGCTCTAGCTTCCATGACCTAAAATAAATTCTTATATCAATTGTAGTGTATTAACTTATTTGCGTTTGCCGCCTTTTTCGGCTTTGCCGCCAGCATGTCCCCGATAGGTACGGGTTGGAGCGAATTCGCCAAGTTTATGACCCACCATGTTTTCAGAGATATAAACCGGAATGTGGGTTTTGCCATTATGAACCGCAATGGTATGTCCAACAAAATCCGGAGAAATCATTGAGCTTCTTGACCAGGTTTTTAAGACTTTTTTATCACCTTTTTGATTCAAGTCTAAAACACGCTGCAATAATTTTTCGTGTATGAATGGTCCTTTTTTTAGTGATCTTGCCATATTTCCTATTTCTTCTTAGTCGCTCTACGAACAATTAACTTATTAGAACTTTTCTTGGGGTGCCTGGTTTTTAATCCTTTGGATTTTTGTCCCCAAGGTGATTTTGGGTGCTTGCGGCCACCACCAGATTTAGATCTGCCTTCACCACCACCCATAGGGTGATCCACGGGGTTCATCGCCATACCGCGTGTCTGAGGACGAATGCCCAACCATCTTGAACGGCCTGCTTTACCCAAAGAGATATTCTCATGATCCAGGTTACCTACAATACCAATGGTAGCTTTACATTCTACCCGTACTTTTCTAACCTCACCGGATGGCATTTTAAGCGTAGCATATTGCTCTTCACGGCCAACCAATACGGCATAAGCTCCGGCACTTCTGGCCATCTGGCCGCCTTTGCCTTTTTTCATTTCAATATTATGAACCTCGGTACCGACAGGGATATTTTTTAATGGTAGGCAATTTCCCGGTTTGATATCAGAACCGATACCACACTCAATTTTATCGCCTACTTTAATTCCTTTAGGTGCCAGGATATAACGCTTTTCACCATCGGCATAATTAAGCAACGCAATACGAGCCGAACGGTTTGGATCGTATTCAATACTGGCTACGGTGGCTAATATTCCCTCTTTATCGCGTTTAAAATCCACAAAACGATAGGCTCTTTTATGTCCACCACCTCTGTGTCTGGATGTGATTCTTCCATTACTGTTACGACCACCAGATTTATGAAGGCTTTTTGTTAAGCGTTTCTGTGGCTTGTCTGTGGTTACATCTTCAAACCCTGAATAAGTTTGGTAACGAGATCCCGGTGTTCTCGGGTTGAGTGATCTTATCGCCATAATAGTTTCAATACAAATCTGTTAATGGTATTTCTTATTCTTAGCTATCTGATGAAGACCCGGTGCCAGTATAAAAATCAATCGCCTGGCCATCCTTAAGGGTTACAATAGCTTTCTTCCAGTTACTTTTTTTTCCTTCAATTAAGCCTTTTCGGGTAAACTGCCGTTTTCTTTTACCCATACAATTTACTGTCCGTACCGACACAACATTTACATCGAACTTTTCTTCAACAGCTTTTTTAATCAATATTTTATCCGCTTCAGACTCAACCTTGAAAGTATATTGGTTCTTTTTTTCAGTCAGTAACGTCGATTTCTCAGTTAATATCGGATGTAATAGAGCAGTAACCATGTCTTGTACCTGTTTTCAATTTTATTTAAGCACCTGTAATACTTTCTTCCAGAACTTTTACCGCACTTTCCTGTATCACCAGGGTTTTGCAATTCAAAATATTGAATGTAGAAGCTTTGTTAGCTTCCAGAATATTCAACTTCTGGATGTTGCGCCCCGATTTAAGGATGTTCTCATTTTTTACCGGAGTAAGCATCAGGGTTTTTACCTGATCTAAACCAAGACTTTTTAGCATAGTTGCCACATTCTTGGTTTTAATTTCATTAAGCTCAAAGTCTTCTAAAACCACAATCTGCTGGTCTTTTGCTTTATAAGATAACGCAGACTTACGAGCCAGCTTTTTTACTTTCTTGTTGATTTTAGATGTGTAATCGTGTGGTTGTGGTCCATGTATTTTTCCACCACCTACCATAACCGGTGATCGGCTTGAACCGCGTCTTGCATTACCTGTTCCTTTCTGACGAAAAGGCTTGGCACCACCACCACGAACTTCAGTTCTGGTTTTGGTTTTATGTGTGCCCTGGTGAGAATTGGCTGTAATAGACTTTACATCCATGTAGATCGCGTGATCGTTAGGCTCAATCTCAAAGATGTCTTTACTGAGTTCTACCGTTTTACCGGTCTCTTGCCCATCTTTATTTATAATTTTTAATTCCATGTCTTTACCTGTTGCGGTTCTCTATCAGTTTTCTATCTGGATATAATTTGGATATATGAATTATTCGGGCCTGGTACTGCACCTTTAACAACGATCAGGTTTGAATCCGGAATAATTTTTAAGACCTTAAGGTTCTTAACCGTAATCCGGTCGGAACCCATACGTCCTGCCATTCTAACACCCTTGAAAGTTCTGGACGGATCTGAAGAATTACCGATAGAACCCGGTGCACGTTTTTGGCTTCCCTGGCCGTGAGTTAAAGATGATCCGGCAAATCCATGGCGCTTAACAACACCGGCAAATCCTTTACCTTTGGATATACCACGAACATCAACTTTATCACCTTCTTTAAATACCTCTACTTTAATCTCATCACCCTGGCTGTAGTCTTCTTTCATCAACTCTTTTCTGAATTCCACCATTTTATATGTAGGTGAAACACCGGCTTTATTAAAATGCCCCATCTGAGGTTTGCTTACCCGGCTTTCTTTTTTTTCATCGAAACAGACCTGGTAGGCCTCATAACCATCTTTTTCATTAGTTTTTACCTGCGTAACAAAGCACGGGCCGGCTTCAATAACGGTGCATGGAATGGCTTTATTGTTATTATCAAACAAGCTTGTCATCCCTATTTTTTTTCCAAGTATAGCGCTCATCTTACTTTATTTTTGACCAATAATTATGGTTAGCTTTTAATTTCAACATCTACCCCACTTGGCAACTCTAATTTCATCAATAAATCAATAGTTTTACTGCTCGGATTAATGATTTCAATTAATCGTTTGTGAGAAGCAACCATGAATTGTTCTCTGGACTTCTTATCAACATGCGGGGAGCGATTTACCGTATACACATGCGAATTTGTTGGCAATGGAATAGGTCCAGATATAATTGCGTCGGTTTGTTTTACCGCATCAATAATTTTTTCAGCCCACTTATCTACCAAGCTATGATCGTATGACTTAAGTTTAATCCTGATCTTTTGCTGTACGGACACTGTTTTACCCTTATTAAATTTATCTCAAAAAAAATGGGGCGAGCTAAACAACCCGCCCCGGTATCGGACGATACGACGAATTTACTTAACAATGCTGGTAACGGTACCGGCACCAACAGTTCTGCCACCTTCACGAATAGCAAAACGCAATCCTTCTTCCATAGCAATAGGAGCAATAAGCTCGGCTTCAATGGAGAGGTTATCGCCAGGCATAACCATTTCAACACCTTCCGGTAAGGTAACCGAACCGGTAACATCAGTTGTTCTGAAATAGAACTGAGGGCGATATCCGTTGAAGAATGGGGTATGACGTCCACCTTCTTCTTTTTTAAGGATATATACCTCTGCTTTAAACTGAGTATGCGGTGTGATGGATTTTGGCTTACAGATTACCATACCCCTTTCCAGCTTGTCTTTATCGATACCACGCAACAACAAACCGGCGTTATCACCAGCGCGACCTTCATCAAGCAATTTGCGGAACATTTCAACACCAGTCACAACTGATTTCTGAGTATCTGTGATACCAACAATTTCAACCTCTTCATTTACCTTGATGATACCTCTTTCAATACGGCCTGTACCTACAGTACCACGACCAGAGATCGAGAACACATCTTCAACAGGCATCAAGAATGGTTTATCAACATCACGGGTTGGCTCAGGAATAAAGCTATCAACAGCTTCCATTAACTCTTCAATGGCTTTTACACCGTCGGCTTCACCGTTCAAGGCCTGAAGCGCAGACCCTTTGATAATAGGAATATCATCTCCTGGGAAACCATATTCTGAAAGCAATTCACGCAATTCCATTTCAACAAGCTCGATCAATTCGGGATCAGCAATATCAACTTTGTTCATGAACACAACCATTGAAGGCACATTTACCTGCTTGGCCAGCAAGATATGCTCACGTGTCTGAGGCATAGGACCATCAGTAGCAGCAACAACCAGAATTGCTCCGTCCATCTGAGCTGCACCGGTGATCATGTTTTTAACATAGTCGGCGTGACCCGGACAATCCACGTGGGCATAGTGGCGATTTTCTGTTTCGTACTCTACGTGTGCAGTAGAAATTGTAATACCGCGCTCTTTTTCTTCAGGCGCTTTATCAATTTCATCAAAGTCCATTTTTTCAGCTTGTCCTCTTTCAGACAAAACTTTTGTAATAGCTGCTGTAAGAGTGGTTTTGCCATGGTCAACGTGACCGATGGTTCCGATATTCACATGAGGTTTATCCCTCTTAAAAGATTCTTTTGCCATGAATCCAGTCTCCTATAATTGACGTTTATTGTGTTTGAATTTATGCTGTTACTTTCCCAGAACCACTTTTTTCAATGATCTCTTTAGCAACATTTTTTGGAACTTCGGAGTAATCATCAAATTCCATTGAATAGTTTGCTCTTCCCTGGGTCATTGATCTTAAATCGGTGGAGTAGCCAAACATTTCTGATAGCGGCACTTTAGCTTTAATCACCTGTGCGCCCGCTCTCTGGCTCATACCTTCAATATGTCCGCGGCGTCCCGATAAATCACCCATTACATCACCCATATATTCTTCGGGTGTGATCACTTCAACAGACATGATCGGTTCAAGCAAAACGGAATCGGCTTTTTTAGCCGCTTCTTTAAATCCGATTGATCCTGCAATCTTAAAGGCCATTTCAGATGAATCCACCTCGTGATATTTTCCATCGATCAAGGTAACCTTTACATCAAGCATCGGATATCCGGCCACAAAACCATTTCTCATTGCTTCCTGAATACCCTGAGAAACAGACGGGATATATTCCTTAGGAATTGCACCGCCTTTGATCTGGTCTACAAACTCAAATCCTTTTCCTTTTTCACAAGGCTCTACGATCAGATTTACAAGACCAAACTGACCTTTACCACCAGACTGACGTACAAACTTACCTTCTGCCTCAACTTTTTTGCGAATCGTTTCTTTATAAGATACCTGAGGTTGCCCTACATTGGCATCCACTTTAAACTCGCGTCTTAGACGGTCGCATATAATATCCAGGTGAAGTTCACCCATTCCGGCAATCAGGGTTTGATTGGTCTCTTCGTTTGAAGACACCCGGAATGTCGGATCTTCTTCGGCTAATTTAGCCAGTGAAAGCCCTAATTTATCAGAATCTGCCTTGGTTTTTGGCTCAATGGCAATCTGGATAACAGGCTCCGGGAATACCATTTTTTCAAGCACAACCGGTTTGTTTTCCGCGCAAAGTGTATCACCGGTTTTGGTATCTTTTAAACCCACAACGGCTACAATATCGCCAGCGAAAGCTTCATCCAGATCCTCACGGTGGTTAGAGTGCATCAGGATCAAACGACCTACGCGCTCTTTTTTTCCACTAATCGTGTTCATAGCATAAGAACCGGATTTGAGAGAACCCGAATATATGCGCATGAATGTTAATTTACCCACATATGGATCTGTAGCAATCTTAAATGCCAGGCCTGAGAACGCATCCTCATCGCTTGGCTGTCTTTCAATTTTCTTATCATCATCTTTTGGATCATGCCCTACAACATTTCCAACATCTACCGGTGAAGGCAGATAATCAATAACAGCATCCAGCATAAACTGAACACCCTTATTCTTAAATGAGGATCCGCAAAGAACCGGGATAATCTGAGTTTGAAGAGCTGCTTCGCGAAGCGTTTCACGAACTTCATCTTCTGTTAATTCTTCACCGTTCAGATATTTTTCCAACAGTGTGTCATTGATCTCTGAAACGGCTTCCAGCATTACAATGCGCCAGTGTTTGGCTTCATTTTCAAGATCATGCGGAATATCGACTTCCTGATAAGTAGAACCATCCTCTTTATCGTAAATCACACCTTTCATGCGTATCAGGTCGATAAAACCGGCATATAATTCACCTTGTCCAATCGGAATCTGAACCGGAATAGCATTGGCCTTCAGACGCTCTTTGATCATTTCTACCACATTATAGAAATCTGCGCCCATGCGATCCATTTTATTCACATAAGCTACGCGAGGCACTTTGTATTTATTGGCCTGACGCCATACAGTTTCGGACTGAGGCTCAACACCACCAACCGCACAGAAAACCGCTACCGCACCATCCAGAACACGAAGCGAACGCTCAACTTCTACAGTAAAATCAACGTGGCCCGGTGTATCAATAATATTAATTCTATGATTTATATCTTTTAACAACCCGTATTTTGGCTTCCAAAAACAAGTTGTCGCTGCAGATGTAATGGTAATACCACGCTCTTTTTCCTGCTCCATCCAGTCCATCGTGGCCGCACCTTCATGCACTTCACCTAAACGGTGAGTTCGACCGGTATAATATAGAATCCGTTCTGTTGTCGTTGTTTTACCGGCATCAATGTGAGCCATGATCCCGATATTCCGAACCTTATTTAAAGGTATTTGCCTTGGCATAACTTATTAAATGACTTATTGTTTAAATTTCTAGAATCTGAAGTGCGAGAACGCCTTGTTTGCTTCTGCCATCTTATGCACCTCTTCACGCTTCTTCACAGACGACCCCTGGTTGTTGGCTGCATCCAATAACTCTGAAGCCAGCTTCTGAGCCATAGACTTCCCGGAGCGCTTTGTTGAATATGTTTTTAACCAGCGCAGTGCCAGAGCAACGCGGCGATCGGCACGAACCTCAACAGGAATCTGGTAGGTGGCGCCGCCAACACGCTTGGCACGAACCTCAACAACCGGTGAAATATTAGCCATCGCTTTTTGGAATACTTCCAGCGCATCTTCTTCAGACTTTTCAGCTATAATATCCATTGCATCGTAGACAATCTTTTTTGAGACTGCTTTTTTACCATCCTGCATCAAAGTGTTGATCAGGAAGTAAATAACAGGATCATTAAAACGCTCGTCGGTTTGATCTATCTTTTTTGAAGCTGATTTTCTGCGCATACTTTGTTTATAATTCTTTGGTTTTTACTTGGATTCTTCCTTTGGCATTTTAGCGCCGTACTTCGATCGCCCGTTTTTCCGATCAGCAACACCGGAGGTATCTAATGAGCCTCGGACAATATGGTAACGCACACCCGGCAGATCTTTCACACGACCCCCACGGATCAACACAATGGAGTGCTCCTGTAGGTTGTGTCCCTCACCCGGAATGTAAGCTGTTACCTCAATTCCATTTGATAAACGAACACGGGCGACTTTACGAAGTGCCGAATTCGGCTTTTTTGGTGTGGTGGTATAAACCCTTGTACACACACCTCGCTTTTGAGGACAACTATCCAAAGCCGGTGAATCGGTATTTGCACGCAGGCTTTTTCTACCCTGTCTAACTAACTGCTGTATCGTTGGCATTTAAAAATTCCTTAATCTTTGTTCAATTCTTTCTCTATATACCAAACCAAAAAAATGGTTTTTTAAACGAATATGAGGGCTACAAAGTTAATCGATAATCGATTAAAAACAAAACTCATCCCTATCCTTTTTCTCTTTTATTTCATTTTTTTAGAAAAATTTTTCAAATTGACCGGATGCAGCACTTAATTACCCCGGCATGGCGCACCTAAAATCAGTTTAATTCCGAGTCTGAACTGCATTTCATAAATATCTTGTCAGAAATCGCCAAAACTCGCCAAGAAATCTTATATTCAGAGGTTCGAGTCAAACTTTACTTTCATTAGTTTTTTATGCAACGAGAAAAGATTGTTCCTATTAATATAGAAGACGAGATGCGCGATTCGTATCTCGACTATTCTATGTCTGTTATTGTAAGCCGGGCACTGCCTGATGTGCGCGACGGCTTGAAGCCTGTTCATCGACGCGTGCTTTTTGGCATGAACGAACTAGGCTTGCAATCGGGCCGATCCTATAAAAAATCGGCTCGTATTGTGGGTGAAGTTTTAGGTAAATACCATCCGCATGGGGATACTGCAGTTTATGACAGTATCGTGCGAATGGCTCAGGATTTTTCCCTTCGTTACCCACTGGTAGATGGCCAGGGTAATTTCGGCTCGGTTGATGGCGATGCACCCGCCGCCATGAGATACACCGAAGTTCGCATGATGAGAATAGCCAGCGAAATGCTGCGCGATATTGATAAGGACACCATTGATTATGCCAATAATTTTGATGACTCCCTTGAAGAACCCACCGTACTTCCTTCAGCAATCCCAAACCTTCTGGTTAATGGGGCCTCGGGTATTGCCGTTGGTATGGCCACCAACATTCCACCACACAATTTAAATGAAGTGATTGATGGCCTGTGCGCCTACCTGGATAACCGGGATATCTCTATAGAAGAACTCATGACTTTTGTCAAAGCCCCTGATTTTCCGACTGCAGGAATAATTTACGGCTATGAAGGGATTAAGCTGGCTTATACCACCGGTCGGGGCAGGGTTGTCATAAGGGCAAAAGTTCAGGTGGAGGTTAACCAAAAGAATGGCCGCGAGTCTTTAATTATTACCGAATTGCCTTACCAGGTCAACAAAGCCCGGTTAATTGAAAAGATTGCCGGGTTGGTTCAAATTAAGAAAGTTGATGGTATTTCGGACCTTCGGGACGAGTCGGACCGCGATGGCATGCGCGTAGTTATTGAACTGAAACGCGACGCTGTTACACAGGTTGTTCTGAACCAGCTCTTTAAATATACCCAGCTCCAGGAAACTTTTGGATGCAATTTGCTGGCTTTGGTCAATGACACCCCAAAAGTCATGAACCTTAAAGAGTTGATGGTTCATTACATAGACCACCGCCATGAAGTGGTTTTAAGGCGAACCCGCTATGAGCTGGATGAAGCCGAACGCCGCGCCCATATTCTTGAAGGTTTAAAGATCTGTTTGGATAACCTGGACGAAGTTATTACTACCATCCGCCAGTCGCCTGATACCGAAACGGCCAAAAGTCGCTTAATGGAACGCTTCGGGCTCTCTGAAATCCAGGCCAAGGCAGTTCTGGATATGCGCCTGCAGCGCCTTACCGGTTTAGAGCGCCAAAAAATTGAAGATGAATACCAGGCCTTGCTCAAAACCATTGAACGGTTAAGATCAATTCTGGCCAGCGAGGCTCTGCAATTCCAGATGATCAAGGATGAACTGATTGCAATTAAAGAAACTTATGGCGATGAACGCCGCACCGAGATCATCTACGAAACCGATGAGTTCAGTATAGAAGATATGATCGCCGAAGAAGATGTGGTGATTACCATTACCCACCAGGGATTCATTAAACGCTTTCCTGTATCGGGTTACCGCCGTCAGGGCAGAGGTGGCAGAGGCATCTCGGGGGCTATGGCCAAAGATAACGATTTTGTAGAGCATATGTTCATAGCCTCTACCCACAACTACATTTTGTTCTTCACCAACATGGGTAAATGTTACTGGATTAAAGTACATGAGATCCCTGAAGCCGGAAGAACTGCACGTGGCCGCTCGATTGCCAACCTGATCCAGTTTGAAAAAGATGAGCGGATACGTGCCATGATCAACATTAAAGAGTTCAAAGAAGATCATTACATATTAATGTGTACCCGAAATGGCCTGATCAAGAAAACCTCTTTGAAAGAGTACTCCAATCCACGCAAAACGGGAATTATTGCCATTAATATTTCTGATAAGGATGAACTGATTGATGCCACGCTTACCGATAGCGAGCATCAGATTGTTCTGGCCAAGAATTCCGGTTATGCCATAAGGTTCAAGGAAAATGATGTGCGCAGTATGGGCCGGAACTCTATCGGGGTTAAAGGTGCCAACCTGGCCGGTGATGAGCATATTGTTTCACTTGTGGCTACCAGGCGCACCGACGCCACACTCCTGATCGTTACGGACAAAGGTTATGGCAAACGCAGCGACATTGATGATTACCGCATGACCCGCCGTGGTGCTTCGGGTGTTATCACCCTGAAAGCCAGCGAGAAAGTTGGCCACCTGGTTCGAATGCTGGAAGTCAACGACAGCGACGACCTGATCATCATCACCCAAAAAGGCATTGTCATCCGACAACATGTGGCCGACATCCGTGTTATGGGCCGGAACACTTCCGGGGTGCGCTTAATTCGCCTGGGTGATGAAGATACGATCTCATCAGTTGCCCGTGTGCCAAAGGAAGAATCAAATGGTGAGGATGAAATTGATCCCGACCAGTTTGAGCTCCCGCTGAATGGTGATTAAGCATTCTGGTGATTTAACATAAACGAAAAAGCCGCTTTAAAGCGGCTTTTTTTGTTAGCTGATCTCAGTACTAACTTTCCTGGGCGAAAGAAGTTCTTCCAACCCCTCAATTTTGTCTGATCGTAAATTTACAACTATATCTAACCGGTCTTTTACATCGGCTACCAGGCCACCGGCAACCCGGGGACAGGCCATATCGAATTTTGTGAAGGTATATGCCAGGATCCCGGATATTTGCGTGTAGGATTCGTGGCGAGTAAAACGCAGTGGGAAATGAACATGGAACTGATCACCACCAAAACAAAGCAGGCCCGGTACGGTTTTGTCCATTTCTGTTTCAAAATTCAAACTATCGTAAGCCAGCCAGTCTGAGGTAAAGGTAATATTTGGATGCTCTTTAAATTTCAGAAAATCCTGTACACTTTTGTCTCTATCCTCTAATCCGGAGTCCAGAGACTCAACAGGCAGTGAAATATGAACTTTAAACTGATCCTTATTTGAGTTAAAAACAACGCTGGAGTCTATTTCGGAGCTTTTTCCTGTAACAGACAGCGTTGTAAGCATAAACATCTTTTTTTCAACGATATAGGCAAGTCCGTGATCATGATCTTGAAAAAGGGAATCGTTGTTCTGAAGGGCAAATCCAATCATAAAAGCTACACCTAAGGCAACAAACAATAATTCTACGGTCATATAAGCAATAATTTTAGTTTTTTATAAAAATACGTATCAGCCTGTAACATAAAAGTCTGAACATGACCAAAAGAGTTCCCATTTAAGGTTGGTGATAGATACATTTTTTAAATTAATTTAAAAAACAAGGCCATTAAAACCAGTCAGGTGAAACCTCCCGGGATACCTGAACAAAAAACGATACCTGGCTTAAGTTGATCTGAAAAACCAATTCCGGCTTGCTTGCAGATCTTGCCCGGTGAGGTGGTTTAAATTGTAACGCCCGTGGAAGTTCAGATATTTATCAGATTTAAACCTAAAGAACGTTATTTTACCAAGAAATAACATTGAGAAGCTTTATTCCCTATAAACATGGACGCACATGATTAATAAAAACATTCTTCTGGCCACTGATCTCTCCGATCTTTCTACCAAGGCATTATTACATATTGGCCCTCTGATCAAGAAACTTCAAGGAAAGCTGTCTTTGATCTATGTTGTAAAATCGTACTTTTCGGATTGGATAAGCTCCCACGAAGTCCAGCGTGTGGCCGAGCAGCGTATGCGCCTATACCTGCAACGGCTTCAGGATGATGGTACCCAAACCGGAAATGTGATCATTGAAGTTGGCAATGTAGCCGACCAGGTTCTGGCTGCAGCCGATGGTATGGAAGCTGATATTATAATTATCGGGGCTGAAGAAAAATCGGCATTGCAACGGGTGATCTTTGGCGCTTCGGCTGAAGCCATCGTTCGCCAGGCCCGCCAGATTGTCTGGATCCACAAAGCCGATTCATTTGAAGGGATCAATAAAATTGTATGCGGAGTGGATTTTTCACCCTCATCAAAAGGTGCGTTTGATAAAGCCTTGTCTATGGCCCAAACCTTCGGGGCCAAACTCGAAGCGTTGCACGTGCTCCACGAACCCAATGTAGATGCCATTGGTTTATCGCAGGATATTGAAGAAGAAAAAGTAAACGCCTTTAAAGAAAAAAAGACCCTGGAGCTGGAAGAGTTCATCAATGCTTTTGAACTAAAAGGCCAGGAAGTCGACAAGAAAATTCTTTGGGGCAGCCCGGCTCAAACCTTGTTAAACTATGCCAAAGATTACGATACAGACCTGATTGTACTTGGCGAAAAGGGGACAACTCAAATGCGACGAATTATTATGGGAAGTACCACCGAAAAAGTGATGCGTACAGCCCCATGCTCCATGCTTATTTGCCGATAGTGTAGATTTTTTTAATCGTTACTCGTGGGCAAAAGCTCCTGGATTTTCTTGAGCAGATCCTTTAACGAATAAGGCTTTTGAATAAAAGTAAGCCCGTGTTTGAGGATGTAATTGCTGTGGATTTCACTTTCGGTGTATCCGCTTGTAAAGATAACCGGGAGTTCGGGGCGCAGTTCCCTGAGCGCTTTGTACGCATCAATGCCGCTCATTTTTGGCATAACCGCATCAAACACCAAAATATCGATATTATAGATGTTTTCTCTGCCCAAGTCTAAAGCCTCCTGTCCATTTTCTGCTATAATCATGGTATACCCATAATCACCCAGCACTTTTTTAGAGAGTTTTCGCAATACCGCTTCATCTTCCGCAAACAATATGCAGCCTGAGCCTTTCTCGGGTTTTTTATCATCAGGCACTGAGATGTCTTTTTTAGAGGTTCCTTTAGCCACAGCCGGTAAATAGATAAAAAAGCTCGATCCTTTTCCTACCTTGCTCTCAGCCCTGATAGCTCCGCCATGCTGGCGAATAATACCATAGACACTCGATAGCCCCATGCCTGTTCCTTTTCCAACCGCTTTTGTGGTGTAGAACGGTTCAAAGATATGAGACAGAACCCCCTGCGATATTCCCTCGCCTGTATCGGAGATCCGAAGCATCACATACATTCCTTCACCGGGCTTTTCTGTTGATGTAAAGCAGGACTCGTTATAGGATTTATCGATATGAACCTGACTTGTTGCAAGCTCAACAATTCCACCATTTGGCATGGCATCGCGGGCATTGATCACCACGTTCAGGATCAATTGTGTCAACTGGTTTTTATCAACCGAAACCAATGGCAGACCACGTTTTGGCGAAAACGAGACCCTGATACTCTCCTTGGTGGTGCGTTCCAGCAAATCTTGAATAGAGGCAATATGCTTGTTCAGATCAATTTCGGTTGGTTCCAGAACCTGCCTTCTGCCAAAAGCCAAAAGCTGACGCGTGATAGCTGCGGCACGCTCGGCTCCGCGGAAAATTTCCGATGCATGGTCGTATTCCAGGGAGTCTTTTGGCAGACTTTCGAGCATCAACTGGGAGTAACCGATAACCGATTGCATAATGTTATTAAAATCGTGAGCAACACCCCCGGCCAGGGCACCAATGGCTTCCATTTTCTGGCTCTGGCGCAACTCTTCGGCCATTTTAATTTTTTCTTCACCGACGCGTTTTTGCTCTGTAATATCCTGCACCGAACCCACCATACTTAAAACTTCGCCGTTTTCGTTGTACTTGTACTTGCCAATAACTTTGGTATGGCGAATGTCCCGGGTTTTCTGGTTGATGATCCTAATCTGGTAATTGTACTCGGTATGCTCGGCCCTGGCTTTTTCACAGATTTTTATCATCGTTTCCACCTCCTCGGGCTTAACAATACCAAG
This sequence comes from uncultured Chlorobiales bacterium, assembly GCA_964642175.1. Taxonomy (GTDB): domain Bacteria; phylum Bacteroidota; class Chlorobiia; order Chlorobiales; family Chloroherpetonaceae; genus JANQGG01. The sequence continues at coordinate 231,804 of CAZXOK010000002.1, read as the reverse complement.
AAACTCTTCAACCGTGATCAGGTCTTTGTTAATGCCATGAATCTGCTGCCAGCCTTTGGAAACAAGGATTTCCTGCTTGGTATAATCGGTTTCAAAACTGCCGCTGCCGGCAATATCTTCAGACATCTCAAGCAGTGTTTTACTTTTTTCCTGCTCGTTCTGGTAGCGGCGCAACCATGTAATATCCTGCGAAAACTCAGCACCCTGCAGGATTTTGCCCTCAGTATTCCGGATGGGTACAACCGTTGTTGTAAATGTATGATTCTTGAAAAACACCTCGTAACTGCTGGTTTCCCCGTTAAATACGTTTGTCCAGTTTTCTTCTTTTATTCTGGCAATGTCTTCCGGAAATATCTCGTAGATATTTCTGCCAATCAGGTCTTCTTTTTTAAGTCCTATGGTTTCCAGGCCTTTTCCATCCACATGTTCACAAACCAGCTCGCGGTTAAATAATGCCACCGTACCATTAGGGTAGTTTTCGGCCAGCGATTTGTAGCGCTTTTCGGATTGTTCCAGGGCCTTGGTAGCTCCCACAAGTTCTGTATTATCAATAATTATACCCAAAATGGTTTTTGGAACTGCGTTTTCAAACTCGATCGGGGTTGATGAAACACTTGCCCATACATAAGACCCGTCTTTTTTAAGCAGGCGTTTTTCGATAAAGTTGATGGAGCTATCGCCTTCAAGTCGCTCGTCCAGAGCTTGTTGATCTAACTTATAATCCTCGGGATGTGTGATCTCTTCAACGGTTTTGTAGAGAAGTTCAGACTCTTCATAACCCAGCATCGAGCAGAGCGACAAATTAACTTCCCTGATCTCACCCGAAGGAATATCAATAATTGCCGTTCCGGCAGGTATGCTATCATAGAGATTATGGTACTTGCGCTCCGACTGCTCTAATTTTTTCGAAGCCTGCATCAAATCGGTGATATCTGTACCGACTATATAGACCCGTTCAAGTGATTTTGTTGAACTATCGGGGGTGATATGAACATTAAAATACCTGGGTTTACGGCCAGGCATGGGCACATTGGCCACAAACGATGTTTGATTGCCTTTAAATGCTCTAAGTAAGTTTTGCTTCCCACAACGATTGTAAAGATCCTCACCCAACAACCGGGAAACATGAATGCCGTTAACCAATTCTGTCTTTTTAAAGAAATGGCGAACCATAGGATTGGCCTGCTCAATAATATGATCTTTATTGACTATGGCAATCATATCCTGGGTTTGAGACACCATATTAAAGAACATATTTCTTTCGGCCTGGCTTTTCTCCTGGGCTGCTTTGAGTTCCATGGTATAAAGAGCATGACCCAGGTCGCCGGCCAACTCTTCCAGCAAACGCCATTGGGTTTTATCGTAAGCATATTGTTTCGGGGCTGAAACGGTAAGCCAGCCAAAAATTCGGCCATCGGATTTTATGGTATAACACAACCCGCAATAATCGCCATACCATTCTGAAAGCGGGCAGGTATTGCACTCCGATTTTGGGTCTTCAATAACAGCTATTCCGTTGCTATTAGTGGCTTTATCCATGCACATCAAACACCGGTTATCTTTGAATATCTCTTCCAGGGTTTGCTTAAGATTGCCAAATCCGGCACCGGCTATATGGGTGATCTGGTCGGGTTTGTTGCCCAATGCAATCCAGGCATTGTTATAACCTAAACTCTCAACCAGAACACTGCAGGAGCTGTCTATCAGTTCATCAATTTTATCGGTTTTGGAAATTAACTGGTTAACTTTTTGAACCGATTTGATTATCGAGTTCATGTAGGTTAAGCGGGCATTGGATTCTCGAAGCTCTTTTTCATCCGAGACAATCCTCAAAAAAGCCTTGATATGCGATTTTAATTCATTGTTCGAAATCGGCCGGGTCAGGTAAAAATCAGCCAGTGCCTCCAAACCCTTGATTTTATCTTTTGATGTGATTTTTTGATGTGAAATCAGGACAAACAGCGTGTTGTGTATGGTTGGATCTTGTTTGACAAGCTGGCAGAGATCTATCCCGGTTATTTCGGGCATATCCACATCCGAGATAACCAGTTCGGGGCGGTGAGCATGAATGAGATCCAGTCCGGTTTTTCCGTCTCCGGCCTGGTAGACCTCCAGGTTATCTTTCGGCAACAGCCGAACCGTAGCAGCGCGTAGTTCCTCATCATCATCGATAATAAGGACTGTCAAATGTTTATTCATTTTTCAACGGTGATAAGGACCAAAAACCTTAAAAAAACTTATCGGTGCCTTAAAAAATTTCTTGTAACACTAAGTCTGCGCTAAGTGCCACTGCAATATCGGTATTTCAGCTCAGAAAAAACTAATTTTCCCGTTTTAAAGGGCAATCACAGAACGCTTGTTAATGAAAATATCTACGGGAAAAGCTGGCAATGAACAGGGTTAATGCATAGTACGCAAATGATTTACATATATCTATACAATGCTGAGCTTATTTATCGAAATTTTTAGCCGGTTCACTCACCCTGCACGTTAGGTTCATACAATATTGTATTTTTCGGCACTAATGCCATCCGGCTTAGCTGGTTTTTAGCAAATGGATAAATCGAATGTGTTAGAGTTTTTTACTATCCAGTATTTCTCTGATCTTACCCAGTAACTTCTTAATGTTAAATGGTTTTTGGATAAACATCAAGCCCTTTTCAAGGACAAAATTGGCATGTATGCCACCTGATGAGTATCCACTTATAAATATTATAGGCAGATCTGGCTTTAATGCATGAACTTCTTCCATAACCACCTTACCCGTTTTTCTGGGCATCACAACATCCAGAACCACCAAATCGATCAGTTTAAGATGTGCTTCGGCAATCTCTGTAGCCTGCTGGCCATCTTCGGCTTCTAATACCGTATAGCCCTGATCGGTAAGAATTTTACTTACCAGCCTGCGCAAAGAAGCATCATCTTCGGCGATCAGGATGGTTTCGTTGCCACGGGTTTGCTTAAAGGTTTCCGCCTGGGACTGCCCTTCGGGGGCTGCATCGGTTGCAGGGAAGTATATCCTGAAAGTGGCGCCCCGGTTTAGCTCACTAACAACATTGATCAGGCCATTATGTTGTTTAATAATGCCATAAACGGTTGCTAAGCCCAATCCGGTGCCCTGGCCCAATGGCTTAGTGGTAAAAAACGGGTCAAATATTTTGTCTTTGATCTCTTCGGGTATTCCTTTTCCGGTATCGGTAATCTCCAGACCAACAAACTGCCCGGGTTGTGCCCAGTTGTTATGCTGGCAAAACTCATCATCAAATGTTACTTGCATCGTTTTAATGGATATGCGGCCCCCTTCCGGCATGGCATCGCGGGCATTGATACATAAATTCAACAATATTTGCTCAATCTGGCCTACATCACCTTTCATGGTTTTAAGCTCCGGATTTAAAACCACCTCCAACTGAACCTGCTCACTGATCAACCGGTTGATCAGTGAGCACAGGTTATCGACTACTTTGTTTAATTGAACCGGGGCCAGTTCTATGATCTGGCGACGGCTGAATGCCAACAATTGCTGTGTTAACCCGGCTGCCCGTTCAGCACCCGAATAGATTTCGTTGGCGCATTCATACTCGCTGGATTCTTGCTCAAGTGTATCTTTCAGAAGCTGGGCATATCCCAAAACAGCCTGCAGAATGTTGTTAAAGTCGTGGGCTACGCCGCCGGCCAGTTGGCCAATGGCTTCCATTTTCTGGCTTTGGCGCAACTGTTCCTGTAAATGCTCGTGCTCTTGTTCGAGGTTTTTGGTACTGGTTATATCGCTGGAGCTACCGGCCATCAGTTTTACCTTGCCCAGGGCGTCATGAATCGGAAATCCTTTTTCATAGATCCACTTTTCAACGCCGCCGGGAGTTATAATGCGGTACTCTGCCGTGTAGGCTTCGGAAGTTTCCAGGACATGGTTATGAATTTTTATGTACGCCTTACAATCATCCTCATGCATCAGGTTGCACCACGATTCAGGATCTTGCATTAGATCATCTGTCGAACGGCCAAAAATGTCTTCATAACTTGGGCTCAGGAAATGGATCTTTTCGAACTTGGGTGATATGATCCAGAAAACGTCTTTAATAGCCGAGATCAGGGTTCGGAATTTTTCTTCGCTCTGCATCAGGGCTTCCGAAGCTTTCAGTTGATCGGTTACATCCAGGGCAGTAAAGATAATGGCATTATCACCTTCATGCATGTCCATTTTTTTAGACCGCAGATGGATATCAATAAGCTTGCCATTTTTGTGGCGGAACCGGGTAACATTAAATGCCCGGCCTTTTTGTTCGATCTGTGCATAGTGCACCTTGCCCATGCGGTCATACTCATGATCGGAAGGGTATATGATCCGGGTACTTATATTTATAATCTCATCCGGGGTGTAGCCCAGCATATTCAGAAACGCATCATTTACCTTTACAAACCTCCGGCCTTCTACAATACCAATACCGATCGGGGAAGCTTTAAAGATATTTTCAAGGCTTTCCCGGCTTGTTTTCAACTCGAGCTCGGCTTGTTTTCGCTCGGTAATATCACGAATGATGCCCTGGATACCGACAAGTTTTCCTTTATCGGAGGTCAGCATTTTTCCGGTTATTTCCACATCTATACGCTCACCGTCTTTGCGGGTAAGGTAACTTTCGAACAGGATTGTCTCTTTGGGATTCTTATGCTCGACAAAGTCGATAATCTGCCGGCTTAAATTGATAAATGTTTTAACCGATTTGGGATCGCTGAGATGCAGGTTCAGCCACTCCGACACCGTGTAGCCGGTAATATTATAAATAGACGGACTTACATATGTAAAATGCATTTTCAGGTCCATCTGCCAGATCACATCCGTTACATTGTTGGCCAGCAACCTGTATTTCTCGGCACTTTTGCGAAGGGCTTCTCTTGCACGAATGCGCTCGGAAATGTCTTCGAAGACAACAATAATCTCACCATTACTTAACCTGAAAATGTAGTTATCGAGCCATATATCCAGGTGTTGCTCACTGGTTATGTGGGTACTGAGCCGCTCGGCGTTGCCGGAGCTATAGACTTTTTTTAGAACTTCCATCATACCCATATGCTGTGCCGCTGTTGAGAACTCCGAGAGTCGGTTGCCTACTATTTCGTCGGCCGGGTTCTTCATAATGGCCGAACCACTGCGGTTGATCTCTTTTATTTCGAAGTCTTCCCCAAGATCGAGAGGTTTATAAATAGCCACACCATTGGCCATATTGTTAAATATTCCTTTAAACCGCTCTTCACTTTCGCGAATCTTTTCCTGCGTTTTAATTTGTGTGGTCATATCGCGGCCAATAGAGATGGCCATGGTTTGACCCTGGTGCTCAAAAATCCGGGCATGAAGCTCAACCGGAATCTGTTCACCTTTTTTAGTCATAAGGTGCTTGTAGAAACGCAATTCGTTGGTGGCCTTTAATATCGCCTTCTCTTTGGGCACAACATTCAGGTCATCATCAGAGATAATATCTGTGGGTTGCATCAGGCTTAGCTCGGCCTTGGTGTACCCCAGGCGCTCGCAAGCCCAGTCGTTGACTTCAATAAACTTGCCCGAGCCATCTTCGGGATTGAAATAATGCAGGAATATGAAATCGTTTGGCAGCTCAAAAAGCGTCTTATAACGCGACTGGCTTAATTTCAGGGCCTGTTCTGCCTCTTTACGTCCTGAGATTTCCTGGCTGGTCACGATAATCCGGTATACCTTACCCGAATGGCCGATTAACGGATGAAGCCGGGTTTCCCAGATGTATGGCTTGCCCCGGTAAGGCAGTTCTTCTTCGTACTGCAGCCTTTCTTTTTGCTTTACGCATTTTTTTAAATTCTTAACAACACTTTCGGCAACCTTTTTCGGGTATAAATCGTAGGGTGATTTTTCTTTGAACTCACCTTCGGTTAGGCCGGTTATCTTTTCGTGGGCCTCGTTGAATCCGGCATACCTCAGATCACCCTGCTCATCGACATCCACCACATACACAGAGAGATCTATGCCATTGTAAATGGAGTCTAAAAATTGCTCGCGGCGTTGCAGGATGTAGTTGGCCAGATTCAGCTCGTAACGCGATTCAATGATGGAGCCAATGGTTTTCAGGATCACTTTTTCCTCTTCTGGCACGGCTTTTTGGTTCAGGCAATTATCCAGTCCGATAGCGCCATAATACTCACCAGAAACCAGCAGCGGAATTATCAGCAGGGACTTAATTGACTGTTGCAGGATGATCTCTTTGTCCGGTTTTGAAGGAATGCTATCAACGCCTTCAACATTTTCAATATCTATGATATGGCCATTGAACAAGCGGTCATGGATCCATGGCAATGTATCAACAGGGATATGCTGAAGGTTCTCAATTTCGGGGGTTATGCCTTCGGCCACCCACTCAAACGTGTTATTGGTTTCTTTTCGCTGATCATCATAATTAAAAACATAGACGCGGCTAACTTCAAAGGTCTGGCCAATCAGTTTAAGCATTATGGGGAAGAATACCGAGTCGTTGGGCTCGCGCACGGCCAGGTAAGAAATTTCGGCAAGCATGCTCTCGTAGGTCAGGCGTTTCTGAATGGCCTGTTCAGCCTCTTTCCGGGCGGTAATATCGCGCACCTGGCTCAGGATCATACGCTGGCCATGGTAAGCGATTATTTTGGAGGACACTTCCACAGGGATCACCTGGCCCTGTTTATTCCGGATTCGATATTCTCCTATTGAAAAGCCTTTCGTTATCAAGTCTTTCGTGAGCTGCTGAACATCTTCCGGGCTCATCTCATCCTGAAAGTCGACCACCTTACGTTTTATTAGCTCTTTACGCGAGTAGCCAAATATTTCCAGGGTTGTATCGTTGACTTCCAGAATCTTGCGGTTTAGATCCTGGATAACCAGTGCATCGCTGGAAAGATTAAACAGGCTGCGGAATTTTTCTTCGCTTTGCCGAAGCGCTTCCTGAGATTTTATTCTATCACTGATATCGCGTACCTGTGTTAGTGCAACCGACTTGCCCTGGTACTCTATCAGTTTGGCCGCCACTTCAACCGGCATCAAGTCGCCCTTTTTCGTTTTCAAACGATTTTCAAATATGGCAAAGCCATCCTTAAGCAGGGTTTGAGTAATCTCGGCCAGCTCTTCGGGGCTTTTATCGTGCTGAAATTCGGCTACGGTGTGCTTAAAAAACTCCTCTCGCGTATAGCCAAGTAAAGTTGATGCCGTTTCATTAACTTCAATAATTTCGTTCTCAAAATTCTGGATGAACAGGGCATCGCTGGAAAGATTAAACAGGCTGCGGAATTTCTTTTCACTTTGTTTTACAGCTTTCTCAGCCTCTTTATTCTCAGTGATATCCGTGGTGGCAACTATGCCGATATCACGTTCCTCTTTATTGGGTAGCAGCACCATCCTTAAAGCCACTTGCCGCTTTTTGCCCCGGAAAGTCTGCACTTCGGCCTCTGTTTCAAAAACCGTTTTGCCTTCTGCCAGCGCAATCATTTCTTTTTTAAAAACCTCCAGGGATTTGGGGGTGAAGTTTTTTTCAAAATTCTCGATCAGGTCGTCTTTATCGGCTGCTTGATGCAGCTCTATCGCAGCCTGGTTAACGTTGAGCAGTTTAACTTTCCCGGCACAGGTTATGAGTTGTTTGGGGTGAGAGTCGAAATATGCCTCGAGATCTTTGCCTGCTTTATTGTGTAGCTTTCTGAGATAAACCAATACTTCGGTAAAATCTTCTTCAAAAAGCGGGACAGGAGAGGCATTAAAGAGCCTCTCGAACCGCTCACCCGAGCTTAAAAGTGCCTGCTCCATTTTCTTGCGCTCTTCCAGACTTACATCCAGGCAAAAAAGTTCGGGCTCCTCGTTCGGATAGCTCACCACGGCATGGTTCGATAGGACATGTATTGGCTCGCCTCCCTTTTTGTGCAATACCAATTCTTCCTGGGGAGGCATTTGGCCGGTTTTGGCGGCTTGTTTAATGGCTTGTTTAACCAGCGATCTCATTTTGGGTGGAATAATCAGATCGGTTAGCTTTTTACCTAATGCTTCCTCGGGGCTATAGCCATAGAGAATCTCTGATGCTTTGTTCCAGTAAACGACGGTGCCATCGGGTTTGTAGCCCTGGATGGATACATCAGGTGTACTTTCTATGATCCCTTTAAAACGCTGCTGGCTTTTGTACAAATCAATCTCGGCTTCTTTTCTATCGGTGATATCCAGGAGCATGCCCTGGATAAACCCATGAGCATTATTATCTGTACTCAGAATCTCTCCCGACTCGAATACCCAGAGCAGTTTGTTCTTTTTTGTAATAATGCGAAACTCAACCGAAAACCGGCCTTCTTTTTTCAACCCATCCTTTATTTTTTCTAATGCCGGCTGCCGATCATCGGGATGAATAATATTGGCCAGATCAAGGGCATTGGTTTTAAAGACTTCATTTGGTTTGTACCCGGTAAGTTTTTCAAAACCCTCACTCAGATAGTCCATATCCCAAACCGGTTCGTTATGGCAACGGAAAATGACGGAAGGCAGGTTATTGAGCAGGGTTTTCAGGTTTCGCTCATTGTCTATCAGCATCTGTTCTTTTAAGCGAAGCTCCGAAATATCCACCTCGTTAATGATCACCTGGTTTATCTTGCCCGTTTCTGAGATATGTGGCAATACATCCACAGAAAAAGTAAGCTCTTTTCCCCTTGCATTTTTCAGATGAGTTAGAACCCGGGCAGGTTTGCCTTTCAGGGCCTGGTCTATATTTTTTTTTGCGGTGTGTTTAAAAAAGTCTTCTCCCAGTACCTCGGCCACGTGTTTGCCCTTAATGTCCCCGCTATTCGGCCAGAAGTGGGATTTAAACTCGTCGTTGGCCATTACATACCGGTAATCTTTACCAATCACCGACATATTATGGTTGGAGGTTGTTACCATTTTATTGTAGAGGGTGTTTTCCTGCTCGATGCGCTTTTTCTCCAGATTCTGCTCATGTCGTTGCAGGGCATAGCTCAAATCTGAGATCAGTTCGGCAAAGAGTTCTTTGGATTGCGCATCATCGGTTAACGACTTTGGTAACGACACGGTGATATTGCCATAGTACTTGCCACCGGCCTGCAACCGGGCGCAGTACGAACCGCGATCAGCTAATTTCTCTGAAAGCGCACAGGCATGGCAACTCTTGCCGGGTGAATCTACAATCGTGAAACTGTTCTGGTGATCGTAAAACGTGGGGCAGGGTATGGTTTGGCGATGGCTTAACCGGGCTGTTAACGCTTCTTGGTTTTGGGAAAAATTACCGCTCATTGCCAGGTGCTCCAGCTTACTATCGGGGCCATAAAGCGCAATCCAGGCACCTGCGTACCCCGCAGAACTTACCAAAAGCTCACAGGTTTGCCGGGCCAGGTGCCCGGGTTCGGGATCGTGGTTGATCAGCTTGTTGATCTTACGGATGGAGAAGAGAATGGCATTCAGAAAGTCCTGTCGCTGGTGCGACTTCAAGAGTGCTTTTTCAGAAAGTACGGTTCTTGTAAAGGCTTCCACCCATCCTTTAAGCACCGCATTTGGGATGGGACGCAACAGGTAGGCATCTGCCGTTTTGCTCAGGGCAGAGGCCTGGGTTTTATCATCTTTTTTGGATGCCGTGATCAGGGCAACGAATATGTGACTTAAATTGGGATCGGTTTTGATGGTTTTACACATCTCCAGACCCGACATGCGTGGCATATCCACATCCGAAAGCACCATGTCGGGATGCCGTTGTTTAACGATCTCCAACCCCTGCAAGCCATCGTTTGCGGTTAAAACACGGTGCCCTGTTTTTTCAATTATTCTGGCCGTAGCCGTAAGCAGGTCGTTATCGTCGTCAACAACAAGTATGGTAAGTTTTTCAACCATAAATCAGACATCTTAAGACACTAAAAAAGCCTGTTATCAGGAATTGGCGGTTGGATCTTCTGTAAGTTGCTTGTCTGTAATCATTGTAAATGTTGGAACGTGATTCAGGATCCAATCAAAGAACGGACTGGTTTCGGTGTATGTTTTTTTGCTGCATTCTTTATGCACAATGGAGAGTATCATATCCAGGTAAACCGCCCAATACGTAACCTGAAAACCATGAGAGCGGTAGGTCCGAAATGCCCATACACAGGTTTCAGTAAACATATTGGGATCGTAAGCCAGAAAAACTGAACTCATGAACCGGCAGAAATTATGGCTGTTGGTTTCCATGAGCGGTTCGTTGCCTTGACCCGTTATACTCTCCAGGTTTGGGTGTTTGTGGAGCTTTTTTATCAGTTGCTCGGCTATAATCTGGCTTTTTTCTTTGAATTCGGCAGCTGCTTCGGCCGAGGGTTGCCTGAGGGTTTTTGCGGATTTTTTTAGTGATTCAAGCATTTTTTAATCAATTAGGGTTTACAGGAAACATCAGTTTAAAACAAGATCCTTTGCCTAATGATGAACTAACCTCAATGCTGCCACCATGGGCTTCCATAATTTTCTTTGAGATCATAAGCCCTACGCCGGTGCTTTTCTCGCCACCGGTTTTGGTGGTCCGTATCCGCTGGTTAGGCTGAAATAACTTCTTTTGATCTTCTTCAGAAATGCCCACACCAAAATCCCGCACTAAGACATCAACACTGTGTTTATATTTTATTACTCTAATATCAACCTTCGACTGCGGATAGGAATGTTCAATAGCATTTCCGATAATGTTCAGAAAAACCTGCTCGCACTTAGATGCATCCAGGTTTAGCTCAGGTAAATGTTCATCGAGACGTGTTGTAATGTTAATATCTTTTTTGCCAGCTTGCAATTCCAACTGCCAGAAAGCAGTGTCCAAAAGTGCTTTTAAGTTTACTTTCTGGCAGTTAAGTTTAAATGTACCCGATTCAATCATAGATACATCCAGGAAATTGTTAATGAGGGTTTTCATGTAATCGGCCGAGGCGGAAATTTTCTTTAAAAATGTCTGCTGCTCGGCGCTTAACGCCTCATGGGCCTCATCTTCAAGAAATTCCGTGTAAGATAAAATTATACTTAATGGTTTTCTGAGATCGTGGGCGGCATAGCCTAAAAATTTATTTTTCATGGAGTTTAGCCGCTCCAGCTCGTGGGTTTTTTTCTGAAGGATCCTGTTCATCGATATCATATCGTTGTTGAGTTCCAGGACTTCCTTACGCAGGTTTTCCAGTTCCTCAATATCTATGTAGCCCAGCACCACATAGTTTTTCTCGAACGCTGTTATGGTAGCATAGATGGTTTCGGGGAGCCCCGAAAAGGTATCCACATTCAGCATTTGGTTTTGAAGCGGATTCTCGGAGAGTTCTTTCAAATTGAGCGTATCTTGAAAATCAACAACAACATCACTGAAATTGAGGCCTTTAAGAGTTTTGCCAACAAGTTTTTCTGTAAACTCGTTGGTTTCTTCTATGCCGCCGGTTGAGTTGAGCTTGAGATAGAAGATTGGGGCAAGCGACCGAACATACTGGTCAACCCATTGTTGTATATCAACCGGTTTCATTTACAGGCAGTTTATCAAAATTTATAATGTAGTCTTCCAGGTTTTCGAGCGTGAGAATACATGCCACCGATGGTATTTGCTGTAAAAACTTCACATAATGCTCGCCCCACATAAAAGCTTGTCCGCCTAAAATCATGGCCTGCTCTGGCCACTGGCTTTTGATCTCCTGAACCACGTCCAAGGCCATAGGTAAGTTAAATGAAATACTCACAGAAAGCGCCACCACATCGGGTTTTTTTTCTTCTATGTATGAAATCAGGTCGTTATCGGGTGTATTAGCCCCAAGATAAACACAGTTCCAGCCATGCATTTCAAACACATCGGCCACCATGCGAGCTCCCACATGGTGAAACTCGTTGCAGGCGCTGCTTACCACAGCAGTTCTGCCAACGGGCTCCTGGCTTAACAGTTTTGGATAAACCAGTTGCATAACACTCTGGGTAAGGCTTGTGGCCATATGTTCTTTAGCAACGGATATTTTATTTCTTTCCCACAATAAACCCACATCGACCAGTGAGCGCTGGAATAAATCGGTATAAAGTCGTTTCACTTCTATATTATCTTTAAGCAGTTCTTCAACAATGTGAAAACAGGTTTTCCGATCTGCCTCGAGCAGTGCCTTAAAATATGTCTGATATACTATCTCGGTAATCATTGTTGTGGTGTTAGTTGTAATAAATACGGTGTCCAACAAATAAACAGGTCTTTGTTTCAGGTTAAAAATGCCTGCCCAAAAAACATGTCAAGGTACAATCAACACTATCTGATCCATTGTAATACGGCTCCTAAGAAATTTAAGATACTTAACTAAGAATTTACTAATTTTGTGCCGCACTTTATCTCTGAAAGGTCTTAAGAACCCGGGCATCGGCTCTTAAATGGCTCTGATCACTGCTCTGGGGTTAAACCAACCGGCCTGCCCCGGCTCGCATTATCTCTTCCTGAATGGCAATGGCCCTAAACACCTGTATTCGCCAGCCGGTAACCGGCAAGCAACACTCTTAGCTGCAGGTGCAGCGCTACTACAGTGTTGCAGGAAATACTTTCGGGTTGAATGTTGATAAAAAAGCGGCCGAAAGTCGCCCACATTTAAAGATCCCATATATAAACTGGTGGAATGGTTCCGATCTGATTGCGAGCACTTTTTTTGAGAAAACGCCATATAAACAAGCTCTGTTTTCAGGATGTTTTCTTCAAAGGGATTTTTTTTTGTAAGTTCTCCCACATTTTTTATCACAACAACAGTTTATGACACTATCAACCTTTTTACTTCTTATTGCCGGATTTGTGCTCCTGGTAGTCGGTGCGGAGTTCCTGGTGCGCGGGGCCTCAAAAATTGCAGCAGCCATTGGCGTTTCACCACTTATTATCGGCTTAACGGTGGTCTCGTTCGGGACCAGTTCCCCGGAAATTGCCGTAAGTGTGCAGTCGAGTTTTATCGGTAAAGCCGATATTGCCATTGGTAATGTGGTAGGAAGTAATATTGCCAACATTTTACTGGTTCTGGGCTCATCGGCCCTGGCTGCCCCGCTCCTGGTATCCCGGCAGCTTATCAAGCTTGATGTACCGATCATGATCGGGGTGTCGGTTTTACTATTGGCAGTAGGTTGGGACAACAACCTCAGTTGGCTGGATGGCAGTATATTTCTGGCCATACTGGTTATCTACTCGGTGTTTTTAATCAAACAAAGCAACAAAAGCCCGGCCGAAACCGAGGATGACGAGTTTGTTAAGGAATACGGTGATGTAACAGCCTTAACCCCGGTTCAGAAATGGCTGATCAATCCCCTGCTGGTTGTGGCTGGTTTTGTGCTGCTGATCTTTGGCTCGGATATGCTGGTCGAGAGCGCTGTTGGCATCGCCCAGGCTTTTGGTATCAGCGAGCTGGTGATCGGGCTGACCATCATTGCCATCGGGACATCGCTACCGGAACTGGCCACCTCGGTGATCGCCAGTTTTAAAGGTGAGCGCGATATTGCCGTGGGCAACGCCGTTGGCAGTAACTTGTACAACATTTTGCTGGTTCTGGGGCTTTCGAGTGTGGTTTCACCCGATGGCCTGCTGGTGAGCGACTCGGCCATCAGGCTCGATATTCCGGTCATGATCGGGGTGGCGGCCTTGTGCCTGCCAATCTTTTTCAATGAAAAAGTCTCCCGCTGGGAAGGCTTTTTCTTTATTGTCCTTTACATACTTTATCTTCTTTATTTATTTTTCAATGCTTCTTCTCATCCAATGATGCCGGTTTTTGTTCAGGTATTGGTCTATGGTGTGTTGCCGGCAACCTTCCTGCTGCTTGTGGGATTGATCTGGCGTGCCATAAAAGTGTTGAAGCAAAAAGACGTGTAATGCCTTCGAGTGGATACTATGATACAACAAACCTGGTTTAAGCTTCTAATCTACCTGTGGATTTCCGTAGTTGCTATTATTGCCATTTTATCTCCCAATAAAGTGGGCATGCTGGAGGAAACCACCAAAAACATGTATTTCCATGTACCCATGGCAATTGCGGCCACCGTGGCCTTTTTTTCGGCTATGTGGCACAGCATTCAATACCTGCGCGCAAAAGATGAGTTACAGGATTTTAAGGCTGTTTCTTCGGCAGAACTGGGTTTTGTGTTCAATATTCTGGCCATGGTAACCGGGGCATTCTGGGCCAAGTTTATGTGGGGCGAATACTGGCACTGGGATCCACGCCAAACCACCATTTTTTTGCTTTTTCTGATCTATGCGGCATACTTTGCCTTGCGTTCGGCTATAGACTCGCCGGAAAAGCGCGGCAATCTTTCGGCAGTGTATAATATTTTTGCCTTCCCGGCCGTTATCTTTCTGTATTTTGTGCTGCCAAGGCTTATTCCGGGCCTGCACCCGGGCTCACCTGAAAAAGACAACTCAGATGTTAATCCCAGTGTATCGAGCTCAACAGATCCGGAAATCCGTTTTATCCTGTATTTATCCATGATCGGGTTTGTGGCCCTGTTCTTCTGGTTAAAACAGATTCGCTATCGTGTATTTGTAGTAGAAAATCACTACAATCTTGAATCTTAATTCATAGTTTATTAACCTTATGATAGAATTTTTTGAAAACCACTCCATTTATATTGTCCTGGTTGTGGTTTTAATTATATGGACTGGTCTTTTTATATTCATTTTCAACCTGGATCGGAAAGTATCCAGGCTGGAGAAAGATGTTATACAAAAAGATGAGCTTAAGGATAGCTCTTCGTAAAAAGGTGATTGGGACAAGCACTACTTTAATAGGTATGATATTTTTATCCTCTTTCGGCCACCCTCTCCGGAGAGGGACATACACAACTTAGTTCAAGTCCGGCAGCTTAAATCTCCTCCGCTGGCGGAGGTGGAATAATATAACCACGATATATTAATACTTAGCGGATTTACTTATTTATAGACAGAAGAAAGGTGTATAAACACAGATGAAACAGAAATACATATTAGGATCGGTGTTGATTTTAGCCATAGGCGCATGGCTGGCATTTACCGCGCAGGAATGGGGAACACATACCATTGGCTACCAAAACCTGGCTCAGGCCAAAGAAAATGGAAAAATGAGTTATGTAAAAGGTTATTGGGTAAAAGACAAGCCGATTTCAACAGAGGCGCAGTTTTTTTCCTTTTACATGGAAGACGAGTCCGGAAACATATCCAAGGTGATCTACAATAAAGGTAAACCCAATAATTTCGAAAATTCTTCGAGCATTGTTGTTCAGGGATCCTTTGATCCCGAAGGTATTTTCAAGGCCAAGACTATCCTGATCAAGTGCCCCTCTAAGTACCAATCCGAAGCAGCAACCTCATAGCTTATAACCGGCGCCTTTTTCCCTGTTGATACACAAGGTGATTTAACCAAAAGGTAATCAAGGGGGGTGATTGATGCTTATTAAAAATTTACAATGCATGTTATCTTAATGATGAAATGTATTAACCGTGCCCATGACCCAATACCTGAAACATATTTACCTGATTGCTGCGTTAATAAGCTCCCTCATAGGTTCCTATACCCCGGGCTATGCACAATGGGTGGAAAATATATCTTCTCATTATCTTAAAGGGGATCCAGAACTTTCCTCAAGGGCTCAATCACCAAATCCATTCGCTTATCCTCAGTACGCCAATCCGGAGCTTATTGCCTTTGATATTTCGGACAACGAAAAATCCAAAACTTTGGCTGGTTTTTACTCATTCCTTATACCGGGTTTAGGCGAAGCTTACGCAGGAAATTTCTCTACCGGAAAATACTCAATGGGTATGGAAGCCGCCCTGGTAACCGGGCTGATCAGTACCATTGTCTATGCCAACAGCCTCGAATCAGATTATCAAAACCTGGCCAGAACTTATGCCGGGGTATCGGGCAGCAGCAAAACGGAGCAATACTGGAAAGACATCTCCAATTACAAAAGTTGGGAGAGTTATAACCAGGAACGCTTACAGCAACGAAACTATAATGCGCTTTACGAAAATGAAGATTACTGGTCGTGGGAGTCGGAGCGGCAACGCAAAACCTATCGCCAAAAACGTATCTCAAGCGATCAGGCGTTTCAATCGGCCTATTACTTTCTGGCAGCCATGGGCCTGAATCGTCTTATCAGTATGATCAATGCGGTACGCTCAACGGCAGAGTTTAACAATAATTTAACACAGGGCATAAAACTAAACCTTAGCCCGGTTATGGTATTGAACAAAAAACATATCATCAAAGGTGTAAAAATATCCCTTCGTAAGACCTTTTAATAAAATTAGTTATCGGATACTTTTTTTCGACACTTGATCAGGGGCTTAAAAAGGTGAAAACAATCCCTCTAAAAGGCTTTTTTTACGGCCATTTGAGTTTTAACCACCCTTTCATTATATTTGCTCCGAACAGCATGTTAAGGTTCTATTTTTCAGGTCTGACACCTGGCTTATAACAATGCTCTTCTCTTGATTTATCTTGTTTGACCTATACAGAGTTTAAAGGCTGAAGCATCTGAAATTTCTTCAGTAAAACTTAAACTACGCATGTCCTGGCCGGACTTCATACCTTTTCAGGATGCGTTTTTTCTGTAACGACTCAAACACACACATTAGATTTTCCGATTGCTTGATATGAATAACGAACCATTTAAATATTATTTATGAACCCGAGAACCATTCTTATTGCAGATAAAGAGCCTCAATATGTTTCAGGGATTCGAGAACGTTTAGAGCAGGAGGGATACAAAATTGTTTGGGCTAAAGATAATGCAGAAACATTAGCTCAACTAGCCAAAAAGCCGGAAGTGATCTTACTTGATCTCAAGCAGGACGATACCCAGGGCTTTGACCTGTTCAGACAACTCCGCTCAATTCCAGAAGGCAAGTCACTTCCAATCATTATGCTCTCCAGCAAAAATGATGAATCTCAGGAAGTACTTGGATTAGAATTAGGTGCCGATGATTTCTTAACCAAATCCATTAGCCCAAAATTGCTATCAGCCCGTATCAGAAATGTTCTGAAACGCTATAACATCAATACTTCTGACGAGCTGACCCAGCTAAAAGTGAAAGATCTTCTGATTGATCGCAGCACTCACACTGTTAAACTTGAAGATGAAGACTTATTCCTGCCACGCAAAGAATTTGAATTGCTTTGGATTTTAAGCACTAATATTGGCAAAGTCTTTTCCAGAGAAATGCTGCTTCGCCGTGTGTGGGGGGAAAACATTTATGTTACCGACCGTACAGTGGATGTTCATATTTGTAAAGTCCGCCAACGGTTAGGTAAGTTTGGTGAGCACAACATCGAAACCATTAAAGGTGTTGGCTACCGGTTAAAATCATAGACAGTTATTGCTATTTAGTTGAATATTGAAAGCTATCTTGAACAAATGTAACATTTGTCTGAGATGGCTTTTTTTATTTATTCAACAACCCTCTCCATCATTTCCAGTTGAATACCGTTATTGGTTTGTAAGGTGGCCTTAGCCCCAAATGGCAAGGTATATTTGTTAGGAATGTGTCCATAACTCAGGCCCTGCATAACCGGTACTCCCGGCACAAGTTTATTGGCATAATGGGCTAAGACCTGGGAAAGAGACAGCGATGGTGAACTTTCGGGCTGGCAATTATTAAACCGCCCAAAAATCAAACCAGCTGCGTTGCTTAAAACACCGGCATGCTCCAACTGAGCAAGCATCCGATCGATACGATACGGCTCCTCGGCAATCTCTTCAAAAAAAAGCATACTTCCGGATAGATCGGGCAAATAGGATGTACCAACAAGTCCTGTCAGTAATGTGAGATTCCCACCCATCAAAAGACCTTCGGCTGCGCCGTGCCTTAAAAGTTTGCGACGGTGTTTTGGAAAATTTTTCACAATCCTGCTCTCGACCGGGTTCATTAACATGTCCCATAAAATAGTCATAGAATAGGGATCAGGATCGGCCATATCAGAAACAACCATAGGCGAGGAAAATGTCAGCAATCCTGTTTTGGAAAAAATGGCTGCCGAAAGGGCTGTTATATCGGAGTATCCGGCAAATATCTTTGGATTTTCAGATATAGCCTTGTAATCAATCAAATTCAATAATCTTGGAGAGCCGTAACCACCGCGCAGGCAAAATATGGCCCTTACCTCACCATCGCAAAACATCTGGTTAATATCTTCTGCCCGCTCTTCATCTGTACCGGCAAGGTACCCATAATGCCGATTTACAGACTGACCTGTTTTAACTTTGAACCCCTCATGCTCAAGGTATCGGATAGCTGCCGAGAGTTTATCGCGGCGTTCCATGGGGCTGGCCGGGGCTACAATGCCAATGGTATCGCCTTTTTTCAGGCGTTGTGGTTTTAGACTCATAGAAATAAAAAAGGCTATCATTACACTTATTGCAATGATAGCCAAAATAATGAAACCTTGTTTTGAAATAAAGCTTACATGATGTTTTCAGCAAGCAAGATGACTTTATTGTCACTCACTTCAAAAAAGCCTTCTTTTACATTAAAGGTTTGTTCTTCTTTGTTGGCAAGTACCAATTTAATTTCGCCTTCGCCCAATGCACTTAGCATCGGGGCATGGTCTTTCAAAACCTGAAACGAACCATACTCGGATGGAGCTGTAATGCTGATGACCTCACCGCTGAAGAGTGATTTTTCAGGTGTTACCAGATCCAGGTTAAATGCATTTTTAGACATAACTAAACCTTCCTTTACATGTTTTTAGCTTTCTCGATGGCTTCTTCAATAGTACCAACGAGATAGAAAGCATTTTCAGGCAGATCGTCGTGCTTACCTTCAAGGATCTCTTTAAAGCTTCTGATGGTATCTTCAAGCTTCACATATTTACCTTCAAGACCGGTAAACTGCTCAGCCACAAAGAACGGCTGAGAAAGGAAGCGTTGAACTTTACGGGCACGGGCCACAACCAGTTTGTCTTCATCAGACAACTCGTCCATACCCAGAATAGCAATAATATCCTGAAGATCTTTATAGCGCTGCAAGATCTCTTTAACTGCCTGGGCTGTATCGTAGTGATCCTCCCCGACAATGTTCGGATCTAAAATACGAGAAGTAGAATCCAGAGGATCTACAGCCGGGTAGATACCCAACTCAGAGATTGCACGGGAAAGCACCGTGGTGGCGTCGAGGTGAGAAAAGGTTGTAGCTGGCGCCGGGTCAGTCAAGTCATCCGCAGGCACATAAATGGCCTGTACAGATGTTACAGAACCGTTATTTGTAGAAACAATACGTTCCTGCAGTTCACCCATTTCAGTAGCCAGGGTTGGCTGGTAACCTACCGCACTAGGCATACGACCCAGAAGCGCTGATACTTCGGAACCGGCCTGTGTAAACCGGAAGATGTTATCAATAAATAAAAGCACGTCGCGGTTTTCTTCATCGCGGAAATACTCGGCGATGGATAAAGCGGTTAAAGCTACGCGGGCACGGGCTCCCGGTGGCTCGTTCATCTGACCGAATACAAGGGCGGTTTTATCAATAACGCCGGATTCTTTCATTTCTTCCCAAAGGTCGTTCCCTTCACGGGTACGCTCACCCACACCTGCAAAGACACTATAACCGGACTGCTGTTTGGCGATGTTGTTGATCAGCTCCATAATAAGAACGGTTTTACCTACACCGGCACCACCGAACAAACCTGTTTTACCACCGCGTGAATAAGGCTCAAGCAAGTCGATAACCTTAATACCGGTTTCAAACATTTCAGCTTTGGTTGATAAATCCGCAAACGCCGGGGCTTCTCTGTGAATCGAGTAAGTTTTATCCGTTTCAATTTTACCCAGACCATCAATTGGAGCTCCTACCACATTTAACATGCGGCCTAATACTTTTTCACCAACCGGTGCCTGAATCGGTTTTTGGGTATTCACAACCTTCATTCCTCGAACCAAACCATCGGTACCTTCCATGGCTACCGTTCGGACGCGTTCTTCGCCTAGATGCTGTTGGGTTTCCAATACTAATTCAGTTCCATCTTCTTTTGGAACAATCAACGCATCCATAATTGATGGCAGATTGCCTTCCGCAAAATCCACATCAACTACGGGGCCGATAATTTGAGTTATCTTTCCTTCTTGCATACTTTAGGTGTGAGTGTTTAAATGGTTTATTATATTAAAAATTCTGTGGCAGTCGTTTGTGGCGACTTGAACCGAGCCACCTGCGGGACTCGAACCCGCGACCTACAATTTACGAAACTGTTGCTCTACCAACTGAGCTAAAGTGGCATTGTAGATTCACGGAAAAAACCTTAAAAAACAATAATTACGATTGGGCAAAGAATATAAGGATTAGTTTCTGTTTCTCAAAGTTTTTCCCTGTCTCGTAAAAAAACATAATGATAGTAAAAGCTGTCGAGAATATCTAACATATTATTAAAGTTACATTTACTATTACTTTAAGTTTGATTTCCTTACCGAAAAATGTCATTGATTTTGAAAGTTTTTCAACATAACTTTGCACCAAGTAAAACAAATCTTGAACCTACTCGTTAGAGTTTCAAACATTTTTCTAAGTATCTCTAAATTTTGCTATACCCATGACCCAGAAACAAGTTGTCATTACCTCCATCACCTTACTGATTTTTGCTGCCGGTTTTATCATGGCATTTAATATGTCTGGTTCTCATGAACCAACTGCTACCAGTACACCAACCAGTTCTGAGAGTCTGCTCTCTGAGGACGACAATAAAAACCTTGCACCTGATTTCAGCTTAACCACCATAGAAGGAAAAGCTGTAACCATGTCCGATTTCAAAGGCAAAGGCATTATTCTTAATTTTTGGGCCACATGGTGCCCGCCCTGCCGAGCCGAAATCCCGGATATGATTGAACTCCAAACAGAGTATGAAAAGAAAAATTTCACCTTTATTGGCGTGGCAGTCGGCGACAAGGCCGAAAACGTAAAGGCATATGCAAAAAAAGAAGGTATCAATTATCCGCTGGCTATGGGCACACCCGAAATCACACGAGACTACGGTCAGTTCATTGATGGCGGTATTCGCGGTATTCCTACTTCGTTTATCATTAACGCAAAGGGCGAAGTTCTTGGCCATTTTGTAGGAGCCAGAAGCAAAGAAATTTTTGAAGAAGCTATACTTCAAAGCCTTAAAAAGTAGGATCGTAAAATAAGCCCCGGTTTGCGGGGCTTTTCTTTTTGTTATGCTACTGGATTTTTAATCTAATCACCTTACTGCTTCATCGTAAATCTCACAGTTAAGTCGCTTTATTTAATTGTTTTTTTAATATCTTTAACTCACCAGACAATTAATCCATAGCTTTAAATCTTTCCTTTTCAGGAGAAATAATGGCATCATCGCAATCGCTTCAGCAGTTTAACTGGTCAAAAGAATATCTCCTCCAAAATCCATTCAAATCCATCGGTGTAGTAGGTGTATTAATCCTCAGATACTTCTTTGGGTTATATTTCTTTGTAGGATTTGCCTATAAACTTTTAAAAGATTGGCTTTGGACCGATAAGCTGAAAGGTGTCTTTGAGTATCAACTACAAACCCTCAACCAATTAAACGATTATTATATCAATGAACTCAATGCCAACAAGGTTTTATCGGTCGTTGAACCCGATTCACCCTTGTTTGCCTTTGAACCGATTTACCTCAAGTATTTTGCCATTCCTTTTTATTTGCCTATTGCCTGGATGGCTACCATTGGAGAATTGGTAATCGGGTTATCGCTGATCTTTGGTATTGCTGTAAGAGTTAATGCAGCCTTTGCGTTGTTTATCCTTATTAATTTTGCTGCCGGCGGATATTTTCAGTTTCATACTTCTTTTCCGTTAATGTTTTGCTCGCTCCTTATTATGAGTCTGCCAACAGGACATTGGTTGGGATTGGATAAAAAATTTAATGGGTTGTATCCCGACTCAATTTGGTTTAAATAATATTGTCTTCTAGTTCACTTTTAATTTAGCGCTTATGCTAAATCTCACCTAAATAAGAAGGAGTAGTCTTATGAGCACACTGGCTCCCGAAAAAGATTCACCCCAAGTGGAATTGAATTTCCCTGCTAATTTAAAGAACGATCCGCTTAAACAATGGGTAACTGAAATTGCCGGACTCTGTACGCCCGACCAGGTGGTCTGGTGTAATGGCTCGCAGGAAGAATACGATGAATTATGCCAGTTGATGGTTGATAATGGCACTTTTTTAAAGCTTAATGAACAAAAACGCCCCAACAGCTATTTATGCCGGTCTGATCCAAATGATGTGGCGCGTGTGGAAGATCGCACATTTATTTGCAGTATCAGCCGCCAGGATGCCGGCCCTACAAACAACTGGGTTCATCCTAAAGAAATGAAAGCCGAGCTAACCAAGTTGTTCGACGGGTCGATGAAGGGTCGCACCATGTATGTGATCCCATTCAGTATGGGTCCTCTCGGATCTCCGATAGCCCATGTCGGAATTGAAATTACCGACTCGCCTTACGTGGTTACCAACATGCGCATCATGACCCGTATGGGATCTCAAGTCCTGGATGTTTTAGGTGATGGTGACTTTGTCCCTTGCCTGCACTCGGTTGGTATGCCATTGGAAGCCGGGCAAAAAGATGTACCCTGGCCATGTAATAAAGACAATAAATACATTGTCCATTTTCCTGAAGAACGCGCGATCTGGTCTTTTGGTAGTGGCTATGGTGGCAATGCACTTCTGGGTAAGAAATGTTTTGCCCTGCGTATTGCTTCTACCATGGCACGAGACGAAGGCTGGCTTGCCGAACACATGCTGATCCTTGGCGTTGAATCACCAGACGGACAAAAAACATATTTAGGTGGTGCATTCCCAAGTGCATGCGGGAAAACCAACTTTGCCATGCTTATTCCACCCAAGAGTTTTGATGGTTGGAAAATCACCACTGTTGGTGATGATATTGCCTGGATCAAACCTGGTCCGAATGGCGAGTTAAGGGCTATAAATCCCGAATATGGTTTTTTTGGCGTTGCACCCGGAACTTCAGCCAAAACCAACCCAAATGCCATGGCATCACTGTCTAAAAACAGCATCTTTACCAATGTGGCCTTGACACCTGACGGGGATGTCTGGTGGGAAGAAATGACCGATGAACCACCACCGGAACTTATTGACTGGAAAGGCCAGCCATGGACACCCGACTGTGGCAGAACGGCTGCTCACCCGAATGCTCGTTTTACTGCCCCGGCTTCTCAGTGCCCGTCTTTGGATCCGGACTGGGAAAACCCTGATGGTGTTAAAATTAATGCCTTTATTTTTGGTGGACGCCGGGCAACTACTGTACCTTTGGTTTACCAATCTCCAAACTGGAACTTTGGGGTATATTTAGCAGCAACCATGGGCTCTGAAAAAACAGCTGCTGCTTCCGGCAATGTGGGTAACCTTCGCCGCGATCCTTTTGCCATGTTGCCATTCTGTGGATACCATATGGGGACTTACTTTAACCATTGGCTACAAATGGGCCGAAATGTGGCAGAGCCACCTCGAATATTTGGAGTAAACTGGTTCAGAAAAGATGAAAACGGTAAATTTCTCTGGCCCGGCTTTGGCGAAAACATGCGGGTCTTGAAGTGGATCGTAGATCGAGTACATGGTTCGGCTGCCGCTGCTGAAAGCCCTATTGGCTGGATGCCTCATTACAAAGATATTGACTGGACAGGTTTGGAAGATTTCTCAGAAGAAAGGTTCGATGAACTGATGTGTATCGACCGTGAAGCCTGGAAACAGGAGGTGCTTTCACAGGAACAACTCTTGGAAAAACTCTACGACAGACTTCCGAAAGAGTTCATCTTTATACGTGAACTCATACTCTCAAGCCTGTGGCGCTCACCAAAACATTGGGGTATGGTTCATGAGCGTTATGTCTTAAATCATGATTGATCGGTTTTTGATCTGTTCAACACACAAAAGCCTCTTTAACACTGAGTTAAAGAGGCTTTTTTTAATTTATACCTTCAGTAAAAGATCAAGTACTTTTGTGGGTTTCAGGAACTGGCACATATTCGGCTAACTTAAATTCTACTTGGTATAACTTAGTAACCACTCTATACCAAACTGATCGACCACTTTACCAAATACAGCTCCCCAGAAGGTTTCATCAGGTTTTAAGACCACACGTCCGTTTTTTGAGAGAGCAACAAAAGCCCGTTTTAATTCCTTTTCATCACTAAATGTTACGCTCATCGATATTCTGTTTCCCAATTCTGTTTGCTGGCCGGGCATACCGTCTGAAGACAGAAAAAACATATTATCTGCTTTAAATTCTGCATGCATCACCTTGTGCTTATAGTCTTCGGGGATTTCCAAAGGTGAGCTTTCAAAACGCTGTAAATCTAAAATTTCTCCATTAAAACATTTCTGGTAAAATTTAAGAGCCTCTTCGGTTCTTCCGGCCAGATTCAGATATACGGTAAGGTTTTTCATAATTGGAGATTTTTGAATTATGAATTTCGAGATTGGTTGAGCAGATCGTTAGCTTTGCAGGTTTGAATTCAATATATTTTGCATGATTGATTTCAAACACCATCCACCATTAAAATGCCATTTTCTAAAATAAAACCATTTTTAGTGGTTTTCGTTCTTATTTTTTTCACCTTATCCTGCCAATCTACTCCATTCAGCGACCGACTTATTCCAATTCGCAGCAAAGGTTATTATGGCTATGCCGATGCATTTGGGAAAGTGATTGTACCACCTAAGTATCTGGATGTCCAGGAATTTTCCGAGGGTTTTGGGGGTATTCGGGAAAAGCATTTGTATGGATTTGTTGATGTTTATGGTGATTTTGCCATCCCGTTAAAGTTTGGAAGTGTACGGCCGTTTTCAGAGGGTATGGCTATTTTCACCTCTCAATTTACTTTCGGGTATATTGATACCCTTGGCGAAGTAGTTGTAACTCCTGAGTACAGCGCGGCACAACCTTTTTCAGATGGTTTGGCAGCTGTGAAATACAAAGGAAAATGGGGATATGTGAATCGTGCCGGGCAACTGCAGATCCTTGTACAATTCGCCTATGCCAAACCATTTACAGAAGGGAAGGCCTGGGTTACTTACGACAGCCTTTATTTCTGTATTTCTAAAAAACAGAAAGCGCTGTGGGCTGCAAAATTTGCTGATGCCAATCCGTTTTCAGATCACCTGGCTCCGGTTAAAGTTATGGAAAAATGGGGGGTAATCGATACCAGCGGTCAGCTGAAAATTCTGCCCCGATTCCAATACTGCCATAGTTTTGTAGATGGCCTGGCCTGTGCGAAAGAAAATGATAAATGGGGCATGATCGACCATACCGGTAATTTTGTCATCTCTCCAGAATACGATGAGCTTAAACCCTTTTCAGAAGGTCTGGCAGCAGCACGCAAGGATGAGCTATGGGGTGTGATAGATAAAAAAGGCCGCTTTGTTATAAAACCCCGTTATGATTACATCGGAGAATTTAAACAGGGTGTTGCCCCCGTTCGTGACGGCCTGCTTTGGACCGGGATTGATACAAAAGGAAATTTAATCTGGGAGCCCGAGGAATAACAAAAAAAATTCTGTTTCTTACCAAGAATAAAAAAACCGGCTTAAAGCCGGTTTTTTTTCAGAGAGTTCTATACAGAATCTTTGTCATCTAATGTGAATCCGATTTTAATCGTCACCTGCCAGTACTGAACATCACCACCATCAATGTGACCGCGGGTTTCAACAATTTCAAACCAACGCATATTGCGAATTGATTTGCTTGCCCGTGAAACAGCGTTACGCACAGCATCTTCGATGCTGGTTTGGGAAGAGCCGATTAATTCAATTTTTTTGTAAATGTGGTCAGACATATTAGCCTCCAATGTTATGTTTATAAATATCGCTAAAAATAGCAGTTAATTGAAATAAATGTAATACTCAGGATACTTTAATAAGCACACGACCAGAGACCTGGCCGTTTAAAATTTTATCAATATAAGGATCAAGGCCATCCAATGAAATTTCTGTAAAGACCTTCTCTAAACCATCCACAGCCCAGTTTTCGGCTAGATTTTGCCAGATCATAATCCTGTCCATTGTGCTACAATTTACGGAATCCACACCCAAAAGACTTACACCACGTAAAATAAATGGAAAAACAGTGAGAGGTAGTTCCGGAGAGGCTGCATTACCGCAAGCTGTTATCACAGCTCCATACTGGCATGATTTTATGGCATTGGTCAGAATGTTACCACCAACCGTATCCACAACTGCAGTCCAACGACCTTTTAGCATGGGTTTTGGGGTTGGTTCGCTAAGATCTTTACGATCAATTATTTCTTTGGTACCGAGTTCTGTTAAATAACTGGCTTGTTGGGCTTTTCCGGTAACAGCCGCCACCTCAAAACCCAGCTTGGCCAGAACACCAACAGCAATGCTACCCACACCACCCGAAGCGCCGGTCACTAAAACCTGCCCTTGACCGGGTTCTAAGCCATGTTGAAGCAATTTCTGTACACATAAGGCGGCTGTAAATCCGGCGGTGCCGTAGATCATACTAACTTTTAAAGAAAGGGCTTCGGGGCAGGGAACTGCCCAGTCGGAAGGAACGCAAATGTACTCGGCAAAAGCCCCGTCTGTGTTCATCCCTAAATCATACCCGGTAACGATAACCTGATCATCCTTTTTAAAGGCGTCCGAGTTGGATTGCGTAACTGTGCCTGCCGCATCAATACCCGGTACATGCGGATAGGTGCGTGTTACACCTTTATTACCGGTTGCCGAAAGAGCGTCTTTATAATTTAACGAGGTATAAGCTACTTTAATTAAAAGGTGATTATCGGGTACTTCGTCCAATGTTTTGTTAGTAAGGTGTCGTTTAAACACGCCATCCGGAGTTTCTTCAACTACTAATGCCCGATAGGTAACGCTCATAATATGCCAGGTTAAGTTTTTTAAATTTAGGCGCCAATCTGCGCTTTTAGCTGTTGTTGTTGATCGTACAGTCTGAGTGCTTCAATCAGCTCAAATAAATCGCCATCCAGAATTTGTGGTAAGGCATGCGAGGTATAATTGATCCTGTGATCGGTTACACGGGATTGCGGAAAATTATATGTTCGGATTTTTGCACTCCGGTCACCCGTCGATACCATCGTGCGCCTGAGATCATCGCGCTGTTTTTGTTTTTCTGCCAGCTGGATATCGTAAAGTTTTGCCCGAAGCATTTTAATGGCCCGCTCACGGTTTTGTAACTGGGAACGCTCTTCCTGGCAAGCCACCACAATACCGGTTGGCCTGTGGGTAATACGTATAGCTGTTTCCACTTTATTAACATTCTGGCCACCTTTTCCACCTGCACGGAACGTGTCGGTTTCCAGGTCTTCTTTTCTGATTTCAATATCGACATCTTCAGCTTCGGGTAAAACAGCCACACTGGCTGCGGAAGTATGTACACGACCCTGAGTTTCAGTTTCAGGTACCCGTTGCACCCGATGTACGCCACTTTCATATTTTAGCGTGCCATAGACATCATTTCCGGAACAGGATAAAACAGCTTCTTTCAAACCCCCGATACCACTGCTTTCGTTGTAATCCAGTAGCTTGGTTGTCCAGCCCTGGCGTTCGGCATAACGTTGGTACATTCTGAGCAAATCTGCAGCAAACAAAGCAGCTTCTTCACCACCGGTACCAGACCTGATCTCAAGTATGGCATCGCGTGAGTCTGCTTCGTCCTTTGGTAAGAGTAATACTTTCAATCGGCTTTCCATTTCGGGTAAAGCTTCTACAGCTTCGTCGTACTCGGCCTGTGCCAGCTCTTTCATTTCAGGATCGCTTTCGGTATTCAACAACTCCTTGCTTTGGTCTAAATTATCTTTAACCCGGCTATAAGCATCAAAGGCTTTAACAATTTCACTTAGGCTGCTGTACTCTTTATTTAGTTGCCTGAATTTATTTTGATCCGAGATCACTTCGGGAAGGGAAAGCTGTTTTTCTATTTCAAAAAAACGATCTTTTATGGATTTTAATTGCTCAAACATAATTTTTCAACCAATTCCTGTAGTCAACTTTAAACTACTAAGATAAACGTTACTGGTGATTTGAAGGTAAAAAAAATGGATTGCCGGTTTATTTCAAAAAAAAAGTATTACACCAGAGCGGCATAATACTTTTTCAGAATAAGGCCTTAAACTGTCTGTTTAAGGATGAAATATATCGTTCAGGATAATAAATGCTATCAGGATCATCAGTGCCGTTACACCAATCTGCTGAATGCGCAGCTTGATTTTCAGGGGTACTTCGCGGCCCATAATTCCTTCTATCGCATTAATCACAATCTGGCCACCATCCAGGGCTGGTATTGGCAGAATATTTAAAATTGCCAGGGATATAGATAGCAACGCCAGGAACATCAAAAAACTACCTGCGCCTTGTTCGGCGCTCTGGCCGGCAAGTTTGGCAATTTTAATCGGTCCGCCTACTGATTCACGAATATCTTCCTGGCCCGAAATAATTTTACCAAACCCTTTAAGGGTTAAGGCCGTCATTTTCCAGGTACGCTCAACACCAGCAGTTAAAGCCCCAAAAAAGCCTAAGCTGGTGTATTGGGTTTCATTGACCTGTTTTAGAATAATGCCAATTTTTCCATCTTCATTAGGCGTAAGGGTAGCTGTTTTTAAGGCGCCATTTTGCTTGATTTTGGAAATAGTGGCTGCCGAACCGGTTTCGCCCGGAATTATCCGCCATTGAATTTCAATAGGATTGGATTTATTTTTGGAGACTTTCTCTAAAACCTGCTGCCAGTCGAAAATAGGTTCTCCTGCAATGCTGACAAGCAATGCACCGGGTTTGAGACCGGCTTTATCAGCCGGGTAGCCTTCATAAACTTCTCCAATCAGGGGTGGGGTCATGGGCCGGATGCCTGCTTCCATGTCCCGGTTCATCTGCGACATAATGTCTTGCGGGGCCTGGAAAACCAAAACCTGTCCATTACGTCGGACCGAGTAGGTTAAATTGCTGTTTGTGAAGATTTCGGGATCCAGGGCTTCATCCCAATACTTAACCGGTTTACCATTTACTGCTACAATCACATCCCCGGATTGCATCCCCATGTTGGCAAACACCGAATTTTCCTGAACATAAGAGCCCGTAACTATAGGTGTTTTGGCTTCGCCGTACATAAAGGCAAGGGAGATAAATATTGCAGCTGCCAGAACCATGTTCATGATCACACCTGCCGATAAAACTATTATCCGCTGCCAAACCGGCTTTGACCTGAATTCCCAGGGTTGGGGAGGTTTGGACTCAAAATCGGTATCGAAACTCTCGTCTATGATACCCGATATTTTTACATAACCACCTAAAGGAATGGCGCCGAGGCCATATTCGGTCTCACCGCGTTGGGTTCTCCAGAGTCTGAGGTTCCAGAAATCAAAACCGACATAGAATTTTTCAACACGCATACCAAAAAACTTGGCAGCGGCAAAATGTCCGAATTCATGTACTGTTACAAGTATGAAAATCGCAACAATGAAGTAAAAAATTGTACTAAAAAAATCCATTCTAAATGTTGTTCTCTTTAAAGTTATCCGGCCGGAGTGAGTTGAGCTTTCTCCTGCACACGCTGCCGGGTTGTTTTATCTACATTAATTAAATCGTCAATACTTGTGGCTTCAAAACCCTGATGCTCAGCAAGAGCGTCTTCGATGAGTTCAGGGATCTTAATGAACGATATTTTATCATTTAAAAACAAATCTACAGCCACTTCGTTCGCTGCATTTAAAACGGCCGGATATGTTCCGCCACTTGCACAGGCTTCGTAGGCCAGGGCCAGACAACGAAATTTATCGGTATCAGGTGTTTCAAAATCAAGCGATTTAATTTGTTTCCAATCCAGCCTGTCGTAATCCGCATAAATTCGTTCGGGATGGGTTAGGGCATATTGAATGGGCACTTTCATGTCGGGAACACCCAATTGCGCTTTCATGCTGCCGTCTTTAAACTCAACCATGGAGTGAATGATGGACTGCGGATGTACAAGCACTTCAATCTTCTCCAAATCAATATCAAATAACCACTTGGCTTCAATAACTTCCAGCCCTTTATTCATCATTGATGCTGAATCAATTGTGATTTTTGATCCCATTTTCCAGTTGGGATGATTTAAGGCATCGGCTACGGTTATGGTTTTAAAGTCGGATTTATCCCGGGTCCTGAATGGTCCTCCGGAGGCTGTAAGAATAATCTTATCAATAAATTCAGGTTTTTCACCTACAATGCATTGAAAGATCGCTGAATGCTCACTATCGATTGGAAGCATACCGGTATTATTTTCGCTCACCAGCTGAGTAATTAACGAACCCCCAACCACTAATGTTTCTTTATTGGCCAGTCCAACGTCTTTACCGGCCTTAATTGCTTCAACCGTAGGTTTTAATCCGGCAAATCCTACAACACTACCAATTACAAAATCAATATCCGAACGGCTTGAAATATCACACAGGCTCTCTTCACCCGACATCACTTCAATGGATTCACCTTTCAGTAAATTTTTTAACTCGCCCTCAAGCGATTCGTCCATTATTACTACGCCTTTCGGCCTGAACTCAAGAGCTTGCTCGGCCAGAAGCTTCACATTGGAGTTTGCACTCAGGTAAGATGCTTCGAACTGATCGGGAAAACGGCGAATCACATCTAACGAGTTTGTGCCTATAGATCCTGTTGAGCCTAAAATTGTAATACGCTTCATGATAAGTTATCCTTTCTTACTCATACACCAATATGCTCATCTGGTTAATTGAATTGTTATTTTTGTTGAGTGCAAACTTAAGAAAAAAAAGCCAATAGTTTAGTAACCATGCTTATAGTTTTGGATTATGTGTTTTTTTTAAGCCATTTGATTGTCATTCTGTTCAATCTTTTTGGATGGATCCCTTTAAAAACACGCAAATTGCACCTGGTTGTCCTCCTTCTAACCCTGGGCAGTTGGTTTGCATTGGGATTCTGGAAAGGATTCGGCTATTGCTTTCTAACCGACTGGCACTGGCAAATAAAAGAGAAGCTGGGAGAGCATAATTTACCGGCATCATTTATTAAATACCTGGTTGATGAATTGTTCAACATAGAGTCCGATCCACAGTTTATCGATATATTGACCTTTACGGCTTTGCTAATCGCATTGTGTTGTTCAATATATCTCAACATCAGAATATTTGGATTTTTCAAAAATAAAGCGTAAAATTAAGCTTACTTTTTATTGCAAGGGTCTCTAGCTCAGTTGGTTAGAGCGACTGGTTTACACCCAGTAGGTCGGGGGTTCGACTCCCTCGGGACCCACACAATCTCCTTATTTTTACAGATATCCTTTCATTGTTAGCTGATCAGGGTTTTGGCCAAAGCTGCATCCAAATCATCCCTCTCCACACTTAAATACAAACTGCCATCTATTCTTGGCTCGGTTTTTTTTGCTTGCCTGATCTGGTTTTTTGTATCCATGACCAACTTTTACACCACCACATTAACTGTTCCGCTTCAAATTCGTCATGAAAACTCAAACATGGCTGTTGAAAGCCAATTGCCGGAAGCGTTCCTTGTAAAGTTCAGAGGTACAGGCTGGAAAATTTTATCGCTTTACTTTAATAAAACTGAATGGGTGGTAGAGCTCGACGAAAATGTTGATGCCAACCAACTTTTTATCAATACCAAGAAAAGTGCTTCTCAATACATCTCTGGTCTTCCTAATGGGTTAGTTGTAGATGATGTTCGCCCTTCGGAACTGAAACTCGTGTTGGAAGAAAAAGCTACCAGGAAAGTTCCGGTAAAATTAAACACAACCCTTGAGCCTTCAACCGGTTATGTCATTAACCCAGATCTGACCATCTCGCCGGACAGCGTGGAAGTAAGCGCTGCAAAAAGCCTGATTGATACCCTTCGTTATTGGCCTACCCGGGAAAACCTTATTGCTCATTTAAACTCTTCGTTTCAAATGACCATACCTCTGGCTTCAAAAACAGGGAGTTTTGTTGAGTTAAGTCATAATGAAGTTATCGTGACGGGTAAAGCCGAGCAAATCGCTGAAATTATTTTTGAAGATATTCGAGTTCGGTTATCTGCAAAAAAAGGATCAGACTCAGTTATTTTCATTCCTAACCGGGTAAGTGTTTTTATCGGAGGTGGTATAGGCAATTTAGAGAAGCTAACACCTGAGCAGATTAATGTTTTTGTTCCATTTAATGAGTTAATGAGTGATACAAGCGGGAGTATTAAGCCTTATGTAAAGACTCCTACAAATACAAAAGTTATTTCTATCCAACCTGAAACCCTGCAATATATTATCAGGAAATAAAAAAAGGCCGTTATTAAACGGCCTCTACACTGCAGGTTGATATTTTATTTTATCAACTGTTCCTCTACATCTTCTTCATCGGGGCTGGATAACTCCATATCATTAAATGTTTGCGGAATCTTCTTTGCAGCAATCAAAGCTGTATTGGCAGCTTCTTTTGCTGTGTGTGCGGCTTCTTTAGTTGCTTCTAATGTAGCATCTAACGCATCTTTTGCCGATTCGCTAATATCTGTACGGATTTCACGTCCTGATTTGGGAGCCAATAGTATACCTATACCAATACCAGCCAAAAATGATAAAATACCTACAGCTACATCTTTTGTTGTACTCATAAAAACCTCCATCAATTAAAGTTAGAAAAAAACTATGCCATCCGGCTATTATCGTATTTCAAAACTATTGTAATTTATAAACTCCTCTTTTTGCTCCACATACAGATTGGTAACCATTGATCGTGAAGGACCTTTTTTTACAAGTAACTTCAATCGGTCAAGTACTTCTGGCTGACCTTCTGCATCTATAAATACAGAGCCATCGTGGCAATTTTTCACAAACCCTTTTAAACCCAGTTCCATGGCTTTGTTTTGAACATACCATCGAAAACCGACCCCCTGGACCAACCCTACAACTTTAATGATCAAACGGTGTTTAGATGCCATGGATTATGGTTTACGATTGGATTTCAATTTTTCCACAGCTTCTTCCAATGCTTTTCGCTCATCTTCTTCATTATTTTCGATAGGCGTAGCAGCCGGCTGTTCATGGACCACCTGATTTTGAGCAGGAATGATTTCCGGGAAATTATCATCCAGATTCGGGCGCTTACCGAGAATTTCTTCGATATCCTTGTATTGCAGCACCTCTCTAGTTAAGAGCTGGGTTGCCATTTTTTCAAGTTTGTCACGATTTTCCTCGAGCAAATCCCTTGTCTTGTGATAAGCTTCAGTTACAATGCGTGTCACTTCCTGATCAATGATAGCCGCAGTTGATTCACCATACTTTTTATCAATCCCCTGGCCGCCAAGGTATGGGTTTGATGAATCCATGTAAGACAGATACCCTACTTTTTCACTCATACCATAAACAGCTACCATACTATAAGCGATATCTGTTACGCGTTCAAGATCGTTTTGCGCCCCGGTAGAAATTTTACCAAATACAACCTCTTCGGCCACACGGCCACCCAAAAGAGCGCAAATTCGCTCAAAGAGTTCTTCTTTGGTCATCAGGT
Organism: uncultured Chlorobiales bacterium; assembly: GCA_964642175.1. Classification (GTDB taxonomy): domain Bacteria; phylum Bacteroidota; class Chlorobiia; order Chlorobiales; family Chloroherpetonaceae; genus JANQGG01. The sequence continues at coordinate 198,328 of CAZXOK010000002.1, read as the reverse complement.
AGCGATCTTCAAGTGGCATATTAATTGTGTATCCCAGCGCACTTACACCACGCGGCACAATAGACACTTTTTGAACCGGGTCGTTGGTTGGCAGCAGCCATCCAAGAATGGCATGACCGGATTCATGATAAGCCACAATTCTTTTTTCTTTAGGATTTATCACTTTATTCTTTTTCTCCAGACCTGCTACAACTCTTTCAATGGCATCCTGGAAATCAATCATATCAATGGCTTCTTTACCTCGCCGAGAGGCCAAAAGTGAAGCTTCATTGGCAACATTGGCAATTTCGGCACCGGCAAAACCAGGTGTTTGAGAGGCTAAAACTTTAATTTCAACATCATTGCCAAGTGGCATACCCTTTGTATGCACTTTGAATATTTCAATTCGCCCATTAAGATCCGGTTTATCCACCATGACCTGACGATCGAATCGTCCTGGTCTTAAAAGTGCTGAGTCGAGCACATCCGGACGGTTGGTTGCTGCCATCATGATCACACCTTTGTCTGTAGCAAAACCATCAAGCTCAACCAAAAGCTGATTCAATGTGTTTTCACGTTCATCATTAAAACCGGCCATCATGCCTTTACCGCGGCTTCGTCCGATGGCATCAATTTCATCAATAAAAATTATACAAGGTGCTTTTTCTTTGGCCTGTTTGAACAAATCTCTAACACGGGCAGCTCCCACACCCACAAACATTTCAACGAAGTCTGAACCACTGATTGTAAAGAATGGTACAGCAGCCTCTCCTGCCACTGCTTTGGCAAGCAAGGTTTTTCCTGTACCTGGAGGGCCAACAAGTAAAACACCTTTTGGCAGTTTTCCACCTAGTTTAGTGTAGCGTTTAGGATCCTTCAGGAAATCAACGACTTCCATAACTTCTTCTTTAGCTTCATCCAAACCAGCCACATCTTTAAATGTGATCTTGGTGTTTTCATCCATATTGTCGTAAAGTGCGGCTTTATTTTTGCCGATATTCATAACCTGAGAGCCGGGGTTCATGCGTCTGAACAGGAAGAAATATACCCCGAGAAGTATGGCAAACGGGAATATCCATTGCAATAAGTCTGTAAGCCAGTTACCATCTTGAATACCCTGATATTTGATACCTTTTTCTTCCAATGTTGTTATCAGGCCATCATCTTTTACTGCTACCACAAAAAACTCACGATTGTTCGACCTGTTTTGGAACAGGCTAACAGGTTCATCCTGGGTATTGGATAACTCTACTGCAGCGGCACCTGGTTTTAAGCGAGCGTAGATTCGGGTTGGTGATATCTTAACAGATTCAATTTTGTCCTGATTCAGCAGCCTTTTAAAGTCGCTGTAAGTTTTCTCAGGAGTTGTGCTGGACCAGAAAAATGTTAATTGGATACCAATAAGGACCAAAATGGCCATCACATAATAAATAGCGGAAAATTTCGGCTTATTGCCGGTCTTATTATCTTTAGGATCTTCAGGTTCTGGATTAAAAATATTGTTTGCCATGAACGATTAATTAAGAAAGTATTGAATAAAATGAGATTTTTTAAGTTTGTCTATAGATGCAAAATTGACATTTGTTTTTACGGCGAAAGGTTTAATTTGTATTCGTTATGTTGCTTACAAATCATAAAGTTGGCGACTTAAACAAGAAAATCCACTTATTCTTACTTAAGGGGCCGCACTCAACTTTTGGAATCAGAATTTAATGGGTATCCGTGTTTTTTATTTAACACTTTTTATTTGTGTTTTAAACACAAACCTCAGCTATTCTCATCTACCTGAGAGATCGTCCCTTTTCACAGATTCATCGTCAGTTAATATAAACCAAGATTCCACACAGAGAAATCCTGATACCTCTAAAATATTTTCCAATAAACCTAATTCTGATAAGAATAACATAGATACCACCCAACGCTTTTACAAATTTTTGGCTGAGCACCCCGGTATTATCCATTCTAAGATCAAAGTCCAGCCTGACAGTAGAGATCATATATTTCACAGGTATGTAGAGGATTATTTTACATCCAATTCACATATCTACCTTCATGATAAAATGGATTACGGCCAATACAACGAGATTTGGATAGGCGGATTGGGTTCAAACTATCAGCTTTTATGGTTGGATGATATTCTCTTAAACGACCCAATCACCATGAAAGCCCGTTACCAATTGCTTTCTACTGAATCTTTTTCGTCACTTCTTCTTGCACAGGGTTATGAGGCTCTGGCTATCGGTTTATACCCTTTATCATTACAATCCACAACAGAAAGACTTGTTGCAGCAAAGGGCTATACACGTATTACATATTTTCAGTTTGTTGAAAGCAATCTCAAAACTGATGTAACATTTAGTTTAAATCTTTCAGAACGCCTGAATTTTTATACCAATTATGTCCGGGAAAGCACAGATGGTCGATATACCAATATTAATGGGTTTGGTACAGATCGTTTTTCATCAGCTTATGAAGCCAACAAATTTAACATACAGTTCAGATATCAACTTGGTTTAAAAACATACATCACTTTATCAGATTATTTATTCCTGCTTCAACAAAAGCCATATGGTGGCGTTAATTACTCAGGTAGCCTTAGCCTTGATTTAGACCCCTTGGATCCTTTAAGTGCAATTGTACAAAACCAGTTTACTGAACGCTATACTCTGGATCATACCATCAAAACCGAATTTGAAAGCCGCCTGGGTTTCCTGCCGGATTCCACGAACCATTTTAAGCTTTGGCTTGCTTATAGCTCATTTAAACAAGATTATGAAAAAAGTGAAGAGACCGTTTTGGATTCAACCCTGTTCAAGGATCAGGAGTCCTCTTCGCGAATAACACTTGGTATGTCTGAGCACCTGGATTTTGAGTATTGGCGTCTGAACATAAGAGGATTACTCTTGCATGATAAGATTTCATCACAAAATACCCTTACCAACCAGGATCGTATCACGATTTTACCTAAATCGACCAGGATATGGTTAAATGCTTATAATGAGATTAATTTAAAGAACCTGATCTTTGGGCAAACCCTTAAATCTTATGGCTCAATAGCACTATCACAGAATGTAATATCCGGTACAAACGGGCAGGATCATAACAGTTCATCTCTTGGCATTGGAGTTGGAGGTCAGGTAAATTTTCATCCCTGGGGTTCTGAAAGCCAGAGTTACATTGAATCATTCTTTAATGCTTCACGAAGCTCTCGATTACCTAGCTTTAAAGAAGTATTTGCTTCAAATCTGGATATTGAGGGAAAACAAAATTGGGTGAGTGAGGATATCACGCAATTGTCTATCGGAACCGGTTTGAATCTTGGTGAAGAAACATTTGTTAAATTTTCCTACTTACAAAATCGAGTTGAATCACCTTTGGTTGTCATTCAATCCATTGCTTCAGACAGCACCATTCATTCTCAGTATAGAAACTTATCATCATCAAAACTGAACTACAGCGCTATTGGTATTGATGCTCAACTAAAACTCTGGAAATTAACATCAAATCTGGGGCTTACTGCAATTTTAGAATACAATCTTTTAGACAATCCCGATCAGGATTATAAGGAGGGGATTATTGATAATCCCTCATATTTTTCAGAAGCATCCACCAACCAGATCTTCTACCTGCCAAAATATCAGCTAAGATTCGGTATCTTTTTTACAGATACGTTTTTTCAGAACGCCCTGCGTCTAAAAACCGGATTTTCAGGATTTATTATGAGTCCGGTTTCAGCCGGACTTCAAAACAGTGAACGCCAGCAAGTTTTGTTTTTTAATCTCCTAGACCAAGACGGAAGTCTTAGAGATAACAATCTCCAGTTTGGAACCCAGGGAGTTACAGCTCAGATTGATTTCAGGTTATGGGCAGATATTGGCAGTGCTGTTGTGAGTGTATCTTTTGAGAACCTGCTGGATGAAACCTATTTTCAAACACCTTATTTCTACTCAAACTCAAGGGCTTTAAGACTAGGATTTACCTGGCTCATACTAGACTAAATTGCTCCATTAAAAGACCATTAACTTTTCGAGAAGTTATTGTTAGCTTTTTGAATATTTCTTGGATTCATCCCCTGAAACCATTAAGATTGTTCTCCTTGTATTATTAAAAACTGATTTTAAGATAAAACGATGCTAAGTGAAGAAATGAAAATTAAACAACCTCTCATACTAACAGCTGTTCTTTATCTCTTTCTTCTGATAGTACCTTTATTTGGATGTACATCAGAACAAGAAAAGCTCAAACACCGAATCAATGATCTCACCAATAAGGTCCAATCTGATTTAAATGTATTTCATACCGATGTCCTTTTGGCAAAACAATCCCTATTATCTGATGATATAGACTCTCTTTTTCAAAGACATGTAGCTTTAGAAAGATCTTTGAAAAAACTCAAACATCTGATTGATTCTTCAAAAACCACCTCGGAAAACCATAATTTTAAATATCAGGAAATTAAATTGATCAATCTTTCAAATACATTTAGTCAAGTTTCCGATGATTTCATCCATGTAAAATCAATCTCAGAATTAATTATGAGTATAAAAGGTATTGAGAGTCGAGTGTATGGTTATCAAAATCTATCCCAAAAAGTAGCGGCGTTACATTTTATGGCTGATGTTGATACACTAATGCAACTTAAGGATAATATTGATCAACAGCTTTTAAGATGGAAAACCAGGTATGATTCATTGAAATCAGATATTCCAATTAATCTAAGCATCAATATGTTAGATAAGTGGCAAGTTGCCCATGAGGTCTATAATAAATCTACCGATCAGCTATACATAAATTTTTCAAAAACGGTCCTCTACTTGATGGTAAAAGGTGATCAGAAAGTTAGTCGATTAATGGATTGGCATCATTTGGTCTTGGATGCCGATAATCATGGTCAGATGTATCGACAGGCTGATTTGAGCACCCGCTTGAGCATAAGACAGGAAGTTATTCAGACCACTGCAGGTATGTTTGCATTTATGTTCAACCTGACAAAAAATCGCGTTACCAATGTAAAAAACTGGCGAATCAAGCAGAAATCCGATCGATCAGCTACCGTATCAGCCCTATCCACTGCTAATGAACCTCTTACATTTAGAATCATAAATCTCAATAATCAAATCCTGTTGTCTTTGTTAAAAACCATCTAAATGCCGGGTAGTATTTTTTGCATTTCTGTTGGTATCTGTTAAATTTATGGCCTTTAGAAACGATGTGTTGCAGCTGAAAGGCTAATTATATAGATGAAATTTAAATACCGATTAAACCGGCTTATTAAAGAAAAACGCTCACTACTTGGCGTAGGTTTAGATGTGACCCCTGATAAACTTCCTAAGTTCTTCCTGGATTACGAAAACCCAATTGTAACATTTAATCAGGTTATTGTTGAAGCCACAAAAGATTTAGCTATTGCCTATAAACCCAACCTGGCATTTTATGAAGCCAGAGGTATAGATGGATTAAAAGATCTTGAGCAAACCCTTGCTCTTATCCCTGAGCATTGTCTTACCATCGCTGATGCGAAACGCGGGGATATTGGCAATACATCTGCTCAGTATGCCAAAGCCTTCTTTTCAAACTGGTCATTCGACTCCATTACCGTTTCACCCTACATGGGTCATGATAGCCTTGAGCCCTTTTTAATGGATGAAAATACCATGACCTTCATTCTTTGCCTGACATCAAATCCGGGCTCCAAAGACTTTGAAGAAATGATCCTGCAAAATGGAGATCCCCTTTACAAACACGTTCTCAAAACTGCACTTACATGGGATAGCAAAGAAAATGTTGGTTTTGTGGTTGGCGCCACCAAAAGCGAGCAATTGAAAGAAATCAGGGATCTTGCACCTAACAGTGTCTTCCTGATACCTGGTATTGGGGCACAGGGTGGCTCGTTGGAAGCTGCTGTTTTATCCGGCACAGATCAGAACAGGCAGTCTGCCATTATCATATCCAGCCGCTCAATCATTTATCCTGATGGATCTTATCAAAGCGTATCCGACTACCAAAAAGCCGTTGAGCGTAAAGCCAGTGAGATGGTTGATGTAATGCGTCAGTCTCTTTAAAGTTTTTGTGTTTTTGTGCAAAAACACAAATCAAACGACCAAAATCAATTATAATTCGATCAATTGTTATATAAGGTCAACTTTTTATACAAGTTTATCTCCCAATACTAAAATTTGAAAAATCATGTGTGGAATCGTTGGATATATTGGAAAGAAAAAAGCAACACCGATTTTACTCGATGGCTTAAAACGCCTCGAATATCGCGGTTACGACTCTGCGGGAATTGCCCTTCTGGATAAGGGTGTGCATCTTCATAAAAAAAAGGGAAAAGTTGGTGATCTGGAAAAGATCATCCCGGAAGAAAGCTATCAACCAACTATCGGTATAGGGCATACACGCTGGGCTACACATGGTGAGCCTAACGATGTCAATGCTCATCCTCATATGAATGAAGCTGGTGATCTGGCCATTATCCATAACGGTATTATCGAAAACTATGCTGCTATCAAAAAAGAACTCATAAATAAAGGCCACACGTTTAAAAGCGATACCGATACAGAAGTCCTTGTTCATCTGATCAGTGAAATATGGAATGAATCCAAATGCGATTTTGAAACAGCCGTGAGACTGGCTTTAAAAGAGGTGGATGGCACTTACGGGTTGTGTGCGATCTCAAAACGCGAACCCGGAAAACTGATCTGTGCCAGAAATGGTAGCCCTCTAATATTAGGTGTAGGTGAAGACGAGTTCATTATTGGCTCGGATGCTTCTCCTATTGTTGCTTATACCCGAAAGGTTATCTATCTCTCTGATGGTGAAATGGCCATTTTAACTGAAGATGGCTATTCAGTTAAGACCATCGATAACTTAGAAAAGCCAAAGGCTATCGAGAATTTAACTTTCAGCATTGCTGCTATTGAGAAAGCCGGTTTTCCTCATTTCATGCTAAAGGAAATATTTGAACAACCCGAAGCTATTATGAACTCAATGCGGGGAAGGGCCTTATCAAAAGAAGCTGATATTCGTCTGGGGGGTATTGCCGATCATATAGACCGGTTAAAGGATGCTAAACGCATAATTATTTGCGCTTGTGGTACAAGCTGGCACTCAGGTTTGGTAGGTGAATACCTGATTGAGGAGTTTGCCCGCATTCCTGTAGAAGTAGAATATGCCTCTGAATTTCGTTACAGAAGCCCTATTATTGATGAAAACGACGTGGTGATTGCTATATCACAATCAGGTGAAACTGCCGACACCCTGGCTGCTATTCGAGAGGCTAAAAAACGTGGTGCCATGGTTATGGGAATTTGTAACGTGGTTGGTTCGTCAATTGCCAGGGAAACTGATTGTGGTATTTACACTCATGCCGGGCCTGAAATCGGTGTGGCTTCAACCAAGGCATTTACCGCCCAGGTAATCGTGTTAGCTCTTCTGGCAATCAAGCTCAGTAAAGGCCGAACCCTATCCGAAGCTGAAGCTCGAATGTTTATTGATGAATTACTGAAAGTACCTGAAAAAATTGAGCAAATCTTAAAGCTGAATGAACAAATTCTGGAACTTGCCAAACTGTTCAAAGATGCCAAAAACTTCCTCTACCTGGGAAGAGGATTTAATTTCCCTGTAGCTCTTGAAGGTGCTCTTAAACTGAAAGAAATTTCTTACATCCATGCCGAAGGCTATCCGGCTGCTGAAATGAAACATGGCCCGATTGCCTTGATTGATGAAAACATGCCGGTTGTCTTTATTGCAACACGTGAAAAGTCTTACCAGAAAGTCATTAGTAATATTGAAGAGGTGCGAAGCCGTAAAGGACGGGTAATTGCCATTGCAACAGAAGGTGATCAGGAGATAGAGAAGTTATCCGAATTTGTGATCCGTATTCCCAATGGCACCGGACCTTCTTCACCTTTGCTTACCGTAATTCCGCTGCAATTGCTTGCCTATCATATTGCTGTTTTAAGAGGTTGCAACGTGGATCAGCCCCGCAATTTAGCCAAATCTGTGACGGTAGAATAAAAAGTCACCTTAGATGAAAAATGCCCAACAAAGTTGGGCATTTCTTTTTGGATTTCTTCTTTAAATCAATCTGTTTTGACCCTCTCATAGATTTTAGTTTCCAGGAATATGTTGTAGAGTTCCTTATCAATCTTATGATCTTTGACCTCGAATCCTAAAATATCCAATGCCTTTTGTCGGGGAACTGCCCGCTTATAAGGACGATCCTGGGCTGTTAAAGCATCATAAATATCTGATATAGTCATCATCCGGGATTGAAATGGAATAGCTTTGTCGGGGATTTTTAACGGATAACCCGAACCGTCCATTTTTTCGTGATGAGCATAAGCTATCTCCGGAACATTTCTTAAGTCGTTTGTCCATGGAATTTGCTGAAGGAATTTATAGGTATGTGTTACATGGGACTCAATCTGTTGACGCTCTTCTTCATCCAGACTTCCTTTTGGTATCATTAGACGCTTGGCTTCTGAATCGGTTAAATATGGATAGATCTCGTGGTCATTAACGATCAAATGCTTTGATTGAATCTCTTTCAATCGTTCAAACCCCTCAGTTTTTAAAATCGTAGGTTCATTGACTATTAAAATAAAACTTAAAAAGTCGTCAATTTCGGAGAGTTGTTCTGTAAACTTCTCATCCAGTTTATGAATATCAGCAAGAGCTTCTTCACGACTTTTACTCAACAAATACTGGATTTTCTTCTTCGATACATCAACTTCAAGTGCTTTTTTTATAATATCATAACGGTTTTCTATGGCCTGTTTTTCATGCTCATAGAGTTTTTTTGCCTTTACGAGCACCGGTTCCCGAACACCGATTTTCCCAAAATCATGCAATAAAGAAGCGTAATTAATTTCCTGAATGTCCTGACGCGAAAAATGGACATCTTTATATGGGCCGGTTTTTAAATGATCTACGGTTTCTGCCAGACCAACTGTTAAAATGGCTACACGCTCTGAATGACCCGATGTGGTTGGATCTCTGGATTCAATGGCTGTAACCGAAGCTTTGATAAATCCTTCAAACAGGTTTTTAATGCTGTCGTAAAGTTGCTGGTTTTCATATGATACTGCAGCCTGAGAGGCCATGGAATAAATAAAGTCCTCGTCTCCCTTGTCAAATGTAATCACGTCGTGCTCTGTTTGGAGTGTTGTTTCCAGAGTTAAGGAATCAGAGCGTTTTTTGTTGATCAACTGAATGACACCGATGGTTTCCTTATCGCGATTGAGCATTGGAACCGTAAGCATCGACATGGTGCGATAATTGATGGATTCATCAAATTTCAAACCTCCAAATCCATACGGAACATCTTCAGGAATATGATAGACATCGGGAATGTTGAGTGGTTTCTGTGAGAGTGCTGCATAGCCCGCGATACTATTGGGGCTGATTGGCATAGTAAATTCTGTAAACGGAACCTGACGGCTGTGATTTTTTGAATGTTTAAAACGCAGTTGTTTATTCTTAAAAAAATCGAACTTATCGAAAGGCATATCGGGGATCTCTTCCACTATGTATAAACTACCGGCATCTGCTGTTGTAATATCCATACTTATGGTTAAAATCGCATCCAGTAAAGTGGCTATATCATTTTCACTCGAAAGCGCTATTCCGATTTCATTTAATTTTTTCAGTTCATCACGCTGTTGTACCAACTCATGATGAAGAACGTCTAGGGAAGCTTGTTGTTTAAAATGGGCCTGTGATCTGCGGAGCAACACACTAAACTGGGTACCTGAAAGAGGTGTTTCAATGATATCTATAACACCACTGTCTTCAAGAAGTTTTGCACAGTCTTTAATCTGATGAATCTCATCAGATGTACCCACTAAGGCAAAAGCCACTGTTGAAGATGTGATTTTTGAAAATACCTTTTTGGCCCGGGCAAAGTCGCTGACATTCAGAATGATCAAATGGCGGGATTGCCCTGTATCCAGGAATTTTTTCAACTCCTCTTGCGTGCCATACTCGGGTTTTATGATACTGAACTGACGGGATTTATGGAGTATAGGCAGATCTAAAAGCTCATTGGGAAGCCCAATGTTATCTATGATATTTATTTTTTTTTGCGCCATTAGACGGTCACTTTCCTGGTGTCTTCAATTGATTTGGGTTTAATGGAAAGAATACTTTCTTCATCAACTTCATCAATCAAACTGGGATCCATAAATTTATGGGCATAATCAAGATACACTTTTGATGTTATAAACAAATCAAGTAAATCCGGATCAAGGTGGTTTTCATACTTCATTTTGGCCATAATATCCATTGCCTGGCTTAAAGTTTTGCCACGTTTGTAAGGACGGTCTACAGCCGTTAGGGCCTCAAACACATCTGCAATAGCCATCACCCTGGATGGAATAGACATGTCTTCGCGATGCAGTCCTTTCGGATAACCTGTACCATCCATCTTCTCATGATGCCCGCCGGCATATTCCGGAACACGCATCAGATTTCTTGGAAATGGCAGTTTCCCCAACATATCGATAGTGACTACAATATGATCGTTAATAATCTGACGCTCTTCGTCTGTCAGGGTGCCTTTTCGTATACTCAAATTCTTGATTTCATTTTCATCCAATAAATCACGCTCAACCCCATTCTCCATTATTTTTTGTGAGCCAATCTGTTTTATACGTTCAATTTTTTTGTCTTCAAGGTATTCACCACCAACATTGACCGTTTTAATGAACTCATAATCGTCTTCTATTTGTCTGATCCGATCGTTGTAGGCTTGCTCAAGCTCCTCAGGCGCTTCTTTACCCTGGGCCGATGCCTTTAAATATTTTATTTCGGCATCACGTTTGAGGACTTCAAACTTGTTTTTTACAGTTTCCAGCCTATCGTAGATTGTTTCCAGTTTTGTGGATTTATCCATAACATGAACCGGTGTGGTTACTTTGCCGCAATCGTGCAACCAAGCCGCGATATGCAGTTCGTACCATTGCTCAGAACTTAATGTAAATTCTTTAAACTGCTCCTCATCAGACTCACACACTGCCTTGGTAATCATTTCTGTTAAAACCGGCACACGATTACAATGGCCACCGGTGTAAGGTGATTTCTGGTCAATAGCATCGGCAATTAACTTGATAAAGGAATCCAGAAGGTTCTTGTGAGCTTCAAATAAAATCTGGTTTTCATATGCCACAGCAGCCTGAGAGGCCAGTGAGTAAATAAACTCTTCATCGGCTTTATGAAATGGAACCACAAACTGATGGGTAATATCAGCGTCACTAAGCTTGACCGCTTCATTTTGTTTTTTATTGATAAGTTGAATAACACCTATCGTTTCATTATTTCGATTCAGCATCGGCACCACCAGCATAGACATGGTACTGTAGCCTATTGCTTCATCAAACATTCGTCCGCCAAAACCATAAGGAACATCATCGGGGATCTGGTAGACATCCGGCAGGTTGAGCGATTGTCCCGAATAGGCCACGTATCCTGCAATACTGTTTGGACTGATCGGCATAACAAATTCTTTGAACGGAACATCAACACTATGATTCCGGGTATGACTGAACTTGAGCTGTTTGTTGGCAAAATAGTCGTGAGGATCTTCTTCTTGATCTTCAATTTCAACAACGATATACAAACTCCCTGCATCGGCATTTGTAAGCGCCATGCTTTCGGTGAGGATTACATCAAGCAGTTTGGAAATATTACGTTCAGATGAAAGGGAAATACCAATTTCATTGAGTTTTTGAAGCCTGTTTCGTTGTTCAGTAAGCTCTTTCTTAAGATTATCAACTTCACCGGATTTCCTGAAATGTTTAAGGGCTCGCTTTAAGAGAATATCCAGCCTGGCTGGGGTAATGGGATCTTCAATTATATCAATAACATCATCAGAATCGTCCTGATCCTCAGATTCATTAAGATCATCAAGTTCATGTTTGGGTGTGATAACGGCCAGGGCAAGCCTGTTTTGTAGTTCATCCGGCATTTTCATTTTAACCCGGTGCAGGGTTAAGGCATCAACCAGAAGCAAGCACTTGGAGTGTTTATCATTATGGGCAATTTCCCATAATTCTTTGGCTCCTCGATCTGTATCATGATACTGAAACGAATCACTGCTACTTAAAATGGATTGCTCTATCAGCTCAGGCTGTAGACCGATTTTATCAAAAACCTGAATTTTATTTAAATCAATCATAAATCCCCCTTAAAGGTATTACTGCATAAATTCATGCCATGAGCTTTCTCTATTCAAGATATCGATTTTTTCATTTGCAACTCAGAACATAACCTCACAAAACTAAAAACGGGGGATATTTTAAATACCGTTAAAAATAATATTCATAAAATGCCACACGATATGCAAATTTATTTTAAAGTTCTGTCGAAAAAGATAGGATTACTTCGCGAATTAAATTCAGTGCTGTTTCACTAAATCTTTGTTTATTGCGAATTCGTTCATTTGAAAAGCTCATGGTTTTGGCAAAAGCCTGATCACCTAACCTGAAATTTGTTGCTACACCAAAACATACCAAGCCAACGGGTTTTTGATCCGTAGCGCCTCCCGGGCCGGCAATACCCGTGGTTGAAATGGCAATATCAGCCCCTGATTTCTCAAGGCATCCTTTAGCCATCTCTAAGGCCACCTGCTCGCTTACTGCCCCAAACGCTTCCAGGGTTTCTGGACTGACATTAAGCCTTTCAATTTTGGAGTTATTGGCATAGCTCACCACGCCTTCCAAAAAGTAAGTCGAAGAACCGGGTACATTTGTCAGGCGATCGGAAATCAAACCACCGGTGCAAGACTCGGCAACGGCCAGGGTAAGATTCTTTTCCATTAACTGTTGACCGATGTAAGCTTCCAGGGGCATATCGCTGGTGGCATACAAATACGGCCCGACTTTTTGCATAATCTGATCAAGGGCACTTTGATGCTGACCCAAAACCGTTTTTTCATTATCTCCTCTGGTAGAAAGCCTGAGTTTTACTCCGGCTGACTGGGGTAAATAGGCCAGTGTGGTTCCGGCAGAAAGAAAATCATTTACAACGCCAATTTTATCGGCCAGGGTGCTTTCACCAATCCCGGTTGTCATGAGAATGGTGTGCTTGAAAACCGCAGACGCTTTTGGTTTGAAAAACGGAACCACTTCCGATGTAATCATCTCCTGCATTTCGTATGGAACACCCGGCAAAATAACCACGAATTTTCCGGGGTGGCTTATTATATCATGAACAATCATACCGGGGGCTGTTCCACGGGTATTGTGGATGATATGGGCACCTTCTATAATCTCTGCCTGCGATGTATTTGATTTGGGCATGGCAATGCCACGCCTGGCAAACCTTTTCTGACAGCGATCAAATGCCTCCTGATTAAACACAAGGGGTTTGCCCAGGAAATCGGCAATGACTTTTTTCGTGATATCGTCATGGGTCGGGCCTAACCCCCCTGTGGTGATCACAATATCGGCCTCACAGAGACTTTCATTTAATTGCTGTGTCATTTGCCCGCCATCATCACCCAGCGTAATAATACGTTGAACCGCAATGCCGATCTCATCAAGTTGTTGCGCAATAAAAGAAGCATTGGTATTTACCACATGGCCGATCAGAAGTTCATCGCCTATAGATAAAATTTCAGCACGCATGACTTTTCAGGTTAAATAATTTGAAAGTCTGAGAATATCGGCAAATACGCCTCCTGCGGTAACCTCTGCTCCGGCCCCGGGTCCGCGTACAATTAACGGATTGGCTTTATAGCGCTCTGTTGTAAAGGAAATCAGGTTTTCAGTGCCGGTTAAAGTAGCAATCGGGCTGGTATCGGGTACAGCACTAAGCCCAATGTGGATTTTGCCATTTTCCAGCCTGCCCAGGTAACACAAAACTTCCTGGTTAGATTTGGCTTCTTGCTGCCTGGCCTGGAAATCAGCATCGTATTCTTTTAACTTATCAAGAAATGACTCGGTATCCAGTTCACCGCGGAGCGCTTCGGGTACCAGGTTTTCATACTCGATATCTTTAAAATCCAGTTTGTAACCCAGATCGCGTGCTAAAATCAAAAACTTTCGGGCAAAGTCTGAACCAGAAAGATCCTCCCTTGGATCGGGCTCGGTATAACCGGATTGTTTAGCTTGGCGAATTATCTCGCTAAAAGGTTGGCCTGAACGCAGGGTGGTAAAAATGTAACTGAGCGTACCCGAAACCACGCCTTCAATTTTTTCGATTTTATCGCCACTGCGCCTTAAATCGGCCAGTGTACCCAGAATTGGCAGGCCTGCGCCCACGTTAGTTTCATATAAAAACTTGGCCCGGCCCGCGTTAACGGCTTCTGTGATGCTCTCATAAAGTGAGAGATCTCCGGCTGTACCAAGTTTGTTTGCCGTGACTACCGAAATATTCGAGGCAAGCAATTTCGGATAAAGGCTGGCCACATGCCCACTGGCTGTGCAGTCTACAAATATGGTATTATGTAAATTATAGTCGCGGATCTGCTGTACATAAGAATTGATATCTTTGGCATCAGGGTTTTGTTCTAATGCGTCCTGCCAACGATCAAGGTCAATACCATTTGGATCTAATGCCCGCTCACGTGTATTGGTTAAACCGCAAACTTCAATTTCCAGGTTCATCTCCCGATTTAACACCTCGCGATGACCGGCGATCTGGCTGAGCAGACTTTTGGCAATGGTCCCGGTACCCGCCACAAACAGGTGTATTTTATTGCGTGAAAGAAAAAACGACTCATGTATACAGTTCAACGCCTTGTCTTCTTCATGCTCCTGCACCACAATGGAAATATTCATCTCGTTTGAGCCCTGGGCCACGGCAATCACATTCACACCGTTTTTACCCAATGTTTCGAACAAACGGGCCGAGACGCCAGGCCGGCCGGCCATTTTATCCCCAACAATGGCAATTATGGCCATATCAAACCGAATTGAGATTTTCTCTACCACATGCTCGGCCAGTTCCTGGGCAAACTCTGACTCTACAACAGCCTTGGCTTTTTCAGCGGCTTGCTTGCGTACCACCAGACTGATGGATTGCTCCGATGAAGTCTGCGATATGAAAATGATATTAATACCGGCTTTGGCAAGCGAAGAAAACAGACGGGAAGCAATTCCCGGAATGCCCACCATACCACTGCCTTCAACATTCACCAGCGCCACTTCATTGATAGATGAAATCCCTTTAACGCTACCAAAACTTTCGATAGGGGTGATTTTCTCAGAGATCCGGGTACCCGGATTCTCCGGCTCGAAAGTGTTTTTAATATAGATCGGGATTTTGTTTTCAATGGCCGGTCTAACGGTAAAAGGATGAAGAATTTTGGCACCGGCATGTGAAAGTTCTAACGCCTCTCCATAACTGATCTCCCGGAGCGTATAAGCGTCACTTACTTTTTTCGGATCTGCGCTCATCATGCCATGAACATCTGTCCAGATCTGAATTTCTTCGGCTTCCAGAGCTCCGGCCAGAATTGAGGCCGTGTAATCCGATCCACCCCGCCCCAGGGTAGTGGTGGTGTTGTCGGGCGCAGAGGCAATAAAACCTGTTACAACCGACAGATTGGGTTCATGCTCAAAATAGGCCTTGATCCTGGCATTGGTTTCCTGGAAATTTACCGTGGCGTGCCCGTAAATATTGTCGGTTTTGATCAATTCTCTGGCATCCACATAAACACTTTCCAGTCCTTTACTTTTTAAGACCAGGCTTAATATGAAGCTGGAAAGCCGCTCGCCAAAACTGCTAATTAAATCAGAACTTCTTAAGGTTTGCTCTTTAAGTAAATAAACCCCCTGGAGAACATTGCTTAATTCCTGAAACTTGTATTTAAGCTGGATCAGGGCATCCTGGTAATCCTCCGGGTTTAACAAATCGCGGGCACATTGCAGATGAAATTCCTCAATTTTTGCCAGTTCATGCCTGTACTCATTCTTGCCTTCAGAGGCCAATAGCCCGGCCAAGATCAATCGATCGGTAATCCCACCAAAGGCCGACACTACAATTGTGAGTTTATGATGATGACTTTGAGAGTAAATTATCTCAGCCACATGTTTAATCCTGGCTGAATCAGAAATGGAGCTGCCTCCAAATTTTAAAACTTTCATACCGTGTTTAACAGCTTAATGTTTAAACATGGCCATGCCATGTTTCAAAGGGATGATTAAATAACGCAAAAAAAAACTAGCCCTCCAATAAAACCTGAGAATGATTAACGTGCGTTTAAAACTCAACATCTTGATAGAGTCTTAACGCATTAAGCAATTTTTTATTAACGAGCTTTAAGGAGACATCAATTAAAAAAGGGTACCTAGCAATCAGTCGTTGTACCGAATAGGTTAGTTTGATCTCGCGCCACATATGGTCGTGGCACAAAGTATCGTACTGCCGCAGTTTCTGTTTGGACGTATCATTTTCGTCCAGGGCCTTAAGAGCAACCTCTGCAGCCGTTTTTCCGGTAAAAATCGCATTGTAGATACCTCCCCCTGTTAATGGTGCAATCCACGCTCCGGCATCGCCCACCAAAATCGCCCCATCATAAACTCGTTGAACCGGATATTGAGAGGCCAGGTTCATGGCGGCACCTGTAAGATCGCTAAGCTCCCAATTAGCCGATAGCCGGCTTTTAATTTCAGGCCGCTTAAAAAAGCCATCAAGGATTTCTCTGAGGCTATGGGGTTGCTGATGATAGCGGTCCATTCTCATCCCCAGACCGATATTTATGGTATGTTCATCAACCGGAAAAAGCCATAAATATCCCGGAACGAGCTCAGGCAACATATAACCCTCATTCATTTCTTTCGGCATACTTAAACCCTTTAGGTAACCCCGCATGCTGATTATGCGATGATGTTTTTGATGAACATCCGTTCTGAGCTGGCTGGCAATAGGAGAGGCCCCGCCATCGGCTGCGATCACCATTTTTGCTGTGTACGTTTTAACAGCCCCGTTTTCAATTACTTCAACACCTGCTACTTTATTTCCATCCATGAGCGGAGCTTTTACTTTTGCCCTCAGAAAGCGTGCGCCTTTCGTGATGGCATGCTCATGAAGGGTGCTATCGAAAATGGTTCTGGGGATGATGTAAAATTTATCCTTGAGCTTAATATTCAAAGTCAGTGAGCGGTTTGTCGGCGAGACAATTCTAACCCTGGTGATCTCGTTTGGGTTTTTGGCCAGTAATTGTTGCGCCACACCAATTTCATCCAAAAGCCCCAGGGCCGAGGGAGGTATACCATCACCGCACACTTTTGGCCTTGGGAAGCTGGCTTTATCTATTAAAAGAACCCGAACTCCAGCTCCGGCTAAAACACTGGCTGCTGTAGCTCCGCCTGGTCCTGATCCGGAAACAATTACATCTGCATCCATAAAAATTAGTTGATGGCACTACGAAGAGATTTGCAGGAAATATAGGGATTTCGTGTGAAAACCCACTCATAACTCCCGTTCGTCTAAATCAAGGGTTGTTGTGATAATTTTGTGATAGTTTTGAGGTAATTATAACTCCTTAAGTAAATATTCATATAATTTTAATTGAACAAAAATGGAACAGAAAGATTCTCAGCAGAAAGATCCTATTAAATATGCCCTCTGGGGATTGTTGGTTGGCAATATTGAGGATATGGGTATTCTACCAGCATTGCAGGGTGGAAAAGCCATTGCCGACTCGCTGAACCTTGAAGGCAAAGACGTCCTTGAAAAACTGCAAACTCTGGATGGAAAAGGCAACTATGAAATTCATGATGGTAACGATGAATACTCATTTGTGATCACCAAAAGCTGCCCGTTTTCAGCGATCTACAGTGAAATTCCCGAATGGAGTGAACAATCCATGAACCTGGTTGCATCATACAATCGAAAATCAGACGGTGGCGGCGCGCTCCATCCACTGTGTTTAGTCCATAAAGGTGTTAGAAACTCTCTAAAAGCCGGGATTGTAAGTATTGGCTGCCGCAGCAAAGCCGGCAAGGTTGAAATTGCTGAAGAAGCCCTTGAAGAAGTCGGTATGTCAGAAGCCGAGGCACTTGAGCTACTTGAAGGTAAAGCCTGTTTGTTTGCACTTCCGAAATAATTGAAAAATTGTGTTCTGATATAATAAATTGTCTAAACCATTAAACACGTTCTTTTATGCAAGGAGATCTTAAACAAATCAGCCTGCCCGATCTTATTCAAACCTTTTGTGAAGGTCAGAAAACTGCAGCAATTAATCTTAAAAACGACCGTTCAAAAGCCAAAATCTTTATCAATAAAGGCAACATTGTTCATGCTACGCTTGATAACTTAGTAGGCGAACAGGCGTTTTTTGAAATGCTGACATGGGACAACGGGGAATTTTTGTCTGAATTAGATCAGGAGACAAATACAAAGTCCATTGAAAAATCATGGCAGTCTATTTTGCTGGAAGGCGTTCAGCAAAAAGACGAATCACAAACCACAAATAATGAGAAAACTTCAGAAACCAAGACAACAAGTAAAAAACCAATGAAGAAAAAAGGAGAAATACTAAATGAAACCCTGCAGGCACTCCTGCAACAGTCAACCGATATTCATGGCGCAGCTATAGTAGGCAATGATGGCCTGGTATATTCAGCCAATGTTCCGGAAAAAGATCTGGATGAAAACATGGTTGGTGCAGCCGCAGCTGCAATTTTAGGCTTAAGCCGTCGCAGTGCCGAACAATTGAATCGTGGTGGGTTTACTCAAACCCTTATTCAAGGAACCGATGGGAATATTATTGTATGTGATATCAATGAAGATATTCTGCTGGTAGGCTTAACTGCCAAGGCTGTAAATCTGGGTATGGCCTTTGCCGAATTGCGCGATTTTGTCCAGAAACTAAAAGATCTGGTTTAAAAGATTATTCGACCAATCGGCCGGCTAATTTCAACAATTTAAGCTCATTGATTTTAGCATCGTAACCAGCTTTAGCTCGTCTGGATTTGGCTTCAATCAAATTCAACTGGGCTTCACGAAAAGTTGTTATCGTTACACGACCTATATTGTATTGCTCTTTAGAGCGTTTGAAATTTAAGTCGGCCGTTTCCAGATTCTTTTCCTCAAAGTCTTTAATCCTCAAGCTGTTTTTATAAGTTTGGTATGTATCTGCCAGTTCCTGCTTCAGCTCACGCCAAACCTTTTCCTTTAATCTCTGTTGATTTTTGAGTGTGATATGGGCATTCTGCCGGGAAATATTGTCCCTGAAGCCATTAAAAAGATTCAAGCTCAGGTTCAGCCCTGCCGAAAGCCCTTTTGAGGGATCGTTCAGCCGTGGATTAAATCCTTCTTCGAACTGAGTAAATCCATAACCCACACTTGCTGTAAGTTTTGGCAAAAAGGTCGAAGTAGCAATAGATACGCCCGACTCGGCCTGTTCAATTTGGCTTTGTTGAATTAAATAAGCGGCATTGTTTGTTTTAGCCTGGTTTGTTAAAGTATCCAGAACGTGCGGCGTTTTAAATTCAACGTCGGTCACGACTTCAAACTCTGTACTTTCGTCCCTGCTGAGCAATACATTTAAAGACCGTTTAGCATTATCTAAAGCTAATCCGGCGTTTAAATACGTAACACTGTCCTTGTTCATATCAACTGTTGCTGAAAGTACATCCAGCTTACTGTCCTGGCCGAATTCGGCTTTTTTTTCAGCACGGCTCAACCGTTCTTTAGAAATAAACAATGCTTCCCGGGCGATTTTAAGCTGCTCAGTTGTATTGGCTACGGCAAAGTAGCCCTGGCTAACTTGCAAGACAATATCTTCAATACGTTGGCGTGTCTCGTAGTCGCTTGTCTCGGCTTGTTGTTTCAGCTTGTAAAATGAATAAATATTGTTTAATCCATCAAATATCGTCAGTCCCGCCTCTATTTGAGCGGTGGTTATAGTTGAGCCGTTTGAGCTTCCGCTTTGTTGCCCAACAGTCCCACCAAACTGACTTTGTTGTTCCTGGTAACTGATTGCTGAATTCAGGTTGATGGATGGCAAAAAATTGGCATTGCCAATATGTGTGTTATTCCTCTGAATCTCATTATTACCCCTGGCAACCTGAATATCGAGGTTTTTTTGCAGGGCAATTTCAATAGCTTTATCCAGAGTCAGTTTTTCAGTTGCATATAACGGATTATTTAAAACAAGCATACCGATTAAAAAGAGCAAAAGGCTCTGCCAACAAAATCTCAGATACATGGTTATATTATTTATTGTGATGCACACTTAAGCGATAAATTCGGCAACAATTAATTATTGGATGCAAAAATTTCCTCACGAACAGCCGGCTCAACAGACTCATGCGACGGCTTTTCACCTTTAATTAACCATAACACATAGACCTTCAGGCGGTTGAACAATACAAGAAGCGATGGCAGCATTATCAGTGTAAGGGTTGTTCCAAATAACAAACCATAAGCTACCGATACTGCCATTGGAGATAAAAATTGTGCCTGGCGGCTGGTTTCAAACATTAACGGGCCCAAACCGGCAATCGTGGTGATAGAGGTTAGAATTACAGGTCTGAACCGACTCATACCAGCTTCAAAGAGGGCATCGTTAAACACAACACCTCGTTTTAAGGTTCGGTTAAATTCATTGATAAAAATCAGCGCGTTATTTATCACAATACCGATTAAGGCAATAGTACCAAACATCGAAAACAGGCTTAATATAAAACCCTGGATGAAGTGGCCCCAAACTACGCCTATCAGGCAGAACGGAACCATAATAAAAACAATAAAAGCCTGTAAAAACGATCGGAAAGTAAAGACCACTACAACAAACATAACCCCAAAAATAATTGGAATAACGCTTTGAATCGAGCCGCCTGTTTTCCCACTTTCACGACTCTGGCCTTCAAAATCAAATGTCACATCCGGGTGAGCCGCAACAATTGCAGGCATTACATTGGCCCGGACATCGGCTACGATATCTGTTACAGATTCCTTGGCACTTACAATGTCGGCATCTACTTCAACCACACGCTGGGCGTCGATATGATTGATGGCAGAAACACCACGCTCTATACTAAAATCCGCAACTTCTCTTAATGGAAATGCCCTGCCATCATTTAAACGAATACGCAGATCCTCCATTTGCTCCAACGAAGTGCGGTTTGTCTTATCATAACGCACCCATATTTTAACTTCATCAATCCCTCGCAATATGCGCTGAGCTTCTTTTCCAAAAAATGCACTCCTGACCTGGTCCATCACTTGTTTAGTGGTTAATCCAAGCGCAAATGCATTTTCATTCAGCTTAATTTTAACTTCTTTTAAACCGGGAGAGTCATTATCAGTGACATCTTTCAGCCTGGGATTCTCTTTTAGCGCTGTTTTCAATTCTTCTTTTGCTTCATGCAACTGGTCGAGATTGCTGCTTTTTAAAGCTACCGACACAGGCATGCCCCACATCCCGCCACTGCCAAGCTGCAAGCGATCGGCCTGAGGAATTTCTCCTATTTGCTCTCGAATCATATTGCGGATATCCATTTCCGACACATCACGAAACTGACTTTCAACCAGCGTGATTCTCAAACCACCCTGATGCGCATTCGGGCCAATAGCCCTGGCAACGGCTTTAATAATGCTTTTTTCCGGGTCTTTTTCGTTTTCATACTCCCGGCTCACCTGCCAAACATCCTGCTCCATTTTGGTAAGCAGGCTGTCGGTTACACTTTCAGGGGTACCGGCCGGCATTTGAAAGGATAAGGTAATATTATCGCGCTCTATGACCGGAAAAAAGGTGAGCTTAACAACACTACCCTGGATTGCGCCTATTGTGATCATAAAAAGCGCAACGGGGATTATGGCAACGATAAACGGATTTCGGATTGAAAAATTTAATATCGGAGCATATATAATATCGCGTTGCAGGTGCAAAAACGCTTCCGATTTTCTTAATATCCAGGATTTTTTTGCTTCTTTTTGATGGAGAACCTTAGAGTGGGCAATATGGGCCGGCAGAATTAAAACACCTTCCACTAATGAGATTGCCAGGGTTAAGATTACAACAAAGCCAATATCTTTCATACGAAGACCAATATCGCCTTCTAAAAAGAGGAACATGGTAAAAAAGACAATAGTGGTTAAAATGGCTGCCGTTACCGATGGCAATACTTCCAGAGTACCATTTATAGCAGCCTCTATGGGCTTTTCACCTTTTTCATAATGCTGATAGATATTTTCAGCGATCACAATACCATCATCAACCAGCATACCAATCACAATGATCATCCCCATTAACGACACCACATTGATGGTAAGCCCATACATGGTACCCAACAATGCCATTCCGGCAAATGAGAAAGGTATAGCCAGTGCCACCCAGAACGCCAGCCTGGGATTTAGTGAAAATGAAAGAAACAGCACCACGAGAATAATACCCAGAATGCCATTGTTGGAAAGAATATTGGCGCGTTCTTTCACAACACCCGAACCATCGCGAAGCAGGGATATTTCAATATCATCATGCTTGAAATCGAACTTATCCATGTAAGCCCTAACACGATCAGCAATGCTGAACATATCCTGATCGTTGGTCTTATTGATATCGATATTTACCGCGCGCTTACCATTAAAGAAAAACTTATTTGGATCTTCCGACCACTTATCTTTTACATCTGCTACGTCTTTCAACCTTACAATTGCGCCACCTTCTCCGGTTCGAACCACTAAATTTTGAAGATCTTCGGCATAGTATCCTTTTTCATTAGCACGAATTAAAAATTCTTCTTCTGAGCCCAGGATTTTACCACCTGTTATCTCCAGGTTGGCATTTTTAACTGCATCCGCAATTTCGGAAAAGGTTATGTTGAATGCACGCAGCTTGTTTTCATTTACACTAACTTCAATTTCTTCATCAGGAAACCCACCCAGGCTGATTTTGGAAACACCTTCATTGTTGCGCAGTTCGCGCTCGATACGACGGGCATATTTTTTTAGTTCTCTAAGTGGAATATCCCCATAAACCGCGTAGGAGCTTACAAAATCCATCGGCTCCTGCTTATAGATCTGAAATTTCTCGAGACCCACCGGAAAAGAATTAATCTGATCTATGGCGTTGGTAGTCTCCTGAACCAATATGTTGGCATCGGCATTGGTTACGAGCTCTATGTTAATCTTTGCCGAATTCTCGCTAGAAACAGATGTTACCCTGTCGATACCTGTGATTCCTTTGAGTTTATCTTCAATCTTAATGGTAATACTTTCCTCAATTTCTTCTGGCGAGGCTCCCGGATAAACAACCTGCACAATGATTTTATCTGCCGGGACTTCCGGAAAAAATGTGGTTTTCATGGATTTGAAAGCCAGGAAACCAAAAAGAAGAATTGAGAGTAAAATGGCATTACCCAGAACAGGGTACTTGATGAAATGTTTGATGAGTGCTGTCACCGTATAAATATCTTTTGATGTATAAAAACTTAGCCTGCTTTATTGATTGACTGAGCTCAGGGAGATCGTGCTTTGTACCGGCTTGGTCTCTTCAGAAACACGTAATCTAAGATCTAAACCGTCTTTTATTCCGTCGAAGGTTCTGGTTATAACTATTGTACCATCAGGCAGACCTTTAATTATGGCGTGATCACCATTAAAGCTCACCACATTCACCTTTTTTAAGTTGACCAAACTATCCGTTAAAACATACAGGTTCTGATTGTTGATCAGGATGCTACGTCTTATCTCGACCGCATTATCTATTTTATGAGACACCTTACCCCGGATAAACATACCATCTTTTAGTTTTGGGTGAGCGGTACGGATATAAACATTTACCGACTGAGTTTCCGGAGAAATCTTTTGATTGATGCGCCGAATTTTGCCGGAAAATGTCTCATTTAGATCATCCGAAAACAGCGTCACTTCCTGGCCGACCGTCAAATATTGTAATTGATCAAGCCCGGCTATTGCATTTAATTCATAAACCGAAGTATTAGTAAACTCGCCGATTTTCTGTCCCTGGCGAACCAACGATCCCGGATTTATATATGATTCGGTTACCACGCCATTAAATGGTGCTTTAATATGGTACTTATCCAGCATGGCTTCCATGCTTTTCACAGCATAATACCTGGTATATATATTTCTGGCAGCCAGGTAATTTCGCTCTCTTGCTGATTGGGTTTTTGGTAAAGGCTCCAGTGATTTTTCTATATCGAACCGGTTTAGGTATGCTTCCCAGGTTGAAATATTCTCGGGGTAGTCGATCGTTAGATCTGGTATCAACCGGGTGAGTTCATTAAGAAGCTGACTTTTTTCAGCGAGCATGTTATTGCGATAAACAGCGTCGTCTATTGCTATCAGATTTTGACCTTTCTTAAAATATCGCCCTTCCCTGAATGTTTTACCAGTTGACTTCAACACACCTGTAACCTCTGAAAAGACCTCAATTTTGTTATAAGCATGCACCCTTCCGGAGATCTCGATATGCTGTTGAACAGTCTGATTAAAAACCTTCTGGGTACTCATGTTTTCAAGCATCTTGGATGCCGAAGGTCTCCCATTTTTTTTCCCATCGCTATTACTGTTGCTGAGCAAATAATTTCCACCGAAACCGATTAAAATTATAAGCAACACTAAACCGATGGTGATTTTTTTATTCATGTTGGTCTTAATTTAAAGCTTTGAGGTATTAATATGTTGGTTGATATGTTTCAATGTATCCTGATGATCTGACTCGGAGTTGTTGGTCTTTGATTTGGTTATAACTGCAGCGTTATTGACAATTTTATCAAGAACTTTTTTTAAAAGACTTAACTCTTCAGGTGAAACATCATCAAGTAAAAGTTGGTTTAACGTTTCGGCATGTGGAAAGAGACTTTTTAAAAACGCTTCTCCCTGTGCAGTTACATGAATGTAATTGACCCGACGATCTTCTTTAGAACGGATTCTCTCGATTAAATGCTTTTTCTCCAAACCATCCAATACACGAGTAATGCTGGCGTTATCCCTTAAAAAATAGCAGGCTATTTCGTTTTGGGTCATTTTCTTTTCACGGTAAACCCGCTTAAGCACAATAAATTGTTCAGGAGTTAATTTGATCTTTTTTTGGCGTAGATAGAACATAAACGCATGCCTGATAGCATTACCGGCTTGCCCCACCTGATGTCCGATCATGATCTGTTCTTTATGATTAAACGCTGAATCCATGTGTTTCGCTTAACTATTGCACCGCTAATATTTGATAGTGCAAATATGTGAAAATCAAATGTGTTTAAAAACGTTTTTATTCAAAAAAAAAGCGCCCTACCGGGCGCTTTTCAATTACAACATGGTTTTGGTAATAACACTACCTTAAAGGCTTACTGCTCAAGTGCATTGGCGCCACTAACAATCTCGTTAATTTCAGTGGTAATCGCTGCCTGTCTGGCACGGTTGTAAGATATGCTTAAGGTTCTTATGAGTTCCTTGGCATTGTCTGTAGCCGAGTCCATGGCGGTCATCCGGGCAGCCTGTTCAGCTGCATTGGATTCCAATAGTACGCGCCACATCTGTGTATTGAGATGTTTTGGGATCAGTTCATTAATAATAGCTTCCGGGGAAGGATCGTAAATATACTCTGTAATGGGAACCACTTCACTTACTCTTGAATTTTCTCCGGCATCCGTTTCTTCTTGCTGAGATTGGATTGGCAGGAATACTTCAGAAGTCAGTTTAGGTGACACTACGTTTTTGAATTCATTGTTAAAGACCACCACTTTATCTACTTCACCTTTTAAATAAAGATCCGTAGCGATTTCAACGATCTCTTTTGCAGAGTCAAATTCGAGCTGCTGAAATATGGCAGAATAGCCTTTTACAATGTCGTAACCTCTTTTCCTGAAATAGTCGAATCCACGGCGTCCGGCACAAATCAGTTTCAGACGTCCGGAACTGGCATATTCAGCATATTCCTTATTAATGGCGGTTGTGGCCATTTTAATAATATTGGTGTTGAACGCGCCACAAAGACCGCGATCGGCTGTAACCACAATCACCAATACATTTTTTACTTCTTCCCGAGAAACCAGCAATGGGTTTAAAGATGTATCTACCTTACTGGAGAGAGAATCCAGTAGCTCTTTTAATTTGTTGGCATAAGGACGGGCCATTATGGCTTTGTCCTGAGCGCGTCTCAGCTTAGCAGCCGCTACCATTTTCATGGCTTTTGTCAGCTGCTGGGTATTTTTAATACTTTTTATTCGTCCGCGTATTTCTTTTAACGTTGACATCCGACGTGCGTTTCGTGATTTTTTAAATTATGTATTGAAGAAGGGAGCTTGCAAGCTCCCTTTCAAAGAGAATTAGTTACCTTTGGATTGCATAAATGATTCAATGAACTGATTGGTAGCATCCGTAAGGTTTTTAGATGTATCCGGATCCATTTTACCTGAATTGGCTATTTCATCTAAAATTGCCTTATGTTTGATCTCAAGCATTTCAAGAAACGCCTGTTCAAACTCTTTGAGATATGCCACAGGAACTTTATCCAGTAAGCCCTGAGTACCCACAAAGATAATGGCAACCTGTTTTTCTACAGCCATTGGCTCGTACTGACCTTGTTTTAAGATCTCAACCAGACGCTCACCACGGGTTAGCTGAGCCTGGGTTGCTTTATCCAGATCGGAACCAAATTTCGCAAAGGCTTCCAGCTCGCGGTACTGAGCCAGATCAAGACGAAGTGTACCGGCTACTTTTTTCATCGCTTTAATCTGAGCACTACCGCCCACACGAGATACCGAAATACCCACGTTGATAGCAGGACGCTGACCAGAGTTAAACAAATTGGATTCAAGGAAGATCTGACCATCTGTAATCGAGATTACATTAGTCGGAATGTAAGCCGATACGTCACCAGCCTGAGTTTCAATGATCGGTAACGCAGTTAAACTACCATTACCTTTAACCATTGGTTTAATATCATCTGGCAAGTCGTTCATTTTTTTGGCCTGTTCATCATCATCTGTAATCTTAGCTGCACGCTCAAGTAAGCGGGAGTGCAGGTAGAATACATCACCCGGGAACGCTTCACGACCTGGCGGGCGACGAAGCAAGAGTGAAACCTGACGGTAAGACACAGCCTGCTTGGAAAGATCATCAAAAATTACCAGCGCATGGCGTCCGGTATCACGGAAATATTCACCAAGAGTAGCACCGGCATAGGGAGAAATAAACTGCATCGGAGCAGGATCGGAAGCGGTAGCTGAAATAACAGTTGTGTATTCCATCGCTCCTTTTTTCTCAAGTGTATTTACAACCTGTGCAACAGTAGATCCTTTCTGACCGGTAGCCACATAAATACAATACACACCTTTACCTTTTTGGTTAATGATGGTATCGATGGCTACAGCAGTTTTACCGGTTTGGCGGTCACCGATAATCAACTCACGCTGTCCACGGCCAATTGGAATCATGGAGTCAATAGCTTTAAGACCTGTTTGAAGTGGTTCTTTTACAGGCTTACGGAAAATTACACCAGGTGCGCGTCGCTCAAGCGGGAGGCGGATCTCGGTTTTGATCGGGCCTTTGCCATCAATTGGCTTACCCAATGGATTAATCACACGTCCAAGCATGGCGTCACCAACCGGTATAGAAGCCAAAATTTTGGTTCGCTTAACCGTATCGCCTTCTTTAATCAAATCAGAAGAACCGAAAAGCACAGCACCTACGTTATCTTCTTCAAGGTTAAGAACCATTCCTGTTACATTGTTCGGAAACTCAATCAATTCCCCAGCTGCAACTTTGGACAATCCGTAAATACGAGCAATACCATCACCAACTTGTAATACCGTACCGACATCATAAACATCTACTTCAGAGTCAAATCCGGAAAGTTGCTTTCGAAGTATCGCTGATATTTCATCAGGTCTGACTGCTGTTGACATATCTTTTATTTTTCGTTTAGAATTATTCGATTATTTTTGTGAAACTTTTTTAAAACATTTCAAACTCGCGGCCAAATATAAACAAAGTAACTCAAAAGACCTGAGCCTGCAGGGGCCGTAAA
Organism: uncultured Chlorobiales bacterium; assembly: GCA_964642175.1. Classification (GTDB taxonomy): domain Bacteria; phylum Bacteroidota; class Chlorobiia; order Chlorobiales; family Chloroherpetonaceae; genus JANQGG01. The sequence goes on along the minus strand of CAZXOK010000002.1, from coordinate 170,400 downwards.
TTTAGCAAAACTAATCAGTAAAACAAAAAACACGAGAAAATCCGGGCAACTTTTCAATCACGGCTTTGATTTTTAAGTATGGATTGAGCGTTAACATGAAAAAAGTGATAGGATATGCACCTGCAACCGTTGGAAACGTAGCCTGCGGATTTGACGTGCTTGGATTTGCGCTTGTCGAACCTGGTGATCAGGTAACATTAACTTATAACGAAAAAGATGTCCCCAACTTCGAAATTGAAATCACCTCTATAACCGGCGACAGTGGTCTCTTGCCCAAAGACGCCAAAAAAAACACAGCCGGGATCACTGTTATCAAGTTTATTGAAAGCCTGCTTGAGAAGAAGCTCATTAACCCTCATTTTTATTTAAGCATAGACCTGAAAAAAAACCTCCCGCTTAGCAGTGGCATGGGAAGCAGTGCTTCGAGTGCAGCCGCAGCACTGATTGCAGCCAACCATTTATTTAACAGTCCTTATACCCATAAAGAACTGGTCCGATTCGTTATGGAAGGGGAGTTTCTGGCTTGTGGATCATACCATGCCGATAATGCAGCTCCGGCCACTTTAGGAAATTTTGTTCTAACCCGAAGCTACGACCCGCTGGACTTGATTGAAATCCCATCCCCTGAAAACTTATGGGTCACATTAATACATCCTCATACCGAAGTTAAAACCTCACATGCTCGCTCCATTTTAAAAGACACTCTGTCATTGAAAGACGCGGTAAAACAATGGGGAAATGTAGGCGCTTTGGTGTATGGTTTGCTCACAAAAGATATGGCCGCCATCGGCAGGAGTTTAGAAGATTATGTTGCCGAGCCGTATCGCGCCCCCTTAATCCCCTCATTTTATGAGGCCAAACAATCAGCCATTGAAGCAGGCGCTTTAGGCTGCTCAATTGCAGGCTCCGGACCGTCTTTATTTGCTTTTTCAGATAATGAAAAAACCGGCAGTCAAGTTGGCCAGGCAATGAGCGATGTTTTTTTAAAACAAGCCGGTCTTGAAAGTGATTTTTGGGTAAATAAAATTAGTGCAACCGGTGCTCAGGTTCTTTCAGAAAAAGAACAATTGACATTTATTTAATTTGGTTAGAACTCCCGAAAATCTTATCTAACATTATCGCCCACCACAGTTCCCCTTACCCTGAGTAGTACCTATAAAAGAGTTATTTATACTATTAAATTGATGTTGAAAGCAGAACAGGCACATAAGGCAGGCAACGGGAAAACACTACCTAATAACGATCATCTTAGGGTTAAAATCGACTCTCTTAATTTACTTTCGCGACAGCTACTGGATTCTCATGTCGAGAAAGCCCTTGAAGTCAGTTCTGAGGCAGCTAAAATGGCTGTAAGTTTGAACTATAAAAAAGGCCGTGCCTATGCCATTCATACCGAAGCTCTTGGCCATTTAAAAACAGAAAATTGCAATGTGGCTTTGGAAAAAGCTGTTGAAGCATTGGATATATATGAAGAAACCGGGGATGAAGAAGGTCAAAAGTCCGCATATATTACCATAGGAAAATTATACTCGGTTCTTGGCCATCACGAAATAGCTATGGAAAAGTTTAAAAAAAGTCTTGAGCTGGCCCATTCACACAACCACAATCAATCGCAAGCTTGTGCCAATCTGAATATTGGCCGGATTTATTTCAAACAAAACAAGCTCGAAGAAGCCTTATCCCATGCAAAAGTAGCCCACCAGTACGGCACTGAACACATGGATAAAGAAATCCTCTATAAAGCCCATTTTCTGATGAGCGATATCTTTGAAGAGAAGTTAGATTTCCAAACTGCCTTGCATCATTACAAAACCTACCATTTACTTCACCAGCAGGTAGTTGAAAATAAAGCCGAGCTCAAGAAGAAAGAACTCATGAGTGAATTTGAGGTGGAAAAAGCTAATCGTGAAACCGAGATCTACAGACTGAAAAACGTGGAACTGGCTCAGGCGTATGAGTATCTTAAATACCTGAACGAATCGCTTAATCAGGCCAATGAGTTCAAATCGGAATTACTTTCCATTGCAGCACATGATATGAAAAACCCGTTACAGGCTGTCATGTCCTATTCAGAATTGATTATACAGGAAGCCTGGCAGAACGAAAAAATCAGCAAGAAATCCGAATCTATCTTTAAAGCCAGCCAGCAATTATACAAGCTAATCAATAGTCTGCTGGAAACATCAGCTATAGAGGGTGGCAAATTGCAATTACAATTTACTCCTGTAGATTTAAATGCTATATTCCAGATAGTTTTATCTAACAATACCCTGGAAGCTGATAAAAAAAGCCAGCAAATTAAACTAATTACTGACTCTCACTATTTGGTTAAAGGTGATGAAGATCGGCTTCAGGAAGTGTTCGATAATCTGGTTAGCAATGCCATTAAATACTCACCCGAGGGTGCCACTATCTGGATTGAGCTATCCAAAGGTCAGCAATATTCTGTTTTGGTGTCCATTAAGGATGAAGGGCCGGGGCTAACCGATCAAGACAAACAGCATTTGTTTAAAAAATTTCAGCGTTTAAGTGCTAAACCTACTAAGGGTGAAAAATCCACCGGCCTTGGTTTGTGGATATCTAAACAATTAATCGAGCTCCACCATGGTAAAATATGGGCGAATAGCGATGGTACAGGTTGCGGTAGTATTTTTTATGTTGAACTACCGTTAGAACATAATAATTAGGTTTCCAAAACATGTATTTTTACAGCACCAATCACTCTTCTCCACAAGTTTCATTAAAACATGCCGTTCTGGAAGGTCTCGCACCTGATAAAGGCCTTTATATGCCTGAAGAGATCCCTCGTTTCTCAGAAGCTGATCTTTCATCACTTTCTGAAAAACCATTTTATGAACTGGCTTTTGAGATTGCCAGGCGTTTTGTTGGTTCAGAATTAGACCATGAGCGCCTATTAAAGCTTGTAAAGGATAGTTACAACTTTGACGTGCCGCTTATAGAGTTGGATGATCATACCCGGATCATGGAGCTCTTTCATGGCCCAACGCTTGCTTTTAAAGACTTTGGCGCTCGTTTCATGGCCAGGCTGATCGGTGCTTTTGCCGAAGAAGAAAACCGCCAGATCACCATATTGGTTGCCACATCAGGAGATACAGGAAGCGCTGTGGCTTATGGCTTTCAGGGGGTTCCCAATACACGGGTTGTCATATTGTATCCATCCGGAAAAGTGAGCGAGATACAGGAAAAACAACTGACCACACTGGGTGATAATGTCCATACCCTGGAAATCAAAGGTGATTTTGATGCCTGCCAGGCTCTGGTAAAAGAGGCCTTTGGAGATCCGGAATTACGCGCTCATTTAAGCCTCACTTCAGCCAATTCCATAAATATTTCAAGGCTTATCCCACAATCGTTTTATTATGCCTATGCCGCCCTCAGACATCAGAAAACACACCAGGGCTCCGAGCTACTGATATCGGTACCCAGCGGAAACTTTGGCAACCTGACAGCAGGAGTATTTGCCCAAAAAATGGGTTTCCCTATCTCGCACTTTATTGCCGCAACCAACTTAAATGATAGCGTACCCCGTTATCTGAAAGATGGCTGCTATGACCCGCGGGCCACCATTGAAACCCTTTCAACAGCTATGGATGTGGGCAACCCGAGCAACTTTGCCCGCTTACTGGATATCTACAAAAACGATCTTCAATCATTTCGGGAAGCTATCACTGCTTTTGTGACAGATGATGCTCATACCCGCCAGACCATGAAAGACATCTTTCAACAATCAGGCTATGTTCTGGACCCTCATACCGCAGTTGGCGTAAAAGCATTGCAAAATTATCGGGCTGAATTTGGCGCAAAAAATACGCATGGCGTTGTTCTCTCTACCGCTCACCCTGCTAAATTTTATGATGTTGTGCTGGATACCCTGCATAAAGAAGTCGAGATACCTGATCGCTTAAAAAAAGTGCTTAATCTGGAAAAGAAAGCCCGGCTGATGGAAAATGATTTTAAAGCTTTAAAATCGTTTTTACTCTCGTTTCCATGCTAAGCTTTCACATCCCGGACAAACCTGAGTGGCTATCCCTGGGGCTTCTTTCGGGCACATCGGTTGATGGCATTGATGTCGGTCTTACAAAAATTGAGGAAAACAACGGGGTGCTCCATCCGACGTTGCTTGCTTTTGATACACTTCCATTTGATTCCGAGTTACAATCGGCCATTCTAACCTGTCTCAGCCATCCCAACCAGGTTTCCTTGAGAACCATTTCACAACTTGACTTTGCTATCGGAGAGGCCTTTTCTGAAGCTGCACTAACGTTCATGAAAAGCCGGGGCGAATCTATGCACCAGATAGACTTTATTGCGTCGCATGGTCAAACTTTCTGGCATGAACCGGTAGCTGAATCAATCGGGCGGCATCAAGTCAATTCGACCTTTCAATTGGGTGAAGCATCCATCATCGCAGCCAGAACTCAAAAGCCAACAATTAGTGATTTTCGCACGGCCGATATGGCTACTGGTGGTGAAGGTGCACCGTTAATGCCATACCTTGATTATCTGTTATTTGGTCATGGCCAGAACCGGTTAATTGTAAATATTGGCGGTATCAGCAATATCACGGCTATTTCTTCCAACGGATCCCTTTCAGACATCATTTATTTCGACTGCGGTCCCGGAAATACATTATTGGATCAGGTTACTCAACGCATGTTCAATCAGCCCTACGATAAGGATGGCAAGCTGGCAAGCCGGGGTAAAACAAACCGGGACCTGTTGAATGAGCTTCTCATGGAGCCGTTTTATAGCAAGCTGCCGCCGAAATCTACCGGCCGTGAACTGTTCAGCCAGGCATATGTGGCGTCTATCCTGTTTAAGGCTGAAAACTTAAATCTGCGGGGTGAAGATATCCTGGCATCACTTACCGAACTTTCGGCTTTGATCATCAATCAGCAATATGAAGCCTTTGTGAAGCCCTTCATCAGCTGCCAGGAAATTATTTTAAGTGGTGGTGGTAGTTTGAACCCGGTTTTAACCGGATATATAAAAACCCTTTTTGAACCCTGTTCGGTGAAAACCATGGAAGATTTCCAGGAAATTGCCATTTGCAGCCAGGGTAAAGAAGCTGTTCTCTTTTCTGTGCTTGGCTATCAATACCTCAAGCAACGTTCGGCATCGTTAAAATCTAAGGCCATACTTGGGAAACTCTCTTTGCCACCATTATCTTAAGGCAAACATGATTTCCAAAAACCATGACCTTACAGACCGTTATTTTTTTTGTTCTTGTATTGCCTTACACGTTCATCATGTCGGTGCTTTCTTCACTTGGCGCCATAATAGACAGATCGGGCAATCTGTATTTGCACTTTGCAAGAGCTTGGAGCAGAGGCTGTTTGTGGCTCCTTGGAATAAAAGTAGAGATTGAAGGCCAGGAAAACTACGACCCCGGCGAGGTGTATATTGTAGCCAGTAATCATGCCAGCATGGCAGATATTCCCATTATTCTGGCATTCATAAAACTCAACCTTAGAATGATTGCCAAGGCCGAGTTAGGTAATATCCCATTTTTTGGCTGGTCGCTTAAACTGGGTGATTTTATTTTAATCGATCGCAAAAGCAGAAAAAAAGCGTTAAGCGCAATTGAGGAAGCCAAAAAGCGGATCCATGCCGGTAAGTCTGTTCATGTTTTTGCTGATGGCACTCGTAATAAAGAAGGGAAAATCCAACCATTAAAACAAGGTGCATTTGCTATAGCCTGCCAAACCTTTATCCCGATATTGCCGGTAACCATTTTAGGCAGCCACCATTTAGCAGAAAAAAATTCACTTATCATTCATAAAGGCACCGTAAAACTCATCATTGATTACCCTATTATACCAACAGGCGCTGAAAAATCTGATATAAACCGGCTTAAAGAGTCAACCTATCAAACATTACTTAAGCGCTATAATCAACATATAAATTAGATTTAACGGTTTTAAGGATACATACGGCTGGTTCTATGTAACTAAAATAACGGTTAGGAATGATGTAATAGCCCAATTGGTTTTTATTGTTAAAATTACACAGTGATGTGTGGTTTTATTGTTTTTTGTTTAAATTTTGCAGTTGGATAGGTGAGTTCCGTCACATGCTTTGTTGTTAGTTATTACGCACGATTAAACTCATTCCACAATTTTATTAACATAACCTGCGTTTCTATGTCACTCAGCATTATTGGTCAATCTACCAGCAGAATTAATGCCTTGTGCTTTAGCCCTGATACCAGTTTTCTTGCACATGCAAGCTGGAAAACTGTTATAACCGATATTTTAACGGGTGATGATTTCAGAACTTTGATCTCCGAATCGCCTACTGAATATATTTATTCAATCGACTATAGCCAGGATGGAAAATTGATTGCCTCTGCCGGCAGTTCTAAAGTTATTTGCATTTGGAGTACCGGAAGCGGGAGGTTATTGTACGAGTTAAAAGGACATAAACAAGCGATCAACTCCCTTAAATTCAGCCCCAATGGCAAGCATCTGGCTTCAGCCAGCAATGATGCCACCGTAAAAATATGGGATACTAAAAATGGGAATCTCATCCATACACTAAAAGGTCATGAGCAGGATGTTAATGCACTGGCTTATGGCTCAGACAACCATCTGCTGGCTTCAGCCAGTACCGATAAAACCGTAATTCTTTGGGATACCAGCACAGGCAAACCCATTCATACCCTGATTGGTCATACCAGACTCATCAATACAGTAGCAATCAGCCCGGACAGAAAATTTGTTGCCTCAGCCGGTTGGGATAAAAATATTAAGTTGTGGGATGCTGAAACCGGCCGCGAACTTAATACGCTATCAGGCCATCCAAATGGACTGACCTATTTAATGTTTAATTCACGTGGCACAGAATTGATTTCGGTCAGTTATAACCGACTGGATAAAACCTCCCATGTGAAATTCTGGGATTATTTAGCCGGAAAAGAACTCGGCTCGTTCGAAGGCGGGTTTTATACCATTTCTATCAGTAATGACGGAAGCTCCATAGCTGTGGCCAACAGCAATAAAACCATCAATATTTCCAAGATAGATAAGCTTTCTGTATCGGAGCTGCCAAAAATACAAAAAGACATTGGATTTGAACCTGAAGCGGAAGAGGATAATATCTCGAGTGAGCGGCGAAACGATGACCGGCGCGACCATATTGATCCCCGCAGAAGAAGCCGGCGTTTGCCCCTGAACCAGGTTTTTGAATCGGCACAAATGGTTAATGAACACTCCACCAGCCGGATCAATTCTATGGCTTTTAATCCCGAAGGAAGCCTCTTATCATCAGCCAGCTGGAAAATTTCACTAACCGAAACACAAACGGGTATCAACCGATTTAGTCTTGTTAGTTTTGTTAAAACCGGTTATGTGTATTCTATAGCCTTTAGTCCTGATGGCAAAACATTTGCCTCTGCAGGAAGCGACAAAATCATCCGTGTATGGAACACCAAGACCGGCCTTGAAGAATCCGTTTTCACCGGACACAAGCGTGTTATCAACTGCATTTCTTTTAATCCGGCAGGCAATATGATCGCTTCAGCCGGAAATGACATGGAAGTTAAAATGTGGGATATCCAAAAAGGTCGTGAGGCCATGTCGTTGAAAGGTCACGAAGAAGAAATAAACGCAATACGATTCAGCCATGATGGCAAAAATTTGGTCTCGTGCAGTAATGATAAATCTTTGATGATATGGAATGCTGAAACCGGCGATCAATTAAAACAATTAATTGGCCATACCCGACCGGCTATTTCAGTCTCTTACAGTCCGGATGATTCATTAATTGCCTCAGGCAGCTGGGATAAAACCATCAAAATATGGGATGCCAAAACCGGCAACGAAAAACTAACCCTCAAGGGAAATCCGGGGGGTATAGACTTTTTGGCATTTAGCGATAATGGCAAGATGTTGATCTCTTCAGGTTATAATCGTGTCAGAAAAATCAGCATTTTAAAATTGTGGGATGTTGAAAGTGGCAAAGAAGTTGCCGCTATGTCGGGCCCATTTTATAATATTGCCCTGGGACAGAATAGCAAGCTGATTGCTTTTGCCAATACCGATCGAACCATTAATGTTTGCCGTACGCCTGTATTTGATAAAGAAGCATTCGACGAAATGGACAATTTCATGAAAAAACAAACCAAGGATAATGATCGACGTTTAAGCCGGGATCGACGCATACCCATGTAACCCATCAACATACGATCCTGTTTTCTCAGACTGAAGCCGGATTTTTTTTTAGCTTGATAAAGAAATGCTTCTGATTTTCCCTCTAAACTTGTTTATTATCTAATCCCCTGATGTAAAAAAGTGCAAAATGATTCTGTAACCTGGCACAAACTTGCTCCATTGTTGATTTTTTAATCAGGCTCTGGCCTGAATGTTAAACTTTAAGGAGGTTTATTCTACATGAAAGTACCATATCAACGTATATCTAAAAGTTGGGTCGCATGCCATCCTAATCCAAAAGGGGTTGTTGAGTTCTATGGTGGTCAGCTTTTTGGTCAGTTTCCCACAGTTTCTTACGACTACTTTTTAGAACAACTCTATTCAAACGGATTCTCAATTATTGCAGTACCGTTCCAGTTTGGGTTTAATCATGCCGAAATTGCCTACACATTGCTTAATGAACGTAAAATTGTATTAAACTCAGAACCATCCCTGAAATCGTTGCCACTCTTTTGGGTCGGCCATAGTGTTGGCTGTAAGTATATTGCTTTGCTTGAAGCTTATACCGATTCCAAAGACAATACGTTTAAAATGGCTACAGGTTCAAAAACAATGGTTGAAACCGAAGGTATTTTAAACCAACCCTCGCTCTTACTGGCACCCGATATTTCCGATACATCCGATTCAGTACCGGTTCCTTTTCTTGCCAACCTGCTCGATACTTTCAATTTAGGCGTCAGGCCAACCCGAACAACCATGCAGGATTTAGTAGTTAAGAGCGATCTGTTCAACTTAACGGCTATGCTCTCATTTAAAGATGATAATGTGGCAGGCAATCTGGCCGGTGATCCTGATAAAAGTGATGTAGCCTGGTTTTATGAAACACTGAACCAGAAAACAAATCAGAATTTTTATAACCAGGAAATTGAAGGTGATCATTTAGAACCTCTGGGTGTTCAGATCGGTCCTACCGTTTATGATATCACCTCCGTTTTTGATCTCATTCAGCAAGTACCTCGTCTTTGCGATAGCGCGGCTCTGGAGTTGTTAAGTCAATTAGAGGCAAAATGCAGCGGAAAGTCTATACCAAAACCATCTGCTGCTAAATCAGCTCAGTCCAATCCTCCGATTAAAATTACTTTTGAGAATACACCATTGCCCGAAAAGAAACCTGAACCTTCTTTGGCAAAGCAATCTGGCTTAACCGAAAAACCTGAACCTGAAGCAATCACTCAGCCTAAACAAGTTGCGCCATCTAAGCCGGCAGAAACCACAGAAAAGCCCGAAGCTCAGCCGCCAAAGCAACCTGCTCCGGCGCAAAGCGTTTCCAAACCAACTTCCGATAGTTCAACGCAAAAAGAGGAGCAACCCGGAAAACCATTACCGGCCGGTTCTGTAACCAGTAAAGAGAAAACCCAATCAGATAAGCCTAAAACAGTGGCTCCGGAAAAAATTGCACCACCTGTATCCGGAAATACGCCGCATGTCCATGAGATGAAATCTCAAGGAGGTGAAAAACAATATGGTCATGGTCACAAGGGAAAAGGCTCATCGAAAAAAAAGAAAAACAAAAAGCATCGCAGATAATCAACCAAAATAGATCTTGCACATACAAACAGGTCTACAATTAACTCAACTTTTTTTCAACTAAAACTCACCGGTTATGTCTGTTTTAACTCAAGCCATGCCTGATAAAGACGGTATGTTTGGCCAATATGGCGGCCAGATTGTTCCTCCTGAATTAAAAGCCATCATGGATGAAATTGCTGAGGCTTATGAAAAAATCAGCCAAACAGAAGCTTTTCAAAAAGAGCTTGCCAGTTTGTTGAAAAATTACGTGGGACGACCAAGCCCGATTTATCAATGCAAGCGGCTGAGTGAAGCTTGCGGTGGTGCCGATATCTACTTCAAGCGCGAAGATTTAAACCATACCGGCGCTCATAAAATTAACCATTGCCTCGGCGAAGTGTTGCTGGCAAAAAGTATGGGAAAATCCAAAGTGCTGGCCGAAACAGGAGCCGGGCAGCATGGAGTGGCACTTGCAACTGCCTGTGCGCTACTAGGAATACCCTGTGAGATCCACATGGGTACCGTTGATATTGAAAAAGAACATCCCAATGTAATGCGCATGAAAGTACTCGGTGCAACGGTTGTTCCGGTAAGCCGCGGCACAGCCACCCTGAAAGACGCGGTTGATAGCGCTTTTGAAGAGTACATGAAAGATCCGGTAAACTTTTTCTATGCGATTGGTTCTGTTGTAGGTCCTCACCCATTCCCAATGATGGTACGCGATTTTCAGAAAATTGTCGGCCAGGAAGCAAAGACACAGTTCAACGAACTCAAAGGTAAAAATCCTGATATCCTGATGGCCTGTGTTGGTGGTGGTAGCAATGCCATTGGCCTGTTTACAGCGTTTTTAGATGATAAAGATGTTCGCATCATCGGCGTAGAACCCTCAGGTTTAGGATTAAATACCTCGGAGCATGCAGCTACTTTAACCACGGGATCTATGGGCACAATTCATGGATTTAAATGCTATTTGATCCAGGATGAAGAAGGCCAGCCAAAGCCGGTTTATTCCATTGCCTCCGGTTTGGATTATCCTGGTGTAGGCCCTCAGCACTCCTACCTGAAAGATATCGGGCGGGCCGAGTACGTGACCATTTCGGATGATGAATGCCTTGATGCCTTTATAAAACTATCGCGACTGGAAGGAATTATTCCTGCCCTTGAAAGTGCCCACGCCGTAGCACATGCCATGAAAATTGCACTAGAATTACCCGGAAAAAGTATTCTTGTTAATTTAAGTGGCAGAGGCGATAAAGATCTGGATTTTGTGGTGAATAAATTGAATCTTTGATATCTTTCCCGGACAGGTCAAATAAACCAAACTCTGCCCAGTGAGACTATTTATCATCGCTTCAGGATCAATAGCCTTAATCTATGTGATTATCATGGTGTTTCTGTATTATTATCAGAAACACCTGGTTTTTTTTCCAACCCGCACCCTTACTTCCGATCCATCAGCAATTGGCCTGGATTTTGAAACAGTAATACTCGACACCAAGGATCATGAAAAGCTCCATGGATGGTACATTCCGGATCCTAACTCACAAGACGTGTTACTTTTCCTGCATGGAAATGCCGGAAACATATCTGACCGGGTATCTTCCATCCAACGATTCCGCGAGCTTGGGCTGAATATTTTTATTTTTGATTATCGGGGTTATGGCCAAAGCACTGGCCATGTCAGTGAAAAAGGTACTTACAAAGATGCTCAGGCTGCCTGGACATACCTGACCACAACCAAGTCTTTTCGACCTGATCAAATTGTGGTTCATGGCCGATCGCTTGGCGGGGGTGTGGCCGGCTGGGTGGCCGAAAAACATCAGCCCAAAGCCCTAATACTGGAATCGACCTTTACTTCCATTGATAACATTGGTAAAGAAACGTACCCGTTTTTTCCGGTACGTTGGCTTTCGCGTATTCATTATAACACGATTGACCGTTTAAACAACATTAACTGTCCTGTTCTTATTATCCACAGCCCAGAAGATGAAGTTATTCCATATAAACATGGCCTGGCTTTATATGAGGCTGCCAAAGAGCCTAAATCTTTTTTGGATATCAAGCACGATCATGGCGATGGCTTTCTTTTTTCCAAGTCTTACGTTCCGGGTATGCGCGATTTTCTCTCCACGCTCCCGAATCAGAGCAACTAACCCGCAAAACTTAATCCAAACACATTTATGAGTATTAACCAAGACGCTTTAGACCTTCATAAAAAACATGCGGGTAAAATTGAAATCACTTCAAAAATCAAGCTGGAGACCTTACACGATCTCTCCATGGCTTATACGCCCGGGGTTGCTGAAGTAAGTCGGGTGGTTTCAGAGTCACCCGAAACAGCTTACGAGTATACTTTAAAAAACAACACCATTGCCATCGTCTCAGATGGCTCAGCAGTTCTCGGACTGGGAAACATCGGGCCGTATGGTGCGATACCGGTTATGGAAGGCAAAGCCGTTTTATTTAAAGAATATGCCGGTATTGATGCCTTCCCTATCTGCACGGCTACGCAAAACACCTACGAGATCATCAGCCTGGTTAAAAATATTGCTCCCGTTTTTGCGGGTATAAACCTCGAGGATATTTCCGCACCCCGGTGTTTTGAAATCGAGCAGGCGCTTCAGGATATCGGCATTCCGGTTTTTCATGATGACCAGCATGGTACGGCCATTGTGCTTTTGGGGGCACTGATCAATGCAGCGAAAATTGCCGGCAAAAAGATCACCGACCTGAACGTGGTGATCAACGGCGCCGGTGCTGCCGGAACAGCAATTGTAGAACTGCTCTTATGCGTAGGATATGATCCCCATGTGTGTGAGCCCGTTAATGAAATTATCATTTGTGACAGTAAAGGGATTATTGAACCTCGTCGCCCCGATATCCAAAACTCTCCGCAAAAGATGAAACTGGCCATGATGACCAATCGTGAGAAGAAAAGTGGTAATCTTGCCGATGCCCTTGTCAACGCCGATGTATTTATTGGTGTTAGTGTAAGCAATCTTCTTACCCAAAACATGATCCACACCATGGCCGACGACCCCATCATTTTAGCCCTGGCTAATCCTACACCAGAGATAATGCCGGATGAAGCCCGGGCAGCCGGTGCACGAATTATTGGTACGGGTCGAAGTGATTTTCCAAACCAGGTTAATAATGTTCTGGCTTTTCCCGGTGTTTTCAGGGGTGCGCTGGATGCAAAAGCCAGGCATATTTCACCAAAAATGAAATTAACAGCTGCTTATGCCCTGGCCAATATTATAGAAAATCCGACACCTGAAAAATTTCTTCCGGCTGTATTGGATAAAACCGTAGCACCAACAATAGCCAAAGCTGTAGCAGAGGCTTACAAATCAGAACAAGAGATCATATGACCGGTTTTACAGGAAAAATTCAGCTCTACACCGGCTACGGTAAAGGTAAAACAACTGCAGCCATGGGTCTGGCGCTTCGGGCTTATGGCGCCGGTATGCGCATATTCTTTGGCCAGTTCATAAAATCTATGCCATACAGCGGGCATAAGGCATTGGAAAAGTTTTCCGACCGGCTTACGCTAAAAACGTTTGGAAAGGATTGTTTTATTCACCGCGAGCCACAGCAGGCAGATCAGGATGCAGCCCTGGCCGGTTTTAAAGAATGCCAATCAGCCATCACATCCCAATCCTACGACCTGGTGATTCTGGATGAAATATGTGTAGCTGTCTATTTTAACCTGATCCCTGAATCTGATGTGCTTGAACTATGCCAAAACCGGCCCTCATCGGTTGAATTGGTTTTAACCGGGCGATATGCCACACCTGCTTTACTGGACATGGCCGACCTGGTAACCCAGATGAAAGAGATCAAGCATTACTACAACACTGAGCACCTGGAAGCACGCTTAGGCATTGAAAAGTAAGACCAATGAAGCAAATTATTGGCTACCTGAAAGTTCACCTTAAAGAGGATTTTAATCCAAGTTATTATGCATTTATTGCGGTTTTTCTTTTTGTAAGTTTTTACATCAATTACAGCCTGGGGTTCAAGCGATCCATTTTAGATGCCGAACCCAATCAATACATCCGGCTTGGGTACTATTTCCTTTTTTTTACCTTTGCTTACTTTATTCCAAGCCTGGGTTATGCCTTGTTTTATAAAACCAAACGGTTTATCACCTCACCTGCCTTTTGGGGACTTAGCTTGCTGATCATCGGTGTTTTAACCCTGAATCGGGCCACACTTATTTTTACAACCTCCATCATCGATATCCTTGAGACACCTCCGGAAGTCCGGCGATACTTCTGGCTGATCCTTCTGTATACAATGCGCACAGTTACTATGATGGCGCCACTGATCATCTACTATTGGATTTGGGACAGAGATCAACCCGGTTTGTATGGATTTACTACGCGCAATTTTAATCTCACCCCATATTTATGGATGCTGGCCATTATGCTCCCGCTTATTGTGTGGGCCTCCTTTCAGCCTGCTTTTTTAAAAACTTATCCGCGCTACAAGCCCACCATGGCCGAAGAATTTCTTCAGCTGCCTTACCTGTTGACCATGCTTGGGTTTCATGTGATCTATGCTATTCGATTTGTTTCGGTTGAGTTTTTCTTTCGTGGATTTGCCATTTTAGGCATGCCCAAGGAAATGGGTCGTGCAGTGGTAATGCCAGCCGCAGTGCTGTATGCCTTCTGGCACTTTGGCAAACCGATGGGTGAAGCTCTGGGCTCGATTTTTGGCAGTTATATTTTAGGAGTGATCGCACTGGAAAGCGGATCTATTCTCGGGGGCATTATCGTTCATATTGGCATTGCCTTACTTATGGATTGGGCTGCGTACATACAAAGCTACCAGTTAAAATAAACCGGGTTCTTACACGCCAAATATGCAAAAAAGCGCATTAATCATTGGTCATACCGATGGTATAGGCTTAGGCACAACAGAGCGACTTTTATCGAAAGGCTGGACAGTTTATGGCCTTTCCCGGCGCGATGCGTCCATTACCAAGCCGGAGTATCATCATCGCACTTTAGATGTTTGTGATCCGGATTATGTTCAATACCTTTCCCATTCAGCCCAAACCGTTCCCATTGATCTTTGTCTATACTGTGTGGGTATCGGGGAAATCCTGGACCTGACCAACATGCAAAAAGAGGCGGAGATATTCGAAGTAAATCTCACAGGTTTAGTAAAAACCGTCTCGGTTATCGCACCGGAGATGATTAAACGGCGATCTGGTCATATTATGGGTCTTTCGAGCCTGGCCGACGAACTGCTCTCGGCTGAAGCCCCATCTTACAATGCCTCAAAAGCCGGGTTTTCAAATTACCTGGGTGGTTTACAATTGGCCTTGAAGCCCAAAGGGATTTATGTGTCCAATGTCCGGTTTGGCTTTGTAGATACCAAAATGGCCAAGGGCGATCTTAAACCGTTTATGATGAGCGTAGAAACAGCGGTTGATCATATTGAAACATGCATCCAAAAAAAACCAACCAGATACACCGCCCCATGGCAGGCCATTCCAATCGTTAAGCTTTATAAGCTTATCATGAAATTTAGCGGGTGAGATTCTTATCCGGTGTTCTGAGATCCCTTTAATTGCCTGAAATCCATTCCGGAAGGATTCTGGAACACGTACAGATCGAATTCAGGTGCGATGGCCAAAATGTGGTCAAATATATCAGCCTGAATTGCTTCATAATTAGCCCAGACAATATCATTGACAAAGACATAAATTTCAAGAGGCAGCCCCATTTCGGTTGGTTTAAGCTGGCGCACCAAAAAAGTCATATCCTGGCGAATATTGGGGTGATTTTTTAAATAAGCCACAACATACGCCCGAAAAGTCCCTACATTGGTCAGCCGACGACGATTGACAAGCATTTCTGTATCCACTTTATTGAGACTGTTGTATTCGGCAACCTCTTTTTTCTTTTGTTCAACATAAGCCGAGATAAAACGGATTTTAGAGAACCGCTCAATCATCTCTTCATCACAAAACTTAATGGTACTAATATCAATTAAAACAGAGCGTTTGATGCGTCGGCCACCTGAATCCTGCATGCCCCGCCAGTTCTTAAACGAATCGCTGATAAGGGCGTAAGCGGGAATTGTGGTAATGGTTTTATCCCAATTCTGGACTTTTACGGTGGTAAGTGCAATATCAATTACCGGGCCATCGGCACCGTATTTCGACATTTCAATCCAGTCGCCGTGCATAACCATTTTATTGGCAGCCAGCTGAATGCCTGCCACAAACCCCAAAATCACATCTTTAAAGACCAGGAGCAATATGGCGGTTAAGGCCCCTAAACCACTCAGAAGGTAAAACGGCGATTTATCCAGGATTAAGGCAATAAAAAAGATCAGCCCCACAAAATAGACTACAATTTGCAGAACCTGTATAATGCCTTTAATGGGGACTTCTTTTGAGACTTCAAACTTCTGGTATATATCCTGAACCGACTTTAAAAACGCGTTCAGCACCAGAATCGATACAATAATGATGTAGATAAAGATCAAATGTATAATAAACTCAACCAGCCTGGTGTTTTCTGAAAACACGATCGGGACAATCAAATACATCCCCAGGGCTGGAATATAATGGGAAATGTGATCAAACATTTTGCGTTTTAAGAACACATCATCGTACTGGGTCTCAGATTTTGATACTACAAAATGCACAACACCCAGAAGGATCTGACGAACAACCAAATTGAGAATAACCGCTGCCAACATGATAATAAACAGCGCCAACGCTGTGGCCAGTAGCTCGGCATTAAACTGTTCCAGCCCCTTACCCAGGAGCCATTGTTGAAATTGATCAACCATATTTAAACGTGTTTATGAAAAAATGTCTTCTAAAAAATGTACAAAACGTTTTGCTCTGTTTTCCCATGAATAATATCCGGCTGCTTTAATAGCCGCTTGATGCATCTTAAGGTAGTGCTCTTTATCTGACAACATATTTTTAACCTCTGCAACAAACGCCTCTTTATCTGACGCTTTAAACAACTGGCCCTCAGCACCCGGAGATAAAATATCGGCCACTGTTGGAATATCGGTCCCCAATACCGGCAAACCCACAGCGTAATAATCAAATATTTTGGTCGGACAGGTTACAGCAGCTGAGCGGTAAGTTGGCCTGTAAGTAGCCAGTCCAATACAGGCTTTTTCAGATAAATAGGTTGTCATTTTACTATGAGGCATCCATTCCAATAACTCAAATGCTTCATCGGGTGCACCCATCTTCTTAATTTTTGATCTTAGCTTTTGAATATCTCCGGGTTTTAATCCCAGCCAGGCCATTTTAATACGTGCCTTGCTTAGATCTTTCATCGCCTCAATCATCAGCGTTACATCAATATGTTCTGTAAGGCGACCAATATAAACCAAACATCTGGCCTCGAAACGTTTTGTAAGCAGGTTCTGGTTTAAATCAAGCCTGTGGCTTTTTAAGGCTAAGACAAGCACAGTTGAAGGAATCTTTAAAAAATCGGCCTGGTATAATTGTTGTTGCGGTTTGGTAATGCAAATCAATCCATCACAGATGTTCAAAAATACGTGCTCCATGTACCGGTACCCGGAATGCTTATGCTTCCACTTTCCAAAATTGCGTTTAGGTATTCCGGGCACAGTTGCCTGGCCATGATACCCATGCGACTCAAACAAAACCGTGCTACCATGCATGGCTTTTAGCATCATCAGGTATGGAAGAAAGGTTGTGTTTCTTGTAACCACCACTTTTTTCCCTGCTGTTTTATGTTGGCTTATGTATCTGAACGCCTTTTTATAAAAAGCCCCGGTCGATTTCTTTTTTCCTTTTTTCGGGGGAGTTAAGCCAAAGGTTTCCTGTAATACCGTATCGGGATCCCGGGATGGCTGGCCTTCAATGATCAATGTGGTTGGCTGGCCGATTGCTGCCAGATTGTAAGTTGAAAGGGTAGAGACGGTTGCCATTGGCGAGGCATCAAACCAATTGAACTTATTGACGAAATACACATGGCAAGAAGGATTTGGCTGCGCTTCAACAGATTGGGTTGTCAGATCCGTGCTCACCTTAAGTTCTTTTTTAATTGCATAATACGACTGTATGCCCGGTTAATTGTGCTTTCCGAAACCTTGCCGCTTTTAACCAGGCCAAGAATCATGCTTTGGGCCTTTTTAGCAATATGCGGGTCATAGACACTGTTGTTGGCAAATAAAAGCACATCAACACCGGCATTAATAGATAAGCGCAAGGTTTCTTCTAAACCATAATGATCTGAGATCGCTTTCATTTGAAGATCGTCTGAAATGATGACCCCATTAAAACCGCAATCTTTTCTTAAATAGGATTGCAGGATCGTTTTTGAGAGTGTAGCCGGGTAGGATGGATCAAGCGTTTTATTAAAAATATGCGCGGTCATGACCATATCAACCTTACCTTCTCTGCTCAAAACTTTATAAGGTTTAAGTTCCTGTTTATCCCAGGTTTGGGTAATATCTGCAACACCCAAATGAGAATCCGACATTGAGCTGCCATGTCCGGGGAAGTGCTTGATTGCCGCAAATATTTGCTTTTGCCTGAGAGCTTTAAGAAAAATACGGCTGTGTTTGATCACAACATCTGGTTTAGCAGAAAAGCTTCGTCCCAATTTACCAATCACCGGATTTTGTGGATTGCTGTTCATATCAATAACCGGGGCAAAATTAAGATTAAACCCCATTTCTTTAAGCTCTTTGGCCATGATTTCGGCAACTTGTAATGTGCTATCGGCATTATTAATGTTTCCCAGTTTTTCGTGGGAAGGTAAGGCCGAAAAACCGAATTTGGGTTTTAAACGCTGAACCCTGCCACCTTCCTGATCCACAGCTACTAATAAAGGCACTGATGACTTTGATTTAAGAGCCTGAATTAATGCCTTTAGCTGGCTTTTTGATTTGATATTTCTTACAGGTTTTTGAGATGGGACATCATAGTCGAACAGGATAACACCACCAATATGGCGTTTGGTCAGATCTTCGGAGATATGCAGACTATCATGCAAATTCAATCCCCTGAATCCAACCATGAGCATTTGGCCAACTTTAAAGGCCAGGCTGTCGCTGTCTGAAAGGCTTAAAGCAGGTTTAGCTGAGCTCTCTGAAAAACCACCTAAAAGAAGACAAAACAGGAAAATTTGAGCAATAGCTTTCATTTTATAAATGGTCGCATTGTGAGAGGTAGTAAGAATTGAGTTGAACCAGCTTAATAATGGACTTGATTGCCACCGGCTTTTTCGATGGATACTAATTTCTGCCTGGCTTTATCTAAAAGTTCTTCATAAGATTTTACACTCATATCATCACTTAAGCCGATACTTAAAGTTACCTTTAGCCCTTTAGCAATTTTTCCCCAACGATAGTTTTCTACTGATTTTCGAAGCTTTTCACAAAACACATATCCCTTCGAGGCTTTAATATCGGGGAGAAGTAATGCAAATTTGCTACCCTGATAACGCAACAGGAAATCGTTTGATCGTAAATTTTCCTTTAAGAGTTTGGCAACCGTCTTCATAGCTTCGTTGGAGACATTATTCGAGTATTTTTGATTGATGCTGCGAAGATAATCGATTTCAATAACAGCTATACTCAATGCCCCATCTTTCTTCTTTATGGCTTGAAAGATCTGCTTAATACGTGTTTCCATAGCCCTTATCGTATAAAGCTCTGTCAGGAAATCACGTTTTGGCTGCTGATCACCTCCGCTAAGCTGTTTGCTTAACTCTGCATTAAGGCGGGTTTTTAAGTCCAGTTCATTTTGTAAAGCCACGTTTAAAGATTGAAGATCTTTAAAGGCTTTCATTATTTCTTCGTACTTGCCCTTGTAAAAGCTCAGTTCTTTTTGAACCGTATTTACCTCAAAGCTTTGTTTCTGAAGGTTGATCTTTTTGGAGATATCTTTATTTAAAAGCCGTTCCTTTTCTTCATAGAAAGATCTGTGGAAATTTAGTGCTTTTTTATAGGCCCCTTTCTTTTCATAGATCAATGCCAATAAGTGATTGGCTTCATACATAATGGTTCGGGCTTTGATCATTTCTGCTATGATCAATGCTTCCTGTAAGTATTGCTCGGCTCCTACATGATCGTCTTTGTTAAAAAACAATTGGCCTAAGGAAAGCAACACAAGCCCCTCACCTCTTCGATAGCCGATTTCCTGACATTTGAGCAAGCATTTGAAATACATATCCCGGGCTTTCTCAATACGTTCAAGGCATTTGTATGCCTGGCCAATATAATTCAAAGAATCTGCCTCGGTATAAACATCTAAAGCCCCCCTGGCATACTCAACACTCCGCTCTAGGTAGACCAGTGCCTCTTCATACTTTTGGATTTTTATACTGATCTGCCCAATGTTTTTTAAGGCAATTGCAAGGGATTGCTTATCATTGATTTCTTTATAGTAGCGAGTGCTTTTATTAAAGTAATTAAGAGCTTCGGCATAATCTCCGACATTAAGAAAGACTTCCCCGATACTATTGAGAATATCACCCTGGCCTTTTTTATCGTTGAGAATTTGAAAGATGCGGGAACTTTGAAAAAAATACCCAACCGCCTGCTCAAAATCACTCAATATGTTCAGAACGTTGCCAATGCTAATGAGGGTTTTTGCTTCTCCGCGCCTGTCTTCTAATTCTTCAAACAACCATAATGCGCCCAGTAATGAAGTCATAGCTTCATCATTGTGCGAGAGCAAAGAATTGCATATTCCGGCCAGTTGCATGCTTCGTGCCTGACCTTTTTTGTAGCATAATTCTTTTGAATCAATCAGTGCTCTGTTGGAAAGCTCTAAAGCATATTTTGTATTGGTGATATGGGTTTCTTCGGCCAACGCCAACCATAAATCCACGCGTTCCTTTTCATCAATATTGTCATTAAGCCGATTTTTAATCGTCTGTATCCTAGCGGGTTTTTGATCGGCTTGTTCTACCGGCGATGTATCTGCCATACTCATTATCAAACCTATTATGTGCGAACCATTGTTAAACTTTACAAAATAATTCTTATCCGGGTAAAAAGATAACTCTTTTGAGCGTGAGAGATTCTCAGAAGTATTACTAATTATGTAAGGCCTTTAATTTAAAAGTTTAATAAAAAAAGAAAAACCAATCACAGAATATAATGTTTTGTTAAAGTTAGCAAGAATCCTGATCCTTAAAAATACAAACGCCCATGCTTGCACTTATGAAGCACGGGCGTTTTTAAGATTCTCCAATTTTGGGTAAGGTTATTGTTTCTTGATAACAATCTCTTTGTTTTGAACATCAACCAGTACCTGATCACCTTCATTAATATCCCCTGAGAGGATTTTTTCAGCCAGGGCATTTGTAACATAACGCTGCAGAACACGTTTCAATGGCCGCGCTCCAAATGTCGGATCGTAGCCAAGTTCGCCCAACCATTCTTTTGCAGCATCGGTTATACTTAGCATAATGTTCTGATGGGCTGCAGTTTTAGAAACCCGTTCAAACTGAATATCGATGATCTCTTTGAGGTCTTCATGCGTAAGCGGCATAAATAAAATCACTTCATCAACCCGGTTTAAAAACTCGGGGCGCACGCGTTGTCTTAAAAGCTCGAACAACTCGAGGCGAAGTTTAGATGTAATTTCATCACGGTTTTCATCATTAAGCAATGTTGTTTGATCCTGGATCATTTGCGAGCCCAGGTTACTGGTCATAATAATTATGGTGTTCTTGAAGTTAACCGTATGTCCTTTATTATCGGTTAGCCGGCCGTCTTCCAGCACCTGTAATAAAATGTTAAACACATCAGGATGGGCTTTTTCAATTTCATCCAGTAAGATCACTGAAAACGGTTTTCTACGAACCGCCTCGGTTAACTGACCACCCTCTTCATAACCCACGTACCCGGGAGGCGCTCCGATCAACCGGCTAACATTAAATGCTTCCATGTATTCACTCATATCAATGCGAACCATAGCATCTTCATCGTTGAATAAATAAGACGCCAGGCTTCGGGCCAGTTCGGTTTTACCAACACCGGTTGTGCCTAAAAAGATGAACGAGCCGATAGGTCTTTTTTCGTCACTCAATCCTGCACGTGCTCTCTTTACCGCATCACTGATCACATGGATAGCGTCTTGCTGCCCCACGACACGTTTTTTAAGTTCATCTTCAATGTTTAAGATTTTCTGACGCTCGGATTGCAACATCTTGGTAACCGGCACACCTGTCCATTTTGAGACCACCTCGGCAATATCACCCGATTCGATGTCTTCTTTCATCATCATTTCACCTTTCAAGCGAAGAGCTTCTACATGCTCTTTATCGGCCTCAAGTTGCTTTTCAAGCTCAACAATCCTGCCATATCGTAATTCGGCTACTTTCCCAAAATTCCCCTGGCGCTCAAATTCTTCGGCCTGGAGTTTGGCTTCTTCAATATCCGACTTTGTTTTACCGATACGCATGATCAGTTCTTTTTCAGATGTCCATTTGGCCTGAAGCTGGTCTTTTTCTGCCTGGAGATCGGATAATTGCTTTTCAATATCCTGCAGACGGTTTTCAATATCTTTTCGGACTTTATCTTTTGTTGTCATAATGTTCGATTAATGTTTAATGTTAGATATGGGATTGCCCACAAACAATATGTTTATTCGCTAAAACAGCCCGATATGTTTTAGGTGGCAGTAACTGATTTGAACGGTCGACGCATTAAAGCACCGAATGTTTGATCCTCGTGGCTAATTTCATCTTTCAGTCCCAATTGTAACGATATAAGACTTTGATTTCGTTGAAGCAATGTGCCAAAGCTTCTGTCCCATATCGAGAGCATGCTGCCGTAGTTATTATCGTGCTCGGATCTTAACATGGAATGGTGCAACCGATGTAAATGCGGGGTTGGAATTACCCAGCGAAGCACTCGATCAAAAGTGTCCGGCAAGGATATATTGCTGTGATGAAAGGCGATGATGGGTGTCATGATAGTATTGTAGATCAGCAAATCCTGAATTTGGGCACCCAATAATATAAAAACCGGAAGTCTGATCAGTTCAGATAAAGTGATCTCCACCCAGTGAAATCGCCATGTTGTTGAAACATCCATTTCAGGATCGCTATGATGGATGGCATGAAATCGCCATAAAAAATCAACCCGATGATTGATCCGGTGCCAAATATACATCCATAAATCTATGCTGATAACAATGAGAAGTGTATGCTGCCAGGGCTCAAGATTTAACGCCCTGAATCCCATCCAGTACGGTTTGGCTTCAAGCAGCACAAATGCCGTAAGCAGGCTGAACGGAAGCATAATGAGTATATTGACTCCTGCAATTGAGAAATTTTTGATCGAGTGGCGGGCATGAGCCTTTCGATTAAAATAATAGGGTGCCAGGGCTTCAAAAATCCATAGTAAAATCCCGGCAAGAATTGTGCTGCCAATGGATATAAGTTGAAGCTGGCTCATATAGCATTAATCATATATTAGGTTTTGGTATGTTTAATATCCTCAAAAGCAAGCATAAAATTTTATCAAAACGTTTTCTTTTGTAACTTTGCGCCATCTTTTTCATTGATCAAACACAAGGATGCATCAGGTTTCGATAGATAAGATTCAAATTGGTAATTCAGACAAACTGGTTCTCATTGCAGGGCCATGTGTGGTTGAAAACCGGGAAATGATTTTAGACACAGCCAAACACCTCAAAGATATTACCGATGAGTTGGGCATTCAATTGATTTTTAAATCCTCATTTAAAAAAGCCAACCGTTCATCCCGGGCTTCTTTTACAGGAATAGGCGATGAACTGGCCCTGGATATACTGGATGATGTTCGAAAAAGTCTTAATCTTCCTGTCTTAACTGATATCCATAATCCTCAAGACGCCAAAACAGTGGCCAGGTATGTTGATGTGCTTCAAATCCCCGCCTTTTTATGCCGCCAAACGGACCTTTTAATAGCAGCAGGCGAAACGGGTTTGGTTGTAAATATCAAAAAAGGACAGTTCCTGGCTCCCGAAGATATGATTTTTGCAATTCAAAAGGTTGAATCTACCGGAAATGAACGTATCCTTGTTACAGAACGTGGCACTTCATTCGGATACCATAACCTGGTTGTAGATTTCCGTGGATTGCCGCAAATGGCAGCTTTAGGATATCCTGTCGTCTTTGATGCAACTCATAGCGTTCAGCTGCCCGGGGCTGGCAAAGGTGTTTCATCAGGAGAGCGACAATATATACGTTCACTTGCCAGAGCAGCTGTAGCCGTTGGCGTTCAGGGTTTGTTTATGGAAGTTCATCCGAATCCGGAAGAAGCCAAATCGGATGCAGCTACACAACTGCCACTTTCAGAGGTTCGGGGATTATTGCATGAGCTGTTAGAAATTCATAAACTTGTTAATTCTTTTAATTAAACCATTTTTTCAAATTGTCTAATATTGAACTTTTTGGCATTCCATTATCCTCAGGTGATACCACTTCACGACTCCGTGAGTTGCTTACCAAAGTAAAAGTTGTTGTTTTTACTCTGGATGGTGTCCTGACAGACGGGCAACTCTACTTCTCCAATTCAGGTGAGGAATACTGTGCCTATAACTTTCGTGATGCACAGGCAATACGCGAAGCTTTGAATAACCAACTTCATATCGGCGTTATTTCCGAACGCCAATCCGAAGCTGCTTCCAAACATTTAAGTGCGTTGGGGGTTAAAGAAATCCACCTGGGTGTGTCTGATAAAATGGCCGCATACCAGACCATACTCTCTAATCTGGGTTTAAGCGATGAAGATTGCCTCTATATTGGTGATGATATATCTGATATTGAAATCCTAAAAAAAGCAGGTCTGTCTTCTACACCGATTAATGGCATTGAGTTCCTGCGTAACCGGGTTTATTATGTTTCTGGATACGAAGGAGGAAAAGGGTGCATTCGTGAACTTGTTGAAATGGTATTAACCCTCCAGGGCAAATGGGCGTATTACGAAGATTAAGTCTTCAGCCAGAATTGTTATAAATTTATCTTAGAATTTGATTGCATATCCCCCGCCGATCAAAGGTACAATCTCTAAAAATCCCATAAAAAGCCCTCAGAAAAAGGAAACCTCCGATCGTTTTCTAAGTATCTAATCCACTAAAATATAGACTTATAAAGACAACCTCTTATCAAGATCCTTTTTTTGCAAATAATGATAGCTGAGCAGCTTACCATTAAAGACGATTGAAAATACACCATATGCTGAAGGTGATTTTTCACGCACCTCGGCAGCTGATTTAAGTTCTAAGGCTTTAAAAGCAAGCTCTTTTTCCAGGGCATAATCCTTGATGGTTTGAACGGCGTCTGAAATATAGGGGCATTGTCCAGAATAGAATACAGTGAATCCGTTTGCACATTTTGCGGCTTTTTTATCCCATTGATGTGTAAAACTTGGGTTGACATCGGTTTCCTGAAATGTTTTTAACATCAACTGAAAGCCTGGTGGTGCTGATTCGGTTTCAACAAAGCCTTTTTTTTCAAAAAGTTTTTTATGGCTAAGCCAAACCTGATCGCTGGTCACCATTACAACACCTTTATAACCATCTGCTTTTGCTTTAGTAACAACATGCTCCAACAGCAATTTCCCATAACCCTGGCCTTTACTTTTTCCTACCACCCAGATGCAATGAATAGCCAAATAACCGGGAGCCAGTATCGAACGCCATGCATACTCAGCCGGAATGGTTTCAATAAATCCCCGGCCACCTTGCTTTAAATCCAACATGTATACTTCCATTCCTTCAGAAAAACGCTCTTTTATCCATCTTTGTTTAGCCAGGTAGCCGGGTGATTTTTTCTTGCTCATCATGCAAAAAAATCCGGTCTGATCTACATTTTCAGCCCTGACTTCAAGAATGTTCATAAACGACTTAACATAGTTTTTTCAGAAAAAGCGAATGAATATAAACCCAAGGATCATGCTAAAGGCAATAGCAAGTTTTGCAGCAACACTGATTACCAAACCCAATGTTGTCCCGATTCCGGAACGACCAGCCTGAAGCGCATCTCCTTGCACAGATAACTCCCCAATCACAGCGCCTATAAAGGGGCCTACAATAATGCCGAGAAGGCCAAAAAAGATGCCAATTCCACCACCAATTGTAGCGCCTATTAATGCTCGGTTCGAAGCCCCGTATTTTTTAGCACCTAAGAGGGTAGAAAGAAAATCCACTAAATACATGGAAAACGAGAGTACAATCAACACGCTTAAAGACCCCCAGCTGATGTACTGAAAATCTTCGGCCCATGCACCTAGTACAAATCCGGCAATAAGTAAAGGTGGACCGGGTAATACCGGAAGCAATAAACCCACAAAACCGGCACCCAAACATATAATCGACAGGATCCAAAATATAACAGCTTGTTCCATAGTATCTTAGTTCATTATAACAGAAGATTTCGGAGATATAACCCGGTGAGTTTTCCGGGCAGATATCCCTGACATATTAAATGTTCTGTTTGATCCCGCAAATAGTGTCCAGGGCGTATCCCCTTTATTGTGTTGTGATTGAAATACAATATCAGGAGCCGACAACCCAAACTGAATATAAGATTCAAATGAAGGAAAACTCGTAAATGCACCTTTGCATTCAAATAAACCGGTCTGGGTATCAATGTATAACCGGTCAATATAATAGTGAATATCAGGCGCTCCCTCAAAACATGGATTTACTGCCCTGGCTTGCAACGAAAACTCAATACCTGTTGATGTAACTTCATTGAGTTTAAACATCATAAAGTTTGTATAGGCTTTCTTTGAGCAGTTTGGCTCACCTGTTCTGCAATTGAGTTCAATGGTTTCATCAGCACGATGATACTGCCACCATTTATACTCCTGTTCCAGATTTTCAATAAAAAGAAATGATTGTAACCTTACACTGGCAGTTGGGTCTGTACTAAAATCACGATTATCGGTAAGAAAACAGTGGCTCCAGGGGAGCGGGCCAAGCATCATTGTTTGTCCTTTATATGGACCTTGTTTTACCAGTCGCCAGTTGGTAGTGTATTTCGGAATAAACGCATTTAACCAAAAAACCACAGAGGTTTCTTTTAAAGTGAGATTAGACCCGTAATACTGCCTCAATGTCTGTTCAGGATCGGCCATGGTTTTTTTTGATCAGGTCGTTCAAGTATTCAGGTAACAGTAAGATACGTATTTGCCAAAAAA
Organism: uncultured Chlorobiales bacterium; assembly: GCA_964642175.1. GTDB lineage: Bacteria > Bacteroidota > Chlorobiia > Chlorobiales > Chloroherpetonaceae > JANQGG01. Next base: position 143,497 of record CAZXOK010000002.1, on the reverse strand, counting down.
TCCATTGAAAAATGACCTGTAAAAGCCAATTAAATCGACATAGACATAAACTTACAGATGCGTGTTGAGCACTTTATCGGTTTTGGCGGCCATAATAAAATCATTCATATGAAGGCCTTTTATTTCGTGAGACCACCACCAAACTTTTAAAGAACTGTACTCAACAAGCATCATCGGGTGGTGGCCTTCTTCTTCAGCAATTTCTCCAATGGCATTTACAAGTTTCATGGTTTGAACAAAGTCTTTGGTCCTGACCTGACAGGCAAGTTTTTTTACCCCGTCTTCTTCAATTAACTCCCAGTCAGGTATCAGCTTAAGGTTTTGTTGAATTTCTTCTGATGTAGCTTTTGGTGCATCCGGACGGCATGCTTCGCATTTAACAGTTGAAAGATCGGACATAATTAAATTGGTTTGGTTGTAAATAACTTTAATAACAATACTGAGCGTTACAGGCGTTCAGATTTATTCAGGTCTTTTGAGCCATAACCGCTTCCATTTTCGCAATAAGATCTTCAACTTTCTTGATTTTATTTAAATCGGCCGGGCTTAAAACCTCGTCGAGTGCATCACCGTTCTCAGAAAGTATTATCGGGTAGGATTGCCCCTTGCCATACTTTTTCTCAAACTCATCTTTGTGCAGGAAAACCATACTGGCTTGATTTCTTTCCCTAAAATCTTTCCAGATTTCTTTTTCGGCAAATGTATCGTGGGTTAAAGCACAAAGTGCACACTGGTAGGTTTCGGGCTGGAACATTTTATGCGCAACATCTAAAAGGCCGCTTACCGGGCCACTATCTGCGTTGTAGACAAATATGAGTTTCATAATATTTTTTTTTTGAAGTTATTGCTGTTCTACGAGATTGAACCATACTTTGTTAAATGGTTTTTCACCAGAAGAATCTTGCAGGTTGATCCGTTTTTATTGTGAGCCACAAATCCTGTTTTAGAATTTAGTAGGCTCACATAACATTAAACGAAGACCTTTTATCAGGGGGGCAGCTTTAGGGAAATACTTTTCGTTGGATGAACTTCTCAAGTTCAATGATCAGGTATATGATAAAACTGACGGCAATAATTAAAGACCACTGCTCAAGTCCTAAAGGTGCTGTTCCAAAAGCGATATTCATAAATGGCACATATGTTATGAGCAGCTGGGCTAAAATCATTCCTGCCACACCCAGAAGCAACAACCTGTTTGAAAACACACCCATCCTGAACATAGAGAATGTTAGCGAACGGCAATTGAACAAATAAAACAGCTCACCAAATACAAAAACATTAACCGCTACTGCTCTGGCTGCATCCTGGGAGGCCCCTTGCGAAAGTTCCCAGTTATACAATGAAAAAGCTCCGATAGGAAGCATAATCCCTACAAGAAAAATCCGGAATATGAGTTTTGGGGTCAGGACGTTTTCTTTGGAATCGCGGGGTGATCGGGTCATGATGCCGGGTTCTTTTTGTTCGAAGGCCAGCATTAAACCAAGCAGGACAGCTGTTGTCATGTTGATCCAAAGAATTTGAATAGGTGTAATGGGAAGGCTAAGACCAGCAAAAATGGCCACTAAAATCACGAGTGCTTCACCTAAATTTGTTGGTAAGGTCCATGTGATAAATTTAACCAGGTTGTCGTAAACCCCCCGTCCTTCTTCGACAGCAGCTTCGATGGTAGAGAAGTTATCGTCGGTCAGAACCATATCGGCAGCTTCTTTAGCCACTTCGGTTCCTGTAATACCCATTGCAATGCCAATGTTGGCTTGTCGAAGTGCCGGTGCGTCATTCACACCGTCGCCCGTCATGGCCGTAACATGATTTTTAGCTTGCAGAGCTTCAACCAGGCGAAGTTTCTGTTCGGGTGCCACGCGTGCAAAAACAGCGGTTTCATTTGCTTGTTCGATCAGTTCATTATCGGATAGTTTTTCAAGTTCCCAACCGCTTAAAGCTTTCACTTCTTCAGAGCCTTTTGTCTGAAGGCCAAGCTGATTAGCAATTGCAGTAGCTGTGCCCACATGGTCTCCGGTAATCATTTTCACACGGATGCCTGCCATCTGGCAAGTTCGAACCGATTCAACCACTTCAGGACGGAGGGGGTCTATCATACCCTGTAATCCTATGAATGTCATACCGCTGGCTACATCTTCATGCGATATGCTTGTTTGGGTTTTTGGAATTTCTAGCCTTGCAAACGCCAGAACCCGCAGACCTTTGCTGGTCATACGATTTACCTGGTGATGAACCTCCTCAGTATTAAGCGTCACGTTATTTTGCCCGTCTTTAAAAGCATCCTTACAACGCATCAGCACTTTTTCAACCGAGCCTTTCATGTAAATGACTTTTGAGGTGCGTTCAGGAATGTCGTGTAAGGTGGCCATATACTGATATTCCGATTCGAAAGGAATGGTATCAATGCGGGGCATGGCTTTATTAATTGCTACCATATCGAAGCCGGCTTTTGTTGCTGAAGTTATAAGACCTCCTTCGGTTGGGTCGCCTTCTATTATCCAAATCTGATCCTTATTAACAAGGCGGGAATCGTTGCAGAGCAGCCCGGCCTGGAGACACTCCATCAGGGCTTCACTGGTTTTTGGGTCTATGTCCTTTTCATTCTGTAAAAAGCCCCCTTCGGGTGCATAACCTCCACCCGTAAGGCCGAATTGGCTGCCGCCCGCAAATATATTTTCAACCGTCATTTGATTTTTGGTCAATGTACCGGTTTTATCTGAGCATATCACGGAGGTGCTGCCTAAAGTTTCAACTGCAGGAAGCTTGCGGATAATGGCATTTCGGGAAGCCATTTTAGACACACCAATGGCCAGCATGATCGTCATGGCAGCGGGCAGGCCTTCAGGAATGGCTGCTACGGCCAGGGCTACTGCAGCCATGAAAATATCCAGAATCTCATCGCCACGAATGAATCCCAATGCTACTGTTAGAAACGCAATTGTCAGGATTGCCCACAACAGCATTTTGCTAAACTGTTCAATTTTTTTGGTGAGAGGGGTTGCCAGAACTTCTGCAGCAGAGATCAGTTCGTTGATCCGTCCGATCTCTGTCTGATCACCGGTAGCCACAACTACCCCTGTTGCTGAGCCGTATGTAACCAGCGTTGATGAGTAAGCCATGTTTTTCCTGTCGGCCAGGACGGTTTCGAGTACCATCGATTCGGTTTGTTTTTGGACTGGAACAGATTCACCGGTTAAGGCCGACTCGGCCACCTGCAACTCTCTTGATCGTATCAAACGCATATCCGCCGGGACTTTATCACCAGATTGAAGCATCACAATATCTCCCGGAACGAGTTCTGAAGCCGGAACTCTTTTTTTGTGACTATCACGAATAACGGTTGCTTCTGTATCCATTGTTTTTGAGAGGGATTCAATGGCTTTTAATGCCTTGGATTCCTGTACAAATCCGATTACCGCATTTACAAGCACTACACCAAAAATTACACTGGCATCCACCCACTCCTGGAGAAACGCTGTAATAATGGTAGCTGCAAGCAAAATATATATCAACGGTTGATTGAACTGAGCCAGGAACAGCATCAGGGGGCTTTGACCTTTTTTCTGTGTCAGCTTATTTTCACCAAATGCTTGCTGGCGTTTTGAAAACTCGGAGCTGTCCAAGCCAAAATCAGGCTCTACTTCAAATAACTCAAGAACTTCATTGACCTGAAGAAAATGCCATTGCTTATTCAACACATTTTGTTTGTCCATATTTGCTTAAGCTCGTTTGGTGGAGATTGACCCTAAAGATAAGTAACCGAAAGAGAAATGTACTTTTATACAAAATACCTTAAAAGTTCTTTTTCAGAAAATTGAAATTTGGGGTAAGGTTGAGCAAGTTTGGGTTATCATTTCTTGCCACTTAGTTTTAGTAAGACAATCAGACCGCTAAAATTGATAAAATGCACTTTTGAATATCATTTTTTTTAATGTTCAATGGGCTGGATTTAACGCTGATAAATATAATTTGTAGCAATATTCAAGTATTGTGTGTCACTTTTTTAAGACGATTTGACCCAATGATTATTCAAAAATTTGTACCCGATTGTTTTCATAGGCATTAGAAAATCGTCTTTTAAAAGAATAACTTAAGCAGGTAGTCGCATTCTGATATTTATTTCTAACTCACTTAGCATATCTTTCAATGGCTAAAATCAACCGTATTGTTGTGCTAATTGATTTTTCAGACTATTCTGAAAATCTGATCCGTTTTGCATTTAATATTGCTGATGTTATAAGAGCAAAAGTGGTTTTTGTGCATAAAATTTCTGGCAAGGCACCGGCCATTACTGGCTATGAGATCAAGGATCAGGTTATTGAAATTGAATCTAAACAGGCTTTACAAAAGCTTAGAAAGCTCTCAAAAGGTAAGCTGTACAGTGATGATTCATTTTATGTAAGCCATAAGTCGGTTCTGACGATCTTAAAAGAACTTAAACGCGATCGTTATAACGACTGGGTTTTTGCCGGTCTGAAAGGGACAAGCACGTTTAAGAGGCTTTTAATAGGCAGTACAACCATATCAATTATCGATGAATCTGATTTACTGACCGTAGCCGTACCTGCTCAAACCGAAATTCCTCTGCCGAAAAAACTTCTGGTAGGTATTACGCCCAAAAAGTACCCGATTAACCACCAACAGTTCAAGCTGGTACTTTCCTCATTAAACGGATTGATCCATGAACTGGAGTTCTTTACGATTCTTAAAGAAGACGACGATGAGCAACATGCCAAAGAGCAACTTTTAGACCTACAGGCTGAGTATCAGGATCACAATCCAATCATCCGGCTTTACAAAGGCAATGATGCCTTAACCTTGTTAAAAGAGCGTGTTGATCACACCGAAAATTCGTTTTTAGTTCTCCAGCAAGGCTCCCGATCATTAATGGATAAGTTGTTCAGAAAATTTATGATCAATGAGCTGGTTTATAGCGGAAACACACCTTTAATCGTTTTATCATCATGAATTGGTTTTTTGGCATCCCGCATTACCCCTTTTATGAATTTGCCATTATCCTGGCATTGGCTACAATTTTAGGTGGTATTGGGCAGCTGTTAAAACAACCACTGATCGTAATGTTTATTGCCCTGGGGATTATTGTAAGCCCAACGGTGCTGGATGTTATTCAATCTCCAAAGAAAATTCACCTACTGGCCGAAATAGGTATTTCGGTACTTCTTTTTATTGTTGGCTTAAAATTAGATCTGCGCATCATCAGGTCGGTGGGTAAAACAGCATTGCTTGTGGGTATGGGCCAGGTTTTTTTCACATCCCTGGTGGGCTATTTTATTGGCCTATTACTTGGATTTTCATCTCTGCATAGCCTCTATATTGCTGTTGCTCTCACATTTTCAAGTACCATTATCATTGTAAAACTTCTTTCTGATAAAAAAGAAATCGATTCGTTACATGGTCAGATAGCCATAGGTGTTCTGATTGTACAGGATATAGTGGTTATTCTAATGATGACGGTATTATCGGCCTTTCAGAAAGAAACAGACGCCTCGCTCTCACAGGATATTTTGCTCACCTTTGTTGCCGGCCTGGGATTGCTTGGTTTTACCTTCCTTGCCATGAAATGGTTTATCCCTGCCCTGAGCGCCTTTCTGGCTAAATCCCAGGAGTTGCTCACGCTGTTTGCTATAGCCTGGGCTGTTACACTGGCGTCTACTGGCGAACTTATCGGGTTTAGCAGTGAAGTGGGTGCATTTTTAGCCGGAATGAGCCTGGCTTCTTCGAGTTTCAAGGATTTGATCAGTTCCAGGCTTACAACCTTGCGCGATTTCCTGCTGCTCTTTTTCTTTGTCAACCTCGGCAGTAACCTCGATCTGTCCATTATTGGCAGTCAGCTCTATTCTGCAATTACTTTTTCAGTATTCGTACTTGTTGGCAATCCGCTTATCGTCTTAATTATTATGGGGGTAATGGGGTATCGAAAACGAACCTCTTTTTTAACAGGTTTAACGGTAGCTCAAATCAGTGAATTTTCCTTGATTTTTGCCGGCCTGGGTTTTGCTGTCGGTCATATCAATAATGAAGTTGTAGGTCTTATTACCCTGGTCGGGCTTATTACCATTGGGCTTTCAACTTACCTGATCCTCTATTCCAGTCAAATTTACGAGCTGCTTTCACCAATGCTGAATATCTTTCAACGCAAGAAAGCCTATACCGAAATGGAAAGCATCCAGGATAAGCATAAACAATACGATGTTCTGATCATAGGTATAGGGCGATTTGGCCGAAGACTCTCTGAAATGCTTGATGCCCAACCGGGAATCACATATTTAGGTGTTGATTTTGACCCCGGTGTGATCCGTGAATGGAAAGACAATGGTAAAGACATTATCTACGGTGATATGGAAGACCCCGATCTTTTGGAGCAAATTCCATACGATAAGAGTAAAGTTATCATCAGTTCTGTAGCCAATAACGAACTTTCCTGCCAGTTAAAACAGATCCTTGAACGGAACCATTACAGAGGTGATTTTTTTGTAACGGCTCCTACCGAAAAAGACTACAACCTGCTAATAGAAAATGGCCTGCAGGATCATAATATTTTACAGCCCCAGCAAATGGCAGCAATGAATTTTTATGAGTCCTTTTTATTGAAAAATGTCACTTAAGCAGACCTGGTAATCCAAAAACGGAAAGAGCCAGGAATAGAGAACCTGATAAATTAGACCAAGCCGTGATCTTCACTTATTAATAACGTTCAAGTGTGTTTGTGTAGGTTGTGAAGTCTTGGGAGGAAAAGCAACAAAAGGTAATATCAAGATCTTTGCGAGCGGCTAAAAGAACTTCCCGGCAGGTGAAAACGGCAATTTTAGCCGCTTCTGCAACCGGGTATCCATAGATACCGGCACTTACAGATGGAAAAGCCACTGATTTAAATTGATGTTTGATAGCAAGTTCTAAAGAATTCCTGTAACAATTGCGAAGCTTTTCGGCTTCACCTTTTGCCCCACCATGCCAAACCGGCCTCACGGTATGGATTCTGGCCGGTAAGTTGTACCCTCTGGTTAGTTTGGCTTCACCAGTCGGGTAACCCCGCCAAGCGCCTGACATTCTTTCAACAACTCCGGCCCGGTGAATAGCCCCATCCACGCCGCCGCCGCCAAGCAGCGTTTCGTTGGCTGCATTAACAATGGCATCAACTTTAAGGGTGGTGATATCTGCCTGAATGGCATTAAGCATACATTAATTTGCGGCCTTTTGGAACAGGATCACCAAACTCTTTGGCAGTTTCAATCCATAATTCAATCGCTTGTTTAACAGTTGCTAACTCAGATTTATAAGAATTTCCATGAGCCATACATCCCTCTAATTGAGGGACTTCAGCTATATAGGCATCATCTTCCTGGCTCCAATAAATTATCGTTTCGTATTTATACATTATCTTCTCCAATAAGCTTTTGCTTTATTAAGATATGACGAACCGGTCTTACTTGCTATGGTTTGGCTTTTGAGCCATCTTTTTGAATGTTAATAATTTATAGATGATAAAGACTTTGACTTACTTCTTCTCTTCGCTTTTCGGGGCGTATTTCAAGATCTTGACGTCTTCTATGGTTACCAGTCCGCCACACCCGGCAGTTTCCAGTAGTTCATCCAGCTTATGCAGAAAAGCATAGACGGCCTCTTTTTTATCTACAATTTCAACCACCATGGGCATATCCTGCGAGAGTTCAAAAATCTTTGCGGTATGAATACGGTTGCTTGCCCCATAGGAGAGCACCCCTTTAAACACACTGGCTCCGGCCAGACCGGCGTCTTTGGCCATTTCAACAATGAGTTCATAAAGGGGTTTGTGATTGTGTTGATCTTGTTCACCGATATAAATGCGCAGGAGCTGCGCGTCGCCTTTTAGTGCCATAATTAGTTGTGTTTAGCTCCAAAGTTTAGAGAGTTGAAGTCCTAATACGAGCGCCAGAAATCCCAAAACAGCGCTAAGTCCCACATAAAGGCCCACATAAAAAAGTTCGCCATCGCGCAGTAAGCTCACCACTTCGTACATCAGTGTAGAAAAAGTTGTAAAGCCGCCGCAAAAACCGGTGGCCAGTAAGAGTCGCATCTGGGGTGAGATCAGGGAAGTTTCGGCAGAAAGTTCAGCAATAAATCCTATTAAAAAACTCCCGGCCACATTAACAGCCAACGTGCCATAAGGAAATCCTGTTGAAATATACTGACCAAGCAGAGAGACACCATAGCGCGCCACCGCACCTACCATGCCGCCCAATCCTACCATTATCAAAGGCCAAAACTGCTGCATTCTGCCAAAGATTTAGTTTTTTTGCTAAAAAGCCATTATTAGGGTTTAATGCGTTTCAGGCTGGTTTACCTAACGGCAGCCTTTTTTAAACGCAGGGAATTGCTCAAAACCGAAACCGAACTCATGGCCATAGCTGCTGCGGCGATCATGGGAGAGAGCATAATACCGAATCCCGGATATAGCACACCTGCAGCAATTGGAATTCCCAGGGTATTGTAAATAAACGCAAAAAATAGGTTTTGTCGAAGCACCTTTAGGGTTTCTTTGGAAAGTTTTATGGCTTGAACGGCACTTTTAAGCTCACCACCAACCAATGTAATATCTGATGCTGCACTAGCGATATCCGTACCAGTGCCGATTGCAATACCAACGTCGGCCTGAGCCAGGGCCGGAGCATCATTAATACCATCTCCGATCATGGCAACTTTTTTTCCATCCGATTGCAATGTTTTGATATAATTGAGTTTATCTTCAGGCAACAGGCCGGCTTTGTAATTTAGTATTCCCGTTTGACGAGCAATTTCATGTGCTGTGGTTGGATTATCTCCGGTCAGCATCACTACCTCAAGACCCATATCTATGAATTCACGCACGGATGATTTGGAATCAGGTTTTAAGGCATCGGCCAGGGCAAAAAATCCGGCTATTTTTCCATCTACGGCAACATAACTCAGGGTTTGAGCTTTGCTTTCAAACACTTCGGCCTGAGCATTTAATGCCTGATCTATTAAAATACCCTCGTTTTTAAACAGTGTTTGGTTTCCAATTATGAGCTCATGGCCCGGAACAGTGGCTTTTGCACCCTGGCCTTCAATCGCCTTAAAATGCAGAGGCTCTGTTTTTCCATCATGGTAGGCAGAACAATATCCCGTAATAGCCTTAGCCAATGGATGCTCAGACCGACTTTCAACTCCATAGACCCAGCTCAAAATGTCATTTTCCCGAAAATCCGAAGGTTCAGAGATGATAAATGCTGTCACTTCCGGCTTACCTTCTGTTAGCGTCCCGGTTTTATCCAAAACCACCACATCTAACCGGCTGCTTTGTTCCACGCTTTCGGCTTGCTTGTAAAGCACACCCAGTTCTGCGCCTTTACCTGTGGCTACGGTTATGGCAGCAGGTGTTGCCAGGCCTAAGGCACATGGACAAGCAATGATGAGCACCGAAACAAAATTCAGGAGGGCGAATGTCAGGCGTAATTCAGCCGGGGCAAAGATCAACCAAATCACGAATGTGAGTACGGCAATGCCAACCACCACGGGCACAAACACGGCACTGACCCGGTCGGCCAGGCGCTGGATGGGCGCTTTTGAGCCCTGGGCTTCTGCAATGAGCCTGATCATCTGGGACAGCATGGTTTCTCTGCCAATATGTGTGGCCTGAAACCGGAAGCTGCCGGTTTGATTGACTGTACCACCCATAACCATATCGCCAACCGATTTTTCAACCGGAAGGCTTTCACCGGTCATCATAGATTCATCAAGGGTGGAGTGTCCGTCGATGATCTTGCCATCAACAGCAACTTTTTCTCCGGGACGCACCAGAAGCGTATCACCTTTTACAACCTGGTTGATAGGTAAATTTACCTCCTTGCCGTTTCTTACCACACAGGCTGTTTTAGGCTCAAGAGCGATGAGTTTTTTTAAGGCTTCACCGGTTTGATCCTTAGCTCGTGCTTCCAGGAAACGCCCCACCAAAATCAATGTGATAATAGTGGCCGTGGTATCGAAATAAACTTCACCCGATCTGCCGGCAAAAGCAAACAGATCTGGTTGCAGGGTAACAGCTGTGCTGAAAATAAATGCCGCTCCGGTACCGACGGCAATCAGGGTATCCATGGAGGCACTCATGCGTTTCAGGCCATTGTATGCCGACACATAAAATGTTTTCCCGCTCCAAAACACAACCGGTAAAGTCAGTACCAGCAATACCCAGTTCAATGTGGCCGGTGCTATCCAGCTACTTGTATCCACAACCATTCCGGACATGGAGAGCCCCATTACAAGTAAACACAGCACTGCCGAGACCAACATTTTTTGTTTTAAATCCTTGAGAGATTTGCGTTTTTCGGCTTCTTTGGCTTGTTCAGCCTCCAACAAAGTGTCGTCTTCGGGCATTGAGGCTTCAAACCCTGCCTTCTCTACTGCGCCTAACAACGCCGCTCTGATGTTATCTGAAGGATTGGCTTCTACTAATGCTGTTTCCAGGGAGAGATTTACATTGGCCCTGCTGACGCCTTCGACAAGGCTGAGTTCTTTTTCAACCTTAGAAACACAGGAGGCACAATGCATGCCCGTTATGTTCAGGGAGTAGGTTTGTTTTTGTTGAGATTGAGTTTCGGGCTTCTTTTCTGAAAGGGATTGTTTGGCCGAGACTACAGAGGCATTTTTTTTTCAGATGAACTGGTTGATGTTGCACCAAATTCCAACACTTTATAACCGGCCTCTTCAACGGCCAATTTATAGTCTTCTGCTGTATGCTCTGAGGTATCGTAAGAGATCCAGGCACGGCCATCTGGAAGTACAATTGAGACTTCACGAGTGCCAGGCATCTCGTTAAGTTTGGCATTTACTGTTGTAACACAATGCTCACAACTCATTCCCTCAATTTCCATTACAAGGGTCGTAACACGCGATTTTTCAGTAGCTTCGTAACCAGCCTTTTTTATAGCGAATTTCATATCTTCTATGGTGATCTCATCAGGATTAAAGTCAATCTTGACAGTCTTAGCATCTAAATCTACACGGGCTTGCCTTACCCCTTTGAGTGCCGAAAGAGTTGTCTCTACTTTGCCCGAACAATTATTGCAGGACATTCCTTCTACATGTAGATTCAGTGTTTTATTCATCTGCTTAAATGGTTGAAGTTTTGACCTTATTTGTTTAACACCAAAAAGAAGCTTTTACGTTGAAATTTAAGGAGAGTTTTTAAGGCAATGGCTAATGGATCGGCTCATCACTCTCTTCATCTTCCTGATCTCGTCGCTGGCGAAGCATTTCTTCATAAATATTCAACAACTCATTATAAATACCCAAACCGATAATTGTTGGCGCCCATAACCCAATAAAAATTGCTGCACTCTCATGGTTTGGAGATGACCCAAAAATAAAGAGATATACCGAAAGAATGATAGATATTGCTACTCCAGCAAAGTAATAAATGGGCTTCATGAATGTATTGGAAATGTTTTATTTAGAACTAATTTATCACAAAATTTTCGGTGGCACATTGTAAACTGAACCCCTATAGATAAAAAGTTGACTATAAATTTCATAATTTAATCTCAAACGCCTCAAAATAAAATCTACAATCGGATCTTATGAACAATACCTTTAAAATTCTGATCGGGATTTTGTCACTCATTCTTCTTTCCCTGCTGGGTTTATGGATCTATCTAAAAATCGAATTTTCCGATGAGGCGCTTACAGGTAAAGCAAATGAGTACCTGAAAAACAACATAAACCGCCAGGCTGGTATTGAAAAAGTCTCCCTGGCCTTATGGCCCCCGATCAGTATGGAAATCGATAAGTTCAGCATTCAAAATCCCTCCGACAGCCTTTTTTTACAGGAACGCCCCTCGATAGATATCCCAAAGATCCGACTTAAACTGGATTTGTTCAAATTATTCAGCGGGCATATTGCTGTTAAAGAAGTCTATATTTTAAATCCATACATTCTGCAGGAAACAGCCTTAAACGGTAAAACAAACTTTAAAAACCTGATGAAAGCCGATAGTGCGGTTAAAAAATCCATACCGGATACTATCTCAGCCGCCGAGACATCCGGTCCACTATTTGCGCCCGATATTCTGATAGAACAATTGATGATCGAAAACCTCACCTACGAAAAACTGGATCGCAAGGAAAATTCGGCCTTAACACTCTCCGAAAGCCATATACTGCTTAGTGCTACGCTCAATCCAAAAAACACGCTTCTTACGCTGGATGGTGAATTCGACCTGGGTGGCGTGAGTTTCTCAAATGCACTGGGCAATTTGGTTGAAAATCTCAGGGTGAAAGGCTCGCAGAAAAGCCGCTATTGGGTTGATCGCGACAGATTGGTTTTTGACCAGGCAGTAGCTGAAGCCGATGGATTAAATTTGAGCATGGAAGGTGAAATGGATAGCCTTTTAACTGATGAGAAAAAGATCAACCTACGCCTATTTTCAGAAAATGCCGACTTAAAATCGGTGCTCTCAGTTCTTTCTAAAGACCTGACCAAAGATATTTCCGATGCTAAAACCAGTGGTGTTTTCTCGTTTGATCTCAAGCTCCAGGGTACCCTCTCAGATTCTCTCCTGCCCGGCTATGCCATGACTTTTGAACTTCGTGAGGGTTCTATCCAATACCCAACGCTTCCAAAACCGATCACCAACCTGGCCTTATCGGGAAAACTGGAAAATACTTTTTTTGAACTCAGCCGCTTGAAAGCAAATCTGGGCAGCAATAATATTGATGGGGCCTTAAAGCTCCGCAATTTTGAAAATCCCTATCTGAATCTGACGTTGAAAACAAACCTGAACCTGGGCGAGATCATTCAGTTTTATCCGCTTGAAAAAGGCACAAAGCTATCCGGGTTTCTGAATGCCGACCTTAAAGCTGCCGGACTGGTTGCTGCACCCGAAAAGATCAAAGCCTCCGGTACTGCACAGTTTTCCGGGATTGGCTATGTGAATCCGTCGATGCAAACCCCGCTCGAAAACCTGGAAGGTTCGTTGCAACTCAGTAACGACCGGCTGGAGATCAGCGATCTTTCCATGACATTGGGTGAAAGTGATATCCTGTTTAATGGCTATGCCACCAATTACCTGAACTTGGTGCTTGAGGCACCTGCATCCAAAAACACGCCTTATGTATTCAGTTCACTTAGGTCAAACAACCTGAACCTGGATGAACTTTTGCCAGCCGATACCACGCAGCAAGAAACAGCCCAAACTTCAGAAGGGGCAGTAAAACGCGAGCAATTGCCCGACATAAATGCAAAATTCAAACTGGATATCTCCAGCCTGACCATCAATGGCATGTCTATGCAAAATGCTTCGGGCACGACTGTATTAAAGGATAAGATCCTGGATCTCTCGGGATTAAGGCTTAATTTATTCGGAGGCACTGCCAGGATGAATGGCCAGATCAACCTTGAAGATATAAACCAACCCAGGTTTAATTTAAGTACTTCGCTCAGCAAACTCAGTGTTTCAAAAATGTTTAGCCAGATGCCCGGTCTGGACAAATTTGCCGGGCTTGGTAAATATCTCTCAGCCGAAGTTTCCCTGGACTCCGATATGCAAGGCAAGTTGAACGATACCCTGGGTCTGGATTTGCCCACATTTCTGGCCAACGGGAATTTTATGATGCCTTTCGGACGGCTTAGTGGCATGCCGGTTCAGAAAAACATTGCCAAAGCACTCAACAATAAAAAATTCGAATCGGTTAACTTTAAAAACTGGGATCATGCCTTTAAGATTAAGGATGGCCGGGTGTATGTCTCCGATTTGAAAATGTCGGTTGAAGGCACCCAGGTCAGGGCCGATGGATCTCAGGGAATAGACCAGACCATGGACTATAAAGTCAGTTTGAAATTGCCACAATCAGCTGCCAGCGGGCTTAAAAAAAGTATTGGGGCCGTGGGCGCAGGCTTAATAACAGATAAATCCGGAAATGTGCCTGTAGAGCTCCTGGTGAAAGGTACAATGAAGAACCCTAAAATAATGCTCAACAAAGATGCGCTAATCTCGAACGCTGCCAAAAATGTGCTCCAGCCACTTAAGGATCAAGCCAAAGTAAAAGCTCAGAATAAGCAGCAGGAGCTGAAAAAAGACATCCAAAAAAAGGTAGATCAAGAAAAGAAGAACCTCGAAAAGAAAACCAAGAAACTGCTCAAAAATCTTTTCAACTAAGCCATGCTTGTCAGGCCGGGATCACGGGGATTGTTTATGTTGATTTGGGCATGGCTGTTGCCCCTCACTTCGCAGGCACAGTCCTTAAGCTTTTCGCCTGCTTTTTATGCCGAAAACCGCACCAACTTTCTGAACCTCCTGCCCGATTCCAGCATAGCGCTTTTCTTTTCAGCTGATGAGAGCCACTACCAAAACGACCTTTATTATCCATACCGTCAGGTGAGCTCCTTATTTTACCTCACCGGCCTGAAGGAAAAACAAGCTCTGTTGCTTCTGGCAAAACCGGCCATTGATCTACAGGGCGAAAAGATTTCAGAACTACTATTCCTTAAACCGGTTACTGATAAGGATTTAAAATGGCATGGCAAGTCGCTGGAGCCAAAAGAAGCTGAAGAGAGATACGGCTTTCAAAAAAGTCTGCCCGATTCATTATTCAAAAACCTGGTAACCGACGAATTAATAAAGGCCGGTACTCCGTTTGGCCACTTATGGCTTACTCAGCCCAAGCTGGCTTATCGTTATCCCGAGATGATCAGCAACGCCCAACGGGCCTTTGAAACATATTGTCTTCAGCAAAAGATTGAAGTAAAAAACTTACATCAGCTCATTACAAGGCTTCGGGCCCGGAAACGCCCAAAAGAACTCCAGGCCATCACAAAGGCTGTAGAAAGCAGCATTCAGGGCCATCTTGCCGCTATTAAAGCATGCCAAACCGGTATGCAGGAAGATCAGCTGGCCGCCCTTGCTGTATATACATTTTCCAGGCATGGCTGCTCTAAACCGGCTTACCCCCCTATTGTGGGTAGTGGCCCAAACAGCCTGATCCTGCACCATTGGTCGGGCCGTAGAAAGATTCAGGCCGAAGACCTGGTGATTATGGATTTAGGTGCTTCTTGCATGGGTTATGCATCCGATCTTACCCGAACGGTTCCGGCTGATGGTGTTTTTTCCCCTGCCCAAAAAGTGATTTACAAGATCGTTCTCAAGGCTCAGGCCCGGGCTATTGAAGCGTGTCGTGCAGGAAATAGTTTGATAGATGTTCATCATGCTGCTAAATCTACCCTGGCCAGTGAGCTTCTGGAGCTTGGGGTTCTTTCGGACACGCTTGAAATTTCGCGCTACATGTGGCATTACACCTGCCATCATGTAGGCCTGGATGTTCACGACTCTTACTATTCGGTGTTGGAAGAAGATATGGTTCTGGCCATTGAGCCGGGGCTCTATATTCGCCCCGGATCGCCATGCCCGAAAAGGTTCTGGGGTTTGGCTGTTCGGATTGAAGACATGGTAAAAGTCACTACTAATGAACCGGAAATATTAAGCCGGAGATTGCCAAAATCGCCTGAGTCTATCGAGTCACTGATGCAGCAGGGCAGAACAATGGCTCGTTAGGGATGTAAGTTTAAGTTTTAGAACTGCTTATCACCTCGTTTTTTTGGGTTTATTTTGTAAGTTAACCTATGCAACCGTCCATCACTTGAACCGTGGCTTAGTATGAGATCACAAGAACGCACACCGCACCAGAACATGTTTTCAGATTTTTCTCCTGTATCCAAAGAAGCATGGACTCAAAAGGTGCTCACGGATTTAAAAGAAGCCGATTTTCATAAAAAATGTGTCTGGCAAACTACGGAAGGCTTTTCAGTAAATCCGTTTTACACGGCTGAAGACACCAGGGATATGCCTCACACCGAATCTCTACCCGGTGAGTATCCGTTTGTGAGGGGCACACAAACTTCAGGATCCGGTTGGACCATCCAACAGGATATCGAGGTGATTGATGCGGGCGTTTCAAATCAGTTTACACTGCAGGCCATTGAGGGTGGTGCTGAAACCATTGGTTTTCAGATCAACAGTCCTCAGTCTTTTTCTTACCAGGATCTGGGACGTCTAATAGAAGGGATCGATTTCTCCAATACAGGTGTCCATTTCATGGCTGGTTCAGAAAGCCCTAACCTGTTTCTGACTTTTATTGATATGATCATGGCCAATAATGCCTCTCTGGAAAAACTCAGGGTATCGTTAGGTTATGATCCTTTAGGTGATTTTGCCACTTACGGAATTTTCAACCCGAACAAGGCCAAATGTTTTCGGGATATCGGGATTTTAATTGAATCCTTAAAAGGCAGTGCTTTTTATAAACCGGTTACCATTCAGAGCAGTCCTTACCATTTAAGCGGAGCAACTGCTGTTCAGGAATTGGCTTTTACCTTGGCGGCCGGAAATGAAACGCTCTTTGAACTTTCAAATTTAGGCCTGGATTCAAATTCAGTAGCCCGGCGCATGCAGTTTTCAATAGACGTTGGGTCTGATTTCTTTATGGAGATCGCCAAGTTGCGTGCTGCCAGGATGTTATGGGCCCAGATTGTTTCGGCCTACAACGCCACAGATCCTGAAGCTCAGAAAATGACCCTCCATGCCAAGTCTACACTGTGGAATAAAACCGTTTATGATCCCCATGTAAATATTCTTCGATCCACCACCGAAGCTCTTTCGGCTGTTATCGGAGGTTGCAACAGCCTGAGTCTGCTATCTTTTGATGTTGTAAGTAAAACACCCGATTCGTTCTCTTACCGGATAGCCAGAAATATCCAGCACCTGCTGAAAGGTGAGTGCTACCTGGATAAAATCACCGATCCTGCAGCAGGTTCTTACTACATTGAACACCTGACCGACACCCTGGCCAGTGAAGCCTGGAAGCTGTTCCAGACGATTGAATCAGAAGGTGGTTTCATTAAAAGCTTACAGAACGGCACTATTCAAACCCAGATCAACAGCGTTCAGGCGCAACGCCGAAAAGACCTGGAAACCCGCAGGACCATCTTTGTGGGTGTTAACCAGTATCCGAATATTGCAGAAACTGTAGCTGAAAAAATTAAAAGCCTCGATCTGGAACCTGAAACACCGGCTTCAGAAATCGAGACCCTTACCCCCTCAAGAGGAGCAAAAACATTTGAAGCCTGCCGCCTGGCCACGGAGTTTTATATGAATAAAGGCGGCCGTCAGCCGGTGGTGTTCCTTTTACCGGTCGGTCATCTTGGTATGAGCGTGGCTCGCGCCACTTTTTCAAGCAATTTTATGGGTTGCGGCGGATTTAAGATCATCCAAAACAATCGGTTTGGCTCTATTCAGGACGGCCTTCAAGCGGCACTGGATACCGGCCCCGATTTTATAGTAGTGTGCAGTTCCGACGATGAGTACCCCGAGGTAGTGCCCGGGCTATGTTCAGCCCTGAAAGATAAACAGCATCCGGCTAAAGTGATCGTTGCCGGCAATCCCAAAGACCATATTGAAATGCTGAAACAGGCCGGTGTTTATGATTTTATTCATGTGCGAAGCAACGTGCTGGAATCGCTGCGCCGGTATCAGAAAGAGCTTGGTATTACCGCTTAACTTTTCAGAAATTTAACTTTACATGCAATGCGACCGGATTTTTCAAAGATAGATTATATCAGCCCCGATAAAATTGCCTCCAAGGGCGAAAAATCCCATGAGCCAAATCCAGAGGAAAGCTGGCTTACGCCGGAGCAGATTGCCATCAAACCCGTTTATACCCGGGCAGATCTTGAGACCTGCGAGCATCTGGGTTATGCCGCCGGGCTGCCACCTTTTTTACGGGGCCCTTACTCAACCATGTATGTTACCCGGCCATGGACCATTCGTCAGTATGCGGGCTATTCAACAGCCGAAGAGTCTAACGCTTTTTATCGCCGTAATTTAGCGGCCGGTCAAAAAGGCCTGTCGGTTGCTTTTGATCTGGCCACCCACCGCGGGTACGACTCCGATCATGAACGCGTGGTAGGTGATGTGGGTAAAGCCGGAGTAGCCATAGATTCGGTGCTGGATATGAAGATCTTGTTCGATCAGATCCCGCTTGATCAGATGTCGGTATCCATGACGATGAACGGCGCCGTGTTACCCGTAATGGCCTTTTATATTGTTGCAGCACAAGAGCAAGGCGTAGCACTGGATAAACTCTCGGGCACCATACAGAATGATATTCTCAAAGAGTTTATGGTGCGTAACACATACATTTATCCGCCGGAAGCCTCTATGAGGATCATTGCCGATATTTTCAGTTTTGCCTCCAAGCATATGCCCAAGTTCAACCCGATCAGTATCAGCGGTTATCATATGCAGGAAGCCGGCGCCACGGCCGATCTTGAGCTGGCTTATACCCTGGCCGATGGACTTGAATACATTCGTACGGGAATTAAAACCGGTATGGGCATTGACGATTTTGCTCCGCGTCTCTCTTTTTTCTGGGCAATCGGCATGAACCACTTCATGGAAATAGCCAAAATGCGGGCAGCCAGATTACTTTGGGCCAGAATTGTAAAACAGTTTAACCCGAAAAACCCAAAATCTATGGCTCTGCGCACCCACTCGCAAACCTCCGGGTGGAGTTTAACCGAGCAGGATCCGTTCAATAATGTAGCCCGAACCTGCATCGAAGCTATGGCTGCTGCCATGGGGCATACCCAGTCCTTGCATACCAACGCGCTGGATGAAGCCATTGCCCTGCCTACGGATTTTTCAGCACGCATTGCCCGCAATACCCAGTTGTATTTACAGGATGAAACCCAGATCTGCAGGGTTGTTGATCCCTGGGGCGGTTCCTATTATGTGGAATCTCTTACAAAGAGCCTGGTTGAAAAAGCATGGAAGTTGATAGAAGAGGTTGAAAATCTTGGCGGCATGGCCAAAGCCATTGAAACAGGGCTGCCAAAAATGCGCATTGAGGAAGCCGCTGCCCGCCGGCAGGCTCGCATAGATTCAGGAAAAGATGCTATTGTAGGGAGCAACCGGTATCGCCTGGAAGAAGAATCACCGATTGAGATCCTTGAAATTGATAACACAGCGGTTCGTGAGGCCCAGCTTAAATGCCTCGCTGAGTTGAAAGCCAACAGAAACCAGACCGACGTTGATAACGCGCTGAAAGCCCTGACCCGCTCTGCCGAAACCGGCGAAGGAAACTTGCTGGAACTGGCTGTTGAAGCCGCTCAAAAAAGCGCCACATTAGGAGAAATTTCCACTGCTTGCGAAACCATATTCGGGAGGTATAAAGCTGTGATACGTTCCATTTCTGGCATCTATGCCTCGGAGATATCCGAAGATGAAAACTTTAAAAAAGCCCATGCTCTGGCCGATGAATTTGCAGGTCTGGAAGGCCGAAGACCAAGACTTTTGGTGGCTAAAATTGGGCAAGATGGTCACGATCGCGGGGCTAAGGTTATCGCCACCAGCTTTGCCGACCTGGGCTTTGATGTGGATATCGGGGCCTTGTTCCAAACCCCGGCCGAAGTGGTTAAGCAGGCCATAGAAAACGATGTGCATATTTTGGGAGTCTCCAGCCTTGCAGCTGGTCATAAAACCTTGGTGCCTTCCGTAATAGAAGAACTTAAAAAAGCGGGCCGGGAAGATATTATGGTAATTGTTGGCGGCGTGATTCCAACCCAGGATTACGAGTTTTTATATAATGCCGGAGCTACTGGTATTTTTGGCCCGGGTACGGTTATATCTCTTGCTGCCCAGGAAATCCTGAGAATATTAATCGAGACACACAGCGAGTAATTTTGCCGGTGTTACCCGATTCAGTGATAAATCATGTCTTGATTTTACTTAAAGCAACACTTGCTGACGTTTTAGACCAAGTACAATTTTGCCTGAAAAACCCAACAAATCAGCCTTAAATGTTATGCCCGGCACCAACTCTCCGGGCTCAATCAATCCCAGGCATAAAAAGGGGATGCCTAAGAAAAAGCGTCCGGTTTATTCCTGCCAGGATTACGTTCAGGCTATCCTAAAAGGCGACCGGGTGATGCTTGGCCGGGCGATTACGCTTATAGAAAGCACATCGGCTTCGCACCAGTCGCTTGCGCAAGATATTTTAAATTCCCTGCTTGGGCAGACCGGCAACTCTCTCCGAATTGGCATAACCGGCGTACCCGGCGTTGGCAAAAGCACGTTTATTGAATCCTTCGGCATGGCTCTGATTGAGCAAGGCAAAAAAGTTGCCGTGCTGGCGGTTGATCCCAGCAGCGTGCGCTCCAAGGGGAGTATTCTGGGTGATAAAGTACGTATGGAGCAGCTGGGTGCCCACAAGAACGCCTTTATCAGGCCATCGCCTTCTGCCGGCTCACTTGGAGGTGTGGCGCATAAAACTCGCGAAACCATGCTCCTGTGCGAAGCCGCCGGGTACGACACCATTTTGATCGAAACCGTGGGTGTGGGCCAGAGTGAAACAGCTGTTCATGCCATGGTGGATTTTTTCCTGCTGCTCATGCTGGCCGGTGCAGGGGATGAACTTCAGGGCATCAAACGCGGCATCATGGAAATGGCCGATGCCATTGCCATTACAAAAGCTGATGGGGATAATGAGATGAAATCCATCCAGGCTAAGAATGCCTATAAAGAGGCCCTTCAGCTGTTTCCGGCCACCCAGTCGGGCTGGAAACCCCAAGTCACGACATGCTCAGCCTTAACCGGTAACGGAATCCGACAAATTTGGGATGTGGTATTGGAACACCATGCGTTAATGCAACAAAAAAATCTCTTTACCGGCCATCGGCAAAAACAAGCCCTGGCCTGGCTGAATGAGATTATCGATACCGGGTTGAAACAGCGATTTTATACCGAACCTCATATTCAAGCCTTGTATAACCAGGTCGAAACTGATGTTATGGAAGGCAAGATCACACCCTACAGGGGATCGGAAGATCTTTTAAGCCATTATTTTAATAAACTTAATAGTTAAATATTCACACCATAGTAAAGCTATTATCACCTTTTGCCTCTTTTATGAATTGTGTTTTAACCGATAACGAATTAGACCAACTGATTAGAGAAGACGTGCCGTATTACGACCTGACCAGTATGGCCCTTGGGCTGTCCGGGCAATCCGGCTCAATGCAATTTCTTACCCGGCACCAAACCATAATCTGCGGCACCGAAGAAGCTGCAAGGATTTCTGAAAAATGTGGTTTAAAGGTTTCCAGCATCTTAGACTCGGGGACAGTTCTCGAAGCTGGCCGGGTATTTATGGAGGTTCATGGCCAGGCAGACGACTTGCATAAAGCCTGGAAAGTAGCACTTAACATTCTGGAGCATACATCAGGTATTGCCACTCGAACGGGCAAGATTGTAAAGGCTGTAAAAGAAGTGAATGAAAAGGCAAATGTTGTAACCACGCGAAAAGTTTTTCCGGGAACCAAAGCCCTTTCTGTAAAAGGAGTGCTCTCCGGTGGGGCCATGCTGCACCGGTTGGGGTTGTCTGAAACAGTACTCTTGTTTAAACATCACCTGACCTTTGCCGGTGGGCTGGAGAGGCTCAGAGAAAAAATGCCCCGGCTTCGCCAACTGTGTATGGAGCAAAAGCTTTCTATTGAAGCTGAATCGGGTGAGGATGCCATGAAAATGGCAGAACTGGGTTTTGATATCATTCAGTTCGACAAGCTAAGCCCGGAGAACCTGGCTCCAATTATTTCAGAACTAAAGTCACAATATCCAAATCTGCAATTCGCTGCTGCCGGTGGCATTAACGCCGATAATGCCGGCGCTTATGCACGGGCCGGCGCCGAGTTGATCGTAACCACATGGCCGTATTTTGGAAAACCTGCCGACATTGGGGTAAAGATGGCAGAAAAGTAACTTGATTTATATTTTCATTTTCATTGGTTAACCTGAGATAAGAATATCTATATCTCAGGTTAACTGCCTTACCTGAGTTATGCATTATTATATTGAACTTTTATTGAATATGTTTGAACAAGATGATACAACTTGAAAAAATATCCATACTGGTATGCCATTTTCCTTTTTACTCCTTGCTGCACTTTGTTTGGGATGCACAACATCGGCCAAAAATCCAATGCCAGAAAAAAAAGAATCCCTAAATTCCGTATTTGATCTCCAGGGACACCGCGGCGCACGGGGCCTGTATCCCGAAAACAGCATTCCCGGTTTCCTCTATGCGTTGGATATGGGTGTCAGAACCCTGGAACTGGATCTGTGTGTCAGTAAAGACTCTCAACTGATCGTTTCGCATGAGCCCTGGTTTTCTCATGAATTCTGCCTGGACCCCGAAGGCAATCCCATTTCAAAAGCCACTGAAAAAAGCCACAACCTGTTCGGCCTGACTTCCGCGGAAATAGCTACTTATGACTGCGGTACAAAACGCCATCCGCGTTTTCCTGAGCAAAAAAAGATTAAGGTTCATAAACCAACGCTCGGTGAGATGGTTGAAGCGGTGGAAGCTAGAATCAAAGCCGATTCGCTTCAGCCGGTTTTTTATAATATGGAAACCAAAAGCCAACCAAGGTACGATGGTGTATTTCATCCCGATCCCAAAACATTTGCCGGGTTATTGTATCATGAGTTTACCCGGTTAGGAATCTTAAAACGCACTATTGTGCAGTCGTTTGATGTTCGCACACTACAGGCGATGCGCGAGATCGACTCTACCGTTACCCTGGCTTTTCTGGCCGGGCGCGATGAAGGTTTAATAAAACATCTCTCACAGTTAGGATTTTATCCCGATATCTACAGCCCTGATTATTCGTTTGTAACCAAACAGTTGGTCGAGAGCTGTCATGAAAAAGGCATAAAAATTATCCCCTGGACCGTTAACGACCCTGAAAAAATGAAACACCTTAAAAAACTTGGCGTAGATGGCCTGATAACTGATTATCCGGATCGAGCCGCATTTCTCAATAAACCATAAGCTTATGCTACCTCTTGTAATTGTATTGGTCATGATGTCTTCTTGCCAGTCTGTTGCCCGCTACCATAAACCCGAACCGGGCAGCAAGCCAATACCCGAAAAAACAGTTGTCAAACAAACCGCAACACCTGCAAAACCAAAGCAGAATGCAACCAGAACACCCAAACCGGGCGTTACACTTCCTGCCGCCGGGCCAGCCGCAGCAGCATCAAAAGCGCCAGCGCCACGCTATGAAGCCGAAGGTCGCGCGTCGTATTACGCACACAAATTTCATGGAAGGAAAACCTCAAACGGGGAGATCTACAACATGCACAAAATGACGGCTGCTCACCGAACTTTGCCTTTTGGCACAAGGGTTAAAGTCACCAATTTGTCTAATAAAATCAGTGTGGTTGTAAGGATAAACGACCGCGGGCCGTTTAAAAAGGAGCGGTTAATTGATGTTTCACTCGAAGCTGCAAAGCGATTAAAGATGATTGGGCCGGGAATTGCAAAAGTCCGGATTGAGACAATTAACTAACAATTATATTTTACCCAGGCTGGTAAGTTCCACCCAGCCCTTGTTACCGTCGGGTAATTTTATTTCAACCCATCGGCCATCCTGGCGGGTGATCAGCACTTTTAAGCCCTCGTGTATAATAAACAGTGTAGAAGCTGAGTTTTGAGGTTCGCTTTTCGCATTCAGTTCATCAGCCAGAACAATAGCTGTTTGTGTGGTTGCGTGCCGGTAAGATTTTATGGCAAATACAGAACCCAAAAAAACACTCACTGCTATCATAGCTATTACCAATATATTTCCGAGAGAAGGCGCAATCCATTGCTTTAGATTTACAATGGCCACAATCCCTAAAAGATAAAAGCTCCCCAATGCTAAATAGCCGGCAATCGGAATGGTAAATATGTCCATGAATCCATTTATGACTTTTGCCAGAAAGAACTCAGGCACTTTTGCAATTTTATCCTTGGTTTTCAGTCGGGCCATATCCAGGTTGTTGATCAAATCTTCATCATCGGGCATATAGGGCAGAGCTTTTTCATAATGCAAAATTGCCCGTCCGATATCGTTCATTTTGTAATAAGCATTACCCAGATTGTAATGCAACTCACCACTTACATAACCCGAACGAAGAATAGACTGCCACTTTTCGGCGGCCTGAGCATACTGGGCCCTGCTATAATGTCGGTTTCCCTGCCTGTATAGCTGCTCTTCTATGCTATCAGCCGAAAGTGTTAGTGGCCAGAAATTTATAGCCAGGAAAAGCAACAACCAGCTACGCCCATTTATATATTTTCGTGTTGCCATCATAATTTTGATATCTCAGATATGGTTTTTTCGGCGCTCTCATAATAGCCATCCAGACTTTCTTTGGAATGCATGGAAGGGGCAAACCGATACGCTTCGGCAGTTTCGAGAACGCTCATGCACCGCGAAATAGTCTCATCTGAAATTTCTTTACCCTTAAGTAAGGTTTTGAGTTCGGGTTTGGTCATGGCTTTTTCATCCACATTAAACTTATTACCGATGTAGGTAAGCACAGCCGATTCCAATTCCGCAAAAAACTCTTTTTCCTTTTGTTCCTTCAAAAGCGTTTTGGCTTTCTTAAGATGTTTTCTGGCTTCTGGTGTGGCATTGTAACGACGGGCATAAGCTTTATCGCCCTGGAGTTTTTCCTCTTTTTGCTTCAGGGCCAAAAACACTAAAAATGCAAAAAGGGGCACTAACGATGCCGTGTAAAACCAAACCGATGTATAGAGTGGCTCACGGGCTGGTCTGAGATTGCGCGGTGAGCTTTTAATAAAATGAATATCACTTCCAAAACGGGTAATGGCCTGCTTATTGGCAAAACCAGTGGCAAGTTCTTCGGGGCTGGGCTCCACAATAATTTTAAACTCCGACGACTTTAGCGTCTTGTATGATTTCTTTTTAGGATCGAAATAACTGAACGATACCCGGCCCAGGTCATAAGTGCCTGAAGCTCTTGGTATGGCTACAATTTCAATTGATTTACTGCCCCTTATCGTGGTCCCTTTTTTCAGGATTTCCTGGCTGATTTTCGGTTCATACTTTTCAAATTCGGAGGGCAAGTCCACATTAAGAGAAGGGAGCGTGGCAATATTGCCCTCCCCGGAAATTGTAAAATTAAAGGTGATTGGTGTACCTGCTTTAATGCTGTCCCGATCAAGTTTGCTTTTTAAGGTAAAACGCCCAACCGCTCCCTGGAATCCATCCGGCACCGGTTTTGGTAAAGGTTTTACATTAAATGTGATGGCTGGGGCAAAGACTTCAGCTTTCATGGTTTTATTCATAGAATTAAAGAACTGGTTAAAATTCATTGAGAGCCCCCATTTATTTCTCAGGACATCGGTCATAAGAACTTCACAAACAGCCCGGTAAGGTGATATTTCCAACTTTCCTGCGCGTGTAGGAAAAACCTGGAATTTCTTAATGGTGGCCACACGGTACAGGGTGCCGTTGAGGTATTCGTTCTGGCTGGCAATCTGCTGATCAACTTCAAATTCTTCTTTCCAGAAGCCCTCGGGCTTAATGTCTTCAACCTGTTCGTAACGGGTTATTTTTACACGATAATAAAGCTTGTATGTAACCGTAGTGCCTTCACCGACATACAATGTTCGTTTGCTCACCACCGGTTTAATAAAAATCTGATCCTTAGGTACCTTTAGAAAATCTTTTTGGGTTGGTCTGGATCCGCTTCCGACCTGTGGCGATTGTGAGCCTTTTAAAACAGTAACCTGCAATGCATTCGACTGATACGACTTGCCGTCTTTCATGCGAATTTTGGCCGGGGGTATCGTAAGTTTTCCGGATTTTTTCGGGATAAGGGTATAGGTTAATGATTTCGCCCGATACACCTTGCCATTAATAATGCTGAAATTCTCAGAAGTTGATGTCCGGTTGCTCTGAAGCTGAAAATCCTCACCCGTCTGCACCTCGGCATTGTCAAAATCTGACTTTCCTTCTACGGTTATGGTATATCGAAATGGCTCGTTTTCATAAACAATTCGGCTGCCAAGGCTGGCTTTAACCGTAACATCCTGGGCAGACAAATCCCCGCGTGGCACTAAAACAGCTGCCACTAATAAGAAAAGGCTTACAATTGTGAATCTTACGGATAAAATAACAGACGCTAATTGCTTCATATCTATGGTTAATCGTTTTCAACCAATTTTGAAGACCGGTTACTGGCCATTAAAATGGCATTGATCACCGTTGAGCGGAAATTACCATTTTCTAACTCGACCAGACCTTCGATGGTTACCCCTGCCGGTGTGGATACATCATCCTTTAATTTTACAGGTGTTTGGCCACTTTCTTTAACCAGTTTTGCGGCACCCAGCATGGTTTGTGTAGCCAGTTTGGTAGCAACATCTTTCTTTAAACCCATTTTTAAACCGGCATCCGATACAGCTTCCAGCATCATAAACATATAAGCAGGGCCACTGCCGGAAATGGCCGTTACCGCATCCATTAAGTTCTCCTGAACTGTGGCTACTTCTCCAACCGCTTCAAATATATGTTGAACCAGATCGGCATGCTCCTGTTTGGCAGATTTTCCATTACAAAAGACGCTCATGCCTTCATTGATCAGGGTCGGGGTATTGGGCATCACCCGCACAACCGGAATGTCTTTTGGCAATCTTTTTTCAATGTAAGTGGTTGTAATACCAGCTGCCACACTGATCAGAAGTTTTCCCGGTGTTATTGCACTTGAAATCTCTTCACAGACCGATTCAATTTGAAACGGCTTTACTGCCACCAGGATCACATCAGACTTTTCAACGACAGACCCCGGATCTGTCCCGACCTCAATATCTAAGTTTTCATGAACATAGTTCCTGGTTTCAACCGATAAGTCGCATCCGCAGACCTGATCGGGCTGAAGCAAATTTTGCTTGATAAGCCCTTTAACAATGGCCTGGCCCATTTTACCAAAACCAATGATGCCTAATTTATTTATCTTCATATGTTTATTTGTCTTTCCACAAACCTTTTACCAATCTTTTTCAAACTTCATAGTGGATGAAGGCTTCTGCTGATATTTTTGCAGCATTTGCTTTTCATCCTGTTTTAAGGCATTCAAGATGCGCTCGGCCTGCTCTTTTGAAAAGTTCTTTGGCTGTGGTTGTTGCTTGTTTTGCTGGTCAGGTTGTTTTTGCTCTTCCTTATTTTCTTGCTGCTCTTGCTCCTGTTCCTGCTCTTTTTTTTCTTCTTTCTTTTCCTTCTCTTTATCCTGATCTTTATTTTCCTCTTCTTGCAGCTCTTTAAGCTGATTTATTTTCTGATCAACAATTTCAAAATTTTGCTTGGCCTGCAAATCCTTCGGATTAAGCTTTATGGCATTTTTATACTGCTCCTTTGCTTGCTCCAGCTTGGATATTTTACTATCGGGTGCCTCCTGGCCTTCGGCTTGTTTAGCCAGCACATTACCATTATTAAAAAATGCCTCGGAGCGAAACTCTTTTTCCAACTGGGTGTTCATGGCCAGTTGCTCAAAGGCTTTCTGAGCATCTTCGTACTTCTCTTGCCGAAATGCTGCATTGCCCTTGTTAAACAGCGCCTCTTTTTTATCCTCATTTTCCTTTTCGGAGTTCAGGACCTTGTTGTAGTGATCTTCGGCTTCTGAAAAAATATCTTCCTTATAGGCCTGATTTCCCTGACGAACATCGAAAAATTGTGCTTGCAAAGGCGAAACAGCCAAACTTATGAACCCCAATGCAATAAGCGCAATAAAACCTTTTTGACAAAACTTGCTCATACTACACCCGCTTCCTATCAGTTATAACGGTTTCGAGAACCAGAAACAACAACGCAAGTCCTACAAAAAACTGAAATTGATCATCATAATCCATAATCTCTTTGGTGGCCAGTTCATCCTTCTCCAGTTTGTTGATATCATCTACGATCTGATCATAGATTTTACTTTGGGGTGTGATCCGGTAAAAATACCCGTTGGTTTCCCCTGCGATCTTCCTGAGCAAGGGTTCCTGTAACTTTGTGGTTACGATGCTGCCTTTGTTATCTCGCTTAAAGTCGATCTGGCGGCCATATTCATCATTTACCGGAATGGGTGTGGGCTTATCCGAGCCAACACCTACGGTATAAATCCGAACCTGTTGATCCAACGCTTTTTGCAAAGTAGACTCGATTCCCTTTTCATGATCTTCGCCATCGCTGAAAATCACGATCACTTTATTTCGGGTTTGGTTTCGCTCTTCGGCATTGGCTCCCTTTTCTATGCTCTGGATCGCTTTCAGAGACTGGTTGATGGCAGAAGAAAAATTTGTGCCTTGAGTGGCGATATCTTTGGTGGAAATAATATCGAGATACATTTTCAAGGCTGATTTGTCCGAAGTCATGGGGCATTGCAAAAACGACTGACCGGCAAAGGCCACGAGTCCAACCCGGTCGTTACCCAGGTTATCGACAAGCTTGGAAATGGTGTACTTGGCTTTTTTTAACCGATTTGGCTTAATATCATCAGCCAGCATACTGTTGGAAACATCCAGTGCAATTACAATCTCAATGCCTTTGCGGTTAACTTCTTTGAGCCTTGTGCCAATCTGTGGGGCTGCATAGGCAAAAAGTACCGAAGAAAATGCCAGAAAAATAAACACCAATTTCCATATCACTCTGGCTTTGCTAAGTCCCGGCATCAGTTTAGTAACCAAATCCAGGTCGCCCAGCTTCCCGGCATCTTTAAATCGCCGGCCAACCACCACTGCGAAAAATATCAACAGCGGCAACAGAATCAGGAGATAGATCAAGTGATCGGGATTGCCAAATTTCATAAAAATATCTGCTTAGATTACTCTGAAAATTCGCCTAATGTTATAGGAATTTCAACATAAATGCAAGGTGTTTATGCGGGAAATCGTCAGGGTACTTTTCTGAACCGGGTATGGGCTAGAAGCACTTCAAGGCCCAGTAAAAATAAAGCCGGCAATAAAAACTCGGCAAACTTTTCCTGGTACTCACTATAGACTTCAACTTCAACTTTTGTTTTTTCAAGTTTATCAATTTCCCGATAGGTTTCCTTTAAACTTTCCATATCGGTTGCCCTGAAATATTTACCCCCTGTTATATCTGCAATTCGGGTCAGGGTGGAATCATCCACATCCACTTTAATTTGGACATATCGCTTACCAAATAGCCTGTCCTGAATGGGATAACGCGCAAACCCCCGTGTTCCGGCTCCAACAGTATATATTTTAATACCTAATGCTGCAGCCAGTTCAGCAGCTGTTACAGGTTCTATTTCCCCGGCATTGTTCTGCCCGTCGGTCAGAAGCACCACAACTTTGCTTTTGGCATCGGAATCGCGCAAACGGTTGGTTGCTGTAGCAATGGCCGTTCCGATGGCGGTTCCTTCTTCTTCAATATTGCCGGCTTCCAGGGCTTCAATTAACCTGTGAAGCAATTGGTAGTCCAGGGTAAGCGGGCACTGAGTAAAGGATTTCCCGCTGAAGACCACAAGCCCGATACGGTCGCTTACACGCTGATCAATAAAATCGCGTGCTACGGTTTTGGATGCATTAATGCGGTTTTTGGGTTCAAAATCTTCGGCCAGCATCGATCCTGAAAGGTCGATAGCCAGCACAATATCTATGCCGTCGGCAAAGACTTTTTGATGCTGATTTTCCAGCCTGGGCCTCGCCAGTGCAACAATTAATAACGAAAGGGCCAGTAAGCGGAACACAATCAACGTATGCCGGAACTTGTGAATTTTCTGGCGGCGGGTTTCCTTGATCTGGGAAAGATTTGCAAACACATAGCTTGCTGATTTACCCAATCGCTCTTTAAACACATAGTAAACCGCCAAAATGGGTACCAGTAGCAACAGGAAAAGGTATTCCGGGTTTTGAAAGGAAAAATTAGATGCAGTTAAAATATCCAGCATAGTTGGGTTCAGGATTTTTCTTCATTAGTCAGAGCCGATGGCTCCTTCACGTTTTCCCCGGAGCTTGCTGCTTCTGATGGTGGTAGCGGCTGAGGTTTAGAAGACTCAATCACTTTATAGGCCAAATTCAGGCTTTGCCGGGCTTCTTGCTGAGAAGGATAGTATTTGGCAAATTTTACCATGTCGGATTTTTCAAGCACGTCTTGAATGTTCAGACAATCTTCTTTTTGTGATTTATCACGAAGTGATTGAATGATCTCATAGGTCAGTTGTTCCAGTGCCGGTTGGTTGTAATACCGCTCAATATATTCTCTTATAATATCGCTTAACCTGGAATAATACTGTTTAAAAGAGGGTTGATCGCTCAGCTCAAAGGTTTTTAAATCCTCGAGCTTTTCTTTGGCCCAGTCGTATGGCTCTATCACTTCTTCAATAACTTCAGCCGGTTTTTCGGGACGGGTTCTGTATTTTTGATACCCCCAGTAAGCTAAACCCCCAAGAGCAACTAAGGCCACCAGAACTCCCAGGGCCAACAATACAGGAAATGGCGCCGATTTAATTGGTTTAATATCTGCCATAGCTTGTGCAGCTGAATCCAATGATGATTGCACCACAATCAGCTTTCCGCCTACTTCCACCATTTGAGGTTCAGCGTCTGTCTTATCTTCAAGATAATTTAATGCAATGGCCGGCACGGGCAACTCACCGGTTTCAAACGCCATCAGGTAGTATTCCAGCTCATCCTGCTCCAAACCCTCATCAACCGGCCCGGACTGTTTTTTTATTTCAGTAATCTCGAATGGGGCAAAAATAGTATCCGACTCAGTTGGGTAGGCCACCGAAACAGTTGAGGGTCGTAATACACTCAGCCTGTAGGTTACAATATCTCCAATTCTACAGGTATCCGGTGTGATCTCCACACTGACTTTGGGCGCAGATGCATGTACCATCTTTCCGGTTGGCAGAACCAGCAGAATGCACCAAAGTAAGAGTTGTAAAACAAAACGTCTCTTAAAGATCTCTAATGACCTCATGAAATAACTTAATATCTTTTTTCTCGTTGGCGGAAAAACTTCGTGAGCGGTTTAACAAAAGAATAGGCAGTTGAAACAGTTACCATATCAATTTTCATTTTTTGAAGCTGCGAGGCTTTATAGGCATGGTACTGGGCCATTCGTTTTTTATAACTGCGTTGAAAAGTCTCGTCCAGTGTATCTACAATCAAAGACTCTCCGGTTTCGGCATCCTCCAATTGCAGCAAACCCACTTTAGGCAGCTCAAACTCCCGTGGATCTGTAATATGAATCACCACAAAATCGTGCTTTTTAGATATGATCTGCAGTTTTTGTTCATAATCGCGATCCATTAAATCGCTTACCAAAAAGACAATCGAGCGGCGTTTAAGGGCGCGGGTTGCAAAGTCGGCTGCCGCACCGATGTTTGTTCTTTTGCCTTTGGGTTTGAAATAAAAAATATCGCGCAGGATTCTCAGAACATGGCTTCTGCCTTTTCGGGGTGGAATGAATTTTTCCACTTGATCGGTAAAGATCATCAGGCCCACTTTATCGTTATTTTTAATAGCGCTGAAGGCAAGCGTGGCGCAAATTTCAGCGGCCTGCTCTCGCTTGAACTGCTTCTTTGAGCCAAACGCTCCGGAACCCGATCCATCAAACAGGATCATGAGGGTTTGCTCACGTTCTTCTTCAAAGACCTTTATAAACACATCATCACGCCGGGCCGACACATTCCAGTCGATAGCCCGAACATCATCGCCGTACTGGTACTCACGAACTTCTGCAAATTCCATCC
Source organism: uncultured Chlorobiales bacterium (assembly GCA_964642175.1). Taxonomy (GTDB): domain Bacteria; phylum Bacteroidota; class Chlorobiia; order Chlorobiales; family Chloroherpetonaceae; genus JANQGG01. Next base: position 111,881 of record CAZXOK010000002.1, on the reverse strand, counting down.
CCTTGCCTTTAAAAACAGAATGGTATTCTCCCCCGAAGATATTATTGACAATACCCCGGGTACGGATCTCAAGTTGGCGTATTTTATTGAAGACCAGCTTGTTTTCTTCCTCGTTCATGAATTTTGGTTTTTTATACCTGTTCAGGCGGCCATATTACGCTTCGGATCTTGTTTTCTGCGAAGCTTTTTCATGACCTTTTCAGCTTTCTGGTACCTGCGACCTCTGCTCTTTTTGGTTGATTTTGGCAACGACTCTTCACCCATCATCGATTTTACCATCTTTTCGCGAAGCTCCTTGGCTTTTTTAAAGGCCTGGCGCTTGCCATATTTGGCGATAGAAAAAGAGGTGCATTTTTGAACATTGGGTTCCGGTGCCCAGGTTACAGAATAACACTCGGCTACCTTGCCGCTGGGAAGACGTCGTTTGCGATGGCATACCCCGACAACACCTGTTTTATTGCGCCGGTTTTTGGTCACTACCGGCAAGCGGTTATTTCGCCGCGGGTATTTATCCTTTCTATCTAATAAAATCTCAAACTCATCCCGATACGCTTTAGCCGCATTCAGGGCTTTATCTTTATCGCCATACCGCGAGTCGCTGAATAACTTAGAATAAATCACATCGTTGCGGTAAACTCTAACAAACCAGCCATGTGTGTTCGTACTGTCAATTCTGCTGATGCCTTTTAGCTTTTTTCTTTCTTTTTTAAGATCTATTGACTTTCCACTGGTTGTCTTATGTTTAATACTTCTCATCTGTGTACTTCTTAATTGTGTTATGAAATAAATCTTTCAATCCATTTTATAACACCAATATCCTACGGGACATTCACGGCATTTAAAATTTGGCGGACTAAATCCTCAGTTTGGATCTCCTGTGCCTCGGCCTCATAGGTTGGAATAATTCTGTGCCGCATCACATCATAGGCCACGGTTTTCACATCTTCGGGTGTGGTGTAGCCCCTGTGGCTTAAAAATGCGTGGGCTTTGGCTGCCAGGTTCAGGTTGATAGTAGCGCGAGGCGAGGCTCCGTAAGCAATCTGGCTTTTAAGATCATTGAGATTGACGGATTCAGGCTCACGTGTTGCAAAAACAATATCAACAATGTATTTCTCTACCTTGGGATCCATATACACATCATTAACCACCTGGCGGGCTTTCAGGATCTGCTCACCGGAAATACATGGCTCAATGGATTCGGTTTTAGTGGTGCTGGCCATGCGTCGCATAATTTCCAGTTCTTCTTCGCGGGAGGGATAACCCACTTTTAGTTTCATCATGAACCGATCCACCTGGGCTTCGGGCAACGGATAGGTGCCTTCCTGATCAACCGGATTTTGGGTAGAAAGCACCAAAAACGGATCATCCAGGGGGTAGGTTTCTTCCCCAATGGTTACCTGTCGCTCCTGCATGGCCTCCAATAAAGCGGATTGCACTTTTGCCGGAGAGCGGTTGATTTCATCAGCCAGGATGATGTTAGCAAAAATCGGCCCTTTTTTGGTATGAAATTTCATCTCCTTTTGATTGTAGATCAATGTCCCGATCAGATCGGCCGGCAAAAGATCCGGGGTAAACTGCATGCGCTGAAATTTCAAATTAATGGCTTTGGCCAGCGAGCTTACGGTGAGCGTTTTGGCCAATCCCGGCACACCTTCGAGCAATATATGTCCGTTTGTTAAAAGACCGATCAACAAGCGGTTGATTACATACTCCTGGCCGATAATAACCTTCTGCATTTCGCGGCGAAGATCATCAACAAACATGGATTCGGCTTTGATCTTTGCATTTAATTCTTCAATGGAGAGCGTGGTTTCCATAATTCTTGATAGTTATACTCTTAAAGTTCTAGGGTGTTTAACAAACAATGATTCAGAAATGTACGGGCCCTTTTAAACTAAGCGCCGGGCTTTTTTTTCTCTTCGGTATAATACATGGATTTAAAGCCAAAAATTATAAGCACCAATCCTAATAATAATGCTCCAAATGAATATAAACTCCCGATATAATACAAGGAATGCAATAAGCCTACACCCGGTGTGAATAGAATAAGCAGGTTAAAGCCCGAAATAACGAGCAAAACCCGGGTAAAACGAACATGAATCTGGGGTTTTTTATTTTTATTTGATTTTTGAGAACCTTTTGCCATATATCCTTTATCTGAAATCCAATAAGTAAAGATGTTAATTTTAGGTCTTGAAACCAGTTGCGATGAAACATCAGCAGCTGTTCTGAATTCCTCTGTTGTATTATCTAATGTGATTAGCTCACAGCATTGCCATCGAAAATTCGGTGGTGTTGTTCCCGAACTGGCCTCGCGCGAGCACGACCGCCTGATTGTTGATATTGTTCAACAAGCTTTGGAAACCGCTAATATAAATAAAAATCAACTGGATTTCATAGCCGCAACTTCAGGCCCCGGACTTGTTGGTGCGGTTTTAGTTGGCCTGAGTTTCGGACAAGCGCTTGCCATGGGATTAGGCATTCCGTTTATCCCGATCAACCATATTCATGCCCACATTTTTTCAGGATTTATTCAGGATGAACCCGGCACAGCCGACCCCTCATTTCCATTTATTTCTCTCACAGTTTCAGGAGGCCATACCTTAATTGCTTTGGTTAAGGACGATCTCTCCATAGAGCCTATAGGCAAAACTCTTGATGATGCTGCCGGTGAAGCATTCGACAAAACCGGCAAAATGATCGGCTTGCCCTATCCGGCCGGTCCCGAAATTGATAATCTGGCCAAAACGGGCGATCCAAATTTCCACACGTTTCCGCGAGCTCTGACCCGCACGTCCCAGACCAGCAAGAATTATACTGGTAATTTTGATTTTAGTTTTTCAGGGCTGAAAACATCCGCTCACCGATACCTGAGCCAGAAAACCCCGGAGTTTATCGAAACTAACCTGCCACATATTTGTGCATCCATTCAGGAAGCCATCGTTTCGGTGCTGGTTACAAAAACAATTGAAGCCGCAAAAGCTTATAACATAAACTGTATTTCAGTTTCTGGCGGGGTAAGTGCAAACTCCCGGTTAAGAGAAAAATTTGCTGAACAAACCCGTTCTCAGGGCATTCAGCTTTGTATTCCCAAACCAGTTTACTCAACCGACAATGGCGCTATGATCGCCAATATGGCCAGGCTGAAAATTGAGCGCCATCAGTTTGAACCCAATAGTTACAACCACAATGCCTTTTCAAGTTTCCTTTAATCTGAAACAGTGTTTTAAATTGATTGTAATCGCTAAATACCGTATCTTGCCCTAATGCATTCACATTTAAACCATAAATAATCTTATGTCCTTTACATTTTTAAACTTGCTTTTCCTTATGTCTCCGCCAAACGGTGGAGGAGAACAAAGCCCTTTTGTCCAGTTCATTCCGCTGGTTCTGATATTTGTCATTTTCTACTTCTTTCTTATCCGTCCTCAGCAAAAAAAGCAAAAGGATCGTGAAAAAGTCCTTGAGTCTGTAAAAAAAGGCGATAAAGTCGTCACCATTGGAGGTATCCATGGTACCGTTACCGGTATAGATACCGAGAAAAAAACAGTTCTGGTTCAGGTTAGCGACACGATGAAACTCAAATTCGAGAAGTCTGCTATTTCAACGGTTGAAAAAAGTGAAGCCGGCGAGAAACTCCAACCTGGCGAATAAATTTTAGAGAAGTATTTACAATTAAGTTTTTGTTTGAAATGAGCACGCAAACCAAAAAAGCGAAATTAGCCCTAGAGAACGGGGTGGTATTTGAAGGCACAGCCTTTGGCCACCTTGGTGAAACGTCTGGAGAAGTGGTTTTTAATACCGCTCAGACCGGGTATCAGGAAATTTTAACTGATCCGTCTTATGCCGGTCAGATGGTTGTCATGACCTACCCTTTAATGGGTAACTACGGCGCCAACGAGTATGATATTGAATCTCAGAAAATCTGGGCATCAGGATTGATCGTAAGTGAACTGTCTGAAATTTACAGCAACTATGCTGCCGAGTTCAGCCTGGAAGAATTCCTGATCTCACAAGGGGTTATGGGCATCTATGGCATCGATACGCGACAATTGGTTCGTATTCTTCGAACCGAGGGTGCAATGCGTGGCTACATTTCCTTCAAAGAACTTAATGACGAGGTTTTAATTAAAAAAGCTCAATCCATCCCGGAAATGCAGGGTCAGGATTTGGCTAAAAAAGTCACCACTCCCGAGAGCTACTCTGCCGAAGTCGAACATGCAGGGTTCCATGTGGTTGCTTATGATTTTGGTATCAAAGAAAATATTTTGCGCATGCTTACCAGCGTTGGTTGCACCGTTACGGTTGTAAATGCCAAAACCGACCCGCATAGGGTATTGGCCTTAAAACCTGATGGCATTTTTTACTCCAACGGCCCCGGCGATCCCGGTGCAGTCAAGTATGCCATATCTCATATTAAGGAATTGCTGGATGAAGAAAAATCGGGTAAAACGCTACCCATGTTTGGCATATGCCTGGGCCATCAGTTATTGAGCCTGGCACTTGGTGCTAAAACATTCAAGCTGAAGTTCGGGCATCATGGCGCCAATCACCCGGTAAAGAATTTACAGACCGGCTGTATTGAGATCACATCTCAGAACCATGGTTTTGCAGTCTCGCAGGAGTCGCTTCCCAAGGATCTGGAACTAACACACATGAACCTTTACGATAATACCGTTGCTGGCGTAAAGCATAAAACCAAGCCGGTTTTTTGTGTCCAGTATCATCCGGAAGCCTCACCGGGACCTCACGATTCCCATTATTTGTTCGATGATTTTGTATCTGAAATGGTCAAATTCAGGGAAAACTAAAAGTCTTAATCATTAAGTAACACCTTGGTAATGATTGGTTAAACTCTAAAGAGCATCTTGCATTAAAGAAGTTGTTCTTTAGATGTCTAAGTCATCTGTGTTTGGTTGGTCAAAGGGATTCTTATGCAATGTAAGAATCCCGTTTTTTTTAAATCAACTCTGCAAAATCATCCTATCCATTGCTTTTCAAATCATAGCTTTTCTTTTTACCTTGAGTTTCTTAGGTTTGCTTATTCATCTGCTCAGCTCATCGTAGCCGAGCCAAAAACTACTCAAACTCAAAAATTTGTTTTTCACTATGAAAAAAAGACTTTTTACACCGGGTCCTACCCCTGTGCCTGAAAATGTCATGTTGCGCATGGCCCAGCCAATCATTCACCACAGAAATCCCGAATTTGTTGAAATTTTGGCTCGTGTACATAAAAACCTGAAGTATTTATTTCAGACCGAGCAACCGGTGGTGGTAATGTCGGCGTCCGGTACCGGAGGCATGGAAGCAACGGTAAGCAGTCTTTTTTCACCCGATGATAAACTCATAAGTATTAATGGCGGTAAGTTTGGTGAGCGTTGGACCCAGTTGGCCAATACCTACACCCGGAATTGTGTTGAAATTAAAGTCGAGTGGGGTACTGCCGTTCAAGCCGACCAGCTTTTAGAGGTTTTAAAAGCCAATCCGGATACCAAGGGCGTGCTTTTAACCCATTCGGAAACTTCAACCGGTACAGCCACAGATATTAAAGGTATAGCTGAACTGATCCGTAAAAACTCAGATGCACTTATTTGTGTCGATGGCATTACAGCTGTAGGCGCCCATGAATTCAAATTTGATGATTGGGGCATTGACGCCTGTATAACCGGATCTCAAAAAGGGTTGATGATGCCTCCAGGGCTGGCCCTGATTGCATTGTCGGATCGTGCTATCAAAGCTGTAGAAGCTTCAACCACACCGAATTTTTATTTCAGCCTGAAAAAAGCCCTGAAATCTCACGCCAAGGACGATACCCCATTTACTCCTGCTGTATCATTGGTCATTGGCCTGGATGAATCTTTGGAAATGGTCCGCAATGAAGGCATAGAAAATGTCTGGAGCCGACACGAACGTCTGGCTTCGGCATGCCGCCAGGGTTGTGCGGCCTTGGGGATGAAACTGTTCAGCAATTCACCATCTTTTGCAGTCACACCGGTATGGCTGCCCGAAGGGGTTGATTGGAGCAGCTTTAACAAAGTACTCAAGTTCGAAAACGGGATCACTGTAGCTGCCGGGCAGGAAGAGTATAAAGGGAAAATTTTCCGGATATCTCACCTTGGGTTCTATGACGAGTTGGATATGCTCCTGGTGATCGGTGCGCTTGAGTTTACCCTGAAGAAAATCGGGTTTGATTTTGAGCCTGGCGCTGGTGTAGCTGCTGTACAAAAAGCGTTTTTAGCTTAGTCATTACTATCTTTTCAGCCACTTACAAGTAGGGTTTCATAAAAGAAACCCTTTTTTTATGTGCTGCTTTGCATCAACTTTTCTTGCATGCCGTTCGTAAAATAAACCTGTTTTAAATCAAGTACATTTAACATTAGACCAGACAACTATGCAATTCGATCCGAACAAATTTACATTAAAAGCTCAGGAAAGCCTTCAAAACGCATCTGAGCTGGCTACATCTAACCAACATCAGCAAGTTGAGCCAGAGCATTTATTGCTCTCATTCCTTAACGATAAAAAAAGCATTGTTTATCAACTGTGTGAAAAGCTTGGTGCACAAACCGAGTTTTTGGCTACGGTGGTAGAAAAGGAACTTGATCGGTTTCCAAAGGTAACCGGTGCTTCTACCAGCCAGCCATATATCTCGAAAAATCTGGCCAAAATTTTTGATGGGGCATCCGAAACTGCTGAAAACCTTAAAGACGAGTATGTCAGCTCCGAGCATCTCTTTATAGCTATGGTTGAATCGGATGCAAATGTGTCTTCGATTCTAAAAGATGCAGGCGTTACCAAGGATACTGTTCTCAAAGCCTTGTCGGGTATTCGTGGCTCTCAGCGTATTACAAACCAGAATGCCGAAGACACCTATAACTCGTTGAAAAAATACTCACGCAATCTTAATGAACTGGCCAGAAGCGGTAAGTTGGATCCTGTGATCGGTCGCGATGAGGAAGTCAGGCGTGTGTTGCAGATCTTAAGTCGCCGTACCAAGAACAATCCCGTGCTTATTGGTGAACCCGGTGTAGGTAAAACCGCTATTGTTGAAGGGATTGCCCAGCGAATCGTTTCGGGTGATGTTCCCGAGAACCTGAAAACCAAGAAAATTGCCGCATTGGATATTGCGCAACTGGTTGCCGGCACCAAATTCAGAGGTGAATTTGAAGAACGGCTAAAAGCAGTGGTGAATGAAATCCAGGAATCCGATGGTGAAATTATTCTCTTTATTGATGAGATCCATTTACTGGTTGGCGCCGGAAGTGTTGAAGGCGGAATGGACGCAGCCAACATCCTGAAACCGGCTTTGGCGCGTGGTGAACTGCGATGTATTGGAGCTACAACGCTGGATGAGTATCGCAAACATATTGAAAAAGACAAAGCTCTGGAGCGGCGATTTCAGACAATTGTGGCTGATCAGCCCAGTGTGGAAGACACCATTTCTATCTTGCGAGGCCTTAAAGAGAAATACGAAATACATCACGGGGTTCGCATTACCGACTCGGCAATTATTGCCGCTGCCGAATTATCCAACCGGTATATTTCCGATCGTTTTTTACCCGATAAAGCCATCGACCTAATTGATGAAGCATCCTCGCGTCTTCGACTGGAAATTGACAGTGTACCCGAAGACCTGGATAAAATCAACCGTGAGATCCGTCGTTTAGAAATCGAACGTGAAGCCCTTCGTCGGGAACTTGAGGCTTCCAAAGCCTGAATTAAAAGCAAACAAGGAAGCTAAGGCCAGCTTCCTTGCTGCCTGCCACTAAGCCCCATTTATCAAAGTATTTCATCATTTATCAATCAGAAAAGCCTGCGAAGTTTTTTATATTACCTCACTTCAGCTAAAAGCTTTAATCAGGAACCTTAAAAAATTCTTATGGATTACGAAATCGTCATTGGACTTGAAGTTCATTGTCAGCTTAATACCAATACAAAAGCATTTTGCGGTTGCTCAACCGAGTTTGGGCTTCCTTCCAATACAAATGTATGCCCGGTTTGCCTGGGTATGCCCGGCACTTTACCCACATTAAACAAACAAGTTTTAGATTCAGCCATAAAATTGGGACTGGCCACCCATTGCGGCATTGCCCCGTATTCAATCATGGCCAGAAAAAATTACTTTTATCCCGATCTGCCCAAAGGCTACCAGATTTCCCAGTTCGAGGATCCGATTTGCCATGAAGGCTATATTGAATTTTTTGTTGATGACACCCCGAAAAAAGTCCGCTTAATCCGGATTCATATTGAAGAAGATGCGGGAAAATCGATTCATGATATAGGCGAAGAAACCTACATGGATGCTAACCGTTGCGGCGTACCGTTACTGGAAATTGTCTCGTACCCGGATATCCGCGGCCCGAAAGAGGCATCGCAATATTTACAGAAATTGCGCCAGACCATAAAGTACCTTGGGATTTCGGATGGTAACATGGAAGAAGGCAGCTTGCGCTGCGATGCCAATATCTCCCTTCGAGAATTTGGCACTAAAGAATACGGCACACGTACCGAGGTAAAAAACATGAACTCGTTTAAAAGTGTGGAAAAAGCCATCGAGTTTGAAGCCTATCGCCAGCAAGATATTCTTAAATCCGGCGGAAAAGTGGTGCAGGAAACCCGGCTGTGGGATGCCGATAAGCTCGAAACACGTTCTATGCGTTCAAAAGAATTTGCCCACGACTACCGTTACTTTCCGGAACCCGACCTGGTTCCGATCACCGTAAGTGAGCAGGATAAAGAGGCCATTAGCTCGCAATTGCCCGAATTTCCGGAAGTGCGTAAAGCACGATTTATCAGCGAGTACGATATACCGGAGTACGATGCCGGCGTTTTGACCGTCGAGCGCGAAATAGCTGATTACTTTGAAGAAACCGTTCAACTCTCTTCAGATGCTAAAGCCTCCTCAAACTGGGTGATGGGTGAAGTGATGCGCACTTTAAAAGAACAAATTATTAATATTGATAACTTTAATATTGGCCCCGATCGTTTGGCTTCACTTTTAAACCTGATCAAAAAAGGGACCATCAGCAACTCCATGGCAAAAAGTGTCTTTGAGAAGATGCTCGATAGCAAAAGCACGCCAGAAGAGATCGTTCAACAGGAAGGGCTGGCACAGGTATCCGATACTTCAGAAATAGAAAAAGTGATTGATTCTATTCTTGCAGAAAGCTCAGCTCAGGTGGAGAAATACAAATCCGGTAAAACCAATGTGTTTGGTTTTTTTGTAGGGCAAACCATGAAACAAATGAAAGGGAAAGCCAACCCTAAAGTTGTTAATGAGATTTTAAAAGCAAAACTTGATGCCTAATGCGTTAAATCTTATTAAAAAGTGCCTTTGAATACATTAAATTGTTTCTCAATTCAAGGGGAATTCATAACTTCCAGCAATTTTATTAGTATAAATTGCCCATTTTGGAGTAAGTTTCTTAGCTTAACTCTACCATTTAGACGATTTAGACTTAAGTTTAAAACTGTTTTTTCAACAACAAAAACCTAACCAAATTATGATGCCGACCAAAAACATGAACAAATTGATCGCAGTTTTTTGCTTGGTGCTTATGGGTGTTGTTTCTATCAATACCTCCGGTTTAGCACAATCTAAAAAGCCTGTTACTTACAAAGGTGAAATCACTAACCTGGATGCCTTCAATACAGATATTCGTACCAAAGGTGCCGAAGCCACCTTGTTTGGCATTTACCTGCAGCGTATAAAAACTCAAATTATTGAGTTTGAAAAAAGCTACGCCAAACTTGAGTACAGCCCCGATTCAGTCCAGTCCATTATCAATTCCGTAATCAAAGCTAATAAAAATGATGTTATGGCTAATGCCATTGATCTTTCACAAGGTATGGCATTCAACATCAAAAATTTTTCTTCTGCCTCAGGTACTTTTGAAGGTCAATTGAGTCCGGCAGTTGAAAAACAAGTTTTTGATTTGCAATGGGCAAGTAAAAACAAAGCGCCCTTAAAAAACCTGAAAACCCAACAACCCGATTTTGGTACAGACCTAGAGAAGATCTTGGTTAATGAAGCTAATACCAACGGATTAGTTGAAGCACTGCTCCGGAATATTATTTATGACCGGGTTAAAGCACGTTTAAGTAGCGGTATGATCTTTACATTAAGTCCTAAAGATTCCTTGGGCAATAAAATCGGGCAAAAGTTAGAACAGTATTTCCTTTCTAACTATCAAAAAGTATTAAGCGATAAAAAAATTGATCAGTTGGTATTAACTGCAGCAATTGTAGATAAGTACTAACTTTAAAGAAGACTTGGAAAGCCGCTCTTAAGCGGCTTTTTTTTAAGCAAATAGTGTGTCGCCCTCAAGATCCTGCTGAGGCCCATCTTCAGGCACTGATTTACTTTTTGGCTTCACCACCTCAAGCTTTTTTTGAGCAGCTGTTAACCGCTTCCTGCATTCTTCTGCAATTTTTTGTCCCTCTTCATAAAGGGTAATAGACTCTTCCAATCCCACTTCATTGTCCTGAATTTGAGCGGCAATCGTTTCCAGTCTTGATATTAATGATTCCAGTGATTGCGCGCTTTTTTTAGTTTTTTTATTGACCATGGGAATATTTGTTTAGTTTGGATCAGTGGTTTAATACTTAAGTTTAGCGCTCTTTGGATAAAAAACCTTATATTTTGGGTTTCAAATTTAACAATATCTCTGACGAATGTTTATAGATAGTGCGACCATACATATTAAAGCTGGAAATGGTGGCAATGGATGTGTGAGCTTTCGGCATGAAAAGTTTGTACCAAAAGGTGGTCCCGATGGTGGCGATGGCGGCGACGGTGGATCAATCTACCTTGAAACCGATGCAAACTTGAACACCCTTCAGGATTTCAGGTATCAAAAACATTACAATGCACCAAATGGTGTTCATGGACAAGGCTCCCGAAAAACAGGCAAAAGAGGGAAAGATATTGTTATAAAAGTGCCACCAGGCACCCTCATAAAAGACTCTGCTACAGGTGAATTGATCGGTGATTTAACTGAAAAAAATCAAAAGCTCTTAATAGCAAAAGGTGGTCACGGCGGTAAAGGCAACCAGCATTTCGCAACTTCTACCAACCGTGCTCCCCGAATAGCAAAGCCTGGCGGTAAAGGAGAGGAAAAGGATATTGAGCTTGAATTAAAACTTCTGGCCGATGTAGGCTTAGTGGGTTTTCCTAATGCCGGAAAATCAACCTTAATTTCGTCCATCAGTGCTGCCAGACCAAAAGTTGCCAATTATCCATTTACCACACTTGAACCTAACTTAGGCATTGTTGATTACCGGAATTTTCAATCTTTTGTAGTCGCTGATATTCCCGGGATAATTGAAGGGGCTTCCGAAGGCAAAGGCTTGGGATTAAAATTTCTAAAACATATTGAACGAACCAAAGTTTTAGCTATTTTATTGCCTGTCGATTCATACAATATTGAAGAGGAATACCAAAAAATTGAAACTGAATTAAAAAAGTATAGCGAGAAGGTTTATTTAAAACCCAAATTGGTGTTGATCTCAAAAATGGATTTAGCTGAACCTGATTTCAAATTACCATCTTTTGAAGATGCTTCCGTCTTACCCATATCCAGTGTAAGTGGTCTTGGCATAAAAGATTTAAAAGACAAACTTTGGTCGCAAATACAATTATCAAAAGAGACTCAACCATCACAAATCCCGGATGATAAATAAAAAAGTCGTCATAACGAACAAAGCCGGTCTGCATACCCGCCCGGCAGCTACCTTGGTAAAACTGGCCTCAAAATATAAATCAGATTTTTTCATTGAAAAAGATGGCATGGAAATCAATGCTAAATCGATTATAAGCGTTATGACCCTGGCTGCACCAAAAGGCACCTCATTGATCATTAAGCTTCAGGGTCAGGATGAAGAGGAAGCAGCCGAAGCCATAGAAAAGTTATTTAAGGATGGATTTGGTGAGCCTTAATTTCTCAAATCTTGGTGTATAAAGCTACAAAAAGACTTCAGCTACTGTTCATCCTGTTACCTTTCCTCATACTTTCAGCACAATATCTTAACTGATCGATAATTTTTGTTGTGAAAATCTCATTTGTCAGCACTTTTTTTCCATATCGTGGTGGTATTGCACATTTTAATGCTTTACTGCACAGGGAGCTGAAAAAAAGAGGGCACGAGATTCAAGCAATTAATTTTAAACGGCAGTATCCTGCTGTACTTTTTCCGGGTAAAACGCAAGAAGAGACAAAGGCCTCCACTGCTGAGGCTTATAAGATCCCTTCCTTAAGATTATTGGATTCCATTAATCCCCTGACCTGGTTACATGTAGGCATGCAAATTCGCAAATTCAAGCCCGACTTTATTTTATTCAGATATTGGCTTGGCTTTTTTGCTCCGGCTTATTTTGTGATATCAGTAGTTGTGAAACTGTTGACTCGCACAAAAGTGATTTATATCGTTGATAACTTTTATCCTCATGAAAAACGGCCCGGTGATAACTTTCTACTTTGGCTTGCCACGCGCATGCCCGATGGATATTTAACTTTATCATCCATAGTTCAACAAGATCTTAAATCAGATCAACCCAAAGCTATTTGCAAGGTGGCACCTCATCCGGTATATGATATTTTTGGGCATGCCCAAGATAAGGAAGCAGCAAGGAGAGAGCTGGGAATCGGGTCTGGCAAAAAAGTAGTATTGTTTTTCGGGTATATTCGCGCATATAAAGGATTGGATTTATTGCTCGAAGCTGTGCCGGAAATCCTGTTATCACAACCCGATACTACATTTTTAATTGCCGGGGAGTTTTACAGCAATGAACAAGAGTATCAAAAACTAATAGACACATTAAACATTCGCTCGCATCTCAAACTCCATACCTCATACATCCCCAACAATGAGGTAGCAAAGTTTTTCTCTGCTGCTGATTGTGTGGTACTTCCTTATAAAAGTGCCACACAATCGGGCATTGTTCAAATTGCATATCATTTTAATTTACCTGCTCTTGTAACAAACGTGGGTGGACTGGCTGAAATTGTTGTAGATAAACAAACAGGCCTGTTAATTCAAGATCGTTCAGCAAAATCAGTGTCTGATGCTGTGATCTCATTTTTTAAAGATTATAAGCCTGAGGACTTTCGCTCTGAGATCGAGACAGTAAAAAAGCAATATTCATGGCCGTATTTTGCAAGTCAATTGGAAGAACTTATGCGAGGCTTAACTCAGCCGGATCAATAAATTATGATTCTTAGTGTAATTACTGTTGTCCGAAACGACAAAACTCATATTGAAAACACTATCAAATCGGTACTTGGGCAAACATATCCCGAGATTGAGTATGTGGTTATAGATGGAAACTCATCCGATGGGACAACCGAAATCATAAAACAATATCAGGATAAAATCAGCTGTTTCATTTCAGAACCTGATGCCGGTCTGTATGATGCTATGAATAAAGGCCTGGAGAATGCCACCGGCGATTTTGTTTGTTTTTTAAACTCCGGGGATCTGTTTTTTGATTTTCATACTGTTGAACATTTATTTAACGGTGCCGATAAAAAGACTGATGTGATTTATGGCGACACCGTTATTGTGGATGAAATGGGTAATGTTAAAGGAAAACGACGGCATCGGCCACCAGAAATGCTCACATGGAAAAGTTTTAAAAACGGGATGCTGGTAAGTCATCAGGCATTTATCCCATCCCTTCAAATTACCCCTAAGTATGATCTCCGTTACAAACTCACAAGCGATTTCGACTGGTGCATTCGCATTCTAAAACAAGCCTCAAGCATTCACAACACTAAAATAACCCTTATAAAGTACCTCGATGGGGGTATGTCTAAAAAAAACATGCTAAACAGTTTAATTGAACGGTTTCAAATCATGCGTAAAAATTATGGCCTCCCGACCACATTGTTCATCCATGTCAGGAATGCCGTTAAAATGGCTGGGTTTAAGTTAAAACATGGCTGGGTTTAACAATATCCGATTTTTTAATCGGGGTTTTTCCACACATTCCATTCAAGATGATGGACGATGTTGATTTGTTTCATATTTTAGTTAAACTTTTCAAGCTCAAAGCTTTAAATAAAATAACCTTAACAGTTTGAACAAGGCACTCGTAATAGCATATCAATTTCCACCAATGGGAATCAGCGGGGTGTTGAGAACCGCAAAATTTGTTAAGTACCTTCCAAAATATGGTTGGCACCCAATTGTACTTACCGGAACTCCACGCCAGTATTTGGCTTATGATGAAAAACTGCTTGAAGAAATTACCTCGCCGGATATCACGATCATTAAACCAGAACAAGAAGGTAAGCTTACATCCGTCAAAGAGCCACCAAAAAAGGATTACCTACGAGCTGAATGGTTAAGAAAAATTGCAACAAAGTCCAGCCAAACTTTTTTTATTCCGGATAATAAAACCGGTTGGGCCAAAAATGCGTTAGAAGCCGCTAAAAAAATTTATAAAGATCACCCCGATATTAAAGTGGTGTATGCTACAGCACCGCCATTCAGTTCTCATTTACTTGCTATTCAACTCCGGGAGCTCTACAATACCCCAACAATTCTGGACTTTCGTGTTCCATGGTCAGAGCACCCGACTCATTTTATGCCCACCTTGATTCACAAACGCAGGCAACGTTACTTTGAAGAACGCGCCATACGGGCATCCGATAAAATCATCACTTCAAATCGGGAAATGAAAGAAAGGTTAATCACCAAGTACTTCGATAGACTCACACATCAGGATATCAGTATCATTCCCAATGGATTTGACCCGGAAGATTATCAAAAGGCAAATCCGGATTCACGAGGTGATAAAAAACTTAGATTTGTTTATTCGGGTCTGTTCCAGGACGATCGCTCCCCCAAACCATTTTTCCAGGCTTTACTCTACGCTTTTGAAAAACTGCCTGAACTAAAAGACAAAATTAATCTCAGGTTTATTGGTTTATTTCAAAAAGACTTTGAAAAATTAGCTGAAAAGATGGGTCTGCGCGACCTGATCGTTATTAAAGGCTATAAGAATCATGTAGAGACCATTCAGGAGCTTTTAAAATCTGATGTTCTCTGGGCTATTCTCGGTAATATTAAGCACAATGAGCTGATCTCACTGGGAAAGTTGTATGAATATGTTGGATGCAAAAAAACAATTTTTGGAATTGTACCTGAAGGTGCCTCAAAAAAATTTGTTTTAAAAGCAAATGGGATTGTTGCCCGCCCGGATAGCATAGAAGACATAGGTGATAAAATCATCTCTTTGTATTCTCTCTGGAAAACCGACCGTTTGCCTGTTCCTGACGACTCCTTTATTGAGGCTTACAACAAAGAAAAACTCACTCTTGACTTAGTAAAAGAGTTCGAGGAGCTTTCACCTCTGGATTAATCAAACATCAAATTATACCTATTATGAATATCCAACTTGTTGATCTGGTTTCCCTGCACAAAAAGCTAAAGCCTGAAATAGACGCAGAACTGGAAAAAATTCTCTCAAGCTCATACTTTATTAATGGCCCGGTGGTGAGTGAGTTAGAAGCTAATCTAGCTGACTACCTGGGCATTAAACATGCCATAGGTTGTGCCAGTGGAACCGATGCGCTCATAGTTTCATTAATGGCGCTGGGAGTTGGGCCCGGAGATGAAGTGATTACCTCGCCATTTACGTTTGCAGCTACAATAGAAGCCATCTTACTGGTTGGTGCCGTTCCCCGCTATGTTGATATTGATCCGAACACGTTTAATATGAACCCGGATCTACTTAGTAAAACCATAACTTCAAAAACGAAAGTCATCTTACCAGTTCATTTGTACGGTCAGGGTTATAGAATTCCCGAGATCATTGAGATCGCTTGCCAAAATAATCTGGATGTCCTGGAAGATAACGCCCAGGCTTTTGGAGCCACCTATAACGGGCGGTATTTGGGAACATTTGGGCGGGTAAGTGCCACGAGCTTTTTCCCGGCTAAAAACCTGGGCGCTTTTGGTGATGCCGGTGGCATATTCACCAATGATGATGAACTGGCCGATAAATTAAGAATGATTGCTCAGCATGGCTCCAAATTAAGGTATCATCATGAACTGTTGGGAGTAAATTCAAGATTGGATGCATTGCAGGCAGCTGTTTTAAAAGCAAAACTTCCGCATCTCAATGCATTTAATCAAAGCCGGAACAATGCTGCTGACCTATATGATAGCTATCTGAAAGATGCAAACCTGCAATTGCCTTATCGCGAGCCAAACAGCACGCACATATTTCATCAATACACGGTTTTACTGGCCGAAGATGGACAGCGTGATCATTTACAGGAAGCACTTAAAGCTCAAGGAGTACCGAGTGCGGTTCATTACCCTGTACCAACTCACTTACAACCTGCATTCAAAGACACTTTGTATCCTGAAGGCTCTTTACCTGTGGCTGAAAGTATCGCTAAACGCGTATTATCATTACCTATGCACACTGAACTCAGTGAACAGCAAGTGAAGTTTATTTCAGAGAAAATTCTGGATGTAGTAGGGAAATCTTAACAGAAAAAATGAAGGGCACAACAATGTGTGCCCTTTAATAAAATCAGCTTTTAGGAGAGAAGAAAGAACCGGCAAGTGAAACAGTTGCAACTTTAAGCATATCACCAAGCAAGAATAACACTGCACCTTGCATTAAAGCCTGGTCTAATGGCAATTGCAGCACAACCATTAACCACAATGATCCTGTAGCAAGAAAAACAGCATTAACAAGAGTTGTTAAAATAAAACGTCCCTGAATTGTTTGCGTATGTTTAAAGATCATACCGGTTGCATAAGCCAGCAATGGGAATAGCAAGAGATAACCCCCTGTTGGTCCTGCAAAAGCAGCAAATCCGAACCCTGCACCATAAAAAATTGGTAATACCAATCCTCCAAAAAGATAAATAATCTGACTCAATGCACCATCTTTTGAGCCAAGATACGCACCAGCTAAGAGTACAGCCAACGTTTGCATGGTGATTGGAACCGGCCAAAATGGCATTTCAATAACGGCCCCAACGGCAGTTAATCCTGAAAACAGGGCCAATTTTAATACCCTGATTGCCGCTGCATTATGTTTAACTTTAGATAGTGCTAATTGCATATGAAATAATGATCAAGTTTTTGAAAATTCGTGAATTCGTAAAAGATACATAATACCAATATTCATTCAAAATCTCGAAAACAATGGGTTTTGAACAAATAAAGATGAATCATCTCAATAGTTACAACTTATGTGATGAAAAGCACAGCCTATTACCTGAGAAACATCGATAAATATATAGAGTGCGTATCTTAACAATATATCATAGGATATAAGTGATCTATTTGTGGTCGCCTGGATTTTGATAGGTTGAGTCGGGGGAGCAGCAGCCTTGATTCCCGAGAAAATTCAGGTGACCCTTTTTTATATCAAAAAAAGTGTTAAGTTGAATTCATTAGCTTATAAGTTTTTTTTGTTTTTCCCTAAGTTTAAATGAATTCCCAACACTCCTATGTCATTAAACAAAACCCACAATTCACGTAAAATTGCGCATACCTTAACACGCCGCGATTTGATTAAAATGGTGGCAAAGCGCACAGAAAAAAGTGAATCCTCTGTTTCTGAAATTGTTGATATTACCATTGAGTCCCTTTCCAAAATTATTCGTTCGGCTGAAGAAGAAGTCCGCCTTGAATTAAGGGGGTTAGGTGTTTTCGAAGTCAAGTACATGAAGCATGAGGCTACAATTCGCGATCCCAGAACGGGTGAAACGATTGAGTATGATGGCAGGCGGCGAAAAGTCCATTTCAGACCCAGCAAATTGATAAAAAAAGCGCTTCAGCCTGAAAATCATACCAACAGTAAATCCATTTAGAATGATCAGTGGCCATGTTAAGCCCCGCATACTTGCTATCGATTACGGGACAAAACGAATTGGCCTTGCCATGAGCGATCCCCTGCACCTGTTTGCTCAACCCGTTGGAACCTTTACTGAGGCTGATTTAATTGCTCATATCCAAAAGCTTATCCAAACTGAAGGTGTGGAAAAAATTCTGCTTGGTTTGCCGGTTAGTCTGGATGGCTCTGAAAACCGAATGACGGGAGTCGTAAAAAATTTTCACAAGCGCATGTTTGAAAACTTTCCGGGCGTCGACATCATTTATGTTGATGAGTTCGGTAGTTCTAAATCCGCTTCCGGATTACTTAAACAGATAGGAGTACCAAAAAAGAAACGGGGTAAAAAGGGCCGCCTGGATAAAACGGTTGCAGCTATGCTCTTGGAAAACTATTTACAACAACAGGGTTAAGTTTTGCTTAAAATGGCTTCATACATCTTTATATACTGCTTGGCCACAACTTTGCTTTCAAACTTTTCAACAACTTTCTTTCTGGCATTTTCACATAGCTCATTATAATTCGGCGCATTTAACACCCATTCTATTCCCTTTGCCAAATCAGAAGCATCATAAGGCGCTGCCAGGTAACCGTTAACCTGATGGTCGATAATATCTAGTAATCCTGTTGCGCCAAAAGCCACAACCGGCGTTTTACAAGCCATTGCTTCAACGGCAGTTTGACCGAACGATTCCTGAAGACTTGGCACAACCATCACATCAGACGCATTATATAATGAAACCAAACTGGCTTCGTCGTTGATATAACCCAAATCATGCGTTTTGATTTTACCATTCAACGAGCAATTATCTTTCTCACCTCCATACACAACCAGTTCGTTTTTTTTATGATCCAAAAGTGATAAAGCTTGATTTAATAGATCGAATCCTTTGTTTTGATCACTTGTTGCTTTATTTGCCCCAAATAAAATCACCTTTTTTTGATCATTAAATCCCCAATTTGCCTTCAGCTCATTATTTTGCAGATCGTTAAATTGATGTATATCAATAGGATTTGGAAGCTGGAATACTTTTTTTGATTTCAGCAATGAGCTTTCCCTAGCACAAGCGGCCATCCACTTGCTTACACCATTAATATTCAAATCTGTTAATGTTGAGTAAATCTTTTCTTTTACTTTAAATACATGATGACTGATATCATTTTTTTGATTTGATTTCAACATAGGACAATTACCACACTCATGTTTATAATTTTCACAATCCTGCATAATATGGCACCCGCCGGTAAACGCCCAATTATCATGCAAGCTCCATATTAAAGGGGCCTTTATTTTCTGTAAATCCTTTATGCTTAGCATCCCGCCACAAATCCAGTGAAGGTGAACCAGATCAGGATTTATATCATTAATTTTCTTAGGAATATTGCTGAATGGGAGCCACGAAATGAAAAAATAAGATGTGGGTTTATTTTTTTTGAGTTTTAATGGGAGTTGATCTAAACTTGGTCTTAAAATATTTATTGTGGCTTCCAACATGTTTCGTGGTCCTACAATTGATCGATCATCCCGGGTTTTTGTTTGAACCAACATGTGGCTTTCAATGTCCTGATCAATGAGTGCTTTATGAAGGCGATATGCAGCTATTGAAGCCCCTCCTTTAACATCAGAAATATTTACGTGGAGAATTTTCACGTCTTTTTTTGACTTATCATCTTTTTGAGTTTGCCAATTCCTTTTTTAATGAACTTTCGGTTTTCAGTTTTGTAATAGTCTTTTATCCGATTTAATGCTTCTTTATTTTCCAGTATTTCAGTTTCAAAGTTTATGTTATTGTTATCATTCAATTCAGCATTCATACTTTTCTCATCTATACAATTTTGCCCGCTTCCGTCCAGGCCAATATTTTTTACAAATGTTTGTGTAGGGTTCAGACAAAGCTTGTTATACTTAAAAATTGTGGCATACCAATAAATCGCCCAAGTGTTAATGTTTCCTGTTTGATTATCTAACACCTGTTTCCAGAAATTTGCATGTCCATCAATATCGAACGCATTAATATCTTTTTTTGTAAAATCAGAAATTAATTGCTTTGTATCCTTTTCAAAATAACGCCAACGATCTTGCCAGGTTGCCCACCCCCAGCAATTCATAGCTCGCCAAAGAAATGTGTCTTTCATACCGGACGACTCAATAGGATAATTCCATCCGCTTATATGCCAGACTTCTTTTATATCCCGATAAAACATTAAAGCTTGATTCATGTATGTTAAAAAAGATGGACTTGTAACCATGTCGTCTTCCAATACAATCGCCTTACCATATTTATCCATTACTTCTGAAACTCCAGATACGATTGATTTGGCTAATCCCATATTACTTTCGCGTTCAATAATAAAGATATCTTTGAAGCCATCTATAGTTTTTACATAATCACGAACTTCATGGACAGAACTTTTATGACTGCTGTTTTTAGGGGCATCGGAATAAATAATGAGATGGCTTTCTTTGGCAAGGTTATTGAGCTTTAAAGATGCGAGAGTTTGGGCAGTGTGCCAGGGGCGATTATAAACAAATAAAACAACCGGTGCTATTGAATTTAAATCTGAATTTATTTCCGATTGTAGAGGTGTCATTATGAATATTTCTGGCTTGAAATAATAACTTAATTGCAATCAATACATTCCGCCCATGAAGGTTGAATCCCAACATGTGAGTCGGTTTTTTGTTTCCAACCATACCAATATTTTGGGAATATAACCTTCTTTCTGCTTTTCATCAGGTATGCTCCCCACCATGAAAAACTACTGTTTGAACCAATACCATACTCGCATAGGCTCATCAGGGCAAAATCCACTTGCATGCTTTGGTTAGAAAAGTATTTGTTACTCAGGTAATTAAAATTTTGTTTAGCATACTCTGGATCATCTGATAAGAAAACATAAAAAGGATTACTCACTTCTTGGGAGATCATATTAATGGCATTTTTATAATATTTTAGTGGGAGTTGTATGCCTGTTTGATCCAAAAAAACTTCCTTTAAATAATCCCCCCTGCGGATATGAACAAACACTTTTGTTGTATCAGCAGGTAATGCTTCAAAAACTTGAGTTGCTTTGCTTAGAACATTTTCTTTGATCCTGAAATCTATATTCCGGGGCTTAAAAAAAGATTCAGATTGATAAAAGTTTGTTTCAATCAAGCGTATCGGCAATAACCCATTTTTTTCGGAGTAAGTTGGAAGAGATACTGAGTGTTGTCGACTTTGGCTTATATATCCTATAATACCAGGTTTTACTAATGTATAATAGATGATAGGTTTAAGGATCTTTTTTAACGCTGTTTTTACTTTGACATGAGTTTTTAACAAATGAATTTTTGGGTGATTAGCTATAACTACATCACTCATTTGGTTCATATTAAAGCAGTAAGCCGATTCGTTTTCTTTAAGTTGACTATTTATAAACGCATATTGAAATAATTGATTTCCAAAACGTCCATCTGAAAAAAAAATAATCATCTTTATAAAACCGTTTTAGAAATAGCCACATAGTTGGCATATTCAAAATTATCCATAGAAGGTTCGTATGAACGCAACTGCAGACTTCTTGGCATAACTTTAGCCACCTTAAAACCGCTTTCTTCAAATAAAGAAAAAAAGTCCTTTAAACTTGTATGAGAATCCAGGTTTGCTCCACCATACTCAAATTGGATATAATCAATAAATGATGAGTTTAAATAGGAGCCAAAACCTTTAAAAGCGTTTAATTCATGACCTTCTATATCTATTTTAATAAAGTGAATATGATCAATTAATTGCCTTTCTATATAATCATCCATTCGTTGAAGCGTTATAACTTCGTATTGATCCATTTTTACATCGTAATACTCTAAATTTCTTTGATAAAGTGAAGCCAATCCACTCTTAGGTTCATTAAAAAAAATCTTTGCCTTTCCCGACTCTGAAGAAAGCCCGATATTATTTTTATGTATAGATATATTAGACTCAGATGAAACAAGCTTATTATCTAATTCTTCAAAGCATGCTTTTGTAGGCTCAAATACATGTAAATCCAAAGAAATATTCTCATTTATTGCTTTTTGAACGATCAGATTTGAGTAGTTCCCGACATTTGCGCCTATATCCATAATCAAAAGCGGTGTGTCTTTAAGATCCTTATACCTTTGTATCAGGTGTTGTAAAAACCAATATTCACCATTTTTATGAAAATCGGCATTCCCATTATTGTCGATTTTATTGATCAGTTTTAGGAACACCCGTTTAATAAGACGCTCAAATGTTGATTGTTTTCTAAACATCTCACACCTTTTTTACCATATAAAAACCTGTTCCAAAACCACGTTCCGGTGAATATTGCTTAACCATTTCCCGCCCGTAGTGATAGCGTTCTTCCAAAAGCTCATAACCTTCGAAAAGAGAAAGAATAAAATCTCTTGTGAATGCTCTGTGCGCATTAAAATAGACTTTATTCTTACAATCTACCGGAACACTAAATAATAACACACCCCCGGGTTTTAACACGCGTTTCAACTCTGAAATGGCTTTTTCACTTCCGAATGGGTCTATCGAATCACCGTACCGCCCTAATCCAATATGCTCAACCACACATAAAGAAGACAACGATTGTATTGAACTATCTTCAAAAGGCAGGTCTAATATTGAGCCTTTCTTAAAGCTCAGGTTATCCAGATGCAAATCAATGGGCCGTATATCGACCATAGTTACCGGCACGTATTGAGAAATAATCCCCATGGTTTTAACTGAGCTTCCAACATCATAATGGTGCACTGGATTTAGTTGAAATATTTTTTGTGCGGCCCAGCTATCCTGAAAAAAATAAGTCGGTTCGAGAGGGGTGTGTGTTGTATTATCAAATAAACACGGGTACCATTCCGTATCCGGAAAATTAGGATTTCTTTCAGCTGAGGTATAGCGCCATTTTTGCCTAATAAACCAGGTTTGTTTTTTAAAGAATTGGACTGGATGTAACCTGAAAAATTGACCAACTGTCTTAAGCCAGGCATACAAAGATCGAATGAGCAAATTCTCTTTTAATACATCTCTCGATTTTTCTTTTATCATCCACACAACCCTAACTTTTGAACAATTTTTTTTAACAAACTTCTGCTACTTTGTAACTCATATCGTTTGGTAATCTGTTGTTGCAAAAACTCTCTGAAATTCCGGCTTTTATCTTTATCTAAAACATAAAGTACATCTTCATTTTCCAGGACATCCCAGCCTTTTGGAAGAAAATCCATTATATCCAGAAGAGTAGGCCATTGGTTCAGATCATGCGGTTTTGGTGGTGGGGAAAGAAACAATCTTGCATCATCTATCAGGATAACCGGTGAACCTCCCTGATTGAAAATCAGGTCGAGTTCCTCAATCAAGGGACATTCATCTTCTTTGCCATAGGTTTCTCCACCGCTCCAATGTGAATCCAGCCAATAAAGAATTTGGCTATGCTCTTTGATAATTTCTGGCAATGCGGTTCGGGTATCCCCCTTAATTAGGGTGATGTTGTCGTACTGTGCTAAATTTATTTTAGCCTGCTCATACATTTCTTTTGAATTTTCAATGGTAATTACATGATCAAATAATCGGCTCATTTCTTTAGCAGTCCCGCCTTTGTATGTACCGCCCTCCACAAAAACATCTAAATTATATAAGCTTTTTAAAAACCTGACTTCTTCTTTGGGAATACCAAACTGATTTACACCCATAGCTTTATCTTATTTTTAACTGGTAAAATGTAAATATTGCTTTAACCATCAATGCTAAATTTTTATGCATCGATTTGTTGAAAAGATCAACAACAAATATGGTGACAAAAAATGAACCTATGGTTGCAACTATAGCTCCTTTTGGACCATAATCAGGGATGAGATACAAATTTAAACTGATATTTGTTATCGTTCCGGCTATCATGGTAACTAAAGAATACAGTTGTTTATTCTCTGCTGTTAAATAAGCATTTTTAGCTACCCCCATATTCGTAAAGAACAGCCTAATGGCCATTAATGCCAGCAATATCCCCGAAGCACTGTACGCTGATCCAAATAAAATGAGAATAATTGGCTCAGCCCAAATAAAAATTGGTGTGGCTACCAATAAAAAAGCAAAGAAATTTAAACGGTAATAATTTAACAACCTGTCGTAATAATGGTGATCAGTTGTTGATTTAATCGATATAATTGATGGGAAAAGCGATTTTCTCAGGATTAATGGCACAAATGCAGCCGATTCAATAAGCCTTAAAGCCACACTGTAATACCCAACCGCATCATTACCAATCATTTCTTTTAACATCACCTGATCTATCCTGGCTTGTATCATAAGAACCACACCACTAAAAATTAACGGCCAACTGTCTTTTAAAAGATTGCCGGCCGTAGTTTGTGAAAATTTCCAGGAAAAAAGTGATTTGGAAACTGAAAAAAAATAGATTAATCCTAACGCCAATACCAGGTAATCAAAAAATATGACCCAAGCAAATGCAACAAGTGGTGCATTTTGAAAGATCAGGACAATTTTTAAAACTGATGAGACAAATAAGCTAAGCACATTGGCATAAACCACGTACCGGTTTAATGCCTCGCTTTGAAAAAAAAAATCAATCACGTTAAAGCTTTGGAACAATACACCGGAAGCAATTATAAATACCAATCCATTAGTGTAAGCATCATTCGATGTAAAATGAATTGAAATTGCCACTGCGACTATCATAAGAAGTGAACCCTGCAATTTTAGTATAAAGGTTGAGCCCAGGATGTTTTCTTGAGAATCACTTTTTTTAACCAGCTCTCTTACAACGATACCATCAAGCCCTAAGGTAGAAAACGCCAAAAACAACCCCACAAAACTCTGCACGTAATTCAACAACCCAAATTGCTCCGGCCCTAAATACCTCGCCACCCAAATACCCACAAAAAGCCCTACAACCATGCGTATGACTTTTTCAGCCAATAGCCATGATGTGTTTTTGAAGTACTTCAAAAACCCCGGATGAGCCAGTATGTTTTCAATTTTTTGTTTGAGCACTTAGGTGTGTTTTGATAAAAAAACATTATGCGGAGTAAGTAGACCTGAACCCGATATTACTCTTCCTTGATAAGCTTACCTTGTCGGTTAAAATACCTTGTCTTCTCTAACCGGCCATTCCTGTAATGTTTCTCACGTTCTATGCGGCCAAATTTGTTGTACTGAGCCATAAAATCCATTTGACCCTGCTTGTAAGTCTTTCGCTCTGCCAACACGCGTTTCTTGTTTTTCAGGGTTACCTTAAATTTGTTCTCTTCCTGTAAATTACCGAAAGAGTCGTAAGAGCGTTCGATAACTAACGACAACTGTTGCTTTCGATTGTATTCCTGGCGTTTTAATAATTGTTCATAAGGGTCGAACCAGACATGGCTTTTAAGGGTATTATTACTGTTGTAACGTTTTTCTTCAATAATATTCTGCGACTGGCCATACTTACGTTTTACAACAGCCACATCAAACATATCACCAAGCAAATCATTATTGCCATCCAGAGTTCGCTCCTCAACAATCAGGCCCTGGTTATCATACTTGTAAAGCAGACGCTGCTTAACATATCTGAAATTGTTGAGAGTGATTTTCTCAGCGATATTTCCATTAGAAGAATACTTAAACTGCAATCGCTCGGTAACCTGACCGCTATTGTCCTTGATGATGGTTTCAATCTTTTGATCCTGGTCATTATAACGATATACCATTTTTCTCATGGTTGTACCACTGGCTTTTTTCACCACTTCCTCGGTCACCTGTTGCGCTTTGTTATAAGAAAAGATCCGGCGGGCGTACCCTAATCGATTATCTGTCAGACGTCCTTTTGCATTACGAAATGAGCGCTCCAGGAGATTTCCTTTAGCATTGTATTTGTAGCGGATGATCTCGTTTAATTTGTTTTGGGCGGTATAATGTCTTTCTTCAGCCAGCTTGTCTTTTGTATAAACAAACTTTTTTCTGGCAATTACCTTCTTGTGGTGATCAAACGATATCTTTTCAATCAACTGCTTTTTGGCGTTATAACGAAATTGCAGCTGTGCTGCATTCAAGCTATTAAATCCGCTTTCAAGATTCCCTTTATACAAATAGGATATGCTTAACGGGAGAGATTTATGTTGCTCCAGTTCATCAAAAACAAATTTATAACTATAATAAACTTTAGGAACCTGGGAGGATGGGATTGGAAACTTGTAAGTGTATTGATCACCTTGTAAACGGATCGCTTGCCTGGCATAAACAACTTTTTCCTTGGATTCGGCCTGGCTCTGTGCTGATAGTTGTATCAGCATACAACAGACAAACATCCAGCATAACCTGATCAGGTTTTTCTTGATTTTAATGCGCACTTGCTCCTGAAGACATGTTATACTTCTTCTCATCAGAGATTTACAAAGGGCTTAATTAATGGGAACACGAAAATATATTATAAAAACGCAAGATAGCCCAAATTCAACCCTGAGCCAAAGCGGGGTTAATTTAGAGCCCTATATCTCGAGTTTAAATCCTGAGCAGTTGCAGGCTGTTACTACTACTGAGGGATACCTGCTTGTGATAGCCGGAGCAGGTACAGGTAAAACCAAGACACTCACATACCGGGTGAGTTATCTGGTTGAATTGGGCGTGGAGGCTTCTTCTATTCTACTCTTGACCTTTACCCGAAGGGCTGCCCAGGAAATGATGACACGCGCTGCCACATTAGGTGATGCCCGATGTGCCATGATCCAGGGGGGAACATTTCATGGATTTGCCCACAAAATACTCCGGCAATACGCTGCTCAAATCGGACTGAACGAACAGTTCACCTTGCTGGATCAATCCGATGCGGCTGAAGTCATCGACTTGGTTCGCACCGAGCTGGGATTTAACAAAAAAGAGAAGCGCTTCCCCAAAAAAAAGACCCTTCTGAGTATTATCAGTGCCAGCATCAATAAAGAGCTTCCTATCGAGATCATCCTGGATAGCTCATACCCTCATTTTCTGGAGTTTGCCCAGGACATTGAAACCCTGCAAGACGCTTTCAAACGTTACAAGCTTAAAAATCACTTACTGGATTTTGATGATCTGCTCAACGAGCTGTTTCGGCTGTTGAACGATTACCCGGATTTAGCTCACCGGATCTCTTCCCAATTACGCTACATCATGGTTGATGAGTATCAGGACACGAACCTGATACAGGCAAAGCTTGTCAAAGAATTGGCTAAAGTCCATCAAAACCTGATGGTTGTTGGCGATGATGCCCAGTCCATTTATTCATTCAGGGGAGCCAATTACAAAAATATCCTGGATTTTCCCACGCAATTCAAAGATTGTCTTATTGTAAAACTGGAGACCAATTACCGCAGCACGCAAAAAATCCTTGATCTGAGTAATTTTCTGATCAACCAGGCCAAAGAAAAATTTTCAAAACTGCTGCTGAGCCACCAGAATGTGCCTTGTGAACTTCCGGCAATTGTATCTGCGCCGGATGAGGCTTTTCAATCCCAGTTTGTTGTTCAACGAATGCTTGAGCTGCGCGAAGAAGGGGTGGCATTAAGAGATATTTCGGTTTTAATGCGCAACAGCCGCGACTCTTACCGGTTGGAAGTTGAGCTTAGCAAAGCCAATATCCCTTATGTGAAATATGGTGGCCAGAAAGTGGTTGAAGCTGCCCATGTTAAGGATTTTATGGCATATTTACGGGTATACAGCAACCCCAATGATATGATCAGCTGGAACAGAATTTTGCAGCTTCTGGATGGGATAGGCCCCAAAACGGCGTCTTCTTTAATGAATTGGATTAAAGCAAGCAACACCCCTTATAAGCTTACAGAAGCAAAAGTCTCTTCGAAGTATGTTACTTCATTGAGAGCATTGAGTGCTCTTTTTGATACCCTCAGTCAGCCCGATAACACGTTGCCAGCCATGGCTGATTCGGTTTATGGCTACTATCACGCCCTGTTAAAATCAAAATATGTGGATGATTATCCCAAGCGGGAAAAGGATCTGGAAAATTTTCTGAATATCGTCCAAAATTACACATCTCTTAACGAATTACTCTCCGACCTGGCCTTAGACCCGATGGATCTGACCGCAGTGGAAACACTTGGCACCCATAAGGATGAAGATCCGGTTGTGCTTTCTACCATACACTCAGCCAAGGGCCTGGAATGGCACACGGTTTTTTTGATCAACACGTTGGATGGCATTATCCCATCGCGATATGCGGTTTTGGATCATGACCAACTGGATGAAGAATTACGCTTGCTTTACGTGGCTCTGACTCGGGCAAAACGCGAATTGTATATTTCTTACCCCATTGTTCAAAAACAACGCGGAGATGAAAATTTCATGAGCAATCCTTCACGGTTTATCAGCAAATTACCTGAGCATTTATTCGATCGTTTGCTGCTGATCCAGGAAACGGCATCAGGTAGAGAGCCATCTCTGCCCAAACCCGGACCAATAAACCAATTATCCGATAAAAATCAACCGGAAAGCGGAAAAATTGACCCGGATGATTTGCCCTTTTAGCCATAGATTTTTAGCTTACTCTTTTGGCATCAACTCGGGGTAACCTTTTATATTCAATCTTATGGCACTTTCGCACAAGGAAATTCTAAACCTGTTCGAGCGCTCGGAAGCCTTGCTTCAGGGGCACTTTATTCTAACTTCCGGCAAGCACAGCCCAAACTATTTTCAATGTGCCAAAGTGTTGCAATACCCGGAGTTTTTAACATTGCTGTGTTGGGACATTTCCGATCACTTTAAAACCAAAGGTATTGATGTGGTTATTTCACCTGCTATCGGTGGTGTGGTGGTTGGCACTGAAGTTGGTCGTCAGTTAAATGTGAAGACTATTTTTGCCGAACGAAAAGAGGGCCAGATGATGCTTCGAAGGGGATTTGAGCTGAAAAAAGGCGAAAAAGTCCTGGTAGTTGAAGATGTGATCACAACCGGTGGCTCGGTTAAAGAAGTTATCGACATTGTAAAGGAGCATGGTGCTGAAGTTTGCGGTGTGGCTTGTATTGTGGATCGAAGCAACGGCAAAGTGAAACTTGCCGAGGATCAGCATTGCCTGTTACCGATGGAAGTCGTGATGCATGAACCAGACAGTTGCCCGCTATGCGAGGAAAAGAAACCACTCATCAAACCCGGCAGTCGTACAAGTCCGGTTGTACAATCCTGATCGAAGCCCATATACGCTATGAAGTTCAAACGCATATCAATTATTGGCTTGGGATTAATCGGTGCATCACTGGCACGTGCTATTCACACCTGTTGTAAAAAAAACACACCCCGGCTCACCATACTTGGATACGACCACAATTTTAAGGCCAAAGAAAAGAAAGAGATTCTCAGCTACGGCATCGATTGTTATGAGACCAATTTCAAATACCTTTGCAATACCGACCTGTTGATTTTATGTGCTCCGGTTCAGGAAAATGTAAAGTTGCTTAAGAAAATCAAGCGATTTTTGGGAAAAAGCACCCTGGTTGTGGATGCCTCAAGCACCAAGCAGGTTATAAGCCGGACGGCCGCAGAAGAGAATATAAATTTTATCGGTATGCACCCGATTGCCGGTAGTGAGCGCTCCGGATATCTAAACAGCGATCCTGAGTTATTTTCCGGCAAACCTTTTATTATATGCC
This sequence comes from uncultured Chlorobiales bacterium, assembly GCA_964642175.1. GTDB lineage: Bacteria > Bacteroidota > Chlorobiia > Chlorobiales > Chloroherpetonaceae > JANQGG01. The sequence goes on along the minus strand of CAZXOK010000002.1, from coordinate 82,383 downwards.
CCGGTAACCTGGAACAGGAATCCAACCAGGTTCAAGCATTAAAAACTTTGATCGAATTGATCGGCGGTAAGGCATTTTGTCTCTCACCAGCCGAACATGATGCCATTTTTGCCCAAATCAGCCATTTGCCGCAATTGCTTTCAACCCTGCTTATTAATAATTGCCAGGAGCATCTACCCTTAAGCGGGACGGGATTGATTGATATGTCCAGACTTGCCGGAAGCCCCTGGCATATTTGGACTGAGATTTTAATCACCAATAAACAGGACATTCTCAACGCATTGGATAGCTATAACCAAACACTCACTGACCTCAGAAACGCTTTAGCTAACGATGATTATACCCTGATTCAAACACAATTTGAATCTGCCAATAGAAATTATCAATCATTAAAAACCCTGCACTCATTATGAAATTTGGTGTCATAGTTAATACCAATCGTGAAAAAGCCATTTCTGCTTCAATCAACCTTATCAAATGGTTAAAGTTCAATAAAATAGATTTTGTACTTGAAACCGATTCGGCCCGACACCTTGGGGAAACGTCTTCACTTGGTATTGAAGATATGGCCTCTGTGTGCGATGCGTTTGTATCGCTGGGTGGGGATGGCACACTTTTACGTGTCACCCATTATGCCAATTCCAAACCCATCATTGGGATAAACCTGGGCACCCTTGGCTTTTTGGCAGAGTTCAGTGAAGCTGAAATGTACGAAGCTATAAAAAATTTCGTGGATGGTAACTTTACCCTTGAAAACAGGACCCAGTTCGAAGTGAGTGTATATCAAAACGGCAAACTAAACAAAATGAATGCGCTTAATGATGTGGTGATTGAAAAAGGGAGCTACCCTAGAATTCCGAATATCACCCTTAGTATTGATGGTAATCTGGTCACATCCTACCGCTCCGATGGTATAATTATTGCCACATCAACCGGTTCAACGGCTTATTCCATGTCGGCCGGTGGCCCGATAATCTTTCCAAAATCGCACGTTTTTGTTATCACGCCCATTTGTCCGCATGTGCTTACGGTTCGCCCGATTATAGTCAGTGATGAAAAAACCATTGAAGTAGCCGTGGAAACCTCTGATGATCGTTTCATTTTAAATTGCGACGGCTTAATTGTCCATAAACTCACTCCGGCCGATCGGATAAAAATATGCAAATCGCCCCATACCGTAAATCTCATGCGAAATCAAAACCGCAGTTATTACGATGTTTTACGTGCAAAATTTCATTGGAGCCGCGATCACTGTTCCTGAAACCTCACAGAAAGTTTGTATCTTACAGCTTAAACTATTTTTGAATTGCTTGGCACTGCCCTGAGCAATCCATTGTTGCCTGATCAAAAAAAACATGAGTAAAATTGCTCTTACCGGAATAAAGCCTACCGGAACGCCACATATCGGGAATTATTTTGGCGCCATTCTGCCGGCTCTCGAATTGGCTAAAAATTATACTGCATTTTATTTTATTGCCGACTATCATGCCCTGACAACCATTAAAGACGGGGCCCGGTTAAAATCCTTATCCTACGAAGTAGCTGCCACATGGCTTGCCCTTGGATTGGATTACAAAAAGGTGACTTTTTTTCGGCAATCCGATGTACCTGAAGTCTTTGAATTGCAATGGATTCTATCCTGTTTTACCCCGAAAGGCCTTCTCAACAGGGCCCATGCCTACAAAGCTTCAGTAGATCAGAACCTTGCTGCCCAGAAAGATGCAGACGATAGCATTAATGCCGGATTATTTAATTACCCGGTTTTGATGGCCAGCGATATTCTTATGTTCGGCACAAAACTGGTACCGGTCGGCTTGGATCAGAAACAACATATTGAGATTACCCGGGATATTGCTGAAAATTTTAATAACACTTATGGTGATTTGCTCACGGTTCCTGAAGGTCTCATCCAGGAAGACCTGATGACCATCCCGGGTATCGACGGGCGAAAAATGAGCAAGAACTATAACAACACGTTGCCACTGTTTTTAACAGCTAAGAAATTGCGCAAACGCGTGATGCAGATCCAAACCGATTCCAAAACCGTCGAAGAGCCAAAAAATCCTGATGAGTGCAATGTGTTTGCCATCTACAAACGCTTTGGCTCAGACGAGCAAATTGAAGATCTGCGCAAACGTTACCTTGCTGGTGGTTTAGGATACGGAACTGCAAAGCAGGAACTTTACGAGCTTCTTGAAGCACGCTTTGGTGATAAACGTAACAAGTACAATCATTATATTGAGAATCCCTCCACACTTGAGGAGATTTTGTTTGAAGGGGCAAGAAAAGCTCGTTCAATTGCCCGAAAACGACTCGATACCATTCGGGCAGCAATAGGAACAGTTAAACTTTCAGATAGCATTTAACCCTTTATTATTATGAAACGCTACCTTTTTACTCTTGCCAGTTTTTTTGTTCTGACTTTCTTTATCCAAAACCTTTGTTTTGCACAGGATTTTAGAAAATCGGAAGTTAAAAAAGAGACACTTAAAACCGATACATTGTCCGTGGCCGAAGATGGCACTATGCAGACCGCTACCACGATTCGGGTGATCACGAACCATGAACCGATCCCGGACTTTACTTACTCTGTAAAGCCATTTGCCTCTTTGGTGCAGGTTTCCTTTAAAGACTGGGCTGAAGGTGGAACCAACTCACTGGCCTGGACAACCGGTCTGGATGCAAATACCACTCACAAGATGGATCAATTCCTTTGGCAAAACCGTCTGGAATTGAAATTTGGCCAATCAAAATCAGAAGGTATCAACATCCGAAAAACCACTGATATCCTGGATTTCGAAACCCGCTTACGATATGGTCAAAGTGTATTTAAACCCGAGGCTGTTGCCACTTTGAAAACCCAGTTCGCGCCCGGATATGATTATGATGCCGAAGGCAAGCCCCAGATATCTGCTTTCTTTGATCCGGCCTACCTGGTTCAAAGTATTGGTATGTCTTATCAGGAGCATAAAAACTTTGAAGCATTTTTAGGTCTGGCTTTCCGCGAAATTATAACCAGCACTTATACTCAGTTCAGCGATGATCCGGAAACCCAGAAAATTGAAAAAATTGATCTTAAAACCGGTATCCGGGTTTCGGCCAACTGGGGGCTTGATCTGATGGAAGATGTTGGACTTGAGTCCCGGCTTCAACTTTTTTCAGCCTTCAATCAATTGGATACCTGGGATGTTGATTCCAGAAACCTGGTGCGCATAAAACTTAACAGCTATCTTCAAACCAAAATCGGGTTGTATTTGCTTTTTCAAAAAAATGCATCCGAGCGTCTTCAACTCCAGGAAACCTTTGAGTTAAGCTTTAGCTACAGCCTCAGTAATTTTTAGTTTGAATGAATAAACGTGTAGGATTTATTTTTGATATGGATGGCGTGATTGCCGATAACATGAGTTATCACGCCAAGTCTTGGGTTGCACTCTTTAAAGAAAAAGGACATGATGTACTTTTGGAAGACTTTGTCCTGAATGCAGCCGGAAGAAAAGCCCAGGAAGTTGTGTCCCTTTACCTCAAAGAAGATCTTTCAGCGGATGAAATAGAGAGGCTTTCCAATGAAAAGGATGAACTGTATCGCACCATGTATGGCCCGCATTTGCAACCGCTCGGAGGGTTTATGACATTTATTCAAAAGTCGCAATCTATGGCTATTCCTTGCGGGGTTGGCACCGGAAGCAGCCCGGAAAACATCGAGTTTGTGCTTGGTGGTCTTGATATCAAATCCCATTTTAAATCTGTTGTTGGTGCTTCGCAGGTGAAACAAGGCAAGCCAAATCCTGAGATTTTCCTGAAAGTGGCTTCTGAGCTCGATTTAGCACCCGAAGCGTGCGTGGTATTTGAAGACTCTCAATTTGGCGTTCAAGCCGCTTCAAAGGCCGGGATGCAAGTGGTTGGGCTCAGTACATCGCATAGCAAAACCGAGATGCTCACATTTGGTGATTTGCTCCAGGTTGCAGAAAATTTTACGACAATGGATCCTGAAACATTGATCTCAAACTTATAATTGTAAAGACTTTAATGAGAGAGACGTTAATTACCGCTATTCAAACAGCACTTCAATCCCTTGATGTTAATATAGACCGACAAGATATTATCATAGAAAAACCGGCTGATGAAAAATTCGGTGATGCTTCTACCAACGTGGCCATGACACTGGCTCGCCAGCTTAAAAAGAACCCACGCCAAATCGCCCAGGATATCATCAGCAATCTGGACCTGGGTTCATCGGTTAAAAAAATTGACATGGCTGGAGCCGGATTTATCAATTTTTATTATACCTGCAAGGCTATATCCCAATCTATGCAGTCACTATTGAACCAGGGCCAGGATTATGGCTGTTCAGATATTGGTAAAGGAAAAACGGCACTTGTGGAATTTGTAAGTGCCAATCCTACCGGCCCGCTTACAGTAGGACGCGGACGCGGCGGCGTAGTTGGCGATTGTATTGCCAATATGCTCAAAGCCCAGGGATATGATGTAGACCGGGAATACTACTTTAATAACGCCGGCCGTCAAATGCGACTTCTGGCCGATTCGGTAAGGCTGCGTTACCTGGAGCTATGCGGCAAAGGTATCACCTTTCCCGATGATTATTACCAGGGTAGTTACATTTTGGATATCGCTCAGAAAATCCATGATGAAAAACAGGATGCTTTAGCTGAGACCGACGAATTGGATTTTTTTAAGAATTTTGCTGAAGCTGAAATATTCGCAAGCATTAAACAGACCTTACAGCGCCTGGGCATTGCTCATGATTCATTTTTTAATGAACTCACGCTGTATGAGGTTCAAAAAAGCGGTTTAAGCAGAAACGATCAAGTTATCAGTAATCTTCGTGAGCAGGGTTATATCAAGGAAGAAGATGGCGCCACCTGGTTTTTAACTACAAAGTTTGGCCTGGAAAAAGATAAGGTTCTAATAAAATCCACCGGTGAGCCCAGTTACCGCTTACCCGACATTGCTTACCATATTACCAAGTTTGAACGCGGATACTCTAAAATGGTCAATGTGTTTGGTGCCGACCACATAGATGAGTACCCCGATGTGATCCGCGCCCTGGATGTGCTTGGTTACTCAACCTGTAAGTTGCATGTGGTGATCAATCAGTTTGTTACAACCACGGTTAATGGCGAGGTGGTTAAAATGTCGACCCGCAAAGGTAATGCCGACCTGCTGGATGACCTGATTGATGAAGTCGGTCCGGATGCTACGCGATTTTTCTTTATCATGCGCAATAAAGAGTCGCATTTAAACTTTGATGTAGATCTGGCCAAAAAAGAATCAACCGATAATCCCGTTTTTTATCTTCAATACGCTCACGCCAGAATAAGCAGCCTGCTTAGAGTTGCTTCAGAAGAAACCGGGTTTGAGCCCAGTGCTTCAGAATATGCCTTTTTGGATTATTTAGAAGTAAAAGAAGAATTGGATCTGGCCAAGATCTTGATGGAATACCCTAATGCCCTTGAACTGTCTACCATAGCATTGGAACCCCAAAAAGTGATCGGGTACCTGAATAAAGTAGCCGAAGCCTTCCACAAGTTTTACCACGAATGCCGCATTGTGGGCGAAAAAGAATCCACTCAAAAATCCCGCCTTTATCTAAGTCTGGCTACGAGACAAGTCCTGCAGAATGGATTTAAAATTCTTGGCATTCATGCCCCTGAAAAAATGTAAGCCGCTTACTTGATTGCTGTGGTTTTGGTAGCAAGTACCGGAAGATTATGCTCGTCCAGCATCTGTTTCAAAGGCTCAATTTTAGTGAGAAAATCCTCCCGGTAGATATCTTCAATTGGATGAGCCGGCGGAAATTCCAGTTTTCTGTAATTGACCAAACTACCATTTTTCCAAAACCTGAAATCAAGATGAGGACCGGTTGAAAGACCTGTACTGCCAACATAAGCTATGGTTTGCCCTTGTCTGACTTTTACACCCGGAGCTATCCCTTTGGCATATTTCATCAAGTGCAAATAGCCACTCGTATAGGTGCTGTTATGACGAACCTTTAAGAAATACCCCGCACCTCTGGAGTATTGTTTTTTTATGATCACCCCATCAGCCACGGCAAGAACAGGTGTTCCGCGTGGTGCAGCATAATCTATTGCCCGATGCGGACGGTATCTTCTTAAGATCGGATGAAACCTGCTATTTGAGTACCCAGAACTGATGCGGGAAAATTTGATGGGTGCTTTTAAAAATTCTTTTTCCAGGCTGTTACCTTCTTCATCAAAATAGGTCTGAATGTCGTCGATAAGATATTTAAAGGCATAGAACGGCTCGCCTAAATGATTAAAATATGCTGCTTTTACTTCTCCTATTTCAACCAGCTTATCTTCCACATAAAGCTCCTCATAATAAACTTTAAAGTGATCACCTTTTTGAATACGGAAAAAATCGATCTGCCAGGCAAACACATTGGCCATTTTCAAGGCCAGCATCGGGCTGATGCTATCCTGGATAAAGGTATCATAGAGAGAGGATTGGATCAAACCATCAAAGAATCGTTTTTTTACAATAACTTCTTTTTTTTCAGGGCGAACCTCCATAGAGTCTTTTAGCCCAAAGACCACATAGTCAATCGCGTTTTTTTCATACACGAAATACGCCGGTGTTTTTGCCGAATCGTTTGCTTGATAAAGCACATACTTATCCCCGGGTTTCAGATACCGCTCATCAAAAATTTCAACCGGTACACTGGCTATCTCAACAATTTTCGGATAGGGGACATTATAAGCTGTTAAAATATCGGCCAGGGTTTCATTTCGTTTAACCACTGAATCCTGCCTGATAAGGGAATCAACAACCATCCCGTACTCGATTATGGGTTCAGGTGGTGGTGGTGCAGGTATTTCTTGCTTTGGTTTATCAAGATGCGGAATGGGTTCTTCGGTGCATGCCATGAAAATCGTGGCAATTAAGAGTGTAAATACGGTTTTGGTCATAGATCCCTTCATACAAGATGTTTTCAGTTTAATACCCATACAAATGGTTTTCCTGAATATAGTCTGAAATTTTTGTTGGTAGTTGCAAGAAACTAACGGTGTGCTTGGATGCAATCGCCTCACGGCATTCTGTTGAAGAAAGCGGTAAATCTAAATCAATCCAGGTAAATCGAGACGGATGAAATGGTGCATCAACAGAAGAAGAGTGTGATCCGGGGCGAGCAAACACCACAATATGGCATAGCTCCAATATCGTGTGATAGTCTTTCCACTTCTCGAATATAGCATAATTATCCTGACCTATACATAAATATATTTTAGATTGAGGATAATTTTTGTTGAGATGATTTAGGGTATCGATCGTATAGGATGGCCCGATTTGCTTCAATTCCCAGTCGCTTACCTCAAAGCAGTAACCGGTTTGGTTTAAGTCTGCCGCCATTTTTTCAAGCATGGCCAGTTGATGCTGCTCCCTGTCTGAAATGGTTTGTTTTTTTATTGGATTTTTGGATAAGGACAAGATCACCTTATCGGGAGAGAGAATTTCTCGGATCAACGTACAAACTGCAAAATGCCCATAATGGGGCGGATCGAAACTGCCACCAAAAAATGCTATAGTCATTTTAAGCGTTTAATTAATGGCGACGCGTTCTTCTTTACGCAATTCTTTCATGATATCATTGTACTCATCTTCTACTTCGGTGGCTTTTTCCGGAAACCTGTCTTTGAACTTGTTAATAGTATTTAACGCGTCATTCCATTGTTTCCGGATCATCAGTACATCAATTTTCCCTATTAGAGCTTGCTCATAAAATGGGCTGTCGGAGTAACTTAAGATCACCTCATCAAAATAGATGGTAGCTGCTTTATAAGAACGCAGGCTGATATATTGTTTTGCAGTCTCGAAACTCTTTTTGGCCAGTTTATTTCTGCAGGTTCTGATCATTTTTTCAGCCTGCATCACCGTATCTAACGTACCATACTGGGCCCTGAGTCGCTTAAGTATTTTTTGATAAGCAGGTGAGGATTTGTCTTCTTTGGAATAGGACTCCAGTTCGGCAATTTGCTCGGCAACAGATGCTGAATCAGGAACAGGGAAGCCATCAATATAAATCTGGAGCTGATCAATAGCCAGCCGTGTGTATTTCTGGTCTAACGAATACCTGGGCGACATATTATAGTAACTCATGCCCAGCTGGAAATAAGCAATCTTTTGATAAGATGTACTCGGGATGGTTTGAACCAGCCGTTTAAATACATCTGCGGCGAGCAGAAACTGCTCACTTTTGTAGTACGATTGACCCAGGTAAAAGAGAACATCGTCTTCGTATTCGGTAGCCCTGCTTTTGTAAGTGAGTTTTTCAAGTTCTAAAATTGCATCTGCATAATCTTCATTCGCATACAGTCGTTTCGCATAATCCAGAATACTTTTTAAGGATTCTGATTCAGGAGATTTAACTGAGCTGCAATTAATTACGCCGATGGATAGAACGGCAAGTAAAATAACCTGAAACCCGTTTTTTAGATTTAATTTTTGTTTCTCTCTCATTGATGATAAATAACCTCTAGATAGCTTCTTGCCATTTGTTTGGAACACAAAAAGACGAATTTAAGAAACCCGCATCCCGGAAACAACCAGCGACAAGAGTTTTTCTTACAGATACTATAATTGGAAAAACGGTTGCAACTCGATCATCACCCGTAAAAAGACCTGAAAATCTGTTTCAGACCGACCTTTTACATTACCTGCATTACTTGTCCATACATTGGCAAAAGATAATTCAGAATTGAATTCATTAAAGGGCTGATAAAAGGCCCCGAATTGAAGCATTGTTGTTTTTTGTGGTGTTCCGGAAGGCGAATCTGTATCTGAAAGCGCACTGCTACGATTGGTAATTGAAGCTTCACCTACTGAGAGCATCTTCAAATTCATATCCACCCTGAGCGAGCGGTAAAACCAATGCGAAAGCCCGAGCTCAAACTTCTCAAAATCACTGCCAATGGGATGACCAATGGGATTATCTGCAAACAAAAAACGATATTCTTTAAACGCACCCGGCTGATCATAAGCCCCTAAAGAAAGCTTATTTATTTCAACAAAGGCATCTGTGCCATAGATATTAAACGATTTTAGAATGTCTGATGCACGAAAACCCAAAATTCCACCCCATTTGTTTAAATCAACCTTTGCAGAGTCTTCACTGAATTCAGACCAGTCATTAAACATAAGACTGCCATAAACATTTAAGCCATCGCCAACATATAAGCTCATATCCGTTCCGAAAATCGCATTTGTATTATCTTCCGGGGTCTTGGCATTACTTTTATAAATTGTGAATGGATTGGCGTATCTGAGATTTAATGGTTGATTTTTACCACCATAAATAACAGCCTGCCAGATACCAAATCGTAACATGCTGTTTAACAGGTTAAAATCAAGCCGCTCAGCAGTAAAGTAACGATCGAAATGATCACTGATAATTCCGATACCTTCCTTATTTTCCTGATTAAATACCACCTGGTCCAGAATTGCAGTGGTATAAGTAAACCGAACGGTATTTGATTGTAACTGAATAAACACCTGATCAAAACTTCCGGCTTCATTATTGACCACCATACTGTTCCTGCCATACCCCCATTCCAGGTAATCGCGGCCCAATTTTATCTTCAGGGCATCTTTTTCAAATCCAACATAGGCCTGCTCGGTATATCCGGTGGTTTTGCCAAAGGGTCTTGTACGCGACACAATATCGTAAGCACCTTGTTGCTGAATAACAGTTGAATTATACAGGATAAAATGCTCACCATAATACAAAGCCATCCGGGAGCGTCCCCTGAACTTCGGGCTGAAACTGGTTTCTGCATCTTTTTGAGCTATTTCTGATAATCGCACACCCAACCTTAAGGCCGTACCCGGCATGCTGGATAGCTCAACCCAGGAAAGCTCATTGGCCAGTTCTTCTTCAAGTTTAATGAACAGCCATAATGTGGTTATATCCTTAATGCGGGATTTATCTGAATTATAAATTGCCTTGGCAACATCATAACGCGTATACGGTTTTGCGGCATCATACAACTCCGAGAGATGTCCGCGCACCACTAAATTTTCAATGATATCATAAGACCAATGTCCTGCAGGGAAAGTTTCACCTTTAGCAAATACAGGGGTTTGCAATGCAGGCAAAAAAAGAATGGTTTGTAGCAGAATAAAAACAGCAACTAAACGAGCACGAGGTTTCAATGGTCATCAAAGGTTAAAGTGTGAAAAATATCTCTGATAGGGAATTTAATAAAGTATGCACATTATTTTATACCCAGTAAATGGGAGAATAGGCCTGAAGTGCTAAAATACCACTGCTCACAAGCACATAAACCACTTTAAAGGCCATACGTTTGCGTTGCTTTTCCAGGTTTCTGTAAATCAAGTACTTATCGCGCATGGCATCGAAAGGATCCTGAGAGAGGATAATGACTTTCATGATAGGTTTGGCGTAATGGTATTTGCCATTTGAACCTTTGTAGCGAATTTGCATCTCCACCAATGCCACATTCAGGTTATTGTAATTGACTTTATAAATCGCTTTTCGGCTGAATTCTGTCCATTCACTGTTAATATTAAAGCGCATTCGCGCTTCATGGTTGGGATTGAAATCCAGAAAACGTTGCAGGTTATAAGTTACCTGCTTGGTTTTACGATTGACTTTCGATGCAAAATCATACCAGTATGCTTTTTTAGTACCAGGGGTTGGTGATATGGACTCGTTTAATTGGTTTTGAGTTGACGTTTTCTTTTTACCATTCAAATCAATGGGTGTAGAAAGTTTTTGAAAACGTCTTGGATAAAGCGATTCGAACTGGGCGTCGTAGGCAGCCTTTTTAAGAGAATCGGTTAGGACTGTGCGAGCCTCAAGAAGCAGTTTGGTCCGGTACAGGGCAATTTGCTTATCATCACTGGTAGATTTTGTATGCTTGTCCGGGTGCCATTTTTTAATTTCTTCAAGAAACCTGTTCTGAATAAACTCAGAGGTATGAAAGGGGCGTACTCTTAAAACTTCGTAGTAATTAACAAATTTTGCCGAGGTGGCTCCTTCTCTGCTCATGAACTGCTAATGTAATTTTTAAACTCAAAACTACTACAAAATATAAAGTATTCATATAAACCGACTCAGCAAAGAACAATTCCTTTTTTTTCAAAAGTCAAAAAAAAGGAGCACATGTGCTCCTTTTAAAACTTATTATGCTCTTTTTGGCTGGTTTAGTTTAAAGCGCCTTCTTTAAAACTTTCCCTTAACTGACTTAACTGATGACGAATGCTGCTGTCTAAAACAGTATCGCCAATTTTTACCGTAACTCCACCGATTAACTCTTTATCAACAGACAGGCGGATTCGGGTATTTTTGGATGTATAGGCATCTAATTTTTGTTTTAAGGCATCAGACTGAACTTTATCTAGTTCTACTGCGCTTTTTACATCTACTTCAACAATACCATTCTTATCGTCCAGTATTGATTTAAAATCAGTAACAATTTGGCGTAGAATACCTGCACGACCTTTTTTAGCTATAAGATGTAAAAAGGTTGAAATTTCTTTTGATACTTTAGATCCAAAAATATCTTTTAAAATTGCTGCTTTTTTTTCAGCCTGAATCAATGGACTGGCAATAGCCAGATCAAGCTCTTTAGACTGGTTCAGCGCTTCTTCTATCAGCTCAAAATCCGCCAGGAATGTTTTAACCAGGTTCTTTTCACCGGCTATTTCAAGCAATGCCTGAGCATATCTGCGGCCAACGATGGATTTCATCTCGTATTATTGGTTTTATTAATTCTTTAAACTTGACATATCTTCGAGCATGCCTTCAATAACAGCTTTTTGCTTTTGGGCATCTAAATTGGTTCTGATGATTTTTTCAGCACCTTTTACAGCAAGCTCTGCAACTTCATCACGCAAAGCCATAAGCGCGCGCTGTTTTTCCTGTTCAATTTCGTGCTTGGCGTTTTCTGTTAGCTTTTTGGCTTCCTGATGAGCTTTTTCAACAATCTCATCTTTCATTTTCTGAGCATACTCTTTGCCTTCTTTGATGATCTTGTCTGACTCTACTTCTGCATTTTTTAATGCCCTCTTATTTTCTTCCAATGTCTTTTCTGCCTCTTGCTGTGCTTTTTCGGCACGATCAATGGCAGACTGAATATTCTTTTCACGTTCGTCGAGAGCCGAAAGAATTGGCTTCCAGGCTAATTTTTTCAACAAAAACAATAACAAGATAAATGTGACGGCAGTCCAGAAAATCAATCCTGGGTTAGGACTTAGGAGCGAACCTTCCAATAAAAATAAAAACCCTGATACTGGCATAGAGCTATAATAAGTTTCCGGTTTAGAAATGAAGATAATGGCAGCTCGGCTGAACTGCCATTATCTTAAGATGTTTATATAAATTGAATTAGGCACCTTTTGTTGCAAGCAACACGCAGATAACTTCTGCAAACAATGCTACACCTTCAATAAGAGCTGCTGCGATAATCATAGTAGTACGGATATCACCTGTAGCCTGAGGCTGACGAGCAGTACCTTCGACTGCTTTACCAGCAATATTACCGATACCATATCCTGCACCTACTGCAGCGATTCCTGCGCCTAAACCTGCGCCTAAAAATGCTAATGCTTCGTTACCCATGTTTTTTTATTCCTCCGTGAGTATTTTTTGTTCTTGTGTATAATCTCAAAATGAGACCGTTTGTTGTTGTTAATTAAACCAGATTACAAAATTCAGAAACTTAAAACACATCTGTTAATGAGCTGAAGCTTCTTCATGACCTTCATGAGCCTGAGCCATCCCAATAAAGAGTGCTGATAAAAGTGTAAATATATATGCTTGAAGGAATGAGACCAAAATTTCAAGCAAATAAATGAACAGTGCAAAAGCCACTGACACCGGGGCAATAAAATACGATTTAAATACAAAGATCAGTCCAAGCAAACTGATAATAACAATATGGCCGGCTGTCATGTTTGCAAACAAACGAACCGTAAGCGCAAAAGGCTTTGTAAATAATCCGATAAACTCAACCGGCACCATGATAATCCACATCAAAGGATGGGTACCGCCAGTCAGGTGAGCTAAATACCCGCCTATACCATGAGCTCGGATTGAAGAAATCTGTGTGATAAAAAAAGTAAAAATAGCCAGAGTGGCTGTTACATTTATATTGCCAGTTGCTGTGGCACTAAATGGCACCAAACCAATTAAATTACAGATGAGAATAAAGAAGAATACAGTTAAGAGATATGGCATGTGCCTTTCGTATCCATGACCGATATTTTGTTTGGCCACATCTTCTTTTACAAAATCAACCAGAACTTCCATTAAATTGGCCAGACCTTTAGGCGCCTGGTGCTTGTTGAGTTTTTTATAATGGCTGCTAACCATTGAAAAGACCACCAATAATATAATTGCGGCTATCCATAATATTACCACATGCCGTGTCGGTGAAATATCAAATCCTGCAATTTCGATATGAGGTAGTTTTACTTTACCAAAAGGCTCAAAATCGAGATAATGGGCATCAACCACGTGATGGATAGCATCTAACTTATCACCATCACCTCCAGCATAACCAACAGAAGGCATAGCCATTAACGCTGTCAATAAAACCAGAATACTTAACGCCTTAAGGCCATGTAACTTAATTGGATGAAATCTGTTCATTTGTCTTCAGGATCTTTTTTTCAAATTGATTTTTTTTCTGATAACCTAAAATTTCCAAAACCACATAAACCACATAAAATACAAACATCGATAGCAAAAACTCTTTTACCATCAACCATTTCATAATCACAATAAACCCAACGAGAATCATAATAAAGATGAGCCGCACACTAAGTCCGCCTAAGACATAGACATTGAATGTTGAGTTATCGCTGCCATAAGCTTTTTCAAACACAATGTAACCCACCAAAGTATTGACGGCCATAATAAGCCAGGCGTAGAAAATGGTTTTTACAAGTTCTGCCGACTCAAAACCTATCAAAAAATATATCGCTGTCCACAAAGTGAGGCTGAAAATAAACATCTTTAAGAGAAAATCAAAAAGTGGCTTCAAATTCGAACTAGATTTTAGATGTTAACAGTAAGTTTTTGATCATAACTATTTATCTCCTGATGCCCTCAAGAGCAATACAAACATTCCAATCATGCCCATAACAAATCCAACAAGCAGGAATATCGGGCTGGCGCCAATCTGCTCATCCACCCAGTAGCCCACAAACATAAAAAAAGCTATACTGGCGGCAATTTGCACACCCAGACCCATGTACTTGCCCAAACTCCTGTAGGCTTTGCCCACATCACCCTCAAGGGATTTCTTTTTATTTTCAGGAAATTCTTCAGGCATCAGTAAAGCCTTTGTAATAGATCATTATTTTGAATCAAGTAATGCAGATGGCTTTTCCTGCCCATTTTTCTCTATCCTTTGTGTCGTTTCCATCTCGATTTTACCATTTACCTTGGCACCATCTTCAACGATTAAGATCTTGGCTTTTACATCGCCCTCAATCGAAGCAGTGGCATCCAAAGTCAATTTTCCGGTAACCACTACATTACCTTTGATATAACCTGAGACTTTTAATACCGTACCTTGAATATCACCTTCAACTGCACCCTTTTTACCGATAGCTGTATTACCATCAACTTTAATGTGACCAATGATTTTTCCATCAATGCGTAAATTGCCTTCTGTTTTCAGATCGCCCTCCAAAACTGCACCCGAAGAAATAATGCTGAGCTTGTCTGAAAACGCGACATTGTCTTTACCTGAGCTTTTTCCCAACATAATTTTAATTTAAGTTTATGTATTGACTTGGATTTATCGGCACACCATCTTTCCAAACCTCCAAATGAAGGTGGGGCCCGGAAGATTCGTGTCCGCGACTACCTGTTAGAGCAATCACCTCTCCCTTTTTTACACGCATCCCTTCTCTGACAAATACCGTGTTGCAATGTTTGTAAAAGCTTATAAAATGGCTATGATCAACAATTACACTATAACCATACTCGTATGTCCAATCTGCAAATAAAATGGTTCCGTCTGCAATAACACCAACAGACTCGTTGGATGCCGTTGTAATATCTATCCCATAATGGCTGGTCTGTGGCGAAAATCCTTGGGAAAGTGTTCCACTTACAAACCCCTCTAATACTTTTGGCTTTGAGGTTTGTCTGTAGTTTTGAACCACATTGGTCATTAGATTTTCAACCGCAAAATTATAATGATTTCTTGGGGTTGAAGTAGCTCTTTGCTGAGGAGAAAGTGCCGCTGTGTCGATATTCATGGGTGAAATACCCAGTGCAGATTTGAGACGGGTATTATATAAATCCAGGCTTTCCATCTGACGGTTAAGACTGTCCAAAACCATCTGATTTTTTAACAGGCTTCGCTCTACCCTTAATTTTTCCCTGTAATCGGGTATCAATAATTTTACGGGTGTGAAAAATGTAAAGAGGACTCCGGAAATAAAAACAATCACAGAAATGGCCGCAACCAGAGCAATCAATTTATTTTTGCTCACCCCAACATAGCCCTTGGACTCTGAACCATCATCGGGTATAATTGTTATGGAGAATGTTTTCTTGGGTTTCTTTTTTTCGGGCATTTATCCAGTTCAAACTAATCCTTATCAAATCGTAAAGCAGGGAATATAATCCATATCCGAATGGAAGCCAAACCATTTATTTGCCCCGGGAAGAGGGTAAAATTAAACAGATAAGATCAAAAAGTGATTGGGTTCGGGTTCACTGAAATTTCTTTTTAAATGCTTCAAAATCTGTAACAATGATTTTATTAAGTTCTCGTTCAATTAATCCTTCCCGCTCAAACATGGACATGACTCGTGAAATGGTTTCACGGGAGGTGGCCGCATAATTAGCCATTTCCTGCTGGCTTGCAAAGTTATCTATCTGTACCCGTCCTCTTTTTTGGCGTCCTACATCATTAGCCAGGCGAATGATCACAGAAGCCACCTTTCCAATAGCATCCGACAAGGAGATGCTTTTTATCTGGTGATCTGTTTTTCTGAGTCTGGAAACCATTTCCCTGAGCATGGCTACAGCAAGCTTGGGTTCACTTTCAAGAAGATCTATAAATTCTTTATCGGGTACTTTAAGCACTTTTACTTTTGAAATGGCCGTTGCATCTGCTGAGCGCAAGGCACCATCCAGAACCGACATTTCCCCAAAAAAATCGTGCTCACCCAGTATGGCCAGGATCACTTCTTTAAAATCTTCATTTGTGCGGGATATTTTTACAAATCCATCCAGAATAACATAAACCGCATTTCCGGCATCGCTTTCAAATAATATGACATCGTCTTTTTTAAAGGTCACAATCTGACTTCGATCATAAATCTCCTGAAGCACCCGTTCAGTTAAACTTTCGAAAATGCTTACTTCCCCGAGCATTTCCAGTATTTCTTCTCTCTGTTCCATATTTGGATATATTGGTTTTCCTAAGCCAGTGGCTAATGCCACATTAGTTTATAAACTGGTTTTAATTTAAAACTTGCCGGACGAAAATAATACGGGTTTTGTCTTTTTTTTAGACGATCTAACTCAGAAATTAGACCAATACCCCGATGTTAATTTTTAATTATGCAGAACACACGATGCCAACACCATCACACTTTTTTGCATCAAAACTCTTATCTTTTGACTTTATTTTAGTATAACACCGAAACATTAATAGATCATTATCATTTTTCTCATAAACACCCTTTAAAACCAAAAAACCCATGAAACGACTCATCCCTTTTATTGCGCTTATATTCTTTTTTGGTTGTAATGCCGAAAAAGTAGAGCAACTTGAAAATAAAGTCCAGGAGTTGGATTCTCTGAATGCCAATCAAACCCAGTATGTTGAAGATGTCACCCTCATGATTGGAGACATTTACGACAATCTTGAAACGCTCCGCCAAAAGCAAGGTATTTTAAGCAAAGTCTCACATGATGTCGAAACCGGGCAAGTTAATAAAGATGCCAAAACCATTATCAAAAGCATCAATGATGGTTTTGAACAAATCAATACAGTTCTGAACGAAAACCAGAAGAAAATTGATGAACTTGAAAAACGACTTCGTTCTTACCGAGTAAATAACAAGGGCCTCAACAAACTGGTTGCCCAGTTAAAACAAACTATTGTTTTGCGCGAAAAAGAGATCGATTCGCTTCGCACTGTTATTACAAATCAAAATATTACCATCGAAGGCCTTGAAACACAGGTAGCCGAGCAAACAGTTAAGATTGAAGAGCAAACACAAAAATTAAATACCGCTCATTACATCATCGCACCCGAAGATTCCCTGTACGAGTATGGCATTGCTCACCGCCGCGGAGGTTTTATCGGAATAGGTCGTAAATTGGTTCTGAAAAAAGATTTCAACCTCGATAAATTCACGACAGTTGATATCTCCAAATTCAACGACTTAACCATTCCTCAGGCCAAAGGTGATTTTGAAATATTAACGTCCCACTCATCGGACTCCTTTAGCATGCAAAATTCTCAAAAGGAAACCCGGCTTACGATAAAAAATCCCGAGAAATTCTGGGTCAAATCCAAAGTTCTGATCATTGTTGTTGATAACTAGTTCCGTGAGGCAAAAAAGAGCCGGATACTTTTTCAAATGGTGTCCGGCTCTTTATTTTTTTAACACAGCAAGTTTGCCTAAAGCAATATTTTTACCATCCTTACTCACGGCTACCACCAGATAAATCCCGCTGGACACCATTTGCCCGCCCTCTGAACGACCATCCCAGGTAAGCAATCGACCACCTGATCCCGGAATCTGCCTGACCTGTTTTCCCGATATGCTTAAAATCTTCACAGAAGCCTGCTGACCAAGGCCGTCTATAGTAAGGTACGATGAACCATCCGGCTTAAATGGGTTAGGGTAAAGTTTCAGGGTTTGGCCCAGTCTGGATTGCTCAGACACTGCATCTGTTTTAAGTACCGACATTCCCTTATCGGTCCCCACATATATGTTTCCAGTTTGGTAATCGGCGAAAACATCCAGAATATTGTTTGAAAGCAATGGTGAGTTTTCCTTGGTGTAATGAGCCAGGACCTCGGAAGCATCGGCATTGAAAAGCCAAAGCCCGTTTCGAGTACCCGCCCATTTCCGGTTGATCCCATCCACAGCCATCGAAAAGATGGCTTCATTCTGCAGAAAAGGTGAGCGGATCACCGGTTCTACGCGGCTGGCTGTAACTGAATAAGCATCAAAAAAATAAGCCAATCCTTTTTGTGTAGCCAGCCAGATTGAACCATCCTGATCTTGTATAATATCATGGACAGTGTTATCCGGCAGCTTTCCTTCGGAAGATCCAACAGTAACTCGCAACCAGCTATCATCAGCTGGATTGTCGGGTGTTTCATTATCTTCAAATACAACCAGGCCTTTGCCCCTGGTGCCATCAGATGCAGACGTTATCATCCATTGTCGCCCAATTTCATCGATAATCACCTGTAAGGCTGCTAAATCTGATGGAAACCGACTTGATACCGGACCATCCGACCCAAATGCCTGAAATACACCCTCAGCAAGCATAACTTGTAAAGGGCCATCCTGGGTTTGGTAGTTTGTAAGCCAGACCCGTCCCTCTTTATCCCTGGCTACAGACGAAATAATTACCTCTTCAGGATTAGATAGCGATCCGACAAGCGTTGAGTTTTCTGAATTAAAACGCGAAAACATACCGTTTTCCAATCTTAACAAGCCATTGCCCCAGGTACCAAAACAGGTCTGTTTGTTTAAAGCCACCATGTCGCTGAATTGCGAAACGTTTACGCTATCCAGCCCGGGCAACGTCTGCGCAAAATTCTGCCACTCCCCCTGCTGTAAAAAGCCGATACCTTTGGCTTCATCATCAGTAGCCGATGAGCTTGTCCATATCCGGCCCAGGTGATCTTTTCCAATCACCGCTATGGTGTTGAAATCCGGACAGTTTGGAAAAACAGGTGTTATATCACCAGCTGCAAAGCCCAGAAGCGGAGGATTGGACGAAGCAATCCAAACGGCCTCGTCTATATGACCTTTGCAGATTTGCCTGGCTTGTTTAAGCGTATCGGCAAGCACTTGTATCTGAAATAACGTATCGGCAAGAAGAAGCGAATCGGGTGTTAAAATAGCCAGTGTTTCGTTTGAAGGGCAAAAATCCACCACCTGTTGTGCCGGGAATTCTAAACGCTGCTCAAGCGCATCGCCCTCCAACTGGTAGAGCCCGTTATCCGCCCCTACGATGAAGTGCCGGTTAAATAAAGTTATGGTATTTAATCCTACTGCATCACCAATGTTTATCTGTTGCCAGGATTGAGGGGCAAGAAGGTTTTTAGCATTCAGATCACCTATTGCCAAACCGTCGGAGCTAATTACCAGGAGTTTGTTTTGATGGATAACCAAATCCTGAATCGGTGCCTCTTCGGGTAATGTGCCTACCCGCAACATAAGATCCCGAATCTCCCATTTTTCGGCATCTATCAGGGCCAGTCCGAACGCTGTGGCGGCAAATAGTGAATCCCCTTTCAGGGTAAATTGATGAATACGTTTATGTTCCAGTTCATCAATTGTTAAGAGGGTGTAAAGGTGCCGGAATGAGGATGTTTGTTGTGAATAAAAGCTGATCACGCCATTTTCTGAACCTATCCATACACCTTGCCTTAAGCTATCGTGCAAGAGAGCCGTTATATGATTTTGCTCCAACCCATCGGTATTGCGCCACTGATCCAATATTTTAGTCTCTGGCTTATAGCTTAAAAGCCCACCGGTTGTACCAACCCAGATGATATTGTTCTGTTGATCAGATGTGATGCCGGTAGCCTGATTGAGCGATGTGATGGAGGTCCATGTGCAGATATGCTGAGCCGAAAGCATGGTTGGAAAAAAACAGAGGAGAATCAGCGTGAAAATGTATTTTAAAACGGTCATGCACCAGCCCATAAGTTGAAACAACAGAGAAGTTAACCAATCTAAGCATGAAGCAAAATATTGAAAAAAACACCTTGTTTCTAACACCTGAAATCTTTACCCCTTTCCGGAACCTGATTGCCGGGCAAACCACACGGCATGGTGGTAAAAGCCAGGCACCCTTCGAGAGTTTAAATCTCAGTTTCAGCGTGGGTGATGATGAAAACACGGTTCAGGAAAACAGGCTGCGCTTATGCGGGCATTTAGGCATTACGCCCGACCGGCTGGCAACGTCAACCCAGGTGCATGGGTCATCTGTTATAAAGGTCACCAGACCCGGCCACTACGAGGGGTACGATGCACTCGTCACCAATCAGCGGCAAATCGTTTTGGGTGTATCCATAGCCGACTGTGTGCCGGTACTGATTTACGATCCCGTAAACCTGGCTGTGGCGGCTGTTCATGCCGGGTGGAAAGGCACTCAGTTGGCTATTGTTCAGTGCACCCTGGAAACCATGGCTTCTGAATTTGGCACTAAGTATGAAGAATGTTTGGCCTATGTTGGAACATGCATTCAGGGTTGTGATTACGAAGTAGGCCACAATGTGGCTCAGCATTTCAACTCTGCATACCTCACAAAGAGAAAAGAGCCTGGTAAATGGTTACTGGATCTGTCTCTGGCAAATTCAGATCAGTTAATCAGGATGGGGGTGAAGCCTGGGAAAATTGAGCGATCTTTTTTTTCAACCTTAAAGGACCATACCCATTTTTTCTCTCATCGTTACTCAAAAGGCAAAACCGGTCGAATGATGGCATTAATTGGTATGAATTAAAAAACCCAAACCTGCTACAGATTTGGGTTTTTAAACTTAGGACATAACCGGTTGCTGTTCTGTGTCGGAAGGAACCGAATCGTCATCATAAGCTTTGGTATGCTTGGTTTTCACCAATCGGGATACATCCAGTCCTTTTTGGCGAGCCAGTTCTTTCAGTTCGTTATAAAGCATTTCATCCATGTGAGGCTTGCGACTTAAAATCCAAAGGTATTTGCGGTTTGGTGTCGATACCACGGCATGGGTATAATCATCTGCAAGACCAATCACCCAGAGTTTTGCCTTGAACGGCCAGAATATCTGTACTTTTAATTTTGCGTTGTTAGAGCCAGGAACCGGGAAAGCTTTTCCGGTTATAGATGCTTCTTTGCCTTTACGCAAACATGAATTACGCAAACTAACATACCCTTTATCTGTAAGGGTGTATTCGGCTTTTACATCGCTGCAGTTTTTCTGTTGTCCCGACGGAAAAGAGGCTATTTCGTACCATGTGCCACAATATCGCTCAACATCCACATGATCTACAACCTGCAATTCGTCTTTAGGATCTTTCTTTTTAAATAGTTTTGATAACATGATTTGGATTTAAAAATTAATTTTAGAGAAATTATTTCGAACTTAGCAACAAGGAATTGTATATTTTCATTTCTTTTTTTATGGGAAAGCGGAGGATATAGATTTACCGGAACAGACAATCTATATGTCTTCGGCTTTTAAAGAACTCTTCGATTATCATCACTGAGTTAAACTAATATAAACAAAAAACCGCTTTGGAAGGAAAACTGAAATGACAGACAATGAGTTATTAAAGCTTCTCGACCGCTCTTATGAAATGATGTTTAAAGGATTGGTTGAGTTTGGCGCCCTGAATGCCGGCTTTGAACTAGACCTTTTTAACCTGCTTTCGGATGAGCCCATGGATACCGCTGCTCTGGCTAATAAATGTGGGAGCGAAGGCAAACGCCTGGAAATGCTAATGCTCACCCTGGAACAAATGGGCGTGGTTGCCAATAAAGATGGAAAATGGGCCCTAACAACTTTGTCTGAAACACTGTTTGCCCATCCTGAAAAGAATCCAAACATGACCATGGCCGTTCATATCGACTCCATGAGATTTTTGGCTAAAAACTATTACATGGAACTGGCTGATGCCGTTCGTGGCAAGAAAAAGTTTATCAGCCCGGTTCCTTATCCACCGCAGACTCGTGAAGATAACGAGTTCTTTGAAGTTATGCACCGCTCGAATGCCCACTTCCCGATTAAAATTCTGAATGAGTCGGCCAAATTAGAAGGAGTGAAGCAATTAATTGATGTAGGTGGCGGTATTGGTGATATTTCAGCCTCGCTGTGTAAAAAATTCCCGGAACTTAATGTTACGTTGTTAAACCTGCCAGGCGCTATTGAACTGGTTGATGAGAATGCTGCCGAAAAAGGTGTTGGAGATAGATTAAAAGGTAAAGCTGTAGATATTTACAGAGAACCTTTCCCCGAAGGTGATGCTGTTATGTTCTGCCGAATGATGTATCCGATGAACACCCAGTTTAGTGAAATGATGCTTAAAAAAGCCTTTGATGCTATAAAACCGGGCGGCAAAGTGCTCATCCTGGATATGATCGTATGTGACAAAGAAAAACCTAATTTTGACTATCTCAGCCACTACATCTGCGGTATTGGTATGGAATTCCATATCCTGGACTTTAAACCCCATGCTGAGTATCCGGGCATTCTGGAACGCGTTGGCTTTACCAATGTCTCCAAGGTTGAAAAATTAGATCATGTCCTTTACCAAGCCGAAAAACCCGCGTAAATGTTTTCTTACCATTTAGAAAAAGCTCCGATTTCTCCGGGGCTTTTTTTTATTCAACCCTTTAATTGCATGGAAAAACGTTAGAACCAAATCGCTGATGAGCTTCTTTAGACAAAGCTTCCCGGTGATCGGGATGGGCAATTTCAATCATCAGTTCGGCGCGTTGGCGGGTGTTTTTTCCATATAAGTAACGAATGCCATATTCGGTAGCAATATAATGCACATGCGCCCTTGTGGTTACAACACTGGCACCGGATTTAAGGGTTGGTACGATTCTTGATTCACCTCTTCGAGTTTGAGAAGGCAGGGCTATGATCGGTTTACCACCATTCGAAAGTGAGGCACCACGTATAAAATCCATCTGCCCGCCCACACCGGAGTATTGCTTGGTACCAATGGAATCTGCACAGACCTGACCGGTAATATCAACTTCGATAGCGCTGTTGATGGCGGTCATTTTATTATTCCTGCGCATTACAGCCGTATCATTCACATAATCTGATCCCAGCATCACAACCAACGGATTATCATCTACAAAATCATACAATTTTCTGGAGCCCATAATAAAACTACCCAGAATCTTCCCGGGGTGCACGCGCTTTTCTTCGCCATTGATCACGCCTTTTTCTACCAGCGGAATAATGCCATCTGAAAACATTTCGGTATGAATGCCCAGGTTTTTATGATTACCCAATAATGCCAAAACTGCGTCCGGAATAGCACCAATACCCATTTGCATACATGCGCCGTCTTCAACAATACCCGCTACATGCTTGCCAATCTCCTTTTCAATATCTGTTAAAGCATGCGGCGGAAACTCCGGAAGAGGATCGTTGACTTCAACCAGGTAATTGATATTTCTGACATGAATTAAACCATCACCATGGGTGCGTGGCATGTTTGGATTTACCTGGGCAATAACACATTTAGCTGTATGGACAGCAGCCTGAGCCGAATCCACAGAAACCCCAAGCGAGCAAAAGCCATGTTTATCGGGTGGGGAAACATGTACCAATGCCACATCCAGGGGCATAATCCCCCTGGTAAACAACCGGGGGATTTCACTCAAGAATATCGGGATATAATTTGCCCGTCCGCACTGGACAGCTTTGCGAATATTTGCACCGACAAAAAATGCACTGATCACAAAGTTTTCGGCATACTCATCTTTTGCATAAGAGGCATCGCCCTCAGTGTGTAATGAAACCAGCTCAACATTTCTGAGTTCGGGGGCTCGGGCCGTCATGGCAAGAACAAGTTTCTGGGGAGTAGCCGCAGCGGTTTGTATAAATACCCGGTCGTTTGATTTAATAACCGATACCGCATCTTCGGCCGTTACATATTTTCCCATTTGAGGCTCCTTTTGCTGTTGAAAACTATCTGGAATTGATTTTTTAAAAACATGTCATAAAAAATATACTATTAAAAGACCGCTGGTTAGGGGTATTAATCGCCCGATCAGATTAAGATTTCATTAACGAATAATTAAAAGACGCTTCATATCATCATATCCCTTAACCCTGTAGAAATACATTCCTGTTGCCAGATCACTCAGATCGACCACCAACTGAATTTCATTGCTCTGAATGGTGTAGGTGCGCACTCTTCTGCCCAGTACATCAAAGATATCCAGATCCAGGGATAGTTTTGTTTCACTTTCCGGAATGGCATATGAAATCACAACAGAGTTGGTATTGGAAGAAACCAATAAGTTGTCTTTCAGAACCGAAGTTGACGGCAAAACCGGATCGGGCTCGGTTTCACCCAATAGTTTGAATGCCTCGTAAGCATCCATTTTCCCATACCCCCAGGTATCGTTTGGTACGGAACCTGTTTGTGCATCTGAAATGGCTGTATTCTTAAACGCGGTTAAAACCGTATCGTAGGTTGCCTGTGGATTTTTCTGCAACATAAGGGCAATGGTGCCGGCCACATGCGGAGCCGACATGCTGGTCCCCTGATTGATCACCATCTCGCTTCCTGAAAGCACTAAATGACGTAAGATACCTGTACCAATGCCAACATCGCCTGAAAGGGCAGAAGCAATCACCTGTCCGGGGGCAGATATTTCCGGTTTCTGGCGGCCATCCCGGGTTGGGCCAATACTGCTGAAATCAGAATTCTCATTTACTGTTGCTGAAGATATTGACCTTTGAGAGCCGTCCAAATCAGTCCAGGATTTCTTGGTGACATATGAACCCACAGCTAAAATCTCATTTGATGTCGCTGGCAGGGCAATGGTTCGCACAGAGTCCGGATTTTCAATCAGAAAACCTTTTGCATTTAAAAACTCTGCCCTGTTTATCCAGGCATCCAATGTTCCGGTTCCCCAGGTATAAAGGCTCCAATAAACCGTACTGGCCGGGTAAAGACCACCTTCAGAACTGACGACCATGGTTACCTGGCGGTCGCCATTGTTGATATCCTGCTGATTTGATGCATCTATTGTAAAGCGTGCATAGGTTGTGCCGCTAACAGAAAAAGATTCATCGATCGTCCCTCCAGGGCCTATGGGGACATCCAGCCGGGCTATTAAATTCCCGGTACTTTTGCTAAACGCCGCAATCCCAACCTTGATATTTCCAGAAGAGGGATACCACATATCAATTTCGCACTGATCAGTTGTAGGCGAGAGTTCAAAAAGAGTTTCCCGGGCAGAATTATAATCCGTGCCACCTGTGGTATACCTGACATGGATTGGTGAATTGCCTTCATTACCGGCTGCAGCCACTATAATGTTGCCTTTACCGGTTAAGTCCTGAAGTCCCGTCTCAAAGCTGCTGGTGCCATCGTGTGGCCCGAAATGCCCGCCAAGGCTTAAATTGATCACGGCTTTTTTTCCCAATGCTGCCGCTTTCTGAAAAATATAATCGCAGGCATTGATGACATCGCTGTTCGTGAAATACGGGCCGAATCTAAATCCTTTTACAAAAATGATATCAGCCTTGGGTGCCATTCCAATGTAGCCGGATTTTGAACGCCCGTTCCCGGCTGCTATGCCCGCCACATGGGTGCCATGACCGCCATCAGCCTCGTCGGTTTGCAGGCAATTACCGGCATCAATATCGGCTTTGGTGTATTCGGATCCATAATTAAACGCAGAAGGAGGGCTGCCTGAGCCCGACATATCCCACAAATATAGTATTCTTGAGCCATCGGGTGTATTAAAATCCGGATGGTCTTCATCAATGCCACTATCAACAATCCCTACAATAACATCTTCACCTTCGTATGTGGTATCCAGCCCAACACCAATGTGAATCTGATCAACTCCGGTTTCCGAACGACTTTCATTTAACAGTGTTTTTAAAGGCAAAGAAGCCTGAATGCGTTGCACACCCTCCAGCCCTGCCATAGATTTGATGACCTCCGGAGTTGCTTCCACTACCATTACACGCTCTGTTATAGCCTGAACATTTGCGCCCATGCCTTGGATTGGGGATAACAATTGTAATGGATTTTGGGATTGAACCAACACCTGCATGGTTTTTACACCTGTTTGGCTTTGCCGAAACACCTGTTTATTGGTTTGCAGGGTATCCCTTAAATAAAAGGAAAGGAGATGACCTGTTTTTTTTGGACTGCTATGCTGCTCTATTTTTGAAGCCACATTAATTAATTGGGCTGAAGATGTTGAACGGTTGATCTTTACAGGTGGCCCGGCCTGAAGGGATAATGAAAAGAAAAGTAAGAAGGCAATTGGCAGCAGCAGGAACCTGGATTTATGCATAGAATAAGAAATTTGCAGGTAATGAGTTAAACCTAAAATTGAGGCGTATTACACAACTTAGGTTTTCCAACCAATATCAAAAAATTAGAAAGAATATGGTTTTGGAAACAAGCATAAGAACTTATCCTTAGTATTTACGTTCTTTGGGTTTAAACCGTTCATCTTCATTGGCCAGTTTCACATTAACGGACTTGAATTTCATATCAATCGTATCCGACTCATCCAGCCAACACAGTGTATGCTTCATCCATTTTTCATCATCACGCTTTGGAAAATCATCTCTTGCATGTGCACCCCGGGTTTCTTGTCTTGCTAAAGCCGATTCAATAACTGTGATTGAAAAATCAATCAGATAATCCAGCTCCAAAGCGTCCAAAAGGTCGGTATTGAACTCTTTACCTTTATCCTGTACCACAGCATTGTTTGCCCGTTCCCGGAGATTTTTAATTTCTTCTGAAGCTTTTGTCAGGGTGTCTTTGCTTCTGAATACCGATACATTGTCCATCATCATCACCTGCAGGTCTGATCGGATTTTAGCAATAGACTCTCCGTTTTTACGCTCTAAAGTATTCTGTATGCGTTTTTGAACTTTTTCAACGGCATCATTTGGGATTGGCATAACCCCCCTGGTCTGTTTAACAAACGAGAGCATATCGCGCCCGGCTCTCCGGCCAAAAACGATGAGATCCAGTAGGGAATTGGTACCCAGACGATTAGCGCCATGTACCGAAACACATGCTGCTTCTCCTGCACTCCAGAATCCTGTTTTTATGGTGTTGTTTTCATCGCACACTACTTTGCCATCAGCATTTGTAGGTATGCCACCCATGGCATAATGACAGGTGGGTTGAACCGGGATTGGATTTTTAGATGGATCAACACCCAGGTAAATCTTGGCAAACGTGGAAATCTCCGGGAGTTTGGTTTCTATTTGCTGCAAGGACAAGCTGGTTAAATCCAGTTCTACATAATCTTTGTTTGGCCCGATACCTCTGCCTTCAGATATTTCTTTGTAAATATAACGGCTGATAATATCGCGCGGCGCTAAATCCTTAACGGTTGGTGCATATTTCTCCATGAATCGCTCACCATTGGCATTGCGCAGAACACCGCCTTCGCCTCTGGCGCCTTCGGTAATCAGGATCCCGAGCCGGTATAAACCGGTAGGATGAAACTGAACAAACTCCATATCCTCAAGTGGCATGCCGTTACGCAGCACAATTCCCAATCCATCACCCGTGTTGGCATGGGCATTTGAGGTGGTTTTCCACGCACGCCCATATCCACCGGTAGCAAACAGAACGGCTTTTGCATTAAAGGCATGCACTTGACCGGTTCTGATCTCGTAGGCCACCACCCCGCAAACCACATTTTCGGTTTCACACAGGTCGAGCACCTGAAATTCATCGTAAAATCGAACATTCTTTCGGATACACTGTTCATAAAGTGTATTTAAACATACATGCCCGGTTCTATCAGCAGCATAGCATGCCCTTCGAACAGGCGCTTCACCAAAGTTTTTTGTATGACCTCCAAACGGACGCTGGGCAATTTTACCTTCCGGTGTCCTTGAAAAAGGCACCCCGTAATGCTCCATTTCAATAATAGCTCTTGGTGCATCGTTACACATAATTTCTATAGCATCCTGATCACCTAAATAATCCGAGCCTTTAACGGTATCGTATGCATGCCAGAGCGGGGAATCGTTTTCCTCGTTTCCCAGAGCCGCACAAATTCCGCCCTGAGCTGCTCCTGTATGAGATCGTAAGGGGTGAAGTTTTGAAACAACAGCTACATCGCATTCATCGGCAAGTTCAACCGCTGCTCGCAATCCTGCCAAACCTGCACCAACGATAACCGCATCATGAGTAAATAATGACATCCGTAAATTCTTTTTTAGTTTTCGATTTTATCGTTAGCGATCAATAACTACCGCTTAATATGTTTTCTAAACCAATCGGAGGATGATAAGCACCGGCAGTAAAAATGGTCAGGCTACCCTGAATTAGAAGTAGAAACAAGACCACCCATGAAATGGATATGAGGGACAGTCTGGCCCCGCGATGCCTGATGTAATCATCAATGATGTTGAAGATGCCGTTAAATCCATGGTATAACCCAAATACCAGAAACAAAATGTTAAAGAGTTTCCAGAATGGATTGGATAGCCGCGTTATTACTTTCTCGTACGTGATTAAATGTTCACCTTCCCTGGCTTCAGATATTATACCTTCTTCAATTGCCTTTTGGTACTCAGGGTATTTTTGTTTATAGGCCTCTCGGATTTTCTCATATTCAGCTTTATCTGAAAGGTATTCAGTTGGCATGTGCTGAACCCAAAAATGACCAATAAATAAAAAAACGATCACTACACCGGTAACGCGTTGAAAGTACCAGCCAAAAGCACCGCTGTTTTTAATGGTTCGCTTTTCCATAGCTCATTAATTCAGAAATGGTGTAATAAAATACGGGGCAAAAATCGGGTATCCGGCTAAAACGATCAGGATCAGTGATACAATTATAGTGACTGTATACAAGCGTTTTTGCTCGGTGGTCCAGCCCAGGACATCAATTAATACGATTCGCAATCCATTTATGGAGTGGTAGACCACAATAACCAGGAGGGCAACTTCGGCCAGTTTAAACAAAGGACTTCGGTATATGCTCATCGCAATATCGAACTGTAAGGGATCGTAAAGGGCTTTAAGTCCATTAATATGCAAGGCCAAATAGGCCACCAGGCCAATACCGCTGAGTCGGTGGAAGATCCAGGCTACCATGCCGGGAAATTTCCTGTAGGTTAAAATTTGCTTTAAGGCTTCAGTTAATCCGTGGGAGTATGGTGCTTTCGCTTTTAGTTTAGGGTTCTGTTCTATTTTGGGCATAGATGATGTCCTGGTTATCGATTGGCGTATCGCCCATTGTTTTGCCTGTTAAAAACACTACTAAAATAGTGTTTTTAACCAACAAAACCATTCTTAATTCGCATATCACAAGACTTTTAACCCCAATTTCATGTGCTATAAATTGTAAAAGCCCTTAATGCCGGATATTTAAAATAATAGCCAAAGCATTAAAGGCTTCACAATGTGTTCAGTTCAGGTGGAACATTAATCCATAATCTTCCTCAAAAATGCCGGTGTGTCGGTATTGGATTTACGGATACGCTCCTGGTTGGGATTAAGCTGAATGGGAAGCTTTTCTTCCTCTGCTTGGTTCTCCTGGGTCATATCGTAACTGGCATGCCCTTTTTCAAGTGGTTGCGGCATATCCAGTCCTTTTTTAATAAACGCCGGTACATCTTCTTCTGTTTCGATCTCCTTGGTATTCATGTGAAGTAACTGCTCATCCCTGGCATGATGATTTTCCGATTCTCTGCTTACCACACGCAGATTATGCCCGGTTACCGGTTTAGGCTCTTTTTTGAACTGAGCAAACCCGGTTGCAATAACCGTTACATTAATCTCACCCGGAACGGAATTGTCCTGGACATAACCGTTAATGATCTTGGCTTCCAGGCCGGCTTCTTCTTCAATGTAGTTCATGGCTTCGGCCATGTCGCGCATTTTTACATCGCCGGTAATATTGACCAGTACTCCGGTTGCACCTTTAATAGAGATTCCATCTAACAGCGGACTTGAAATGGCCTCGGTTGCTGCTTTAACGGCACGGTTATCGCCTGAAGCGGTGGCAGAGCCCATTACTGCATCGCCTGCATCGGTCATGATGCCTTTAACATCTGCAAAGTCAACATTGACATGGCCATGCTTGGTGATGATCTCCGAGATACCTTTAGCAGCACGGTACAACACATCGTTAGCAATATCAAAAGCCTCTTTGGCATTCACATCTTCATCGGCCAGACTCAGGATTTTCTCATTCTGAACAACGATAAGTGTATCAACATGGCGGCGCAATTCTTCAATACCATGATCGGCTATCTCTGATTTTTTGCGACCTTCGAACTTGAATGGCATGGTAACAATACCAATGGTAAGAATACCCAGATTTTTGGCAATACCTGCCACCACGGATGCAGCACCTGTTCCGGTACCTTTACCCATTCCGGCTGTAATAAACAGCATATCCGAGCCGCGTATCAATTCAGAAATCTCTTCACGATCTTCTTCAGCTGCCTGGCGTCCTCTTGATGGATCAGCTCCAGCCCCGAGACCAACCGTAAGTGATTTTCCTATTTGGATGCGGGTTGAAGCTCTTGAGTTTTCAAGTGCCTGCATATCGGTATTACATGCAATAAATTCAACCCCATCGATGCGTCTCTCAATCATGTTAT
Source organism: uncultured Chlorobiales bacterium (assembly GCA_964642175.1). Taxonomy (GTDB): domain Bacteria; phylum Bacteroidota; class Chlorobiia; order Chlorobiales; family Chloroherpetonaceae; genus JANQGG01. The sequence continues at coordinate 51,823 of CAZXOK010000002.1, read as the reverse complement.
TGACGGCATTACCGCCACAACCGCCAATGCCAATGATCTTAATATTAGCACCTGGCTCATTATTGGTCTTATCAAATTCAAAAGGCATATCGACCTCCCTCGTTTTAGTACTGCCGCTAGCAGTGTGATTTAGTTAAAACAAACTTTTTTAAAATTGACTCCTGTTACTTTTCATCCTGTCCTTAATGTCTTACCAGCATTAGATCTGATCCAGCCAGTTTTTCATCTTATTTATGATGTTTCCTTTCTCTTTTTCTTTGTTATCTGAATCTTCATCCGAATCCGAATCCTCTTTTTTCTGGTTGGCCATTTGTTCCTGGCGAACCGTGTTCATGATCTCCTGTCGCTGCTCGATATCGGCAAAGGAGTGGGAAACCAGTCCCATAACCGTGGCGTAAATCGGGCTGCTGATATCCTGTTTTATGCCACCCGAAACACCTTCGGGATAACCAATTCGGACATCCAGGCCAAGGATATCCTGCGCCAGCGCCTGTGTGCCGCGCATCAATCCGCCACCTCCGGTAACAATGGCACCGGCATTGAGATAATCATAATACCCGGAGCGTTTCAAGGTACTGCGTACCAATTCGAATATTTCTGTCATCCGGGCTTCTATAATGTTTGTTAGTGCGCTTTGCAGGAACGACTTTGGCGGACGACCTTCAATACCCTGTACCTGGATCTCATGATCCTGGATCAGGTCGGGTGCGTAGGCGCAGCCATGTGATATTTTTAAATCTTCGGCAACCTCGTGAAGGGTTCTCAACCCGATAGCCACATCGTTGGTAACATCAATCGCGGCAATTTTTATCACTTCGGAGTGGCGGATCACTCCGCGTGTGTAAATTGCAATATCAGTTGTACCGCCACCGATATCCACAATTACCACACCACTTTTACGTTCGCTTTCCTTTATCACGGCCTGGCCCGAGGCTATTGGTTCAAAGGTCATGGCATTGATCTCCAAACCGGCCCGCTCAATACACTGCTCCAGGTTTCGTATCTTGGTTTTCATACCAACCACCACATAAACGGCGCCTTTCATGGTAATGCCGGCCATACCGATCGGATCGAGTACCCCTTCCTGATCATCCACCACAAATTCCTGTGGAATGGCATGGATAATCTCACGGTCTATATCCAGGTATTTCAGGTTCTTTTTGGCCTTTTCTATAAAGCGCGACACGTCACCGTGATTAACAATCCCGGAGGGATTAATACTTACCTCGGCATTAGAGCGGATGCACTGCACATGTTCGCCTGAAATGCCCACATTCACCCCTTTGATCTTAATTGAAGAGGTTTGTTCAGCTTCGGTAACCGCTTCTTTTATAGCATCAACGGTCTTGTTAATATTGATCACCGTTGCGCGTTGGAGCCCTTCGGATGTTGAACGTCCCATTCCCAGAATGTTCATTTTTCCGAACTCATCTTTGGAGGCCACCACAGCACACACCTTTGTTGTACCTATATCCAGCCCGACAACAATTTTTCCTCTAGACATCCACTCCTCTTTTTTTCAATAATTTTAAAATCACCTTGCTGTTAAATCTCCTTAACGATTACTTTGTGTTTAAACCTGAAATCGATGTAAGCGTATCGTTTAAGACCATGTTTTGCGACAACTTTCACCCAGAACGTTTCAAACTTTTCCACCAGTTCTTCATAGCGCCCATCATCACCAAAGATTAGTTTGGCCCTGCCTTCGGAGGTTTTGGCAAACATGCGGTTTGGCTCACCAATATTAATTTCACCAATGAGATACCGTGCCAGATCCGACTCTTCCAGAACCTGAATCAGTTCAATGGCCCGGGTTATTTCCTTGTCGGCTATTTGCCTGGCACCCGATTCATGTACTTCGATTTTTTTAATCCCAGAGATCATTGGCAAATACTTCCTAGAAAAACGCTCCGGCCTGTAATCCAGAATAATGCCCTCTTTATCAACAACCTTTAGTTTCTTGTTCAAGATGATAAACGCGATGGGTTTACGCTCAATGATCGCAATTCGCAGCCCATCGGGCAATTCTTTGGTTGCTACTACTTCCCTGATGTAGCCGGTCTTAAGTAATTTATTTTCAATCTCTTCCAGATTAACCGTTTCCAACCGTTTACCTTTTAACTCCTCCAATGAGCTTAATAAGGAATCCTTGTTTAATATCTCGCAACCCGAAATGGTTATCCGGCCCAGCGAGGTTTGTTGTTTCCAATTCTGCGACAAACCATAAAATAAGATCACGATAGCCAGACTAAGGACAACTGTCCATAACCGGCTCATTTGCGGCTGAGAAAGTTCTCTGCCAATTACGGTATTATGCGGCTGCTCCGAGTCTTGCTTTTCCTCTGAATCCCAATTTTCATTCTCATCATTATTCACATAATCTTCCTCGGGATTGTAGCGCTCATTTGTTGGATGCCCGTTTTTCATCTTAACCCGTCAAGTTTTGGATTTTAAATGGTTTAAATCCCAATAGCTTTATCTCTAACTCCAGGTTTTGTCCTGTGTTTTCTTTCACTTTCTGGCGTACAAGTTCAATTAAACTCAACACATCATCCGCACTGGCCTGCCCGGTATTGACAATAAAGTTTGCATGTTTCTCCGACACCTTTGCCCCACCGTATCGCAATCCCTTCAAACCACATTCATCAATCAACTTGCCAGCAGATTGCGTTTGTCCATTAACAAGCACATTTTTAAAAATGCACCCGGCATTGGGCTGACTCAATGGCTGACTTAATCGCCTCTTTTGAAGGTTCTCGGTTCTTACCGCCAACTGCTCTTCATACTCAGCATTTGTGAGTATTTTCAGGCTGAACTGTGCCGCAATTACAATTTCATCTTTAAACTGCGACTGGCGGTATCCGACCTTTAACTCCTTCTTTTTTATACGTTTAAGCTCACCCTGAGCCATGATTTCAACCCAGAAAAGACTGTCGTATATTTCCTGGCCATGCGCGCCGGCGTTCATGAGCAACGCACCACCAACCGTTCCCGGAATACCGGCCAACATTTCAATACCGGACAATCGGGCTTTAAACGATTCCACACTTACCTTTGCCAGATCTGCCCCGGCTTCTGCATATAGCTCGTGACCGTGTATCTCAAAATTCGAAAGAGCATTATCTAAAAACACCACCGGTTCGCGCAGGCCTTCGTCACTCACTAAAACATTGCTTCCTTTTCCTAAAACCCTGTAAGGTTTTTTGGATGCCTGGAAATACCTGATGGTAGCAATTGCATCATCCTTATCAATCGGCTTGATCACAAAATCTGCAACGCCGCCAATTTTAAAACTGGTGTGCTCCGACATCGGTACCCCAATTAAGATCTGACCTTTTATGTATTGGCGTATTTCTTCAATTGAGATCATACACACACCTGTTTTCTATCTCCCGTGTCATTCAAGAGATTTTAAAATATCTATCAAATCTCCGGCATACCTTGTAATGTTACCGGCGCCCATATACACCACCATTTGATCTTTCTTAACCAATTTCAATACCGATTTTGTAAGCATATCCAAATCGCTCACATAGGTTGTTTTTTCGTGCCCGTTCTTTTTAACCATGTTTTTGATCAGTTCCCCCGTAACGCCTTCAAATCTGGATTTATCTTCCCGAGATTTGTAGATATCGGTAATAACAACTTCATCGGCCAGCGAGAGCGCTTTACCAAAATCCTCGGCGAAATACTTCGTTCTTGAATACAAATGCGGTTGAAACACGGCAATCAATTTCTTTTTTGGCCAGCCCCAGCGCGCCGCATTCAGTGTTGCACGAATTTCTGTCGGATGATGCGCATAGTCATCCACCACACTCACACCGGTTTTCATATTCTGGTACCTGATCTGGAACCGGCGACGCACATTCTGATATTTTTCAAGTGCTTTACTGATGGCTCCAAAATCCAATCCCAGTTCAAGGCCCACAGCGATGGCTGCAAGAATGTTTTTCACATTGTGCAACCCGGGTACATTTACCTCAATATGACCAAGCTCTTCATTCAAATGGCTGACTGTAAAAACTGTATTGCCTGCCTTAAACACCAGGTCTTTAGCCTGAAGCTCAGCATCCGGATTGGTACCGTATGTTATCACCCTGCGATTGAGCCTGGTTAAAATATTGCTGACATCCGGATCATCGTTGCAGCAGATCACCGCACCATAAAACGGCACCGAATTGGCAAATTGTACAAATGCAGACTGGATATCTTTCAGGTCTTTATATATATCCAGGTGTTCGGCTTCAATGGTTGTGATTACAGCAATGGTTGGTGTAAGTTTTAAAAAAGCCCGGTCGTACTCATCGGCTTCAATAACCATGTAATCACTATCACCCACTACAGCGCTGCCATTAAAGTAATCCGAGATGCCTCCGATCAGCATGGTTGGTGAAACACCACATTCATTAAGCATGGTGCCCACCATGGTGGTGGTAGTGGTTTTACCATGCGTTCCTGCGATGCATATCCCTGCTTTTCGCCGCATCAGTTCGCCCAGCATTTCATCACGCTTGATCACCGGGATCATCCGGACATGAGCTTCCAGAACTTCCTCATTTGTTGCCGGATCTACAGCAGAGGAGTGAACCACCACATCAGCGCCGTCTACATTTGAGCGATCATGCCAATAGCAGACTTTTGCACCGTAAGCCTCTAGCTGACGGGTTACATCGCTCTCGGCCATATCGGAGCCTGACACAATAAACCCCTGATTTATCAATACCTGTGAGATGGCGCTCATTCCTGCCCCGCCAATCCCGATCAGGTGTACATGCCGGGTTTTTCCTAATGCGCTGTAAAATCCATTCACAATTTTTGGTGTCCTAATTCTAAAATTCGCTGTGCAATATTTTCGGCTGCATTTGGTTTGCCAATTTTTTTGGCATTTTCAGATATCGTTTTTAACTCCGATTCATCTTCGAGCAAGTCTATTATGGTCTCTAAACTATCTTCGTGCGCGATGTACTTATTGTCGATCAACACACCTGCATGCTTATCTGCCATAGATTTGGCATTAAAGTATTGGTGATTATCTGTTGCAAACGGATAAGGCACCAGTATGGCCGGCTTACCCAGATTGCATAGTTCTGCAATCGTGGATGCCCCTGCACGGCAAACCACCAAATCGGCGGCGTGATAAGCCATATCCATCCGGTCTATGTAATCGTTCAGCCAGATATGCTCTGAATTCTGAACCTGTTTTTTCATTTCCACGGCGTCCGGCTTCCCGGTCTGCCAGATCACGTTATATCGCTCAGCAACCCGATTAATGAACTTTAAAACAGCCTGGTTAATTGACCTGGCACCTAAACTTCCGCCAAAAACCAACACTGTTTTTCTTTGCTCATCCAATCCGAAAAAGCGTCGGGCTTCGACCTCTGAAACCGGTTCGAAATGCCGCGATGGATTCCCGGTTACATGTAATCCAACAGCCCTTTTAATAGCCTTTTTGGATTCTTCAAAAGACAAATGTACCTCACTGGCTTTCAGGCTTAATAAACGCGTTGCAAGGCCGGGAAAGGCGTTTTGTTCCTGGATCAATGTCGGCAGTCCGCCAAGCTGAGCGGCTATTACTATAGGTGCGCTTACAAACCCACCGGTGCCTACCACAACATCAGGATTTTCTTTTTTCAATAAAGATTTGCAGGTGTTTAAACTTTCAAGCAACCGGAACGGGAATCTTAAATTTTCCAGGACGGCCTTCAGCGAGCGACCTCTTGTAATCCCATAAGCCGGTATCAGTGATATCGGATATCGGGTCGTTGGAATCACTTTAGATTCTATGCCTTTTTTTGTTCCCACAAACATGATCTCAGCCTGACTGTTTTGTTTTATGATTGCATCTGCTATGGCTAAAGCCGGGTATAAATGCCCACCTGTTCCGCCACCTGCAATTAAAATTTTCATACGCCTATGCTCATCCTAATAGTCATAATCCTCCTGGCTCGCTGCGTCCTGATTGCGTCGTTTTTTTTCAATTCGTTTCCGCTCTCGGGAAACACTGATCAAAATGCCTACGCCAATGGCATTAAAAACAATGGAGCTGCCTCCAAAGCTTACAAATGGCATGGCCACACCTGTTGTTGGCAAAACATGACAGGCAACGCCGGCATTAATAAAGGCGTAAATACCTATTGCGGCGGTGATACCAAATGCCAGGTATCGCCCAAAACTATCCAGGGCATTATTAGCAATAGTGATACCGCAAATCACAATCCCCACAAATATCAAGATGATGATCACCGAACCAATAAATCCATATTCTTCACCGATCACGGCAAAAATGAAATCGTTATAAGATGCCGGCAAAAACAGTTCACGCTGTTTGCTTTCACCGGGCCCCAAGCCAAATAACCCGCCATTACCAAAGCCGATCAGGGCCTGGCTTACCTGGTAACTTTCGTTGGCATCACCCTGGCCAAAATAGGTAAGCAGTCGTTGCATCCGGTAAGGGGCCGCAACTGCAAAGATCATTCCAATGGGTAAAATTGCCAGAAATGTAAGCCCCAAATGCATCAGACTCACCCGTCCCACAAAGAGCATTGCAAATCCGATCAGCGCTATAATAGTAGCTGTACTGAAATTCGGCGCCAGGGCAACCAACATCGAGATCAGAACGATTACCAATACCATTGGCAAATAGGCTTTGTTCCAGTCTTTGATCACCCGCTGTTTTTCAGAGAGCATTTTAGCCAGGTAGATGATCAGGGCATATTTGGCCAGATCGGAAGCCTGAAACCGAAACTTCCCGTAACCGATCCACCGGGCCGCGCCATCTATCACACCAAGTGCTTTAAGCGTCAATAACAAACCCAGCAAAATGATGCTTACTACAAGAATGAACTTGCTGACCGATTTAATCAGCTTATAATCCAGCCCACCAACCACAAAAATCACTGCAATACCCAGGCAGGTGAAAGCAAGCTGTCGCCAGAGAAAGTATTCCGAATCGGAAAACTTTTTGGTTCCCCAACCGGCCCCGCTGCTATAAACGGCCAGGATCCCCACACACATCAGTACTATCACCAGTAAAAGCAAGAGCTTACCTGCAAAACTCTCAAAGGTTTTCTGAGGTATCAGGTTGTCGGGCGATATTCGTTCCAGCACATCAGCGGCCTGGGAGCCAAACCCAAGTTTTTCCTGGTAGTCCTTATAGTCTATGTATGGGTTGTACTCATTCATAAAATTTGGTTTAAAATCGTCTATGACCTTAAATAACAACCAGAGGCGCCAAAGCACCTCCGGTTATGTGGTTATCACGATATGAAGGCCATATCTGGTGTTTTCACACCAATATCAAAGAACAAGTCATACACTTTTATATCGCGGCCACCAGGTCTTTAAAGACCTTACCACGCTCTTCATAACTTGAAAACATATCGAAGCTGGCGCATGAAGGGGAAAGCAGAACGCTTTCGCCCGGCTTGCTTAGCGTTTTGGCTAACGCAACGGCTTCTTGAAGTCCGGAAACTTCAATCACCCGGGTTTCTGAGCTTAACGCATGTTTGATCTTTTCACGGGCTTCGCCAATGGCAATTATGGTTTTCACTTTTTTGTGTACCAATTCAGCTAAAACCGAATAATCATTGCCTTTATCGCGGCCACCCATAATTAGTACTACTTTGGTATCTAAGGCATCCAATGCACTTGAAAGGGCATTGACCGTTGTGGCTTTAGAGTCGTTGATATATTCAACACCATTAATCTCACGGACAAACTCCAGGCGATGCTCCACACCTTTAAAGGTCCTGATCCCTTCGCGAATCAATTCCGACTGAATCTGCATAATCCTGGCTACGGCAGCAGCAGCAATTGCATTGTAGATATTATGCTTGCCTCTGAAATTTGGCGTTGTGATTTCTGCTGCGTTCATAATTGGTACGGTTTCGTTATTAATTTTTATGACCAACTTCCCACCATCTGTATATCCGCCATGTTTAACTCCGGTTAACCCATCTATTTCGAGTCCGAATGCAACCTGTTGGGCTGATGTACTTTCAGGATTCCCATAAAAATGACGGTGCAGTCTTTGATTATCGTTATTGTAAATCAACCAGTCCGATTCGTTTTGATTCTCCGTAATCTTGTACTTGGATGCTTCATATTTGCTTATATCGTTATCATATCTATCCAAATGATCAACTGTTATGTTTGTGATTATGGCGATATCCGGCCGAAAGCTCCAACAGAAATCCAGTTGAAAACTGCTCACTTCCAGCACCACCACATCGTTTTCTTCCAGTTCCGATACACGGCTCGAAAACGCCTCCCCAATGTTACCCAGCGCCAGCACCTTGTAGCCATTATCTTTGGCATGCTGCTCTAAAATGTGCCGGCAAAGCGACGTAACGGTTGTTTTCCCGTCGGTTCCGGTTATGGCAATCACTTTTGCGCGGCAAAACCAACTGGCCAGTTCCACTTCACTGATCATCATCCGATTTCTGCCAAGCATCTCCTGGACCACCGGTGCATGTGTCGGTACTCCCGGACTGATAACACCAATATCGGCTTGCATCGCTTTTTGGCTGTGCCCACCGGTTTCGTACTCAATGCCCAGTGCTTCAAGTTCATGGATGATCTTTTCATCAACCGAAGCCGATTTCTCGCTCAGCATCACCCGAAAACCCTGAGATTTAAGCAGTTTAGCAGCTGCCAAGCCACTTCTTTTTGCACCCAGAACCACAAAGAACTTATTTTTCAGCTCAGAAACATTCACCTGTTACCTGAGTTTTAAAGTGATTAAACTGGTCATGACCAACAACAACGCCACAATCCAGAACCTGATCACAATTTTTTCTTCCGCCCATCCCTTCAATTGAAAATGATGGTGGATCGGCGCCATTAGAAACACGCGGCGACCCTCTCCATATTTCTTTTTGGTGTATTTGAAGTACCCCCGCTGAATAATCACCGACAGGGTTTCCATAAAAAACACACCGGCAAGAATTGGCAGCAGCAGTTCTTTTTTGATGAGCAGCGCAATAACCGCCAGAGCGCTCCCCAGTGCCAGCGAACCAGTATCACCCATAAACACTTCAGCCGGATGCGAATTAAACCACAAAAACCCGATACATGAGGCCACAATTGCCATACTCATAATGGTGGCTTCACCGGCTCCCGGAATAAAGGTAATGTTGAGATACTCAGCAAAAACCACATTCCCCGTCAGGTATGCAAACCCGGCCAGAGCAAAACACACGATAGCTGTAGAACCGGCTGCCAGGCCATCCAGGCCGTCGGTTAAATTCACGGCGTTGGAAACGGCAGTGACAATAAAAATGGCCAGTGGTATATACCAGATGCCATAATCAACAGTCAGATCTTTAAAGAACGGCACGGTTGTTTTCGAGAGTAATACCGAGAGATTCGGATCAAAATAGGTGTATATGCCAATGATGAGTCCCAGTACCACCTGGCCAACTATTTTGTACCTACCGGCCAACCCTCCTTTAATCTTGAGAACTACTTTCCGGTAATCATCTACAAAGCCGATAATGCCCATCCATATCACGGCCATGATCACCATCCACACAAAAGGGTCCGTCAGTTTTCCCCAAAGCAACCCGGAAACCACAATGCCCAGGATAATAATGAGCCCTCCCATTGTGGGAATGTCTTTCTTTGCCCGATGCCCTTCCGGGGCTTCTTCCTTAATCGGTTCAATGACTTTATCGCGCAAAAGCGCAATAATTTTCGGACCAAAGACCAAAATGATCAGTAAAGATGTCAAGGCTGCTGCACCTGCCCGAAAGGTGATATATTCTACAACCCCAAAACCAGGCGGATCGTAAGTTTCGTTAATGTATCTTAATAAGTAGTACAGCATGTATCAGCCTTTACAGCACTTGATCACCGTTTAGTTGTTAATCACCTTTTTAAGCTCAATCAGAATTTCTTCCATTTTCATCCCTCTTGAGCCTTTTATCAGCAAGGCATCACCGGGTTTAATACATTCAAGTAAACGTTCTGTTAATGCGGCTTTATCCTCAAAATGCCCTTTGCACTTTTCGGTTGCCACCTGGCAAGCACCTTTCATGTCAGAGCCATACGCATAAAGCATATCAATATTGCTTTTGATGATTTTTTCTGCGACATCTACGTGAGCCTCCCGGGATATTTCCCCAAGCTCCAGCATATCGCCAAGCACCGCAATTCGCTTACCCGTAATTTTCATATTGCTCAGGACCTCGATAGCTGCGGCCATTGATTCCGGATTGGCGTTATAAGCATCATTGATCACTTCTATGCCACCAATGGTTTCACGCTCCATTCGCATGGAGCCCGAAATGGGTTTAAATGAGCCTAAAGCATCTGCAATAATATTTAACGACAGCCCAAAATTTTGACCGACACAAGCCGCTGCCAGTGCATTGGATATATTGTGACGCCCGCTGATACTCAGTTTTACCATTGCCGTTTCAGTTGCACTACGAAAGGCAAACGTACCGAATCCCTTTTCATCGAGGCTGAATTCTTCCATCCAAACCCCGCACTTGTATTTACTGTTGTAAAAGCCGTAACAGGTGGCTTTTTGCATGTCTTCCAATCGGCTTACAATAAACTCATCATCCAGGTTCACAAAACACTCTCCGTCGGTGGTATTCAGAAAATTGAACAGCTCACCTTCGGCCCTGGCCACCATATCTTTGGTTTTAAAAAACTCGGTATGCTCCAGGCCAATATTTGTAAGCAACCCATGAGTTGGCTCGGCAATACGGCAAAGCTGCATCATTTCACCCGGATGGTTGATCCCCAGTTCCAAAACGGCAATTTCGGTTGTGGGCCTCAGGTTAAATAATGTTAAAGGCACACCGATATGGTTGTTCAGATTGCCTTTTGTTGCCATCACTTCAAACGACTTTCCTAACACCCTGGCCACCATTTCCTTGGTTGTGGTTTTGCCATTACTTCCTCCAATGACAACCAGAGGAATATTGAATTTGCGACGATAGCCATTTGCCAGACGCTGAAGCGCAATCAGTGGATCGGTGGTCACAAGCACGCATCGATCGGTAAAAGTCTCTGCTTCAGAATCCTGTGCATGCACATCCCACCACTCAGCAGCTACGATGCAAAGAGCTGCACCTTTTTCAAAAGCTTTCCACACAAATTCATGCCCATCGGTCTGTGATCCTTTTAAAGCAACAAACACACTGCCTGTCTTGGCTAAGCGTGAATCGATAACCACATGAGGTGAGTGAAGTAAAAACTCACCATCGGCATTTGTTCCAGGCACTTTAAGCCTGCCAACCAATCCGAAATCCTCTGTTGTAAGCTCTATCGACATAGTTTGCTCTTCAAAGACGCTCATAGCAAGCCTTCTTGTTCTTTAAAAATTGTTTCAATTGTTTGTTTATCACTGAAAGCGGTGCGTTTGCCATTTATTTCCTGATAGTCTTCGTGACCTTTTCCCGCTACCAACAACACATCACCTTTTCCCAAAAGGGTGATGCCTTTGCGTATAGCTGTGGCCCGGTCGTTAATGCGATAAAACGGTTTCGATTTATCGGCGCCGGCTTCAACTTGGTCCATAATTTTCTCCGGGTCTTCCTCTCTTGGGTTATCAGAAGTCAGAATAGCCACATCGGATTTTTCCGTGGCGATCTTACCCATAACCGGACGCTTGTTTTTGTCCCGATCACCCCCACACCCAAAAACGGTAATGATGCGCCCCTCATCAGGCATAAGTTGTCTCAACACATGGAGCGCATTTTTAAGGGCATCCGGGGTGTGAGAAAAATCCACAATTGCACAGCGATGATCCCGGGACCAAACCTGCTCCATACGACCACTTACAGTTGGGCATTTCATCAGCCCCCGAACAATATCTATGCGTCCAAAACCCATAACCTTGCCGGCTGCATAGGCCAGCGAAAGATTAAGCATGTTGAACCGGCCGATAAGCTTAAAATTATGCATCATGGAGTTATCTCGATCTGATATCACCACCGATGTACCATTAATCTGGTAGCTGAACACACTTGCGAGCACATCAAACTCTCCCGAACCGGTTGCATGTTTTTTGGATTCATCAACCCCGCATTTCAACACCGTAGCCTTACAATCCTGAACCATGTAACCGGATTTTGGATCTTCGGCATTTACAATGGCATAGCTTTCGGGTGCCAGATTGTCAAAAAGCAATTTTTTTGCAGCCGCATACGCCTCCATACTTTTATGAAAATCAAGGTGGTCGTGCGAGAGATTGGTATAAATTCCCATTTTAAAGTTCAATCCATGCACCCGGCTTAATGCCAGTGCATGAGAGGAAACCTCCAATACCACCGCCCTGCAACCAGATTGGTACATGCGGTGAAACAAATCATGCAAATCGAGTGATTCCGGGGTAGTATGGGACGCGTCTATGTGCTGCCCATCGTATTCATAGCCTGTTGTTGCAATCAAACCTGTTTTATAATCGCAGGCTTCAAGCACCGACCTGACCAGATAGGCTGTAGTTGTTTTTCCATTGGTGCCTGTAATACCAACCAACAAGAGATGGTCAGAGACATTTTCATAGAATGCCTTTGCAATTTCGGCTAGGGCCACACGCGAATCAGATACTTGAATAAACAGTGCGTCCTCTTGTGGTTTCTCCGGCAAGGTTTCACATACAATCACTTTAGCACCGGCGTTTAATGCCGACTCTATGTAGGCATGGCCATCCTGCTTGTATCCTTTAATCGCAACAAAAACACTATGTGGTTCTGCTTTTCGGGAATCGTAGCAAATGGAGATGATGTCCTGATTTTCATCGTAGTTGCCCAAGGTTTCAATTGGCAACATGTTCTGTAAGAGAAGTCTCAGGCGCATCCGATAATTGTTGTTAATCCATTCGCAAAATTATTTTCGATTGTCTTTTCAACCGGGAACCGACATCGGGGTATTGTGCTGTTACATAAGACCCCGAACCATTTATTTTTAATTTCAAACTTAAATCTTCGACCAGCCGAACAGCTTTATCTGCCCGAAGCCCTTTAAAATCGGGCATCATTACTTTATCCTGATCCTTGGTTACTTCATAACTAATTTTAGAGAATCGCTTTATTGCCGAACCCGGTTCTGGCATCTGATTGATGACAATTCCCGAGCCTTGACCGACTTGTTTATAATCCAAAAAATGTGCTCGCAATACCTCTTTTGCCTCATGCATGTCTAAACCACAAATATTTGGCACGCTAACCATTTCCTCTTCATCCGACTGCTCTATGACTTCTGCCATAGACTGGCTCTCATAAATGGATTCTCTGTACTTGCGGGAAACTGCCATGATCCTTGACCCAATACGAGAAAAAACCGGTGCGGCCACCTCGCTGCCATAGTAGCCGTTTTTTGGATTGATCATCATCACAAGCAACACCAGCTCTGGTTTTTCAACCGGGAAAAATCCTACAAAAGAAGAGACATATCCGCCTCTTCGGTAAGATCCGTTCAAATATCGTTGCGCTGTTCCGGTTTTACCTGCAACCGAGAGACCTTTTATCTGAGCATTAATCCCGGTGCCGCTATCCACAACAGCTTTTAAAACCTTGCAAACCACTTTGGCATCATCTTCGTCCAGAACACGACGCACCGTTTTGGGCTCTTTTTCATCTAAAAGGCTGCCGTCCTCATCATAAGTGGCTTTTACCAGGTAGGGCTTCATAAGCATACCTCCATTAGCCACCGCTGCATATGCGCTGATAAGCTGAAGCGGTGTAACCAAAACCTCGTAACCCTGCGCCATCCAGGGAAGGGTGATTTTAGACCATTCTGATTTAGGCTTTAAATACCCGGATTGCTCCCCAAGCAACCCTACGCCTGTTTGCTGACCAAACCCATAAGCCTTAGCCATGTCGTAGAAAGGCTCTTTGCCAGTTTTCATTGCTACTTTAGCGGCCACAATATTGCTGGAGTGTGCCAGGGCTTCAAGAAAAGTAGTTTTGCCCAGCTCTTCATGATCCGATACCCACCGGCCATGAATTTTATACTTGCCATTCTCGGCAAACACTTCATCTTCCGGCTTGATCAACCCTTCTTTAATGGCCGAACTAAGCATTATCAATTTGAAGGTTGACCCCGGTTCATAAATATCGGTTATGGCCCGGTTTCGCACCCGATCGCTTCGATAAGTAACCTTGTTGTTCATATCAAAATCGGGCATATTGGCCACAGATAAAAGCTCACCGGTATTTACATCCATTACAATGGCAATACCTTCGGCAGCGTTTGCCTTCTTAACTCCCAGGCTGAGTTCGTTTTCCACGATGGCCTGGATATCCAGATCCACTGTAAGCTGTACCTGCTTACCATGAACCGGCTCCTGCAAAGGCTTATCGATAGCCGGGTATATTTTACCAATAGCATCACGCTGCATAACCACCAACCCGTTTTTACCTTCAAGGAAATCGTTGTATTGAAGTTCTAGACCACTAATGCCCACATTATCCGAATTGGTAAAGCCGATCACATGGGAACAGAGGTTTTCGTAGTACCTGCTTTGGTTCTTTATCTTGATAATCCCCTCGGGACGCCAATCACGAAAGCCGATGGCTTTATCCATGGGCACATTGCGCTCAAGCCACACAAAACGCGTTCTTTTCTGAAGCTTTTTGCGGTAGTAGGCTGCATTTTTGTCAAAGAACTTTGCCAGTGAATCTGCTACAGCAGATTTATTTTTAACCATTTTAGGGTCTGCGGCAACCGACATCATTGCCAGACTGGTTGCCAGGCGATTCATATGCCTGTCGTAAATTGCACCGCGCCGGGCTTCCAATGTCAACTTTCGTTCATACTGGCGCTTGGCTTTATCGCGGTATTTCTCCGCATCAACAATTTGAACAAACATGAGCCGGATCACCACTGCCCCTGCAAGGATGAACATAAATCCAACCACAATGGCCATACGAAAATCAAAAGGCCTTTTTCCACCCATAGTTCTCCGGTGCTTGTTGGTTTAATCCATTTCTATCAATTCAGGCAACTCGGCCTTGGCCTCGAGGCCCAATTTTAATCCGGCAAGCTTACTGATTTTTTCAATACGCTGTGTATGCTGTAGCTTGCTCTCAAGCACCACATTCACACTTTGCTGATCTATTAATTTTTGCCGCAAGTACTCGGTTTCCCCTGCAAGCCGGTTTACAGTGATTACATTGTGTATGTAAAAACCAAGCAGCAGGGTAGCGGACGCAACCAATAAAAATGTCCTTAAATTCAGGACTGATTCAATTGGTATTGATGAAGTTTTGGGCTTTTTAGGTGTTTTTTTATAAACCGGTGGCATTTCAGACTCTAATCCAAAATGCTCACTCAGAGGATCTTCTTGAACGAACTGGTCCTGTTTTGATTCTTTTTCATCTATGGTCTCCTGGATTTGAGACAGGATATCCTCAATGCTTTCTTCAGCATACTCAACAGCCTGCGGCTCATGCATGTAGTGATTGCGGTTTAGCTCTTCATATTTCATCTTATATCTCCCGTGTTATATTTTTTCAATCACTCTGAACTTGGCACTTCGCGCCCGCCTGTTTTCAGATAACTCCCTTTCAGACGGCACAATTGGTTTTCTGGTAACCAGTTTTGCTTTTGCCGGTTTCAAAGGTTCCTTAATCGGCAATCCCTTCGGCCCCCAGTCGGCTTCGGCCAGCTCTTTAAAGAATGTCTTTACCATTCGGTCCTCAAGTGAGTGATAACTGATAACACCCAGTCTTCCACCCGGTAATAGCGCCTGAAATCCGCTTTCAAGCCCTTTTTCAAGGACCTCCATTTCCCGGTTGACCTCGATTCTAATAGCCTGAAACACCCTGGCCAGTGTTTTCTTCCTGATAACAGGGCTTTGAGCACCAATCGCCTCCAGAACCACTGCTTCCAACTCCAGTGTATTTGTGATATCCCTGTTGGCACGATGCCTGAGAATGCGCTTTGCTATAATCCTCGACTTTCGCTCTTGGCCATACTGGTATATGATATCGGCCAGTTCCTGCTCAGAATATGTATTGACAATATCTTCGGCTGTCAATGAACACGATAAGGACATTCGCATATCCAGCTGTCCTTCTTTCTGAAAACTAAAACCGCGATGAGGGGTATCTATTTGATAAGAAGAAACCCCCAAATCCATTAAAATGACCCTGCAAGAATTCGGCTGAACCACTCGGTCCAAACCGGAAAAATTTTGCTCAAAAAACTCTATATGCTTTTCATAACAGGCTAAACGGGCTTTTGCGGCAGCAATGGCCTGAGCATCCTGGTCAATACCCAAAACAACCGAATCCTTCAACAAGCCCTTTTCATCCAGGCGCTTTAAGAAACCCTCGGCATGACCGCCACCACCTAACGTTGCATCAACATAAACACCCTCATGCAAGACCAGGGCATCTATAACTTCATTTAAAAGAACGGGCGTATGTTTAAAGCCCTCCGCCATCCAAAGCTAAAAGACCCTTCGGGCAATGGTTTCAAACTCACCGTATCTTTCCTGCAATTCACCAAATCGATCCGGCGACCATAACTGAAGCTTTTTCCGAGCTCCAACCACCACCAGTTCTTTCTGGATAGCCGCATGCTCTAAAAAATCTTTAGCAATGGTTATTCGATTGCTTTTATCTAAATCCACTTCGTCCAAATTCCCGTAAATAAAGGTTTTTAAAAACCGGTCTTCCGGATTGAAATCATTAAGCTTATCCAGTGCCTCTTCCGTCTCCCGCCAAACCTCAGGTTCATACAACTCCAATATGCCCCCCTGCGCTTTCAGGATGTAAAGCGACTGGGTTTCAGGATGAAATTTCTTTTTAAACCTGGCCGGAATCATCAACCTGGCTTTATCATCCAGCGAATATGATCCTTGTCCTATAAATCCAGGCATATCTTTGAAATTAGGTTTAGCACAAATGGTTGCGTTATTATGGTTTCACACCATCAATTTTTCCCACTTTTTCCCACTTATATAAATTTAACATAAAACATACCCTTAAAACAAACGATTTAGCCAATATTTTTTGCTTATGATAATTTTTTTTCCCTATTTTTCCCACCTTTTACTTTAACTTAATTGTTATCGATATCATTCACTTCAGGTGTGACTCTTTATCCTTGCACTTCAAATTCAGTTGATGATGCAGGCTGAACAACAAATTGGCCAATGGAGCTGTATAAACGTGAGATAAGTGATTGATTGCGGATGATCTTAACATCCTGGACGAATTGGGACATGAAACAAGCTTCAGAACTCATAGCAGAAATTCTAAAAATCCCATGTATTGATCGGGAATTAGCTCTTGGGTTAATAGAACTTGGGATTTATTCGATTGAAGATCTCAAAGATGCTTCTCCTGACCAGCTATACGATCAGCTTTCCACCTTTCGGAAACAGAATCTTGATAAGTGTTTTCTTTATATGTTAAAATGCGCTGTGTATTATGCCAGCCACAGCAAGCACGATCCAGAGTTATTAAAATGGCGCAACTGGCAAGAGAGTCCGAACGACTAGGCCTTAACCGGGTTGTTTTTTTCCCACAAAAAAACATTATCCTGTTTGGTATTTCCATACCGAAACGCTTTATATTAAATGCATTCATGTTTTATGATATCTGATTTAAATTTGAGCCCGTTGCTGAGCTTTGTATATTTATCACATAAATAAACTCAAAGGCTTTAGCTTATGTCCGGACTTAAAACAGTTATTGTAGATGGGTACAACCTGGGACATAAATTAGGCATTAAGGTTTCGCCTGAAAATCTGGAGTTTGTTCGTTCAAAAGTTGAGTCGATGGTATTTGGTTATTGTTCTAAATACCGTTTGAAAGCCACGGTTGTTTATGATGGAAGAGGGATTCTTTCAAGTAACGACTTTCAAAACGGGATCTCAATTGAATTTACCCCGAGTGGAAAAACAGCTGATGCTCGCATGAAAGAGCTCATAGATGGCTACCACTCTAAAACAAGCATGCTTGTGGTAAGTTCCGATCATAACATTCAGCAGTATGCCCGGTTATCAGGATTTAAGTTTATCAGTTCCGAACAATTGATTAAAGATATCCAAGACCAAAAGAAACCGGCAAAAGGGCCTAAGTATGGCATTCAGAGTACTACCGGAAAAGAAAAACCGAACACTGTTTCAAATTCAGAATTGCAGGATTGGCTAAAATTATTCAACACAAAGTAATCTTCACCCCTAATCATTAGAAATATGGGAAGATACCGTGCCATTATATTCAGTCTTGATACGCTTACCAAGGCCAATGTCGAGAGGATACATTTAGATAATCATATCAGGGAATCAAGCAACTCTGATTTTCCTCATATCAGCTCGCATCTTAAACCTAATGAGATAGATACCTTATTTCAGAACATTGCCCATGTTTATAATGCCTGTATGGAATTGACCAAGTACCAGGGATTTCCGCAACCCAACCTACTTAGTATCTGTGAAAAAGCCATTAACCAGGCTTTGGACAGGGTAGCCCTGCCTCAGGAAATAAGTGAAGTTGTCCATGCTTTTGCCGGCTCGTTTAAACTGGAGTTCTCCAAACGCACCCGGGCTTATATTCATGCACTTTATCGTTCCGGTTATGTTTTAGGCATTGTAGCTAACCTGCCGTATCCATTGGTTTCAATTTCAGATCAGCTTGAAAAAGTAGGTCTTCTGCGATACTTTGAGTCTATTATACTTTCAAGTGACTCCGGCTTGCAAAAACCCGGTGATAAGATTTACAAAATGACGATAGAATCCCTGGAGTGTATCGATCAGGAAGTTATTATTGTCGGATCTAATCTGGAACGCGACCTGCTTCCGCTGCAGCGTATCCGTTCAAAAAAGCTGTATTACAACAACCGGCGAAAAATATCAAAGCACATTAAAGGGATAAAACCGATCACATCATTTGATGATCTACGAAATATTATTTAAACTTCCTGAACTTAAGTTTGTGTTTTTAGGATTGGTAAAGAGCTCATCATGTCAAAAAACTCAGATCAAATACTCACACATCAACAAGAACTGGACTCCTGGCGAGAACAAGTAGATCAAATTGATGCCCAACTGGCTGAACTATTAGCTAAACGTGCTTACTGCGCCGAGCAAATCATTCAAATCAAACAACAAGTTGGGCAGGAAATACTCCAACCCGATCGTGAACAAGCTGTTATTAATCATGTTTTAAGCACCAATCATGCTCCACTTCCTGCAGAGTCGCTAAAAAAAATTTACTCCTGCATCATTGAGGAAATGAGGCATCACCAAAAAAATTGGTTGGCGACTAATCCCAGGTAATAAACAAACCCTCTTTTTCCAGAACATCAACTACTTTCTATGTCCAACACTCAACTTTCAGGAAAAGGTGTGTTACGTAAAGTATTGCTGGTTTCAGCAACATTAGGCCTGAGTGTCTGCCTCATTGCTTACGCTATATTATTTCATCTGCCTGTAAACGCTAAACACACTTCGCCCGAAAAGATTGTGGTAGAACGAGGAGAATCGTACCGTGCGATAGTTCAGAAACTTAAAGACCAAAATGTTATCCATGCTACAGAACCTATGATGCTTCTGGCATATGTATACCCCAGAAAAACAAATATTAAACCCGGTCGTTATAACATCCCCACAAACCTTAGCTCATACGAGCTTATGACATATTTATATGAGCACCGGCAAGATGAACTTAGTTTGCGCGTACCGGAAGGTGTTCGGAACAAAGTAGTGGCCAAGTGGGTGGCTTCGGAGATGACTTTCAGCACTGAAGCGTTTCTTGATCTGATGCAGGATACCACAATACTCACGCAATTTGGGATTGAAGCGCCAACGGCTCAAGGGTATCTGCTTCCAGATACCTATAAAATACCCTGGGGATTAACAGCCAGAGAAACACTTGAATTTTTATTGAAAAAATTTGAGGAATTCTTTGATGAAAACTTAAAACTGCAAGTCGAAAAGTCGGGCATGACCATTCATGAAGTCCTGACACTGGCCTCCATTGTTGAAGCTGAATCGCCGTTAAAAAAGGAGCGCCCGATTATTGCCGGTGTTTACCTGAACCGTCTCAGGATTGGCATGCGCCTTCAGGCCGATCCCACTATACAATATGCCCTCGGTGGTGAACCACGCCGATTATTGTACCGCGACCTGGAAATTGAATCCCCATATAATACCTATAAATATAAAGGTTTACCCCCTGGACCGATTGGCAACCCCAGCAAAAGCTCAATTCTTGCTGTTTTGAACCCACAGGAGAGTCCTTATTTTTATTTTGTCGCCACTGGCAATGGCGGGCATAATTTTGCAAAAACAGCTGCTGAGCATCAACGCAATGTGGCTAAATACCGCAAGATCATGCGTGAGCGCCGGCGCGAGGCACGGTTGAAGAATTCACAATAGTCATCCTTTTCGTGCTTTAAAAAGTCAGCAAGACCTCTATGCCATTCATCGGGTCGAATGGATAGATGTGGCGCTCAAAATGGAATGTTCATCCCTGCACTGTTCAGAAAAGTATTGCACGAATAGGTATGGGTATGCCGCATTTCTATAAACGTGGTCTTATGGTAATCATATGCTACTTATTTCTAAGAATACCCACCGGATTACTAACGTTTAAAAAGAGATCAAATTATTATTACACAAGTACTGTTATAGCTAAAACACTAACCTATATCGTTATGAATGATTCCCGTTACCTTCGGCTATGGCAAACGCTCTTTACCGTAGTACTCCTCTCGAGGCTTGCGGCAGGATTTATTTGGATCTACCAGGGATTAGTACCAAAACTGTTGGTTGTTCATCCCGACGAAATCAATCTTCTGCTATCTGGCGGTTTATCTCAGCAAGAGGCTCTAGGTATTTTGCCATGGATAGGTTGGGGTGAAATTATATTCGGTTTGATCGTGATTATCACCTACAGGCAGCTTTGGCCCATGCTGCTTAGTGCTTTTATTATGTTGATGGCAACTGTTGGTGTAGCCGGGGCAAGTCCGGCTTATCTTGGTGCGGCATTCAATCCGGTTACCCTGAATATTGGGTTAATGGCAATTTCAGTGATCGGGGCGTTGAGCTTGTGGGGTATAAAAAAAGCGTTGCCAACTTACTTAAATTAAGTTAGCAACGCTTTGAGTATCATTCAAATAAAGGGTTTAGAGCAATTCATTAACCATAAATGCTACTGCATCGGCAACTTCTTTATCTGATAAATCCGGATTACCACCTCTTGCCGGCATCGTGCCTGCTTTAGAAGTATAACCTTCGATAGATTTTTTAACCAAAACATCCATACCCTGAGGCAGTCGATCTGCCCATGCTGCTTTATCAGCATGTTTTGGGGCACCGGCAACACCCATCATGTGGCATGATTTACAACTTTGATCAAAGGTGGCTTTGCCAGCTTCAAGGTCGTAGTTTTCGGCTAACATTTCAGCAGTGATAGCTTCGGCTTTTGTTTCAGCAGCTTCTTCTGTTTTTGCTTCGGCTGGTTTTTCTTCAGTGGCCTTTTTTTCACCGGCACATGCAGAAAGTAAAAACACGCTTAAACAAAGCGAAATAATAAAACGAGGCATTGATTATTCTCCTTGATTTTTTTTTCTAAATATTCATCCAATGTTCGTGGAGCCAAATATAATCATTAAATTTATATTTTTACCCCCCCTCAGGTATTCTAGTTTAATTGTTTTTCAATTTTTTTATAGTAATTGCGGATTATTTCACGAAAATCCTCATTAAAATCATTGAAATTAAAGGTCTCCATAGCTTGCCTCACTCTACTTTTCTCTTCTTCCATTAAACTGTTTGGCGCGCCCGGTGTTTGAATATCTCTGGCCGCTGTAGCCTCACGCTCTTTTTGAAAGCCTTCTTTCTGTATAGCCATAGCTGCATCCAAAAGTCTGGAAAGAATGCGTTGCTGGCGCTCTACCAGTTCTGGATTCAGCTGGTTTTGCTGTAAACTTTGGGCTGATCTGGCCATATCTTCGGCCATTCGGTTTAAATCCCCAAGAGCCTTCTGACCGCCTTGCCCTTCTTGTGCGGCGCGGGCCTGGAGTTCCCTGAGCTGCTTTTGCAACAGCCGTTGCCGGGCTGCCATCTGGTCCAGTCGTTCGGGTGTTGGCATTGCCTGCCCCGCTTGCATGCCCATGGTTTCTTTATTAAGCTGACCCTGCTCTGAGGCCATCTGCCTGAGTTTATCTTGCTGCGAGCTCCCACCGCCTTGCCCTGGTTTGGGTTTTTGCAACATCAACTTGCCTAATATCCCCGAAAGCCTGTCGGCATAGACGTTTAGCTTAGTCATGGATTGGGTCATTTCTCTGGTGATGTTTAACCGGTAACCTGCCCGAATAAGCGAAACCGATTTCTCCATATGCAAACCGGCCAGCCTGGTAAGTTGAATCAGTTGCTGCTCCAATTGGGCAGATTGATTGCCAATGGCTTTGGTTTTACTTTCGAGGTGCTGTAATAGCTCTTTCAACTCGGTCTGATCCTTGGATAACTGAAATTGAAGACTATCGCTTGAGAGTCGATGAGGTTGTTGCTCTACCCGGCTCAGCAAGGATTCCTGGCGAACAGAGAGCTCGAGGGCTTCATGAACCAGTTTTTTAAGATAGGCCACCAGAAAGGCCATATCCAGCATACTGGCCTTGGTTTTCATTTTCTGGATCATCGATCGCTGAGAGAGCATCTTCTGTAACACTTGTTGCTGGGATTGTGCAGCCTGCTGCGGAGCATTGTTCTGAAGCTGGTTTTTTAATGCATCAAGGTCTTTGGTTAAGTTCTGCTGTTTTTGCTTTTGGTTCAGCAAATCAAGGTCCGACTGTGGCATTCGTTCAGGTTCATCATAATCCTCAAATGCTTTACTGAGCTTTTCTAATGATCTTTGGTAGTGTTGATGCATCTCTTGAATCTGATCCTGATTTTGAATTAGTCTCCCGGATTGCTCCTGGGGGGAATCGCCGGAAAGTTTCCGCGTTTCTTTTTGAACCTGGCGTTGTTTATCAATCATGTCGGTTGCGCGCTGCAGGAGTTCATCAAGCTGGCGATCAATCTTCATTCGTTTGAGTAGCTTTAAAGTTCTGTCCAGACTTTCATTCAGGTTCAGCTGAGCCTGATCCATGTTTTCAAGGGCCTTGCGAATATCAGCTTCATTTAATCTTGAGAGCGCTTTATTAAGCTGCTCCCGGGCCTTGATAAATTCGGAATTTCCAAGCTGGTCCAACAACTGCTGGATTTCCTGGTACTTATCCAGTGTTTCTTTAGTGGCCAGTTGGTTTTCCTCCATAACACGCTTAAACTGTTCGAGTTTTTCAGCAAGCGCTTGGGCTTCATCCAGGGCTTTTTGCTGCTTTTCCTGTATGTCTTTTAGTTGCTTTTTTTCCTGCCAGTTTGTTTTAGATGTTTGCTTTAAGCGGGAGTCCAGCTCACGCAGCTCGTCCTGAATCTTTTTTGCTTTTTTCTTTTGGTTTTCAAAGGCTTCCAACATCTCTTTTTCGTTGGTTTCAGCCCGGGCAAAGAGCTCATCAAGAGCCGGAAAGGAAAGGGTAAAAACACCGGAGCGCGTGGATTTTGGCCCGGAGATATTGTCGTTATCTAAAACTTCGATATAAAACTCAAATTTATCCCCGGCTGTAAGCAGCCGATCTGCAAGTGACCAGTTATACAAAAACCGGATTTGAGCTGCCCCCGACATTTTATCAGAACCTGAAGGTTTTTGTTTGGGTATGCTGATCGCCTGGTAAGAATCTTGCGCTTTCCCGAACTCCGAGTGAGCCAGCCGATGCCATAGTTTTATGGACGAAATTCCATAATCATCGCTCACAAGGCCTTCAACTGTTAAAATCAGTGATCGGGGCAAGTCAATAGAGAGCGAAGTAGGGCTAAGCATTTCAAGCTCGGGAGGAGAATCCCGGAGAATTGAAAGGTCGTATTGTGGGCTGGTTTTGCTTAATTCAGCAAGCGTGTCCTCAATTCTAAACTGATAGGCCATGGGTTTATACACCCGAAATGAGGTTTGAAACTCTCTGGCTTCGGATGTGAGCGTTTTTTTAAGCGAGTCGTTAAAAACAATTGAGAATGTCGGAAGTGGCCGGTTGATCTGGCCATTTATTGTCAGTTTGGTGCCTTTAAGGACAGATACATCACCGACATTCTTTTCCAGAAGCTGCTTTGAAAGACCCGAGTAGGCCGGTGGATAAACTTTAACCTGAAACCATTCCAAAGATCCTGGTTCAAGCACTTTAATGGGGAATTTCAGAGAAATAACCTCGGTGCGATCTTCCATGATCACCCTGGCATTGTAAAACCCACTCTCCCGAACAGACGACACCGTGTGGAAAAAACGGCCCGAGGAATCGGGATACACCGTGATTTCCTGTTGCAAAAAATCCTGCTCGTCAAACAGCCGAACCTGGGCTTGTTTCACCCTGAGCGGCAGGCTGGAATCCTGCAATGATGTACTGAGTTGAAACCCCAGGCTAACAGGCTGGCGTTTAACCACTGTTTGCTGTCCCGAAAGCGACTCTAACCTGTAAGCGGGTTTAACGACAAAATTTTTATCGGCACGCCATAACCGAACCATTGCCGCTTGTAATGGTTCTTGAAAACTAAAAAAGATCAGGGTTGAGACTAAACAAAGACTGCCAAAAAGAAGGAGATAGTTTTTAAGAAACTGCGGGGAAATGGCGCGGTTAAAATCCAGTGGACGGCAAAGTTCTGAAAGCGATTTAAGCTCCTCCCGGGTAAATGCATTGGTACTATCGGCTGAAGTAAAAAGCTGAACCGCATTCAGCAGTCGGTCTTGAATACTGTCAAAAGCCAGTCCGATCTTTCGGGCCATCCATTCAGGATGAAAGGGTTGGTTAAACCACGGAAATACCAACACCCACAACAATCCACCCAATACCAATAATCCGCTTGCTGTTA
This sequence comes from uncultured Chlorobiales bacterium, assembly GCA_964642175.1. GTDB lineage: Bacteria > Bacteroidota > Chlorobiia > Chlorobiales > Chloroherpetonaceae > JANQGG01. The sequence goes on along the minus strand of CAZXOK010000002.1, from coordinate 26,955 downwards.
AAATGCCTTTACGTACATCGCCCGTCAAATTCATGATCCATTCCAAAACAGCTAAGCCCAATAGCCATAAAAAAAGAACTGAGAGCACAACCAGAAAACGCCTGGCCATTTCTAACCCAATATGCCTGTAATAAGCTCGTTTGAGTCGGCTAATCAGTTTCTGGTAGTCTTGATCCATGATATAAATCAACTAATGGCTTAGGGCGTACCAAAGAATATTTGTCCCGAATTCAAAAGCCTTTTGTCGCAGGTCGGGCGGTGTATTGTGTATCTCTTTATCGGCCCATGCATCGCTTGGATTGCTTTCGTAGGTGTAAAATACAACCAGGCGGCCGTCATAGACAATACCATATCCGGCCGGTGGTTTATTGTCGTGCTCATGGATTTTAGGCGGGCCTTGTTTAAAGGGATAGTAACTATAATAGATTTCATGGGAAAAGGGAAGTTGCTGGAGTGGTTGATCTGGAAAGATGCGTTTCATTTCATCGCGAAAGCTTTTATCCATGCCATAATCATCGTCTGCGTATAAAAAGCCACCGGAAATGAGGTAGGTTTTCAGGTTTTCTCGCTCCTCTTGTGTGAATCGAACCCGCCCGTGACCGGTCATAAAAAGAAAAGGATAATTAAAGAGCTTTGTACCCGATGCTTCAACAGTAATTTCAGACTCTGGAGTTTGCAATCCTGTCTTATCCTTTACAAATGCCAGTAGATTTGGCATAGCCGAAGGATCGTTGTACCAATCGCCGCCACCCGGGTATTTAAGCCGCGCCACTTCAAAGCCGGTTTGCGAAAATAGAGGACTTACCGGAAAGCAAAGTCCTGTAAAAAGCAATATGCTCAAAAATAAGCGCAATCCGCTTACTTGATTAATGCGTTGATCCATTCAGAAGGCTGGGTTAAAAATTGCCCGGTTTGGTGTATGGCCAAATCAACATACCCCATTTTAAAAGCCATTTCAGTTAACATCAGCGTATCAATATCACGAGAAGCGCATAAATAGATGTTGCGCCATTCGGGTTCAAACTTGTTTTTAAAATAATACAAGCCGTCGTAATTATAGACCGGTTTCATTAATCTGCCAACGCTTAAGATCAGTTTTTCTTTTTCGCTTAGCTGGTCGCGGGATTGCTCTTCCAGGCATAAAAAAGGCACTTCGTTCAGGCTGAACTCAGACAGGCCCTCTTCTCTCAGCTGGAAATAGACATCATGGATAAGCGTTTCCATAACCCCAAAATTCGCCTGTTGATGCTTTAAGATCACTTCCACGTTGCAAGCATGGCAGGTTCGCTTGATTATAGTAAGCACCCCATGCCACATTTTATGGTGGTCTTCAAAAACAAAACAGCGTATTTCCGGGTCCGTCACATCCCGAAAGACATGCATGAGCTGCGGTTTAGACGCATGCCGGGCATGGGTTTTCAGTTGCAACAGCTTTTTTTGGTTATGCGCGTTGAGTTGAATTTCCCTGGTCCGGCCGAGTTTGTGATTGGCTTTAACCTGTTTTTTTATGGCCTCTTTTTCCATATGACCGTTTTGAAGGTCAAGAACTGCTTCGCGTCCGGTTAAGAGGCAATTGGCATTGTTTTTCCGTAGAAAGCCTGCCACAGATTCGGGGCATCCTCGAAGCACATAGTCCGTTTTTAATTGCGAGAGGTGCTGTTTGTAAAAATCCAAAAATCCCTGTGCGTACTGCACATTGGCATATGGGATCCATGTGGCGGAAGAAAGTGGCAAATCCAGGGAATGTGAAAGACCTGAGCCGCTATTCGAGCAGGCCCAGCTTAGCGGGAGTGTATCAATGCTCAGATCATCCAAAAGAATTATCCTTCATACTTGGGCAGAAAAATATGAAAATCAGAGCCATAACCAACTTTGCTTTCCACCGTAATAGCGCCGCCGTAACTCTTGACGATGCCATACGTGATAGATAAACCCAGGCCGGTTCCTTTTTCAAGGTCTTTGGTGGTAAAAAACGGTTCAAAAATCTCTTGCAACATATCCTCCGGTATGCCGGTACCGGTATCTCCCACACTTAGTCGTATATATTGGTGGCCGGGTTGGATTTCATACTTTTCTGCAAATGGTTCACCAATGTGCTCTACTAAAATCCTAAAACGCAGTTCGTTGTATTTTCGTTGCTCAACAACCGAATTTATGGCATCGCATCCATTAACAGCCAGGTTCATAATTGCCAGTTCCAATTGATCTTCATTGGCCATAGTGAGCACGGTTTCTTCACAAAACTGTTTATTTATCGTAATGCGTTTATCTATGGTATGTTCGATTAAATCAATCATATTCTCAACACAATGCTTTACATCTATCAGGCAGGGTGCTTTGATTTCATTTCGTGAAAAGCCCAGTAATTTTCTGGTGAGTTCTGCCCCCCGATTGGCCGACTTCTGGATTCGTTTAACTTGCTTTAATTCCTGCGGATGTTCGTGAAGTTTTTTTTCCAATATTGAAGCACTTCCGATAATGGCTGCAAGCAGGTTGTTAAAATCGTGGGCCACACCGCCGGTAAGCCGTCCAACCGCCTCCATTTTCTGGGACTGGATCAGTTGTTGTTCCAACATGCGCTGCTGACTGATATCAATGTCTGTACCGATAATCCGGTAAGGTTTGCCATTCTCGTCTGTAAGAGCTGAGCCTCTGGTTAAAAACCATTTTATGGATCCGTCTTTATGGATCATTCGCCGAACCACTTCGTAATGCGATTGCTCACCATTTAAATAGGAAAGGGCTTTTTTAACCATCAGTTCCTGGTCTTCGGGATGCACCATCTGGCTCCAGTCGTCTAAGCGGTTAGGCACTTCATTATCCTTATAGCCCAACATGGCTTTCAGATGGGAATCGGCATAATATTCATGGGTTTCCAGGTTCCAGTCCCAAACCCCAACCTGACCGGCTGCTGTTGCCATTTTGTATCGCCACTGATTGGAATCCTTGTATTCCATAACCAACGTATAAAACCCAAAACAAATCAGTAACATGCCACTTATCACTCCATAATGCTCCACTATTTCATATACACCGCTTTGAGGTCGAAGAATATATTCTTCCAAAAGGCCTACTTCTATAGCATAGAAATAAAAGGCAAGTCCGAAAAAGATGAGGTAAAATGTTTTATTAAGGGAAGTGAGATTGGTAAGAATTAAAAGGCCCATCAGGACAATGATCCCGGTCACGACTTTAGCCAGAATATTTAATGTGTTTATTTCGGGTTGGTCTGGCATGCCTGTTAATGGCAATGGTATCAATAGAGCTATAATGCCAAATAAGATAAACAGCACCCGTTTACTTAAAATATGTTTCCGCTGAAACATGCCTGTTACTATGCTACTTCAATTTTAAATTAGAATGAGTCCAACATCATTGGCTCATAGTCCTCGTAGTAAGGCAGATAAATTTGAAATGTTGCCCCCTGATTGTCGGAGCTTCTAACAGCAATTTCCCCATGATGATTCTTTATGGTACCGTAAGACATGGACAAGCCCAAACCGGTGCCTGCACCTTCTTCCTTGGTTGTAAAGAAAGGTTCAAAAATCATGGGTAACGTGTGCTCATCTATACCAATTCCTGTATCCGAAACCTCGATATACACGTAAGACTGATCTTTGGTCAGGCTGACCGGCAATACATGGTCCTGATCTTTTTTTAACAGCCTGGTTGTAATTTTTATTAAACCTTCCGGTCTTGAATCCAATGTAGGTTTTATGGCATCAGCTGCATTAATGGCCACATTCAGAATAACCAGTTCCAGTTGGTTTTCATCCCCAAAAACCATGAGATCATCGGTGCAAAGCGAGAGGTTCAAGTGAATCCGTCGATCAATGGTGTGCTCGATAATTTCCACAACAGCATTGATGGTATCGTTCATGTTGATAAACTTTTGAGGACCTTTTTTCTGGCGTGAAAATGTCAGTAGCTTCCGGGTAAGATCGGAACCTCGTTGTGCAGAAGATTTAATCCGTTTTAGTTGTTTCTCAATTGATGGCATATGAGATTTTTGATTCAACAGTTCCACACTTCCTAAAATGGCTGTGAGTAAATTATTGAAATCGTGGGCAACACCACCAATAAGCCTTCCCAGAGCTTCCATTTTCTGAGCCTGACTCAGTTGTTTTTCAAGGTGCTTGCGTTCGCTGATGTCTGTACCAACACGAATAAAACCATTTATCTGACCCTTGCTATCCTTTAAAACTGTGATCACGCAAAAACTCAAGAATGTTGTGCCATCCTGTCTTAAAAGGTAGGTTTCACCTTCCCAGAACCCATCATTGAGAACCTTATTGTAGATGGCCAATTGTTTCGAGTGATCCGATTTATGGAAAAGCTTTTCGAGAGCATTTTTGCCTAAAATATCCTCCTGGCAATACCCATAATAGTCCCGGGCATACTCGTTCCAGTAGACAACCTCGTGCTCCAGCGTGGTTACACAGACAGCATTGCGTACCTGACTTAATATGGTTGACTGGAAAAACAGCTGTTCTTCCACCTGTTTTCTCTCGGTCAGATCACGACTAACCGATATCACGTGGTCTTCGCCATCAATCTCAATGATCTCAGAGGAAATGATACCCGTTTTCAGATTGCCATATTTATCCAAAAACTGTAATTCCACATTCTCAAGCCGACCGGTTTTAAATAATTTTTCGAAATACCTTTCGCGGTATTTTGGGTCGGGCCACAGACGAATATCTGAGGTTTTTTTCCCTATGATATCTTCATACTCATATTTTAAAACCTTGTAAAACGCTTTATTTACATCCCAAATTTTGCCATCACTGATTCTAGTGATCATGATCGGTTCGGGACTGGAGCGGAAAATTTTTGCAAAACGCTCTTCAGATGTTCTTAAGGTTTTTTCAGCCTGCTTTCTTTTGGATATGTCTCTTGCGTTGGTTAAAACACCCTTAAAATGACCCTCTTCATTTACAAGTGGTGTGGATATATATTCAACATGAACCATGTGTCCCGATTTATGCCTGACCTCAATTTCAACCCGATTTTGATAATGCCAGTCTTGTCCATTGTTTACTTTTTCCATCCGAATTTTATGAAACCCGTACATCATCTCATAAGACTCCCTGGTCAAAATTTCACTTAAATCCAGAGCCTGAAATTCCTCCGGACTATAGCCCAAAAGACGTTTTACAGCAGGACTTGCATAGGTGACTTTCAGACCGGGCGTAAAAGTTGCGATAAAATCTGTAGCGTTTTCAGCCAGCAACCTGTATTTTTTTTCACTCTCAATCAGGGCTTGCTGAGCTTTATGGCGGGGTGTTATATCAATAAATGTGAGGCATAAACCATTAGCAGAAATCTTAAAAAGCATTAACTCGTAATAATGTCTGTTAATTTCTACCTGCTGATCAATCCAGGCTTTACCTGTTTCCAATACCTCTTTACACCTTTCAGGAAATCCTTCATAGGCAAACAGTTGTTGCTCAATATCCAATATTCCCGGCCTTTTGTGGTTGAGGGTATAAACCTTTTCGGCTATAGCATTGGCATATTCTATTTGCAGCCCTTCTTCTGGCTGAAGGGTTATAATCACTGCACCAATTGGCATCGACTCCAGGACTTGTCTAAACCGGTTTTCAGATTCCAGCAGCCGTTGTTCGGTTTTTATGCTTGAAGAAATATCGCGAGTTATGACCGTATAACCTTTGATAGCCTCATTATTATCATGCGCCATCACCTTATTTTCACCCCAAAACTCAGAACCGTCTTTTTTTAAATGCTTAAGTTGGACCTGAATCGGTTTGTGTGGATTATTTCCTGAAGCATCCAACTCAGCCAAGAGCCCTTTGAGCACATAAAATGAATTACCGGTAAGGGTTTGAGAAATGCTGCACTCAGACAATTCAGTTTGAGTATAACCCAAATAAGACTCTGCCACGGAGTTAAGTGAGACAATCTTAAGCTCTGAATCTAAGACACAGACAATCTCGGGGCTGTTTTTCAGATAAGCATAAAAAGTCTCGCCCTTTTCCTGCTCTAACACCCCAGGTGCTGAGGCAAACTTGCCGGCCTTAAGTTTTCTGAGGGTATATTTTAAACGGGTTGGCCAATTGAGCAGGACATAATCCGCAGCATAATTTATGGATAGTTCAGCCGCAAGTTCTTCCAGATGTTCATCTGTTAATAGTAATATCGGGCAGGTTAGATCCGAACGTGCTACCCACTCTGTAAAGGCATCAGATTGATGCCGGCTTTCCAGTAACCATAAGACCGCATCAGGCTCAGAGGGTGTTGTCTGAAAAAGAGTATTATTTGAGAAGTTTTTAAGTTCAATACCCTCATGCGTAATGAGTTTAATAAATTCAACCGGAGGCTCAGACGAACCATATAGATGTACATGAAAGGCCATTCTTATTGGTTGAGCTTTGTTTGGATAAATGTTTTGATCCTGTTTATTAAAAACAAGACGCCCGGACGTTTTATAAGAGTAAAATAAGTTAAAGAAAGATTTGATCTAAAAACAGCCCTTTTTTTTAATAGCCTCTTAATCCAACAGGAAAGGCTATATAAAAGGGTTTGGCATGGGTCGGTTTTGTCTTAAAAATTGCGTATATTTACAAGCTTAAACAAAAAGTAGCGAGTTTAATTATCAACTCTGTACTCTGCACATGCAGAAACAATTCATCAGTTAATATCTTTTAGCTTTATCACATATATGTTAGAAGCGAATGCTCCCGATCAATCCCCTGTTTACGGTGCCTCCAATATTCAGGTTTTAGATGGCATTGAACATGTCAGGCGCCGACCTGCGATGTATATCGGAGATGTTGGTTCGAGAGGCCTTCATCATCTGGTCTATGAGATCATCGATAACTCTGTCGATGAGGCTCTTGGTGGTTATAACGACTATATTTTTATTGCATTAAACGCCGACGGCAGTGTTACCGTGTGCGATAAAGGCCGTGGCATCCCAACCGATATTCACCCCACCAAAAAGAAATCTGCTCTGGAACTGGTTATGACGGTAATCGGCGCAGGTGGTAAGTTCGACAAAGGTGCGTATAAAGTATCCGGCGGGCTACACGGGGTTGGCGCCTCGGTGGTCAATGCTCTTTCGGAATGGTGCGAGGTAGAGGTGTATCGCGAAGGGAAAATATTCACCCAGCGATACGAAAAAGGCATTCCCAAAACCAAGGTCGAAGAAACCGGTACAACCAAGGAAAAAGGCACCAAAACCACCTTTATGCCCGATCCTTCTATTTTTAAATCACGGGAGTTTCGCTACGATACCCTGGCCGATCGCATGCGTGAACTGGCCTATTTAAACAAGAATCTCACCATTGAGATCATCGACGAACGGGACGACAGAAAAGACATTTTTCATTTTGAAGGCGGTATCCGCGAGTTTGTTACCTTTATGGACAGCACCCGCATGAGCCTGATCAAAGCACCGATATATTTTGAAGCAGAGCGTGAGGGGACCATCGTTGAAATCGCTTTTCAGTACAACGACATGTACCAGGAAAATATTTTCAGCTATGTTAATAATATTAATACCCATGAAGGCGGCACACATGTAACCGGCTTCAGAAAAGCCCTGACTCGCACCCTGAATTACTATGGCCAAAAAAATGACCATTTTAAGAACTTTAAGCTCTCGTTGACGGGTGAAGATTTTCGCGAAGGTCTTACCGCTATTATTTCCGTTAAAGTACCCGAACCCCAGTTTGAAGGTCAGACCAAAACCAAGCTGGGTAATTCCGAAACCCAAAGCATTGTGGAAAGCCTGCTCAATGAAAAGCTTTCCGAGCATATCGAAAGCCATCCGGGCGAGTTGAAGATCATCATGGAAAAAGTGATGAGTGCAGCTATATCCAGAGATGCCGCCCGAAAAGCAAAAGACCTGACTCGGCGAAAATCGGCGTTGGAATCATCCTCATTACCCGGAAAACTGGCCGATTGCTCCATTAATGATCCCGAACATTGCGAACTGTATATCGTGGAGGGTGACTCGGCGGGTGGTAGCGCCAAACAAGGCCGCAACCGGCGCTTTCAGGCCATTTTACCTTTGAAAGGTAAGATTTTGAATGTGGAGAAATCACGCCTGAACAAAATGCTGGAAAACGAGGAAATCCGCACGATCATAATGGCACTCGGAACTAGTATTGGTGAAGAGGAATTTGATGCTGAAAAATTACGTTACGGTAAAATCATACTTATGACTGATGCTGATGTGGATGGCGCTCATATCCGCACCCTGCTACTTACCTTCCTGTTTCGTTACATGCGAGGGTTAGTGGAATCGGGCAGGATCTTTATTGCTCAACCACCTTTATATTTAATCAAAAGTGGCAAAAAATCAGCCTATGCCTGGGATGATGAAGAGCGCGACGAGATTGTAAAAGGGTACCAATCCAAAGGAAAAGACAATGTCAATATCCAGCGTTATAAAGGGTTGGGTGAAATGAACCCTGAACAGTTGTGGAGTACTACCATGGATCCGGAAACCCGAACCTTGCAGCAGGTTACCATTGAAAATGCCATGGAAGCCGACAAAGTGTTTTCCACCTTGATGGGCGACCAGGTGGAGCCGCGAAGAGTATTTATAGAAACCAATGCAAAGTATGTACGCCGTTTAGATGTTTAATATGTAACAAACAAACCCCACACTTATGAACTGGTTCAAGATGTTTTCCTTCTTGATTTCAGGCGTCCTTTTCATTTTAGCTACTTCTGATAATCTATACGCCAAAAACCCTGAACAGGCTAAGCAATCAAGCCCGGCACCCAGGCTGGTTGTGGGCATCGTTGTTGATCAACTACGGGCCGATTACCTGGAGCGTTTCGAATCGATGTTTCTGCCGGTAGGCAAAAAAACAGGTGGATTCAGAAAACTCAAACAACTTGGAGCACAATTCACCCGGTGCCACTATGAATACAGTGCTACAAACACCGGACCGGGCCATGCCACATTTTTATCCGGCACGTTTCCCTCACGATCTGGAATTGTAAGCAACAACTGGTTCGACCGTAAAAGCAAGACCTTTGTCTATTGCGTTGAAGATACAACTGTAAGCGGTGTTGGCAACCTGAGTAAAGAAAGCAAAGGCCGGCGCTCTCCCAAGAACTTACTTGTTCCAACACTTGGTGATCATATAAAAGCTCATTCACCCAACAGTAAGGTTATCGGTCTGGCTATAAAAGATCGTGGTGCCATTCTTCCTGCCGGACATAAGGGTGATGCTGCCTATTGGTATGATTCAGGTACCGGTGTGTGGGTATCCAGCACCTACTATTTTCCCGATGGCTCACTCCCGGCGTGGGTTAAAGAGTTTAACGATCAAAAGCTTTCCGAGTCTTTCCTCGGCAAAACCTGGACAAAACTGTTGCCGGACAACAACTACCCCATGGTTGATGATGTGTATGGTGAAGGGATGATACCCGGAGAAACAAGCCGTGCTTTTCCGCATCAGATAAAAGACCTGTCGAGGATAAACGATCCGAGGCTCAGCAAGTCCGGGCGTTTTGATGCCCTGCTCCCCAGTCCGTTTGGCCACGAGCTCACCACAGAACTGGCTAAAGCGGCAATTAGAAATGAAAAACTGGGTCAGCGCGGTGTTACCGACCTATTAACTGTTTCGTACTCATCCCTTGATTATTGCGGCCATATTTTTGGCCCTATGAGCCAGGAAATTCAAGATATGATGGTTCGTTTAGACCGGCAGCTGGATGAATTCTTTGAATTTCTGGACGCCGAAGTTGGCCTTGAAAATTGCTTGATTGTTCTCACGGCTGACCATGGTGTATGCCCCTTGCCTGAGTTTATGGACACTGGCCTGAGATTGAATCAGGATGTAATGATGGATTCACTGAAAATATTCGTCGAAGAAAAGAACCCTAAAATCATCAAGTATATTTCTAAAAATGAAATCCTGCTGGATTATAGCATTATTGAAGAACTGGATCTGTACCCGGCCGAAATAGAATCATTTGTAGCCAATAAAGCCAGGCAACTGAGTTATGTAGCCCATGCATTTACACGCTCCGAGTTAATTGTTGGCGGATTGAGCGGTATGGGTAAAATGGTACTGAACTCCTATAATCCCAACAGAAATGGCGATGTCTATATTCTTTACAATCCATACGTGATTATCTCCAAGCAAACCGGCACGTCGCACGGCACGCCTTATCCGTATGATACCCACGTGCCGTTGTTGTTTTATGGGGCTCAAATTAATTCGGGTGTTTTCAATGAAAAATGTTCACCGGCAAACATTGCCCCTACATTGCATCAGTTATTAGGTCTGCCGCCTGTACAGAGTGATAATGCCTACGATGTTCGCGTTTTATCAGAAGTTATAACCCCATAAACATCGAAGGCTGGTAAAAACCAGCCTTCGGAGTACTTTCTTATCTGTTATTCTAAACCTTATTTCACCCTTGCCAAAAATCGTTCTTTAAGCTGAAGCCCTTTTGGCAAATTCGAGTAATTGGTTTCAACAAAATAGGACACCTGGTTAAGCCTGAGATGCATTTCATCCGGATTAAAATATTCCGAGTCGAACCCACTGTGTTCAGGTTTTTCTCCCTGGTTTATTTTAACTGTTCTGATCATCCGGATAATGGCTTCAGCATCATAACCGGTGTTGGATAAAATGATAGCAGCAATGTTATCAGCTTCAAACTCATACTTTAACAAACGCTTGCTAACAATCCGATCGTACATCTCGATGATCATTTCATCCATTTCCTGTTCGGTTTCGGAATACTCGCCTGTTTCTTCATCAAGCTCAGCAAACACCGATTCGGCTTTGATCTGCGGTTCACGTTTTTTGGTTTCTTTTGCTCCATGTCCGGCCAGAATATGTCCCATTTCATGAGCGATAACTGCTGCCAGTTCCGACTCATCCGAGCAAGACTTGATCAGGCCTTCCGTAATACAGATAAACCCGCCCGGACATGCAAAGGCATTAAGCTCATCAGAATCCAGCACAAACACATAAAATGGCACATCATAGAACTTGGTATTTTCGGTAAGTGCAAAACTCAGCAAGTTGAGATATTTGCTCAAATGCGGCTCATCAACCAGGCCATAATGGCGGATAATTTTAGCTGCGATGGCCGCTCCGAGGGTCGACTGAGATAATATGTCTGATTTTGGTTGCAGCTTCAGCTCCATTTGATAAAACTTGTTCGAGCGGTAGCGTTCTTTGTGCCTGGCCAGCGGATAGACAAACCGCCTGTACTCCGACTCGCTGAACCCGGCATGCATCTGATCCAGTATTGGCTCAATCTGGGGATCATCCACCCTGCCAATCTTATCGCCGAAAGCTTTTACAGCCGCCGACATACCTACCCGGGAGACCTTGGTGCCGGCTTTTATATTCAAAAACCTATCGGCATAGCTGCTTTTGGATTTGGTCATGGAAAGCGAATTTTTAGACAGCCACCCTTCTTTGGATTTATTGTAGCGCACTTTTACCCAGTAGCTTTTCTCTTCGAGGATGCTCACTTTCTGATTGCGCAGCAATTTATCCTGAAGCTTAAAATATATCCCCGGGCCAGTTCGGATATAGTTTAAGCTCCGCTTGGTGAAGGCATCCTGAGCATAGGCTGAAATGGCCATAGCCGATATCAGGAGGCTGAAAAGTGAAGTTCTCAAAAATTGTTTCATGATCCTTTTACTTAGTCGTTAAGGTAAATACACCATCCCACTCTTCGGGCAGTGTTTGTTGGGCCAATGACTCACATCTGTCTATATAGGTTTGCGACGGCCCATCCTCCGGATTTTCTTCTAAAATTGATTTAAACACATCTTGTGCTTCATGAAACGCTTTAGCGCGATAGAGGTTTAATCCCTCGGCAAAACGGGAGCGCTTTCGCTCTTGCTGCGGTGTCATGGCTCCTTTTTTTGCCATTAACTCATAAATTGAAATAGCTTTGGTGCGTCCTTTAACTCGTATCGCATCCAATTCTCTCACTTCAACAAAGTCTTTGGCCTGAGTGTAAGTGGTTTCACTGATAATGATATTCGTGCCAAACTGTTTATTAACACCCTCTAATCTTGAGGCTGTATTTACAGTATCACCGATGGCAGTATAGTCCGATCGGCTGTTGGAACCGATATGCCCGATAACCATGGTACCGGAATGCAACCCGATGCGGGTGATAAACTCAGGCAACTCTGCTGATTGGGTTTCATAGAATTTTTTTAAATAGGTCTGCATCTCCAACGCTGCAAAACAGGCCCGCTTGGCATGATCTTCACTTGAGACAGGTGCACCAAACAACGCCATAATTGCATCACCAATATACTTATCAATCATCGCACCATGGTTTTGCAGAATATCAGTTCCTAATGTGAGATATTCGTTCAGATACGAGACCAGTTCTTTCGGTGGGAGATTTTCAGAAATGGATGTAAAACCTTTAATGTCTGAGAAAAACACCGTAGCATCAACTTCCTTACCGCCAAGTTCAATTTCATCGGCACGCTCAACCACTTCTTCAATCACCTGCGGGCTTAAATACCTTGAAAACACCCGTCGTAACTCCCGTTTTTCCTTACCTTCGGTTGCATAACTTAATATGGCCGACAGCAACAACGAAACTCCCAGGGCACTTATTGGAGAAACCATAGGAACCCAGTAGTCAAACGAGAAAAATATCCAGTAGGAAAGCGCAATAAAACCAATCAATAAAACAACAATCAGGATGGTGGCTTTTTCAAGTCTCCTGATATGGAAAAATGTCTGGGCCACAATAAAGGCCATAAACACAATTAAAAGCAACTCCAACCAAAGTGGGTAGTAGTGGATAAAATCGTTCTGGATCAGGTTACTGAGAATTGTTGCATGAATTTCCATACCCGGACACGGTTCCAGGGAAGAAAATGGTGTAGGTTTATAATCCCACAAACCTGCAGCTGTTGCGCCAACAATCACCACTTTATCTTTAAAAAACGCCGGATCAACATCCGGCTGAACGCCACCCATTTCTTTAAAGGCCGATACGATAACAGAGGAAGCCCCGAGATATGGAAACACCCCTTCAGCTCCAGAACGGCCATACCATTTAATCAGGGCTTCACCCCGGGCATTTAAGGGATAGTTGCTGAGCCGGGAGGGGATATCCGAAGGATTTAAACCATTAATCTGCTTGTAAATTGCAAAGGCAAACTGGGGGATATAGCTGTTGTTGAATTGATAGGCAAGTGGGATTTGCCTGGCAACGCCATCATCATCAGCTTCAAAATTAACCACGCCAATTGCGGATGTGGTTTGCTGAAATACTTCCAAAGGTGCGGTTACCCGGTTAAATATGTCCAGTTGGTACTCAAGTTCATCGTTGCTCAACAAATGACGGCTCAACATCTGGCTTCCAACATGATCACCACTATCACGAACCGATAAATGAGCAGTTAAAACAACACGCTCAGAACCTTGCATAGCTTCGGCAAATTGCATATCGGATTCCATGCCCGAACTTTCCTGTCGGTCGAGCCCTCTGCTGGAAAAATCAAGGTCAAATGCGATGGCTTTTGCGCCTGCTCTCGAGAGAAAATCGGTCATAAGCCCATAAAACTCTCTGGGCCAGGGCCACGAAACTTCCTGCTCGTCAAAAAAGGTTAGACTGTTTTGGTCTATTGCCAGTAATACAATGGAACTATCTGGCAGAGCCGAGCGCTCCGAAGCCACCTGACGCACATCCAGGGTTTTCAGTTCCAGTGTGTTCAACCAGCCAAACAGCGTAATAGTAGCTACTAAAATGATTGTTGCCAGGGAAACACTCATAGCCCTGGTTTCCGGGGATTTATCAATAATTGAAAACAGCTGCCGTACAGACATGGTATAATGTGGTCAAGTTGAACGGGGCATTTGTCTGTAAGATATTACAACTTTTTAAACGAAAGCTCAAATTCAAGAACATCCGATCATGAGGTCATCATTGAAAGGGCCAGCATAAGTCCGGCTCATGTGGCCCGGGAGGTGATGGGTTGAATCGTTTTAAGAGGGTTAAACCTCTTCATCTTCGTCGTAAAACTCATCATCAAAATCATCGTATGCCGCAGCGGCATCTAAAAACACTCCCATGGAATCGCTAAGGTTGCTGACTATTTCAGACAATGCCTGGCGATCGTCCATGGTTTTGGCTCCAGCCATATCCTGCAAGGCACGCATCAGCTCCTCTTGCAGGCCGTTCATGATTTTTTCTAAGTCCATTGCTTTATTTTTAAGTTAGTATTATGAATTGCAAAACGATCGATGGTGTATCTCAGGAAACCATAAAGACATCTCAGGCTTAAAGCCGCACATCGATATAAACATCTTCTTTTAAACGCTTTACCCAATCCTGAAAAACGTCCGACTGCTTTTTTTTCAGGGCTATGTTACGGATTTTAGCATAATCCTGCTTAAGGTTGATCTGATGCTCGGGGGCCAGGTAATTTAACTTTACAATGGCATAGACATAAGAGTTGCCTAAATTGATTTTGGACGGTTGGGAGATCTGACCCGGCTCAAGCTTTTCTACGATAGTTTTTAGCTCAGGAAGCATTTCCGTTAAGGCGATGCGCTTTAAACCGGTTTTAGGTGATACAATATACCCGCCCTTTTCCCGTGAGCTTTCATCTTCGGAGATCTGCCGGGCTTTGGTTTCAAAACTCACTTTGCCGTTTAAGATCTGCTCTCTGGCTTTTGATAGAGCATCTATGGCGGCCTGGTCGTTAAGCTTGGTTTTATCAAACTGGATCAGAATATGCTGAACTCGAATGGCTTCTCCCTTTCGCTCCAGCAATTTAATAATGTGATATCCAAACTCGGTTTCCACCAAACCCGACACTTCGCCTTCCTTTAGTGCAAAGGCCACTTCTTCGAATCGCCGCACAAACTCACCACGACGCACAAAACCCAGATCTCCACCCAAACTCGCCGAACCCGGATCTTCAGATACTTCTTTGGCCAGGGCCTGGAAATCTTCGCCACTTTCCAATCGCTGTTTCACAGCCTGGATTTTGTTCAGCGCAGAAATCTTAGCCAGGCTATCTACTTTTGGCTTGATCACAATATGAGCCACTTCGGCTTCGGACGGGATAACCGGCAGGGAATCTTTGTAGGTATTATAGAAATCAACAACTTCTTCATTGGATATGGTTACTTTAGCGATCCTTGACTGCTGCAGGCTTTCAACCAGTCGCTGGCCTTTAATCTCCTCGCGAAGATCCACTCGAATCCGGGCAATTGATTTTCCGAATCGCTCTACAATTTCGTCTTCAGACTGAAAGCGTGATTTTAAAAACTCTATGCGCTCTTCTACAAGCTGATCAACCTGATCCAGGCTGATCTGGACACTATCGAGCTTGGCTTTGGTCAGTAAAACTTTCTGGTTGATAATGGCATTGAACACCTGTTTCCAGATTTGCGGATCGTTCTGGGGCATCTGATTTTGATAAGCAAACAACAAGGCCTGGTTATCGACATCAGACTTGAGAATTATTTCATCGCCAACAACTGCCACTACTTTATCGATAACTTTGGCCGAAAGCGGAGTGATGCTGCCTGAAAATATCACGAGGGTAAATATGGCAAAAGAGATTTTTTTTAACATACTGGACTTGATCAAAAAGTTTATTTAGCCGATTCGCGGGCTTTACGTTCGAGTTGTTTTAAAAAGGCCGACTGTTTCTCCAAAACCAACCTTTCTTTAATTTCATCATAGGCATCTGCCAATTCCATTGCATCACCCTCAGGTTTCAGATCACTTAAATACATAACCGAGTATAGTGAATCATTGATTTTAACTACTGGTGATGTTGTCCCTATACGCATTTGTTTCAAGAGGGTTCTGAGCGAGGCATTTTCCAAATGAAGTTGGCTGTTTCTGATAAATTCTTCAGAACGCTTTATGGACGCCTGGTTTAAGGCCAAAAGCCTCGGTGCAGTAACAGGCGCGCTGGCTATGGCTTTTTCCACCACGTTTCGCCTGAACAATTGCCGCATTAACTTGGTAGCAGAATCCTTCTCAGACGCGTACAGACGAAGTAATTTGAAGTATGGCTCACGAAATACAAAGTCATTTTTAAATTTATTAAAGTATGCTTTCACTTCTGAAGAATCTACTTCAAACGAGCCACTTTGCTGAGCGATATTGAGTTTATGCTCCAAAAAACGGTTGACAATAATCTGCCTCTCGGCTTTTTTAACCAGTACCTGTGTTTTCAGGTCGGGCTCCCACTCATCCTGGCTGGCAAGATTGTACAATGCAGCCATACGCTCCCAGTCTTCAATATATAGCGAGCGGGCTGTCTTTTGGTTTTCCTCACTGGCATATTCTGTAGAAAGCACGAGTTCTGCTTCTGTTAAATCTGAACTTCCAAATGAGCGGACAACAGGACTGTTGTCGATATCTTTTTTACATGCACTTAGTAGCATGATAAAACTAAACAGGAGGAGATATAACTGCAAAGCAGATCTTTGAGCATGCATAGAATATTCTGGCTTAGGCATATTAACTCTTGGGTTGGAACGCATGGTTAAGGTTCTCTTTATTAATCTTGATCTCCGAACGCTTACGAAGTGAGTTGACCCAATCCTGCTCCAGTTGCCCGGTTACAATCTCCTGGAGCCTGGAAAATATCTCCGGTTTGGCGTCGGAAAATGGTTTAGACATGGCTGGTAATTTTTTTTCAAGCCTGTAAATGCGGTAACTGTTGCCAACTTTTACAGGCGGCAACAGGTCGCCTTTGGATAAGCCAAAATACGTATCAAGGTAAGTTCGCTCGCCACGCTCAAATCGCTCAACCGACAACAGTGTATCTGCATTTTTATTGGTTGAGTAAACCTCGTACAGGGCTTCAAATGTTCTTGGCTCAACATCCACTGCCAGAGCCTTGAGTTTGGCCTTTAGACGAACACGCTTAATTTTTGAGTTTTGATCTTTTTTGTAACGCAGTTTTGCAAGCGCTCTGTTTATGACTCGTATTTCTTTACGCACATCCTTTAATGTTTTCAGATCTCGTGTGCGCTTCTTTTCGGTCAGTTCAACATACAAATCCCGGGCCAGTTGTTCATTATCCACTGAAATATGGGCCACTTCTATGCGGGGATCATATTTAAAATCGCTTTTATTTTCATTATAATAAGCTTTTGCCATTGAATCTGTAACCGCAGTTTTACCCCACACTTTATCTTCAGATATTTTATACAAGAGAATCCCTTCCTTGTAATTTTTCATCAGTCTGGCAAATTCGGGGTAGTGCTCTTCGAGTCTCTTGATCTCGTAATCTTTCACAATCTCTTCAATAAACTCGGCTTTCAGAACCTTGTAATTCTCGGCGGTGAGCTTTCTGTTGCCGCTTCCGGAACGCCTGAGAAAATTCACCAGAGTATCCAATTGGTAAGTTTGATTTCCGGCAAATCTAAGAATGGGCTGCTTTAGCTCAACTGAAGTCAGTGAATCCAACATGCCGTAAGTGGCTGAAGTATCCAGGTTGGATTCTATCGGGGCCAGTGCTTTTGGAAATTCACGATACTCGTAACGCACTTTCAGAGATTCGATTAGTTTGCGGTTTTCATGGCGCACTTTTTCTTTATTGCGTTTGAAAAGCGATTTTAGATCATCCTTACTTTCTTCAAAGCTCTTTGGTGTTTTACGATCTTCAAGTTTAATAATGTGGTAACCAAACCCGGTACGAACGATTGGCGAGAGCTGTCCGACTTCTTTAAGTGCAAATGCGGCGCGCTCGAATGGCTTCACCATTCGATTCAGGCCAAAAAAACCTAAATCGCCTCCGCGCCGGCCGGAGGTTTTATCGTCGGAATAGCGTTTGGCAAGCGAGTCGAAGGAGCTTCCGGATTGGAGCTGTTGTAAAATGCCGGAAATTTTCTGATAAGCTTTCAGGGTATCTTCCGGAATAGCATTCTTACTGACACCCACCATAATATGAGAAGCTTTTATGGGAAGCGTGCGTTTACGGCGATCCAGGATCCGGATTAAATGATAACCGTAACGGGTACGAACCGGGCCAAGGAGTTGGCCTTTTTTTCCTTGATAGGCCGCATCTTCGAATTGATGGACCATCATTCCGCCGGTAAAATACCCTAATTCACCTTTGTTGCGTTTTGCACTCGGATCGTCGGAATAAGCCAGTGCAACCGAGTCGAACGGTGCCCCCTTTTTAGTAATCAGGTCTTTGGCTTCTAAGATCTTGTTGTATGCGTTCAGGGTATCTTCGGGTTTGGCTGTCTGAGGAATCAAAGCCAGAATATGAGCCGCACGGATCTCTTCTTTTTGCTTTTTATAGAGCGAGTGCAGGTTTTTATCTATCACTTCTTTTTCCAGAAAATAGGGCTCGGCAAGTTGGGAGCGGTAGGTATTGAACTCTTTCAGTAATACCGGATCTTTATCATACCCCTTATCGTGAGCGTCTTTTACTTTCAGCCTGTAGTTGATATAACGATCCAAAAACTCCTGATAGGCCGCCATAGTGTCTTGGCGGGTTGAGTCTTCGGAAAATTTGCCTTCGGTGTACTTTTTTTCAAACTCGTCCAGGGTAATGGTGTAAGCCCAATCTTCTTGATGTATTTCAGCAACCGGCAATTGCGATAAGTTTCCGCCACATCCCGAAAGAATAACCAACGATATGAGAAACGCTGTTAATGTGTTTCGTTTTAAGACGAAGTGAGTCATGTCCGGTAAGGTTTTAAGGTCTAGAATTTGTTAAGAAGTTATACCAAACGAGCGCAAAACCTACTGAAAAAAAACCTTATTTGCAATATCCCTCGCTTGGTTATGTATGGCGTGCTTTAAAGTGCTGTTTTTTAAATCGCCCTCACTTAAATCCTTTCCCAAAGGGAGAGGACTTTGAAGATGATATTTATCAGCATTGGTTGTTATACTGAGGGTGTATAGAATCTCATGCTCCAGCCGATATCTGAGACCCTGAAACCAGTTCAGGGTAACTAAAATAAGCAGACTCTTTTGAGCTATGGTGATCGGGGCATTTGCGGGGACGTTGTTTTTATGGTTGTAGGATACCGGGTAGGTTTTTGGCATAACTTAAATCTGAGGTGCTTTGTGCCGGGTGGTATATCTTTGCGCATGGCGTCTCTATGTCTTAGTCTGATTTATTGTGTGCTCTTAAAATATCTTTAAAAATGAATTATGATTGTGGTTTATCTTAAGAAGGCTTGGGATTAAAAACTGTAGGGGTCATTCACGAATTACTCTTACGGATCTTTTTTAGTAGCAACCACAGAACAGCATCTCTCAAGCGCGCCAAAATAATTGGCGTTTTTATTTGTTAAGAACACAGCATAATTTAACCTAAAGTGTTACAAATTTGGCGTTTAAATCCAAACTCAAGAATGCATGCGCATTGCCTCCATTAACATATTTTTATACTTACAAACACTTTTCAGCGCTACTTTAATTGGCGTTGGGTTTTGATAGTCAATCCTTATAGGAATCACCTGGTTATTAGAGTTCAGGGACAACTGAAATTTTACTCATGTTTCAAAACAAGCTATTGAAAAACCAGATATCCTATTGATGATTTTGACATTTGATTAATAAATACACTGTAGAATACATCCTTAATTCAGCGTGTAAGTACACCTTTTTAATCAAATAATAAGGAAATAAATACAATTGTATTTACACACACGTTGGCAACAATGCGAAGAAAAGACAACAACAATAAAAATGACAACGTAAATGGTTTGAGAATGAAAAACGAAAGACAATGAAAGAAAATAAAATACCTTTTCGCCAAGCTTGAATAGCAACAATCTTACAAAACAAATTGAACACATATGAAACTTGCATATATCGGAACATATCCTCCACGCGAATGTGGCATCGGAACCTTTACTAATCACCTGTACAAATCAATGTTAGCAAACAATGAAAGTACGGAAAATGGGAATGAGGGTTTTATTGTTGCTTTAAACGACAACGATCTTACCTATGAGTACCCTAAAGAAGTAAAACTAACCATCAGACAAGGACAACAAGAAGATTATTTAAAAGCCGTTAAATTCATTAATCTAAGCGGTGCCGACCTTTGTATCCTTGAACATGAATTTGGCATTTTCGGTGGTCAAAGTGGCATATATATACTTCCTTTGCTTCACAGATTAACAATTCCCTTTATTGTAACGCTTCACACAATACTTAAAAACCCCTCTTATAACGAAAGGGCTGTTTTACGGGAAATATGTAAAATGGCAAATAAAATAGTGGTAATGAGCCATAAAGCCATTGAATTTCTGATAAGTATTTACAATGTTCCTGAAGAAAAAATTGTTTTTATAGAACATGGAGTCCCTGACATTCACTTTGATTCGGAAAAATCAAAAAAGGAGTTTAAGCTCGAACGGAAGAAAGTGATACTTACCTTCGGTTTTATTGGTCGTAACAAGGGTATTGAAACGGTAATAAAAGCATTGCCAAAAGTTGTTGACAAACACCCCGATGTTGTTTATATCCTTATAGGAAAAACTCACCCCAATGTGTTGCGACATTCCGGCGAAGAATATCGTGTTTTTTTATTGCGTATGGTCAAAAATCTTCATCTTGAAAATCATGTTGTATTTCTTAATGAGTTTCTGAACGAGCAAGATCTGTTCAAGTACTTATGTGCATGTGATATTTACGTAACTCCTTATTTGAATGAAGCTCAAATTACCAGCGGCACGCTCTCGTATGCCGTAGGTGTTGGGGCCGCTGTTATTTCAACACCATATTGGCATGCCGCAGAACTTTTGGATGAAGGCAGAGGACGACTTTTTGGATTTAATGATTCCGACAACCTTGCAGCAATCTTAATAGAGTTGTTTGATAAACCTGATGATTTAAACAAGCTTAAAAGAAAAGCACATGAGTATGGGAGAAACATTACATGGCCTAAAACAGGTGAAAAATATATTGCACTTGTTGAAAACATACTGGAAGAAACTCATGAGATAATTGTGGAAAAAGAGACCGAAATAGATATTCTTATTTTACCACCCTTTTCTCTTGCTCATCTCAATCGTCTAACAGACGATACAGGTATCATTCAACATGCTAAATTTGGTATTCCAAACTTAAAAGAAGGGTATTGTCTGGATGATAACGCCAGAGCTTTACTGATGGTACTAATGGCATACAAGCAAAAAAACGATATGCGGGCACTTGAATTGTCACCTGTCTATTTAAGCTATATCCATTATATGCAAAATGCTGACGGCACTTTCAAAAATTTCCTCAGCTTTAACAGAAACTTTTTAGATGAAGTTGGTTCAGAAGATTCTTTTGGACGAACAATTTGGGCTTTGGGTTATTTGATGGGTAATGCCCCAAGCGATGCTTATTATCAAACAGGCAAATTAATTTTTTTTAATGCATCTCCAAATTTTGAAAAATTAAAATCAATCAGAAGTATTGCTAATACAATGATTGGAGTAAGTTATTATCTGAAAAGTAACCCGTCGGACGATTCAATGATCGAAAGGTTGCGAAACATGGCTAACATATTAATAAAACAATATAGAGAAAGCGAAACCCCTGATTGGAAATGGTTCGAGTCATTACTTGCTTACGATAATGGCATGTTGCCATTGGCTCTTTTACATTCGGCAGAAATTCTTAACGATGATGAAATAACTGAAATAGCAATCGAATCAATGGATTTTCTGGCGAAACATACACTTAAAGACAATTACCTGTCAATAATCGGAAATGAGAATTGGTATAAAAAAGGAGAGGAACGCTCTGTTTTTGCTCAACAACCTATCGATGCCATGGCTATGGTTTTAATGTATCATCAGGCATTTCATCTAACAAAGAATAAAGAATACCTCAATAAACTATACACCTCATTTTTATGGTTCCTGGGTGAAAATGACCTGAGAATGAGCCTGTATGATTTTGAAACCAAAGGTTGCTGCGATGGATTTGACCATTATGGTCTAAATCGAAACCAGGGGGCAGAAAGTCTCCTGGCATATTTAATCTCTCATTTAACTGTACTGCAAGCGTATGAAGAGTTTCATGAATCAGAATAAAGAAGTAAAATTAAAAACAGCGAAAACAATAACGGATATTGAAATAAACAAAGATGCTAATAAAAAGATATCAGAATAACCCTATCCTTACAAAAAATGATGTGCCCTATCCGGTGGCTACAGTGCATAATGCCGGTATCGTAAAGCACAACAATACTTATATTATGATTTTTCGGTCGCACAAACTTAACGGGCGGAGTATTCTGGGCAAAGCCCAAAGTGATGACGGCTTTAATTTTAAAGTTGATAAAGAACCTTTTATGGTGCCGGCTACTGATGGCATTTTTAAAGAATACGAAGCTTATGGGATTGAAGATCCAAGGATTATTTTTATGGACGGCGAATGCCTCATTACATATAGCGCTTATTCCAAGCATGGTGTGCGTGTTGGACTGGCAAAAACAAAAGATTTCAAATCTGTTGAAAGGTTTTCACTTATTACCGAATCGGATTACCGGAATGTTGTGATCTTCCCTGAAAAAATTGGAGGTTTATATGCCCGGCTCGACCGCCCTCATTCTGAAATATCGCCCTGGTCTATCTGGATATCTTTTTCTCCTGATTTAAAATATTGGGGCGAATCAAAACTCATTATGAAACCATTACAATACCATTGGGATGAGATGAAGATAGGCCCCGGAGCACCCCCTATTAAAACATCACGGGGTTGGTTAAGTATCTATCACGGTGTATTTCCAACAATGGATGGGAGTGTTTACAGACTTGGGGTTGCATTACACAACCTGAAAGACCCTTCTGTAATTATTGCTGTTGGTGACGAATGGATTTTACAACCCGAAGAAGTATATGAAATTACAGGATATGTGCACAATGTTGTTTTTAGTTGTGGTGCAGTTGACGAACCTGACGGAACTGTAAAAATTTATTGGGGTGGGGCTGATAAAGTAATGTGTGTTGGAACAGCAATTTTAGAAGAACTTGTTGACCATTGTTTAAACAATTCAAGGAATCCAATGTAATTATGAAAATAGCAATCCTGTCTCCAATTGCATGGCAAACACCCCCCATAAAATATGGACCCTGGGAACAAGTAGCTTCAAATATTGCCGAAGGTCTGATTGAACAGGGAATTGATGTTACCTTATTTGCAACGGGTAATTCGAACACAAAAGGGAAACTACAATATGTATCCGAAACAGCTTATGCCGAGAATATGGATATTGACCCCAAAGTTTGGGAATGTTTGCATATTAGTAATTTAATGGAAAAAGCAAACGAGTTTGACTTGATCCATAACAATTTTGATTTTCTGCCGCTTAGCTATTCACGACTAATAAAAACCCCAATAGTAACCACAATTCATGGTTTTTCATCACACAAAATATTGCCGGTTTATATAAAATATAATGCAGATAATTTTTATGTTTCCATAAGTAATTCCGACCGAACCCCCGAACTCAACTACATTGCAACTGTTTATAATGGCATAAATACTGATGATTTTTCGTTTAGATTGGTTCCAAAAGACTATTTGCTGTTTTTTGGACGAATTCACCCCGAAAAGGGAACGCTGGAATCAATACAAATTGCTAAAAAATCAGGAAGAAAACTCATCATTTCAGGTTTAATACAAGATAAAGAATATTTTGAAACTAAAATAAAACCACTCATTAACAATGATGATATTTTGTATGTAGGTAATTCAGGAACAACTGAACGAAATAAGCTTTTAGGGAATGCTTTTGCATTATTGCATCCAATAAATTTTGATGAGCCATTTGGATTAAGTGTTGCAGAAGCGATGTTTTGCGGAACACCTGTAATCGCGTTTAATAAAGGTTCGATGCCCGAATTAATTGATAATACAAAAACAGGTTTTCTTGTTAATACGATTGACGAAGCTGCAGATGCTGTAAATAATGTGAAATCAATAGACAGAAATTATTGCAGGGAATGGGCAAATTCAAAATTCAGCCAAAAA
Source organism: uncultured Chlorobiales bacterium (assembly GCA_964642175.1). GTDB lineage: Bacteria > Bacteroidota > Chlorobiia > Chlorobiales > Chloroherpetonaceae > JANQGG01. The sequence continues at coordinate 3,000 of CAZXOK010000002.1, read as the reverse complement.
AAAATGATAGAAGGATATTTGGATATTTACAGGAGAATTTTGTCGAAATAAATTATTTACTAAGGATAATAAAAAGATTATGAACAATATACCATTTGGTAAACCGCTGGTTAAACGTGAAAAAACAAGAATAGAACGGGATACTTCACGGGTTATTACCCGAGCCCATATTCCTAATATAGCACGCATAAAAAAAATAATTGGCAGGGTTTTAGAACTCACCGAAAAGGAAGCTGAAAGTACACTGCAAAATGTTCACATTAATTACTTTAACCGTCATAAAAATATAGAATTTCAGTTAGAAAAGAACTTTAATGAGGTATCGGAATATGTGCCGAAAAACCAGCAACTAAGCAAAACAAAACAAATACTCATTGGTGCTTATTTTACGATGGAATATTCCATTGAATCTGCGGCACTTTTCAATCCTTCCATTGTTATGCATCCAAATCAGACAGGAGTAGCAAAAAACAGTATTCGTTTTATCATGAGCTTTAGGGCAACAGGCGAAGGACATATTTCGTCAATTGTTTTTCGTAGCGGAATTATTAAGCGTAATGGTTCATTCAGCTTCGATAATGTTTCAGAGTTTGTTGAAACACCCGTTTTATCACATGATTTGTTTTATGACAAACATTCGTTTCGTCTTAAATTGAAAGAAATGAACGCATCTAACGAAACAAGCAATCGTATTCTCGACCAGGTACCCGATGCTTTTACTTACCAGGAACTAAAAGCAAATATTGAGGCGATTCATTTAGATATGGATTTTCAACGAGATGATTCAACAATTAACAACATAAATTGGCTTGCAAATTCAAATTACAGGATAAAATTTGAAGAAAAAAGTAAAATCTCTGAACGAGTGATATTTCCTGTATCTGAAAATGAAAGCAGGGGAATTGAAGATGCCCGTTTTGTGCGATTTTATAACGACAATGGCGATGTTACCTATTATGCAACCTATACCGCTTACAACGGATATAGCATCCTCCCGCACCTTATTGAAACAAAGGATTTTCTTTCATTTAATATTATTACATTGAATGGTAAAGCCGTGCAGAATAAAGGAATGGCTCTTTTCCCCCGTAAAATTAGAGGGAAGTATGTGATGCTTTCACGCCAGGATGGAGAAAACAACCATATCATGTTTTCCGATAATTTACATTTTTGGCAGAAGTCAAAAATCATTCAGGAACCAGGCAACCCATGGGAATTTATTCAGATTGGTAACTGCGGGTCACCGATAGAAACAAGCCAGGGCTGGTTAGTGCTAACCCATGGCGTAGGACCAATGCGGCAATATTCTATCGGTGCCATGTTGCTTGACCTCGAAAATCCAGAAAAAATCATTGCACGCCTCCAGGAACCACTTCTTGCACCCAACGAAGAAGAACGCGAAGGGTATGTACCAAATGTAGTTTATTCATGCGGCTCAATGATACACAATAACATGTTGATTATTCCCTATGCTATGTCTGATATAAGCTCCGGCATAGCAATCGTAGATGTAAAAGATTTGATTGATTGCATGAGACATCATTCAAGCACAATGCCAAATCACACAAGCCAATTCTAAAACTAAATCTTAAAGACAGAAATAGGAATGAAAGACTTGAAAATATATCTCAAACCATTGACAGACATGAACAACGCCCAGTTGGTAACACATGGTATAGTGCATGCGGGTTTCAGAGGTTTTCGAAGGTTTGTGGCTCGTAAAAAAAGTCGGTGTAAACTGATAGGAAATCGCTTCGCAATCCCGCACGACACCATACCATCAAACGTTGCCGGTAATTGAAGCGAACGAAACTACATGAATAGGGCTTATTATTCAGATACGATAGATAATTTCCTAAAAACGGATAATACTAAGATTTTAGGAGACCTCGCTATTTCACATACTCATGCTTTAGAAGATCTACAAAAAAATGCCTGGATACGACAGATTGTAATTTTAAAATCAACCTTATTTGATTTGTCCGGCTTTGTATTCTTTGAGTTTGCAATACCACGAATGGGTAAACGAGTTGATAATGTGGTTATTATTAACGACTTGGTTTTTGTTATTGAATTTAAGGTTGGTTCATCGACTTTTGATAATTATGCAATTGAGCAGGTTATCGACTATTCTTTGGATTTAAAAAACTTTCACGAGGGAAGCCATCGAAGAAAATTAATTCCAATACTTGTGGCAACAAAAGGAGCGGAATTAAAAACTGAATTCAGAAAATTTGATGATGAATTATTTGAACCTTTATTAGCAACTGAAACGAATTTAAGGCAAACAATTAAGAGCGCCTTATTTATGTCTAATGGAAGTCCAGTTAATGGTTTTGATTGGGCAGATTCTTTATATAAACCAACCCCCACAATTATTGAAGCTGCACAAGCTCTATACAAAGGACATAATGTTAAAGAAATATCACGGTCTGATTCCGGAGCAAAGAATTTATCATTAACTGCAAACTGTATTTCTGAAATAATTGATTACTCAAAGATTAATAAAAGAAAATCCATTTGTTTTGTCACTGGTGTACCGGGTGCCGGAAAGACTCTTGCAGGACTTAATATTGCCAGTTTAAGAACCAAAGTTGATGCAGATGAAAATGCAGTTTTTTTGTCTGGAAATGGACCACTTGTTGATGTTTTAAGAGAAGCTTTAGCCCGTGATAAAGTTTTAGAAGCAAAAGAATCAGGTGAAAGGCTTCTTAAAAAAAATGCAGATTCACAAGTAAAATCATTTATTCAGAATATTCATCATTTTCGTGATGATGCTTTAAGCACAACTGAACCTCCAATAGAAAAAGTTGCTGTATTTGATGAAGCACAAAGAGCCTGGACTAAAGAACAAGCCTCAAAGTTCATGCAGCAGAAAAAAGGAATGGCTGACTTTTACATTATTATAGGGTATAGCTTTTTCGACACATATATCAATAACCTCCTCCTACAGGGCGTTAACCAAGACCCTGATAAGAAAATCATAATCGTTGATATACA